>NZ_JAUSXG010000001.1:1486250-2972500 GCF_030815855.1 Variovorax paradoxus | reverse complement strand
CGGCCGGCGCCGATGCCTGGCTGGTCGCCAGCGCGCTGCACGACCTGCACCTGCCACGGGTGCGCCGCTGATCCGGCGGATCGGGTGCGGCGAGGGTGGGTGTGGCATGCCATCAACCCGCCGCACACACGAACCGTGCCATCCCGCGCGGAGCCTGCATGCACTGCCGGGAGCCGCAACCGGCACGCATTGACCGTCAAAACCGCAACACTATGTCTCACAACGTGTGTGCCATGCGGCCGTCTGCCAGCCGAATTCCCCCCGCGTCCGAGGCGCGCGAGCCAGATCGGTGAATGGCACATGCCTTGCGTGGTTGCCCACCCATGAGCGAATTCGACCCCGCCGCGCAGCCCGCCGATCCTCCGTGGACCTGTCCGTTCTGTCCCCTGTTGTGCGACACCTTCGGCGTCGACCTCGGACCGCCCGGCACACCGCTGAAGCTGGTCGGCAGCGACTGCCCGCGCGCGCGCACCGCACTGGCTGCCTTCGACGGCTCCCCGCCCACCGCGCAGCCGCAGGTCGACGGCCGCGACTGCGATCTCGACACCGCGCTTGCCGCCGCCGCATCCCTGCTCGCGGCCAGCCGACAACCCTTGTTCGGCGGGCTCGGCACCGACGTCGCGGGTGCCCGGGCCTTGTATGCGCTGGCCTGCGAAACCGGCGCCATTTGCGACCCCGCGCAAGGGCAGGCGATGATGCATGGCTTGCGCGCCCTGCAAGACCGCGGCGGCTTCACCACCACGCTGGCGGAAGTGAGAACGCGGGCCGAGCTGATCGTTTGCATGACTGCAGATCCCACCGCACGCTATCCGGAATTCTTCCGCCGCTGCGGCATCGGGGAACGCGATGACGTGCACGCCGAAATGCTGCCCATGCACGGCGACCTGTTCGACACCGTGGCCCTGCTCGCGGCCATCGTCGCGGGCCGCATTCCGCCCGGCGACGATCGCGTGCCGGCCGGCCTGGCGGCACTGTCGATGCGCTTGCGGGCATCGCGCTATTCGGTGCTGGTGTACGAGCCCGGCCGCCTGCCGGCACAGGGCGCGTTGATCATCGAGGCCATTCAGCGCATCGTTGCCACGCTCAACCGGAGCACGCGCGCGGCCTCGCTGTCGCTGGGCGGCGGCGACGGTGCCGCCACCGTGAACCAGGTGTTCGCATGGCTCTCGGGCCTGCCGCTGCGTTCGCGCGCCGGACCCCTGGGCCTGGAACACGAGCCGCTGTGTTTCGACGCCGGGCGCCTGCTCGCCGATGGCGCGGTCGACACGCTGCTGTGGGTGTCGAGCTACGGCTCCGAGCCCGCGCCGCCCCAGGCCGGCATGCCGCGCATCGTCCTCGGCCATCCGGGCTTGCGGCCGCGCAACGGGGCGGCGAGTGCGCACCAGCAGGTGTTCATTCCCGTGGCCACACCCGGCATCGGCACCGACGGCCATCTGTTCCGTACCGACGGCTCGGTGCTGCTTCCGCTGCGCGCGCTGTACGAAGACGGGTTGCCGAATGTCGGAGATGTGCTCCGGCGCCTGACCCAGTCCGTCAAGTCGCTGAAGCAGGGGCGCGTGCAATGACCACGCTTCGCTTGCGCGGCGGCCGCGTCATCGACCCCACGAACGGCTGCGACGAGGTGCGCGACCTGTACCTGCGCGACGGCCGCATGGTGGACCTCGCGCCGAACGAGGTCGCGACCGAGGAGATCGACCTCGGTGGCTGCATCGTGATGGCCGGCGGCATCGACATGCACACCCACATCGGCGGCGGCAAAGTCAATCTTGCGCGCATGCTCATGCCCGAAGACCACCGCGCCAACGCGAACCCCCTTGCGCTGCCCGACAACGTGCTCGAGCTCGCGTCGTGCGGCACCTGCACGCCCGGAACGCTGGCCACCGGCTACCGCTACGTCGAGATGGGCTACACGGCGGCCTTCGAGCCGGCCATGATGGCCTGCAACGCGCGCCACACGCACATGGAGATGGGCGACACGCCCATCCTCGACCACGGCGCGTACGTGATGCTCGGCAACGACGAACTGTTTCTGCGCATGCTGGCCGAGCGCTGGGATTTCGAACGCATCCGAGACTATGCAGGCTGGACCATCAACGCCAGCAAAGCGATGGGCGTGAAGGTGGTGAACCCCGGCGGCATCTCGGCCTTCAAGTTCAACCAGCGCAAGCTCGACGTCGACGAGAACCACGTGCACTGGCAGGTCACGCCGCGGCAGGTGGTGCACACGCTGGCGCGCGCACTGCGCGAACTCGGCGTGCCGCATCCGCTGCACATCCACGGCAGCAACCTGGGGGTGGCGGGCAACATCCAGTCGACGCTCGACACCATCGCCGCACTGGACGGCTTGCCCGGCCACCTCACGCACATCCAGTTCCATGCCTACGGCACCGAGGGACCGAAGAAGTTCTCTTCCGCGGCGCTGCAGTTGGCGGAGGTAGTGAACGCGAACAAGAACGTCAGCATCGACGTGGGCCAGATCATGTTCGGCCAGACCGTCACGGCCTCGGGCGACACCATGCGGCAGCACGCGCAATCGGGCCTGGCCGATCCGCGCAAGTGGATCGGCGCCGACATCGAGTGCGAAGCCGGCTGCGGCGTGGTGCCGTTCCGCTACCGCGAGCAAAGCTATGTGAATGCGCTCCAGTGGGTGATCGGGCTGGAGATCTTTCTGCTGGTCGACGATCCGTGGCGCGTGGTGCTGACCACCGACCATCCCAACGGCGGCCCGTTCACGAGCTATCCGCACCTGATCCGCCTGTTGATGGACCGCAGCTTTCGCGCGGAGCAACTGGCCAAGCTGCACCCCGAAGTGGCGGACCAGGCGGCGCTGCGCTCGATCACGCGCGAACTGACGCTCTACGAGATCGCGATCATGACCCGCGCCGGCCCTGCGCGCCTGCTGGGGTTGCGCGACCGCGGCCACCTGGGCGCGGGCGCCGCGGCCGACATCGCGGTGTACCGCGAGAACGCCGACCGCGAGGCGATGTTCGCAACGCCCGAGTATGTGTTCAAGGACGGCGCACTGGTCTCGCGCGCCGGGCGCGTCACGGCGGCGCCGGTGGGCGGCACGCACTTCGTCGCGCCGGACTACGACCGGGGCATCGAGCAGCGGCTGCGCCGGCATCTCGCGGCGCAGGGTTCGGTCAATTTCGACCACATCGCGATCGGCCACGACGAGCTGTGCCAATGCTGCAACGGCGGGCGCCTGCTGCCCGCCGCGTGTTTCCAGGAGACGTCGTCATGAAGGCGGGTGCGGCATGACGGCGGCGCCGCCCCTGCAACGCAACGGCGTCGTCGTCGACGAAACCTTTGCAGAGGCCTTTCCGATGAAGGCCACGCGCATCGTCATTACGGCGCACACCCTCGAATGGGCGCGCCATGCGGCGGTGTCCGCCACGGGCTTCGCGACCTCGGTCATCGCCTGCGGTTGCGAGGCCGGCATCGAGCGCGAGCTGAGCCCGAGCGAGACGCCCGATGGCCGGCCGGGCGTGAGCGTGCTGATGTTCTCCATGTCGGGCAAGGAGCTTGGCAAGCAGCTCGAGCGCCGCGTGGGCCAGTGCGTGCTGACCTGCCCGACCACGGCGGTGTTCGCCGGCCTGCCGCGCCATGCCGGCAGCGACGTGGCCGCGCTCGGCAAGAACCTGCGCTTCTTCGGCGACGGCTGGCAGATTTCGAAGGTGATCGACGGCGTGCGCTACTGGCGCGTGCCGGTGATGGACGGCGAATTCGTCGCACAGGAAGATACGCCCGTGGTCAAGGCGGTCGGCGGCGGCAACCTGCTGCTGCTGGCGCGCGACACCGATGGCGCATTGGCTGCCTCCGAGGCTGCCGTGGCGGCGATGAAGCGGCTGCCCAACGTGGTCATGCCGTTTCCAGGCGGCGTGGTGCGCTCGGGCTCGAAGGTCGGCAGCCGCTACGCGAACCTGAATGCCTCGACCAACGACGCCTTCTGCCCCAGCCTCGTGGGCCTCGTGGCCCACAGCGAACTGGCAGGCCGTGGTGCTGCATCCACCGAGGAGATCGGCTGCGTGATGGAAATCGTGATCGACGGCCTGACCGAAGCCGACGTGGCCGCCGCCATGCGCGTCGGCATGGAGGCCGCCATCGCCATCGGGCCGGCCGGCGGGCTGCTGCGCATCTCCGCCGGCAACTACGGCGGCAAGCTGGGCCCCTTCCATTTCCACTTGCACAAGCTGCTTGGCGCGGGAGATTCGCCATGAGCCGCCGGGCCGCTCCCAAGGCGAATACCGCAGCGCGCAGCGCGGAGGTTGCGTTATGAGCCGCCGGGCCGCTCCCAAGGCGAATACCGCAGCGCGCAGCGCGGAGGTTGCGTTATGAGCGGATGGCATTTCAGGCTGCGGCAGATGCCCGCATTGCGCGTCGATCTGCGCGGCATCGTGCCGGTTGCGCTTGCACAACTGTCGGCTGCGCAGGTCGGGCAGCTGCCCGTGGGACACGGCAACGAGATGCTGGCGCTGGCCGAGCTGTTCGACATCACGCCGGGCGAGGAGGGCGTGCTGCATTTCGAGGGCAACCTAGAGCGCTTCGACCGCATCGGCTGGCAGATGGACGGTGGCCGCATTCGCGTCGACGGCCATGCGGGCCACTATGCGGGCGGCTGCATGCGCGGCGGCGAGCTGCGCATCGAAGGCCGTGCCGGCTTGCTGGCCGCCTGCGAAATGGCGGGCGGCATGCTCACGGTGGCGGGCGACGTTGGCGATTTCGCCGCGAGTACCCTGCCCGGCAGCATGGACGGCATGCGCGGCGGCACCTTCGTCGTTCACGGCAACGCGGGCGAGCGCTTCGGCGACCGCATGCGCCGCGGCACCGCGCTGGTTCATGGCGGCACGGGCGCGTTCCTGGGTTCGCGCATGGTGGCGGGTACGATCGCCGTGGGCGGGCATGTCGGCGCGCATGCGGGCTATGGCATGCGCCGCGGCAGCATCGTCTTCGCCGAGGCGGGAGCGGCCCTGCCGGAAGGCCTCCGGACGGCGCTGACCTTCGTGCCCAACCGCGCCGCGACTCCGGTGTTCTGGGCGCTGCTGGCACGCGACCTCGCGCGCCACGGCGGACTTTTCAGCGGCTTGCCCGCACGCCGCATCGAACGCCACCTGGGCGATCTCTCGGCCGACGGCAAAGGCGAGCTTCTCATCTGCCTTTGAGACTCGCCCCAAGGCTTTTCAAACCCTCCGGATACTCTCCATATGACGCACCCTTATCTTTTCCATGCAGGCGAAGCCACCGTTCTTGCCAGGGAGGGCCAGTTCACCGACGCCATGCCAGAGATCCTGATCGGCGCGACAGACGGGCCCGTGGGCCAGGCCTTCGCCAATATGATGGCGCAGAGCAAGGGCCATACCGCGATGTTCGCGATCCGTGCGTGCAACCAGCTCGTGCGGCCGGCCACGATCATGGTGCCCAAGGTCACGCTGAAGGATGTGGGCAACATCGACCTGTTCGGCGGCGTGGTGCAGAGCGCAACGGCCGACGCGGTGGTCGATTGCCTGATCGAAGGCATCATCCCCAGGGAACACGCCAACTCGCTGTGCATCATCAGCCTGGTGTGGATCGATCCGCGCTGCGCCAAAGACCAGGACCTCGACAAGAAAGACATGTACCGTACCAACTACGAAGCCACCAAGCTGGCCATCCGGCGCGCGCTGAACAACGAGCCCTCGGTCGACGAGCTGATTGCCAACCGCCATCGCATCAAGCACGACATGGACGACTGGAGCTGACCTTGCCATCTTTCGCGCTTCTCGACGACTGCGGCTCGACGCCGGAGCGGCCCACGAGCCGGCTGCATACCGGGTTCGTCCGCGAGCACCGCTGCACCGATGCGGCCGGCCTCGCCGACATGTGGGCGCGGGTCGATGCCGATTTGCGCCAGGGCCTGCATGCGGTGCTGCTGGCCGACTACGAATGGGGCGCCAAGCTGTTGCATGCGGGGCAGGCACGGCTCGCGCCGAACGACGCTTCGGCACTGCGCGTGTTGATGTTCCGCGACTGCGCCAGGCTCTCGGCCGGCGAGGCCGGCACCTGGCTGGAAAAGCTCGAACGGCGCGAGGCCGGCGAAGCGCATGAAGCCGGCATCTCGCAGCCCGCCGGCGTGATGGACCTGCAGCCCAGCATCGACGAACCCGCCTTCACCGAGGCCATCGCGCGCATTCACGAAGCCATCGCCGCGGGCGAGACCTACCAGGTCAACTTCACGTACCGGCTGCATGGACGAAGCTATGGTTCGCCCGTTGCTTTGTACCGCCGGCTGCGCGAGCGGCAGCCGGTGGCCTATGGCGCGCTGATCGCGCTGCCGGAAAGCACCGGCACGGCCGGCGAGAACGACCCGGCGGAGGAAACCACCCACGTGCTCTCCTGCTCGCCCGAACTCTTCCTGCGGAACGACGCCGGCGTGCTCACCGCGCGCCCCATGAAAGGCACCGCGGCGCGCGTCGATGCGCCCGAAGGCGACAGCGAAATGGCGCGCCTGCTCTCGGTCGACACCAAGAACCGGGCCGAGAACGTGATGATCGTCGACCTGTTGCGCAACGACATCGGCCGCGTGGCCGAGGTCGGTTCTGTCAAGGTGCCGACGCTCTTCGCCATCGAGCCCTACGCCACCGTGTTCCAGATGACCTCGACCGTGCAGGCGACGCTGCGGGCAGGCGTCGGCATGCCCGAGCTGCTGCGCGCGGTGTTTCCCTGCGGCTCCATCACCGGTGCGCCCAAGCATCGCACCATGGAATGGATCGCCGAACTCGAGAGCACGTCGCGCGGCCTTTACTGCGGCGCCATCGGCTGGGTCGATGCGCCGGCGCAAGGCGAGGCCATCGGCGACTTCTGCCTCTCGGTGGCCATTCGCACGCTCACGCTGGGCGCGGAATGCGAGGGCTTGCGGCCGCTGCGCCTGGGCATCGGCGCTGGCATCGTGCAAGACAGCGTCGCGGCCGACGAGTTCGAGGAGTGCCTGCTCAAGGCGCGCTTTCTCACCGCCCTCGATCCCGGTTTCGAGCTCTTCGAAACCATGCTGGTCACACCGCGCGAAGGCATCCGCTACCTGGACCGGCACCTGGGCCGGCTGGCGGGCAGCGCGCGTGCGCTGGGCTTCAGGTTCAGCCGCGATGCCGCAATGGAGGCGCTGCAAGAAGCATTGCCCGCACTGTCGCCCAGCCAGCCGTCGCGGCTGCGCCTGGCGCTTGCGCACGACGGGCGCATCGGCATCACGCACTCCCCGTTGCCGCCGTTGCCTCCGGGCGCGGTCAAGCTCGTTGTTGCGGACCAGCGCTTGCCCAATGCCAATCCGCTGGCCGCCTTCAAGACCACCGTGCGCCAGCACTACGATGCTGGCGTGCGCGCCGCGGAACGCGCCGGCGCCTTCGACAGCCTGTTCTTCACGGAGGACGGCCGGCTTGTCGAAGGCGGGCGCAGCACGCTCTTTGCACGCATCGACGGTCGCTGGTGGACACCGCCCGTTTCCGACGGTGCGCTGCCCGGCGTGATGCGCGGCGTGCTGATCGAAGACTCCATCTGGGAAGCCGCGGAGCGCAGCCTGTCTCTGCAAGACCTGCAAGCGGCACAGAAGCTCGTGGTGTGCAACGCGTTGCGCGGCGTGCTGCCGGCGCAGTTGCTCACTGAGTCTCAGCTGCGGCCGCAAGAGGCTTCGGCTGCTGCTGCTGCTTGATGCCGATGCGCAGTTCGCTGTCGGTCCCGCAATGAAGCTGGCGCTGTTCGATCTCGATCACACGCTGATTCCGTTCGACAGCGGCATGGCCTGGACGCGCTTCCTGGTGGCGCGCGGCGTGCTCCCGGCGGATGCCGAAACGGTCTACCTCGGCTATTGCCAGCAGTACTTGGACGGCACGCTCGACATCCGCGAGCTGCATCGCGTCAGCGTTGCGCCGCTGGCGAGCTTCGGGATGCTCAGGCTCCGGCAGTGGGCCGCGGAGTTCGAGGCCGAGATGGCGCCGCGGGTGCCCGAGGCGATGCGCGCGCTGGTGCGAAAGCACCAGGCCGCGGGCCACCTCTGCGCCATCGTGACCGCGACCACCCGCTTCATCGCCGAGCCCTTCGGCCGGGTGTTCGGCGTGGCCGACGTGCTGGCCACGCGCTCGCTGGTGATCGACGACACGCTCGACGGCGGCATCGATGGCGACCCGTGCTTCGGGGTTCACAAGCTGGCGCATGTGAACCAGTGGTTGGCGCTGCATGGCACGCGGCTCGATGCGCTCGAGCAGTCGTGGTTCTATTCCGATTCGGCGAGCGACTTGCCGTTGCTGGAGGCGGTATCGGACCCTGTGGCAGTGGCCCCGGATGAACGCCTGCGCGCGCGGGCGTTGCAATCCGGCTGGCCGATTCTCGAGCGCAGCTGAGCTACACCTGGATCAACCCCCACCGCAGCGCCACCCACGTCAGCTCGGCCTGGTTCGTGGCGCCGAGCTTCTGCTTCACGCGGTAAAGGTGCGAACCGACCGTGCTGAGCGAAAGGTTCAGCGTGCTCGCAATCTGCGCTACCGTCATGCCGCGCGCGAGTTGGATGAAGACCGAGAACTCGCGCTCGCTGAGCAGGTCGGCCGGGTTGGCTTCGCCCTCGATCTGCGCCGTCGCGAGCGCCTGCGCAGTGTTGGCGTCGATGTAGCGCTCGCCCCGCGCCACCGCCTTCACGGCGGCAATCAGCGCGTCGGGCGCGCTGCGCTTGGCCAGGTAGCCGAGTGCGCCGGCCCGCAGCACGCGGCGCGGATGAATGGTGTCTTCATGTGCCGACAACGCCAGCACGCGCGCTTTGGGGTCGTGGGCCAGCAGGCGCCGCAGGGCTTCGAGGCCGCCCATGCCGGGCATCGAAAGGTCCATCACCACCAGGTCGGGCCGCACCTGCGGATAGTCCTGGCAGGCCTGTTCGCCGGTGTCGGCTTCGGCCGCCACTTCGATCTGCGCGTCGGCCAGCAGCATGCGAAAGCCCATGCGCACCAGCGCGTGGTCGTCCACCAGCATCACTCGAATCGGCTGAGTCGCCTGGGTCATGTGTTCTCCGCGGCGGCTGCCGGCAAAGGCAGCCGCACCGTCAATTGGGCACCGCTGGGCGCGGCGGGTTCAAGGCGCAACTCGCCGCCCAGGCTGTCGATGCGCTCCGCGAGCCACCGCAGGCCATAGTGCCCGGTGCTGGTTTCCCTTGCAGCGGCAGGGCCGGGAAGGCCGTGCCCATCGTCCGTCAGCGTGAGCTTCACCGTTTGTTGGTCGCCCTGCAATGCAAGCACGATACGGCGCGCCTCGCCGTGCCGCAGGGCGTTGGTGATGCCTTCCTGCGCGGCGCGGTACAGCACCAGCGCGGTGTCGGTGTCGAGCCGGAGCCGGTCGAGCTCGATGTCCAGATGCCAGTCGATCTGCACCTCGCCATGGCTGTTGCGGGTTCGCTCCACCAGGTCTTCGAGTGCGGCCACCAGCCCGAACTTGTCGAGCACCAGCGGCGTCAGGCGCGGGATCATGCCGTGCATGGCCGTGTAGAGGCGGCCAGATTCCTCGGCGATCAGCCGCGCCGCCTGCTCGGCCTGCGGGTCGAGCGCCTGCACGCGCTGCGCGATCGACAAGGCCATGCTGCGCATCGCGGTGACCGACTGCCCCAGTTCGTCGTGCAGCTCGCGCGCGATGAGGCGGCGCTCCTGCTCGATCTTCTGGTCGACCCAGCGGCCGAGCTCGCGGCTTTCCGACAGGCGACCTTCGGCCCGCACGGCGCGGCGCTCGGTCTCGATGTGCTGCTGCAGCATGCCGACCATGCGGTTGAAGGCCGCGCCGATGGCTGCGGCCTCGGTGCCGGGCAGGGCGCGAAGCGCCACGTCGAAGCGGCCGCTCTCGAGTTGGTTCAGTGCATCGACGATGTCCGCGAACGGGCGCGTCGCGCGGCCCACGAGCCAGAACACGCCCGCGTTGACGACCGCCAGCAAGCCCAGCGCGCTGAGCATCAGCAGCACGAAATCGTCCCATGCGTCGAGCACGGCGCGCGAAGCGTTGGAAACCACCGCGAGCCGGCCGCCCGGAAAGGCAATGGACAACTGCGAGGGCGGCGGCGAAACCACGCCGGCGAACCAGTCCGGCGCATCGCGCCCGGCCTTGTAGACCGAAGTGGGCGAGCTGTACAGCACGCGGTCGTCGCTGTCGAGCAGCGTGATGTCGTTGGAGCGCACGCGCCCCACGCCTTGCAGAAACGACAGCATGGCCGGCGTGCCCTGCGCCGCATAGAGCCAGGCGGTGCGGTTCAGCAGCTGCGCCGCCACGCGATTGGCCGCCACGACTTCTTCATGCACCGATTCGCGCATGGCGCGCACCTGCAGCGCGAGCATGGCCGCAACGAACAGCAGCGTGAGCAGGCTGACGATCAGGTTGATCTTCAGGCGCAGCGTCACGGCGCAGTCCCGCTTCCGAAGTGGCCATGCTGCGCACAGTTGTCGAGCGCTGCGACCATCGCCGATGCCATCGCTGGATGCGAAGGGTCGTGGCCCGCGCCGTCGACCCACTGCAACTGGCTGTGTGCGATGCGCTCGTGCACCGCCTGCGCGCCTTCGGGCCGGCAGACCCGGTCGTCGCGCGAATGGAGCAGCAGGGTGGGCACCTTGGGGAGCGCGTCGAGCCGATCGAGCAGCGGGGGCGTGTCGAGCCAACAGCGGTGCAGCAGGTAATGGCTCTGCACCCGGTAGCGGTCGACCAGCGCGTCGAGCGTCTCGCGATCGGGTTCGGCTGCACGCTCGTCGTCCGATGCCGGGGAGGCGCCGCCGGCGAGCGTTCTTTCCCAATGCCACCACGCGAGAGCGAGCCGCCGGGGAAGGTCCGCATCGCCGCCGCGCGCCGGTGGCTGGAGGCCGCGGGCGAGAAAGCTCAGCAAGTCGTGGCGTTGATCGGTCGGTGCCACGGAGGCGAACCGCTCCCAGGCGGCGGTGGCGCGGCCGGCTGTGTCCTGGAAGAAGCCTTCGATGTCTTCGGCGCGCGGCAGGAACACCGCTCGCAGCAGCAGGGCCGCCACCGCTTGCGGCTCTGCCGCCGCATGGGCGAGCGCCAGCGTGGCGCCCCATGAGCCGCCGACCACGAGCCAGCGCGGCACTTCGAGCCGCTCGCGCACAAGGCGTAAATCCTCGAGCAGATTTTCTGTGCGGTTATGCACCGTCGCACCGCGCGGGCGGCTCCGGCCGGCACCGCGCTGGTCGATGCAGATCACGCGATACCGCGCAGGGTCGAAGAAGCGGCGCAGCAGCGGCGATGTGCCCGAGCCCGGTCCGCCGTGCAGCACCACGGCGCAGAGGCCCGCCGGATCACCACTTTCTTCTACATGCAGCACATGGCCGTGCGGCACCTCCCATGCGTGGGTGCGCCAAGGCGGAGTTTCAGGGTACAGGCCGGTAGAAAGCACGAGGGCCATGGTACGCGGTGGCCTCACTGCCGCTATTCATGAAAATCATGAAGCACCATTCATGATTTCACGGCTAGGTTGCGGCGATGCATCGGTTCAATATGCGTTCTGGAGCGCTCGAAGTTCCCGCAGCCGCCACGTGGCGCTGTGCAACTTTTTCAGGAGACACTATGAAATGGGAAACCCCGACGGCAACTGATCTTCGCTTCGGCTTCGAGATCACGATGTACGTCAGCGCACGCTGATTGCGCGCTTCTTCACAACCCGCCCCGGCATGCCCGGGGTGGGTTGTTTCGAACCCCTTTCTTCCTCATTCGATGCGCATCACCGTTCTGGGCTCGGCTGCCGGCGGCGGCTTTCCGCAATGGAACTGCAACTGCCCCAATTGCGCCGGTGTGCGCGCGGGCACGGTGCGCGCCAAGCCGCGCACGCAGTCTTCGATCTTCGTTCAGCCCGACGACAGCGCCGATGGCGTGCTGTTCAACGCATCGCCTGACATCCTCGAGCAGATTCGCAACAGCCCGGTGCTGCAGCCGGCACGTGCACTGCGCGACACCGCCATTGCCGGCGTGGTGCTGATCGACGGACAGGTCGACCATGCCACGGGACTTTTCATGCTGCGCGAGCGCGGCACGCCGCTGCCGCTGTGGTGCACCGACCCGGTCGCCGAAGACCTGAGTCAGGGTAATCCCGTGCTGCGCGTGCTCTCGCACTATTGCGGCGTGGCCCGCCACCCGATCGCGCTCGACGGCAATGCCTTCGAAGTGCCGGGCGTGCCCGACCTGAGTTTTCGCGCGCTCGCGCTCACCGGCAAGGCTGCGCCGTATTCCCCGCACCGCGAGCAGCAGGTGGCTGGCGACAACATCGGTGTGACCATGTTCGACCGCAAGAGCGGCAAGAGCCTGTTCTATGCGCCGGGCCTGGGCGCCATCACGCCGCCGGTGTTCGACGCCATGGCAAGCGCCGATGCCGTCATGGTCGATGGCACCTTCTGGACCGACGACGAGATGGTCCGCCTCGGTGTCAGCGGCAAACGCGCGCGCGAGATCGGTCACCTGCCACAGTCGGGCGAGGGGGGCATGATCGAATGGCTGGCGCGGCTGCCCGCGGCCACCCGCCGCATGCTGATTCACATCAACAACACCAACCCCATCCTCGACGAAGACTCCGATGAGCACGTGCTGCTGCGGCGCGCGCGCATCGAGCCGTGCGAGGACGGGATGACGATTCAACTCTGAAGCAAAGCGCCGGGCCCACCACCATGCACGCCGACAGAATCCAGGACCCGTTCCGCCCGGCCACCGGGAGCGAGCAAGCTGCGCCGGCGTGGGGCCGTGAAGAGTTCGAAGCCAAGCTGCGCGAGCGCGGCCGCAGCTATCACATCCATCATCCGTTCAACGTCATGCTCAACAGCGGCCGTGCCACGCCCGAGCAGATTCGCGGCTGGGTGGCCAACCGCTTCTACTACCAGATCGCGATCCCCATCAAGGACGGCGCGGTGATCTCGAACTGCCCCGATCCCGAGGTGCGGCGCGGCTGGGTGCAGCGCATTCTCGACCACGACGGTTTCGAACTTGGCGGCATCAAGGACGAAGGCGGCATCGAAGCCTGGCTGCGCCTGGCCGAAGCCGTGGGACTTTCGCGCGAAGAGGTGCTCGACCTGCGCCACGTGGTGCCGGCGATGCGTTTTGCGGTCGATGCCTATGTGAACTTCGCGCGCCGCGCGCCGTGGCAAGAGGCGGTGTGCTCGTCGCTCACCGAGCTCTTCGCGCCCGAAATCCACAAGCAGCGCCTGGCCACCTGGCCCGAGCACTACGCGTGGATCGAGCCGGGCGGCCTGAGCTACTTTCGCAACCGCGTGAGTCAGGCGCGGCGCGACGTGGAGCAGGGCCTGGCCATCACGCTCGGGCACTTCGACACCCGCGCGCTGCAGGAGCGCGCGCTGGAGGTGCTGCAGTTCAAGCTCGACATCCTCTGGGCCATGAACGACGCCATGGCAACGCGCTACGGCGTGACGGAGGCAACGGCATGACCGAGGCCAAGACCATGCTTGCCGCCGAAAGCAAACCCCGCGTCGGCCCCGGCTTTCGCCTGCAATGGGAGCCGGCGCAAGACTGCCATGTGCTGCTGTACCCCGAGGGCATGGTGCGGCTGAACGGCAGCGCGGGCGAGATCATGAAGCGCTGCGACGGCGAGCGCAGCGTCGCGCAGATCGTGGCCGACCTGGAACAAGCCTTCGACACCACCGGGCTCGAACCCGAGGTGCGCGGCTTCGTCGAAATGGCGGCGCAGCAGAACTGGCTGCGCTGGGACCCTGCATGACAAATGCGGCACCCCGCCCCGGACCGCCGCTCTGGCTGCTGGCCGAGCTGACCTACCGCTGTCCGCTGCATTGCGTGTTCTGCTTCAACCCGGTCGACTTCGCCCGGCAAGAGGACGAGCTCGGCACCGACGACTGGCTGCGGGTGCTGCGCGAAGGCCGCGAACTCGGCGCGGTGCAGTGCGGCTTGTCGGGCGGCGAGCCGCTGCTGCGCGACGACCTCGATATCATCATTGCCGAGGCCGCGCGCCTGGGCTACTACACCAACCTGCTGACCTCGGGCGTCGGCCTCACGGCGCAGCGCGCCGCCGCGCTCAAGGCTGCGGGCCTGGACCACGTGCAGCTGTCGTTCCAGGATTCCACGCGCGAGATGAACGACTTTCTCTCGCACACCAAGACCTTCGAACTGAAGAACCGGGTCGCGAAGATCATCAAGGACCAGGGCTGGCCGATGGTGCTGAACGTGGTGATCCACCGCATGAACATCGACCACATCGACCGCATCATCGAGATGGCGCACGAGATGGGCGCCGAGTACCTCGAGCTTGCCAACACGCAGTACTACTCGTGGGCCTTCGTGAACCGCGACCAGTTGCTGCCCACGCACGAGCAGCTGCGCCATGCCGAGGAGGTGACCGATGCCTGGCGCAAGCGGCTCGGCGAGCGCATGCGCATCTTCTTCGTGGCGCCCGACTACCACGAGGGCAAGGCCAAGAAATGCGTCAACGGCTGGGGCAGCATGTTCCTTACCGTGGCGCCCGACGGCACCGCGCTGCCGTGCCACACCGCCAAGATGCTGCCGGGCCTCGAGTTTCCGAACGTGAAGGCGCACAGCGTGCGCGACATCTGGTTCGACTCGGAAGGCTTCAACCGCTACCGCGGAACCGGCTGGATGAAGGAGCCCTGCGCGAGCTGCGACCAGCGCGAGCAAGACCTGGGCGGCTGCCGCTGCCAGGCCTACCTGCTGGCGCAGGATGCGGCCGCGGCCGATCCGGTGTGCGCGAAGAGCCCGGACCACCACCGCGTGGTCGAGGCGGTGGAGCGTGCGGCTGCGCGAGACCCCGCGGCGCCGGTCGAGCATCCGCTGGTGTTTCGCGATCCGGCCAGTTCGCGCCGGCTTTCCGCCGCGCTGGTCACGCCGGACGCGTGAGGCCGCGCGGCTGAAAGCGTTCGGCCGCTTTCTTCTCCCGCGCCATCGGCCGCCGTTCGCGCAGCCAGCCGAAATCCGGCGCAAACCGCCATGCCAGCAGCAGCAACGCGAGCAGCGCGGGAATCCACCGCAGGTCGGTATCGGTCGGCACCTGCTGCGCATAGCGGCGATCGAGCATGGCGCTCATCAGCGCATCCGGTTGGGTCAGGCGCCGGTAGTTCACACCCACCAGTTCGGCGAGCGAGCGCAAATGGTCTTGCCGCAGCTCCGAAAGATGCTCGTGATTCAGCGTGCCGCCCATGGCCGAGCCTTGCACCACCTCGTCGGCCCGCCAGTAGCCCGCGGGCTCGCCGCTGCTGCCGGTCTTGGGAATGGGCACCGGCACATCGCCGCCCACGCCGACGAGCCAGCCCTTCACGTCGCCGGGCTTGATGTCCGTCATCGGCGGGGTCTCGTTGATGCGCAGCGGCGGCGACTCCTGGCCGTCGCTGATGAAGACGAAACTCGTATCCGGCCCGATGCTGCGCGCACCGCGCACCGCCCAGGTCACGCCCTTGCTGACGTTGCTGGCATTGGCCCAGCGCATGCGCCCGTCGATGCGTTCGAGCGAGGCCAGCAGTTCTTCATAGTGGCTGCAGACCTCGACCGGCGTGAGGATCACCACCGAGCGGTAGTCCGCAAAAACGCTCCAACCCACCTTCGAGCCGCAGGGCAGCGCACCCAGCACGTCGCGCATGGCCGCACGCGCGAGCGCGAGCCGGCTCGCCGCCGCGTGGTTGAGCTCCACATCTTCGACGTTCATGCTCTGCGTGATGTCGAAGCTCACCTGCCAGTTGAACACCGGGCGCTGCAGCTGCAAGCGCGGCGGCCAGACGGCCAGCGCCAGCAGCAGCAGGGCGAGCAGCAGCGGCCCGTTGCCGGTGCTGCCGCCGAAGCGCCGCAAAGCTGACAGCCATCGCGCAGGCAGCGGCCGCAGCCTCACGGCAGGTCCCCGGCAACAAAGCCCGGAACCCGGACCCGCCGCTGCTCGTGCGCCGGCTGCTGCTCGGCGGAAAAGGCTTCCTGGTCTTCGGGCGCGAGGCGCAGCGCACGCTCCAGGTTGTAGCGCGCATCCCAGTCCTGCGGCGCGGCGCGCAGCAGGTCGCGCAGCCGCTGCTTGCCCAGTTCGAACAGGGGCAGGGCGCCGGCCTCTTGCGCCATGCCCTGGCGCAGGTACATGTTGCCGAGGTTGAAAAGCGCCTCCTGCGCCACAGGGTCGCGCTCGCCGCCCTGGATCAGCGCCGCGTAGCCCTTGAGCGCGGCATCGTGCGCCCCGGCTTTGGACAGCGCCAGTGCTTGTGCAAGCTGCAGTTGGCGCGGCGCCGATACGGGTGCGGGCGCCGCGTCCTTGCCGACCGGGGCGGCCGCGATGCGGGCGATCTCCGCGTTGAGGTCCATCGTCTGGCGCAGGCGCAACCCGCGCTCCAATGCCGTGCCGACGCAGCACAGGCTCAACACACCGAACATCAGGTGAACGGTACGCCGCTTCATGCGTTTTTCCGCCAGCTCTGCAGTTGCACGGCACGGCAGGCGAGCAGGCCGGCGCAGCACAGCATCGCCGCAACATAGAAGGCAGCGCCGTGGTCGCGCCGCGGCACGCGCTCGTGAATCGTCAGCGGAAAATTCTGCTGACGGTCGATCTCGGCCATGGCGGCCGCCATGGCGTTGGAATCGTCCACCTGGTAGAGCCGGTAGGGCGTGCTCAATGTCTTGAAGAACTGGTGCAGCGCCAGTTCTTCGCCGAGGCCATAGGCCGACACCGTTTCGGTGTTGAGGTTGGGCGAGTTGGGGCCGCTGCGCACGTAGATCCAGTAGAGGCCGATCTTCTCGCGCGCCAGGCCGGCATGAACGCGCTGGCGCGTCGCCTCGTCGAGCTGGGCGCCGCCGTCCGAGACGACCAGGATCACGCGGCTGCCCGAATAGCTGCGGCCTTCGAACTCTTCGATGGCCGCCAGCAGCGCGGCGCCCATGCGGGTTTCAGGCAAGCCGCGGCCGATGGCCGTGGCGGCGAGCGCGGCCTGCACGGTGTCCGTCTTCTGCGTGAAGGGCACCGCCACGATCGGCACCGTGCTGAAGGTCATGAAGGCAAACCGGTTGTCGGGCCGCTTGGCGACGAATTCGCCCAGCAGGTCGCGCACGACCTTGGCCTTGGGCTCCTGCGACATGCGGCCCGCGGTCTGCAGGCCGTTGGTGTGAACGGTGGCGTCCATGCTGCTGCTGCGGTCCATGAGAATGAGCACCTCCGCGCCGCGCCCGGGCCGCTCGACCACCGCGCCCGACTGCCCGGGTCCCGCAAGGCCGAGAACGGTGAACACCATGGCGCCGACCGCGAACGCACGCCACAGAAAACCGACAAGGCGGCCGATGCGATCCGACGGCAGCCAGGCCAGGTAGGAGAAGCCCAGCGTGTCGCTGCGCCGGCGCAAGAGCGGCAGCAGCGCGAGCGGAAGCAAAGCGAGCATCCAGGGCTGGGCGAGGTCGAAGCGCATGGCTCTGCTCCCGTCAATGCCGGTGGCGCTTTTCCGCATTGCGCAGGGCACGGCACAGCGGCTTGAGCGGATAGGCGGCGTGAGCCTCTGCCGACGCGGCGGCGCTCTCGGCAAAGAAGAAGCGCCGCGTCGACTCGCGATAGAAATCTTCGAGACGCGGCTGCAGCGGCCGCAAATAGGGTGCATCCGCCAGCAGCCGCGGCAGGCTGGCGCCGTGCACCACGCGGCCGGCGCTCCGGTTCAGCGCGCGGTGCACCACGCGCCATGCTTCGGGGCTGGCGGGGTCGCCGATGCGTTTCAGCTCGCGCCAGGCGTGCGCGAACGGAAGCTGCTGCGCTTCGCGGGCGTTGCGCCACGCCCACCAGGCGAGCCATGCCAGAAGCACCGCCAGCAGTGCGAGGAACGAGAGCTTCAGGTGCCGTTCGACGGCGTAGGTCGGAAGCGCCGCCACGGGGCGGTCCGGCCGCAGCGGCTGCAGATCGCCTTGCCCCGGCACTTCGAGCGGTGTCAGCGGGCCGATGCTGACCGGCCAGGCAGGCAGTGCCAGCGCCGCGCCCGATGCGGTCGCAATGCTGAGCGCCGGCAGCGAGACGGCGGTCAGCGTGCGCGGGGCGTTGATGATCTGGTAGTCGATGGCCAGCCAGCGCCGCCCCTCGGCATCAGTCTCGATGCGCGACGGCCTGCGTTCGAGCCACAGGTCGATGCGCGCAGCGCTGGGCATTGCGCCGGGGCGCAGCGGCTGGCCGGCCTGCTCAAGCAGCACGCGCTGCGTGAGAACGTCGCCGATCACATGGCCGAAAGCGCGGGGCTGCTCGACCGTGGCGGCGCTTGCCGCGCCGGCAGCAATGGCGAGCGCCAGCACGGCCGCAAAGAGCCGGTTCATGCCGTCGTCTCCATGAAGTACCGCGTGAGCGCTTCGGCGTCGAAACGGCCGTTCAGGTGAAAGGGCGGCATGCCGTGCGCGTTGAACAAGGCGTTGAGTTCGGCGCGCCGCTTTGCGACCGACTCGCGCCACCGCGCGCGCAGCGATTCGCGCATCCACAGGCTGCGCCGCACGCCGGTTTCGGCATCGCTCAAGGCGACCAGCGCGCGAGCGTCCGGCGGCTCCATTTCCGCCGGGTCCCAGACCACCAGCGGAACGACGCAGGCCGGTGCGAACTGCGCGAGCAGTTCGCCGAGTGCGTCGATCGACCAGTGAAAGTCCGAAGCCAGGAACACCAGTCCGCCGCGGCCCACCAGGCGTTCGGTGGCGCGCCGCAGGCCCGCCAAGGCCCAGTCGTCGGTGGGCGGCGCACCGGTTGTCGCACGGCACTCGCGCAGCATGCGTGCCATCAGGCTGCCGTTGCCGCGGCTGTGGCGCGCGGGCACAAAGAGGTCTTCGCGTTCGCGCTGGTCGAAGGCCAGCAGGCCGACCGTGTCGCCGGCGCGAAATGCGCTGTAGCCCAGCGCCTCGACCAAGTCGGCCACCACGTCGAGTTTGCGCCGCTCGGCGCCGAAATGCATCGAGGCCGACACATCCACCACCACATGCACGGGGATGGCCACGCGCAGCCGATGAATGCGCACCAGCCAGTCGCCGCGGCCGTCGCACACGCTGGCGCGCAGATCGATGCGGCGTGGGTCCGGGTGGTCGAACAACCGCCGGTGCGCGGCAAATTCCTGCCCGCTGCCCTGGCTCAGGCCGCGCTGCGCACCCGGCCGCCAACCGCCAAAGCGGCGCGGCAGCTGGTAGTGGAATTCGTCGATGCGCTCCATGGCATCACGGCGCCGCGATCTTGTCCATGATCTGCGCCACCAGCGCCTCCGACAGCTCAGCACGGCGCAACTCGTACACCGGCGTAAAGAACACGCGGTGGCCGAGCACCGAGGGCAGCACCGCCGCAAGATCGGCCGGTTCCAGGTGCGAGCGCCCCTCGAGCCAGGCCACCGTGCGCGCGGCGCGCAGCAGCGCGCTCATGCCGCGCGGGCTGGCACCGGCGAGGATCAGGCGGTCCATGTCCACGCCGTCGAGCCGGAGGCCGAACTTCTGCGGCGCTTCGGTGGCCTCCCACACATCGAGCACATAGCGCTCGATGGTCTCGCTCGCACTCACGCTGCGCTGCACCTCTGCGCCGATGGCGTTGAGCCGGTCCCAGGGCAGGATGGCGGGCGCCACCTTGTCGATCAGGCTTTCGGTGTCGTGGTAGGCCGTATCGAACACCAGCGACTGGCGAATGCCGCGGTCGGCGGGCTTGGGCATGTTCAGCTCGAACATGAACCGGTCGCGCGCCGCCGAAGCCAGCTCGAAAGTCTCTTCGCGCTCGACCTTGTTGCGGTCGGCAAACACCGTCATGTGGGGAAAGCTGTACTCGCGGTCGAAGGCCGATACCGTGCGCTCGGCCATGGCGCGCAACAGCAGCGATTGCACCTGTGGCCGGGCCCGGTTGATCTCGTTGAAAAAGAAAGTGACCAGCCGTTCGCCGTGGCGCAGCAGCGGCCCCGGGTCGATGCGGGGCCGCCCTTCGGCATCGACGTAGGTGTGATAGATCAGATCGCCCGGCATCAGGTCGACCGTGCCCTCCACACGCTCGAAATCGCCGCCGATGGCGCGCGAAAAAGCGCGCAGCACGGTCGTCTTGCCCACCCCCACGTCGCCCTCGAGCAGCACGTGGCCGCGCGCGAACAGCGCCACGTTGATGAGCCGGATCGTCTCGGCCTGCCCGATGATCGCTTTCGCGACTTCGCTCTCGAGGCGCAGCGCGAGGCGTCTCCAGTCTTCGAGTTGTTCTTCGGTGCCCATGGTGTTGCGTCCGACGGCCGGGCTATTTCGATTCCATCATCTTCTTGAGGTTGGCAAGGCCGCCGCGGTACACACCGGTCACGGCCTTGAGCGCGGCTTCGTCGTTGAGTTCCGGCGGCGGATTGTTATTGGGAAAGCCGCGGTAGAACGCGCCGCGCCATTCGACGACAGACTTGCCGCCGTCCGCCACCACGCTCAGGGTGGAGGTGTAGTTGGTGACCGGCAGCGCGCCGCCGTCCTTGGCGCGGTAGCTGTATTTCTTCTGTGCGTCGTCGTAGCTTTCGAGCGTTTCGACGAGCGTGCCGCCATCCTTGAGCTTGACGGTGCGGACCGAGCCTTCGGCGTTGCCCTTGTCGGCGGGGCTGTCCGCCACCGCGGGATGCCAGTCCTTCAGGGCGTTGAAGTTCTTGATCTTTGCCCACACCGCATCGGCCGGCGCCTCGATGGTGACTTTCTCGCTGGCCTTCTGGCGCGTCGGCCCATGGGCCAGGCTGGCAGAGGATGCGGCGAGAAGAAGGGATGCGAGAACGACAGAAAGAGCTCGTCGGCTGGAAGGATGAGTCAGCATGGAAGCGTCCGTGATGAAGTAGGGAAAGGTCGGTCGAAAAAAACGTCAGGGCTCGATCGGCGCGCCGATGAAGGCGCCGAACCCGCGGCTGTTCTGCCCCGTGGCAATGGTCTTGAGCTTCTGTCCGCTCGCGGCGTCGAGCACTTGCACGTTGTCGTCCATCCAGTTGACGACATACACGCGGTCGCCGTGCGCGGCAATGCCTTCGGGATACCCGAAGCCGGGGAGGGTGCGCAGCACCTTCAGCGAGGCCGTGTCGATCACGCTGACGGTGTCTTCGTGCTGGTTGGTCACATAGAGCAGCGCGCCGCCCTGAGCCAGCGCCGCGCCGTAAGGGGCCTTGCCCACCTTCACTGTTGCAATGACAGCCGGCCGGCGAACGTCGCGCAGGTCGATCACCGACACGTCGTTGCTCTGCACGTTGAGCGCGTAGAGCCGGGAGCGCGGAGCGTCGTAGAGCAGCGCGAACGGATGGCTGCCGACGCCCACGCGTGCCGCCACCCGGCGGGCTGCGGTGTCGACCACGGCCACGCTGTCGTCGTCGCGCTCGGCCACGAACACGGTGGCGCCGTCGGAATGTGCGGCCACGCCCGCCGGCGCATGGCCGACGGCAATCGAGGCCAAGGGCTTCGAGGCTTTGGCAGTCAGTGCGTCGAACAGCAGCAGCCGGCTGCTGTACCAATCGGCCACGTACAGGTGTTTGCCGTCGCCCGAAATGTCGATGCCCACCGGCCCGTCTCCCGCCCGCAGCGTGTTCACCACCTTCTGCAGGCGCATGTCGATGACCGAGATCGTCTTGCTGTCGGGGTTGGAAACGAAGGCCCGGCCCGCGCGGCTGGAGGCCACCACACCGGCCGGCGACCGGCCCACCGGAACAGTGGCAACCACCTGCTGCGATGCCAGGTCGATCACCGACACGTCATGGCTGCCCTGGTTGGTGATGTAGGCAAAAGGCGCGGCCCAGGCCCAGGCCGCGGCGCAGCAGAGCACCGTCGCTGCAAACCCGGTGCGCACAGGTGTTGCGTAACCCGTCATCGCCATGTGCCCGGGCTGTCGCGGCTCAGCGCGCGGTGGGAGGGCCGATGAAGCAGCCCTTGTTCACCTTGGCTTGCAGCGCCTTGTAGCGCTTGATGTCGGCCTGCAGCTTTTCAGAGTCGCGGATGTAGCCGCCGCGCTCGCCGCCGATGGTGGTGGCCTTGGCCGCGGTGCTCAGGTCGACATATTCCGAATACTTGACTTCCCTGGCCATGGCGTCGACCGCGCAAGAGCATTTGCTCGTCATCTCGAACTTGCCCGCGTCCGGATGCGCGGTGATGCATTCCTGCACGTACAGCACGCGATCGATGGTGGGAAAGTCGTTTGCATGCGGCGGGGCGCCATGAACGGCCATGGGGAGGCCGAGAAGACAAAGCATGCGCAAGATTTTTTTCATGGCGTTCGCTGGAAGATCTGGAAATGGCCGAGCTAGCGCGCCGGTGCCTTGGCCCCGTCGATGAGCAGTTCCTCGACGAGCAGGGGCTGGACAGCGGCGCTCTCGCCCGGTATGAAGGTGCGAATGCCGTAGACGCCGCCCGGCACTGCATCCGACAAGGTGAAGCGGTAGTTCTTGGTCGCAAACTTTTCGTACTTGGGCCGGTTCGGGTCGTCCAGGAAAGGACTGAACGCAATCTCCTTGCCCTTGACCGTGCGGCCCTGGTAGCGCAAAGACACGTCGCGCACCTCGGCGTCCTGGTAGATCGCCATGCGGATGCGCTTGCGAAAGTGGTTCTCGGAGCCGCGCGTGAGGCGCTTCATCTCGCGAACGTCGTGCTCCAGGAAGTAGAGGATGACGGGGTTGCCGTCGGCGGCGGGTACGTCGGGCACCGCCAGCTTGCGGGCGCCGCTCAGGAACACGCCTTTTGCATCGCAGCAGCCGCCGTTCGCTTTGGCAATGAGGGCCACGGTAACGTTGTCGGCAAAGGCTTCTTCGAAGCTGCCCGCCTTGCCGAAGGTATAGCGCAGCAGCATGGGCGCTTGCAGGCCCTGCAGCTGCGGCGTCATGAACAAGAGGCGCTCCGCCGCCGAGAAGTCGCGCTTGTCGGCCTCGGCGTGCGAGGCAAGGGGAGCACCGAGCAGGGCGCAGAGCAGGGCACAGGCGGAAGAACGAAGCGAAAAGGCAATGGCGAAGCGCATGGATGGAAAACCGGTCAGTTGTTGGGCGCTCCGAACGATGCATCGACCAGCGGAACGCCGTACTCCTTCAAGATGGCCTGGATCTCGGGCGCCTTCGATTCGATCAGCCCTTCGATCTGCTGCTTCCATTCGCGTTCGCCGTAGCGCACGCCCATCGCCATCTGGTAGTCGAGCCGCAGGCCTTTTTCGGACTTGAGCGGCACCACGACCAGCGCCGGAGTCTTGACACGCCGGGCGAAGAAGCCGGCAATCGGCCCCCAGACCACGACGGCGTCGAGCTTGCCTTCGGCCAGGTCTTTCTCGACGATCTCGCCCGGATACTGCGCGGGGTCGGCGCTCATGAGCTTGTAGGGCACGCCTTGCTCGAGCAGGCCATGCCGGTTGAGCCATTGCGAAGCCGGCGACCGGTCGTAGATGCCGATGCGCAGCGACTTGAGCTTGGCTGGATCGAGCTTCAGGAAATCTTCGGCCGAAGCCACGTTGTCCATGCCCTTGCCCTTGGGGAAGACCAGCGCATAGGTCGAGCGGTAGTAGGGCTTGGTCACCGAGACTTCATCGAGCCCAACGGGCACGCCCATCACGATGTCGCAAGGGTAGTCTTGCCCCGGCAGCTTGAAGCGCAGCGTGTTGCGAAAGAAGGCCATGCGCTGCGGAAACGAGTAGTAGACGACCGGCAGGCCGAGCGTCTTGCCGAACAGATCGGCGATGCGGTTCTCGATGCCTTCTCCCTTGGTGTTGGAGAAGGGCAGGTTGTTGGGGTCCTGGCAAACGCGGAATTCCTTGCGTGGCGGCGTTTCCTGCGCCTGGGCCGGAAGCACTGCGCAGCAGCATGCCGCGCCCACGAGACCCGCGAGGCCCGTCCGCAGTCGAGCGCCGAGGGAAAGGGGATTGGCAGCACGCTGCCGGGCGGTCATTTGTTTTCTTCCACTCGGGCGCGCGTGATTGCGCCGTCGGACCGGCCCTTCAGGTAGGCATAGAGCTGGTTGATGTTTTCCATCACCGCAGGGTTGTTGCCGAAGCTCTGCATGCCCTTGTCGAGCCGACCGTCGCGAACGGTCTTGATGAAGTCTTCCTTCTTCATGGTCTTGAGGCTGTTGATCAGCGAGGGGCCGACCATGCCTTCCTGGTTGGGTCCGTGGCAGCGGTCACACGCTGCGGAGCGCCAGGTGCGGAAACCCTTCATGGTTTCCGGGTCCACCTTGTAGCCGTCGGTTACTTTGTAGGGCGCGGGGTCCGGCGCGGCAGCGACGGCCAGTGTGCAGGCGACGCCGGCAAGCAGTACGAGGGAAGGCAGCAACGTTGACTTACGAAATTTCATGGCTCCAGGGTCTCCGGTATCTTTGAAGGTACGGGGGAGAGCCCTCGAGCGAGTGCTCTCCCTGTCCGCATGTTGCGTCTATCTGTCTCTCGACGCCTTGGTAATAACCTCAGTCGCTTGCTTCAACTTCAGTTGCTGGGCAGCGCAAACACGGTGAGCGAGCCGCCCAGTTCGGTGTATTGGCTCAGCTCCTTGTAGCCACCCACGGCACCCAGGCCTTCGGTGCTCTTCTCGGGGTCGATGCCCGCTGCCATGCCGATGCCGGCCCAGCCGCCGATGCCCGAGAACACGCCGATGTACTGCTTGCCCTTGTGCTCATAGGTGAACACGTTGCCGATGATCCCGGACGGCGTCTTGAACTTGAAGAGCTCCTTGTTGATGTCCTTGGCATCCACGCACTTCAGGTAGCCTTCCAGCGTGCCGTAGCAGGAGATCCCGCCGGCGGTGTTCAGCGAACCGCTCCACACCGAGAACTTCTCGGCCTTGGTCTGCACGATCTTGCCGGTGCCCGCGTCCCATGCAATGAAGTTGCCCATGCCGCCATGGCTGCCCGGCGTGGGGTACATCGAGAGCGTGGCGCCCACGTACGGCTGGCCCGCGGTGTACTCGACCTTGAACGGCTCGTAGTCCATGCAGACGTGGTTCGTCGGCACGTAGAAGAGCTTGGTGTTGGGGTCGTACGAGGCGGGTTGCTGGTCCTTGCTGCCGAGGGCGGCGGGGCAAACGCCCTTGGTGTTGACGTCGGCGCCGTTCTGCGCGGTGGAGTACTTGGCAACCACTTGCGGGCGGCCCGTCTTCATGTCGACGTGCGTGGCCCAGTTCACCTTGGGGTCGTACTTCTCGGCCACCAGCAGCGCACCGGTCACGCGGTCCAGCGTGTAGGCAAAGCCGTTGCGGTCGAAGTGCACCAGCGCCTTGGTGGGCTTGCCCTTGACGTTGATGTCCGCCAGGATCATTTCGTTGATGCCGTCGAAGTCCCACTCGTCATACGGCGTCATCTGGTAGACCCAGTTGACCTTGCCCGTGTCGACGTCGCGCGACCAGATGCTCATCGACCACTTGTTGTCGCCGGGCCGTTGCGCCGGGTTCCAGGTCGACGGGTTTCCGGTGCCGTAGTACACGGCATTGGTCGCCTTGTCGTAGCTGTACCAGCCCCAGGTGGTGCCGCCGCCGATCTTCCACTGGTCGCCCTTCCAGGTCTTCAGCGAAGAGTCCTTGCCTACGGGCGCCATCTTGCCGTCGGTCCAGGTCATGGTCTTGGCCGGGTCCATCAGCATTTCTTCGTCAGGCCCCGTGCTGAAGCCCTTCCAGGCCAGCTTGCCGTCCTTGATGTTGTAGGCGGCCAGGAAGCCGCGCACGCCGAACTCGCCGCCGCTGATGCCGGTGATGACCTTGTCCTTGAAGACGTGGGGCGCGTTGGTGTTGGTGGCACCGACCTTCGGATCGCCGTTCTTCACCGTCCACGCCACCTTGCCGGTCTTGGCATCGAGCGCAACCAGTGTGGTGTCGGCCTGTTGCAGGAAGACCTTTCCTTCGGCATAGGCAAGCCCGCGGTTCACCGTGTCGCAGCACATGACCGCGATCACTGACTGATCCTGCTTGGGTTCGTACTTCCACAGGATCTTCTGGGTCTCGACGTCGACCGCGAACACCTTGTTCGGGAACGGCGAGTGCAGGTACATCGTGCCGTCGACCACCAGGGGCGAGCCCTCGTGACCGCGCAGCACGCCGGTGGAGAACGTCCACGCGACCTGCATCTTGCCCACGTTGCTCTTGGTGATCTGATTCAACTTGCTGTAGCGCTGGTTGAACATATCGCCCGCTTGCGTGGCCCAGTTCTTGGAGTTGGCGATGTTTTTCTCTACATCGGCATTGGCAAGCGCCAAAGCCGGAAGAGCCAACATCGCGACGCCGATGTGCCGTACGAGACGGCCGGCGATCTGCCTGGAAAACTTCATAAATGTCTCCTCACATTTCAGTGGGTTTCGAACACGATCTGGCATCAGCCTGCGGATCTTTCGATCGCTTTGGCGAATGCTGCGGTCCGCAACATCCATGCCTGCCGTTTCATGCCGTGGCTGTCCCGCGGCGCGCTGTGCCCTCGATGCAAAGGCCTGCGGCTTCACTCGCAGGAGGGCATTGCGGCGCTGCACGCCCGCTGCTTGCGGCGGCGTGCCGCAATGGGAACTGAACCTAGGGAAATCCCGGGCGTTCGAAAGCATTGCGCAGTGCAGCACAACACCCATGCGGTTGCACGCGCACGGTGTGCGCATCCAAATTTGACGCAAAGTGTCTCGTGCGAAGTACGGATGCCCGGCGCCTGCGAGCCGCATCGGCGGCTGCACGGCCAAATGAGCAGGGACTCATCACAGTGAAAACCCTTGTGGGCCAGAGGCACAGAATTTGCGGCTCCAAGAGCAAACGGCAAATACCATTGAAATCCGAACAGCTCGACAAATTTCCTACATGCTGCGAACCATCGACTTAACCAAGCGCTATGGCACGCGCACGGCGCTTCGGTCGTTGTCGCTGCAGTTGGGTGCGGGCCAGTTCGTGGCATTGCTCGGCCCCAACGGCGCGGGCAAGTCGACCCTGTTCCAGGTGCTGACGGGCATGTTCGCCGCCGATGAAGGCGAGGTCGAAGTCGCCGGCCATTCGCTGCGCCGATCGGCCACTGCTGCACTGCGGCACATCGGCGTGGTGTTCCAGCAGATGTCGCTCGACCTGGACCTGAGCATCCGCCGCAACCTGCTGTTCCAGGCCGACCTGCACGGCCTGCCGCGGCGGCTGGCCGAAGAGCGCATTGCTTCGGCGTGCGAGCGCCTGAACATCGACGCGGACCTGAACCGCAAGGTGCGCGAACTGTCGGGTGGCAACCGGCGCAAGGTAGAGCTTGCGCGCGCGGGCCTGCACCGGCCGGCCGTGCTGCTGATGGACGAAGCCACGGTGGGGCTCGACCCGAAGTCGCGGCAGGATCTGCTGGCCGCGCTGCGGGCCGACGTGCGCGAGCGCGGCGTGTGCGTGCTGTGGGCCACGCACCGGGTCGAGGAAGCCGAAGAGGCCGACCGCGTGCTCGTGCTGCACAAGGGTTCCCTGCTGGCGGACGGCACGCCGGCGGAGGTGGGGCAGCTGCTCGGCGGCGCCACATTGGAGGCGGGCTTTATCGCGCGCACCGCCTGAACCAAGAAGAATTCGAGTCAAGAAAATGGAGACACCGCATGCCGCAACCTTCTTTGCTTTCGCTCCGTTGCGCCCCTGTTCGCGCGGCCTGCCGACCTAGCGCGATCGCGATCGCGTTCGTGCTGGCCGCCGCGGGCAATGCCGCACTGGCGCAAGGCACCGCCTATGTATCGAGCGAGAAGGACAGCGCGCTGACGATGATCGATCTCGGAACCCTGGCCGTGAAAGGCACCATTGCCACCTGCAAGCGCGCGCGCCACATCCAGCTGACGCCCGAGCGGCAGATCATGGTGGCGTGTACCGACTCCAACCAGGCCGACCTGATCGATCCCGCGAGCGGCAAGTCGGTGCGGCGCATTCCTCTCGGCGACGAGCCCGAGGCCTTCGACCTGTCGCCGGACGGCAAGGTCATCTATGTTTCCAACGAGGACGCGGGCGAGGCCAGCTTCATCGATACGGCCAGCGGCAAGAAGCTGCGCTCCGTGAAGGTGGGCGCGGAGCCTGAGGGCGTCAAGGTCAGTGCCGACGGCAAGACCCTGTACGTGACCTCGGAAGTGGCCAGCCTCGTGCACGTGATCGACACGGCGACCGGCAAGGTCGTGAAGAACGTCAAGGTCGGCAAGCGGCCGCGGCGCATGGCGATCACGCCCGACGGCAAGGAGCTGTGGGTCACCAACGAACTGGGCGCCAGCGTCAGCATCGTCTCGACCGCCACGCACGAAGTGATCGACACGCTGAAGTTCGAAGTGAAGGGCGCGCGCGCCGAAGACATCACGCCCGTCGGCATCCAGATGACGAGCGACGGCAAGCGGGCGTTCGTGGGCCTCGGCCGCGCCAATCACGTGGCGTTCGTCGACGTGGCCGCCCGCAAGGTCGGTTCGCTGGTGCTGGTCGGCAAGCGGGCCTGGAACGTCACGCTCGACAAGGCGCAGGCACGGCTGTACGTGGTCAACGGCCTGAGCGACGACGTGACGGTGGTCGATGTGGCCGGCGCCAAGGCCATCAAGAGCGTTCCGGTAGGGCGCGTGCCCTATGGGCTCGTGATCGTCGAATGAGGATGTACGCAACGGCATTCCGGTATGCGGGCGCGTGGTTGGCGGCTGCTTTCGGCCTCGGTCTTCTCGCTCCCATGGCGGTGGGCGCGGCGGTGCTCAAGGCGACCCTGATCACGCCCGGCGACGATCCCCGCCTGGAGCGTTCGCGCCTGGAACGGGCCTACCTCGGGCACCCGGGCGGTCCGCTTTCCGAAGGGCTCGAGGTCGCGCTCGAAGAAGCGAAATTCGAACTCGAGGCCACCGGCGCCGAGGTGGCGCTGGCCACCGCGCCGGCCGCTTCCATCGAGGCGGCGCGGGCCGCCGCGGTGGCCGCCGAGAAGGCGGGTGCCGCGGTGCTGCTGACCGACCTGCCGGCCGATTGGACGCTGGCGGTGGCCGATGCCGTGAAGTTGCCGGTACTGAACCTGAGCGATCCATCCGACCGGTTGCGCCAGCAGGACTGCCGCGCCCGCTTGTTCCACCTGATACCCAGCGAACGCATGCGCAGCGACGCGCTGGCGCAGACGCTGGTGTCGCGCAAATGGAGCAAGCTGCTCCTGCTGGTGGGCGGCAGCCCGCAGGACGCACTGCGTGCGGCGACCGTGCAGGCGTCGATCAAGCGCTACGGGTTGCAAGTGGTGGCCAGCAAGCCGTTCAAGCTCTCGGCCGACCCGCGCGAGCGCGACCTGGCCAATTCGCTGTTGCTCACGGCCGGCAACAGCTACGACGCCGTCTGGGTGGTCGACAGCGACGGCGAGTTCGCCCGAACGCTGCCGTACCGCACCGTGCTGCCGCGGCCGGTGGTCGGCGATGGCGGGCTGGTGCCTCTGGCCTGGCACGCGCAGTTCGAGCGCTACGGCGCGCCGCAGGTTTCGCGGCGCTTTGCCAAGGCCGCGAAGCGCCCGATGACCGCGCACGACTGGTCCGCGTGGATGGCCGGCAAGACGCTGGCGGCAGTCGCCATTGCCGCGCCCAAGGGTCCCAACACGGCCTGGGCACAGGCTATTGCCAAGAGCACGCTCGACGGTTCCAAGGGCACCGCCCTGAGCTTTCGCGCCTGGGACGGCCAGCTGCGCCAGCCCATGCTGCTGAGCGATGGGCAGGGCGTCATCGCGCAGGCGCCGGCCGAAGGCGTGCTGCATCCACGCAACGTGCTCGACACGCTGGGCGCCGATGCGCCGGAGAAGCTATGTCCGAACGCACGCTGAAAACCGAAACGCCCGCGGGCGAACACGCCGAGCCGGCGGCCCGGCGAGGTATTGGCCATGCCCTGCAGGCCATGCGCGCCATCATGCTGCGCGAGCTGTACAAATTCTCGCAGCAGACCGGGCGGCTGGTGTCGGCACTGGTGCGGCCGCTGCTGTGGCTGGCCGTGTTCGCCGCGGGCTTTCGCAATGTGTTCGGCGTGGCGATCGTCGAGCCCTACGACACCTACATTCCTTACGACGTGTACATCGTGCCGGGGCTGGTCGGCATGGTGCTGCTGTTCAACGGCATGCAGTCGTCGCTGGCGATGGTGTACGACCGCGAGATGGGCCTGATGCGCCTGTTGCTCACCGCGCCGCTGCCGCGGCCCTGGCTGCTGTTTTCCAAGCTGTGCGCCACCGCGCTGCTGTCGGTGCTGCAGGCGCTGGTGTTCGTGGTGGTGGCGGCGCTCATCGGCACCGAACTGCCGCTGCTGTCGCTCTCCGGGCTGCATGCGCTGGTGGCGCTGGCGGCCGGCGCGCTCATGCTGGGCGCGCTCGGGCTGCTGCTGTCGGTGCATATCAAGCAGCTGGAGAATTTCGCGGGCACGATGAATTTCGTCATCTTCCCGATGTACTTCCTGTCGACCGCGCTCTATCCGCTGTGGAAGCTGCAGGAGTCGGGCGCCGAGTGGGTGTACCAGCTGGCGCGCTTCAATCCCTTTACCTACGCGGTGGAATGGATCCGCTTCGCGCTCTATGGCAAGGACCCGGGCCTTGCCCCTTATGTGGTGCTGGGTTGCCTGATCGTCTTCTTCGGGTTTGCGTGCTGGGGCTACGACCCGCAGCGCGGTTTCGGCGGGCTGACCAAGCGCGGAGGAGGCGGGCCATGAGCGGGCAGGGCGGCTTCACCCGGCGCGGCTGGCTGCGCGATGCGGCTGCGCTGGCGCTGGGCGCGCTGCCCTTGGCGGGAGCGATGGCTTCGACCGAACCTTTTCCTTCGCGGCCCGTCACGCTGTGGGTGCCCTGGCCCGCGGGTGGCGCCACCGACATCTCGCTGCGGGTTCTGGCCGACCTGGCTTCCGCCGCGCTGGGCCAGACGGTGCTGACCGAAAACCGCGGCGGCGCCGGCGGCACACTCGCGATGCCGGTGCTGCAGCAGGCACGGCCCGACGGCTACACCATCGCCCAGATGCCGCAGCCGGTGTTCCGCGCGCCGCACACGCAGAAGGTGCTGTGGGACCCGATCCGCGATGTGACACCGATCATCCAGGTCTCCAGCGTGACCTTCGGCGTGCTGGTGGCGGCCGGCAGCCCCGTGCGTTCGCTCGACGACATGTTTGCATTCGCGCGCGCGCGGCCCGGCGAGCTGACCATTGCCACCAACGGCATCGGCACCACGCCGCACATGGTGCTGGAGGCGCTGTTCACGGCGCGCGGCTTGCGCTACATCCACGTGCCGTACAAGGGCACGGCCGAGCAACTGAATGCGATCGCGGGCGGGCAGGTGATGGCCGGCGTCAATTCCACGGGCTTTGGGCCGGCCGTCGATGCGGGCACGCTGCGGCTGCTGGCGATTTTTTCCGGCGAGCGGTCGAAGCGTTGGCCGCAGGTGCCCGTTCTGCGCGAGCTCGGCTTCGACATCGTGGCCAAGTCGCCCTACGGACTGGCCGGACCGCGCGGCATGTCGCCGAGGGTGGTAGCGGTGCTGCATGACGCTTTCAAGAAGGCCATGTTCGACCAGCGCTTCAAGGACGAGCTCGCCAAGTACGACCAGGAGGTCGATTACCTCGGGCCGGAGGCCTACGCGCAGTCTTGCCGGGAAATCTTCGCGCAGGAGCGCGCCATCGTCGAAAAGCTGGGCCTCACGCGCACCGGCACCTGAGGGAGGAGAACACCGTGAGCCGACCGAACCCGCAAACGACCCGCCGGCTGATCGGCCTTGCCGTGGCCGCCGCGGCCTGCCCCCTGACCGGGCAGGCGCAGGAACTCGCGGCGCAGGCCGGCAGCCTGCCCACCGTCGAGGTGGTCAGCGCCACGCCCGTGCCGGGCATCGAGGTGCCGAAGGACCAGATCCCGTCGAACGTGCAGACCGCGGACGACCGGAGCTTGCGCCGCGCGCAGAGCCTGAACCTGCCGGATTTCATGGCCACGCAGATGCCGAGCGTGAACGTGAACGAGATCCAGGGCAATCCGTACCAGGTGGACGTGAACTACCGCGGCTTCAGTGCGAGCCCGGTGCTCGGAACGCCGCAGGGGCTGTCGGTGTACCAGGACGGCGTGCGCATCAACGAGCCCTTTGGCGACGTGGTGAACTGGGACCTGATCCCGAAGGCGGCCATCTCGAGCATCACGCTGCTGCCGGGTTCCAACCCGCTGTTCGGCCTGAACACGCTCGGCGGTGCGCTGTCGCTGCAGACCAAGCGCGGCGACACGCACCCCGGCACCGAACTGGAGTTGCAGGCCGGCTCCTTCGGCCGCGTGAGCACCGAGCTCACGCACGGCCGCAAGCTGGCCGAAGGCGGGCACCTGTTTCTCGCGTTCGGCGGGCTCAATGAAGACGGCTGGCGTAACTTTTCGCCGTCACGCGTGAGGCAGCTGTTTGCCAAGGTCGGGCAAGACAGCGGCAAGCTTTCATGGGACCTGAGCTTCACCCATGGCGACAACCGCATGGTGGGCAATGGCTTGCTGCCCGAATCCATGCTGATGCAGAACCGAAAGCAGGTGTACACGCGGCCCGACCGCACCGAGAACCGCATGTCGATGCTCACGCTCAACGGCAGCTATCGCCTGAGCGACGTGCAGACGATTTCCATGACCGCGTACACGCGGCGCTCGCGCTACAGCACGCTCAACGGCGACCTCAACGACGATTTCAATCCGCCCGACGTCGAAGCCTCGGGCGTGGAGAACCGCACCTACACGCGCCAGCGCAGCGAAGGCGTGGCGCTGCAGTCGACCTACACCGCGGGCATTCACCAGCTCACCTTCGGTGCTTCGGTCGATCGCGCACGCACGCGCTTCCTGCAGACCGAAGCGGAAGGTTTTCTCGACGCCACGCGCGCTGTGGTGCCGCAGGAAGAGGCCGAGGCCGACGCGCTGCTCGCTGGCAAGAGCCGCACGATGAGCCTCTATTTTTCCGACCTGGTCACGCTGCAGCCGAACCTGCAGCTGAGCCTTTCGGGCCGCTACAACGACACCCGCGTGTCCACCCGCGACGATGGGCGCGCCTTGCTCGGGCTTTCGACCCAGCTCGACGGCGAAGGCCGCTACAAGAAGTTCAATCCCGCCATCGGGCTCACATGGCAGGCCACGCCGCGGCTCACCGCCTATGCCGGCTGGAGCCAGGGCAGCCGCGCGCCGAGCCCGATCGAGCTGGGCTGCTCCGACCCGGCCAACGCCTGCGTGCTGCCCAATGCGCTGCAGTCCGATCCGCCGCTCAAGCAGGTGGTGTCGCAGACCTTCGAAACCGGGTTGCGCGGCACGCTCGACCATGGGCTGCGGTGGAACGCCTCGGTGTTCCGCACGGTCAACAAGGACGACCTGCTGTTCGTCAGCAGCGGGCTTTCGCGCGGCTACTTCAGCAACTTCGGACGCACCCTGCGCCAGGGCGTGGAACTGGGCCTTTCGCAGCAGAACGACAGGCTGGACTGGTCGCTGTCGTACAGCTACCTGCGCGCAAGGTACGACTCGCCGGCGTGCCTGGTGTCCGAATCGAACAGCAGCGCCGAGACCAACGCCGCATGCACCGGCGAAGGCGAGATCGCGGTGCGGCCCGGCGATCGCCTGCCGGGCCTGCCGGCGCACTCGCTCAAGCTCAACGTCGACTGGCGCGTGACACCAAGCTGGAGCCTGGGCGCGCAGTACCGCGTCTATTCGCGGCAGACTGTGCGCGGCAACGAGAACGGCTTGCACGCGCCCGACGGCGCCGACTTCAGCGGCAGCGGCCGCATCGGCGGCTATGCGCTGCTCGACCTCACCACGCGCTGGAAGCTCGGTCGCAACGTGGAGCTTTTCGCCAAGGTGGCGAACGTGTTCAACCGCCGCTATGCCACCGCCGGCCAGCTGGGCCGCAACGGATTCGACGCCGGCGGCGCAGTGTCGGCGCCTGATGCATGGCGCAACGCCCAGTTCGTGGCACCTGGCGCGCCGCGCGCGGTGTGGATCGGCGTGAGGATGCAGCTGGGCGTCTGAGCCGCGCGCCGAAAAGCTCAGGCGGTGCGCCGCACGCTTCGCTTTTTCGCGGGCGCCCGCGCCGCCGGCAGCGAACCCAGCTGCTGCTGGATCTGCGCCTGCCCGTTCGCGCGCAGGTAGTCTTCGAACGCCAGGGCCACCTGCGGCAATTGCCGCGACGCCAGGTGCATCACGTACCAGTCGCGCACCACCGGATTGCCGGGCACGGGCAGCACGCCCAGCAAGCCGGCATTCATCTCGAGCACGCAGGTGTGCATCGACAAAAATGCGATGCCGAAGCCCGCGGCGCACATCTGCTTGATGGCTTCGTTGCTCGACAGCTCGGAGCCGATGCGCAGCGGCAGGCCCTGGTCCTTGAAGAAGCGTTCGACCGTGGTGCGCGTGCCCGAGCCGCGCTCGCGCACCAGCATGCGCGTGTCCGACAGCATGGCCAGCGTCGGCTTGGCAGCTGACATCAGCGGATGCGAAGGCGCCGCGAGAAAGGCCATCGGGTGCTTGGCGAAGGCGCTGGAGTCGGTCTTCAGCTCAGCGGGGGGGCGGCCCATGATGGCGATGTCGATCTCCTGGCCCGCGAGCATTCGCACGATCTCGTCGCGGTTGCCGACCTGCAGCTTCACCTTCACCTTCGGGTGCTCCTTGGCGAAGTTCACCAGGATGGGCGGCAGCAGGTATTCGGCCGTGGTGATGGCGCCCACGCGCAGCGTGCCCGAGAACACGCCCTGCAGCATCGCCATTTCGTCGCCGGCCTCGCGCCACAGGTCGAGGATGCGGCCCGCATAGCCCGCGAGCAGTTCGCCTGCTTCGGTCAGCCGGATGCCGCGGCCCGTGCGCTGCAACAGCGGCGTGCCGGCCGACTCTTCGAGCGTGCCGATCTGGATCGACACCGCGGGTTGCGTCAGATGCATTTCGTCGGCAGCCAGTGAAACGCTGCCGAGCCGCGCCACGGCGTGGAAGGTGGCGAGCTGGCGAAAGCTCGCGTGCTTGGTAAGAGGCATGAAGTGATATTAGGTTTCGCAAATGTGAATGTCAAAAGATTTAATTTTTCTTAATCTTTTATGCGGCCTACATTCACTTCACCGACAGCACCAACCCCCTTCACTCGAGAGGCACTCCATGGGCAACATGAACGAAGCAATCCAGATCACCGACGCCAAGAAGCGCTATTCGGCCGGTGTGCTGAAGTACGCGCAGATGGGCTACTGGGACGGCGACTACGTGCCGAAGGACACGGACATCCTGGCGCTGTTCCGCATCACGCCGCAAGAGGGTGTCGACGCCGTCGAAGCCGCCGCTGCGGTGGCCGGCGAATCGTCCACCGCCACCTGGACGGTGGTGTGGACCGACCGCCTCACCGCCTGCGACATGTACCGCGCCAAGGCCTACAAGGTGGAGCCGGTGCCCAACAACCCGGGCCAGTACTTCTGCTACGTGGCCTACGACCTCTCGCTGTTCGAAGAGGGCTCCATCACCAACGTGACGGCTTCCATCATCGGCAACGTCTTCAGCTTCAAGCCGCTGAAGGCGGCGCGGCTCGAGGACATGAAGTTTCCGGTGGCCTACGTCAAGACCTTCCCCGGCCCGCCGACCGGCATCGTGGTGGAGCGCGAGCGGCTGGACAAGTTCGGCCGGCCTTTGCTGGGCGCCACCACCAAGCCCAAGCTCGGCCTCTCCGCCCGCAACTACGGCCGCGTGGTGTACGAGGGCCTGCGCGGCGGGCTCGACTTCATGAAGGATGACGAGAACATCAACTCGCAGCCGTTCATGCACTGGCGCGACCGCTTCCTCTTCGTGATGGACGCAGTCAACAAGGCCAGCGCCGCCACCGGCGAGGTGAAGGGCAGCTACCTGAACGTCACGGCCGGCACCATGGAAGAGATGTACCGCCGCGCACAGTTCGCCAAGGAGCTCGGCTCGGTGATCGTGATGATCGACCTGGTCGTCGGCTACACGGCCATCCAGTCGATGAGCCACTGGTGCCGCCAGAACGACATGATCCTGCACCTGCACCGCGCGGGCCACGGCACCTACACGCGCCAGAAGAACCACGGCGTGAGCTTCCGCGTGATCGCCAAGTGGATGCGCCTGGCGGGCGTCGACCACATCCATGCGGGCACGGCGGTCGGCAAGCTCGAGGGCGACCCGATGACGGTGCAGGGCTACTACAACGTCTGCCGCGACACGCACACCAAGGTCGACCTGCCGCGCGGCATCTACTTCGACCAGGACTGGGGCGCGCTGCGCAAGGTGATGCCGGTGGCTTCGGGCGGCATTCATGCGGGCCAGATGCACCAGTTGCTCGACCTGTTCGGCGACGACGTGGTGCTGCAGTTCGGCGGCGGAACCATCGGGCACCCGCAAGGCATCCAGGCCGGGGCCACCGCCAACCGCGTGGCGCTCGAAGCCATGGTGCTGGCGCGCAACGAAGGGCGCGACATCGCCAACGAGGGGCCGCAAATCCTGCGCGACGCGGCCAAATGGTGCACGCCGCTGGCGGCTGCGCTCGACACCTGGGGCGAGATCTCCTTCAACTACGCCTCCACCGACACGTCGGACTATGTGCCGACGCCGTCGATGGCCTGAACCCGTTTTCCGTTCCGCAGTTCTCCAGGAGCAACAGACATGCGAATCACACAAGGCACTTTTTCCTTCCTGCCCGACCTCAGCAACGAGCAGATCAGCCGCCAGGTCGAGTATTGCCTCGACAAGGGCTGGGCCATCGGCCTCGAATACACCGACGACCCGCATCCGCGCAACACCTTCTGGGAGATGTTCGGCAACCCGATGTTCGACATCAAGGACGCGGCCGGCGTCATGCTCGAACTCGCGTCCTGCCGCAAGACCTTTCCGCAGCAGTACATCCGCGTGACCGCGTTCGACTCGACGCACGGCACCGAGTCGGTCGTGATGTCGTTCATCGTCAACCGGCCTTCGAACGAACCGGGCTTTCGCCTCATCCGCACCGAGGAGCCGGGCCGCACGATCCGCTACAGCATCGAAAGCTATGCGGCGCAGGCGCGGCCTGAAGGCAGCCGGTACTGAAAGACCCCGCTGCACGGAATTTTCTGGAGCCTTGCATGGACGCCACCGAAACCCCCGTCATCCCGGCCGTCGCCACCGCGCCGAAGCAGCTCTTCGAGTCTTCGGGCGTGAAGGCGCTGCTCGACCAGCTCGATGCCGAGCTGATCGGCCTGGCGCCGGTGAAGGGCCGCATCCGCGACATTGCGGCGCTGCTCCTGATCGACAAGCTGCGCCAGGAACAGGGCCTGCAATCGGCGCCGCCTTCGCTGCACATGTCGTTCACCGGCAACCCGGGCACCGGCAAGACCACCGTGGCCATGCGCATGGCCGAGGTGCTCAAGCAGCTGGGCTACGTGCGCAAGGGCCACCTGGTGGCGGTCACGCGCGACGACCTGGTGGGCCAGTTCATCGGCCACACGGCGCCCAAGACCAAGGAGGTGATCAAGAAGGCGATGGGCGGCGTGCTGTTCATCGACGAGGCCTACTACCTCTACCGGCCCGAGAACGAGCGCGACTACGGGCAGGAGTCGATCGAAATATTGCTGCAGGTGATGGAAAACCAGCGCGACGACCTGGTGGTGATTCTGGCGGGCTACAAGGACCGCATGGAGACCTTCTTCAGCAGCAACCCGGGCATGGCCTCGCGCATTGCGCACCACATCGATTTTCCGGACTACAGCGAGGCCGAGCTGATGCAGATCGCGCAGCTCATGTTGGGCCGGCTGAACTACAGCTTCGACGACGGCGCGGCGTCCACCTTCTCGCGCTATGTGGGCCTGCGCCGGCAGCAGCCGCACTTTGCCAATGCGCGATCGATCCGCAATGCGCTCGACCGCATCCGGCTGCGCCACGCGACGCGCCTCTTCGGCAGCGAGCAGGCCCTGACGCGCGAGCAGCTCTGCACGCTCGAGGCGCAGGACATTCTGGCGAGCCGCGTCTTCAATCCAGCAGCGAATGCCGTGGGAACGGAAGGAGCGTAACCATGAGCATCGAAGCCCTGGTATTCGACGTCGACGGCACCCTGGCCGACACCGAGGACGTGCACCGCATGGCCTTCAACCTCGCGTTCGACCAGCTGGGGATCGGCTGGCACTGGGAGCAGGCCGAGTACCGGTCTCTGCTGGCGGTCACAGGCGGCAAGGAGCGCATGAACGCCTACATCGATTCGCTGCCCCTGAGCGCATCGGAGAAAAACCGGCTGCGTGACCGCGTGCCCGAAATCCATGCCGCCAAGACGCAGCACTACACCGACATCGCACGCCGAGGCGGCATTGCGCTGCGTCCCGGCGTGTTGCGCTTCCTCGAAGAGGCCCAGAACGCCGGCTTGCGCCTGGCCATTGCGAGCACCACCACTGCGGTCAACATCGACGCGCTGCTGCAGGCCACGCTGGGCGCGAGGGGCCTCACGATGTTCGACGTGATCGCCTGCGGCGACCAGGTGCGCGCAAAGAAGCCGGCCTCCGACATCTACCTGCTCGCGCTCGACACACTCGGTGTGCCGCCCGAGCGCGCCATCGCCATCGAGGACTCGTCCAACGGCCTGCGTTCGGCGCTGGGCGCCGGCCTCTGGACCCTGGTCACGCCCACCTTCTGGACCGAGGGCAGCGACTTCAGCGGCGCCGGGCTGGTGCTGCCCGGGCTGGGAGACCCCACCGGTCCGCTGCCCGGCGAGCCGGGCGCGCGCCTCCAGTCCGCGGCGTGGCTCGGAATCGAAGAACTCTTGCGGATGGCCACCGTGGCCCCGTCTCCGAATGCCGTGCAGGCGCTCTACCGGGAGGACTGTTGAGATGCAGAACCCAAAACCCATCGCATCGGGGTTTGCCCCAGCCATGCGCATCGCGCCCAGCCTGCTGTCCGCGAACTTCGCGCGGCTTGGCGAAGAGGTCACGGCGGTCATCGAGGCCGGCGCCGATCTGATCCATTTCGACGTCATGGACAACCACTATGTACCGAATCTGACAATCGGCCCGCTGGTGTGCGAGGCCATCAAGCCCTACGCGACGGTGCCGATCGACGTGCACCTGATGGTCAAGCCGGTCGATGCGCTGATCCCCATGTTCGCGGAGGCGGGCGCCTCGATCATCTCGTTCCACCCCGAGGCCAGCGAGCACATCGACCGCACGATCCGGCTGATCAAGGCCAGCGGCTGCAAGGCCGGCCTGGTGCTCAACCCCGCCACGCCGCTGCAGGTGCTCGACCATGTGCTGGACCAGCTCGACCTGGTGCTGCTGATGTCGGTCAACCCCGGCTTCGGCGGGCAGAGCTTCATCGAGAGCGTGCTGCCGAAGATCGAGGCGGTACGCCGCCGCATCGATGCCAGCGGGCGCGACATCTGGCTCGAGGTCGATGGCGGCGTGAAGCCTGACAACGCCGCCCGCGTCGGCGCCGCCGGCGCCGACACGCTGGTGGCGGGCTCGGCCGTCTTCAGCGGCGGCCGCTATCGCGAGGCCATCGACGCGATTCGCAGCCAGGCGCTGCGGGGCCGGCATGCCGTGGAAGAGTGTCCCGCATGACGAAAGATCTACGCGATATCGACGCCATTGCCTTCGACCTCGACGGCACGCTGGTCGACAGCGCCCCGGACATCCGCGCGGCGCTGAACGCCGCGCTGAAAGAGGCCGGGTTCGCGCGCTTCGACCTGGACACAGTGCGCACATGGATCGGCGACGGCCCCGACGCGCTGATCCTGCAGGCCTTGCGCCAGCAGGGCGTTGCCGCCGACGAGGCGCTGCGCGCGCAACTGCGCCGGGCCTTCGATGCCGCCACGCTGGCGGCCCCGTTGCAGTTCGGCGGCGTGTTCGAGGGTGTGGCCGAACTTGTCGACGGCCTACGCCGTTCGCTGCCGATGGTGGTGGTCACGAACAAGCCGACGCCGCTGGCACGCGCCGTGCTGGATGCAGCGGGTCTGCTGCAGCCGATGGCGGGGGTTTACGGCGCCGATGCCGCGGCGCAGCGCAAGCCCGCGCCGTTCCTGCTGCAGGCCGCGGCGCACCGGCTGGGTGTGGAGCCCGCGCGCTTGCTGATGGTGGGCGACGGTCCGGCCGACCTGCTGGCCGCGCATGCCGCCGGCTGTCCGGCGGCGCTGGTGGCCTGGGGCTACGGCGGGCACGCGGCGGCAGCCGGGGCGCCGCCGGCGTGGCGCGTTGCGACGCCCCAGCAGCTGTTGTTGACGGTGCGCGAATCGCGCGGCGTTCGCGGCGATGAAGAAACGACGACAACGAACAGAGTTTTTTGAATCCAACCAGGAGACGATCATGCCGATTGCAGGCAAGGCCACGCTGACCCAGTACATCATCGAGGAGCGCCGCCGCCACCCCGGTGCCACGGGCGCGCTCAACGCGCTCATCACCGACGTCTCTCTTGCCTGCAAGGCGATCTCGCGCAAGGTGGCGCTCGGCGCGCTCGGCGACGTGCTGGGCAGCGCCAGAACGCAGAACGTGCAGGGCGAAGAGCAGAAGACCCTCGACGTGCTGAGCAACGACATGTTCCTGCGCGCCAACGAGTGGGGCGGCCACGTGGCGGGCATGGTTTCGGAAGAGATGGAAGAGCCGTACCTGCCGCCGCAGCAGTTCCCGCGCGGCAAGTACCTGCTGCTGTTCGATCCGCTCGACGGGTCGTCGAACATCGACGTGAACGTGGCGGTGGGCAGCATTTTCTCGATACTGCGTGCGCCCACGCTCGATGCCGATGCGAAGCCTGAAGATTTTCTGCAGCCCGGCACGGAGCAGGTGGGCGCCGGCTACGCGATCTACGGCCCTTCGACGATGCTGGTGCTGACGCTGGGCAACGGCACGCATGCGTTCACGCTCGACCCGCAGCTCGGCGAATGGGTGCTGAGCCATCCGAACCTGAGCATTCCGCGGCAGACCAGCGAATTTGCCATCAACGCGTCGAACAGCCGCTTCTGGGAACCGGCCGTGAAGCGCTATGTCGACGAATGCCTGGCCGGCAAGGAGGGCCCGCGCGGCATCGACTTCAACATGCGTTGGATCGCCTCGCTGGTGGCCGAGACGCACCGCATCCTGATGCGCGGCGGCGTCTTCATGTACCCGCGCGACAGCAAGGAATCAGGCCGTGACGGGCGCCTTAGGCTGCTGTACGAGGCCAACCCGATTTCCTTCTTGATCGAGCAGGCGGGCGGCATGGCCAGCACCGGCCGGCGCCGGCTGATGGCGGTGGAGCCGGAATCGATTCACCAGCGCATCGGCTTCGTCTTCGGCTCGTCCGAAGAGGTGGCGCGCGTGGAGGCGTACCACAGCGAAGACCCGCAGGACACCTACCAGGCCCCGTTGTTCGGCAAGCGCGGGCTCTTTGCGACGGCTGCCTGAACAACGGCGCAACGGCGCGCCAGCAACAAGACAGCAGGGCCGAGCGCGTGCGGCCCCGTACGAATTCTTTATCTCCCCGAGGCCACCATGTCAGCCAAGCATCCCATCGTTGCCATTACCGGTTCGTCCGGCGCGGGCACCACGTCCGTCACGCGAACCTTCGAGAACATCTTTCGCCGCGAGAGCGTCAAGGCGGCGATCGTGGAGGGCGACAGCTTCCACCGCTACGACCGCAGCTCCATGAAGGTGGCGATGGCCGAAGCCGAGGCCGCCGGTAACCGCAACTTCAGCCACTTCGGCGAAGACGCCAACCTGTTCGCCGAACTCGAGGCGCTGTTTTGCGACTACGGCGAAGCGGGTGTCGGCCGAAGCCGCAAGTATTTGCACGACGCTCAGGAGGCGGCTCCTTACAAGCAGGAGCCCGGCACCTTCACGCCGTGGGAAACGCTGCCGAACAGCGAGCTGCTGTTCTATGAAGGCTTGCATGGCGGCGTGACGACGGAGAAGGTCGACATTGCGCGCCATGTCGACCTGCTGATCGGCGTGGTGCCGGTGATCAACCTCGAGTGGATCCAGAAGCTGCACCGCGACAAGAACACACGCGGCTATTCCACCGAGGCCGTGACGGATGTGATCCTGCGGCGCATGAACGAGTACGTGCACTACATCTGCCCGCAGTTCACGCGCACGCACATCAACTTCCAGCGTGTGCCGGTGGTCGACACCTCCGACCCGTTCATTGCGCGAACCATTCCGAGCCCGGATGAGAGCCTGGTGGTGATCCGCTTCGCCAACCCGATTGGCTTCGACTTTCCGTACCTGCTGAGCATGCTGCACGACTCGTTCATGTCGCGCGCCAACACCCTGGTGGTGCCGGGCGGAAAGATGGAGTTGGCCATGCAGCTGATCTTCACGCCGATGATCCTGCGCCTCATGGAGCGGCGCAAGAAGGCCTATGCGATCTGACGAGCCGCGCACTCCCTGCACACCGCACAAAACCATCAACAGGATCTTCGGCATGACGATTGAAAACCTCGCCTTGCGCACGCAATGCGCCAACGCCATCCGCGCGCTGGCCATGGATGCCGTGCAAGCCGCCAACTCCGGCCACCCCGGCATGCCGATGGGCATGGCCGACATCGCCGAGGCCCTGTGGCGGCATCGCCTGCGGCACGACCCGGCCGACCCGCGCTGGATGAACCGCGACCGCTTCGTCGTTTCCAACGGCCATGGCTCGATGCTGCTCTATGCGCTGCTGCACCTGAGCGGCTATGCGCTGCCGATCGACGAGTTGCGGCGCTTTCGCCAGCTGCATTCGCGCACGCCGGGACACCCCGAGGTCGGCGTCACGCCGGGCGTCGAGACGACCACGGGGCCGCTGGGGCAGGGCATCAGCAATGCGGTTGGCATGGCTCTGGCGGAAAAGCTGCTGGCCGAGGAGTTCAACCGGCCCGGCCATGAGGTGATCGACCACCGCACCTACGTGTTCCTGGGCGACGGCTGCCTGATGGAAGGCATCAGCCATGAAGCCTGCTCGCTCGCGGGCACTTGGCGCCTGAACAAGCTGGTGGCGTTTTACGACGACAACGGCATCTCGATCGACGGCGAGGTCGGCGGCTGGTTCAGCGACGACACGCCGGGCCGCTTCGAAGCCTACGGCTGGACCGTGCTGCGCAACGTCGACGGCCACGACATCGCGGCGCTCGACGCGGCCATCGCAGAGGCCGCGGCCGCCGACCGGCCGGTGCTGGTGTGCTGCAAGACACGCATCGGCCAGGGGTCGCCAAACCGCGCGGGCACCGCGAAGGCGCACGGCGAAGCGCTGGGCGATGCCGAGATCGCGCTGACGCGAGAAGCACTCGGCTGGAGCGCCGCGCCCTTCGAAGTACCGCCAGTTATTGCGCAGGCCTGGTCGGCGCGTGAGAAGGGCGCCGCATTGCACCAGGCGTGGCAAGAGCGCTTTGCAGCCTATGCGCACGAGCACCCGGCGCTTGCGCGCGAGTTGATTCGGCGCCACCGCACCGATGCGCTGCTCACCGCGCAGGTCGAGGATGCATTGGCTTCGGCCGCGGCCGGCGCGGAGCAGCGCAAGGCCTCAGTTGCCACGCGCAAGGCCTCGCAGCAAGTGCTCGACGAGGTGGGGCCGGCAATGCCGGAGCTGATCGGCGGCTCGGCCGACCTCACGGGTTCGAACCTCACGGACTGGAAGGGCCACCGCGCGCTCAAGGGCACGGGCACAGGCAACCACGTGCACTACGGGGTGCGGGAGTTCGGCATGGCGGCCATCATGAACGGGTTGGCATTGCATGGCGGCTTCCGCCCGTTCGGCGGCACCTTCCTGACTTTTTCCGACTACGCGCGCAACGGTGTGCGCATGTCGGCGCTGATGAAGCTGCCGGTCATCTACGTCTTCACGCACGACTCGATCGGGCTTGGCGAAGACGGCCCCACGCACCAGCCGGTGGAGCATGCGTCGAGCCTGCGGCTGATTCCCGACGTCGACGTCTGGCGCCCGGCCGATGCGACCGAAACCGCCGTGGCTTGGCGGCAGGCGCTGCGCCGCGCGGACGGGCCGAGCTGCCTGCTGCTCACGCGCCAGGCGCTGCCGCATGCGGGCGAAGGCAGCGAGCGTATCGAGTCGATCGCACGCGGCGCGTATGTGCTGCGGCGCCCCGAGGCCGAGTGCGTGGCGCTGCTGGCAAGCGGCTCCGAGGTCGGCGTTGCGCTGGCTGCCGCCGCATTGCTGGCGGAGGAGGGCATCGAAGCCCGCGTGGTCTCCGTGCCGTGCATGGATGTGTTCGAACGCCAGGATGCGGCGTGGCGCCACGCGGTCATTCCGCGCCATCTGCCGCGCGTGGCGGTGGAGGCCGGCAGCACCGGCCTGTGGTGGAAGTTCGTCGGCGAATACGGCGACGTGGTCGGACTCGACCGCTTCGGCGAATCGGCGCCGGCCGGCGAACTGTTCAAGCTGTTCGGCCTGACCGCCGAGGTGGTGGCCGAGCGCGCCCGGCGCCTGCTTGCGAACGCCGCGCTGGCCAATGTGAAAGAGGCCGCATGAAGCCGGAGGCGGCACAGCGGCCGCCCTCGGCCATCCCCATTCCCCACATCGACAGGAGCCTCCCATGCCCATGATTTCGCTGCGCCAATTGCTCGACCATGCCGCCGAGCACCGGTACGGCGTGCCGGCGTTCAACGTCAACAACCTGGAGCAGATCCAGGCCATCATGCAGGCCGCCAAGAAGACCGACAGCCCGGTCATCCTGCAGGCCTCGGCGGGAGCGCGCAAATACGCGGGCGAGCCGTTCCTGCGCAAGATGGTCGAGGCGGCGGTGGAGATGTACCCGGAGATCCCGATCGTGATGCACCAGGACCACGGCGCCAGCCCGTCGATGTGCATGCAGGCCATTCGCTCGGGCTTCACCAGCGTGATGATGGACGGCTCGCTGATGGAAGACGCGAAGACCCCCGCGAGCTACGACTACAACGTGGGCGTGACCCGCCGCGTGGTCGAGATGGCGCATGCGGTCGGCGTGTCGGTCGAGGGCGAGCTGGGCTGCCTCGGGTCGCTCGAATCGGGCATGGCCGGTGAGGAGGACGGCAGCGGCGCCGAGGGCGTGCTCTCGCACGACCAGCTGCTGACCGACCCGCAGCAGGCGGCCGACTTCGTGTCGCGCACCGGCGTGGATGCGCTGGCGATTGCCATCGGCACCTCGCACGGTGCCTACAAGTTCAGCCGCAAGCCGACCGGCGACATCCTCGCGATCGACCGCATCAAGGAGATCCATGCGCGCATTCCGAAGACGCACCTCGTGATGCACGGCTCTTCGTCGGTGCCGCAGGAATGGCTGGCCGTGATCCGCGAGTTCGGCGGCGACATCAAGGAAACCTATGGCGTGCCGGTGGAGGAGATCCAGGAAGGCATCCGGCACGGGGTGCGCAAGGTCAACATCGACACCGACATCCGGCTGGCGATGACGGGCGCCATGCGCCGCGCCATGGGCAGCGACCGCAGCGAATTCGATCCGCGCAAGTTCCTGAAGGAGGCGACCGCGGCCGCGCGCGATCTGTGCATCGATCGGTTCCAGGCCTTCGGCACCGCCGGCATGGCGTCGAAGATCAAGCCGGTGGCGTTGTAGGAAAGCCCTGTGCGCGAAACCCGGGTCAGAGTCCGTGCACGAGGAACACGCCCTGGGGCGACACCGGCACTTTCAGCGTGTGCTCGCCCACCTTCGTGAAGCGGTATTCGCGGCCGTTGATGTACGCCGACTTGGTGTTGGTCCAGATTCGGTATTCATGGCCGTCCTTCAGGGGCGTGACCTGCAGCACGCGCAGCACCGGCGGCACGACCACCCTGAAGCTCAGCTGGCCCGTGGCGCTGTCGACCCCGAGCGTGGCTTCCGCCACGCACACGGGCGGCAGCAGCAGCAGCGCGGACAACGCGCTTTTCATGCACACCCCTGAAGAGAACATGCTTCCGGACATAAGGCTTTCCCCCCAAAAAACGCTGGGCTGGAGGCATCGCAACGACGCCCGACCTTCTTATATCGGCAGGCCTCTTCAAAAATTGAGGCCTGTGAAGCAAGTAAATACCGCAATCTCTCCGTGCGCAATCGCCTTTCGTCTGTTCAGCGATCTTTCTGGATGGGGAAGTCGGCCACGGCGGCGTCGCGCACGTACACGCTCACGCGCCGCGAAGGCGAGCCGGCAGTGCTCCAGGGCAGGGGCAGGTTGTCCTGGACCAGCTCGATCTCGTGGCTGCCCGCGGCCACCGAGGGAAAGCTGTAGAGGCCCTGCGCGTCGGTGCGCGCGACGTAATGGCGGTCGAGCACCACCGTGACGCCGCCGACGCCGCCTTCGCTCGCCTCGCGCAGTCCGTTGTTGTTCTGGTCGAAGAAAACGTAGCCTTCGAGCCTGCCTGCGCCCGTGCCCGGAGCGCCGCCGATGGGCGCGCTGGCCAGGCCGGCGCGGCTCTCGTAGCGCAGCGCCACCATGAACGAGCGGCTGGACGGAAGCACGAGCACCGCTTGCTGCATGGCCGTCGTCAGGGCCGATACGACGGCCGGGTTGAGCGACTCTTGCCCGCGCGCCGCGGCGTATTGGGCAATGAACGACCAGCCTTGGCCCAGCGGCCAACTCAGGCGCGCGTTGGCGCTCAGGAAGCGCGTTGCGGTGCCGCTGATGCCGTTGCTGCCGCGCAGGCTCAGGTCGAGCCGGGCACCGGCGGCCAGCGGCGTGGTGCCGAGCACGCCCCAGTGCGCCGAGCGTGCGTCGACGCCCGCCTGGCGCGATTGTTCGAACGCCAGCGAGGTCGAGAGCGTTTGCGTTTCGCCGACGCGCCACGCGTGATTGAGGCCCGTGCGCAGCACGCGCAGGTCGGTGCCTTGTGCAACGTCCGTGCGCCACTGGGTGTAGCCCCAGTCGGACTGATGCTCCCAGGTGAGCTGGGCCGAGCGCGCCGCGAAGCTGCCGCTGCGCGCTGCCACGTTGCCGGAAATCGCATCGCGCGAATCGAAGCGGAAGCGGCCGAACAGGCTGCCGTACAGCGAGCGGTTCTGGAGCCCGGTCACGCTGTCGCTCACCTCCATGTTGCCGCCCAACTGCCATTGGCGGGTGGACACGTCGCCGCGCCACGAGGCACCCCGCAGGTTGCTTGGCAGTGCATCGCCGCCCCAGCGCAGCGAAGGCTGGAAATAGAACACCGAGGCGTTCTGCTGCATGAGGCTCGTGCGCCAGGCGGCGTCGACCCAGCCGCCGCTCGCCGAATCGCGCGGTGCGCGCGACTGCGCATCGGTCGGTTGCCCGGTGCTGTTGGCCACGTTGGCCTGGACGCGCAGGCCGCCCACCCGTTCGCCGATGCCGCCGAAGCCGCTGCCGACCGTGTCGGCCCAGGGCGCCTGGCCCTGCCAGGAGACGGCGGTCCACACCGAGCGGGTGTTCTGGGCGAAGCCGGGCACGCCGTTGGCGTTGAAGTTGCGGGTTTCAATCAGCTGAACGGCCGCGTCGGTGCGGTCGAGCGCGGAGGGGCCTTGGCCGCTGCTCAGCTGGGTCTGCGCGCCGGCGCCTGCCGCGCTGCCTTGTCCGGACGAGAAACCCTGGAACGAGATACCGTTGAAATAGCCCAGCCGGCCAGCCGACGCATTGAAGGTGGTCTGGCCCGGGCGCTCGATGCTGAGGGCGATCCCTTCGATCGGCAGGCTCGGCAGGTAGACCCGGCCGACACCGCGCGCCAGCGGCGTGCTCGCCATGTTGATGTTGCCGATGCTGTTGTTGCCGAACCAGCCGCCGTCGAAAGGCAGGGCGCGCTGGTCGATGCGCCAGGTGCTGCCGTTGCGGTAGGTGTAGGGCACCTGCGTCGTGGGCGTGCCGGTGGTGCCGTATACACCGACGCCGCTCACCGGCACCGAATCGCGGTTGAAATTCAGGTTGGCGGAAAAGGTGCCGTGGTCCGGCGTGTCGAGGTGGCCCGAGAACAGCAGCGAATGGCTGCGCGAGCGCACGGCCCCGCTTTGCTGTGTCGACTGGCCCTCGAGGGTCCAGCCGCGCGGCCAGCCGCTGCTGCCGTCGCGGGCTTCGGGTTCTTCCACCGGCGCCGCTTGCGGGCTGTCGTCCAGCACGCGATCGACATAGTTGGCGGATGGGGGCTGCGCCCACGCCGCCGTGCCGGCCAGCGCCTGGCCCGCGCCGCACAAGCCGAGCGCGCCGTTGCGCAGCAGGCGTCTCATGGAGCGAAGCGCTGGTTGATCGGCAGCGAGCCGCTCTTGCCCCATTCCAGCTTGCCGCTGATCGTGATCGGGAAACGCACCGCAACGGGCGTTTCGCTTTCGCCGGGCTTGTTGGCCAGCAGCGCGATGTCGCGCGTTTCGCCGGCCATGATGGGCGTGGTGCTGGCCTGCAGTTCCAAGGCCGTGCCGCTCGCATCGGTACCGCTGAGGAAGCCGGCCAGGCGGCCGTGCGCGGTGCCGGTGTTGCGGATCTTGAGCACCGGCGTGGCCTGGCCGTCGACCGTTTGCACCGAGGTGCCCGCGAGCTCCAGCACCGGCGCCACATTGCCCACGGCGACATACACGATGACGCCGATGCGCGCACCCAGCGCCACCGGAACGCCCGGCGCGGCCGCGGCCTGCTGGCCTTCGATCATCACGGCGAAGCGGCATTCGGTTGGCGGCGTATCGGCCGGCGGCGTCACTTCGAAGCGGAAGCGGTAGGGGCGCCCCGGGGTGATGCTGAGCTCGCGCCGTTCGATGGCCACCCACGGCCGGCAACTGCCCGGCAACAGCTCGTCGCTGAAGTCGACCGAGGCATCGGGGCGAAAGGTCCAGTCGGCGGTCTTGAGCTTGTAGGCCCCGGCTTGCGTGTCGCGGTGCGTGAGCTCGATCACGTCGCGCACCCGTTCGCCCGGCTTGGTCGACAGTTCGAAGCGCGGCGGCGAGACGGCAAGAGAAAACTGCGCTTGAGCCGGCGTGCCCATCGTCAGGGCAACAAGGCCGGCGGCGAGCAGAAACACGGCCGCGCAGCGGCCATGGAAAAACAGTGCGACACGGCGCATCACGGCGATACCTCGATCTCGAAGAAAAATTGCAGGGATTGCGCGCGCTCCAGCTTCCGGCCGTCGACCGCGAGATCGATCACGATGCTTTCCTGCAGGAAAGACTCGCGCACCACGCCTTCGAACACCAGCGTGCGTCCGCCGCCGCGCACGGTGCCCGGGAGCAGCCTGCCTTGCGTGCGCCACGTGGCGACCAATTGCTCGCCGTCGGTCGGTGCCAGGGCAAGGTAGATGCGCGCGGGCCGATTGACCCAGGCCGACAGATTGAGCCGCAGCGCCACGGACATGCGGCCTTCCATCGTGTGGTCGCCCGAGCGGCCGGGCGCCAGTTGGCGCCAGCGCATCGGCGTGACCGGCTGGCTCACGAAGCTGCCGGTGTCGTCGACCCTGTAGGTTGCGGCGCTCGCGGGCGGCACTGCGGCCAGGGCCAGCAGACCGGCAAGCGCGGCAACGGCGGCAAGCGGGAGTCGGGCTTTCATGGCGCGGTGAGCGTGTAGGTCGCTGTCCCGCTGAAAGTGCCGGCGGGAACCAGCTGGGTGTTGAGATAGCGGAAGGCGAGGCAGCTCTCGAACCAGGTGTTGCGGGTGATCGACAACAGGCTCTGGGCGCCGCCCGCGAAGGTGCCGCTCGGAATGGTCGGCGTGTTGTCGCTGTTGCCCGAAGAGGTCCACGCAATCGTGCTGAACGGAATCGTCTCGCCGGCGGTGTTCGTCAGATTGGCTTGCGTGGTGACCGTCAGCGACGCCGCGCCGGCGGTGCTCGTGCCCGGCACGCGATAGAAGCCGCCTACATACACCTGTCCCGTGGTCGCAGGCGACGTACAGAACGCGAAGCCATCCCATGGACTGATCGTCACGGTGCTGTCGGTCGCCATGGGCAGGGCCGTGCCCGAGCCCAGCTGGGCGGCCGTCACAGTGACCGACACGAGATTGACGGTCGTGTTGTTGCCGGGTGTGCCGCGGTTGTTGAAGTTCCCGCCCGTCATCGTGCCGGCGCCCACTTGAAGGAAAAGCGCGCGGTTGCCGGCGTCGATGGCCGCCGTGAAGCCGTGCGCCGCCGGCAGCCAGACGCCGCCGCCGCCCAGCACAGCGAGCGCCAATGCGGCGCGCCGAAGTCGGGACTGTGGGGGCAACGCGAGCTCCATGCGGCTTTTTTCTAGACGGCGAGGGCAGAACAGGCCGGCCTTCGCTCACCGTGTTTCGAAAGCCGCGTGTTCCCGGACGTCGTGAACGCGATCAGGGGGCGGTCGCGGTGTAGGTCACGCGGCCGTTGTTTCCGGTCGTGTCGCCGTAGGTACCGGCGGGCAGGGTGGCCGTATTGGCGTATGCGAAGGTCCAGCTGCCTTCACGGCGCACGAGGCCGGCCGAGGCGGTCAGCGTGGTGGCCGTTGCCGAAGCACCACCGGCGGCGGCGTTGTTGAAGGGCGGGTGGGCGATGGCCGCGTTGGTATAGCCGGTGGTCGTCGTCGCGAGCGCACCGGGGGTCACGACGATATCGGTCCATGGCACGGTGGGGTCGCCAGCGACACCGCTGGTGAGTTGACCCGTGGTCGCGTTGGTCAGGCTGACGGTGCCGCTGTTGCCAAGCACGCGAACCGTGACGCCGCCGCCGGCGAGGTCGCCACCGGTGCCTGCCACTGCGGTGCCGTTGCCGATCGCGCCGGCCGGCACGTCGAACGAGACTTTATTCACCGTGGCGTTGTTCGCGAGGTTGGTGCCGGTACCGACTTGCAGGAAAAGCACTTTCGGCACGACGACCTTGAAGTCGAGTCTCGCGCTGGCGCTCTGGGCGCCCGCGCTGGTGACAAAGGTCGATTCCGCTTGCGCAGCGAGGGGGGCCAGGGCCGAAGCGATGGCCGTGATCAGAAGGAGTTTTTTCATGAAATGTAGGCTTTGTTACTAACTTCAAGGGAGGGGCCCGCGGAGTGTAAGCAAAAGTCTACATTTATGTTAGTTATTTAGTACTCAGGTTTACATTTTGGCTGTAAATTGCATCTTATTGCAACAAACAAGGCATTTGCGGGGCTCGGGGACCGCCGCCCAGGTGCAAATCGCCACCCGGAATCTGCCGTCAAAGCGCGAATTTCCCGGGCGGGGGGCTCAACCCGCCGTGTACCGCGACGCTTTACCGGCACGCAAAGCTGGACGCCACTTCGATGCTGCCGCCGATGTAAGCCGCTGTCTTCGGATACGGGCACAACGGCCGCGTGCGGGCGGGCGACCAGTCGGCGGGCAGCTCGGCATTGACCACGTTGGCGCCCGCCCCGCGCGCCGTGGCAACAACCGCCGCGGGAGCCTTGCCCTGTTCTACCCATGCGACGAGCGGCGTCAGCATGTCGAACTGGTCGGTGGCCGGCCCACCTCCGCAATGGTTCATGCCGGGCACGGGGAAGAAGCGCGCAAAGCCGGATGCATCGCCGCCGTTGGCCGCGCGCAGCTGCTCGTACCAGCGGGTGGTGTCGTCCGACGAGAACACCGCATCGCTGGTGCCGTGATAGACGATGAGCTTGCTGCCGCGATCGCGAAGCACCGGCAGGTTGCCGGGGTTCGGCGGCGTCATGAACGACATCGACGACTCCGTGTAGAGCGCGGTGCTCGCGAAGATGCCCGGCGCATCGGCGTCCATGCTGAACCCGAGCGCGAAGTCGATACCCGGCGGGCGGCTGGTCGCGAGCGGCGGGCTGCTGAAGACGAATCCGACCGCGGCGGTGTCCAGGTTCTGCGAGTTGGAGAATTCCCACTGCCGCCAATCGGCACCCCTGATGCCGGCATCAAAAGGAAAGCTGCTGTAGAGCGCGGTTCCCGCCGTGTTTCGCGCACCCGAGAAGATGTTGCCGAGCACGCTCTTCTGCGTGGCCGTGAGGCAGCTGCCGTTGCGCGCGCCGGTGCATGTGGTCACGTCGGCTGCGAGGTCGAAGGCCTGCTTGCACCTCTGGACATCGGCGACGATGCCGTCCACCGCGCCATCCAGGGCGTCGCAACGCGCGAGCACCGCGTTGGCGACCGTGGTCATTTCCGCCGGCGTGAAGGCGGTCTGCAGATCCGGCTTGCCGGCCGCGGTGTTGGCGGTGGTCACCCGGGCGTATTGCTGCACGCCGTAGAGCTGGGCCACCGCGGCCTTCGGCAGGTTGAAGCCGGGATTGCCGGCCAGGATGCCGTCGTATTGATTGGCGAACCGCGCAGCGGCCACCATCGCGTGGCGGCCGCCGTTCGAGCAGCCTCCGAAATAGGAGCGGTCGGGCGCGCGGCCGTAGGCCTTGGCAATGAGGTTCTTGGCCATGGGCGTGAGCTGCGCAACGGCGTTGTAGCCGTAGTCCAGGCGCGCCTGCGGATCGATGCCGAAGGTCGGGTTCTGCGAGCCCGAATGCCCCGCGTCGGAGCTGATGACCGCGAACCCCATGTGCAGCGCGGTGGTCGTGGGCGCGCCGCCGCCGATGCCGCCTGTCGCGCGGCCCACGTTGCCGTCCAGCCCGCCGTTGGCCTGATAGAAAAACCGGCCGTTCCAGTTGACCGGCAGGCGCATCTCGAAGCCGATCGCATAGGTCTTGCCGTCGACGCTGCTGGTGCGCTGGTTCATCTGCCCCTGGACGAGACAGTGCTCCGGGGCAGGCGTGCTCGCACCGGCGACCACGAGCGTGCCTGCGGCCACGGTACTCGCGCTGGTATAGACCGTGCCGCCAAACGCCGCCTTGCTTGCGAGATCGGTGCACGACTGCAGCGTGCCCGGGCGCGCTTCCGACACCGGGGAGCCGCCAGCGCCCGGCGTGGCAGGAACGAAGGCGAAACCTCCGCCTCCACCTCCACCTCCCCCGCCGCAGGCCGCGAGCAGGGATGCCGTGGCGAGAGCTGCCCATGTCGGGCGGCACGAAGAGAACACGGTGTGATCCATATTTGTCTCCTTTACCGGGGCGGGCCGGCGCGTCATAAAGTTATTTCAGGTAATCAATATAGTTTTGTTAGATAACTAAAAAATAGGGCAAACCCTTGCGCAGGGTTCTGCTCTGGACGCCATGGGCGTCCAGGAACGGCTTGAACCGCCAAGGCGTGCCGGTGGCTATCCCATCAGCGCCGCGGCCGCCTTGATGGCCTCGCGGATGCGGCCATAGGTGCCGCAGCGGCACACGTTCTCGATGGCATCGATATCGGCATCGGTGGGGTTGCGGGTGCGCCGCAGCAGGTCGACCGCCGCCATGATCTGGCCCGGCTGGCAGAAGCCGCATTGCGGCACGTCGAGGTTCATCCAGGCCTGCTGCACCGGGTGCAGCGTGTTGCCGTTGGCCAGGCCCTCGATGGTCGTCACTTGCCGGCCGCGCACGTCGGCCACCCGCGTCGAGCAGGCGGTGACCGCCTTGCCGTCCACGTGGCAGGTGCAGGCCTTGCACACGTTGATGCCGCAGCCGTACTTGGGACCGGTAATGCCGAGCTTGTCGCGCAGCACCCAGAGCAGTGCCATGTCGTCGGGCGCCTCGACATCGACGTTGCCGCCGTTCACCTTGAAAGATTGCACGGGCATGACGGGCCTCCTCAGGTGGGTACCGGCACGACGACCGGCGTGGGCAGCTTGCCCGGGGGGATGGGGGTGAAATCGACCGGGAAGTTCAGCGGAAAACTTCGCGGCTTTCGGCCGGCGGCACGCGCGTAGGCGTTGGCAATCGCGCCCGAGCTGGCCGACAGGCCCACCTCGCCCAGGCCGCCGATCGCCTCGGCGCCGTTGGCCGGCATGATGATGACCTTCACGTCTTTCGGGTAGTTCTTCATGCGCGCGAAGTGGTACTGCGAGTAGCTGCCTTCCAGCGGCAGGCCGTTCTGGATGTGCAGCCCCGCCGTCAGCACGATCGAGATCGACTCGCACAGGGCGCCCTGCATCTGCGCTTCGATGCCGGAAGGATTGATGGGCGTGCCGACGTCGATCGCAATGGTGGCGCGCGTCACCTTGGCGTCGGTCGGGACCCGCGCGTCGATCTCGACGATGCAGGCCGTGAAGGACTTCGACTCCTGATGCACGCCCACGCCCTGCGCGAAGCCCGCCGGCATGGCCTTGCCCCATTGCGCCGCCTCGGCCACGGCCTTCAGCACGGCGCGTGCGCGCGGCAGGCGCAGGTACTCGAGACGGAAGGCGACCGGGTCCCTGCCCAGCGCCCTGGCCATTTCGTCGACCAGGATCTCCTCCACCAAGCGAGAGGGCTGGATATGCACCGAGCGGTAGGAACAGGTGTTGATGTCCATCGCCACCGGCGTCAGCAGCTTGGTGGTGACACCGAAGTTGTACGGCGACGTGACCATGGTCTTGAGCATGACCTGCTCGATGCCGAAGTTGCCCACCGTCTGCGGAAAGCCGTTGGGCAGTGCGATGGCCGCGGCGCCCAGCATCTCGCCGAAGCCGTGGCGCGTATCGAGCCGCACTCCGGCGATGCGCTGCTCGAAGGCGATGACCTGGCCCAGCAGCATCGTGGCGCGCGCGCGGTGGAACATGGGCGGGCGCACCCGGCCATGGCGCATGTCGTCGGTGCGGTGGTACATCAGGCGGCAGGGCCGGCCCAGCGCCTTCGAAACCTGCACCGCTTGCAGCGTCGCGTCCCAGAACAGGCGGCGCCCGAAGGAGCCGCCCGAGGGCACGGCATGCACCTTGACCTTGTCCAGCGGCAAGCCCAGCTCGGCGGCCACGGCCTGCTGCGTGACGATCGGACTCTGCAGGCCGGACCAGATTTCGGCCCGGTCGGCGCGCACATCGGCAATGGCGCATTCGGTTTCCATCGGGCAGTGCGAGACCGCCGCGAACTCGAACTCTCCCTCGACCGTGAGCGCGCCCAGCGGCGGCAGCAGGAAAGGCAGCAGCGCGGACTTCAGCTTCTGCTGGATGCTGGCGTTCGATTCGCCCGCGACCGCGCCCGCGCTCCAGGTGACGTCGAGCGCATTCACCGCGGCCCAGGCCTGCCCGAAGGTTTCGGCCATGACCGCCACGCCGGGTGGCGTGGGCACGATGCCGCTCGTGGCGGGAATCGGCGTGATGCCGAGCACGCCCGGCATCCCCATCACCGTGTTCATGTTGTTGATGCGCACGAACTTGCCGTTGATGGTCGGCGGCCGGCACACCATGACGGGCTTCGCGTCGGGCACCGCCAGGTCGAGCGTGAACTTCTTGCGGCCGGTCACGATGTCCAGCGCGTCGAGCCGCGTCGTGCGCTGGCCGACCACCGCGTTCGCGGAGCCCGAGAGCAGCCCGCCCAGGCCGCCGAGCAGCGGCATGCCCGCATGCAGCGAACGCACGCTCGAGGAGCCGCCGGTGAGCTGGTTCCAGGCGAGTTCGGGGCTGGCATCGGCGGAGCCGACCTCGATTGCACTCAGCGGCAGACGCAGCTTGTCGGCCAGCATCATCGCTGCGGCGGTGGCGATGCCCTGGCCTGACTCCAGGCGCGGAAGCTCCAGCCGGACGCGGCCGTTGCCGATGTTGCTCACCTTGACCAGCGGCATGGTCGGCAGCGCCGTCACCGTCACCGCATCACCGATGTCGATCAGGTCGGTCGTGTCGGGCGGCGTCATCGGCAATATCGCGGCCTGGGCCGAGGAGGGAGCCGCCATGCCGCCGAGGCCCGCGGCGGCTGATAGCAACGGCGCGGAGGCCGCGTATCCCAGCAGGTTGCGCCGGCGCATGCCGGGCGGTTCGTCGTGAGAGGGCGCATGCGTGGGACGCGCGCCGGATTCCGGATGTTCCATCCTTTGTCTCCTGTCTTATGGTGTGGCGAACAGGAGTCAATATGGCATGATCGCCGCGCCAAAAATGTCTTTTCAGAGACATTCCTTACGCGTGTTCGCCAGCCTTCACGCGGGTCGGCGCAGGTGCAGTAGCGAGTCAGCGAGCCGAGGAAAACACGTATGCCGTCGATGGCCATGGAGACCATGCTCCGCGAGAGCTTGTGGGCGCAGACCCTGACGGCCGAAGAGCTCGACCGCGTGGTGCGCGAGTCCTACGAGCGCGAGGTGCCTGCCGCGGGTTTCGTGATGCGCCGCGGCGAGCCGGCCGATCTGTGGCTCGGCGTCATCGAGGGGCTCGTGAAGATGTCGGTCTCGCTGGCCGATGGCCGCATCTCCACGTTCACCGGCGTGACCACCGGCGGCTGGGCCGGCGAAGGCTCGCTGCTGAAGCCCGGCCTGTGGCGCTACGACGGCGTGGCCATGCGCCCGACGCGCATGGCCTGCGTGCCGCGCCATACCTTCGAACGCCTGCTGTCGACCAACCTCGAGTTCAATCGGTTCCTTCTGTTGCACATCAACGCACGGCTGAGCCTGTTCATCGGGCTCATGGAGTTCGACCGCTTGCTCGGTCCCGATGCGCGCGTCGCGCGTTGCCTGGCCAGCCTGTTCGATCCGATCCTCTATCCGCAGGCGAGCAGCTTCGTGCGGCTGAGCCAGGACGAGGTCGGGCTGTTGTCCGCGGTCTCTCGCCAGCGCGCCAACAGGGCACTGCATGAACTCGAGCGCGCCGGCCTGCTGCGGGTGGAGCATGGCGGCGTCGAGGTGATCGACCTCGAGGGCTTGCGCAGCTACCTTGGGGAGTGAGCGACCTCGCCGCCGAGCCCGGGCTGCAGAGGCAGCCACAGCGTGAAGCGGGTACCCGCGCTGCTGGACTTCCAGCTCACGGTGCCGCCAATGGCCGAGGCGCGCCGTTGCTGGTTGCGCAGCCCCCGTCCGCTCCGGCGCAGGGCCTCTTCCACGATGAAGCCGGATCCGTTGTCTTCGATGACCACGCACACGCCCTGACCCTCGGTGGCGGTGCTGAAGCAGATGACGGTGGCGCGCGTGTGGCGCAGCACGTTGGCCACGCATTCCTGCATGATGCGCAGAATGTGCAGTGCGCTGCTCGGGTCCAGCCAGGGCAGCGCAGGCAGGGGCTGCACCTCCCAGCGCAGCGCGAGGCCGGCGCTCTCGATGCGCGGCGCCAGCCGAAAGCGCAAGGTCGCGAGCAGCAGCAGCAAATCGGCGTCGACGCTTTCCATGGAATCGATGGCCAGCTTCAGGTCTTCCATGCAGCCTTTGAGCACGCCAGATACCTCGGCGTCGTTCAGCGCGCCTTGCTCCACCGAACGGATGGCGCTGATCAGCGACGAACCCAGGCCGTCGTGCATGTCTTGCATCAGGCGCCGGCGCTCGGCACTGAGCATTTGCTCGTTTTCGATCACGCGCAGCCGCTGATAGCTTTGCTCCAGCTCGGCTTCGCGCGCTCGCAGGCGCTCTGCGAGGCCCTTGTTCAGCCGGCCCACCTCGGCGAACGCGCCCGTGTAGCGCTGGAACATGATGTACGAGAAGATGAAGAACAGGCCGATGATGGCGTAGGGCGATGTGTACACGCTCTCCGGGCTGACCAGGTTGTTCTGCAGGAGCCCGTCATAGGAGGTGAATGCGACGGTCAACGCCGCCCAGCCCGCGACCAACCGCCCCTCGGGCAACTGCGCGCGCAAGGCCTTGCGCAGGTTCACCGCAAAAATCAGCACCGCGATGGGCAGCACCGCCAGGTTGAGCAGGGGCGTGAGCAAGTAGAGACTGGCGATCGACGTCGACGCATGCGGCAGCGTCGCGGCATTGCAGACCAGTGCCAGGGCCACCGACGAACGCGTCAGCCAAGGCGAGGGCTGCTGGTGCAAGCGCTGCAGGAACAGGTGGATGAGGATGATCAGCCAGAGCAGGGAAGCAACCGTCGTCCATTCGAGCCACTCGTCCGAGATCGGAAAGTAGTCGCCGCCCGCGTAGTAGTGAAACATCCGCAAGGAAGCGGTCGCCGAGATGGCAAAGAACAACAGGTAGAGCGATTCGCGCCTCTTGCCCAGCCACACCGCGAAGGCAAACAAGCCGACGGCCAGGAAAGCGGCGCTCCCCATGAACGGCAACTGCACTTGCAGCAATCGGCGGCCTTGGTAGCGCCAGCTCAGGGACGCCTGGTCGCCCACCCACACCGTTGAAAATCCGCTCCCGCTGCTGCGCAGACGGTCGACGCGAATCAGCACGGACGCCGGCGAAAGCGTGTGGGCCGCCGCGTTCAGCGGCAGCAGCAGCGGATGGTTGTAGCCGTTGTGCACGGGGCTGCCGTGGGATTGATAGAGCAACACGCCGTCGCCGTACACCGCGATGTGGCCCAGCGTCTTCCAGCGCGGGAGGTACAGAAGGCGCTCCTGTGCCGATGGCGCCACCGCGGCCAGGTCGATGCGGTACCAGTCGGTGACCGTCTGTGCACCGCCCGACGATGTGGGGACCAGCTCGCGACCGGCGGTATGCGGGAGGTTGACCGCTTTCCACCCCGTCGCTCGGCAGCCCGGCATCCTCGATACGCCGCGGAGGCGCGGAGTAGCCGGTACCGGCAACGGACAGCAATTCGGCATGCGTGATGTGGACAGCGCCGCCGCGCTCCGACAATTCGTTCGCCGTCGACGGCTCATTCGCGTGGGCACAAGGCAGAACGGCCAGCGGCAAGGTCAGCCACAGCTTTGCAATCCAAAGGCCAATCCGCCGACCGCCCTTGCTGCCCGGTTTCACGAAGCGCGCCAGTGATCTCGTCGACCGTACAGCCTCATGCGATGAGGTCCGACGTCCCGCTCTCGCGGGCCGGCGTGCGGCGGCCAAGGGCAAGAGGAGGCGTTTTCATCAGGTCACAATTATGTCTTCGGCCAACCACTCCGGCCAGCTGGACCTTTTTGCCGCGCGCTCGCGCGAGCGGGTCAGTTGAGGCAGCGTGCCTCGAGCGCGTCGATGAAGGCGCGGTCCCAACGGCCTTCCTTCATGGCTCGGATGGTCTCTGCTTCCGTCGCCAGGTGCGCTTGTGCCTTCTCGATCAGCAGCTCGGATTCGTCGGGCGCGAAGGCCATGAGCCCGTCCTGATCGCCGACCACGATGTCGCCCGGATTGACGACCATCCCGCCCACCGAAACCGGCACGTTGATCTCGCCGGGCCCGTCCTTGTAGGGACCGCGGTGGGTGACGCCTCGCGCGTAGACCGGAAACTCGCGCGCCCGGACCTCGGCAACGTCTCGGATGGCGCCGTCGATCACCACACCCAGGACGCCGATGTGCGCCGCGTAGAACGAGAGGATGCCGCCGACCACCGCATTGTTGAGGTCGCCGCCGGCGTCGATCACCAGCACGTCACCGGGCCGGCAGAACTCCAGGGCGCGCAAATACGTCAGGTTGTCGCCGCCGCGCGAGCGCGCCGTGACGGCCGTGCCCGCCATCGTCCGGCCGCTCGGGCGGTGGTAAGGGTGCAGGCCCATGCTGCCGATGTTGCGGTGCATGTTGTCGCTCAGCGCTGCCACGGGAATCTCCCGCAGCGCGGTGAGGATCTTGGGTGCGACCGGTGCGGCGGACGGGTTCTTGCGAATGGCTTTGTAGGGCATGGGTGTTCTCGGTGATTTCAGGGGCGCTTCAGCGCAGGGCCGCCACGGCTCGCGCGATGCGCGCGCAGCCTTCTTCCAGCGTCTCGATGCCGGTGGCGATGGAAAGACGGAAGTAGGGCGAGAGCCCGTAGGCGGTGCCCGCAACCAGTGCCACGCCTTCGCTTTCGAGCAGGTACATCACCACGTCGCCGTCTTCGTCAAGCCGCTTGCCCTCTGGCGTGGTCTTGCCGACGAGGCCACCGCAGTGGATGTACAGATAGAAGGCGCCGGACGGCGCGGCGCAGCGCAGGCCGGGAATGTCGTTGATGAGTGCAAGGGTGCGGTCGCGGCGCTGCTTGTAGATCGCCACGCTCTCGGCCACGAAGCCCTGGTTACCGTTGAGCGCCGCCGCGGCGGCCGCCTGGCTCACCGAGCAGCAGTTGCCGGTGGACTGCGACAGCAGCGTGTCCAGCGCCTGGATCAGATCGGCCGGGCCGGCTGCATAGCCGATGCGCCAGCCCGTCATCGCATAGGTCTTCGAAACGCCGTTCACCACCAGCGTGCGCTCGCGCAGCGCGGGCGCGACCGCAAGCAGGTGCGGCGTTGCCTCGGCGTCGAAGCGGATGTGCTCGTAGATGTCGTCGGTCATCACCATCACCTGCGGATGGCGCTGCAGCACCTCGGCCAGCGCGCGGTATTCGCCACCGGTGTAGCTGGCGCCGGTCGGGTTGCTGGGCGAGTTGATCAGCAGCCAGCGCGTGCGCGGCGTGATCGCGGCCTCCAGTTGCGCGGGCGTCAGCTTGAAGCCGTTGGCTTCGGGGCAGGCCACCGTGACCGGCGTGCCTTCGCAGGCCAGCACCATGTCGGGGTACGACACCCAGTAAGGCGCGGGAATGATGACTTCGTCGCCTGGCTCCAGCGTGACGGCAAAGGCGTTGTAGATCGCGCTCTTGGCACCGCTGGTGGCGATGACCTCGTTCATCGCGTAGCGCAGGCCGTTCTCGCGTTCGAGCTTGGCGATGATGGCCTGACGCAGCTCCACCGTGCCGGCCATGAGGGTGTAGCGCGTCGCGCCTTTCTCGATGGCGGCGGCAGCGGCCTGCCGGATGTGGGGCGGCGTGTCGAAGTCGGGCTCGCCCACCACGAGGTTCACGATCGACTTGCCCTGGCGGCGCAGTTCGTTGGCACGGTCGGCGGCCGAGGTGCTGGGCGAGGGCTTGATGCGCCGCACGCGGGCGGCAATGCGGGACGTGGTCACATGACTTCCTGTGTCTGGGATTGCATGGACTGAACGGTACGCAGATCGATCACGCGAGGCCAAGACGAGATTGCACTGGTCGTATAGGCGCAGCTTATGGTGAGCGCCTATACCTGCCGCACAGGCGCAGTGCTAGGCTCGGCTTTTGCTTGGGGACACGGCGTGAACCTGCGACGCCTCAAATATTTCGTGAAGATCGTGGACATCGGCAGCCTGACGCAGGCGGCCGAGGTTCTTTTCATCGCCCAGCCCGCGCTGAGCCAGCAACTGGCCACGCTCGAAGGCGAGGTGCGCCAGCAGTTGCTCGTGCGCACCAAGCGCGGCGTGACGCCCACCGAGGCCGGCAAGGTGCTGTACCGGCATGCGCAGATCATCCTGCGCCAGTGCGAGCAGGCGCGCGTCGATATGGAAGCGGCCGGCGAAGGGCTCTCGGGCCAGGTGTCGGTGGGGCTTGCGCCCGGCACGGCGGCCTCGGCGCTCTCGTTGCCGCTCTTGCGCACCGTGCGTGCGCGCCACCCCGGCATCCTGCTCTACCTGAACGAGAACTACGGCACCACGCTGAGCGAGCTCATCATGAACGGGCGCATGGACCTCGCTGTGCTCTACGGCGACAAGGCGATCCACGGCCTGAGCTTCCTGTCGCTGCTCAAGGAACCGCTGTTCCTGGTCGGGCCGGCAGCGATGCCGGCGCCGGCGCAGCCGGTGAAGCTGGCCGACCTGCGCGACATCGAACTCTTTTTGCCGCGCCCCTACAACGTGGTGCGCAAGCTGGTCGACGCGGCCTTCGTGCGTGCGGGCATGGCGCCGCGCGTGGTGGCCGAGATCGAATCGGCCTTCACGCTGACGGCGGCCATCGCCGACGGGCTGGGCGCTACCATCCTGCCGGCGTCGATGGCGCGCGAAGTGGTGGCGGCCTGCGGGGCCTGGCAGTTCCAGATCGTCGATCCCGTCATCGAGGCGCCGCTGGCACTGTGCCAGTCGGACCACCTGCCGCTTTCGGAGCCGGCGCAGGCGGTGAAAAGCATCCTGCTCGAGCTGGTGGTCGATCTCGCCACAACCTTCGCGGCCACGCCCGAACCCGATCTCGCCGCGCTGTCTTAAACGTGGTGTCGTACGTGGTGTCATAAGCCGGCCTTATCCCGGCACAGCCATTCCGTCTTGGGCTTTGTGTGCGCGGCCCGTTACCTTTCATGCCTGCCGTCACGCGTTCGCGGAATGCGTCGGCCACCAAGGATGTTCTGTCGCCACAGACAGGCCCGGCATGAAGCAGGAACAGATCAAGACGCTCATCGACGCACTCGCGGCCTCGGACCTTGCGGAGCTGGAGTACAGCGAAGACGGCAGCAGGTTGCGGCTGGTGAAGCAATCGGCGTTGACGTCTGGGCCAGCGGTGCGAAGCCCGGCGGTCGTGCGAAGGGCGCGCGCCGCGGTGTCTGCGGAACCGACGCCGGCGGCTGCAGCCGAATGCCTCGCGCCACTCTATGGCGTGGTGCACTTGCAGCCGACGCCCGGCGAGCCGCCGTTCGTGCAGCCGGGGCAGGCCGTGGAGGCCGGCCAGATGCTGTGCGTGATCGAGGCCATGAAGATGTTCAACGAAATTCGCGCCGACGCAGACGCCACCGTTCAGGCCGTGCTGGTGCGTTCGGGCCAGGAAGTGGACGCAGGGCAGCCCCTGTTCCGCTTCGGTTGAGGAAGGCCGCGCGATATGTTCGATACCGTCCTCATTGCCAACCGCGGTGAAATCGCTTTGCGCATCCTGCGCGCCTGCCGCGGCCTGGGCCTCAGGACCGTGGTCGCGCACTCCGAGGCAGACCGCGAGGCGAGCTACGTCGCACAGGCCGACCAGGCGCTGTGCATCGGGCCCTCAGCGCCGGGGCAGAGCTACCTGAACCAGTCCGCGATCCTGTTCGCGGCCGAAGTCAGCGGCGCGCAGGCCATCCATCCGGGCTACGGCTTCCTGTCGGAGAACGCGGCCTTTGCCGCGCGCGTCGAAGAGGCGGGGCTCGTCTTCATCGGCCCCAGCGCCGCCTGCATCCGTACCATGGGCGACAAGGTCTCGGCCAAGCGCGCGATGCGCAAAGCCGGCGTGCCCTGCGTGCCGGGGCCTGACGAGGCGCTGCCGCAAGACCCGGCGGCCGTCCAGGCCATTGCGCGCGACATCGGCTACCCGGTCATCGTCAAGGCCGCGGGCGGTGGCGGTGGGCGCGGCATGCGCGTGGTGCTGGGCGAAGCGGCGCTGCTCGATGCAATGGCGCTCACGCGCGAGGAAGCGCGCCAGGCCTTCGGCAACCCCGAGGTCTACATCGAGAAATTCTTGCTGCACCCGCGCCATGTCGAGATCCAGGTGCTGGCCGACAGCCACGGCAGCGCCGTGTGGCTTGGCAGCCGCGACTGTTCGCTGCAGCGCCGCCATCAGAAGGTGATCGAGGAGGCACCGGCGCCCGGCATCGACGACGCACTGATGGCCGAGGTGGGCGAGCGTTGCGCGGCCGCCTGCCGGCAGATCGGCTACTGCGGCGTGGGCACCTTCGAGTTTCTCTACGAGAAGGGCGCCTTCTATTTCATCGAGATGAACACCCGCCTTCAGGTCGAGCATCCGGTGACCGAGATGACCGCGGGCATCGACATCGTGCAGCAGCAGCTGCGCATGGCGCGCGGCGAGCGACTTTCGCTGGTGCAGCGCGAGGTGCGATGCCAGGGCCATGCGATCGAGTGCCGCATCAACGCCGAGAACCCCAACACCTTCGCGCCTTCGCCCGGGCGCATCACCGGCTGGCAGGTGCCGGGCGGTTTCGGAGTGCGCGTCGATTCGCATGCCAACGCCGGCTACCGCGTGCCGCCGTACTACGACTCGATGATCGCCAAGCTGATCGTGCACGGCGCCACTCGCACCGATGCGCTGGCCCGCATGCGCCTCGCGCTCGCGGAGATGCGCATCGACGGCATCGTGACCAACGTGCCCCTGCACCGCGAACTGCTGCGCGACGAGGGTTTTGCCGTCGGCGGCGTGGACATCCATCACCTCGAACGCTGGCTGCAGCAAAGGAGCGCGGCGTGATCGCAATTGCACAAGAGCCATCGATCAGTCTGCTGGGCACGACCGCGCTGATCTTCGAAGCGCCCGGGGAGATGAACCTCAGCTCGCAGCAGCGCATCTGGGCGCTGGCGCACGAAACCCAGGCCTGGCCAGAGATTCGCGAAGCTGTGCCGGGCATGAACAACCTGATGCTGACCTTCCTGCGCTCGCCGCGCGGCCATGCTGCGCTCGAGGCCCTGGAGGCGCGCCTGTGCGATGCATGGGACGCGGCCGTCGCGCTGCCGCGGGACGGCCGCGTGGTCGAGCTGCCCGTGGTCTACGGCGGCGAGGGCGGCCCGCACATGGCCGACGTGGTGGCGCACACGGGCCTCAGCGTCGAGCGGATCGTCGAACTGCATAGCGCGCCGCTCTATCCGGTGTATGCGCTCGGCAGCCACCCGGGCTACTGCTATCTGGGCGGCATGGACGCGCGCATCGCCACGCCGCGCCGCAAGGTGCCGGTGCTGAGCATCCCGGGCGGTGCGGTGTCGATCGGCGGTGCGCAGACCGGCGTCTCGGCCTCGGCCGGGCCCAGCGGCTGGAACACCATCGGCAGCACCTCGATGTGCTTCTTCGACCCGGCGAAGGACCCGCCCGCGGCGCTGCAGCCGGGCGACATGATCCGTTTCCGCGTAGAGGGCATCGTCCGATGATCGAAGTGCTTTCATCTGCCGCGCTCGCCACCGTGCAGGACCTGGGGCGCACCGGCAGCCTGCGCTGGGGCGTCGGCACTTCGGGCGCCATGGACAACCTGTCGCTCGCGGCCGGCAACCTGCTGCTGGGCAATGCGGTCGACGCGGCTGCCATCGAAGTCCCGGTGTTTCCGTTCAAGGTGCGGTTCGGCGAGGACTGCGCTTTCGCATTGACCGGGGCCGATTGCGCGGCGCGGCTGGACGACCAGCCGCTGCTGCCCTGGTGGGTGCACCGGGCGCGGACCGGGCAGGTGCTGGCGCTGGGCCTGCCGCAAGGCGGCGCGCAGCGCGGCAGCCGTGCCATGCTGTGCCTGGCGGGCGGGGTCGACGTGCCCGAAGTGCTGGGTTCGCGCAGCACGCAGTTGCGCGGCGCCTTCGGTGGCCATGAAGGGCGGGCGCTGCGCCGGGGCGATGTCTTGCGCGCGGCAGGCGCAGGCGCGGCATGCAAGACCGGCTTCGGCCTGGTGCCGCCCGCGCTCGCATTGCCGTTGGAGCGCGATGGCGTGGCCGCTGTACGCGTCCTGCCCGCAGCCGAGTACATGGCTTTCGAGCCGGCGTCGCGTGACGCTTTCTGGGCCGGTGAATGGAAGATCACCTCCCAGAGCGACCGCTACGGCTACCGGCTGGAGGGCGAAGCGCTGCGCCCCATCGCGCCGATGGAACTGCGCTCGCACGGCATCGTGCCCGGCGTGATCCAGGTGCCGCACAGCGGGCAGCCCATCATCCAGATGCGAGACGCCCAGCCCTCGGGCGGCTACCCCAAGTTCGGCACCGTGATCGAGGCCGACATGTGGCGTCTCGGCCAGGCGCCGATCGGCAGCCGCATGCGCTTCATCGAAACCACCTGGGACGAAGCGCTGGCCGCGCTCGATGAAGTGCGCGCCTGGCTGGACAAGGTGGCGCGCATGGTGGAACTGCACCGCGGTGCGCCTGTGCCTGTGGGAAGGCACTGAGATGGAACCTCTCTTTTCAATTCTTCTTCTTGTGTGTGAAGTGGGCGGTTCAGGGCGCCATTCAGGGCGCACTCCCGCCGACGGGGTACCTTGCTCCGCGAATGTCCCCCGGCCTGCGGCCTCCTCCTTGATTTCGCTGCGCAAGGCACCCCATCGGCCGGAGCGTTGCAAACAGCGGTCGTTGATCGGCGGTGCACCGAGAGCGTGCCCTAGTGCACAGGGCATCGGGTGCTCCCCGCAGCGAAATCAAGGAGGAGGCGAAGCCGGGGGACATTCGCGGAGGGGAGTACCCGGTGGCCTGTGCACGCGCCCTGAACAGCAGCGCCCTGAACAGCAGCGCCCCGAACAAAAGCGCCCCGAACAAAAGCACCCCGGGAAGAACTGACATGCAGGACACCGCACTGCGCACCCCGCAACTGGCCGCCTGGCTGGCCGGCACCGACATCGGCCTGCTCGAACTGCGCACGCCGCAGGGCACGCTGCGCCTCGGCCGGCAGGGCGACGAAATCATCGAACTGCCGGATGAAGAAGCCGAGCCCGAACGCCTGACAATCCACGCCCCTTCGGTCGGCCTGTTCCTGCACAGCCATCCGCTAGCCGCCGCGCCCCTTGCGCGCACCGGTGAACGCGTGGAAACCGGGCAAACCGTGGGCCTGATGAAGATCGGCCCGCTGCTGCTGCCCGTGACCGCGCCGCAGGCCGGCATCGTCGACCGCATCCACGCAGCCGACGGCCTTGCGGTCGGCTACGGTATGCCGCTGTTCGACCTGCAAGCCCTCTGACGAACGAGCAAGAAGGACACCCCATGGACATCGACCTGAACGCGGACCTCGGCGAAGGCTTCGGCCCCTGGCACATGGGCGAGGACGAGGCGCTGCTGGACATCGTCTCTTCGGCCAACGTGGCCTGCGGTTTTCATGCGGGCGACCCGGTCATCATGGACCGCACCGTGCGCATGGCGCTCGCGCGCGGCGTCGATGTCGGGGCGCACGTGGGCTTTCCCGACCTGCTCGGGTTCGGCCGCCGGCCGATGCAGATCGAGCCGAAGGAACTCGTCGCCTACGTGCTCTACCAGCTGAGCGCGCTCGACGGTATGGCGCGCACCGCCGGCCACCGCATGACGCACATGAGCTTTCACGGCGCGCTCGGCAACATGGCCGCGGCCGATGCGGCGCTCGCCGAGCCGCTGGTGCGCGCCGTGGCCGACTTCGATCCCTCGCTCACCATCAGTTCTTCCACCAGCCGCGCCATCGAGGATGCGGCCGCGCGCTGCGGCCTGCGCGTGCGCACCACCTTCCTGGCCGACCGCGCCTGCGACGACGACGGCCTGCTGGTGCCGCGCAAACTGCCCGACTCGGTGATCCACGACCAGGGCGCGGTGCTCGCGCGCGTGCGCCAGCTGCTGGAGGAAGGCACCGTCACCAGCTACAGCGGAAAAAAGATCACGATGCGCGCACATTCCATCCTGTTGCATGGCGACACGCCCGGTGCGGTGGACCTGGCCCGCGCGGTGCGTGGCGTGGTCGAGCAGGCGGGACGCGTGATGCCCATTTCGAGGCAGCCGGACTAGCAGGTCCGGAGCCCGGACATGGTGCTTACCCTAGGTCATGCGCACGAACAAGGGGCAACATAAGGGCGGCTTATCGCTCCACAGCCAATCCGTCTTGGCGCCGCGCAGAAGCGCTCGATACAGTGAATCAAAGCAGTGATCTGCAGTTTCCAACGAAAGAAGCAAGATGCCGTTCTCCGACTACAAGACCGCGCTGGTGACGGGCGCCTCCTCGGGCATCGGCGCCGCGGTCGTCGAGCGCCTGTGCAAGGAAGGCCTCACGGTCCATGCACTGGCGCGCAGCGGCGACAAGCTCGCCGAATTGGCCGCGCGCACCGGCTGCATTCCGCACGCCATCGACGTGAGCGACCTCGCCGGCATTACGCGCCTCACGCAGGAGGTGGCGTTCGACGTGCTGGTCAACAACGCCGGCGTGGACCGCCCCGGTTCCATCCTGAAGGCCGACGCCGAGGGCATCGACCTGCTGGTCGACGTGAACCTGCGCGCCGTGCTGCACCTGTGCCGTCTCGTGGTGCCCGGCATGGCCGCGCGCGACCGCGGCCACGTGGTCAACATCAGCTCCATTGCCGCGGCCTACAACTTCGGCGGCAACAGCACCTACCACGCGACCAAGGCGGCCGTGAGCATGCTGTCGCGCCAGCTGCGCATCGACGTGTTCGGCAAGCGCGTGCGCGTGACCGAGATCTGCCCGGGGCGCGTGGCCACCGACATCTTCGCGCACGTGCACGGCGATTCCGAGGAGACACGCAAGCGCTTCGTCGAAGGCTACGAGCTGCCGCAGGCCGAGGACATCGCCAACGCGATCGCCTTCGCCATCGCGGCGCCCATTGCGGTCAACGTGGGCCACATGGAAATCACGCCCACGCTGCAGGTGCCAGGCGGGCTCTCGACCGCGCGGCCGGAAGCGCCGCAGGCCTGAGCGGTGCCACGCTGCCGCACGCCGCCTCAAAGGAACAGCGCATGAAGGACTTCGATCTGCTGGCGATCCTGCTGAAACCGGAGTTCGGGGCGATGCTCTGGCACGGCCTGCAGCAAACGCTGAAGATCGCGGCCGGTTCATGGCTGCTGGCCATGGCCATGGCGGTCGTGCTGCTCGTCGTGCGCCTCACCCCGAGCCGGCTGGCCGAGCGCGTGGTGGCCGGCTATGTCTCCTACCACCGCAACGTGCCGACGCTGGTGCAGCTCATGCTCTGGTACTTCGGCATCTTCAGCCTGCTGCCCGATGCGCTGCAGGGTTGGCTCTCGGTGCACAACGCCGAGACCATTCTCTCGATCGTCGCGCTCGGGCTCTGCCAGGCCGCCTACTTCAGCGAGGACATGCGTTCGGGCCTGCGCTCGATCCCGGGCGGGCAGGCCGAGGCCGCGCGCGCCCTGGGCCACGGCTACATCGGCTCGATGCGCCATGTGATGCTGCCGCAGGCCATCCGCAATGCGGTGCCGGCGCTGGTCAACCACAGCGTGTCGCTGTTCAAGAACAGCAGCCTGGCGATGGCCATCGGCGTGGCCGAGCTGACCCACGCGGTGAAGGAAATCGAAAGCCAGAGTTTTCGCACTTTCGAGGCCTACAGCATGGCGACGGCGCTGTACCTCGTGTGCTCGCTGCTCATCATGGCCGTAGGCGGCTGGCTGGCGCGGCGCTACCGCATCGTGGGCGCGAGGTAACACGCCATGTTCAGCGTCCTTGAAATCCTTCGCGACAACTGGCTGCTGCTGCTCGTCGGCCAGTACCCCAGCGGCCCGCTCGGCGGCATCGTCGCCACGCTGATCCTCTCGATGCTGGGCATCGTGCTGGCGTTTCCGCTCTCGGTGCTGCTGGCGCTTGCGCGGCTGTCGCCCTGGCGCGTCTTGCGCTGGCCGGCCACGGTACTGGTCTATGTGGTGCGCGGCGTGCCGCTGCTGATGGTGATTCTGTGGGTCTACTTCCTGGTGCCGATCCTGATCGGGCGGGACGTGTCTGGTTTCACCACCATGCTGTGCACGTTGGTGATCTACGAGGGCGCCTACCTGTCGGAGGTGGTGCGCGCCGGCATCCAGGCGCTGCCCAAGGGCCAGACCGAGGCGGCGCGCGCGCTCGGCCACAGCCATCTCGGCACGATGTGGTTCGTGATCCTGCCGCAGGCGCTCTACAACATGCTGCCGAGCATGCTGAGCCAGTTCATCTCCACCATCAAGGAGACCACGCTGGGCTACGTCATCAACGTGCAGGAACTGACCTTCGCGGCCAACCAGATCAACAACCAGCTGCTGACCAAACCGTTCCAGGTGTTCTTCATCCTCGCGATGACGTACTACGTGGTCTGCTTCAGCCTGACCCAGCTCACGCAATGGCTGGAGCGGCGCATCGCCCACAAGCGGCTCGGTGCGACTTCCGCGAAGACATCCGAAGACGGTGCGCCGCTGCCGGCGCCGGTGGCGGCGAACCCGTGAGGCCGCGCACGACGGCCATCGGCAACAAGACCAGGAGACAGCGCCATGAACCCCGTTCCACACCCCAGAGGGGATGACACCATGATCCTGTTCTCCAACATCAACAAGTGGTACGGCGACTACCAGGCGCTGGCCGGCATCGACGCCGAGGTGAAGAAGGGCGAGGTGGTGGTGGTCTGCGGGCCTTCGGGCTCCGGCAAGTCCACGCTGATCCGCACCGTCAACCGCCTGGAAGAAGTGAAGTCGGGGCAGCTGCTGTTCGATGGCCACGACATTCACGCGCCCATGAGCAGCGCGGCACTCAACAAGCTGCGCAGCCGCATCGGCTTCGTGTTCCAGAGCTTCAACCTGTTTCCGCATCTCTCGGTGCTCGAGAACATCATGCTGTCGCCCATGCGCGTGCTGGGCGTGAGGCGCGGCGAGGCGAAAACCAGGGCGGCTCAGCTGCTCGAGCGCGTGGGCCTCTCGAACAAGGCCGGTGCCTACCCGGCGCAGCTTTCGGGCGGCCAGCAACAGCGCGTGGCCATTGCCCGCGCGTTGGCGATGGAGCCGCCGGCGATGCTGTTCGACGAACCCACCAGCGCGCTTGATCCCGAGATGGTGGGCGAGGTGCTGTCGGTGATGCGCAGCCTGGCCAACGACGGCATGACCATGATGTGCGTCACGCACGAGATGAACTTCGCCCGCGAGGTGGCCGACCGCGTCTGGTTCATGGACGCGGGCCGCATTCTCGAGAAGGCCGACCCCGAGAGCTTTTTCAGCCATCCGCAGCATCCGCGCGCGCAGCGCTTTCTGTCGGACCTGCGCGCGCATTGAATCGTCGTTTTCTTATTCTTCTTCGCATCCTCCAGGAGTTCATCATGTCGAACAGAACCGCTTTCCGTCTCACCGCCATCGGCGCCTGCCTTTGCGCTCTGTCCTTGCTGGCGCATGCCGACCAGTGGAGCGAGATCAGCCAGCGCAAGGAGTTGCGCTGCGGCACCTTTGCCGACGTGCCGCCGTTCGCGGCCCCCGATCCGAAGACGCGCGAAATGGTGGGCCACGACGTCGACCTGTGTCATGCGCTCGCCAAGGAACTCGGCTTGACGGCCAAGGTCACGCCGCTGTCGGTGGAGGCGCGTGTGCCCGAGGTCAAGCTCGGCCGCGTCGACGTGACCATTGCCAACCTGGCCTACACCAAGAGCCGCGGCGAGCAGATCCAGTTCAGCGACCCGTACTACGTGGCCAAGGAAATGCTCGCGGTGAAAGCCTCCGACCCAGGCTCGGCCAAAGCCGATTTCAAGGGCAAGCGCCTGAGCTCCACCAAGGGTTCGACCTCGGAGCTGTCGATCAAGATGAACGGCTCCGAGCCGGTGACCTTCCAGGACACGGGTTCGGCCTTCATGGCGGTGCAGCAGAACAAGTCGGTCGGCATGGTCGCGAACACCATGACCATCACCAAGCTGGTCAACCAGTCGAAGACCGAGGGCGTGGCGCTGAAGATGATCAACGAGCCGATGGTGCTGCAGCCCATCGGCATCGGCATGAAGAAGGACGAGCCGGCGCTGCTGTCCAAGGTGAACACCGCGCTCTACGCGCTGGAGAAGTCGGGCGAGCTCGACAAGCTCTGGGCGAAGTGGCTCGGGCCGAACACCGAGTACAAGATGGCGCGCGAAGAAAAAGTCATGCCGCTGGCCGACCTCAAGTTCGAACTCCTGCCCTGACTACGGGGCTTTGAACCGCTCGGCAGTTCAGGGCGTGTTGTCAGGCCGTGCCACCCCGAGTTTGCGCAGCGTCCGGTGGAAGTTGCTGCGGTCGATGCCGGCCTCGCGCGCTGCGTTGGCCATGTGCCCGCGATGCCGCGCCAGGGCGTCGGCAAGCCATGCCCGCTGGAACGCCTCGGTGGCTTCGCGCAGCGTGCCGCCGCCGCCGGCTGCAAGGTTCGCGTGCGCGCCCGCTGTGGCCGGCGCAGGCGGCACCGGCGGCTGTGGCGCAGGGCTGCCCGCGGCTGCCGCATCCAGCGCCAGATGATGCGGTTCGATGGCCGTCCACCGCGCACCGCGGCGCTGCTCGCCGAAGGCCCGGAGCGAGGCGCGACTGATCACATGCTCGAGTTCGCGCACGTTGCCTGGCCAGCGGTGCGCGAGGAGGGCGGCCTTGGCGGCCGGTGAAAGCCGCAGGTTGCGCGCGCCCAGGCGATGCTGGTTTTCTTCGAGAAAGCCGCCGGCCAGGCTCACCACGTCGCGTCCGCGCTCGCGCAGCGGCGGCACGACCAGCGGATACACCGAGAGCCGGTGGTAGAGATCGGCGCGGAAGCGGCCCTGTGCAATGGCGGCGGGCAGGTCGCGGTTGGTGGCCGCGATCACGCGGACGTCGACCTTGAGCGTGCGGTCGCTGCCGGGCCGCTGCACTTCACCGCTCTGCAGCACGCGCAAGAGCTTGGCCTGCACCGTCAGCGGCAATTCGCCGACCTCGTCGAGAAAGAGCGTGCCGCCGTCGGCGATCTCGAACTTGCCGCTCCGGTCCTGCACCGCGCCGGTGAACGCGCCGCGCTTGTGGCCGAAGAGTTCGCTGTCGGCCAGCGTCTCGGGCAACGCCGCGCAGTTCACCTGCACCAGCGGCTGGTCGGACCGCCGCGAACGCGCATGCAGCCGCTGCGCCACCAGGTCCTTGCCGACACCGGTCTCGCCGAGCACCAGCACCGTGAGGTCGGACATCGCGACCGTGTCGATCTCGCTGTACAGCTGCTTCATGGCGGGGCTGCTGCCCAGCAATTCACGCGGGGCACCGCGACCGGACCGCAGGGCCTGCGCGACAGCCTGCTCGCGCATGGCGCGTGCTTCCATTTCCTGGATCGTGTGGGCGGCCTCGATACCGGTCTCGACCAGTGCAATCAGCGCATCGAGCTGCGCCGGGCTCACGGCCTCGAACGCGCCGGGCTCGAGCGCGTCCAGCGTCAGCAGGCCCCACGTGGCGCCGCGCAGGCGCAGCGGCGCGCCCATGCAGTCGTGCACCGGCAGGATGCCAGGCTGGCCCGCGACGAGGCCGTCATAGGGATCCGGCAAGCCGCAGTCGTGGGCGAAGCGCAGGCCGCGCCCGCTTTCGAGCAGGCGCGCGAAGCGCGGGTGCGAGGCCACCGGAAACTGCCGCCCCAGGGTCTCGTCGCTCAGGCCGTCCACGGCCAGCGGCCGCAGCACATCGCCGTCGAGCCGCAGCAGCGCGGCGGCGTCGCATCGCACGAGGCCACGCGCCGCGGCAAGGAGCGCCCGGTAGCGCTGCGCCTCGGTGGCCGCATTCGCTTCTCTTGTGGTCAGGTTGACACTCGATGTGGTCATAACTACAACATTAATCTTGTTGTGAATTTGACCACGCGTCGAAAATCCCCAGTGGCGGCAGGCACTTGGCGCACGCCGCGGGCTGGCACGGATCGTGAGAAGCAAAGAGCTTCTTCACTGCCGATCCTGAAAGCCACAGATGACCCCGCAAACCATCGCCATCATCAAAGCCACCGTTCCCGCGCTCCAGGCGCACGGGGAGGCCATCACCAGCCACTTCTACCGGATCATGTTCGAGAGTCATCCCGAGGTGAAGGCGTTCTTCAACGAGGCGCACCAGGCCGCGGGCAGCCAGGCGCGCGCACTCGCGGGCGCGGTGCTGGCCTATGCCACGCACATCGACCGCCTGGAAGAGATTGCCGGCGCGCTGCCGCGCATCATCCAGAAGCACGCCGCGCTGGGCGTGCTGCCCGAGCACTACCCGATCGTCGGCGGCTGCCTGCTGCAGGCCATCAAGGACGTGCTCGGCGACGCCGCGACCGACGAGATCATCGCGGCCTGGGGCGAAGCCTACCAATCGCTGGCGGCTCTCCTGATCGCTGCCGAGGAAGAGGTCTACCGCGCCAACGCCGCACAAACGGGCGGCTGGCGCGGCGAGCGCGAGTTCCGCGTCGCGCGGCGCGAGCAGGAAAGCGAAGTCATCACCTCCTTCTACCTGGAGCCCACCGACGGCGGCCCGCTCCTCACGTTCTCGCCGGGCCAGTACCTCACGCTGGTGTTGAACATCGACGGCGAACCGCTGCGGCGCAACTACTCGCTGTCCGATGCGCCGGGCAAGCCGTGGTACCGCATCAGCGTCAAGCAGGAGGAGGGCGGCCGGGCCTCGAACTGGCTGCACGAGACGGCAAAGCCCGGCACCCTGCTGCGCGTGCAGGCACCTTGCGGCGACTTCGTGCTGCAGCCCGCGGGCGAGCGTTCGCGCCCGCTGGTGCTGGTCACGGGCGGCGTGGGCATCACGCCGGCCATGAGCATGCTCGAGTCGGTGGCACACACTGGCCGCCCGGTGCATTTCATTCATGCCGCGCGGCACGGCGGCGCCCACGCGTTCCGCGCGCGCGTCGACGAGTTGGCGGCGCAGCATGCCAATGTGAAGCCGCTCTATGTCTACGACACGCCGCGCGAATCCGATCCACCGCACGCGACCGGCTTTGTCACCCGCGAACTGCTGGCGCAGCAGCTGCCGCCCGACCGCGACGTCGATCTCTACTTCCTCGGCCCGAAGCCTTTCATGAAGGCGGTGTATGCGAGCGGCCTTGCGCTGGGCGTGCCGAAGCAGCAGCTGCGCTATGAGTTCTTCGGGCCACTCGAGGCACTCGAGGCATAAGGCGGGCAAGCTCCCGGGGAGGTGGCGAGGTGGCGAGGTGGCGACGTAGCCCCGCGGCGCTTGTCAGCCCAGCAACTCGATGGCCGCCTGAACGATGGGCCGGGCCCAGGGCGGCGTTGCCGCGAGCGCGGCCAGGTCGTCGGGCTGCGGAAAAATGGGCTCGCCCGCGCTGAGCTCGAGCACCAGGATCGGGTCTGCGATGCCTTTTCCGGGCAGCGCTTCCGCGCTGTTGTCGAAGACCTGCAGCCTTGTCAGCTTCGGCAGCAGCTGGATGAGGTTGGCGCGCGACGCGATCCAGCGCTCGCGGATCTTGGCTTCGGGAATGTCGTGGCCGCCGCGTGCCACTCTCGCTCGGACACGGGCAATGTGCTGCTCGGGCGAAGAAAGTCCGCAGTAGATCATGACCAAGTCGTGACTCGAGGCGCTACGGGCGAGCAGCGCGGGGATGGTGTTCGCGCCCAGCGTGGTTTCGAATGCGTAGCTGGAACCTTGCGCTATTGCCGCCTCCAGCCGCTCGCGGCCGAAATTCCATGCACGGGCGTTCGCTTCTTCAGGCGTCAGCCCGAGTTGTGCGATGAGCTCCCGGGCGAAGGTGTCCGGGTTGAACCAGCTCAGCCCGTGCTCGGCCAGCAAGGCGCCACCGACCGAGCTCTTGCCGGCGCCGTTCACTCCGGCCAGCACCAGGATGAACGGACGCGGGGTCACCGCCATCAGAATGTGTCGCCTGCCTTGGGACGTTGCTCCAGCTTGCCCTTGGCTGCGAACAGCTTGCCGACCTTCGCCGCCGCGTCGGGCTGCTGAAGCACGCCGAGCCGCGCGTCGAAGCGGCGGCCGAGTTCGTCGAGCACCGACTGCTCACGCGCCTTGAGCGCCTGCGCGTCCTCCACCAACTGGTTGTAGGTGGCTGCGGTCAGGAGCACCATCTCCACGGTCGAGTGGTTGGTCACGGCCACGCTGCCGGACTGCTGGACCTGGCGCACCACGTCGCCCCATCGGTTCTTGACATGGGAGGCGTTCTGACGCGGTAGATCGTTGAGGCTGGGCAGGACGGCGGCCATGATGTGCTCCTTTGTGTCCATTATGGCAAAAATGGGAAAAATAGGAAAAATGCGGTTCAAGTGGCTGCGAGTGACATACCGGGAAACCCGGAGAAGGTGTCGTCGCCGACGACGCGGCCAACGGGCGTTTGCGTCGCATCCCAATGAAGCGCCTAAGTCGACTGTTCCTCCCGTTCATGGCGAGAGAAATTGTCGACCGGTGCAATCCTGAGGGGGTCGCGCCTCGTCGGTCAATTGAGGTACCTGTCGGCTGCCGTCGTCTCAGGCTTGGCGATGGCCGCCGGGATGCCGACCATGCCCAGTTCGCCCATGCCCTTGACTTCCAGCGGGTTGACGATGGTGTCGTCTTCCTCGACGAAGACGGTCTCGATCGAATGGATGTCGGCATTCACCGGCACGCGGTAGTCCTGCAGGCTTGCGTTCATGATGCGGCCGGTCCGGTGATCGACTTCCGTTGCTTCCTCCAGCGCCATGCCGATGCCCCATACCACCCCGCCGATCTCCTGGCTATGCGAAGCGAGTGGATTGAGAATCTTGCCGCAGGCGGTGATCTCGACCACCCGGCTCACGCGGATCGTGCCCAGATTGGGATCGACCTTCACCTCGACGAACTGAGCGCCGTGAGCCAGCGAGGTGTATTTCGCGCGCTCGGGCGAAGGCGTGGCGTTGTAATGCGGTGTATCACGCCACCGGCAAGCGCATCCGCGACCTGCCGATCACACCGGAAAAGCTCCTGTGACCGCAGTCACCCCGCCCGCCTGGGCGGCGGCATCCGGTATCTCAGGGCTTCGATGACGAGGGCGAGCGCCGGCGAAAGCTGGCGACGATTGGCGTAGTAGAGGTGGTAGCCCGGGAAGGTCGGCCACCAGTCCTGCAGAACCGGAATCAGCCACCCCTCCTTGATGTGCAGTTCCACGATGTCGAAAGGCACGTAGGCGAAGCCCATGCCGTCCAGTGCCGCGCGCAGCATCAGGAAGGTGTTGTTGAACACCGTCTGGCCTTGAACCCGCACGCTGACCTGTTTTTTTTCCTTTCTCGAAATCCCACGCGTACAGACCGCCGTGCGTGGGGAGCCGCAAGTTCACACAGCGATGCGCCGTCAGGTCCGCGGGTTTCATCGGCACGGGCTTGCCCGCGAGGTATTCCGGAGAAGCCGCGACCGCCATCCTCAATGCCGGTGCAATCGGCACCGCCACCATGTCCTTGTCGACGCGGTCGCCCACCCGCACACCGGCATCGAACCTTTCGGCTGCGATGTCGGTGAACCCGTAGTCGACGCTGAACTCCACCTCGATGTCCGGATACTGCTTCAGCAGGGGCATGAGCCTGGGCCACAGCACCGTGGCAATCGCGTGGTCGTGCGTGGTGATGCGAACCGTGCCGGCCGGTTTGTCGCGCATCGCAGTGAGGGATTCGAGTTCCCGCTCGATGTCCTGCAATCGGGGGGCCAGCGTGTTGAGGAGCCGGGCACCTGCGTCCGTGACCGAGACGCTGCGTGTGGTGCGGGTCAGCAGGCGCACGCCCAGGCGGGCCTCCAGCGCCAGCATCGAGTGGCTGAGCGCCGAGCGCGACACGCCCATCTGGGCTGCGGCACGGGTGAAGCTGCGTTCGCGCGCAACGACGACGAACGCTTGCAGGTCATTCAGGTTTTCTTTTGCCATTGGTGAGCCATGTTCACATATGCATCCCGATTTTGCCTCCTTGTCGACGGGCTGCGATGTTCATAAAGTTCATGAACGCCCGTCGCTTCGACAGCGCCGGCGCAGTTCTTTCCATCAACCAGGAGTTGAATCCACCATGTGCATCCGACCCTTGAAAGCCGCGCTCTACCTTGCGGCCCTGAACTCCATCGGTGCAGGCGCGGAACCCGCGCCGGCCGCGGGGGCGCCCCAGCAGATCGCAAGGGCCGGCAGCCAACCCTCCGCGGTCGGTCCTGCCGAATATTTCACCGGGCGCGTCCGTGTCGATCCGGTCTGGCCCGCCACGGAAACCCTCAATGCCTCCGGTGGCCTCGTGACCTTCGAGCCCGGCGCCCGCTCCGCCTGGCACACGCACCCGGCGGGACAACGCCTGGTGGTCCAGTCGGGTGTCGGCCTGACCCAAGAATGGGGCAAGCCCGTGCAGGAAATCCGGCCCGGCGATGTCGTCTGGTGCCCTCCGGGCGTCAAGCACTGGCACGGCGCCGCTCCCTTCACGGCACTGGTCCACCTGGCCGTCACCGGCACCGTGGACGGAAAGAACGTCGAGTGGATGGAGAAGGTTACCGATGAGCAATACAACCAACGCTAGGCATTGCAGCAAGGCCGGCGTGCTGGCCTTGGCCCTATGCCTCGCAGCGGCGCCGTGCCATGCCGACACCGGCTCCCAGGAGTCCACGAACATGAACGCTACGCGCACCGCATCCGAGACGCTTTCGCTGCGTCAGCAATCCATCATCCCCATTGCAGCGTTCGCAGCGGCCGGCGACATCGCCCGTCTGAACGCCGCGCTCGAACAGGGGCTCGATGCCGGCCTGACGATCAACGACTCGAAAGAGATCCTGGTGCAGGTGTATGCCTATGCCGGATTCCCGCGCAGCCTCAATGCGCTGGGCGAACTGATGAAGGTCGTGGAGGCCCGCAAGCAGCGTGGTGTCCAGGACAAGCAGGGGCAACTGCCCTCGCGCCCCATCCCGAAGGGCGATGCACTGCTGGCGGCCGGGACGGCAAACCAGACGAAGCTCGTGGGGCAGCCGGTCAAGGGTGCATTGTTCGATTTCGCGCCGGTCATCGACGAATATCTGAAGACGCACCTCTTCGGCGACCTGTTCGAGCGAGACAATTTCGACTGGCCGAGCCGCGAGTTGGCGACGGTCGGCATGCTGTCGGCGCTTCCGGGCGCTGAGTCCCAACTCCAATCCCACATGGGCGTCAGCATGAACGTGGGCATCACCGCGACCCAGTTGAACCAGCTGACCAGGGTCCTTGCAGACCGCGTAGACGCGGGTGCGGCACGCAGGGCTCGTGAAGCGCTGGATCGCCAGCTTGCAACACGCCGGGGAAGTTGAATCGGGTCGGGACGCAATGCGGTGCAAGGGGCCCAACTGCTGTGCTGGCGGCGAAGCGCAATGGCGGATTGATTTGCTCTTGGGCTTTGTTCAACGCCTGCAGCTGAGCCTGTTCGTTCGTGCGAGTATCTTTGCAAGCGCAAGGAAGCATGTCGCTCACAATGCGCCAGCCAATGACCGCTTCAGAGCGCCGCGTAAAGACTGCAGTGGGCCCACCGCGGTTTTATGCGAGCCTGGCGGTCACGCCCGCCACCCCTTCAACTCGCAACGATCTTTTCAGGACAGATGTCGATGATCTACGAACTACGCATCTATACCGCAATGCCTGGCCGGCTACCCGATGTTCTTGCCAGATTTCGCGATCACACCGTGGGCATCTGGAACCGGCTGGGAATTCGTCAACTCGGATATTGGACGACTGCAGTCGGACCTGACAGCAACGCGCTGACCTACATGCTTGTCTGGGAGAGCCTGGCCGATCGTGAGGCCAAGTGGGGCAAGTTTGTCGTCGATCCCGAATGGATCGAGGTCAGAAAGGCGAGCGAGGCAGCCGGACCGATCGTTGCGAAGATGAACAACTCGTTCTTGGCGCCAACCTCTTTCTCGCCTGCGAAATAGTCTTTTCCGCGGCGGACGACACCGTTGGCTGCGACGCGGTATCGATGCCCGCAGATCTTTCCGGTCACGCACGATCACGGTATGAGCCCTGGCATCGATGTCCTCCCGCCGGATGCGGCAGATCTCGGCGGCCGCCGCATGAGAAACTACCAGCTTGATGTAGCCGATGTCCATGCTGATGGTGGCGGGACCGGCGCCTTCCTTGGCGCGGTCCTTGCCAAATTGGATGAGCCGTTCGCGCGGGAGGTCCTTCAGCTTCGGCTTGCCCAACTTCGTGTTCAGCGCAACGAGGGTGAAGGCCTTGGAGCGCCCAGGCGCGCGCAGCACTTCCCTCATGTCGGTGACATGCAAATCGATCAGGTCGCCGAAGGTGGTCGGGTCCTTGACCTTTGAGCGGGTGGCGGGCTCGCCCGGATCGATACGGCGCTCGGTCGCGAGAGCCCATTCCTGAGCGTCCCTGTGCCGGCGCCGACAGGGCGAAATGGGGCGTATTCGGGCGTTTTGGAGTGCACACGAGCGTGCACACGCGAGGGTCTAAGTGTATGAGTGATAAAGCTAAGCTGTTGAATTTAAAAGAGAAAATCATCTCCGTCGCGCCCATGATGGACTGGACGGACCGCCATTGCCGGTACTTCCATCGCCTGCTGTCGCGCCACGCGCTGCTCTATACCGAGATGGTGACGACGGGCGCGCTGGTGCATGGCGACGTTCCCCGGCACCTTCGCTTCAACGCCGAAGAACACCCCGTGGCCTTGCAGCTGGGCGGCAGCGAGCCGGCCGACCTGGCGCATTGCGCGAAGCTGGGCGAAGCGTGGGGCTATGACGAGATCAATCTCAATTGCGGCTGCCCCAGCGAGCGCGTGCAGCGCGGCGCTTTCGGCGCCTGCCTGATGGCCGAGCCGGCGCTGGTGGCCGACTGCGTGAAAGCGATGGTCGACGCAACGAGCGTGCCGGTGACGGTCAAGCACCGCATCGGCATCGACAAGATCGAGAGCTACGAGTTCGTGCGCGATTTTGTCGGCGCGGTGAGCGAGGCCGGCTGCGGCACTTTCATCGTCCATGCCCGCAATGCGTGGCTGCAGGGCCTGAGCCCGAAGCAGAACCGGGAGATTCCGCCGCTGCGCTACGAACTCGTGCACCGGCTCAAGCACGACTTTCCGGCGCTGTGCTTCTCGATCAACGGGGGCATTTCGGTCAATGCGCAGGTGCACGAGCATCTGCGGCTGCTCGACGGGGTGATGGTCGGGCGCGAGGCCTATCACAACCCCTGGTGGCTGGCCGAGTGGGACGCCGAGTTCTACGGCGCCGCGCCGCAGCCGCTGACGCGCGAAGAGGTGGAATCGCTGATGTGCGACTACATGGTTCGCGAGGCGGCGGCGCACGGCACGCAATGGTCGTCGATTGCGCGGCACATGCTGGGCTTGCGCAACGGCCTGCCGGGTGCGCGCCGCTGGCGCCAGGTGTGGAGCGACCACCGGCTCAAGACCCGCTCGCCGCACGAAGTGATGGCGCTGGCGCACGAGCCCGTGGCGCAGGCTGCCTAGAAAGCGACATGGCCCCCTTGCAGGGCAGGAGCCAACCCAAAGGGAGCCGGGTCGATTTGCATCAAACACCCGGGTATCATCAAGACGGGGTGTCCCTATGAAAACCTGTCGCAGAGGGCTCTATACAGGCCCGGAGGGTCTCGGTGCAGCACCGATTCTTCGGCTTAAAATTTGCCGCTTCCTTCATCGGGGCAGACGGGCTCGACCCCGTTCCGGGCACCACACTTAGACAAGGGAGCACTCAATGCCTCGTTACAACGCTCCATTTGAAATTCATGTGCACGGCGACGTGCCGCTGCGGTCCGACGTCAATTTCGATCAGATCCAGGAAGCACTCAAGCCGCTCTGGGCCTATGCGGGCGCCAAATCGCTGGCCGATGGCGCCACGAGCACCTACGAGGAAGAGCCCGGCATCCGTTTCGAGCAGAAGGACCACGTGCTCCAGATGTGCTGGACCGTGCCGGGCGACGAAGACTTTCGCCAGGCGCTCGACGAGATGTGCATGGCGCTGAACGAACTGTCGGAGCGCGGTGCCGCCATCGAGGTCACCTTCTACGACACCGACTTCGACGAGGAAGAGGGCGACCCCGACGAAGAATCGCGCGACGATTTCCTGATGCTGTTCGTGGGCCCCAATCCGGCCGCGATCATGCAGGTGCAGCGCGACCTGCTGGTGGAAGACGTCGTCAACCTGATGGAGCGCCACTTCGACGGCGCCGAGCTCGGTGGCGTCGTGTCGGAAATCGACCGCCTTTTCAGCGACCGCTTCGATGCGCTCGTGAATTCGCTCGAAATCGGCAAGCGGCCGCGTGGCACAGGCGGCAGCGGCAGTGGCGGCGGGCATGGCGGCGGCCGCCGTCCGCGCCACCTGCATTGAGGCCGTTCGGGGAACGCCCGGCGCCTTGACCGATCGCCGAATGGCGCTGTTTCCGTCCTCCGCCCTGAACCCCGGCGTGCGCAAGCGCGAGGTGTTCGGCTGGGCGATGTACGACTTTGCGAATTCAGGCTACACGACGGTCGTGATCACGGCCGTGTTTGCCGCTTACTTCGTGGGCGGCATCGCCAAGGGAGCGCCTTGGGCGGCCTTCGCATGGACCGCGGCACTCAGCGTCTCCTATGCCATCGTCATGCTCTCGATGCCCGCCGTGGGGGCCTGGGCCGACCGGCATGCAGCCAAGAAGCGCGTGCTTGCGATCGCGACGCTGGGCTGCGTGGTCGCCACTGCCGCGCTGGCAGTCACGCCAAGATTCTCGGGTTCGACAGGGGTCGCCTTGGCCATGGCGCTGGTGATCGTCTCGAACACTTTCTATTCGTACGGCGAATCGTTGACGGGCGCGTTTCTGCCGGAGCTCGCAACCGCCGAGGGAATGGGCAAGGTCAGCGGGTGGGGCTGGAGTTTCGGCTATATCGGCGGCATGCTCGCACTCGGCGTGTGCTTGGCCTACGTGCTGTCGGCGCAGGCAAAGGGGTTGCCGGCGTCGCACTTCGTACCTGTCACGATGCTGATCACGGCGGGCATCTACGGTGCGGCGGCTTGTGCCACCTTCGCATTGCTCCCCGAGCGTGCGCGGCCCCAAACGGCCCGCCAGGCGACGGGCACGTGGCAACAATTGCGTGCCACCTTCCGGCAGGCGCGTACCTACCGCGATTTCATGCAACTGCTGATCTGCACCGTCTTCTACCAGGGCGGCGTGGCGGTCGCCATCACGCTCGCGGCCATCTACGCCGAACAGGTCATCGGCTTCGTCGCGAGCGAAACCATGGTGCTGATCTTCGTGCTCAACCTGGCGGCCGCGATCGGGGCGTTCAGCTTCGGCTACGTGCAAGACCGCATCGGGCACAAGATCTCGCTGGCCGGCACGCTGGTGGCGTGGATTGCGGTCTGTGTGATTGCGGCGCTGGCGACCAGCAAGGGCGCTTTCTGGTGGGCCGCCGCCATCGCGGGGCTCGCCATGGGATCGAGCCAGTCGGCGGGCCGGGCGATGACGGGCTACCTGGCTCCGCCGCAGCAGCTGGCGGAATTCTTCGGCCTTTGGACCTTTGCCACGCGCCTGGCGAGCATCATCGGTCCGCTGATGTTCGGTGCCATCACGTGGGCGGCGGGCGGCAATCAGCGCATCGCCATTCTTTCGACAGCGGGGTTGTTCGTGGCGGGACTGCTGCTGTTGCTGCCCATCGACATGGCGCGCGGCCGGGCGGCCGCGCAGCGCAGCCGATAAGCCGCGGGCGGCGAATCAAGGCGTCTGCTGCTGCAGAGACTTCGGCACCCTGTAGCGTTCCCCGTCGTAGCGCAGCGTCACGGTGTTGAACCGCGCGGGCAGGGCCTTTTCCATGCAGCCCTGGTCTTCCTGCACCTGCGCGTGGCTCTGGACGAGCGTGCGCGAGAGTTGAAGGTCGGCAAAGCCGTTGCTGGCCGACTTGCCGACCGACACCATGGTGCGCAGTTTCTCGAAGCGGCCGGTGCAGGTGCTGTCCCACTCGCCGCTCTCGCGGTCGAGCTCGACCTCCTGCAGCACCTGGCGCAGCTTGCTGCCGTGGTGCACGTAGAGGCGAACGGTTTCGCTCGCGGCCGAGCTGCCGGGCGCCGTGCCCCGGTAGCGCACGCGCAGCCCGAAGGCACGGGTGTCGGAAGACAGCACATAGCGCGAGGTGTCGATGCGTATGTCCTGAATGGCGGTCGCGCTGTCTTCGTCGAGCGCGTCGGGCTGGAAGATGCGGCCGATCACCATGTCCCGCTCGGTGTTGCCGTTGTCGGGCCGCTGGATGAGCAGCAGTTCGAGATCGAACACCTTGGCGCCCGTGCTGCTGGTCTCGCGCGGCACGGGCAGCACCACGATGCTGCGCCCCGGAAAGGCGGGCCAGGGCTTGCATGCAGCCAGGCGCTCGTCGAGCGGGCGGTTCGGATACAGCTTGGCATGCATGCGCTCGGCCAGTCCGCTCTCGCAGGCGGCATGACTCAGGCCGGCGGCCGAGAGGCACGCCAGGAGCAAGGCATTACGTAATTGGGAGCGCATGCGGGTCGGCTTCAGGCCACGTTTGCGGCAGTTGCTGTTGTACCGTTTTGCCGGGGCTGTGGCAGCCAATGCGCGGCTGCAGCCTCGAGCACGGCAAGCTCGCCGCTGCCTTGCAGCAGCAGCCCCCCGTCGCCGCTGTCCGCAAGCCGGTCGAGCGAAGCCAGCACGCGACGGGTCTGCTGCGCAACCGCCGCGCCGGTGTCGATGAAGCGCAGCCCGGGTGGCGCGTGCCGCTGCAGTTCGTTTTTGACGAGCGGGTAGTGCGTGCAGCCGAGCACCACGGTGTCGACCTCGCCGGAAGCGTTGCCGAAGGGGCCGGCTTCCGCCATGTAGCGTGCGCAGAGCGCCGCGATGGCCTCGGTGTCGAAACCTTCGATGGCCTTCACGAGCCCATCGCAGGGCACGGCGCGAACGCTGGCAGGCCCCGCGAAGGAGTCGCGCAGGGCGGCGTACTTGGCGCTGGCCAGCGTTCCGCGCGTGGCCATCACCGAGATGTGGCCGGTGCGGCTCGCCGCCACGGCGGGCTTGAGCGCGGGCTCCAGGCCCACGATGGGCAACACCGGATGTTCGGCACGCAGCATGTGGATGGCCGCCGTCGTGGCCGTGTTGCAGGCCACCACCAGCGCCTTGATGCCGTGCTCGGCGACGAGCTGTCCGGTCACCTTGCGCGAGCGCTCGATCACATAGGCATCGCCGCGCTCGCCATAGGGCGCAAAAGCCGTATCGGCGAAATAGACGAAGCGTTCGCGCGGCAGCTCGGCGCGCAGCGCGGCGAGCACGCTGAGCCCGCCGACACCGCTGTCGAAAACACCAATAGGGCTCAAGCCTCTTCCATCATGATGGTCTTGAACTCGCCGCTGGCGATGCGCTTCTGCCACTCGGCCGGGCCGGTGATGTGCGCGCTGGTGCCGCCGGCATCGACCGCCACCGTCACGGGCATGTCGACCACGTCGAATTCGTAAATGGCTTCCATGCCCAGGTCTTCGAATCCGACGACCTTCGCGGTCTTGATGGCCTTGCTCACGAGGTAGGCGGCGCCGCCCACGGCCATGAGATAGGCGCTCTTGTGCTTCTTGATGGCCTCGATGGCGACCGGACCGCGCTCGGCCTTGCCGATCATCGCGATCAGGCCGGTCTGGGCCAGCATCATCTCGGTGAAGCCGTCCATGCGCGTGGCGGTGGTCGGGCCGGCGGGGCCCACGGCTTCGTCGCCGACCGGATCGACCGGTCCGACGTAGTAGATGACACGGTTGGTGAAATCCACGGGCAGCTTCTCGCCCTTGGCCAGCATGTCCTGGATGCGCTTGTGCGCGGCGTCGCGGCCGGTGAGCATCTTGCCGTTCAGCAGCAGCGTGTCGCCGGGCTTCCAGCTCGCCACTTCGGCGGGCGTGAGCTTGTCGAGATCGACGCGCTTGCTCTTCTTCTCGTCGGGCGCCCAGTTGACGTTGGGCCACAGGTCGAGCGAGGGCGGGTCGAGGTACACCGCGCCGCTGCCGTCCATCACGAAATGCGCATGGCGGGTGGCCGCGCAGTTGGGGATCATCGCGACGGGTTTGCTCGCCGCATGCGTCGGGTACATCTTGATCTTGATGTCCAGCACGGTGGCCAGGCCGCCCAGGCCCTGCGCGCCGATGCCGAGCGCATTGACCTTCTCGTACAGCTCGATGCGCAAGGCTTCGACCTTGCTGAGCTCCGCGCCCGAGGCCTTCTTGGCCTGCAGCTCGTGCATGTCCAGGTCGTCCATCAGGCTTTCCTTGGCCATCAGCGCGGCCTTCTCGGCCGTGCCGCCGATGCCGATGCCCAGCATGCCGGGCGGGCACCAGCCGGCGCCCATGGTCGGCACCGTCTTGAGCACCCAGTCGACCACGCTGTCGCCGGGGTTCAGCATCACGAGCTTGCTCTTGTTTTCGCTGCCGCCGCCCTTGGCCGCGACCGTCACTTCGACGGTATTGCCCGGCACGATCTCGGTGAAGATCACCGCGGGCGTGTTGTCCTTGGTGTTCTTGCGGTCGAACTGCGGATCGGCCACGACCGAGGCGCGCAGCGTGTTGTCGGGGTGGTTGTAGCCGCGGCGCACGCCTTCGTTGACGGCGTCGTCCAGGCTGCCGGTGAAGCCGCCCCAGCGCACGTCCATGCCCACCTTGAGGAACACGTTGACGATGCCGGTGTCCTGGCAGATCGGGCGGTGGCCCGTGGCGCTCATCTTGCTGTTCGTCAGGATCTGCGCAATGGCGTCCTTGGCGGCGGGACTCTGCTCGCGCTCGTAGGCACGGGCCAGGTGGGCGATGTAGTCGGCGGGATGGTAGTAGCTGATGTACTGCAGCGCGGCGCTGATCGATTCGATCAGGTCGGCCTGCTGGATCGTGGTCGTCATGGTGGGGGCTCTTTGGAGGAATGGGGAACGCCCCCGATTATCTCAGCCGCCACGCTCTGCCTCGCAGCGCGAGCTTGCGCTGCGCAGGCGCGCCCGATCCATCTGTGGATCGAGGCGTGAATGAGGGGTGACAGGGCGTATCGTGAGGCGATCGCCCGAAGCAAATAGCCTCTTCAAATGCGAGCCATTCTTATCGAGTGGATACTCGGCACCGCACCCGGCGAGCGGGCGCAACCATCCAAGACTGCGGAGTTTTTTCACCATGACGACTTCCCCCAAGACCCGTGCCGAGCGCGACACCTTCGGCCCGATCGACGTGCCGGCCGACAAGCTGTGGGGCGCGCAAACGCAGCGCTCGCTGCAGAACTTCGACATCTCCGGCGAGCAGCAGCCGCGCGAGATCATCAAGGCGCTGGCGCAGGTCAAGCGCGCCTCGGCCGTGGTCAACCATGCGCTGGGCCTGCAGGACGAAAAGAAAACCAAGGCCATCGTGGCCGCGGCCGACGAAGTCATCGCCGGCAAGCACCCGGGCGAGTTCCCGCTCGTGGTCTGGCAGACCGGCTCGGGCACGCAGACCAACATGAACGTCAACGAGGTGTTGGCCAACCGCGCGAGCGAAATCCTCGGCGGCGAACGCGGGGAAGGGCGCCTGGTGCACCCGAACGACGACGTGAACCGCAGCCAGTCGAGCAACGACGTGTTCCCGACCGCCATGCACGTGGCCGCGGTGGAGGCGATCACGCACAAGCTGCTGCCGGCCATTGCCAAGCTGCGCGGCACCCTGGCCAAGAAGGCAGAGGACTTCGCCGACATCGTGAAGATCGGTCGCACCCACCTGCAGGACGCCACGCCGCTCACGCTGGGACAGGAGTTCTCGGGCTACATGGCGCAACTGGCGCACGGCGAGGCGCATGTGCGCGCCGCGCTGCCGCACCTGAGCGAACTGGCGCTGGGCGGCACGGCCGTGGGTACCGGGCTCAATGCGCCGAAGGGCTACGCGGAGCAGGTGGCGGCCGAACTCGCAAAGCTCACGGGCCTGCCGTTCGTGACCGCGCCGAACAAGTTCGAAGCCATGGCCAGCGTCGATGCGCTGGTGCATGCCCACGGTGCGCTCAAGACGCTCGCGGCCAGCATGAACAAGATCGCCAACGACGTGCGCTGGCTCGCGAGCGGCCCGCGCAGCGGTATCGGCGAGCTCAGCATTCCCGAGAACGAACCCGGCTCGTCGATCATGCCGGGCAAGGTCAACCCGACGCAGAGCGAAGCCGTCACGATGCTCGCCGCGCAGGTGTTCGGCAACGACGTCGCCATCAACATCGGCGGCGCCTCGGGCAACTTCGAGCTCAATGTGTTCCGCCCGATGGTGGCGCACAACTTTCTGCAGAGCGTGCGCCTGCTGGCCGACGGCATGGTGAGCTTCAACGACCACTGCGCCGTGGGCATCGAGCCGAACCGCGAACGCATCACGGAACTGGTGCAACGCTCGCTGATGCTCGTCACGGCGCTCAACACGCACATCGGCTACGACAAGTCGGCCTACATCGCGAAGAAGGCGCACAAGGAAGGCACGAGCCTGCGCGAAGCGGCGATTGCTTCGGGGCACCTCACGGCCGAGCAGTTCGACCAATGGGTGATTCCGGAAAACATGACGGGCCGTTGATTCGGACAGCCCATGAAAAAAGAACCCGCGGGTCCTTTTTTGTTTGCCTGCCGATCGGCAGTCGATCAGTAGCCGATCGTGTAGCGCTGGCGCGAGTGAGCGGGCTTCTCGAGCTCGTCGATGAACGCGATGGCGTAGTCCTCGAAGGTGATCCAGCTGCGGCCTTCGGCGCTCACGAGCAGGTCGTCCTTGCCGAGGCGGAACTTGCCGGTGCGCTCGCCTTCGACGAATTCGGCCGAGGGCGAAAGGAAGGTCCAGTCGAGTTCCTTTTCGCTGCGCAGCGCTTCGAGGAACACACCGCCGGCCGAGGCTTCGGCGCGGTAGGCATCGGGGAAGTTCGGCGTATCGATCACCTTCAGGCCTGGCGCCGCGAACAGGCTGCCGGCGCCGCCGACCACCAGCAGGCGCTTTACGCCCGCGCGCTTGGCCGGCTCGACGATGGCCGCGGGCGGCACGGTGGAGAAGTGGGCGGCGCTGAACACGGCGTCATGGCCCGCCAATGCCTTTTCGAGCGCGGGGGCGTCGAGCACGTCCAGGTCGATGGCCTGCACATTGGCGCGGCCCGACAGCTTGTCGCTGGCTTTGCGCGCGATGGCGGTCACGGTGTGGCCGCGGCGCAGTGCTTCTTCGAGAAGGCGGCTGCCGGCGCGTCCGGTGGCGCCGATGATGGCGATGTGGCTCATGGGTGAATGCTCCTGAAAAGTTGAGGCGATGAAGCGCATCTTAGGTTTCTGGTTTCGAAAGAAATACCTCGATTTCCGCGCTTCTTTATTCCTAAAATCGTTCGAATGGATCGTTTGAACGCAATGCGGGTCTTCGTGACCGTGGTGGATTCGGGCAGCCTTTCGGCTGCGGCCGACAAGCTCGACCTCTCGCGGCCGGTGGTCACCCGCTATGTCGCCGAGCTCGAGCAATGGACCGGCGCGCGCCTCTTGCACCGCACCACGCGCCGGCTGAGCCTCACGGCGGCGGGCGAAGAATTGCTGCCGCGCTGCCGGCAGGTGCTCGAACTCGCGGGCGACATGCAGGCGGCCGTTCGGCATCCGGCGGAGGCGCCGCGCGGCCAGTTGCGCATCACGGCCAGCACGTCGTTCGCGCAGGCGCAATTGGCCGCAGCAGTGGCCGACTACGTGCGCCTCTATCCGGGCGTGGCGGTCGACCTGGTGCTGCTGGACCGGGCGGTGAACCTCGTGGACGAGCGCATCGACCTCGCGATCCGGGTGGCGGTGGAAATCGACCCCAACCTGATCGCACGGCGGCTCACCGATTGCCGCTCGGTGGTGTGCGCTTCACCCGGGTACCTGAAGGAGCACGGCGAGCCGCTGCGCGTGGAGGAACTGGCCCAGCGCAATTGCCTCACGCACTCGTACTTCGGCCGCAGCCTCTGGAACTTCACACGCAAGGACGACGGCACGCCGGTTTCGGTGGCCGTCGGCGGCAACATGTCGACCAACGATGCCGCGAGCCTGATGCAGCTTGCGCGGGCGGGGGCCGGCATCGCGATGTTGCCGACCTACCTGACGGCCTGCCTGCTGCGCTCCGGCGAACTGGTGCGGTTGTTCCCGGAGTTCGAGCCGCAAGTGGTGGGCATGTATGCGGTGTATGCCTCGCGCAAGCACATGCCGGCCACGCTGCGCACGATGCTCGACTTTCTGGCCGCGCGATTCACCGCGGTGCCGGCCTGGGACGCGCCGCGCACCGCTTAGGCCGCGAGGCCGCCCTCTCGGCTCAGTGCCCCTTGGCGGCGTTCCCGGTCATCAGCTTGTCGGTGTAGGCGATGGCAATGGCCGACAGCAGGAAGGTGATGTGAATCACGGTCTGGGCGATCAGCACCTTGTCCGTGTAGTTCTCTGCGTTGATGAAGGTCTTCAGCAGGTGGATCGAGCTGATGCCGATGATGGCCGTGGCCAGCTTCACCTTGAGCACCGACGCGTTCACGTGGCTCAGCCACTCGGGCTGGTCGCGATGCCCTTCCAGGTCCATGCGGCTCACGAAGGTTTCGTAGCCGCCCACGATCACCATGATCAGCAGGTTGGAGATCATCACCACGTCGATCAGCGCCAGCACCACCAGCATGATCACCGTTTCGTTGAGCGTGCCCACGGGCGCGGCGGTCTTGTAGCCGATGCTCGTGATCAGCGACTGCAGCGCTTCCTTGCTGCCGAAGGCAGCCTCGACAAGGTGCAGCAGCTCGACCAGGAAGTGCACCACGTACACCGCCTGCGCCACGATCAGGCCCAGGTACAGAGGCAGCTGCAGCCAACGGCTGGCAAAAATCAGCTTGGGGAGCGGCCGAAGCGGCGAGCCGGGGGCTGGGGTGGGCGGGTTCCGGGTATCGAAAGGGTCGGGAGCGGACATCGGGAGGAGGGTTGGGAACGACCGGAGATTCTAGAGGTGCCCTCGTGACCGACTCGTGATAACCCTGCGAACTAATATCGGACCCGTCAGTGACCCGTAAGTGGCTCCGCCGACATTACGGCCGCACCTACCCAGGAGACAAGAGAATGAGCAGCAGCGCGTCGAAGAACATCGAATCCGTTCTGGTCGAGAACCGTGTGTTCCCGCCCGATACCCGCGCCACCGAAGGCGCCCGCATCGCCAGCATGGCCGCCTACGAGGCCCTGTGCAAGGAAGCCGAGCAGGACTTCGAGGGTTTCTGGACCCGCCAGGCCCAGGCCAACCTGAGCTGGACCAAGCCCTTCACCCGCACGCTCGACGAGTCGAAGGCGCCGTTCTACGAATGGTTCGGCGACGGCGAACTCAACGCCAGCGCCAACTGCCTCGACAAGCACATCGGCACACCGGTCGAGAACAAGACGGCCATCGTGTTCGAGGCCGACGACGGCACAGTCACCAACGTCACCTACAAGGAGCTGCTCGCCCGCGTGAGCCAGTTCGCCAACGCGCTCAAGGCCGCGGGCATCCAGAAGGGCGACCGCGTCGTCATCTACATGCCGATGACGGTCGAGGGTGTGATCGCGATGCAGGCCTGCGCACGCATCGGCGCCACGCACAGCGTGGTGTTCGGCGGCTTCTCGGCCAAGGCGCTGCAGGAACGCATCATCGACGCGGGCGCGGTGGCCGTCATCACCGCCAACTACCAGCTGCGCGGCGGCAAGGAGCTGCCGCTCAAGGCCATCGTGGACGACGCCATCGCGCTCGGCGGCTGCGAGTCGATCAAGACCGTGTTCGTGTACGAACGCACGCCTACCGCCTGGGCCCGCGTCGAAGGCCGCGACAAGACCTTTGCCGAAGCGCTCAAGGGCCAGAGCACCGATTGCCCGCCCGTTCCGGTGAACGCCGAGCACCCGCTTTTCATCCTCTACACCTCGGGCTCCACCGGCAAGCCCAAGGGCGTGCAGCACGCCACCGGCGGCTACCTGCTGTGGGCCAAGCTCACGATGGACTGGACCTTCGACATCCGGCCCGAAGACGTGTTCTGGTGCACCGCCGACATCGGCTGGATCACGGGCCACACCTATGTGGCCTACGGCCCGCTCGCCGCCGGCGCCACGCAGGTGGTGTTCGAGGGTATTCCGACCTTCCCGCATGCGGGCCGCTTCTGGCAGATGATCGAAAAGCACAAGGTGTCGGTGTTCTATACCGCGCCCACCGCCATCCGCTCGCTCATCAAGGCGGCAGAGGGCGACGAGAAGGTGCATCCGAAGAATTGGAACCTGTCGAGCCTGCGCATCCTCGGTTCGGTCGGCGAACCGATCAATCCCGAGGCCTGGATGTGGTACCACCGCAATATCGGCCACGAGAAATGTCCGATTGTCGATACCTTCTGGCAGACCGAAACCGGTGGCCACGTCATCACGCCGCTGCCGGGCGCCACGCCATTGGTGCCGGGCTCGTGCACCTTGCCGCTGCCGGGCATCATGGCCGCGATCGTCGACGAGACCGGCAAGGACCTGCCCAACGGCGCGGGCGGCATGCTCGTCATCAAGCGGCCATGGCCCTCGATGATCCGCACGATCTGGAACGACCCCGAGCGTTTCAAGAAGAGCTATTTCCCGGAGGAAATGGGCGGCACGATCTACCTGGCCGGCGACGGCGCCGTGCGCAGTGCCGACCGCGGCTACTTCCGCATCACCGGGCGCATCGACGACGTGCTCAATGTGTCGGGCCACCGCCTCGGCACGATGGAAATCGAATCGGCGCTGGTGTCGAAGACCGACCTCGTGGCCGAAGCCGCCGTGGTAGGCCGTCCCGACGATGTGACGGGCGAGGCCGTTTGCGCCTTCGTCGTGCTCAAGCGTGCACGCCCGACCGGCGAAGAAGCCAAGCAGATCGCCAACGAACTGCGCGCCTGGGTCGCCAAGGAAATCGGCCCCATCGCCAAGCCGAAGGACATCCGCTTCGGCGACAACCTGCCCAAGACGCGCAGCGGCAAGATCATGCGCCGCCTGCTGCGCAGCATCGCCAAGGGCGAAGCCATCACGCAGGACACGTCCACGCTCGAAAATCCTGCGATTCTGGAACAGTTGTCACAGACCAATTGACTCGATCTGTAGGACATGGCCGTTAATGGGAAGCAGGGGCCGTTGAGGCCCGCGGCCTGAGGTACAACCGGCGGAGTTGCCATGCGCCTCGACGCGCATGGCGGATTCCGTTGTGTTCGATCTGTCCGAAGGAGGCCCCCCATGGGCGTGAGATCTGCTTTCCTGTTTGCCATTCTGCTGCTGATCGCGGCGCTCGCCGCGCTCAACTGGGGAACGCTGTCGACGCCCGTGCCGGTCTCGCTGGGCTTCATGACCGTTTCCGCGCCGCTGGGGCTCATGATGCTGGGGCTCACGGTGGCCCTCGGTGTGTTCTTCCTGGTCTATGTGCTGTACCTGCACAGTTCGGTGCTGCTCGATGCCAAGCGCCACAACAAGGAAATGCAGGTGCAGCGCGACCTCGCCGACAAGGCCGAGGCTTCGCGCTTCACCGAACTGCGCAACTTCCTCGAAGCGCAGGAGAACAAGCACATGGCGCAGAACGCAGAGCGCCATGCCGCGTTGCTGACCCGGGTCGGGCAGGTCGAGAGCGTGATCCGCCAGCGCTCCGAACAGTCGGACAACACCGTGGCCGCGCACATCGGCCAGCTCGAAGACCGCATCGAGCGGCGGCCGCTGCCCGCGGACATCGATCCGCGGGTCTGAGGCGCATCGGGGCGGCGTTACTTCGTGGACAGCACCCAGGTCGCGAGCTTCTTCGCGTCGGCTTCGCTGACCTGATTGTTGGCCGGCATCGGCACCGGCCCCCACACGCCCGAGCCGCCCTTGACGATCTTGCTGGCGAGCTTGTCGGCTGCGCCTTTGTCGTCCTTGTACTTGGCCGCCACATCCTTGAAGCTGGGGCCGAGCACCTTGCGCTCGACCGCGTGGCAGCTCATGCAGTTTTTCGACGTGGCCAGGGCCAGGTCGGCGAACGCGGGCGCCGCCAAGCCAATGCCCAAGCCGAGAATCGCGGACGACAAGAGTCTTTTCATGAGATGTAATTCGTAATGGCTGGGTTACATTCGATGCAACGCGATTGTAGGTAGCGCCGTGCACCGGCGCCCGGAAGCGTTTCCGACAAACCCCGAGGGATTCGCGATGCTTTTTCTGCTGTTGGGCCTGCTAGGCATAGGCCTGAAATATTTCGAAGTGGGCATGGTTGCCGGCTGGAGCTGGTGGATCGTGCTGTCGCCGTTCGCGCTGGCCGTGGCGTGGTGGGCATGGGCCGATTCGTCGGGCTACACCAAGCGCAAGGTCATCGAGCGTGAAGACCGGCGCAAGCAGGCGCGCATCGACCGGCAGCGCAGCAACATGGGCCTGCCGGCCAACAAGAGCCAGCGCCCGAAGCGCTGACACCCGAACTGGGCGGCACTGCAGACTGCATGCTGCCGCGTCGCTCCCACGCGTGAACGACGCGGGAGCCGCGCTTCAGAACTTGTCGAGCACCGCGCCCGAGCTGGCGCTCGAGGCGTTGAACGCGAACTTGGCCTGCACGCCGCGCGTGTAGCGCGGAGCAGGCGCCTTCCAGCCTTCGCGGCGCTTGGCCAGCTCGGCTTCGGGCACGTTGAGTTCGAGCACCAGCTTGTGCGCGTCGATGGTGATCGAGTCGCCTTCGTTCACGAACGCAATGGTGCCGCCCGCCGCCGCTTCGGGTGCCACGTGGCCCACCACCATGCCCCAGGTGCCGCCCGAGAAGCGGCCATCGGTGATCAGGCCCACGCTTTCGCCGAGGCCCGCGCCGATCAGCGCGCCGGTGGGCGCCAGCATTTCCGGCATGCCCGGGCCGCCCTTGGGACCGAGGTAGCGCAGCACCATCACGTCGCCGGCCACGATCTTGCCGGCCAGGATGGCCTGCAGCGCCGACTGCTCGTCGTCGAATACGCGTGCCGGGCCGGTGATGACCGGGTTCTTCAGGCCGGTGATCTTGGCGACCGCGCCTTCGGGCGACAGGTTGCCTTTCAGGATCGCGAGGTGGCCTTCGGCGTACATCGGCTTGTCGATAGTGCGGATCACGTCCTGGTCGGCGCGCGGCACGTCGGGCACGTCCTTCAGCACTTCGGCAATCGTCTGGCCGCTGATGGTGATGCAGTCGCCGTGCAAGAGGCCCGCATTCAGCAGCACCTTCATGACCTGCGGAATGCCGCCGGCCTGGTGCAGGTCGACCGCGAGGTACTTGCCCGAAGGCTTCAGGTCGCACAGCACCGGCACCTTCTTGCGCATGCGCTCGAAGTCGTCGATGGTCCACTCGACTTCGGCTGCATGGGCGATCGCCAGGAAGTGCAGCACCGCGTTGGTCGAGCCGCCCGTGGCCATGATGACCGCCACGGCGTTCTCGATGGCCTTCTTGGTCACGATGTCGCGCGGCTTCAGGTCTTTCTTGATCGCTTCGATCAGCACCTTGGCCGACTCCTTGGCCGAGTTCGCTTTCTCGTCGTGCGGGTTCGCCATGGTGGACGAATAGGGCAGCGAAATGCCGAGCGCTTCGAACGCGCTGGACATGGTGTTGGCCGTGTACATGCCGCCGCACGAGCCGGTGCCCGGAATGGCGCGCTTCTCGATCTCGTGCAGGTCCTCGTCGCTCATGTTGCCGGCGGCGTTCTGGCCCACGGCTTCGAACACGCTCACGATGTTCAGGTCTTGCCCCTTGTAGCGGCCCGGCAGAATGGTGCCGCCGTACACGTAGATGGCCGGCACGTTGGCGCGCAGCATGCCCATCAGGCCGCCGGGCATGTTCTTGTCGCAACCGCCGACCACCAGCACGCCGTCCATCCACTGGCCGCCGACGCAGGTCTCGATGCAGTCCGAGATGACTTCGCGGCTCACCAGCGAGTACTTCATGCCTTCGGTGCCCATGGCCATGCCGTCGGAGATGGTGGGGGTGCCGAACACCTGCGCGTTGCCGCCGGCTTCCTCGATGCCCGCGATGGCCGCGTCGGCCAGCTTCTGCAGGCCCGAGTTGCACGGCGTGATGGTGCTGTGGCCGTTGGCGACGCCGACCATCGGCTTCTTGAAGTCGCTCTCTTCGTAGCCCATGGCATAGAACATCGAACGGTTGGGCGCGCGGCTCTTGCCTTCGACGATGTTGGCGCTGCGGCGGTTGATCTGAATTGGTTTGGTGTCCATGGTGGGTGTCTCTTCTCGTGGGGGAATTCTCGGGGGAGGGGTCAAGTATCGGACTTCTCATTGATTCATTCCAATCCGATGTTGTGCGTTGATTGATATGCTCGACATATGAAAGAAGCCCTGATCGACCTGCGCGCCTGGCGCCAGTTCGTTGCCGTGGCCGAGGAGCTTCACTTCGGCCGAGCGGCGCAGCGCCTGCACATGACGCAGCCGCCCGTCACGCAGGCCATTGCCCAGCTTGAAAAGACGTTGGGCGTGGTGCTGTTCGACCGGACGCGCCGCCGCGTGGCGCTCACGCCCGCCGGCGAGGCCCTGCTGCCCGACGTGCGCGAGCTGCTGGCGCGTGCGCAGGCGCTTCCCGAGCGAGCCCGCGCGGCGGCGGCGGGACAGGTCGGGCGCGTGCGCATCGCCTTCGTTTCCACCATCGGTTTCGAGAAACTGCCGGCCTGGGTGCGCGAGTTCCGCGTGCTGTGCCCCGAGGTGGCGCTCGAACTGGTCGAGGCCACGGGCGACGTGCAGCTCGAAGCCTTCGCGCGCGGCGAGATCGACGCGGGGTTGATGCTGCATTCGCCCGGCGCTGCGCCTCCCGGGCTCGCGCGGCTGCCGGTAGAGCAGGAGCCGCTGGTACTGGCGATGCCGGCGCAGCATGCGCTCGCGAGTGCAACGCCCGTGCCGCTGGCGCAGGTGCTGGCCGAGCCGCTGGTGATCTTTCCGCGCCGCATCGTGCCTTCGCTGCACGACGCGATCCAGGCCCTTTATCACTCGGCCGGCCGCACGCCGACGGTGGCGCAAGAGGCCATCCAGATGCAGACCATCGTCAACCTCGTCTCGGGCGGCATCGGCGTGGCATGGGTGCCGCACAGCGTGATGCAGTTCAGGCGCGCGGGCGTGGTCTACCGCCAGGCGCGGGAGTTCAAGGGTGCAGGCCGCGGCGGCGTGGTGCTGCCCGCCTGCGAGACCAGTCTGGTATGGCCGGCGCAGGCCACGCATCCGGCGCTGGCGCGGTTCGTGGAATTCGTTCGCGAGCGCACGCAGAAGCCGGGCTGACCCGAGCCCGGCCGTTTGCTCCGGGCACAATCTGCCGCATGCTCATGTATCCGCAGATCAATCCCATCGCCCTGCAGCTCGGGCCGATTGCCATTCACTGGTACGGCCTGACTTACCTGGCCGCCTTTGCGCTGTTTTATTTCCTTGGAACCCGCCGGCTGCGCCACGAGCCGTACCGCTCTCTCGTCGGCGCGGGCGCCTGGCAACGCAAGGACATCGAGGACATTCTCTTTCTCGGCGTAATGGGCGTCATCGTGGGCGGGCGGCTCGGCTACTGCCTGTTCTACAAGCCCGAGTTCTATCTCGCGCATCCACTCGAAATTCTCTATGTGTGGCAGGGCGGCATGAGTTTTCATGGCGGCCTCTTGGGCGTGATCGGCGCGATGATCTGGTTTGCACGTTCGCGGGCGCGGCCGTTCTGGCAGGTGATGGACTTCGTTTCGCCCTGCGTGCCCACAGGCTTGGCGGCAGGCCGGGTCGGCAACTTCATCAACGGCGAGCTCTGGGGCCGCTTCAGCAGCCCCGACTTGCCGTGGGGCATGGTGTTTCCGCAAAGCGGCTCGATGCTGCCGCGCCACCCTTCGCAGGTCTACCAGTTCCTGCTCGAGGGGCTGCTGCTGTTCGTCATCATGTGGCTGTACGCGCGCAAGGAGCGTAAGGAGGGGCAGGTGGCTGCCGTGTTCCTGATCGGCTACGGCGCGCTTCGCTTCATTGCCGAATACTTCCGTGAGCCCGACGATTTTCTCGGGCTGCGTGCGCTGAACCTCAGCCAGGGGCAATGGCTCAGCGTGCCCATGGTGCTCTTCGGCATCGGCCTGTGGATCTGGGCCGCGCGGCGCCCGAAGCCGGCAATCGCCTGAGCGGCAAGGTCTCAGGGTAAGTCCGGGCCGCGCGTTTCATGCGCGGCCTTGCGCTGCATTCATTGCAGGCTCACAATTATGCGTAATTACAGGAAATTACGCTTTTGGGCCTCGGCTCGGAGCACTCCGCCATGCGCCTTGTCCCCAACTCCCTGCACGACGAAGTCGCTGCAACCTTGCGAGAGCAGATCTTCGCGGGCGAGCTGGCGCCGGGCAGCTTTCTCGACGAGGCGGCGCTGTGCGAGAGGCTGTCGATTTCGCGCACTCCGTTGCGCGAGGCGCTCAAGGTGCTGACGGCCGAAGGTCTGCTGCGGCATGAGCCGCGGCGCGGCTGCTTCGTACGCGAAGTGACGGAACGCGACCTCGACGAGATATTTCCGGTCATTGCGCTGCTCGAAGGCCGCTGCGCCTACGAGGCCGCGCGCAACGCGAGCGATTCCGAACTGCACGATCTCGACGCGCTGCACGAACGGCTGGTGCGCCATGCCAAGGCGAAGCGCATCAACGACTACTACGCCACCAACCACCTGATTCACGAGGCGATCATCCAGCTGGCCGACAACAAATGGCTGGCGCAGGTGATCGGCGATCTGCGCAAGATTCTCAAGCTCGCGCGGCTTCAGCAGCTGCACGCGCCCGGCCGGCTCGAGCAGAGCCTGTCGGAGCACCTGGCTGTGTTCGCGGCGCTCAAGGCGCGCGACAGCGAAGGCGCCGATGCCGCCATGCGCACGCACCTGACGCGCCAGCGCGAGGCGCTGCGCGAAGTGGCGCGGCAACAGAAATCCAGGGTGATGTCATGAACGGCACGAAGAAGGGCATCTCCCCACCCCACAGAATTGGAGTTTGTCGATGAGTGCGACCGAGTGGTTCCAGGCGCGGCTGCGCTCTGGCGAGAAGTCCGACAACAACGTACCCGTGGCACCCGATGGCGCTACTCGCAGCGCGCCCAAGACGGCGGCGAAGCCCAGCGTACGCTCCACGGCCGAGCGCATGCAGGCCACGCTGCGAAAGGCCGACGAAGCGCTGTCGCCGCGTGCCTTGCGCCGCGTGCTCACGGCCTTGCAGTCGGTCATCGATCCGCGCGTGAGCGAGGTCGAGGGCGGCCGCAGGGCGCATGCCATTGCACGCGAATACGCCGCTGCCACGCCCGAGGAGCGACGCGACTACTGGGCGCTGATGAGCGAGCATTTCGCGGCCGATCCGCAAAAGCTCAAGTCGGCGCGCGACCAGCATCAGGCCGCTGTCGGAACGCCCGACGAAGGCCAGGCCGAGCTGAAGCTGCGGCGTGCGCTGGTGTCGCCCCGCATGCGCCTCCTGCAGCGCTTTGCGGTCGAGCCGGAGGGCATGCGCTTCCTGGTCGACCTGCGCGCCGAGCTGCTGCCTTTCCTGAAGTCCGACAAGCGGTTGATCGCGCTCGATGCCGAACTGGAGCACCTGTTCTCCACCTGGTTCGACGTCGCATTTCTCGAACTGCGCCGCATCGACTGGCATTCGCCGGCTTCGCTGATCGAGAAGCTGATCCGCTACGAGGCCGTGCACGACATCAAGAGCTGGACCGACGTGAAGAACCGGCTCGACGACAGCGACCGCCGCTGCTACGGCTTCTTCCATCCGCGGCTGCCCAACGAGCCGCTGATCTTCGTCGAGGTGGCGCTGGTCGACCGCATCAGCGACGGCATCACGCCGCTGCTCGACGAGGCCGCCGTGCCCATCCTGCCGGCCAAGGCGACCACGGCGATCTTCTATTCGATCAGCAACACCCAGAACGGCTTGCGCGGCGTGAGCTTCGGCGATTCGCTCATCAAGCGCGTGGTCGAGACGCTGCAGGACGAGCTGCCGCGCCTGAAGACCTTCGCCACGCTCTCGCCGATTCCCGGCTTTCGCGCCTGGCTCGCGAAGAACGCCGCGGAGCTGCTGCCGCGCCTGGACGAAAAGCGCGAGGCCGAGCTCGGCCGCCTGGTCGGATCGCTGCCGCCCACCGCCGACCGCCTGCTTGCCGCGGTGGACGGCGCCGCCACGCTCGATGCGAAGTCGCCGCTGCGCCAATGGCTTTTGCAGGCGGCCGCCGAATACCTGGGCCACACGCTGATCGACGGTACGCCGGCCGATCCCGTGGCGCGCTTTCATCTGGGCAACGGCGCGCGGGTGGAGCGGCTCAACTGGGCCGGTGACCCGTCGCCCAAAGGGCACAAACAGGCGTATGGCCTGATGGTCAATTACCTCTACGATCTCAAGCGGCTCGACAAGCATCGCGCGTGGCTGGCCGACGGCAAGGTGGCGGTATCGGGAGATGTCGAAAGCCTGTTCTTCAAAAAAGGCTGAGTTCTGAAAGAAAGTCCGGGGCGTGATGCACCGGCCCGCATGGTGCGGCAATCTACAACGACAGGAGATGACAGATGACTCAGGGTTTTCAACGACGCGACGTGCTGCGCCTGGGCGCAGCCGGTGCAGCCGTTCTGTGCGGCGGCGCCCATGCGCAGGGGGGTAACTGGCCGACGCGGCCGGTCAACATGGTCGTGCCGTTTCCGGCCGGCGGCGGCACCGATGCGTTCGCGCGCCCGCTCTCGGCTCAGTTCTCCAAGATCACCGGACAGACCCTGGTGATCGACAACCGCGGCGGCGCCGGCGGCACCGTGGGCGCAAGCATCGCCTCGAAGGCGCAGGCCGATGGCTACACGCTCTTCATGGGCGCGGTGCACCACGCGATCGCCCCGTCGATCTACCCCAAGCTCGACTACGACATCGAGAAAGACTTCGTGCCGCTGATGCTGCTGGCCAATGTGCCGCAGGTGGTGGTGGTCAACCCGAAGCGCGTCACGTCCACCACGCTGCAGGAGTTCGTTGCCGCCGCCAAGCGCAACCCCGGCAAGCTCAACTACGGCTCGGCCGGTTCGGGCACGTCGCATCACCTGGCGGGCGAGCTGTTCAAGCTGCAGACCGGCACCTTCATCACCCATATTCCGTACCGTGGCGCGGGTCCGGCGCTGTCGGACCTGATCTCGGGCAACGTCGACCTGATGTTCGATGGCCTCGGCTCATCGGCCCAGCACATCAAGGGCGGCCGCATCAAGGCGCTGATGGTCGCCGGCAGCAAGCGCAACCCCGCATTCCCCGACGTGCCCTGCGCCGCCGAGGTGGGCCTGCCCGACTACACGGTCACCACCTGGTATGGCCTGTGGGCGCCCAAGGGCACACCGGCCGACCTGCAGGCACGCATCGTCGACGACATGAAGAAGGCGCTTGCCACGGACGAGCTCAAGGCCATCTGGGCTCAGAACGGGTCCGAGATTCCGAACCTCACCATGGCTTCGTATGGCGGTTTCGTCAACTCGGAAATCAAGCGTTGGGCCGCTGTGGTGAAGGCCTCGGGCGCCAAGCTCGAGTAATGAGCGGCAGCCAGATTTCCTTGCGCCGCGAGGGCGCCGTTGCGTTCGTCACCTTGTCGAACGCGGGGCGCCTCAATGCGATGACGCGCGCCATGTGGCGCGAGCTGCGTGCGGTGTTCGACGGCATCGGCCAGCCCGATGACACGGAGCTTCGATGCGTCGTTGTCGGCGGCGAAGCGGGAACCTTCTGCGCGGGTGGCGACATCTCCGAATACCCGTCGTTCCGTTTCGACGAAGCCAGTTTGCGCGAATTCCACGAGAACGAAGTCTGGGGCGCGCTGCAGGCCATGCTCGATTGCCCGCTGCCCGTGGTCGCGCAGATCGAAGGCGCGTGCATGGGCGCCGGCATCGAGATTGCGAGCTGCTGCGACATCCGGCTTGCTGGCGCCTCCGCGAAGTTCGGCGCCCCTATTGCCAAGCTCGGTTTTCCGATGGCGCCCCGAGAAGCCGCATTGGTTCACGGCGCCATCGGCGACGTGCTCGCGCGCGACATGCTGCTGGCCGCCGGCGTGCACGGCGCACAGCGCCTCTACGACGCCGGCTTTCTGCTGCAAGTGCTGCCCGACGACGAAGTGGCCGCCGCCGCGCAGGCGCATGCGGCGCGCATCGCTGCATTGGCACCGCAGGCCGCGCGCCTCCACAAGCGCACCTTCGCGATGCTGAAGGCCGGCGCGCAGTCGACCGAGAGCCTGCTCGCAACCGCCTACGACTACGCCGATTCCGCCGAACACCGCGAAGGCATCGCCGCCTTTCTGGCCAAGCGCACACCGAATTTCTGAAATAACTGCCGATGAAGACGAAAGCCAACCCCAACCTGTTTGCCGCCTTGCGCGCGGCCTTTCCGGCCGACCTCGACAGCATTGCCGTCGAGACCGACAACGGCCTGTTCTACTCGTGGCGAGATCTCGATCGCGCGAGCGCGATGATCGCCAACCTGCTCGGAGCGCTGGGCCTGGAAGAGGGCGCCCGCGTCGCGGTGCAGGTCGAGAAGTCGGTCGAGGCGATGATCCTGTATCTCGCCACCTTGCGTGCCGGCTACGTGTTCCTGCCGCTCAACACGGCCTATCAGAGCGCCGAGATCGAATACTTCGTCGGCAATGCGGAACCCGCCGTGGTGGTGTGCACCAGCCGCAATGCCTCATGGGTCGGGCCGATCGCCAATGCGGCGGGCACGCGGCATGTGTTCACGCTGGACGACAACCGCACCGGCACGCTGCTGGAAGTTGCCTCGCAGTGCAGCGACCAGCATGCGGTGGTCGACCGAAAAGCGGACGACCTAGCGGCGATTCTCTACACCAGCGGCACGACGGGCCGCAGCAAGGGCGCCATGCTCACGCATGGCAACCTGCTGTCGAACGCCCAGGTGCTCAAGGACTACTGGGGCTGGACAGAAGGCGACGTGCTGATCCACGCGCTGCCGATCTTCCATGTGCACGGCCTCTTCGTCGCACTGCACGGTGCGCTGCTCAACGGCAGCAAGATGATCTGGCTTTCGAAGTTCGACCCCAAGCGCGTGGTCGAGAAGCTGCCCGAAGCCTCCGTGTTCATGGGCGTGCCCACGCTCTACGTGCGGCTGCTGGCCGAGCCGGGGCTCACGCGCGAAGCGGTGCGCAACATGCGGCTCTTCGTCGCGGGCTCCGCGCCGCTGCTCATCGAAACCTTCGACGAGTGGCGCGAGCGCACCGGCCACACCATTCTCGAGCGCTACGGCATGAGCGAAACGGTGATGCTCACCTCCAACCCCTACAGCCCGGCGCAGGGCGAACGCCGCGGCGGCACGGTCGGCTTTGCTTTGCCCGGCGTGCAACTGCGCGTGCGAGACGACAGCGGGCGCGACTGCACCACCGACGAGATCGGCAACATCGAAGTCAGCGGCCCGAACGTGTTCGCCGGCTACTGGCGCATGCCCGAGAAGACGAAAGAAGAGTTCACCGCCGACGGTTTCTTCAAGACCGGCGACGTCGGCAAGATCGACGGCCGCGGCTACATCACCATCGTCGGACGCAGCAAGGACCTCATCATCAGCGGCGGCTACAACGTCTATCCCGCCGAGATCGAGGGCTACATCAACGAGCTGGCCGGCGTGGCCGAAAGCGCGGTGATCGGCGTGCCGCACCCCGACTTCGGCGAAGTGGGCGTGGCCATCGTCATTGCGAAGGCAGGCGGCGCGCTGGACGCCGATGCCATCGTGGCGGAGCTCAAGTCGAAGCTCGCGAACTTCAAGATTCCGAAGCGCTGCTTCGTGGTGGACGAACTGCCGCGCAACACCATGGGCAAGGTGCAGAAGGCGCTGCTGCGCGAGCGGCACAAGGGGTTGTTCACCTAGGTTTTCTCCACCCTCGGTGCGAGGGCGGTGGTGCGCGGTTCGTGAAAGATCATCGCGTCCACCGTGTCGGGCGAAGGCCGGCGGAACTCCACGCCGTAGCCCTCGAGCGTGTCGACGTTGAAGCTGCGTCCGTCGGCCGGCAGCAGGCGGTAAGTGGGCTGTCCCGGAATCGTCATGCCGAGTTCGCCGTTGGCGTCGAGCCTGATCTCGATCACGCGGCCGCTGTGCAGGTAGTCTCCGGCGCACAGCCGGCGAAACGCCGCATCCAGCACGTCGCCGGCCGCGATGCGGCGGAACACGATGTCTTCGACCATCTCCTCGAGCGGTATCTCGACGCGATCGATGTGGCCCTGCCGGTCGTAGCGAAACGTGAGCGTCCGCTTGCTGGGGTGCAGCACCGTCGGCCTGTCGGGGGTGATGAACACATCGTAGTGGCGGTGCTCGAGTTTTTCCTCGATACCGCGCCAGCGCCAGCCGAGGCCGTCGGCTTCCTTTTCGATGCGCAGGCGTCCGTAGGCCGGGTGCTCGTAGCCGCCGACATAGTCGTCGAGCGGGTGGCTCGGCCGGGTTCCGCTTTTGCGCACTTCCGCGCTCGCTTTTTCGTCGATCTTCTGCTGTTCGAGCGCCTGCTTGCGCCGGGGCACCAGCCGCCCGAGCCAGTCGACCGGCTCGCGGCCGCAGAGGCGGTCGAGCACCGCGTAGGTGAGGATCGCGTGGACGCTGCCCGGCGTGCGGTTCGTCAGCACCACCACGCCCGCGCGGCGTTCGGGCTGCATCGTCATGAGCGTGCTCCAGCCGGTCCACGAGCCCGAGTGCGCGATGGTGCGCTCGCCGCGGTACTGCTCGCAGAACAGGCCGAGGCCGTAGTGCGAGTCGCCGATCTCGGCGAATTCGGAGCGTCCCATGTGCACGCGCGGTGTCGTCATCTCGCGCAGCGCCTGCGCCGAGAGCAGCTGTCGTCCGTTCGCCTTGCCGTCGAGCAGGAAGCGCGACCACTTCGCAAGATCGGCCACCGAAGCGTTGATGCCGCCGGCCGGCATCGCGCGAATCGGCGACAGCGGTGTGCGGTACCGCGTGTCGCCATCCATCGCATGCGGGCGCGCGGCGTCTTCCGCGGCCGCGAGTGCTTCGATGGAGAAGCCGAAATGGCTGAAGCCCAGCGGCTTCATCAGGCGCTCGGTGGTGAACGCCTGATAGCTCTGGCCGCTGATGCGCTCGGTGACCATTCCCGCGACCAGGTAGCCGAGGTTCGAATACTGAAAGGTGTCGCGCAGGTCCTTGTTCGGTGCAAGGTGCCTGAGCGCCGCCAGCATCTGCGCGTCGCTCAGGTCGCCGGGCATGTGGATCCAGTCGTGCCGCGGCAGCCCGCTGTGATGGCACAGCAGGTCGCGCACGGTCAGCCGCTCGGTCGCCACGGGGTCGTGCAGGCGAAATTCCGGGATCACGTCGCGCACCGGACTGGACCATTCGAGCTTGCGCTCGTCGACCAGCAGGCCGAGGCCGGCCGCAGTGAACGACTTGGTGATCGAGCACAGCAGGAACTGCGTATCGACGGTCACGGGCAGGCCGGTGTCGGTGTCGCGCACGCCGTAGCCCTTGAGCACGGCAATCTCGCCGTCCTGGATCACGGCCAGGGCAAGCCCGGGTACTTTCCATTCCTGCATCGAGGCTTCGACGAGGCTGTCAAGATCGCTCCACATGGTCGGGTCCTTGGCTTTGCTTGCGCTTGAATAGGGCCGCGCATCCTAAAGCAAATGCCCGAAGCGCGGTCTTCTAGGCCGCGGCCAAGCCATTCATGAGCCCGCTGCGCGCATGGCAGTTGATGTACTCGTAGCTTTGCTCGTCGGCCTTGAGCACCGACACCTCGTGGTACACGCGCAGCTGCAGCTGGAAGTTCAGCGCCTGCACGTAGCGCATGAAGCTGCCGAAGATCGCGACGTGCGTCGGGTGCGACTCGGCCCATCGCTCCATGTCGGCGAGCGAGCGCCAGAAGCTCAGGCCGAACGATTTTTCGAGCGGCGTGCCCTTGGCGTCGAGATGGTGCATGTAGCGGTTGCTGTAGCAGCCGATGCCCAGACCCTGGTCGCGCAGGAAGTCCATGCCTTCGCGCAGTACCGGTTCCATCTCTTCCAGGTAGAGCTTGCGTTCTTGGCCGGTAGTGTCGGCCCATTCCTGGCCGGAGCGGATCATCGCGATGTTCTCGTGGCCCGCAACGCGCACGCGCTGCCCGGGAGCCGGCGTGCCGGCAATGACGGCGCGTGTGCCGGAGGGTGCCATGGCATCGTTTTGCGACAGCGGAATGCGGTCACGCATCGAACCCCAGTAGCCGTGCTCCTGCAGTTCGCCGCTCACGCCGCCCATCACCACGCCCACGCCTTCGAGCCGGTCCGGCGTGTTGAACATGGTCTCGAAGTGCTCGACGCGCGGTGACACCACTTCACGGAAGTAGCCGAGGCCCTCTGTCAGCCGTTCTTCCGAGCGCCACCACGCATCGGTCTCGGGCGCCGCGCACCAGCGCGCATGGGCTGCGGGGTCGTCCCAGTAGGCGATGGCGATCATGTGGTCGTAGCCGTCGGCATCGACGTGGTGTGCGAAATCGTGGTGGCCGGGGCCGTCGGGCAGCGCGAAGCCGGCCGCGATCTTCATCAGCGCGGCGCAAGCGCGCCCCTGCATATCGGCGCCGCGCGACTGCACGCCGAAGTAGCCCATCACCACCTGCCTCACCGCGGCCGGCGCGCGTGCCGACCAGACGGGGTAGGGCGGCGCGTAGTCGTCCTCCACGCGGCGGTGGCGCGTGCGTGGACATTTCAGGTGCTCTGCAATGGCGGATTCCATGGCGTGGCTCCAGCTTGTTCAGGCGGCCAGCTGCTGGCGCGCCGCGGCCGTCGGCTCGGGCGTGGCGACGATGGCTTCGAAGGCGCCGCCTTCGACCTCGGGCGTACGCTGCAGCACCACCGGTTCGCGCCGCGTCTTGTTCAGCAGCAGCTGCGTGACGTCGGGCCGCGAGTAATGACCGCTCGGGTCGGCCGCGGCCTTGGCGAGCGCAATCATTGCAAGGTCGATGTCTGCAATCACCAGCCCTTCCTGGTCTTCGGCCAACGGCGTACCGAGCGGCGAGCCGTCGGGTGCGTAGATGCGCGCAAAGCCGCCGCCCACGCGCAGCAACTGCTGCTTGCCCGCATCGGTGCACATCAGCTCGCTCATCGCCGGCGAAACCGTGGCGCACGGCGCGACGACGAAGCACTGGCCCTCCGCCGCGTACACCTGGCTGGCCGCATTGTTGAGCTCGGCGCCGAGGGCGAAAGCCGCGCCGCGGTAGAGCGAGAAGCTGGGCCAGGCGCCGCAATGGATCTGCTCGTTCTGTGCGTACATCGCGTATTTGCTGAGCGGCTGCAGGTGCTCCCAGCACGAGAGCGATCCGATGTTGCCGATGGCCGTTTCAGCCACGGCGAGGTCGGAGCCATCGCCTTCGCCGAACACGGTGCGCTCCACGTGCGTGGGCTTGAGCTTGCGGCGCGTCTGCACCGTGTGGCCCTGGTCGTCGATCAGCGCCTGAGCAATGTAGAGGCTGCCCGCGGCCTTTTCGCTGTAGCCAAGGGAAACCCAGATCTTGTGCTTGCGCGCGGCATCGCGGATGCGGTCGAACTCGCCCGAGCCGACGACCAGCGCGTTGTCGTGATAGCGCTGCACGAACTGCATGCCCCAGGCCGGCGAGTCGAGCCAGATCCACCAGGGATAGCCGGGCACCCAGGTTTCGGGAAAGGCGATGAGTTTCACGCCCTGGCCAGCGGCTTGGGCCATGAGGTCGATGGTCTTGTCGATGGTGCCGTCGAGATCGAGGAACACGGGCGCGGCCTGCACGGCGGCAACGCGGAGCTTGGGGTGAACGGTGGCGGGCATGGCGGGTCTCCGGGAGGGGGTGGTGAAACAACTTCGCACACCTCGCACCGGGTTTGCGCGGTGGCATGCGGGTTGCTTCAAGCGTAGATTCGCCGCCGCGAAACCCCTTGACCCGAACTTGCGGCGTTCTTGTTCCAGCGTTGCATGCCGGCTTTTCACGAAACCCGAGGAACCCCGATGAACCAGTTGCTCAGCACCGACGCCGTTCCGCGCGATCAGCGGCTCGCCTACTGGACCGACATGATCTGCAACGTGTACGTGCAGCTCGGGTGCGATGCGGTGCGCAGGGACGGTTCCGGCGATTTCGAGGGCAGCATCCGCCAGCACACGCTGCCGAGCCTCGATGTGTCGGTGGTCAAGTCGGGGCCGCAGAAGGTCATGCGGACGCCGGGGCACATCTCCCGGTCGGGCGACGACTACTTCCTGGTCAGCATCCAGGCCCGCGGCCAGGGCGTGGTGCGGCAGGACGGCCGCGACGCCGTGCTGGCGGCGGGCGACTTTGCGCTGTACGACAGCACCCGGCCGTACGAATTGCTGTTCGACAATGCTTTCGAGCAGATCGTGCTCAAGCTGCCCGGCGAACGCCTGCGCAGCGAGCTGCACGACACCGAAGCATTGACGGCCACCACCGTGTCGGGACGCGAGGGCGCGGGGCACCTGCTGCTCGGCATGATCCGCACGCTGCGCGAAGACATCGACACCTTGCAGCCTGCGTCGGCACTCGCGGTGGCCAATGGGGTGCAGAGCATTCTGGTCGCCGGGCTGCAAACGCTGCCCGCCGCGCGTGCGCCGGGTCTCAGCAATCTCACGGCCTACCACCTGGCCCGCGTGAAGCGGCGCATCGACGAGCAGCTGGCGGACCCGTTGCTCTCGGTAGGCAGCCTTGCGGCGGAGTTGGGCGTTTCAGCCAGCCACATTCACCGCATCTTCAAGAGCGAGCCGTTCACGCCGTCGCAGTACATCTGGGAGCGCAGGCTCGAAGCCTGCAGCCGCGACCTGCTCGAGCCGCGCCTGGCCGGCCGGCCGGTGGCCGACATTGCCTACGGCCGCGGCTTCAACGATGCGGCGCACTTCAGCCGTGCATTCCGCGAACGCTTCGGTTGCTCGCCGCGCGAGTGGCGGCAACAGCGGGTTCAATAACAATAAAAAAAGAAGGCGCGGCCTTCGCCGGGTTACTGCACCAGCAGCACCGAGATATCCGTTTCGGAAATCACCTTGGTGGCCACCGAGCCCATCAACGCACGGCCGAAGATGCCGTGGCCGTGGGTGCCGAGCACGATCAGCTGGGCATGTGCGGCCGTTGCCGACTTGAGAATTTCCTCGGCCGCATGGCCGTGGCGCTTGTCGATCGTGTAGTTGCTCACGCTGTTCTCCGCGAGCAATGCTTTCACGGGGTCGAGCACTTTGGCGTTCTCTTCGGCGTAGTAGTCGGCAATCACCTCTTTGCTGAGGTGGCGCGCCACGTGGCCCGAGATGCCCGTACAGACGTGCACGATGACCAGTTCATGGCCGTCCACGAACATGGCGCGGTTGGCGAGCAGGTAGTTGAGCGCCTTCTGCGTATAGGCGCTGCCGTCGACTGCGATGAGGATTTTCATGACCCGGTTATACGACCGGCGTCCACCTATCGCAACGGGTCTCACCCACGACCCGAGGGGCTTTCGAAATCCGCTGCGAACTCAGCCCTGCAGCCCCTTCCAGAGCATGTAGGCGGCGAGCAGGTACAGGATGCTCGCGAACACGCGCTTGAGCTTCTTGACCGGCAGGTTGTGCGCCGCCTTCGCGCCCAGGGGCGCGGTGAGCACGCTGCACAACGCAATCACCACGAGTGCGGGCAGCCAGATGTACCCGAAGGAGCCGTCGGGCAGGCCCTGCACCGACTGCCCGCTCACCACATAGCCGAGCACATTGGCCACGGCAATCGGAAAGCCGAGCGCGGCGCTGGTGGCCACGGCGTTGTGGATGGAGATGTTGCACCACGTCATGAACGGCACGCTGACGAAACCCCCGCCCGCACCGACCAGGCCCGAGATGAAGCCGATGGCGCCGCCCGCCGAGAGTTGCCCCGCAGTGCCCGGCATCTGGCGCGTGGGCTTGGGCTTGCGGTCGAGAAACATCTGCGTGGCGGAGAAGCCCACGAACAGCGCGAACACGATGGCCAGCACCGTGCCCTTCAGCAGCGAGAACACACCCAGGCTGCCCAGCAGGCTACCGATGACGATGCCCGGCGCCAGCCGCCGCACGATGTCCCAGCGCACCGCGCCGCGCTTGTGGTGCGCACGCACACTGGAAACCGAGGTGAAGATGATCGTCGCCATCGAGGTGGCAATCGCCATCTTCACGGCCAGATCGGAGGCCACCCCGCGGTGCCCCATGATGATCGTGATGAACGGCACCATGAGCATTCCGCCGCCGATGCCGAGCAGCCCCGCGAGAAAACCGGTGCCCAGGCCGAGCGCTGCGAGTTCGGCGATCAGGAGGGGGTCGAGCAGGGAGTTCACGCAGCGGGGCCTTGAGAAAAAGCAACGGCCCCGCGCAGCGCGTGCCGGGGCCGTATGAACGAAAAAAGGTGTCTGCAAGTGGGCGCCGAACCCGCATCCTGAACCAGGGTTCAGGTGGGCGAGGGCAGCAAGACTTCGGGTTCATCTGACGCGAGATGATCACACCCGTCAAGCGATGTACCAAGCCCGGCTCCGGAGAGCATTGGAACAAGGAAATATTAAGCCCGACGCGCACCGCAGACAGTTCGGATTTTACGCCTCCGGCGAGCCGGGCGCCGCTATTCAGAGTAAATGGTCATCGCCCGCAAGGGCTTGATCGAGTTTCTGAATGAGTTGCGCGGCCTTGACATCGGCTTCGCCGGCATCCGCCGCGGGAGCAGCGAAAGTCGAGGCCGTCGGTGCCGCCGCGGCGGCAGCCTGCTGTGCGGCCAGGTCGAAAGCCAGGTTCAGCGAAGCCAGCACGGCAATGCGGTCACGGGCCTTCACCTTGCCCGCATCGCGGATCTTGCACATGGCCGCGTCCACGCGATCGACGGCGTCGCGCAATTGCGCCTCGCCGCCGTCGGGGCAGCCGAGCAGATAGCTCTGGCCCATGATCTGAACTTCAATCTGCTTCATGCGGGGGAATCTTCGGAAGGTGGTTCGGCCGGCAGCCGCTCGAGCAAGGCGTCGAGGCGCGTGCGGGCCGCGGCGAGCCGCGACTTGAGCCCGTCGCGCTCGCGCGTGAGCGCTTCGACCTGCTCCTGCAGCAGCGCATTGGTGCGCTGCACCTCTTCATGACGCACGAGCAGGCGTTCCACACGCTCGGCGATCTGGTCGATGGGGCTGGAGGCGGGCATGGTTGGCGATTGTAGTTTCCCAGGACAGGCGGTCCGGTCCGCCGCGCGCGGCGTGGAACCGGGACGGATTCTGCGGCCTGCGCGAGGCGCTTTCCAAATTTTCCGCGACGAACAACAACAGCTTGCGCAACTTTTGGCTTAATGCGCCGGCGAGAGGCCCTAGAATCCCGCCCGTTGGTGCCTGCGTCGTGGTTCACACGCCGCGGTTCAACGGGAAGCAGGAGTGAACGCCCCCGGAAACGGGACAAGGCAGAAGCCGCCTGCGCTGCCCCCGCAACGGTCAAGCAGTCGACGCCGCAAGCGTCAACCTCATCCATCCAGCCACTGGGCGCCCTGAAACAGGCGTCTGGGAAGGCGGTGAGGCCGCACTGCCAGCCCGGATACCGGCCAACGAGGCGGCTGCCGCATGCGCGATCGATATCGATGCATGAAGCGGCCATTGCGCCCAAAACGCTGGCGGGGAGGCCGGCAACGGGCATAGACGCTCGTTCGTTCGGTCCATCCATGATTTCCTGCGTTCCCCTTTCTCTCGGCCGTGCTCCCGCGCGCCGTCGCCGCCTTGCCTGCCTGCCGCTTGCGCTGGCCTCCGCTTTCGGCGGCATGGCGCTGATTCAACTGCCCTCGACGGCGCATGCCCAGCAAGCTGCGGCCACGCTGGGTGAAACCGTGGTGACGGCCAACCGCACGCCGCAGCCGCTGTCGGACCTGGTGAGCGACGTGTCCATCATCGACCGCCAGACCATCGAGCGCAGCGGCGCCGTCGGCGTGGCCGACGTGCTGGCGCGCCTGCCGGGCATCGAGATCACGCGCAACGGCGGCGTGGCCAGCACCACCAGCCTGTTCATCCGCGGCGCGGATACGCGCTTCACGGCGGTGTACATCGACGGCGTGCGCGTCGATTCGCAATCGACCGGGGGTGCCGGCTGGGAAGGCATTCCGCTCGCGCAAATCGACCGCATCGAAGTGCTGCGCGGCCCGGCCGCCGCGGTGTACGGCTCCGATGCCGTGGGCGGCGTGATCCAGCTCTTTACCCGCCGCGGCGAAGAAGGCGTGGCGCCCTATGCGGGTGTGGGCTTCGGCAGTCATGGCCTGCGCAAGGCGGAGGCGGGCGTGAGCGGGAAGTCGGGCAACCTCGACTATTCGTTCGGTGTCGCGCACGAAGAAAGCAAGGGCTTCAACGCACTGCCGATCGAAAAGCGCACGCCCTCGAAAGACGGTTTCACCAGCCCCGACCGCGACGGCTATCGCGGCGACTCCGGCAACCTGCGCCTGGGCTACCAGCTCACCCCGAACCAGCGGCTGGATGCCACGCTGCTGTACAGCGACACCAACGCCGGCTACGACTCGCCGGTGTTCAGCAGAAGGCCGCCGCTCCAGTTCGACAACGACGTTTCGCAGAACACGCTGCGCACGGCCGGGCTCTCGTGGTCGGCCAAGTGGAACGACGTCTACAGCACGCGCGTGCAGGTGACCGATTCGCAATCGGTCTACAAGACGCAGCCTTCGTTCTACCGCACCGAGACGAATCTGCGCGGCTATCTGTTCCAGAACGAGTTTCGCTTCGGCCCCCACCTCGTGACGGCGACGCTCGAACGCCGCGAAGACGCGCTCGAGAACGCGCCGACCACCTTCACCGGCCTGCTTTCGCGCAAACGCTCGCAGGATGCGGTGTCGCTCGGCTACGGCTTCGTGCAGGGGGCGCACTCGCTCCAGCTGCATGTGCGCCACGACGACGACAGCGAGTTCGGTGGCAAGACCACCGGCAGCGTCGCCTACGGCTATTCGATCACGCCGAAGCTGCGCGCCACCGTGTCGGCCGGAACCGCGTTCCGCGCACCCACGCTGTACCAGCGCTTCAGCGAATACGGTACGCCGACGCTCAAGCCCGAGTCGAGCCGCAACGTCGAGCTCGGCTTGCGGTACACCGACGGCGACACGCATGCGGGCATCGTGGTGTACCAGAACCGCGTCAAGGACCTGATCGTGTTCGACGGCGGGGCCACGAATTGCGATTCCGGTTTCGGCTGCTACGCCAGCACGGCGCGCGCGCGTTACCGGGGCATTACCTTGTCGGGCGGCCACCGCATCGGCGACGTCACGCTGCGCGCATCGGCGGACTTCCAGGATCCGCGCGATCTGGAAACCGACAACCTGCTCGCACGCCGCGCGCGCCGCCACGGCACCCTGGGCGCCGACTGGCGCGTGGCCGGCTGGACGCTGGGCGCCGAGGTGCAATCGTCGAGCAAGCGCTTCGACGATGCCGCGAACACCCGCACCTTGAGCGGCTACACCGTGCTGAACCTCGTGGCCAGCACGCAGATCACGCGCGACATCGGCCTGGTGGCGCGCGTCGACAACGTGGGCGACAAGGACTACACCTTGGCACGCGGCTATGCCACCGGCGGCCGCAACGTGTACGTCGGCCTGAAGTGGACCCCGCAGTAAGTAGACTTCGCCGCGGGACGGCCCCAAAGGAAGAAAGGTGCCCATGACCATTGCACATGAATTCATCCTCGGGGGCCAGAAAAGCGGCAAGTCGCGCCAAGCCGAGCAGCGCGCCATCGACTGGCTGGCCGGGGCGCCCCCAGCGCGCCGCGCCGTGCTGATAGCAACCGCCGAGGCCCTCGACGACGAAATGCGCGAGCGCATCGTGCGTCATCAGGCCGACCGCGCCCGGCGCGTGCCGGCCCTGCGGACCGTCGAAGAGCCGGTCGAGCTGGCGCGCGCCATCGTTTCCGAGAGTGGTCCCGAAACGCTGGTGGTGGTCGACTGCCTCACGCTCTGGCTCACCAACCTGCTGATGCCGCTGCGCTCCGAGGCCGCGAAGCCGGCCACGCGCACGCCCTCGGCTCACGTCTCCATGCTGCTTCTCGCGCTGCACGAGGCACGCGGGCCGGTGGTGCTGGTCGGCAACGAGATCGGCCTGGGCGTGATTCCGCTTGGCCGGGAAACGCGTGCGTTCGTCGACACGCTGGGCCGCATGAACCAGGACGTCGCGGCCGCGTGCCACCGTGTCACGCTGATGGTGGCTGGGTTGCCGTTGACTTTGAAGACGCCCGCCGAATGACGAAGCACCGGACGATGAAATTTCTTTGCGCGGCCCTCGGCCTTGGCCTTTTCTCGCTGGCCGCGCACGCGCTTGAAGTGACCGACGAGCGCGGCGTCACCGTGAGCCTGCCGCAGTCGCCGCAGCGCATCGTCACGCTGCTGCCTTCATTGACCGAAGGTGTCTGCGCGCTCGGGGCCTGTTCGCGGCTGGTGGGCGTCGACAACTATTCCAACTCGCCAAAGGCCGTGCGCGCGTTGCCGCAGCTGGGCGGAGGGATCGACCCCAATGTGGAAGCCATCGTGGCGCTGCGGCCCGACGCGGTGCTGCTTGCCAAGTCGTCGCGCGTGACGCAGCGGCTGGAGGCGCTGGGTCTCAAGGTGCTGGTGCTCGAACCCAAGAGCCATGCCGATGTGCGGCGCGTGCTCGACACGCTCGACCAGGTGCTCGGCACCCGCGAGGCGCCGACGGTCTGGCGCGCGATCGATGCCAGCGTGTCGGCGGCGGCGCAATCGCTGCCGGCCCGCGCGAAGGGCCAGCGCGTGTACTTCGAGGTCAACAGCGCGCCGTTTGCGGCCGGCGAGTCGTCGTTCATCGGCGAAACGCTCACGCGGCTGGGCGTGAAGAACATCGTGCCGGCTTCGCTCGGTCCGTTTCCGAAGCTCAATCCCGAGTACGTGGTGCGTGCCAATCCCGATCTCATCATGGTCAGCGTGCGCAGTGCGCAAGGTCTCGAGCAGCGCCCGGGCTGGAGCGGCATCCGCGCGGTGCGCGAAGGCCGCATCTGCCGCTTCAGCGCAGAGGAGTCCGACGTGCTCGTGCGCCCCGGCCCGCGCATGGACGAGGCCGCACGATTGATGGCGCGCTGCCTCGCAGACAAGGCCGGTTAAAAAGCCGCAAGAACTTCATGCACACGCACCATCAGCGCCGGGTCTGGTTCTTCGGCATCGCATTGCTCGGCCTGGGCGGTGCGCTCGCCATGCTCGGCCTGGGCATCGGCAGCACCGGCTTCGAAAGCCTGCTGGCGGCTTGGCGCGACCCGGTGGCGCTGCAGATCGTGTGGGACATCCGTCTGCCGCGCACGCTCGGCGCCTGGCTTGCGGGCGCGCTGCTCGGGCTTGCGGGCGCGGTGGCGCAGGGCCTGTTCCGCAATCCGCTGGCCGACCCGTATCTGCTCGGCAGCGCCTCGGGTGCTTCGCTCGGCGTGGCGGTGGCGCTCATGCTGTTCGGCGGCTCGGCCGCCAGCATGCAATGGGTGATGCGCCTGGGGCTCACGGGCGCGGCTTTCGTCGGCGCGGTGCTCGCGGTCATGCTCACATTGGTGCTTGCGCGCGGGGTGCAGCAGACACTGCGGCTGCTGCTCGCGGGCGTGATTGTGGGCGTGGTGCTCGGCGCCGCCAAGGACCTGATCACCATCGCGTCGGCCGATGTCCTGCAGGCCATCCAGGGCTTCATCCTCGGCAGCACCGGGCTGGTCGGATGGAGCGCATGCGCCGTCATGGCCGTGGTCGGCGTGGTGTGCCTGCTGCTGGGCTGGGCGCTCGCGCCGGTGCTCGACGGGCTTGCACTCGGAGAAGCGACCGCGAGGAGCCTGGGCTTGCCGCTGGGGGCGATGCGCGCCGCACTGGTGGTGGTGCTCGCGCTGGCCACCGGCGCGGCCGTGGCTCAGACCGGGCTGATCGCTTTCGTGGGGCTGGCCTCGCCGCATCTCGTGCGGTCCGTGGTGAAGACCACGCATGCCGGGTTGATCGTGCTTTCCGCGCTGATGGGTGGCCTGTTGTTGATGTCGGCCGACCTGGCGGCGCGCTGGCTCATCGCCCCGCAGGAACTGCCGGTGGGCGTGCTCACGGCCGTGCTCGGCGGCAGCTACCTGCTGTGGCTGATGCACCGGCGCAGCGCGCGGGGCGGTGTGGCATGAGCGGCCACATCCCGGCGCTCGAGGCGCGCGGTGTAAGCGCCACGCTCGGCAACGCCGAGGTGCTGCACGGCATCGACCTGAAGCTGGGTGCCGCGCGGTGGACCAGCATCGTCGGGCCGAACGGCGCGGGCAAGTCGACCTTGCTCAAGGCGCTCGCGGGCCTGCTTGCGCACCGCGGCGAGGTTTTTCTGTTCGGCGAAGCGGCGGCCAAAGTGCCGGGCCGCATCCGCGCGCAGCGCCTTTCGTGGCTGGGCCAGAGCGGCGCGGCCGGCGAGGGCAGCGCCGACGACCTGATGGTCTACGACATTGCGATGCTCGGCCGCCTGCCGCACCAGCGTTGGCTCGCCACGCCGAGCGCGGCCGACCGCGAGGCGGTGGAACGCGCATTGCGCAGCACCCAGGCCTGGGACTGGCGCGAACGGCCGCTGGGCCAGCTCTCGGGCGGCGAACGCCAGCGCGTGCTGCTGGCGCGTGCGCTCGCGGTCGAGGCCGAACTGCTCCTGATGGACGAACCGCTCGCCAACCTCGACCCGCCGCACCAGGCCGACTGGATGCAGACCACGCGTGCGCTGGTGGCCCAAGGGCGCACCGTGGTCAGCGTGCTGCACGAACTGCCGATGGCGCTCGCGGCCGATGAACTGGTAGTGATGAACCATGGCCGCGTGGTGCACCACGGCGGCAGCAGCGACCCGGCCACCCATGCCGCGCTCGAACAGGTGTTCGACCACCGCATTCGCGTGCACCGCGTGGCGGACCAGTGGATCGCCTTGCCGAACTAACGACTTCAGAATACCCACGACATCATGCAGATCGAAACACCCCCCAGCGACAAACCCTACGAAAAGCCCGAAGGCGAGCGCCGCGGCATCGTCATCGTGAACACCGGCGACGGCAAGGGGAAGAGCACCGCCGCCTTCGGCCTTGCGCTGCGCGCGCACGGCCGCGGCAAGGCCGTGAAGATCTACCAGTTCATGAAAGTGCCCTCGGCGCGTTTCGGCGAGCACCGCATGTTCGAGCAGATCGGCATGCCCATCGAAGGGCTGGGCGACGGCTTCAGCTGGAAGAGCCAGGACCTGGAGCGTTCAGGCCAACTGGCGCGCGACGGATGGGAAAAAGCCAGGGCGGCCATTCTTTCCGGCGAGTTCTTTCTGGTGGTGCTCGACGAGATCACCTATCCGCTGATCTATGGCTGGGTGCCGCTCGAAGTCGTGCTCGAAACCTTGCGCGAGCGGCCGAAGCATGTGCACGTGGTGCTCACCGGCCGTCGCTGCCCGCCCGAGATCGTCGAACTGGCCGACACCGTGACCGAGATGACCATGGTCAAGCACGCGTTCAAGGCCGGCATTCCCGCCCAGCGGGGCATCGAGGACTGAGCCGTTGGCAGCCGCGGCCGCCTTGTGGCTTGCGCTGGCCATCGACCGCTGGCTGGGCGAGCCCGCGGCGCGCTGGCATCCCGTGGTGTGGATGGGGCACTATCTTGGCTGGTTCGGTTCCCGCAACGCACCGCAGGCGGCCGATGCGAGGCCGCGTGATCTGCTGCTGTTCCTGAAGGGAGCGTTGGCCTGGTGCGCGGGTGCGCTGTTCGCCGGCGCCGTGGCGCTGGCGGTGCAGGCAGTCGCTGTGCAATCGCTGCCCGTCTGGGCAACGGCCCTGGTGCTCGCGCTCGCGCTGAAGCCGCTTTTCGCGTGGCGCATGCTGCGGGGCGAAGTGCTCGCGGTCGAGGCAGCATTGGCTGTGTCGCTCGAAGTTGGCCGCGCGCAACTTGCCCGGCTGGTGAGCCGCGATGTCTCCGCGCTCAGCGGGCACGAGGTGCGCGAAAGCGCCATCGAATCGCTGGCCGAGAACCTCAACGATTCGCTCGTGGCGCCGGTGTTCTGGTTCGTGCTGCTGGGCTTGCCCGGCGCGGCAGTCTACCGATTCGCCAACACCGCCGATGCCATGTGGGGCTACCGCGGCGAGCGCAACGGGCGAGATTGGACGTGGTTCGGCAAGTGGGCCGCGCGCGCCGACGATGTGCTCTCGTGGCTGCCGGCACGGCTCACCGTGCTGCTGCTGGCGCTTGCGGCGTGGCAATGGCCACGCGGGCTGGCACGGGAGGCGCGCCATACGCCTTCGCCCAACAGCGGATGGCCGATGGCCGCGATGGCATTGCTGCTTGGCGTGCGGCTGGCCAAGCCGGGCGTGTATGCCTTGAATGCTGAAGGGCGGCGAGCCCAAGGACTAGACCTTCGACGCGCAATTGTTCTATGCAAGAGAGCGGTTCTGCTAATTGAAGGTTCAGCGATCATCCTCGCAGGCACGCTGGCTATGGCGGTCTGTGCGTAAACCATGCGCAGTGATCTTCGAATGAAGCGAATCGTGGAGCCCAACTACTGAAATAATCAGTGATCAAATTGCTGATCGAGCAGTTCACCTACATGACCTCACATCTATCGCTTTCCCTCGATGTTCTCTCTTGGGATGCGACGCGCGAAAGTTCCTCAATTGCGGAAGATCCGGATTGGAAGAAGCCGTATCAATACTGGAAGCATGCGGACCATTTACTGACCCACGACGGTGGCGAGCACTATCGAATTGATTGCATTGCGAATCTGAAGAGGGCTGTCGATCATCGGCTGAAGCGCTTGAACTCGTTATACCGATTCAAAAAAATCGCGGATCCGAAAAAACCAAACGAACTCCTGGAGATGTTGGGTCATTTCGGGGTAGCGAGGCCTGCGATGCTTCTGGAGATTTCGGCACTTCGGAATTTGCTAGAGCATCAGCACAAGGCTCCACCTAGCACGAGTCGTTGCCAAGAGTTGGTTGAATTTATTTGGTACTTCCTCAGATCCACCGACGCGCTCAGTACCTCTGTAGTTAGCACCTTCACGCTGGTTTTGGACGGGAGTATTGGCAACGAAACTTTTTGGCTCTCTGTCACGTATGGCCCGAATGTCGATTGGAAGTGCTCTGTATGGGGCTGGGTACCAGAAGCGCTCGCTAGCAAATCCTCGGCGGGAGGCATTGAGCTGAGCTTGGAAAGCGCCGAAAACTACGAGCAATTTTCTGCGAAGAGGGCGAATCTGACAGGCATGGTGAAACCGGGTCCTAACCGTTCGACATCTGACGTCTTCTTGAAAGGCGAGGTAGTGGGACGTCCAGAGGCTTTCTCAAGGTTGACTGAAATCTACTTCTCAGTTCTTTGAGCTTGTCGCATATGCAATTCCACTCGCGTTCATGCATTGAGCATGCTCGGGGGCAATGAAGGAGCCGGATTGATTTGCTCGTCAGATTTGACGGCTGTTGCGCACGGCGGCCCTGATGCATCGGGGGCCGCTCGGCACGACTTTTCAACCAACAGCAACGCGGCGGGCCCATGCCCAGCCGTTCTGGCCGCGCTGCGCGCAGCCGATGCAGCGCACTATCCAGACCCAGGCTACACATCGCTGCGCCGCGCGCTGGCAGGTTTTCATGGCGTTGAGCCCGGCCGTATCGTGATTGCTGCGAGTGCAAGCGAATTCATCCACCGCATCAGCGCCGCTTGGGCGCAAGGTGGTGGACGGAAGGTCTGCCTGCCCGTGCATAGCTACGGCGACTACGAACGTGCAGCTTCGGCTTGGGGCTTGCAGGTGTCGCGCATTGCCGCACCGCGAGGAGATGCGGCACTGCGCTGGCTGTGCGAACCCTCCAGTCCGCTGGGCCAGCCCGAAACCGATCTTGAATCTCAATCGAGGGCCATCGACACCTGCGTGCTCGACATGGCCTACGAGCCGCAGCGCCTGGAAGGCCGGGCGTCGTTCGACGTGGTGCAGCGCAACCGTGTCTGGCAGCTGTGGACGCCAAACAAGGCGATGGGCCTGACCGGCGTTCGCGCAGCCTATGCCATCGCACCCGAAAGCGACGACGCTGCGGCGCTGAAGCAGCGCCTCGAACAACTGTCACCTTCCTGGCCGATCGGCGCCCACGGCGTGGCGTTGCTCGAAACCTGGGTCGGCGACGAAGCACAAGCCTGGCTCGCGCAAAGCCTGCACACCCTGCGAGCTTGGAAGGCGCAGCAGCGCGCCATCTGCGAATCACTGGGATGGCAGTGCCTGCCGAGCGACGCCAACTTCTTCTGCGCGCGCACCGATGCGCCGTATCCGCAGTTGTTCGCCGCGCTGCGCGCCGAAGGCGTCAAACTGCGCGACTGTGCATCCTTCGGACTGCCGGGCCACGTGCGGCTCGGCGTGCTGCCGCCGCAGAGCCAGCAGGCGCTAAGAGAGGGCTGGGAAAGGGCGGCCGCCGCCGGGCATTGAACGGCGACGAGCGAGGCCTCGCCCCCGTGCTCGGTACCATCACGAGACTCTTTCCCCGAGCAACTGTTTCAAGGAGAACAACGCCATGTCCGAATACACCGCGGAAATCCTCTGGCAGCGAGGCGACCAGGACTTCCTTGGCAACACCTACAGCAGAAGGCACTCGATGCGCTTCGACGGCGGTGCGGAAGTGCCGGGCTCCTCGTCGCCGCACGTGGTGCCGCTGCCGTTTTCCGATGCCGCGGCGGTCGATCCGGAAGAGGCTTTCGTCGCTTCGCTGTCGAGCTGCCACATGCTGTGGTTTCTCACCATGGCGGTGAAGCGCAAGTTCAGCGTCGACCGCTACTTCGACGCGGCGAGCGGCCTCATGGAAAAGAATGCCGAGGGCAAGCTCGCGATGACCGTGGTCACGCTCCGCCCTGAGGTCACATTCTCTGGTGTCAACCTGCCCACGCGCGAGCAGGTCGAACACATGCACCATCGGGCGCACGAGGAGTGCTTCATTGCCAACTCGGTGAAGACCGAGGTGCGCTGCGAACCGGTATTCGCCTCAGGCGAGTGAATCGACGAGCGGCTCAGCGCCGCTGCAGCCGCGGGTTCTTCGCAAACAGCTCGGCGGCCCAATCGACGAACGCCCGCACCTTGGCGCTCAGATGGCGGTTGGGCGGATAGACCACGTGAATCGGCAGCGGGTCGCGGTGCCATTCGGGGAGTATCTCGACCAGTTCGCCTGCTTCCAGCAGTGGCTCGGCCATGAACGTAATGCACTGCGAAATGCCGAAGCCGCCGAGCACCGCCGCCATGTGGGCATTGCTCTCGTTGACCGACACGCGGTAGGGGCCGTTGAGTTCGATGTACTCGTCGCCCTTCCTGAACTCGTGCGGGTAGATGCGCCGCGTGCTGCCCGAAAAATAGCTCACCACATGGTGCCGCTTTTCGATGTCGTTCGGATGCTGCGGAATGCCGTAGCGCTTGACGTAGGCGGGCGACGCCACGGTCACGAAATGCAGCGTGCCGATGCGCCGGGCCACCAGCGACTGGTCGCTCAGCTCGCCGGCCCGGATCACGCAGTCGACGTTGTCGCTGATGAGGTCGACCGGGCGGTCGCTCACGCCCAGGTCGACCTGGATGTCCGGATAGCGGTCGCAGAAGGTGGCCAGGGCGGGCAGGATGATCAACCGCGCCACCGAGGTGCCGATGTCGATGCGCAGCCGCCCCGTGGGATTGGCCTGCGCATTGGTCATGCTGGCTTCGATGTCGTCGAAATCGTTCAGCAGGCGGGCCGCGCGTTCGAAGTAGGCCGCGCCGTCCGGCGTGACCGTCACGCGCCGCGTGGTGCGGTTGAGCAGCTTCACCCGCAGGCGCGACTCCAGCGCCTGGATCTGCTTGGTGACCGTTCCCTTGGGCAGGGCGAGCGAGTCCGCGGCACGCGTGAAGGTGCCGGCTTCCACCACGCGGACGAAGATCCGCATTGCCTGGATTTGATCCATTGATGACTGTTCCTGGAACCCGGCCATTGCCGAGAGGACGCGGATTCTCACACAAGGTGACAATCCCCCGAGAGTTTCCGGATTGTTAGCCGTTTGGAAACAGAGTAGGGGCAGCTTGCCTGTTTAACGCCACACTGGCCGCCTTATATTTCGACTATCGCCAATCCTCCTGAGGTTGCCTCCATGTCACCCCGTCCGTCGTCCCGCTCTGCCGAAGCCGCTGCTCTCGCCGCGGCAGAAGGCGTGGAAGCCGATCTTTCGATCGAGCTGCCCGGCCGTGAGCCCGTGGGTGCCCGGGTCTACGGGCAGCGCCCGCGGGGCGAAACGGTGCCGCTGGTGCTGCATTTCCATGGTGGCACCTTCATTTGCGGCAACCTGGACAACGGACGCAACGTGGCCCGGCTGCTGGCCGGGGCGGGCGCGGTGGTGGTGTCGGTGGCTTATCCGCTGGCACCCGCTTCGCCTTTCCCCGAGCCCATCGAGGTGGGCTATGCGGCGCTCGAATGGCTCTACAAGCAGCGCGTGAAGCTCGGCGGCAAGGGCGCCCAGGTGTACCTGGCCGGTGAAGAAGCCGGCGGCAACCTGGCCGCCGGGGTGGCGCTGATCGCCCGCGACAGGGCGCATCCGCCGCTGGCAGGGCAAATTCTGCTGTCGCCCATGCTCGACCCGTGCGCGGGCACGGCGTCGTTGCGCAAGGCGACCAGCGACGAGCCCGAGTGCCGCTGGGCCACCGGCTGGGAAAAGTACCTGAGCTGCCCGTCGAACGCGATGCACCCCTACGCGGTGCCGAGCGGATCGATCCGGCTGTCTTCCCTGGCACCGGCCCTGGTGCTGGTGGGACAGGACGATGCCATGCGCGACGAGGCGCTGACTTTTGCCGGGCGCCTGCGTGCGGCCGGCATCGACGTGACGAGCAGCGTGCTGCCCGGCGCCGCGAACTGGCCCAAGGCGCTGTACGACCCCGAGCCCTCGGGTTGCAAGGCGTGCGAGGCCAGCGTGCAGCAGCATTTCCGCGAATTTTTCAGTGCCACCACGCCGCCTCCGGTCGCACCCAAGCCCAGCTAGGTAGGGCCGGTCGCGGCAGCCTGGCCGGCGACGCGACGCCGCCCTCGGCCCACCGGTAACCCCGGTCATTTTTGAGTTCCGCCTCCTGGTGCCACAAGCACCGGGATGGCCTGTTGCATCCCAAGAAGTCATCGAGAAGGACGAATCATCATGTCGAACAACAATCAAAAACTGTCTTCCGCCGCGCGCAAGGGGCTGTGGCCCGCCGTGACCGGCCTCACCGCCGTGCTGGCGGTGGCCGCCGCGGTGCTGGGCATGCACAGCTTCAAGGCCGAAGCCACCGCGCCGGCCGCGGCGCAGCAGGGCACGCCGGTGTCGGTGGCGACCGTCGCGTCGAGCGAGATCAATGCCTGGGACGAGTTCTCGGGCCGGCTCGAAGCGGTTCAGCGCGTCGACGTGCGCTCCCGCGTGGCCGGCGCCGTGCAGGCGGTGCACTTCCGCGAGGGCGCGTTGGTGAAGCAAGGCGACCTGCTGATCACCATCGACCCCGCACCGTATGCCGCCGAGGTGGAACGCGCCGAAGCGCAGGTGGCATCGGCCCAGGCCCGCCAGGCGTTCAGCCGCAGCGAGCAGGAACGCGCCAAGCGCCTGTGGGACCAGCAGGCCATTGCCCAGCGTGAATACGACGAGCGCGTGAACGCCAGCCGCGAAGCCGACGCCAACCTGCGCGCCGCGCAAGCCTCGCTGCAATCGGCACGCCTGAACCTGGGCTACACGCAAGTGCGTGCGCCTGTGTCGGGCCGGATCGGCAAGCTCGAAGTGACCCAGGGCAACCTGGTGGCCGCGGGCCCCGGCGCGCCGGTGTTGACCACGCTGGTGTCGGTGAGCCCGATCTACGCGAGCTTCGACGCCGATGAGCAGGTGATCACGCGGGCCCTGAAAGACCTGCCGAGCGGCGCCAGTGCGCGCGGCCAGATCGAGAGCATTCCCGTGCAGATGGGCACCGCCGGCCTCGAGGGCACGCCCTTCACCGGCAAGCTCCAGCTGATCGACAACCAGGTCGACGCCCGCAGCGGCACCGTGCGCGTGCGGGCCTCCTTCGACAACAAGGACGGCGCGCTCATTCCCGGACAGTTCGCCCGCATCCGCATGGGCCAGGCACGCAACGACTCGGCGCTGCTGGTGAGCGAACGCGCCATCGGCACCGACCAGAACAAGAAGTTCGTGATGGTCGTGGGCGAAGACAACAAGGCTGTGTACCGCGAGGTGACGCTCGGCGCGTCGATCAACGGACTGCGTGTGGTGAGCAAGGGCCTGAAGGCCGGCGACCGCGTGGTGGTCAACGGCCTGCAGCACATCCGCCCCGGCGCGCTGGTGGTGCCACAGAGCGTGACGATGGACGCGAAGACCGACACGAAGCAACAACAACCGGAACGCGTCGCGGAAGCCGCGAAGTCCTGAACTCGGAGGGGAGCGCGTTTGCGCTCGCCGGAGAAACAACATGAATCTCTCTAAATTCTTCATCGACCGGCCGATCTTTGCCGGCGTGCTGTCGCTATTGATACTGATAGCCGGTCTGATCGCGCTGCGCGGGCTGCCGATTTCGGAATACCCCGAAGTCGCGCCGCCCTCCGTGGTGGTGCGCGCCCAGTACCCCGGCGCCAACCCCAAGGTGATCGCCGAAACCGTGGCCACGCCGCTCGAAGAGCAGATCAACGGCGTCGAAGGCATGCTCTACATGGGCAGCCAGGCCACCACCGACGGCGTGATGACGCTGACGGTGACCTTCCGCCTCGGCACCGATCCCGACAAGGCCCAGCAGCTGGTGCAGAACCGCGTCTCGCAAGCCGAGCCGCGCCTGCCGGAGGAAGTGCGCCGCCTCGGCATCACGACCGTCAAGAGCGCGCCCGACCTGACGATGGTGGTCCACCTCGTTTCGCCGAACAACCGCTACGACATCAACTACCTGCGCAACTACGCGGTGCTGAACGTGAAGGACCCGCTCGCGCGCATCGAAGGCGTGGGCCAGGTGCAGATCTTCGGCGGCGGCGACTATTCGATGCGCGTCTGGCTCGACCCGCAGAAGGTCGCGCAGCGCGGCCTTTCGGCGAGCGATGTGGTGGCTGCGATCCGCGGCCAGAACGTGCAGGCCGCTGCCGGCGTGGTCGGCGCTTCGCCGGGCCTGTCGGGCGTGGACATGCAGCTCTCGATCAACGCGCAAGGGCGCCTGCAGAGCGAAGAAGAGTTCGGCGACATCATCGTCAAGAGCGGCACCGACGGCGCCGTGACCCGCCTGCGCGACATCGGCCGGCTCGAAATGGGCGCCGCCGACTACTCGCTGCGCTCGCTGCTGAACAACGACCCGGCCGTCGGCATGGGTGTGTTCCAGGCGCCGGGCTCCAATGCGCTCGACATCTCGTCCAACGTACGCAAGACGATGGCCGAGCTCAACAAGAACATGCCGGAAGGCTTGGAATACCGCATCGCGTATGACCCGACGCAGTTCGTGCGCGCGTCCATCGAATCGGTGATCCACACGCTGCTCGAAGCCATCATGCTGGTGGTGCTGGTCGTGATCCTGTTCCTGCAGACCTGGCGCGCGTCGATCATTCCGCTGCTGGCCGTGCCGGTGTCGGTGATCGGTACTTTCGCGGTGCTGCACATCCTCGGTTTCTCGATCAATGCGCTGAGCCTGTTCGGGCTGGTGCTGGCCATCGGCATCGTGGTGGACGACGCCATCGTGGTGGTGGAAAACGTGGAGCGGAACATCGAGGCGGGGCTCACGCCACGCGAAGCGACGTACCGCGCGATGCGCGAAGTGTCCGGGCCCATCATCGCGATTGCGCTGGTGCTCGTGGCCGTGTTCGTGCCGCTGGCTTTCATCAGCGGCCTCACGGGCCAGTTCTATCGCCAGTTCGCGGTGACCATCGCGATCTCGACGGTGATCTCGGCGATCAACTCGCTGACCTTGTCGCCGGCGCTCGCCGCCTTGCTGCTGCGCGGCCACGACGCTCCGAAGGACGCGCTGACGCGCGGCATGGACAAGGTGTTCGGCTGGCTGTTCCGCGGCTTCAACAGGCTCTTCAGCCGAGGTTCGGAAGCCTACAGCGGCGGCGTCAAGAGCGTCATCTCGCGCAAGGCGCTGATGCTGGCGATCTACGTCGCGCTGATTGCCGTGACCTTCGGCCTCTTCAAGGCCGTGCCCGGCGGTTTCGTGCCGGCGCAGGACAAGCAATACCTGATCGGTTTTGCCCAGCTGCCCGACGGCGCCACGCTCGACCGCACCGACGAAGTGATCCAGCGCATGGGCGAGATCATGAAGAAGAACCCGAACGTGGAAGACGCCATCGCCTTCCCGGGCCTGTCGATCAACGGCTTCACCAACAGCTCGAACTCGGGCATCGTGTTTGCCACGCTCAAGCCTTTCGACCAGCGCAAGCGCGCCGACCAGAGCGGCGGTGCGGTGGCCGGCCAGCTCAACGGTGCTTTCTCGAGCATCCAGGATGCGTTCATCGTGATGTTCCCGCCGCCGCCGGTGGCGGGCCTGGGCACCACGGGCGGCTTCAAGCTGCAGATCGAAGACCGCGCCTCGGTCGGCTACGACCAGATGGACGCGGCGGTAAAGGCCTTCATGGCCAAGGCCTATGCCACTCCCGAGCTCACGGGCATGTTCACGAGCTGGCAGGTCAACGTGCCGCAGCTGTATGCCGACATCGACCGTACCAAGGCCCGTCAGCTCGGCGTGCCGGTGACGGACATCTTCGACACCATGCAGATTTATCTCGGCAGCCTGTATGCGAACGACTTCAACAAGTTCGGCCGCACCTACAGCGTGCGTGTGCAGGCCGATGCGCCTTACCGCGCACGTGCCGAAGACGTGGGCATGCTGAAGGTGCGCTCAACCACGGGCGAGATGGTGCCGCTGGCCGCGCTCATGAAGGTGAATTCGACCTTCGGTCCGGAACGCGCCATGCGCTACAACGGCTACCTGGCAGCCGACATCAACGGCGGCCCGGCGCCCGGCTATTCGTCGGGCCAGGCACAGGACGCGATCACCAAGATTGCGGCCGAGACGCTGCCCAAGGGCGTGAGCTTCGAGTGGACCGAGCTGACCTACCAGGAAATCCTGGCCGGCAACTCCGCCTTCCTGGTGTTCCCGCTGGCCATCCTGCTGGTGTTCCTGGTGCTCGCCGCGCAGTACGAGAGCCTGACGCTGCCGATCGCCATCATCCTGATCGTGCCGATGGGCATTCTGGCCGCGATGACCGGCGTATGGATATCGGGGGGTGACAACAACGTCTTCACGCAGATCGGGTTGATCGTGCTGGTGGGGCTGAGTGCGAAGAACGCGATTCTGATCGTGGAGTTCGCACGGGAGCTGGAGTTCGCCGGACGCACGCCCATCCAGGCCGCGATCGAAGCGAGCCGCCTGCGCCTGCGCCCGATTCTCATGACCTCGCTGGCCTTCGTGATGGGTGTGCTGCCGCTCGTGCTGTCGACCGGCGCGGGCTCGGAGATGCGCAAGGCCATGGGCGTGGCGGTGTTCGCCGGGATGATCGGCGTGACGGCCTTCGGCCTGTTCCTGACGCCGGTGTTCTACGTGCTGATGCGCCGCCTCGCGGGCAACCGCCCACTCAAGCTGCACGGCGACGTGCCGCACGGGGAAGACTTCGTTTCGGCGGCCCATCCGGCTGCGCCGGCCCACGGAGGTTCCGGCGGTGGCGGGCTGCACCCGATGCCTGCTTCGCCGCGTCCTTCGCACGGCTCGCATGACTGATCGCCTGAACGATCAAGAAGAAAGATCATCATCATGAAGTTCGCATTCCAACCTTTGGTTCGACCGCTTCGCACCGCCTTGCTGCCGCTGGTGGCAGCCCTGGCGCTGGCCGGCTGCGCGACCGTGCCCTCCGGCGTGCCGGAGATCCAGACCACGGCCCAGTTCAAGGAGCAGGGCGCCGCCCCGCCCGCGGGCTGGACGCGTGCCGTGCCTTCCGAAGCGCAGGCGCGCGGCGCCTGGTGGCTGGCGTTCAACGACCCGGTGCTCAATGCGCTGGTCGAAAAGGCGGACGTCAACAACAACAACATCCAGGCCGCCGCGGCTCGGCTTGCCGAGGCTCGCGCCCTGGCGCGCAGCGCCCAGGCCGACCGCCTGCCGCAGATCGGGCTGGGTGCCGGTGCCAACCGCGGTGCGGGCCTCGACAAGGCCACGGCGAGCACAAGGCCGGCCACCATGACCAACATCGGCGCCACCTTCTCGTACGAGGTCGACCTGTTCGGCCGGCTCTCGGGCGCGAGCAATGCGGCCAAGCTCGATGCGGCCAGCCGCGAAGCGCTGCTGCAAAGCACGCGGCTCGCGGTGCAGGCCGAAGTGGCTCAGACCTACCTGCAGCTTCGCGCGCTCGATGCCGAACGCGCCCTGGTGCGCGAGCAGGTCGAGGCCTACCGCGACACGCTGCGCCTGACGCAGCGCCGCCAGCAGGCCGGCGACATTGCCGAGCTCGACGTGGCACGCGTGCAGACCGAGGTGTCGTCGACCGAATCGGACGCGCTTGCGCTCGACCGGCAGCGCGCCCAGGTGGAGCATGCGCTCGCGGTGCTGGTGGGCGACTCGGCCTCGAGCTTCGGCCTGCGTACCGACGACTGGGCCACCGCGCTGCCGTCCGTGCCGCCGGGCGTACCGGCCACGGTGCTGACGCGCCGCCCGGACGTGTCGGCCGCACAGAACGCGGTGCTCGCTGCACAGGCCCGCGTGGGCGTGGCGCAGGCCGCCTGGTTTCCGGACATCTCGCTGACCGGCGCCGCGGGCTACGCATCGCCGGAAATCGGCGACCTGTTCAAGTGGTCGGCCCGTTCGTGGGGCGTGGGTGCGCTGCTCTCGCTGCCGATCTTCGACGGCGGCCGCCGCGAAGCCGGTGTGCAGGGCGCCAACGCCCAGCTCGACGGCGCGCTCGCGAACTACCGCAGCCAGGTGCTGGTGGCGTTTCAGGAGGTTGAAGACCAGTTGTCCGCCATCCGCATCCTGCAGGAACAGTCGACCGTACAGGCGCAGGCCGTCACCTCGGCTCAGCGCGCGACCAGCCTGTCGGACACGCGCTACCGCAACGGCTACATCAGCCAGCTCGACCTGCTCGACGCCCGCCGCAGCGAACTGCGCAACCGGCGCCAGGCGCTGCAGGTGAAGTCGGCGCAGTACCAGGCGGCCGTGGGGCTGATCCGCGCCATCGGCGGTGGGTGGGAGGTGCCGAGCGCCACGGCGCAGGCGACGTCTCAGCCGGGCGGAGCCGCCGCGGTACAGACCGCGGCACGCTGACACACCAAAGGGGCGCAAGCCCCTTTTTCTTTGTGCGGCCGCGTTTCGGGGAAAGCGGCGTGCGGCGACAACAGACAATAGCCGCATGACAACCCGATGCGTGATGGTTCTGGGCACGACCAGCGGCGCCGGCAAGAGCTGGCTGACCGCTGCGTTGTGCCGCTGGTATGCGCGGCAGGGCCTCAAGGTGGCGCCTTTCAAGGCGCAGAACATGAGCAACAACGCCCGCGTGGTCGATGGCGGCGAAATCGGCAGCGCGCAGTATTTCCAGGCGCTGGCCGCGCGCGCCGTTCCCGACGTGCGCATGAACCCGCTGCTGCTCAAGCCCGAGCGCGACACCCACAGCCAGGTGGTGCTGATGGGGCAGGTGAGCGAAGAGCTCACGGCCATGCCCTGGCGCGGACGCAGCGAGCGCGTCTGGCCGCGGATCGCGGAGGCGCTCGATGAACTGCGTGCCGAGAACGACGTGGTGGTGATCGAAGGCGCCGGCTCGCCGGCCGAGATCAACCTGATGGCGAGCGACATCGTCAACCTGCGCGTGGCCTGCCATGCGGAGGCGCGCTGCCTGCTGGTGACCGATATCGACCGCGGAGGCGCCTTCGCGCATCTCTACGGAACGTGGGCGTTGATGCCCGAGAGCGACCGCGCGTTGCTGCGCGGTTTCGTGCTCAACAAGTTCCGCGGCGATGCGTCGCTGCTGGCGCCGGCGCCGCAGCAATTGCAGGCGCTGACCGGCATCGCCACCGTGGCGACGCTGCCGATGTGGAGGGAGCACGGCCTGCCAGAGGAAGACGGCGTGTTCGACCATCGAAGCTATGCGAGCGGCACGGTCACGCGGACGGTGGCGGTCATCGCCTATCCACGCATCAGCAATCTCGACGAATTCCAGCCGCTCAAGAACGTGCCGGGTGTCCGCCTGGTCTGGGCGCGCACGCCGGCGGACGTGGCTGGCGCCGACTGGATCGTGATGCCGGGTTCCAAGCACACGAGCGGCGATCTCGCGTGGCTGCGTACGCAGGGTCTGGACCGTGCCATCGCGGCGCACGCGGCCGGCGGCGGTGCCGTGCTGGGCGTCTGCGGCGGCCTGCAGATGCTGGGCGAGGCGCTGGTCGATCCGCATGGCATCGACGGCAACGCACCGGGCCTCGGCCTGCTGCCACTGGTGACCGTGTTCGAGCGCGAGAAGACCGTGCGCCATCGGTCCGCCATCTTCGGCGAACTGAGCGGGCCATGGGCCCCCCTTTCCAACGTGGAAATGGCCGGCTACGAAATACATCACGGCCACACCGCAATTCACCCGCAGATGGCGCAGGACGGCCATGCCGTGATGCCCGAGGGGCTGGCTTGGCAGAACACCCGCGGCAACGTGCTGGGCCTCTACCTGCACGGCCTGTTCGAAGATGCGGCCGTGTTGCACGCGCTCTTCGGCGCTACGGCACCCACGCTCGACGCCACCTTCGACGGCTTGGCCGATTTCATAGACACCCACTTCGAGGCCGGCGTATTGCAAGGCCTGATCGCATGACTACCGACAACGAAACCATTCCCTCCATTTCCGACCTTCACGACGACGCGCTCGCGGCACGCCTGCAAACCGCGCTCGACAACAAGACCAAGCCGCTCGGCGCGCTAGGGCGCCTCGAAAGCCTGGCCCTGCGTATCGGCCTGATCCTCGGCAGCGAAACGCCCGTGCTCGAAGCGCCACAGATGCTGGTGTGCGCGGGCGATCACGGCCTGGCGGCGCGCGGCGTCTCGGCGTTCCCGAGCGATGTGACGTGGCAGATGGTCGAGAACTTTCTCGCGGGCGGGGCGGCCGTGAGCGTGCTGGCGCGCCAGCACGGACTCGCATTAACGGTGGTTGATTGCGGCGTGCGGCGCGACTTCCAGGCGCGCCCGGGGCTGGTGTCGCGCCGGATCGCTGCCGGCACGGCCGATGCGTCGGCCGGCCCGGCCATGACGGCCGGGCAATGCGCAGAAGCCATTGCCAATGGGCGAGAGGTGGTGCGTGCGCTGCCCGGCAACGCCTTGCTGCTCGGCGAGATGGGCATCGGCAACAGCTCGGCGGCGGCCATGCTTCTCGCGCGTCTGGCCAATCTCGATATCGATGCCTGCACCGGCGCAGGCACCGGTCTCGATGCAGCCGGACTGGCGCGCAAACGAGCGGTGCTGCGCGAAGTGCTGGCGCTGCATGCGTCGGCGGCTGCGCCGCTCGATGCGCTGGCCGCGTTCGGCGGCTTCGAGATCGCCACGCTGGTCGGCGCGGTGCTGCAGGCGGCGCACGAGCGGCGCGTGATCGTGGTCGACGGCTTCATCGCCAGTGCCGCGGTGCTCGTCGCACAGGCGCTGCAGCCGCATGTGGCGCAGCGCTGCGTGGCCGCGCACAGTTCGGCGGAACCCGGGCATGCCATGCTGCTGAAGCACCTCGGACTCGAACCCTTGCTGAATCTGGACCTGCGCCTCGGCGAAGGCTCGGGCGGCGCGCTGGCTTGGCCGCTGCTCGAATCGGCCTGCCGCATCTTGCGCGAGATGGCCAGCTTCGAGGCGTCGGGCGTGTCGCGCAAGGACAGCTGAGTTTCATGAACGGTGTTCGCCACTATCTACTGGCCCTGCAGTTCTTCACCCGGGTGCCGGTGACCGGCCGGGTCGCCGAATGGGTCGGGTTCAGCCCGCAGATGCTGCGTGCGAGCGCGGCGCACTTTCCCGGGGTCGGCTGGCTTGTGGGTGGTGTGGGGGCGGCGGTTTTCGTGCTGGCGCTGCAGGGCTTGCCCGGCGCCGCCGGTGCGCTGGCCGCGGCGCTGTTGAGCATTGTCGCCACGGTGCTGCTCACCGGCGCCTTTCATGAAGACGGGCTGGCCGACGTGGCCGACGGGCTGGGCGGAGCCTCCGACCGGAACCGCGCACTCGAGATCATGAAGGACTCGCGCATCGGAGCTTTCGGCGCCATCGCGCTGGTGCTGGCGCTCGGGCTCAAGGCCGCGCTGCTCGCATCGATCGCGGGGCAGGGCGCGCAAGTAGCCGCAGGCGCCATCGTGGGCGCGCATGTGCTTTCTCGATTGGCACCGCTGTTCCTGATCCGCTGGCTGCCTTACGTGGGCGATGCCGGCGCGAGCAAGGCCAAGCCGCTGGCCGATGCGATCGGCGGCAGCGCCTTGCTGGTCGGCATGCTCTGGTCGGTTCCTGCTGTCGCTCTGGTGCTGCTGACGCAAGGCGCCGCAAGAACGATCGCCGTGGTGGCGGCATGCGCTCTTGCGGCGCTGGTCATGGCGCGCATGTTCCGGCGCCGGCTGCAGGGGTTCACCGGCGACGGGCTCGGCGCGACACAGCAGGTGTGCGAGCTCGCGATCTATCTCGCGCTGGCATGGCAGGCATGAAGCTGTGGCTGGTGCGTCATGCGCAGACCGACGCCGCGCCGGGCCTTTGCTACGGCGCGATGGATGTGGGCGTGCCGGCCGAGGCGACGCTGGCAGTTGCGAACGCGGTGGCGGCCGGCCTGCCGGCGGGCGTCGCGCTGGCCCACTCGCCCTTGCGGCGTTGCGCCGAGCTGGCACAGGCCATCGGCATGCTGCGCCCTGACCTCGCCGTTCGCGCCGACCTACGCCTGGCCGAAATGGATTTCGGCGCCTGGGAAGGCCGCCCGTGGTCGTCCATCGCTCGCGCCGAATTCGACGCGTGGACCTGCAACTTCGCCGAAGGTCTTCCGGGCGGCAACGGAGAAAGCACGACAGGCTTCATGCAACGCACGGGTGCTGCTTTCGACGAGTGGCGCGCATCGGGGCAAGACGCGGTGTGGGTCACGCATGCGGGTGTGATGCGCGCGGTGCAGCTGCTGAACCGCGGCGTGCGGCGCGTGGACGACGCCATGCAGTGGCCGTCGGCGCCCATTGACTATGGTGCGTGCCAGCTGATCGAATGCGGCTGAAACAAGGCGCCGCGGCGGTTGGCTCTCGCCGCCGCTGTTGCCGCCGTCACCGCAATGCCGACACTGTCCACGTCCGAACGCCTGTACGTCCGTCTCGACGGCGACCCCTTGCATGGGCCGGAGGCCGATACGCCCGCGGGCACGCTGCAGGCCTTTGCCGTGCCGGCGCCGCTGCGCGCGCAGGTTGCTCACATTCTTCTCTACAGGGAAAGCTTTCCCGAAGGCCATGAGGTCCTGGAGCGCGTGCTGCCCGATGGGGCGGTGCGGCTGGTCTTCAACCTGGGCGATGCGCCCTCGGCGGGCGAAAGCATCGGGCACCCCGTCCAGGTCTTGGGCGCGTCAGCGGCGCCGGCCATGGTGCGGCTGAGCCGGAAGATGGAAGGGCTGTCGGTCACCCTGCGCCCCGGCGCGGCCGCGGCCTTGCTGGGAAGGCCGGCCGGTGAAATTGCGGGCACCGCGGTGCATCTGGACGAACTGTGGGCGGGCCACGGTGCCGAACTGCTGGAGCGCATGGCCGAACAGCCGGACGACGTCTCGCGGGTGTCGGTGCTGTGCGCCGCCCTGCAGCGGCGGCTGGCCGACGGCGATGCCGTCGTTCATCCGGCTGCCGTGCGCGCGGCGCAGCTCATCACGACCTCGGGCGGGCGGGCTCCGGTGCGCGAGGTTGCGGCCGCCGTGGGTCTCGGCGAACGGCGGTTGCAGCAGATTTTTCAGCAGCAGGTGGGTTTGTCTCCGCGGGCCTGGAGCAGGCTGGCGCGGATGCGTGCCTGCCTGCACGCCCTGCGGCTGCAGCGCGTGCCGGCCTGGGCGGACCTTGCGCTGGACGGAGGCTTCTACGACCAGTCGCACCTCGTCAATGAGTTTCGCGCGCTGTGCGGCCTCACGCCGACGGAGTTCCTGGGGCGTGCGATTTCGGGTTCTTCCAAGACGGCGGATTGAGGTGCCGTTACTGTTCGGCTCGAACCGGAAACGAAAGGAAAACCCATGCAAGCCGACAACAAGAACGGGCCGTTGAAAGGCCGCGTGGCCGTGGTCACCGGGGCCAGCCGCGGTGCCGGCCGCGGCATCGCGGTGGAGCTGGGCGCCGCGGGCGCCACCGTGTATGTCACCGGGCGAAGCACGCGGGAGCGGCCGGCCGACACCTATGGCCAGTTGCTCGCGCTCTCGGAACTCGAAGCACTGCCCGGCAGCATCGACGAAACCGCCGACGAAGTCACCCGTATGGGCGGACGCGGCATCGCGGTGCGTTGCGACCACACGCAGGAAGACGAGGTAAAGCAGCTCTTTGCGCAGGTGCAGCGCGAGCAGGGTCGTGTGGACCTGCTCGTGAACAACGCCTGGGGCGGCCACGAGACCTTCGCTGGTGTGTTCGAGGCGCCGTTCTGGGAGCATCCGCTTTCCAACTGGGACTCGATGTTCGACCGCGGCGTGCGCAACCACCTGCTCGCCGGCCGATTCGCCGCGCCGCTGATGGTGGCGCAACAGAGCGGACTGATCGTGACCACCACCTTCTGGGACCGCGGCAACTACCTGCGCGACCTGTTCTACGACCTCGCCAAATCGGCCATGACCCGGCTGGCCTTCGGCATGGCCGAGGAGCTTCGCCCCCACGGCGTCGCTTCGCTGGCCGTGTCGCCGGGCTGGATGCGCACCGAGTTCGTGCTGGCCGCCTACAAGTCCGACGAGGCGCATTGGCGCGAGCAACCGGCATTGGCACGGACCGAGTCGCCGCGCTATCTCGGCCGCGCGGTGGCCGCGCTGGCAGGCGATGCGCGGGTGCTGGAGAAAAGTGGCGGCGTGTACCGCGTGGCCGACCTGGCGCGCGAATACGGCTTCACCGACGTCGATGGCCGGCAGGTCGAAGCCTTCGAGATGTAGCCGGAACAGGCCCGAGAACAGGCCCGAGAACAGGGCGGAGAACAGGCCCGCTTCAGGCCGACTTGGGCCGCGGCGTCTTGGGCTTGTAGTCGCAGTACGGTGCCACCGCGCATTCCCAGCACTTCGGCGTGCGTGCCACGCAGATATAACGCCCATGCAAGATGAGCCAGTGGTGCGCATGCAAGCGGAACTCGAAGGGCACCCGCTTCTCGAGCTTGAGTTCCACTTCGAGCGGCGTCTTGCCCGGCGCGAGCCCTGTGCGGTTGCCGACGCGAAAGATGTGCGTGTCGACCGCAATCGTCGCCTCGCCGAACGCCACGTTGAGCACCACGTTGGCGGTCTTGCGGCCGACCCCCGGCAGCGCCTCGAGCTCGGCGCGCGTGCGCGGCACTTCGCCGCCATGCTGCTCCACAAGAATGCGGCAGGTCGCGATCAGGTGCTTGGCCTTGCTGCGGTAGAGCCCGATGGTCTTGATGTATTCCTCGAGGCCCTCCACGCCCAGCCGGAGGATCGCCTGCGGCGTGTTCGCCACCGGAAACAGCTTGCGCGTGGCCTTGTTCACGCCCACGTCAGTGGCTTGCGCGGAAAGCAGCACGGCGGCCAGCAGTTCGAAGGGCGTGGCGTATTCGAGTTCGGTTTCAGGGGTGGGGTTGGCCGCCTGCAGCGTGGCGAAGAAGAGGGGAATGTTGTCTTTTTTCATGGGGTCTGGAGGCGCGGCGCCCGCCTGCCATGCGAGGCAGGGCGGCGATAGGCGCAATATATCGTTGAAAGCCGATGGCCTTACGCAGCTTTATTGCCCGCGGCTTTCGCCACAATAGCGCCTCAGAAAGTGAGACCTCCCATGCAATTCGCTTCCCGCCTCGACAACGTCGAAACCTCCGCCATCCGCGAGCTCTTCAAGCTCTTGGGCAAGCCCGGCATCATCAGCTTTGCGGGCGGGTTTCCCGACAGCGCCATGTTCGATGTCGAGGGCCTGAAGGAGGCGAGCCAGAAGGCGCTCACCGAGGAGCCCGGCGGCGCATTGCAATACGGCGCCACCGAAGGCTACGAGCCGCTGCGCAGCCAGCTCAGTTCCTTCATGAAGACCAAGGGCGTGGACGTGGACCCGGGCGGCCTGATCGTCACCACCGGCAGCCAGCAGGCGCTCGACCTGTTGGGCAAGACCATGATCTCGCCCGGCGACAAGGTGATCGTCGAAGGCCCGACCTTCCTGGCCACCATCCAGTGCTTTCGCCTGTACGGCGCGCAGCTCATCAGCGCCCCCATCGACGCCAACGGCGTGAAGACCGACGAGCTCGAAAAGCTCATCGCCGAGCACAAGCCCAAGTTCGTCTACCTGATTCCCACCTTCGGCAACCCGAGCGGTGCCATGCTGGCGCTGGAGCGCCGCAAGAAGGTGCTCGAACTGGCCGTCAAGTACCAGACGCTGATCGTCGAGGACGACCCCTACGGCGACCTCTACTTCGGCGAAGCGCCGCCGCCCTCGATCCTGGCTTTAGCCAAGGACGTGCCGGGCAGCCGCGAGCTGCTCGCGCACTGCGGCAGCCTCAGCAAGGTGCTGAGCCCGGGCCTGCGCATCGGCTGGATGATCGCGCCGGCCGAGCTGCTGGCCAAGGCCACGATGTGCAAGCAGTTCAGCGATGCGCACACCAGCACCTTTGCCCAGGCCACCGCCGCGCAGTACCTCAAGAGCGGGCGCATGCCGGGCACGCTGGCGCATGTGCGCGAGGTGTACGGCCAGCGCGCGCAGGCCATGGGCGCGGCGCTGAAGCGCGAACTGGGTGATGCGGTGAGCTTCACCCAGCCGCAGGGCGGCCTGTTCTTCTGGGCCCGCCTCACGGGTGCCAACGGCAAGCTGGCAGATGCGAGCGAACTGGCCAAGCGCGCCATCGAGCAGCTCGTGGCCTTCGTGCCCGGTGCGCCGTTCTATGCCGAGAAGCCCGACATGGCGACGCTGCGGCTGAGCTTTGCGACGGCCGACGTGGCCAAGATCGAAGAAGGCGTGAAGCGCCTCGGCCAAGCCCTGTGAAGCTTCAGGGCGAGCGGTGCAGGCGGGGCGCCGCCAGCAGCGCCAGGTTGTCCGCAATGGCCGCATCCACGTTCGGATAGCGGCCTTTCATTTTCGATAGCGTCATGATGGTCTGGAGCGCCTTCAGGTCCTTGACCGAGGGCGCGACCTTGATCTGCGCGATGGCCGCCGATGCGTTGCCGCCGTTGACCAATGCCATTACCTTGCTTGCCCAGTCGTTTGCGCGCGCCATGTTGTCTTCACCTGCTTTCAATTGAACCGCCGACTGTACACAGCGCGGCGCGTTAGGATCACCCATGAGAAAAACCTTTCAGCTTCAGGTCGAGGGCAAGCACCCCGACCGACTCCTCGAAGCCATCAAGCACGAGATTCGCAAGTACATCAAGCGCGAGCGCCGGCGCGTTCTGCCCGAGGGCAGCGACTTCTGGGACTTCGATTGCAAGTTCGGCACCTCGGCGGAAACGGCCGAAGCCGTGCACCTGTCGGCCATCACGGGCCTGATCGACGGCGTCGTCAAAGAGGCCGGCAAGCAGTTCTATGTCGAGATCCTGGCCAGGCCCGGCAAGCGCACACCGCGCCCGGCCGGGGAGCGGGCGGAAGAACCGCCCGAGGAAATCTAGCCTCTTTTCAGTCTTCTCAGATCAGCGCCTGCGCGAGTTGCAGCCCGTAGCGCTGCTCCACATCGTGCAGCGCACGCGCAATCGAGGGGTGCAGCCGCACCCCGTTCTTCGACTGCGCATCGCGGCGTTTCAAGCCGCCTTCACCCGGCAGGCGCACCGGCTTCGCGGAATCGATGGGCGTGTTGTCGCGGCACCGCGCGGCCACATGGTCCATCTGGCGCAGGAACGCTTCCTTGCCGCCGAACGCGTGCAGGTCATGCAGCGTGATGTGCACGGTCGCACCCCAGCCCTCGGGCGGATCGGCACGGCCATGGCCCGCGAGCCCGGCCGTCAGCGTCTCGACCAGCAGTGCCATGCCATAGCCCTTGTGGCCATGGCTCAAGCCTCCGACCGGCAGCAGCGTGCCGGGCGGCTGGTCGAACAGCACCTGCGGGTTGTTCGAAGGCTTGCCCTCGGCGTCGATCAGCCACTCTTCGGCAAAGGTCTCGCCGGCTGCGCGCTTGCGGTTGCTCATGCCGTTGGTGGTGATGGAGGCCGAGATGTCGACCATCACGCCGCCCTGCGACAGCGGAAAGCCCATGGCCAGCGGATTCGGCGTGAACACCGCCTGCGTGCCGCCGAAAGGCGCGACACTGGCCGTGTTGGGGTCGGAGCAGGCGAGCAGCATCAGCATGTCTTCCTGCAGCGCGCGCAGCATGTAGACCGCGAGGCAGGCGATGTGATGGCTGCGCCGGATCACGAGCGAGGCGGTTCCGAGTTCGCGCGCACGCGGCAGCAGCAGGTCCAGGCCCTGGTCCATGAGCCAGGGGCCGGGCAGGCGCTTGCCGTCCCAGAGCACGGCGGCCGGGCGGTCCGAGAGCACCTCGGGGGCGCCGTCATGCGCCATGCCGCCCGATTCGATTTCCTTCACGTAGCCGGCCAGCAGCGCGAGCCCGTGCGTGTCATGGCCCAGCAGGTCGCCCTCGACCAGCGTGCGGGCGACGCTGTCGGCCATCGATGCGGCGAGGCCGGCCTTTTGCAGCAACGCGCTGGCGTAGTCCCTGAGTGCGTCTGCGCTGTAGAGCGGGGCGGTGTCGGTCATTTTTTGAGGATCTCCAGCAAGCGGTCGAGGCCGCCTTCGTTGATGGCGACCATGGCCTGTTCGCGCACCTTCGGCTTGGCGTGGTAGGCCACTGAAAGGCCGGCTTCGCCCATCATCGGCAGGTCGTTCGCACCGTCGCCTACGGCAATGGTTTCCTGCGGCGAAATGCCCATGAGGGACGCGACTTCGAGCAGCGTGCGGCGCTTCTCGGCGCCGTCGCAGATGTCGCCCCAGCTTTGCTGCACCACATGGCCCGTGAGCTGGCCATCGGCTTCGCCGAGCAGGTTGGAGCGCGCGAAGTCGATGCCCAGGCGGTCTTTCACGCGGTTGGCAAAGAACGTGAAGCCGCCCGAGACGAGCAGCACCTTGAGGCCCGCCGCCTTGCAGGCCGCGACCAGTTCGGCTGCGCCCGGGTTGAGCTTCAGCCGCTCGTCATACACCTGCTGCAGCGCGTCGACCGGCACGCCCTGCAGCAGTGCCACGCGGCGCCGCAGGCTTTCCTTGAAGTCCTTGATCTCGCCGCGCATCGTGGCTTCTGTGATCGCCGCCACCTCGGCCTTCTTGCCGACCGCATCGGCAATTTCGTCGATGCATTCGATGTTGATCAGCGTCGAGTCCATGTCGAACGCGATCAGCTTGAAATCGGCCAGCGCCAGCGGCGGCTTCACGCGCTGGATCACGAGACCGGGGGAGAATTCTGTAGCGCTCATGCGGGGGCGATTTCCTTGACGAGGGGTTGACCGAGGCTGCGCAGCACGTCGCGCACCATCTGTGCGCGGTCTTTCGGCTCCTTGAGTTCGCGTTCGATGCGAAGCTTTTCGTTGCCTGCAAGCTTGATGTGCCTGTTCTTCTGCACCAGCTGGATGATGGCCATGCCGTCGACCGGTGCGTCCTTCTTGAAGGTGATGTTGATGATGCCCGGCGCCGCGTCGACCTTGACCACGCCATAAGGCCGCGCCAGCACACGCAGCCGGTGCGTGTCGATCAGCGTCTGCGCCTGTGGCGGCAGCTTGCCGAAGCGGTCGACGATTTCTTCGAGCAGCGTGTCGATCTGGTCGGGCGTCTTCGCGGTGGCCAGCTTCTTGTAGAACGAGAGGCGCAGGTGGACGTCGCCGCAGTAGTCGTCGGGCAGCAGGGCGGGGGCGTGCAGGTTGATCTCGGTGGTGACCGACAGCGGCGCGAGCAGGTCGGGCTCCTGCCCGGCCTTGAGCGCGCGCACGGCTTCGCTCAGCATCTCGTTGTAGAGCTGGAAGCCGATCTCCATCATGTTGCCGCTCTGGTTCTCGCCGAGCACTTCGCCGGTGCCGCGGATTTCGAGGTCGTGCATCGCGAGGTAGAAGCCCGAGCCCAGCTCTTCCATCTGCTGGATGGCGTCGAGCCGCTGCGCCGCCTGCTTGGTGAGGCCCTCGGTGTCGGGCACCATCAGGTACGCATAGGCCTGGTGGTGAGAGCGCCCGACGCGGCCGCGCAGCTGGTGCAGCTGCGCCAGGCCGAACTTGTCGGCGCGGCTCATCACGATGGTGTTGGCGGTCGGCACGTCGATGCCGGTCTCGATGATGGTCGAGCACAGCAACAGGTTGTAGCGCTGCGCCACGAAGTCGCGCATCACGCGTTCCAGTTCGCGCTCGGGCATCTGGCCGTGGGCCACGGCAATGCGCGCTTCGGGAAGAATCTCTTCGAGCTTCTGCCGCCGGTTCTCGATGGTCTCGACCTCGTTGTGCAGGAAGTAGACCTGCCCGCCGCGCTTCAGCTCGCGCAGCACGGCTTCGCGGATCACGCCCGTGCCTTCGTTGCGCACGAAGGTCTTGATGGCGAGGCGCCGCTGCGGCGCGGTAGCGATCACGCTCAGGTCGCGCAGGCCTTCGAGCGCCATGCCCAGGGTGCGTGGAATGGGCGTGGCGGTGAGGGTGAGCACGTCGACCTCGGCGCGCATCGCCTTCATCGCTTCCTTGTGGCGCACGCCGAAGCGGTGCTCCTCGTCGATGATGAGCAGGCCCAGGTTCTTGAACTTGATCGACGGCGAGAGCAGCTTGTGCGTGCCGACCACGACGTCGACCGTGCCCTCGGCCAGGCCCTTGGCCGCCGTGGTGATTTCCTTGGCCGAACGGAAGCGGCTCATCTCGGCCACCTTGACCGGCCACTTGGCGAAGCGGTCGACCAGCGTCTGGTAGTGCTGCTCGGCGAGCAGCGTGGTGGGCGCGAGAAACGCCACCTGCTTGCCGCCCGTGATCGCGATGAACGCGGCGCGCAGCGCGACCTCGGTCTTGCCGAAACCCACGTCGCCGCAGACCAGGCGGTCCATCGGCTGCGGCGAGATCATGTCCTGCACCACGGCGTGGATCGCGGCTTTCTGGTCGGCCGTTTCCTGGAAGCCGAAGTCGTTGGCGAACACCTCGTAGTCGGCGGCCGAGTAGCGGAAGGCATGGCCTTCGCGTGCGGCGCGGCGGGCATAGATGTTGAGCAGCTCGGCGGCCGAGTCGCGCACCTGTTCGGCGGCCTTGCGCTTGGCTTTCTCCCACTGGCCGGAGCCCAGCCGGTGCAGCGGCGCCTCGTCGGCGCTCACGCCGGTGTAGCGGCTGATCTGGTGCAGCTGCGACACGGGCACGTAGAGCGTGGCCTTGTCGGCGTATTCCAGGTGCAGCATTTCCTGCAGCAGCGGCTTGCCTTCGGCATCCACGCCCTGGCCCAGGTCCATGTGCATCAGACCGCGGTAGCGGCCGATGCCGTGCGCGGTGTGGACCACCGGGTCGCCGACGTTGAGCTCGGAAAGGTCTTTGATCAGCGCCTCGACGTCGCTGACCTGTTCTTGCTTCTTGTTGCGGCGGCGCGTGGTGGGCGCGGTGGCGAACAGCTCGGTCTCGGTGACGAGGTCGATGCCCTGTTCGCGCCACGCGAAGCCCGAGGCCAGCGCGGCAGTGGCGATGCCAATTTTTTCGTCCGTCGAGGCCTCGAACTCGGCCAGCGAGTCGAAAGCCGGCGGGCTCACGCCGCTCGCGCGCAGGAAGTCGAGCAGGCTCTCGCGCCGGCCTTCGCTTTCGGCAATCAGCAGCACGCGGTGCGGCGTGGCGGCAATGTGGGCCTTGAGGCCGACCAGCGGGTCTTCCGCGCCGCGCACCACGGCGAAGGGCGGGAGCCTGTCGAACTCGGCGTAGGGCGTGTCGGTGGCGATGTCGCCACCTGCATTTCCACGAATTGCAAGCTGCGCATGCGGCTTGGCGCGCTGGTAGAACTGCTCGGCGTTGAGGAACAGCGCCTCCGGCGGCAGCGCCGGCCGCTCGGGGTCGCCGCGCACCAGGCGATAGCGCTCGTTCGTGTCCTGCCAGAAATGCTGGAACGCCGGCTCGAGGTCGCCGTGCAGCACCACGGTGGCATCCGGGCCGAAGTAATCGAACACCGTGGCCGTCTCGTCGAAGAACAGCGGCAGGTAGTACTCGATGCCGGCGGTGGCGACGCCGTTACCCATGTCCTTGTAGATGCGGCTCTTGGTGGGGTCGCCTTCGAGCAGTTCGCGCCAGCGGCTGCGAAAGCGCGCGCGGGCGTCGTCGTCCATCGGGAACTCGCGCCCCGGCAGCAGCCGCACCTCGGGCACGGGATAGAGGCTGCGCTGGGTGTCGGGGTCGAAGGTGCGGATCGAGTCGATCTCGTCGTCGAACAGGTCGACGCGAAACGGCACCAGCGAACCCATGGGAAACAGGTCGATCAGGCCGCCGCGTACCGCATATTCGCCGGGGCTCACCACCTGCGTCACATGGCTGTAGCCGGCCAGCGTGAGCTGGGCCTTGAGCTTCGACTCCTCGAGCTTCTGCTTGGCCTTGAAGTGGAAGGTGTAGCCGGCCAGGAAAGCCGGCGGTGCGAGCCTGTAGAGCGCTGTGGTGGCGGGCACCAGCACCACGTCGGCTTCTTTCTGGCTGATGCGCCAGAGCGTGGCGAGCCGCTCGCTGATCAGGTCCTGGTGGGGAGAAAAGCTGTCGTAGGGGAGCGTCTCCCAATCAGGGAACAGGGCGCAGCGCAGGTCCGGCGCGAAGAAAGCCATTTCGTCGATCAGGCGCTGGGCGTCGTTGGCGTCCGCCGTGAACACGGCGGTGGCGCGGCCGGCAGCCTTCTCGCGCATGCCCAGTTGCGCCAGCAGCAAGGCGTCGGCCGACAAGGGAGGACGCGGCAGCGTGAATCGCTTGCCCGCCGTGAGGTGGGGGAGGTCCATGGAACGCTTTAAAAATGCAGAACACCCCGCGTCAGCTGGCGAGGGGTGTGAAGCGGTCGATTCTAGAATGGCGGCCCCTTATTCGCTTGCCGGCCGTTGCCGGTGCCGGACCCATGTCTTCCTCCCGACTTTTTGTGCTGATTCCTTGCGCCGGCTTCGGCCATCGCGCGGGTGGTGCCCGGCCCAAGCAATACCAGCGGCTTGCGGGAGCGTCGATGGTGGCTCACACGGTGGAGGCTTTTCGCGCTTTGGCGAGCCGCTTTGCCGGCTTGGCGGTGGTGGTGTCGCCGGACGATCGCGATGTGCAGGCAGCGCTGCCGCGTTTTCCGGCGACGGGCGAGTTCCTGCTGCAGGTAGGCGGCGTCACGCGCGCGGCCACGGTGCGCAACGGCCTGGCCGCGTTGCGGCAGAAAGGCGCCGGGGCGCACGACTGGGTGCTGGTGCACGATGCGGCGCGCTGCCTCGTCACATCGAGCCAGATCGAGGCGCTGATTGCGGCGTGCGAACACGACGCCGTCGGCGGCCTGCTGGCGCACCGGTTGGCCGATACGCTGAAGGTGTCTTCGGCCGATAGCCGGGTTTCGCAGACGCTGTCCCGCGCCGACAAGTGGCTGGCCCAGACACCGCAGATGTTCCGCATCGGCATGCTGCTCGATGCGCTGGAACGCGCGGGCGATGCGGTGACGGACGAAGCCGGCGCGATCGAGGCGATCGGTCTTTCGCCGCTGCTGGTTCCGGGCAGCGCACAGAATTTCAAGGTGACGTTTCCCGAAGACTTCGCGCTGGCCGAAGCGGTTCTGCTCGGCCGCAAGAAGGCCGTGGCATGACGGCACCGTTCCATATTCGTGTCGGCGAGGGCTGGGACGTTCACCAGCTGGTGGCGGGACGCAAGCTGATCCTGGGCGGTGTCGAGGTGCCGCACACCACGGGCCTGCTGGGGCATTCGGACGCCGACGTGCTGCTGCATGCCATTACCGACGCATTGCTCGGCGCGGCGGGCCTGGGCGACATCGGCCGGCATTTCCCCGACACCGATGCACAGTTTCGCGGCGCCGATTCGGCGGCGCTGCTGGCCGAGGCGGCGCGCCGCGTGCGTGCGGTGGGCTGGGAGATCGGCAATGTCGACAGCACGGTGATCGCGCAGGCGCCCAAGCTGGCGCCGCATATTCCGGCGATGTGCCAATGTATTGCGCAGACACTGGGGCTCGCGCCCGATCAGGTCAACGTAAAAGCCAAGACGGCCGAAAAGCTGGGTCCCGTCGGCGAGGGCCGTGCAATGGAAGCGCGGGCGGTGGTGCTGCTCTACCGCTGAACCGGCAGCGAGGCACCGCTGATGCGCGGCCGACGGGCTATGGGCTGATCAAGCCCGGCGGCCGCCGGGTGCTTCCGCCGGTTTTGGCACCGGCATGGCACGCGGCATGCGAATGTGCGCCGCAAGGCCGCGTCCCGGCGTGCTGGTGAGCGCAAAGGTGCCGCCCATGCGTTCGATGTTCTTGGCGACGATCGACAGGCCGAGGCCGGCGCCGGCCGCCGAGGTGCGGGCCACGTCGCCGCGGAAGAAGGGCTTGGTCAATTGCGAGAGCAGGGCGGGCTCGACGCCTGCGCCGTGGTCCCGCACCTTGATCAGCACCGCATCATTGTTCGACTGGGCCTGGATCACCACGTCGGCCACGCCGGTCGAAGGCGTCTTGCCGTAGCGCCGTGCGTTTTCCACCAGGTTGGAGATCACGCGCGTGAGCTCGACTTCGTCGCCCATCACGCGCAGGTCGGCCGGCACATCGACCCGGATATTCATTTCCTCGTAGTCCTGCACGGCGTAGGTGCAGGCATCGACCACGTCGCGCAGCAGCACGGGCTTGGGGTCGACGTGGTCGGGGCGAGCGTAGTCGAGAAACTTGTCGATGATGGCGTCGAGCTGGGCGATGTCGGCCGCCATGTGGTCGCGCGCGTCTTCGTCGGCCACGCTCATCTCGGTTTCGAGCCGCAGGCGCGCCAGCGGGGTGCGCAGGTCGTGCGAGATGCCGGCCAGCATGATGGCGCGGTCCTGCTCGATCTTGGCGAGCTGGTCGGCCATGCGGTTGAAGCCGATGTTCACCGCGCGGATCTCGTTGGTGCGGGCGCGCTCGTCGAGCCGGTGTGCCTCGTATTCGCCTTCGCGCACCTGCATGGTGGCGCGCGACAACTGCTTGAGCGGCAGGTTGATCAGCCGCGTGATCAGCGCCGCGCCGGCCAGGGACAGCGCCATGGCCGTGCTGAGCCAGACCAGCCAGGTGCGGCCACCCACGCGGCTGAAGCGGGTCGGGTCGAGCAGCAGCCAGTAGGCGTCGCTCTCGATGGTGAACCCGATCCACAGGCCCGGCTCCTCGTTGACGCGGCTGGCCACCGTGGTGCCTTCGCCGAGCTGGTCGATCAGCTCTTCAGTCACGCGCTGGTCGAGCGCGCCGCTGGTGTAGGGCTGAAAACGGTCGTTGGGCTCGCGCGGGAGGATGCGCACGCCTTCCTGGTCGGCCAGCGTCTTGATGAGCGACACCCGCGTGATCGCGTCCGAGTACACCAGCGCCGCGCGCGTGAGGTTCACGAGCGAGGCGATCTGGTGCGCGGTCTGGATGGCGCGCGGCTCGTACTCGAGCGAGCGAAAAGTCTGCAGCCAGGCGACCGTGCAGCCGATCAGCAGCAGTGCGAGCAGGAAGAACGTGCGCCAGAAAAGGCTGAAGCCGACCTTGAGGCCCGGCCGCCGGTCGCGCTGGCCGGAGCCCTCGAGGGGGCTCGGCATCGTGACCTGGGCGCCGTCCTCTTGGGCTGGGCTGGTTCTGGCGGATTGCAGGCCGATGGCCACCTCTGAACGTCGTTCAGGCCGCGCCGTCCGGCACGAACACGTAGCCCACGCCCCACACGGTCTGGATGTAGCGGGGTGCCGCGGCGTCGGCCTCGACCAGCTTGCGCAGGCGCGAAATCTGCACGTCGAGGCTGCGGTCGAAGGGCTCGAACTCGCGGCCGCGGGCCAGTTGCGCGAGCTTTTCGCGCGACAGCGGCTGGCGCGGGTGGCGCACCAGCGCCTTCAGCATCGCGAATTCGCCGGTGGTGAGGGACAGTTCCTCGCCGTCCTTCTTGAGCGTGCGCGAGCCGAGATCGAAGGCGAACGGCCCGAACGTGACGGTTTCGTTCTCGGTGGAAGGGGCGCCCGGTGCCTCGAGCGGCGGACGCCGGCGCAGCACGGCATGCACGCGGGCCAGCAATTCGCGGGGGTTGAACGGCTTGCCGAGGTAGTCGTCGGCGCCGACTTCGAGGCCGACGATGCGGTCGACGTCTTCGCCCTTGGCGGTGAGCATGATGATCGGCGTGCGGTCGTTGGCGGCGCGCAGCCGGCGGCAGACGGAAAGGCCGTCTTCGCCGGGCATCATCAGGTCGAGCACGATCAGGTCGACCGTGTCGCGCAGCAGGATGCGGTTGAGCGCCTTGCCGTCCTCGGCCACGATCACTTCGAAACCTTCCTGGGTGAGGTAGCGGCGAAGCAGGTCGCGGATGCGGGCGTCGTCGTCGACGATCACGATCTTGTCGGTGCGAGCGGGAACTTGAGTCATTTCTACAACGTTGAATTTGTAACAGCGCCGATTCTGAAGGCGTTAGCCCCCGGTTGAGCCGGTTTTACTTATGGTTTGACACTAAGTTACAAAACTTGCGGTCGCTCGCTGTCTAGTCATCCGACGTTCGCTCAGCGGTGGCAAAGTCCGGCCTGTCCTGTGACTTTTGTGCTCAATGAGAACTTTTTTTCCCGCGTTGCCGATCATCGTGGCCTGCAGCTTTGGCCCTGCCTTGGCCCTCGCTGGGGACTTTCTCAAAGTTGGCGACACACGCCGAAGCGAAGTGCGGGAAGCCGTGGCCGCCCACCGTGCGGCCCAGCGCGACGAGATCCGCCGCGAGGAGGCCGCGGCCGGCCGGCGCCTCACGGCGGCCGAACTCTTCGAGTTGCGGCAGCAGGTGCGAAGGCAGTGGACGCCGCCTGGAACCCCCAACGTTTTGAATTCGGCAGAATCGCAACCGGCCGAGCGAATCGCGCCAGCGCCGATCTCGGCGACCCGCGCATTGACCTTGCCCCGCAGCCAGCGCCGCTGAGGCGACGGGCCCGCGGTCCTGCGTTCTTGTTGAGTTGAATACCAATCCAGGGAGTATTTCGTCTTGAAAAAAATCAAATTGATCGCGGCTTGTGTCGCATTGGCCGCGGCCGGAGCCGCGGGGACTGCCATGGCCCAGAACATGGCCGCGCCGCCGCAGAACGTGCTGCAGCTCACCGCCTCGGGCACCGTCGAAGTGCAGCAGGATTTGCTGAGCATGACGCTCACCACCACCCGCGACGCTACCGATGCCGCGACGGTTCAGTCGCAACTCAAGGCCGCGGTGGACGCCGCGCTGGCCGAAGCCAAGAAAAACGCACAGCCGGGCCAGCTCGACGTGCGTACCGGCAACTTCAGCCTGTCGCCGCGCTACACGCGTGAAGGCAAGATAAACGGCTGGCAAGGTTCCGCGGAAATGGTGCTCGAGGGGCGCGACTTCCCCCGCATCACGCAGACCGCGGGCCGCATCACCACGCTCAATGTGGGCAACGTCGGCTTTGCGCTGAGCCGCGAGCAGCGCGCCAGGACCGAGACCGAGGCGCAGACGATCGCCATCGACAACTTCAAGCAGAAGGCCAACGAACTGGCCAAGGGCTTCGGCTTCGGCGGCTACACGCTGCGCGAAGTTTCGGTGAATGCGAACGACAGCGGCCCGATCCGGCCCCGCATGATGGCGGCAGCAGCCAAATCCTTTTCCGCCGATGCGCCGGTGCCGGTGGAAGCCGGCAAGACCGCGGTGGTCGTGAACGTATCGGGATCGGTGCAGCTCAAGTAAGGGAGAGCGGCCAGCGGGCACTGCCGAGCCGCTGTCCCGCTGTCCTGATTACTGCGCGGTCCAGCCGCCGTCCATTTGCCAGGCCACGCCGCGCACCTGGTCGGCGGCGGGCGAGCACAGGAATACCGCAAGGCCACCGAGCTGCTCCACCGTGGTGAATTGCAGCGAAGGCTGCTTTTCTCCGAGCAGTTCGTTCTGCGCCTGCTCGGCCGAAATGCCTTCCCGTGCCGCGCGGTCGTCGATCTGCTTTTGCACCAGTTGGGTCAGCACCCACCCGGGGCAAATCGCGTTGCTGGTGATGCCGGTGGTCGCGGTTTCGAGCGCAACCGACTTGGTGAAGCCGACGATGCCGTGCTTGGCCGCCACATAGGCCGACTTCTGCGCGGAAGCGACCAGCCCGTGGGCCGACGCCACATTGACGATGCGCCCCCAGTTGGCTTCGCGCATGGCCGGGATCGCCAGCCGGGTCGTATGAAACGCGCTCGTAAGGTTGATGGCGATGATGGCGTCCCAACGTTCCGGCGGAAAGTCTTCGACCTTTGCCACGTGCTGGATGCCGGCGTTGTTCACGAGGATGTCGACGCGGCCGAACCGGGCCGCCGCGAACTTCATCATGTCTTCGATCTGATCGGGTTTGCTCATGTCGGCGCCGTGGTATTCGGCGCGCACGCCGAGCGCCTCGATCTGGGACTTGGGGGCCTCGGCATCGCCGAAGCCGTTGAGCACGATATGTGCGCCTTGCTGTGCAAGTGCCTTGGCAATGGCAAAGCCAATGCCGCTGGTGGACCCCGTGACAAGCGCGGTTTTGCCTTTGAGCATGAAGATCAATCTCCGGATGAATTAGGATGCGACGAGACCATTATCCGCACCAGGACGACTTCGTTTTCATGACCGACCCGACGCTTCATTACGTGGCGTGCGATGACGCCCAGGGCGGCCATCGCATGGCCTATTGGCAATGGGGCGACGCGCGCAGCGCGCATGTGGTCATGTGCGTGCACGGCCTGACCCGGCAAGGGCGCGATTTCGATGTGCTGGCCCAGGCCATCGTGGCGCGCGCCGACGGGAACGTGCGCGTGGTCTGCCCCGACGTCGCAGGGCGCGGCCGGAGCGACTGGCTGCGCAATGCGGCGCTTTACCAGGTGCCGGTCTATGCGGCCGACATGCTGGCGTTGATAGCGCAACTGCATCGCGAACAGCCGATCGACACGCTCGACTATCTGGGCACCAGCATGGGCGGGCTGATCGGCTTCGTGCTGGCGGGCCACAAGCAATTGCCGCTGGCCCGGCCGATACGCCGCTTTGTCGTGAACGACGTCGGCCCGACCATCGAGGCGGCGGCCATTCAGCGCATCGGCGCCTACGTGGGGCAAGGCGGCCGCTACGCGAGCGTACAGGAGGCAGCCGATGCCATGTGGGCAATCTCGACCAGCTTCGGCCCGCACACGCCCGCCCAATGGCTTGCCTTGTCGCAGCACATGGTGGTGCCGGCGTCTCAGCGCACGGCCGATGGTTCGGGCAAAGCAGATGTCGTTGAGAACGACAGCGCCGGGCCCTGGTTGCTTCACTACGACCCGGCCATCGCCGTGGCGCTGCGCGCCATCACGCCCGAGGCCGCGGCCCAGGGCGGCGCGGTGATGTGGAGCCTGTACGACGCCATCGATGCGCGCACGCTCGTGACACGCGGCGCCCAGTCGGATCTGCTGTCGCGCGAAACGGCCCTTGCGATGACAGAGCGCGGCCCGCGCGCGGCGTTGTTCGAGTTCGACGGCGTGGGCCATGCGCCGACCTTCGTCGATCCCGCGCAGGCCGCCGTCGTCACATCCTTCTTGTTCGATTGAGTCCCACGTGAAGCGCGAGTCTTCGAGCCTCCAGACGGCACACATGTCCGATACGGCGATGGTCGACTATCCGTTGTCCGCCGCAACGGCCGATCGCACCCCGGTCATGGAGAACATGCTCGCCCGAGCGCGCGCGTTTGCCGAGCCGCTGATTGCCGACGAAAAGCTCGACACCGGCGAGAACACGCTGGCGCATGCCGATGCGGTGGCCGCCATCGTCGCGAAGATGGGCGGCTCCGAGGCCATGCAGGCCGCGAGCTATCTGGTTTACTCGTGCCAGCACCTGAACCGTCCGCAGGAAGTCATCGCCAAGGTGTTCGGCGATAACTTCGCCGCGCTGGCGGTCGAGACCACCAAGCTGGTTCGCGTGCAGGAGCAAGCCCGCTCGGCGTCGCAGGGCCATCACCTGTCGGAAGGCGCGGGCGCGCAGACCGAGAACGTACGCAAGATGCTGCTCGCGTTCTCGCGCGATCTGCGCGTCGTGATGCTGCGCCTGGCTTCGCGGCTGCAGACCTTGCGGCATGCCGCGGCCAGCAAGCAGCCGGCGCCCGAGAGCGTGGCGCGCGAGTCGCTGCAGGTGTTCGCGCCGCTGGCCAACCGGCTCGGCATCTGGCAGGTGAAGTGGGAGATCGAAGACCTCTCGTTCCGCTTTCTGGAACCCGAAACCTACAAGCTGATTGCGCGCCTGCTCGACGAGAAGCGGGTCGAACGCGAAGGCCACATCGAGCAGCTGCGCTCGCAGCTCGAACGCGAGCTGCAGGCTGAAGGCGTGCGCGCCACGGTGCAGGGGCGGCCGAAGAACATCTACAGCATCGTCAAGAAGATGCGCGGCAAGTCGCTCGACTTCGCGCAGGTGTTCGACATCCTGGCGCTGCGCGTGGTGGTGCCCGACGTGAAGGATTGCTACGCGGCGCTGGCCTGGGTGCACTCGCATTTCCTCCCCATCGACGAAGAGTTCGACGACTACATCGCGCGGCCCAAGCCGAACGGCTACCAGTCGCTGCACACCGTGGTGCGAGAGCGGGTCGACGGCAAGCCGGGCAAGCCGATCGAGATCCAGATTCGCACGGAAGAAATGCACGACCATGCCGAGCATGGCGTGGCGGCGCACTGGGCCTACAAGGAAGCAGGGCACAAGGGCTATGCGGGCGTGTGGGCGAGCGGAGAGTACGACGCGAAGATCGCCGTGCTGCGCCAACTGCTGGCGTGGGAGCGCGACCTTTCGGGCGGCTCGCAGGGGCAGGGCCTCTTCGACGACCGCATTTATGTGCTGACGCCCGACGCGGCGATCGTCGAACTGCCGCAGGGCGCAACGCCGGTCGACTTTGCCTATACCGTGCACACCACGCTCGGCCATCGCTGCCGCGGCGCGCGTGTCGACGGGGCGATGGTGCCGCTCAACACGCCGTTGTCCAACGGGCAGACGGTCGAGATCATCGCGGCCAAGGAAGGCGGTCCGTCGCGCGATTGGCTCAACGCCGAGCTGGGCTATCTTGCAAGCCACCGCGCCCGCGCCAAGGTGCGCGCGTGGTTCAATGCGCAGATCACGCACGAAACCGTGGCGCGCGGGCGCGAGGCCGTCGAGAAACTGCTGCAGCGCGAAGGCAAGACGTCCACGCGGCTCGAGGACCTGGCTTCTCAGCTGGGGTTCAAATCGGCGGATCATCTGTTCGAGGTGGTCGGCAAGGACGAGTTCTCTCTGCGCAACATCGAGATGCTGTTGCGCCCGCCCGAGCCCGCGCCGAACCCCGACGACGGCGTGCAGATCAAGAAGCCGCGCGCCAGCGAAAAGTCAGGCAAGGGCGGCGTGCTGGTGGTGGGCGTGTCTTCGTTGATGACTCAGCTTGCCAAGTGCTGCAAGCCCGCGCCGCCCGATGCCATCAGCGGCTTCGTGACCCGTGGCCATGGCGTGAGCGTCCACCGCACCGACTGCAGCAATTTCCGGATGATGGCCTCCCGCGACGGCGAGCGCGTGATCGACGTCGAGTGGGGAGCGGCCAAGGGCGGCGAAGCACCGATGTATGCGGTCGACGTCGCCGTGGAAGCGGCCGACCGCCAAGGCTTGCTGCGGGACATCTCCGATGTGTTCGCAAGAGAGAAGATGAACGTGATCGGCGTGCAGACGCAATCGGTCAAGGGCACGGCATGGATGACGTTCACTGTGGAAATCGCCGATGCAGCGCGGCTCACGCAGGTGCTTGGCGTCGTGACGGCGGTTGCTGGTGTGCGATCTGCACGTCGGCGCTAAAAAGCGCGTTTTCTCCTGCTACAATAGCTGCTTCTCGGACACATCCTTAGGCGCGTAGCTCAGCTGGTTAGAGCACCACCTTGACATGGTGGGGGTCGTTGGTTCGAGTCCAATCGCGCCTACCAATTTCTGTTTCAACTTCCGGCCAACCACCGGGTCTGTTGAACAGAGCTTTCACCGGGTTCCCCGGTGTTTCAATCGTCCTTGCGGTGAAGCAGGCAAAGACCATGGCCACGTTGTTGTGCTACCTTGGCCGCACTGCAAACCTTTTCCAAATTTCTTGATAAGCGATCTGATGAATACGCGATCAACGATGGTTGATCGGGCTCATGCCGATATGCGCCTGGCCGCATTGCTCAAGCAGGCCCCCATTGAATTTGCACGCGCGGTCTACGGCATCAACGACCACGCGAGCGGCCGCACCGATACCATGGCGGCGCGCGAAATTGCGCGCGCGCTGCAGCAAGGCATATCCGTCACGCAGGAGCGCGCCGAACAGCGCTCCCGCGCCTACTTGCCGACCTCGGGCCACGAGCACTGTCCGCGCTGTTGGGTGGTTTACGGCCACAAGAGTCCTCTGCGTTTCAGGGAAGCTGCCGGAGACCGGCCCGAGACGGCGGCCTGCAGCGCGTGCGGTGCCGAGTACGCGACAACGTTCGATTGAAGGAGCGGGATGCGCGGTCAGGGTAAACCTTGTCGCGGTGCAGCAAAACCGCTACCTAGAATTGATCGGATGACATGGGCATCCATGTGAAGGAGTCCGCAGTGCAGAGCAAGAAGTCCGGGGTCAAGCCGGTGCAACGTGTAATCAAGAAGTACCCCAACCGAAGGCTCTACGACACCGAGACATCCACGTACATCACGCTCACCGAGGTGAAGCAGCTGGTCATACAGAATGCCCAGTTCGTGGTGCGCGATGCCAAGACCGGCGACGACCTCACGCGCAGCATCCTGCTGCAGATCATTCTCGAAGAAGAAGCGGGCGGCGCGCCGATGTTCACCGAACAGGTGCTGGCCAACATCATCCGTTTCTACGGACAGGCGATGCAGGGCTACATGGGCCCGTATCTCGAGAAGAACATCCAGGCCATGACCGAGGTGCAGGCCCAACTCGCGGACAAGGCTGAAGGCCTCACGCCCGAGATGTGGTCGCGCTTCATGACCATGCAGTCGCCGATGCTCCAGGGACTGATGGGCAACTACGTCGAGCAATCGAAGAATGTGTTTCTGCAGATGCAGGAGCAGATGCAGAAGAACACCGAGCAGGTTCTGGGCGCATTCGGCCTCAAACGCCCCTGAAATCCCGCTCCCGGCCGATAGCTGGGACAATAGGGGCATATATGAGCGAAGTTGCCTCCCCCGAACGTACCGTCACGCCGGCTGCCCCCAAGGTCGGCTTTGTGAGCCTGGGCTGCCCCAAGGCCCTGACCGATTCCGAATTGATCCTGACCCGGCTCAGTGCCGAGGGCTATCAAACCTCCAAGACCTTCGAAGGCGCCGACCTGGTGATCGTCAACACCTGCGGCTTCATCGACGATGCCGTGAAGGAAAGCCTCGACACCATCGGCGAGGCACTGGCGGAAAACGGCCGCGTCATCGTCACGGGCTGCCTCGGTGCCAAGACCGGCGACCAGGGCGGCAACCTGGTGCGGCAAATGCACCCCAGCGTGCTGGCCGTGACCGGTCCGCACGCCACGCAGGAGGTCATGGATGCGGTTCACGCCAATTTGCCGAAGCCGCATGACCCGTTCGTCGACCTGGTTCCCAACACCTTCGGCATCGCAGGCCTCAAGCTCACGCCGCGGCACTATGCGTACCTGAAGATCAGCGAAGGCTGCAATCACCGTTGCACCTTCTGCATCATTCCGTCGATGCGCGGCGACCTCGTGTCGCGTCCGGTCGGCGATGTGCTCGGCGAGGCAAAAGCCTTGTTCGAAGGCGGCGTGAAAGAGCTGCTGGTCATCAGCCAGGACACTTCGGCCTATGGCGTGGACGTCAAGTACCGCACCGGCTTCTGGGATGGCAAGCCTGTCAAGACCCGCATGCTCGAACTGGTGCGCACGCTGGGCGAAATAGCCGAGCCTTACGGCGCCTGGGTTCGGCTGCACTATGTGTACCCCTACCCGAGCGTGGACGAAATCATTCCGCTGATGGCGAGCGGCCAGGTGCTGCCTTATCTCGACGTGCCGCTGCAGCACAGCCATCCCGATGTGCTCAAGCGCATGAAGCGGCCGGCCAGCGGCGAGAAGAACCTGGAGCGCCTGGCGCGCTGGCGCGAGGTTTGTCCCGAGCTCGTGATCCGCAGCACCTTCATCGCCGGCTTTCCGGGTGAAACGGAGCAGGAGTTCGAGCATCTGCTCGACTTCATCCGCGAAGCCCAGATCGACCGGGCCGGTTGCTTTGCCTACAGCCCCGTCGAAGGTGCCACGGCCAACGACATTCCCGGCATGCTGCCGCCGGCGGAGCGCGAAGCGCGCCGCGCGCGCTTCATGGAAGTGGCGGAAGCCGTGTCGATCGCCAAGCTGCGCCAGCGCATCGGTGCAACGATGCAGGTGCTGGTGGATTCGGCGCCGGGCATGGGCCGCAAGGGTGGCATCGGGCGAACCTACGCCGACGCGCCCGAGATCGACGGCACCGTGCGCCTGCTGCCGCCCGAGAAAATCAGCAAGACGCTCAAGGTGGGTGAATTCACCCGAGCCCGCATCGTCGGGGCCGAGGGCCACGACCTGATCGCGCTGCCGATTTAAACCGCCGCCGCCGGGCTCCAGACGAGCCGCAGCCGCCGTCGCGCCCATCGGCCCTTGTCAGGCGCAAAAAGAAAAGCCCGCTTGAGCGGGCTTTTCGATCGGCTTGAATGGGGCGGCCGATGCCCGGCAGTTTTCAGTCATCCGAGCGCGAAATGACCAGAAGGCTCATGAACAACGCGCCGAGGAACATGCCGATTAACAAGGTAAATGCTGCGATCACGATAGTTTCCGTAGGTTTGATATCCGTATTTTCAAACCAAACGTAACCTTATGTGTGATTTCTCGTTACCTTTAGACGCATATGCATGGAACAGTGTGACTTTTGCCACACTTCAGCGTCCCGCTTCTCGGGAGTTCCGGGACTCTAGAAGGGAAGTGCGTCGTCAGCTTGCAACGCTTGACCCGGGTACAGGTACTTGAAGTAGGCGCCCGACTTCCCGTAGAGCTGCGTCGCGAGCGCCACCGGATCTTCGTTGCGGTGCTGTTCATAGAGCACGGGGCCCCAGAGGATGAACCCGTCGATGCTCAGCGACTGAGGACGAGGCTCGATCGCCTTCCAGGCGTGCGCGAACTTCGAGATCCACGCCAGTGCTTCAGCCAGCGCATGGTTGCGAGCGGGATAGTTGGATTCTTCGGGCGTGGACATGGCGGTTATCCTTTGTGAAAAGACTGTACAAATATACAGGAAATCTCCGCCTTGCCGAGCGATTTGGTCCTCGCGCCCGAGGCTAGTTGCGCGTGGTGAACCACGCCCACAGAGCCGTGCCAACAGCGATCCAGATTGCAAGAACGAGCACAGCACCCGCGATGCTTCGAGGCTTCGCGCCTTGTTCTTTCATCCACTTGTCTGCGCGCGCGCGGCATTCTTCGAGGACATCGGCCGGAATGAGCCGGATGTTCAGCCAGATGAGGCCGGGCAACAGCAAGGCATCGTCGAGGTAGCCAAGTACCGGAATGAAATCGGGTATGAGGTCGATCGGGCTCAATGCATAAGCGACGACGAACGCGGCGAGGGCCTTTGCGAACCAGGGCGTTCCGGAGTGGCGGTAGGCAAACCACAGCGTGACGGCGTCGCGCTTGATCCGGGAAGCCCAATGCCTGATGCTTTTGAAAATGGACATGGACGAGAAGGAGTGCGGTGCGTCGACGCAAGTATGGCGCGGACAGTGGCGGCAGCAGCCGTCGCGCGGATCGACGAGGCTGTCGTTGCTCGCCGTGGTATCGTGCACCACAGGCTTCACAGCCTGTCGCAACTCCGCAGATTCCCCATGATCCTGCAGCGAGTTGAACGCCGCGCTCATCAGGTTGGGTTTGCGGTTCACCTTTACTGGCAACGCGGTGTATTGACTCCGTTGCCACGCTTCTTGAAACTGTGCGCGATCATTCGTCGATGGACTGCGTCAGAATGGCGGAAAACCGCTGCTCCGTGAGCGGTCGCTGCATCACTTCATGAGACGAAGCCCGTTCCACTTGTCCGAATCCGTGTCGTCGAAAACCGTTTCGCAGGAGATCCCAATCCGGGGCTGCGAGGGTGTGCGCGAATGCGGCGGACTACCGTCGATCCGGCTCAGTCTGGCTGCGATCGATTATTGCGGGGGAGAGCATCCCTCGATCATGTTCCCAGGGAAAAGAAAAAACCCCTGTAAATCTAAGATTCACAGGGGTTTCAGCTTGGTAGGGGTGGTGCCCAGAAGAGGACTCGAACCTCCACGATGTTACTCGCTAGTACCTGAAACTAGTGCGTCTACCAATTCCGCCATCTGGGCCCGCATAACCGCCGAAGCAGTTATGTTTTGAATTTCAGGAAAGAGAGAATCATATCAAAAATAATGGCCACTCCAGCGGACTGCTGGATGAATTTGAAGGAACTGTTCAAGGACATCGCGACGGACACGGTTTCGTGCAGCGCGACGACGGCGAAGCCGACATCTATCTGCCCCCGAACGAGATGCGCGCGGTGCTGCACAAGGACCGCGTCAAGGCGCGCGTGGTGCGGCAAGACCGGCGTGGGCGTCCCGAGGGGCGGGTGGTCGAAATCGTCGAGCGCCCGGAGCAGCCGATCATCGGCCGCCTGTTGCATGAAGGCGGCATCTGGCTCGTCGCGCCCGAAGACAAGCGCTACGGACAGGACGTACTGATTCCCAAGGGCGCGACCGGTCCCGCAAAGGTGGGGCAGGTTGTCGTGGTGCAGCTCACCGAGCCGCCGGCCCTGTTCGGCCAGCCGGTGGGACGCGTGAAGGAAGTGCTCGGCGAGATCGACGACCCGGGCATGGAGATCGAAATTGCCGTGCGCAAGTACGGCGTGCCGCACGAGTTTTCCGCGGAATGCCTGGCCGAAGCCAAGGCATTGCCCGAGAAGGTCCGACCCGCCGACAAGAAGGGCCGCATCGACCTGACCGATGTGCCGCTGGTCACCATCGACGGCGAGGACGCACGCGACTTCGACGACGCCGTGTACTGCGAGCCCGCGAAGGTTGGCCGCGGCAAGGGGTGGCGCCTGCTGGTTGCCATTGCCGATGTCAGCGCCTATGTGCAGACCGGGTCGGCCATCGACATCGATGCCTACGACCGAGCCACCAGTGTCTACTTTCCGCGCCGCGTTATTCCGATGCTGCCGGAAAAGCTTTCGAACGGTTTGTGTTCGCTGAACCCCGAAGTCGAGCGACTGTGCATGGTGTGCGACATGCTCGTGGCGGCCGACGGCGAGATCTACGCCTACCAGTTCTATCCGGCGGTGATGTTCAGCCACGCACGCTTCACCTACACCGAGGTGGCTGCCATTCTCGGCAACACGCGCGGCCCCGAGGCGGCCAAGCGCAAGGACCGCGTGAAGGACCTGCTGAACCTGGCCGACGTCTACAAGGCGTTGCTCAAGCAGCGCGGCAAGCGCGGGGCGGTCGACTTCGAAACCACCGAGACGCAGATCATCTGCGACGACGCCGGCCGCATCGAGAAGATCGTGCCGCGCACGCGCAACGAGGCCCACCGCCTGATCGAAGAAGCCATGCTCGCGGCCAATGTGTGCAGCGCTGACTTCATCGCCGAAGGCAAGCACCCGGGCCTGTTCCGCGTGCACGAAGGCCCGACGCCCGAGAAGAAGGAAATCCTTCGCGGCTACCTGAAAGCCATGGGTGTGGGGTTGAGCATCACCGATGATCCGCGGCCCGGGGAGTTCCAGGCGATTGCCGAAGCCACCAAGGAGCGGCCCGACGCGCAGCAGATTCACACCATGCTGCTGCGCTCGATGCAGCAGGCCATCTACACGCCCATCAACAGCGGCCACTTCGGCCTGGCTTACGAGGCTTACACGCACTTCACGAGCCCGATCCGGCGCTACCCGGACCTGCTGGTGCACCGCGTGATCAAGGCCATTCTCGGCAAGACGCGCTACCAGCTGCCGATGCTGCCGACGCCGGGCGAGGCGCATGCCAAGCTGGCCAAGCGGCTGGCCTCGCGCGTGAAGGCGCCGACCACCAAGCCGCAGAAAGCCACGGTCGCTCCGACCAAGGAAGTGCTGGCCTGGGAAGCGGCCGGCCTGCATTGCAGCGCCAACGAGCGCCGCGCCGACGAAGCGAGCCGCGACGTCGAGGCGTGGCTCAAGTGCAAGTACATGCGCGAGCATCTGGGCGAGGAGTATGGCGGCGTGGTCACGGCGGCCACGACCTTCGGCATCTTCGTCACGCTGGACGCCATGTATGTCGAGGGACTCGTGCACATCACCGAGCTCGGCGGCGAATACTTCAAGTTCGACGAGATGCGCCAGGAACTGCGCGGGGAGCGCACCGGCATTCGCTACGCCATCGGCACCCGTGTACGGGTGCAGGTAAGCCGCGTCGACCTGGACGGACGCAAGATCGATTTCCGCCTGGTGCGCGAGGGCGAAGAGCTCACGGCACGTGCCATGAAGGACAAGGGCGTGGGCTCGGCCGGCGTGCCGATCAAGGCATCGGCCAAGCGCAGCTCGCGCCACAAGGCCGAAGCGGCGGCTCCCGAGCAGCGCAGCGAGCGCGTCGTGACCGCTGCGGCGGGGCCCCAGTCGGCCATGCAGGCTTTCAAGTCGGCGGTGAAGAAGGCCGCCAACAAGATGAAGGGGCGCAAGCCTCGCCGCGCGTGACGCACGACGCATTGCATTCATACATCATCGAGACAGACAACCCCAGAAGGAGACACCGAGCATGAGCGTGGAAAACAACAAGGGCCGCATCGCGATCGTGACGGGCGCCGGCACCGGCATCGGGCGCGCCGCGGCGCTTGCATTGCTGGCCGACGGCTGGAGCGTGGCGCTGGCGGGCCGCCGCCTCGAACCGCTGGAGCAGGTGGCGGAAGAGTCGGGAGCCGGCGCGCGTGCCTTCGCGGTGCCGACCGACGTGGCGAATTCCGAATCGGTGCAGGCGCTGTTCGCCGCCGCCGTGGAGCGCTTCGGCCGCGTCGATCTGCTGTTCAACAATGCCGGCGTGGGCAACCCCCCGGGTCCGTTCGAGGACTGGACGCCCGAGCAATGGCGCGGCGTGGTCGACATCAACCTGAGCGGCATGTTTTTCTGCATTCAGCAGGCGTTCCGCACGATGAAGGCGCAAACCCCGCGGGGCGGGCGCATCATTAACAACGGCTCCATCTCGGCCACGGCTCCGCGGCCGAATTCCGCGGCCTATACCGCGACCAAGCACGCGGTGGAAGGGCTGACCAAGACGGCCTCGCTCGACGGACGCAAGTACGACATCGCGGTGGGCCAGGTCGACGTGGGCAATGCCATGACCGAACTGGCCGCGCGCATGGCCAAGGGCGTGCCGCAAGCCAACGGCGAACTCGCGATCGAGCCGCTGATCGACGTGAAGATCGTCGGCCAGTCGGTGCTCTACATGGCGAACCTGCCGCTCGAGGCCAACGTGCTGTTCCACACCATCATGGCGACGAAGATGCCCTTCGTCGGGCGCGGCTAGAAGCTTTCAGCAGGGTGCCTGGCGCGCCAGCGCGCCGGCCGTCAACGGAGGCGCATCGGCCGGCCAGGTGTCGGCGATGCGGCCGTGGCGCCAGACCGCTCGGTGCGCTGCTTCGAAGGCCGGTTCTTTCGCGGCCAGCGCGGCGCCGATCATTCCGGCCAGAACGTCGCCGGTGCCGGCGGTGGCGAGCCTGGCATTGCCGGTCAGATTGAACAGCGGCGGTGTGCCGCTGTCGTCGGCGATCACTGTTCCCGAGCCCTTGAGCACGGCCACGACGCCGTAGCGCGACGCCAGTTGGCGGGCTGCTGCCAGCCTGTCCGCCTGGACGTCGGCGGCCGAGCAATTCAACAGGCGCGCGGCCTCGAGCGGATGCGGGGTGATCACGGTCGGCCTTCCGCGCCGGGCGCGCGATGCGAGCTGCGTTTGCAGTGCGCTGTCGACGGCGATGGCATTCAATGCATCGGCATCGAGCACCAATGCAGCCGCTGTCGCCAGCACGCGCGGCAGCACCGTGCGTACCGCCGCGCCACCGCCGCATCCGCAAACCGCTGTCGTTCCCGAGAGATCAATGGCGTTGGCGTCTCGCAGCATCAGTTCGGGCTGGGCCAGATCGACGGGGGCTGCATTCGGGTCGAGCAAGCCGACGAACACGCGTCCGGCGCCCGCATGCAGCGCAGCCGATCCGGCCAGCAGGGCGGCGCCGGCCATGCCGGAGGCACCGCCGATCACGGCAACATCGCCATAGCTGCCCTTGTGCGATGCGTGAATGCGCGCCGGGTCCGTCGGTGCGCCCGCAAGGCGTGCGGCGGGTGGCTCGGCAATCTCGCTGCAACCCAGGTCGTCGAACCAGACCGTGCCCGCGGCGTCGCGGCCCTGCGTTGTGAACAGGCCCGGTTTCAGGGTCAGGAGGGTCGCGCAGAAGCGGGCCGAGGCGGCGCCCTGGTGCGCGGTATTCCAAACCCCGGTGTCGGCATTCAGCCCGGACGGCACGTCGATGCTGAGTACCGGCCGGGCCGTCGCATGCATCTGCCGCAGCCACTCGGCCATGGCGTTCTCGGGTGGCCGGACCGCGCCGATGCCGAGCAACGCATCGATGGCCAGGTCGTATGCGGCCGGCGGTGTCGGGGCGAAGATCACGCCGGCGTCCCGGGCCCGCTGCAACGATGCCTTCGCATCCGGCGGCAGGCGGTTTTCGTCACCCGCGAAAGTGACGATCGGCAGGAAGCCTCGGTGCTGCAGCTGCGCAGCCGTTTCGAAACCGTCGCCGCCGTTGTTGCCGGGCCCGCAGGCGATCCATACCGTGCGCGCGTGCGGCGCAACCGCCATCGCCAGCCGCGCCACGGCAATGCCTGCGCGCTGCATCAGCGTGTGGGCGGGCAGGGCGGCTGCCGCCGCGTGCTCGATGCGCCGCGTCGCCGCGATGTCGAACAGGTCGGCGATGGTGGCTGACGTGATGCGTTGCATCGGGCCATTGTGCCGCCCGATGCTGGGTGAACGAAACCCTACAGACCGAGCCGCTCGATGCCCAGGCCTTCGAGATCGACGCCTGCATCGCGGCCCCTGATCAGGTCGGCCACGACGCGCGCGCTGCCGCACGACAATGCCCAGCCGCTCGAGCCATGGCCCAGATTGAGCCAGACACCCGGCACGCCGCTGGCACCGAGCACCGGAGGGCCATCGGGCAGCATCGGCCGTGCACCCTTCCATTGCTGCACGCCCGACTGCAGCGTGACCGCGCCGGGGAACCAGTCGTGCAGCACCTTGTAGAGCGTTTGCACAGAGGATGAATTCATCGTGTTCAGGGAACCGCCGATTTCGGCGCTGCCGGCCACGCGCACGCGCTGGCCCAGGCGCGAGATCGCGACCTTGTAGCGTTCGTCCATCACCGCACTGCGCGGCGCATTGAGCGATTCGCGAATCGGCGCGCTGACGGAATGGCCGTAGATCGGCGCCATCGGAATCCGAAGGCCGAGCGGCCGCAGCAGCGAGGCCGAGGCGAGCCCGGCGCACACCACCACCGCATCGAAACGCAGTGGAGGGGAGCCGCTCGCGAGCGACACCGAGGTCGGCTCGGCGCGGCTCAGCGGCGCGATGTCGCAGTTGAAATGGAACTGGGCACCAAGTCCTTCGGCTTCCCACTTGAGCAGCAGCGCGAACTGGCGGCAGTTGGCCACTTCGTCGTCGGGCAGGTAAATGCCGCCCGCAAGCGCCGTGTCGGTGCTGAGCGCGGGTTCGATGCGCCGGGCCTCGTCGGCGTCGACTTCGCGAAAGACGCTGCCTGCCGCCCGCAACACGTCGAGACCGGGCTGTACCAGCTTCTTCTCGCGTTTGGAGCGCAGCAGCACAAGGTAGCCGTCGCTGCGCTCGTAGCTCAGTTCGCGGGCCTCGGTCACCTCATGCAGGCGGGTGCGGCTGTAGAACGCCAGCCGCTGCATGCGGGCGCGGTTGGCCAGGTAGGTTTCGAGCTTGCAGGCTTTTTGCCAGCGCGACATCCAGCCGATATCGCGTGAATTCAGCGGCCAGCGCAGCTTGATGGCGCCGTGGGAGGAAAGCAGCGAACGCAGTACCTTGGCGCGCATGCCCGGTGCGGCCCATGGCGTCACATAGCCCGGTGCGACCACGCCCGCATTGGCAAAACTGGCTTCCTCGGCTGCCGCGCCGCGGCGCTCGAACACAGACACTTCATGGCCGTCCGAAGCCAGTTCCCAGGCGGTGGTGACGCCGATGATGCCGGCGCCCACGATCGCGATTTTCATTGAATGCTTGAGTAAGAAGAGATGGCTGACGCCCGTCGGTGGGCGTGCAGCTATTGTCTTCGCAGTGCGTGTTCCATTTGTAAGGCGATCGCGAGAACGGCGTCGTCGTGCAGCGCGGCGTGCCACAGCATCAGGCCGACCGGCAACTCGCCGGCGGCATGGCAGGGCAGCGAGATGGCGCAGCCGTCGAGCATGTTGACGATCGACGGGTTGCGCAGCAGCAGTGCGTTGATGCGGAAGAACTCCTCGTCGCGCTGGGTGCCCGGTGCCACGCTTGCGATAGTAGGCGCGGTGATCGGCACGGTCGGCGACAGCACGGCGTCGTAGGGTGCGAGCGCCGCTTCGACGCCGGCGATCCACGCCCGCCGCGCATTCACGAGGTCGATGTACTCGTGCGCCTTCATGCCGGCGCCGCGCAGGATGCGCTGGGCAACGCGAGGGTCGTAGCCGGCGCCGCTGCGCTCCAGCAAGAGCCGGTGCCAGGCGTAGGACTCGGCCGCCGAGAAGCCGCCGGTGGCGTTGATGGCCTGCAGCTGCGCCAGTTCCGGCAGCGCGATTTCCTCGACCTGGGCACCTTCGGCTCGCAAGGTCCGCAGCGCGTTGTCGAAGGCGTGGGCCACGGCCGGCTCGATGCCGTCGAAGAACACGTTTTTCACGACGGCGAGCCGGTACGCTCCCAGGGAGGCCGCGCCGGCGGTCACCCGGCGCGCCGCGAGGATTTCATGTGCAGCCACGGCGTCCCGCACCGAGCGCGTCATGGCGCAGACGGTGTCGAGCGTGGTCGACAGCGGCAGCGCGCCGTCGGCCGGCACGAGGCGGGCGGTGCTCTTGAAGCCCACGATGCCGTTCAGCGCTGCGGGAATGCGGATCGAGCCGCCCGTGTCGGAACCCAGCCCGATGAAGGCCGCTCCGGTCGCGACCGAGATGGCGGCGCCGGAAGACGAGCCTCCGGGGATGCGCGGCGTGGCCGCGTCGCTCGCATTGGCCGGGGTGCCGTGGTGCGGGTTGACGCCCACGCCCGAGAAGGCGAACTCGCTCATGTTGGTGCGGCCGGTCAGCACGCCGCCCGCGGCGCGCAGACGCGCCACGGCGACCGCGTCGGCCTTGGCGGCAGGCGCATGCGAAAGCACCACGGAGCCCGCCGGCGTCGGCTGCCCCTCGATGTCGAACAGATCTTTCGCGGTGAAGGCGAGTCCCGAAAGCCTGCTTTGCGGCACCGCGAGCGCAACCTGCTGGCGGGCTTCGTCGAACAGCGTGCGGGTGAAAACGTGGGCGCAGGCGGGGGATTCGGAGATTTCGACGGCGCGCTCCAATTCGGTGCGTGCATCGGTGCCGCCTGCCAGAAGGTTCAGACGGGCGGCGTGAAGGTCGTTCATGGGTGGGCTGCGAGGGGCGCGGACGGCTCGGTTCGGGGGTGGGCAAGGAGAAAGACAGGGAGGGCCGTGCTATACTCTTTGGGTTTCGCTGACCATGCGACGACTCTCGTCGCAGCCAGCCAGACACATTCGCAAACCGGCCCAATCAAGGTGTTGTGACTCCCTTCGAAGGAGCCGCAAAACGGGCTGGATTTTAGACCCAACCTTTGGAGTAATTTCTAATGTCGACCACCATGCGCGAAATGCTGGAAGCCGGTGTCCACTTCGGTCACCAAACCCGCTTCTGGAACCCCAAGATGGCCCCGTTCATCTTCGGCCATCGCAACAAGATTCACATCATCAACCTGGAAAAGTCGCTCCCGATGTTCCAGGACGCGATGAAGTACGCCAAGCAGCTCACCGCCAACCGCGGCACCATTCTCATGGTCGGCACGAAGCGCCAGGCCCGCGAAATCGTGGCTGCCGAAGCCCGCCGCGCCGGCGTGCCCTTCGTCGACACCCGCTGGCTCGGCGGCATGCTGACCAACTTCAAGACCGTCAAGACCTCGATCAAGCGTCTGAAGGACATGAAGGCCCAGCAAGAAGCCGGCCTCGACAGCCTGAGCAAGAAAGAACAGCTCACGTTCTCGCGTGAAATCGCGAAGCTCGAAAAGGACATCGGCGGCATCCAGGACATGGCAGCACTGCCCGACGCCATCTTCGTGATCGACGTGGGCTTCCACAAGATCGCCGTGGCAGAAGCCAAGAAGCTCGGCATTCCGCTGATCGGCGTCGTGGACTCCAACCACTCGCCCGAAGGCATCGACTACGTCATTCCGGGCAACGACGACTCGTCGAAGGCCGTCACGCTGTACGCCCGCGGCATCGCCGACGCGATCATCGAAGGCCGCAACAGCGCCGGCGGTGACGTGGTCAAGGCCGTTGCCGAAGGCAGCGACGAATTTGTCGAAGTCGAAGAGGGCGCCTCGGCCTGATCGAGTGCTCTCACGCGCCTGAAGAAGGGGCTTTGGTGCCCCTTTTTTTTAATCTGATTTTTTGGACACGGAGATAGAACAATGGCTGCAATCACCGCAAGCATGGTCGGCGAACTGCGCGCAAAGACCGACGCGCCGATGATGGAATGCAAGAAGGCCCTGACCGAGGCCGACGGCAACATGGAAAAGGCCGAAGAGCTGCTGCGCATCAAGCTCGGCAACAAGGCTGGCAAGGCTTCGGGCCGCATCACCGCCGAAGGCGTGGTCACGGCATTTGTCGAAGGCTCGGCCGGCGGCATGATCGAGATCAACTGCGAAACCGACTTCGTCACCAAGAACGACAGCTTCCTGGCTCTGGCCAACGCTGCCGCGATGCTGGTCGCCAAGCACAACCCCGCCGACATCGCTGCGCTCGGCGCGCTGCCCTATGAGCAGGACGGCTTCGGCCCCACGCTCGAAGACGTGCGCAAGGGCCTGATCGGCAAGATCGGCGAGAACATGAGCTTCCGCCGCTTCAAGCACTTCGCCGGCAACGGCAAGCTGGCTTCGTACCTGCACGGCACGCGCATCGGCGTGATGGTCGAGTTCGAAGGCGACGACACGTCGGCCAAGGACGTTGCGATGCACATCGCCGCCATGAAGCCGGTCGCGATCCAGGCCTCCGACGTGCCCGCAGAGCTGATCGAAAAAGAGCGCGCCGTGGCCGCCGGCAAGGCCGAGGAAGACCGCAAGACGGCCGAAGCCGAAGGCAAGAAGCCGCAGCCTGCCGACATCGTTGCCAAGCGCATCGAAGGCGGCGTGCAGAAGTACCTGAAGGAAGTCTCGCTGCACAACCAGGCGTTCGTGAAGAACGACAAGCAGACCGTCGAACAGATGCTCAAGGCCGCCGACACCACCATCAAGGGCTTCACCCTGTACGTGGTCGGCGAAGGCATCGAAAAGAAGGTCGACGACTTCGCCGCCGAAGTTGCAGCCCAGGTCGCTGCCGCCAAGGCCGCCGCGTAAAAACTGTTACGCCCCAAAGCGGCGGTGCATGCATGTGTGCCGCCGCTTTTTCACCGCCTCGTTCTACACTCGCCCCGCCAACCCAAGTAAGGAAATTGCCCATGTCTGATCCCCGCCCAGCCCACAAGCGAATCTTGTTGAAGCTGTCGGGTGAGGCGTTGATGGGAGACGATGCCTTTGGTATTAACCGGGCGACCATCGTTCGCATGGTCGAGGAAGTGGCGGAAGTGGTGAACATGGGGGTGGAAGTCGCGGTCGTGATCGGCGGCGGCAACATCTTCCGCGGTGTCGCGGGAGGTTCCGTGGGCATGGACCGCGCCACGGCCGACTACATGGGCATGCTGGCCACGGTCATGAATGCGCTGGCGCTGGCCGACGCCATGAACAAGCAGGGGCTGGTGGCGCGCGTCATGTCCGCCATTGCGATCGAACAGGTGGTCGAGCCTTACGTGCGGCCCAAGGCGCTGCAGTATCTCGAAGAGGGCAAGGTCGTGGTGTTCGCGGCAGGCACCGGCAACCCGTTCTTCACCACCGACACGGCCGCCGCGCTGCGCGGCGCCGAAATCGGCGCCGAACTGGTGCTCAAGGCGACCAAGGTCGACGGCGTCTATTCCGCCGACCCGAAGACCCATCCCGATGCAACGCGCTATTCGACGCTCACTTTCGACGAGGCGATCGCGCAGAATCTCGGCATCATGGACGCTACGGCCTTCGCGCTGTGCCGCGACCAGAAGCTGCCGATCAAGGTGTTCTCGATCTTCAAGAACGGCGCACTCAAGCGCGTCGTCATGGGCGAGGACGAAGGCACGCTGGTGCATGCCTGAGGAGTAAATGAGATGACGACCCCTACCATTGCAGAAATTCGCAGTTCGACCGACGCGAAGATGAATCAGTCGCTGGCTGCATTCCAGAACAACCTCACCAAGATCCGTACCGGCCGCGCCAATTCCGCGCTGCTCGACTCGATCCATGTCGACTACTACGGCTCGCAGGTTCCGCTGAGCCAGGTGGCGAACGTGTCGGTGCTCGATTCGCGCACGATCAGCGTCCAGCCCTGGGAAAAAGGCATGGGCGCCAAGATCGAAAAGGCCATCCGCGAAAGCGACCTGGGCCTGAACCCGGCCTCGATGGGCGACCTGATCCGCGTGCCGCTTCCCGCGATGAGCGAAGAGCGCCGCAAGGAAATGACCAAGCTGGTCCGCAACGAAGGCGAAAGCGCCAAGATCGCCACGCGCAACCTGCGCCGCGACGCCAACGAGTCGGTCAAGAAGCTGGTGAAGGACAAGCTCGCTTCCGAGGACGACCAGAAGCGTGCCGAAGCCGAAATCCAGAAGGTCACGGACCGCCATATCGCGGAAATCGACCGCCTGGTCGCGGCCAAGGAAGCGGAGATCATGGCCGTTTGAGGCTGCGCATGGCCTCGTCTTCGCTGCAGATCCCCCACCACATTGCCATCGTCATGGATGGCAACGGACGCTGGGCCACGCGGCGATTCTTGCCTCGCGTGGCGGGACACAAGCAGGGCGTCGAATCGCTGCGGCGCTGCGTCAGGGCCTGTGTCGATCGCGGCGTGGGCATTCTCACGGTGTTCGCGTTTTCGTCGGAGAACTGGAACCGGCCGCCCGAAGAAGTTTCGGGGCTCATGGAGATCATGGTCGGCGCGCTCGCGCGCGAGGTGCCCAAGCTGGGCCGCGACGGCGTGCGGCTGCATTTCGTCGGCGAGCGGGCCGGGCTCTCGAAGAAAATGGTGCAGGGCCTGATCGACGCCGAAGAGGCCACGGCGCAGAACACCCAGTTGATACTCAACGTCTGCTTCAACTACGGCGGCCGTTGGGACATTGCACGCGCGGCCGCCAAGCTGGCCGAGCAGGGCGAGGCGCTCACGGAAGCCAATCTCGATCGCGCCATGGCCCTGTCGCATGTGCCCGATCCCGACCTGCTCATTCGCACCGGCGGCGAGCAGCGCCTGTCGAACTTCCTGCTCTGGCAGAGCGCGTACGCGGAGCTCTTCTTCAGCGACAAGCTCTGGCCCGAGTTCGATGAAACCGAACTGGACGCGGGAATTGCCGCGTTCCAGGCTCGCGAGCGCCGCTTCGGCAAAACCTCCGCGCAGGTCACGGCCGGCAGCGATTCCACTTCAGATCGCCAGTTGGCCTGACGGCCTTCAACGGCCCGAAACACCGCCGCATCGCATGCTCAAACAACGCATCCTCACGGCCATCGTCCTGTTGGCAATCCTGCTGCCGGCGCTTTTCTATCCGTCGTACGTTCCTTTCGCCTGCGTCATGCTGGTGCTGATCGGCGCCGGGGCTTGGGAGTGGGGTCGCCTGAACGGCTACGGACAACGACTGTCGGTGTTTCTCGGCCTGGAAACGGTGGCGCTTTGCGCGTTGTCGTGGTGGATCGGGCTGCTCGAGCGGCCGCTGATGCTCATGTGGCTGCTGGCCAGCGCCGCCTGGGTGCTCGGCGGCGCCGTGCTGTTGCGCGTGGCGGTGCCCGGATGGCCTCGCATTCCGCGCGGCCTGCGGCTTGTCGGCGGGCTGCTCGCACTCTGGGTGGCGTGGCTCGCGGCCGTGCAGGCGCGCATGGTCGGCATCAACTTTCTGCTTTCGATTCTCGTGCTGGTCTGGGTGGCCGACGTTTTTGCCTATTTCGCGGGCCGCGCCTTCGGGCTCAAGTTCACGCGCGGCAAGCTTGCGCCCGCCATCAGCCCCGGCAAGAGCTGGGAAGGCGTGTGGGGCGGCATGGCGGGCGTGGTGGTGCTGGCCTTCGCGTGGGTCTGGGCCGACCGCGCAGCCGGCGCAACGGTGGCCAGCCTCTATACCCGGCTGCATGAACGCGGCTGGTGGTTGCTGCTCGTGGGCGTGGTGTTTCTCGCCGCGATGAGTGTGGTCGGCGATCTCGTCGAGTCGCTGATCAAGCGCAGCGCCGGCGCCAAGGACAGCAGCCGCCTGCTGCCGGGCCACGGCGGCGTGCTCGACCGCGTGGATGCCCTCTTGCCGGTGCTTCCCATTGCCATGATGCTGGCCTCCTTGTGAACATACCCAAACAACGCATCACGGTGCTGGGCTCGACCGGTTCGGTCGGAGTCAACACGCTCGACGTCATTTCGCGGCACGCCGAGCGTTTCGAGGTGTTCGCGCTTTCCGCATCGACCAAGGTCGATGAACTGCTGGCGCAATGCGCACGGTTTTCGCCGCGGTTCGCCGTCATGGCCAGCGCGCCGCATGCGGCGCTGCTGGCGGAAAAAATCAAGCACAACAACCTGGCGACGCAAGTCCTGAGTGGCAGCGATGCTATCGAGAAGATAGCTTCGCACGAGGAAGTCGACGCTGTCATGGCCGCCATCGTGGGGGCTGCGGGCCTCGCCCCTTGCCTGGCCGCCGCGCGCGCCGGCAAGCGGCTGCTGCTGGCCAACAAGGAGGCGCTGGTGGTCGGCGGCGAGCTGTTCATGCGCACCGTGCGCGAGGGCGGCGCCACGCTGCTGCCGATCGACAGCGAGCACTCGGCCATCTTCCAGTCGCTGCCCGAAGACCCGTCCACCTGGTCGCGGCGCATCGACAAGATCATTCTCACCGCTTCGGGCGGCCCGTTCCTCACGCGGGCTCCCGGCACCTTGGGCTCGGTGACGCCCGAGCAGGCCTGTGCCCATCCGAACTGGGTCATGGGGCGCAAGATTTCGGTCGACTCCGCCACCATGATGAACAAGGCGCTCGAGGTGATCGAGGCGCGCCATCTGTTCGGCGTGCTGCCCGAGCAGATCGAGGTGGTCATCCATCCCCAGAGCGTGGTGCATTCGATGGTGCAGTTCACTGATGCCTCGGTCATCGCGCAGCTCGGAACGCCCGACATGCGCGTACCCATCGCCGTCGGCCTGGCCTGGCCCGAGCGCATCGAAAGCGGGGCGGGGCGGCTCGACTTCCGCCAGATGGCGGCACTGAGCTTCGATGCCCCCGATGCGGCGCTGTTCCCCGGACTGGGTTTGGCCTGGCATGCGCTGCGTGCGGCGCCGGGGACCACGGCGGTGCTCAATGCCGCCAACGAAGTCGCGGTCGAGGCCTTTCTGGACCGGCGCCTTCGCTTCGATCGCATTCATGCGGTCAACATGGAAACTTTGGAGGCCATTGCGCCCTCCAAGCCCGGATCGCTGGCCGACCTGCTGGCGATCGATGCCAGTGCCCGCGCAGCCGCCAATGCCGCGGCGCTGCGCTTTGCGGCCTGATACGCCAGACAACCGAGGACCCGGATGCTCACTGTCATCGCTTTTGTGGTTGCCATCGGCGTGCTGATCGCCGTGCACGAATACGGCCACTACCGCGTCGCGGTGGCTTGCGGCGTCAAGGTGCTGCGGTTCTCGGTCGGCTTCGGCAAGACGCTGTACCGCTGGCAGCCGAAGCGCCAGCATCCCGGCCAGTCGACCGAATTCGTCATTGGTGCGTTCCCCCTCGGCGGCTACGTCAAGATGCTCGACGAGCGCGAAGGGCCGGTGGCGCCGGAAGAGCGGCACCGCGCGTTCAACACGCAGCCGTTGCGCTCGCGCGCCGCCATCGTTGCCGCCGGGCCCATTGCCAACCTGCTGCTCGCCGTGGTGCTTTACACGGTCGTCAACTGGATCGGCGTGGATGAACCCGTCGCCAAGCTGGCCCGCCCCGTGGCGGCCTCGCTGGCCGAAGCCGCGGGCTTGCGCGGCGGCGAGCACGTCACGCGCGCCGGTTTCGACGGCGACCTGGCACCCGTGCAATCGTTCGAGGACCTGCGCTGGCGCATGACGCGCGGCGCTCTCGACGGGCAGGACCTGACGCTCGAAATCGCGGGCGAGGACGGCCGGCCCGAACGCCAGATCGTGCTGCCGCTGAGCCGCATGGAGGCCAAGGACGCCGACCCGCAGATGTTCCGCAAGATCGGCGTGCTCGCACCGCTGACCCGGCCCGAAATCGGCCAGGTCATGGCCGGCAGTGCCGCGGAACGCGCCGGCCTGCGCGATGGCGATCTGGTCCGGGCCATCGGCAACGCGCCCATCGTCGACGGACAGCAATTGCGCGAGGTGATCCGGACATCGATCGACGGCGACCAGCCGCGCGCGCAGACCTGGCAGGTGCTGCGCGGCGGGCAGTTGCTCGAGCTTGAAGTCAAACCCGAGCTGCGCGACGAGGCGGGTGTGAAGGTCGGCCGGATTGGCGCTTACGTCGGGGCACCGCCCGAAATGGTCACAGTGCGGCAGGGGCCCATCGACGGTGTCTGGCGCGGCATCGTGCGCACCTGGGAGGTCTCGGCCCTCACCGTTCGCATGATGGGCAAGATGGTGATCGGCGAAGCTTCGCTCAAGAACCTGAGCGGCCCGCTCACGATTGCCGACTATGCGGGCAAGTCCGCAAGCCTCGGGCTGACGCAGTACCTGGTGTTCCTTGCGCTGATCAGCGTGAGCCTCGGTGTGCTCAATCTCATGCCGCTGCCGGTCCTCGATGGGGGGCACCTGATGTATTATCTTTGGGAGGGCCTGACCGGCAAGAGCGTCTCTGACGCTTGGATGGAACGGCTTCAGCGCGGCGGTGTCGCTTTGCTGCTGGTCATGATGTCGGTCGCACTCTTCAACGACGTCACGCGGCTCTTTGGTTAACTTTCTGCCGGCCCTTTCCGCGCCGGCCCAATTCACAGATGAACACAAACTTCAGTCGCTTTCGCCTGCGTAGCGTTGCCGCGGTGGTGGCCAGCGCGCTGGCGGCCACGGCAGCTTGGGCCGTCGAGCCTTTCACGGTGCGCGACATTCGCGTAGAAGGCTTGCAACGCGTCGAGCCCGGCACGATCTTCGCGTCGCTGCCGCTGCGTGTGGGCGATACCTACAGCGACGAACGCGGATCGGCGGCCATCCGCGCGCTGTTCGAACTGGGTTTGTTCAAGGACGTGCGCATCGACGTCAACGGCAATGTGCTGGTGGTGATCGTCGAAGAGCGGCCCACCGTTGCGGACGTCGATTTCGTCGGCACCAAGGAATTCGACAAGGCCGCGCTCCAGAAGGCGCTGCGCGAAGTCGGCCTGACCGACGGCCGGCCGTACGACAAGGCGCTGACCGATCGTGCCGAGCAGGAGCTCAAGCGCCAGTACGTGAGCCGCAGCCTCTACAACGCGCAGGTCGTGACCACGGTCACGCCCATCGAGCGCAACCGCGTCAACCTCACGTTCACCGTGACCGAGGGCGATTCGGCCCGCATCCGCGAAGTCCGCGTGGTCGGCAACAAGGCGTTCAGCGAATCGACGCTGCTGAGCCTGTTCGACCAGGACAGCGGCGGCTTCATGAGCTGGTACACCAAGTCGAACCAGTACTCGCGTACCAAGCTGAACGCCGACCTGGAAACGCTGCGCTCGTACTACATCACGCGCGGCTATCTCGAATTCCGCATCGACTCGACGCAGGTTGCCATTTCGCCTGACCGGCAGGACCTGTCGGTGACCGTGAACATCACCGAAGGCGAAAAGTTCGTGGTGGCCGGCGTCAAGCTCGACGGCAACTATCTGGGCCGCGACGAGGAGTTCAAGTCGCTCGTGACCATCAAGCCCGGCGAGCCGTACAACGGCGAGCAGGTGACCGAGACCACCAAGGCTTTCACGGACTACTTCGGCACCTTCGGCTATGCGTTCGCGCGCGTGCAGGCCCGCCCGGAAATCGACCGCACCAACAACCGCGTGATGCTGACGCTGCAAGCCGAGCCCTCGCGCCGCGTTTACGTCCGCCGCGTGGCGGTGGGCGGCAACGCCAAGACGCGTGACGAAGTGATCCGCCGCGAGTTCCGCCAGTTCGAGGCCTCGTGGTACGACGGCGACAAGATCAAGACTTCGCGCGATCGCGTGGACCGTCTCGGCTTCTTCACCGAAGTGAACGTCGAAACCCAGGAAATCCCCGGTTCGCCCGACCAGGTCGACCTGGTCGTGAACGTGGCGGAAAAGCCCACCGGCAGCCTGCAGCTCGGCGCCGGCTACTCCAGCGCCGAGAAGGTGGCTCTGACCTTCGGCATCTCCCAAGAGAACGTGTTCGGTTCGGGCAACTTCCTGGGCTTGCAGGTCAACACCAGCAAGTACAACCGCACACTGTCGCTGACCACCACGGACCCGTATTTCACGCAGGACGGCATCTCGCGCACGGTGAGCGTCTATCACACCACGACGCGCCCCTATTCGACGACCATCGACGGCGACTACAAGCTGGTCAACCAGGGCGCTTCCATTCGCTTTGGTGTGCCATTCAGCGAAGTGGACACGGTCTTCTTCGGCGTAGGTCTCGAGCGGTACGCGTTTGATCCGAATACGTCGACAGCATTTTCGGGGCTCTTCACCCCGGCGTCCTATCTTCGCTATTTCCAATGCTCGAAAGACGCGTCAGGGTTGTTCGTGACGGAGTGCGACCAGAAGAGCGTGTGGGGCGTCCCGCTGACCATCGGCTGGGGCCGCGACAGCCGCGACAGCGCGCTGACACCGACAACCGGGCGCTTGCAGCGAGCCAACCTGGAACTGGGCGTCGGCGGCGACATGAAGTACGTCAAGACGAACTACCAGTATCAGCAGTTCTTCGCAATCAACAAGCAATACACGTTTGCGATCAACGCCGACGTGGGGTATGCCAAGCCCCTCGGCGGCAAGGACTACCCGATCTTCAAGAACTTCTATGCCGGTGGCCTGGGCTCCATCCGCGGCTTCGAGCAGAACTCGCTCGGTCCGCGCGATGTGCCGTTGGCCTTCCAGTCCGAAGGCGCCGCACTGGGCGGCACCAAGAAGGCCGTCTTCAATGCGGAGCTCAGCACGCCGTTCCCGGGTGCGGGCAACGACCGGACCCTGCGCCTTTACGGCTTCTTCGACGTCGGCAACGTGTTCGGTTCGCGCGCCCCGGGCCTGACGGACGAGCAGTACAAGGCGCAGAAGAAGTTGCGCGCCTCCGTCGGCCTCGGGGTCAGCTGGATCTCGCCGCTCGGCCCGCTGCGCCTGGCGTACGCTTTCCCCATCAAGTCGCAGAAGGAAGTTCTGGACCCCAACAACCCCAATATTGTCCTGATCCCGAAGGATAGAATTCAGCGCTTGCAATTCCAGATCGGAACTTCTTTCTAAATGACGCATTTGATTCGCGCCGCCGCTGGCGCGTTGTTGATCCCCGTTTTTGCGCTGGTTGCCGCGCCTGCTGCCCAGGCGCAGGAGACCTTTCGCATTGGATTCGTGAATCCGGACCGTGTGCTGCGCGAAGCCCAGCCGGCCAAGGCCGCGCAGGCCAAGCTCGAGGCCGAGTTCCTCAAGCGCGAGAAAGATCTCACGACCCAGGGCGAAGCGCTGAAAACGGCCTCGGAGAAATTCGAGCGTGAAGCGCCCACCTTGTCGGAAAGCCAGCGCACGTCGCGTCAGCGCGCGCTGGTCGACCAGGACCGCGACTTCCAGCGCCGCCGCCGCGAGTTCCAGGAAGACCTCAATGCGCGCAAGAACGAAGAGCTCCAGCAGGTCTACGAACGTGCCAACCGCGTGGTGAAGCAGGTGGCCGAGGCTGAAAAGTACGACGCGATCCTGCAAGAAGCGATCTACATCAACCCGAAGCACGACATCACGGACAAGGTGATCAAGGCGCTGAACGCCTCGACCACTTCTTCCGCGCCTGCGGGCGGCAAATAACGCCGCAAAAACGGCGTGGCATTGCAGCTCGGAGCCATCGTTGACGCCCTTGGGGGCGAGCTCCACGGCGACGCTGCGCTGCCCATCGAGCGGCTTGCGCCGCTCCAGAATGCACAGCCCGATGCGCTCAGCTTCCTGAGCCATCCCAAGTACCAGCAGGAATTGGCAGCCTGCAAGGCCGCCTGCGTGATCGTTTCGCCCGCGATGCGCGAGGCGGCGGCCGCGCGCGGTGCATTCATCGTCGCCTCCGACCCGTATCTCTATTTCGCTCGCCTGACCCAACTCTGGAAGGCGCACCATGCGCGTCCGGAGGCCGATCGCATCCATCCTTCCGCGGTCATTCATCCCGAAGCCCATGTGGATGCCACCGCGCGCATCGGCGCCTTGTGCGTGGTGGAGCGGGGCGCGCAGGTCGGTGCCGGCACGGTCCTCAAGTCGCGCGTGACGATCAGCGAAGACTGCATCGTCGGCGAGCGCTGCCTGCTGCATCCGGGCGTGGTGATCGGTGCCGACGGCTTCGGCCTGGCACCGCACGAAGGTGCCTGGGTCAAGATCGAGCAGCTGGGTGCGGTGCGCATCGGCAACGATGTCGAAATCGGCGCCAACACCTGCATCGACCGCGGCGCGCTCGACGACACCGTCATCGAAGACGGCGTCAAGCTCGACAACCTCATTCAGATCGGCCACAACGTGCGCGTGGGCAAGCACACCGCCATGGCGGGCTGCGTCGGCGTGGCCGGCAGCGCCACCATCGGCGCGCACTGCACCTTCGGCGGCGGCGCCATCGTTCTGGGCCATCTCACGGTGGCCGATGGCGTTCACGTGTCCGCCGCCACGGTGGTCACGCGCTCCATTCGCAAGCCCGGCCAATACACCGGCATGTTCCCCATCGACGACAATGCGAGCTGGGAAAAAAATGCTGCAACGCTCAAGCAGTTGCACAGCCTGCGCGAAAGACTCAAGGCGCTGGAAAAGGCCCCCCAGAAAAAGTGAAGACGATGCAGGAACAGAAAATCATGACGACGACGCTCGATATCCATCAAATCCTCAAGCTGCTGCCCCACCGTTACCCGTTCCTGCTGGTGGACCGCGTGCTGGACATGGAAAAGGGCAAGCGCATCACGGCGCTCAAGAACGTGACCATGAACGAGCCGTTCTTCAACGGCCACTTTCCTCACCGTCCGGTCATGCCGGGCGTGCTGATGCTCGAAGCCATGGCGCAGGCGGCGGCGCTGCTGTCGTTCCATTCGCTCGACATCGTGCCCGACGACAACACGGTCTATTACTTTGCGGCCATCGATGGCGCGCGCTTCAAGCGCCCCGTGGAACCTGGCGACCAGCTCACGCTCGAAGTCGAAATCGAGCGCATGAAGGCCGGCATTTCGAAGTTCAAGGGCCGCGCCCTGGTCGGCAGCGAACTCGCCTGCGAGGCCACGCTGATGTGCGCCATGCGCCAGATCAACTGATCTTGCGGCAGTTACGACAAGGCATGACGCAGGTTCATTCGACAGCGCTGATCGATCCGAAGGCGGAACTCGACGCCTCGGTTTCGGTCGGGCCCTACACCCTCATCGGCCCGCATGTGCGGGTGGGCGCCGGCACGACCATCGGCGCGCATTGCGTGATCGAGGGCCGCACCACCATCGGCCGCGACAACCGGATTTTCCAGTTTTCTTCGCTCGGCGCGATCCCGCAGGACAAGAAATACGCCGGTGAGCCGACCGAACTGGTCATCGGCGACCGCAACGTCATCCGCGAGTTCTGCACCTTCAACCTCGGCGTGCCGGGCGCGGGCGGCATCACGCGCGTGGGCAACGACAACTGGATCATGGCGTACACGCACATCGCGCACGACTGCCGTGTCGATGACCACACCACCCTGGCCAACAACACCACGCTCGCCGGCCACGTGCATCTGGCCGACTGGGTCACGGTCGGCGGGTTGACCGGCATTCACCAGTTCGTGTCGGTCGGCGCCCACGCCATGGTCGGCTTCGCCAGCGCCGTGTCGCAGGACGTGCCCCCCTTCATGCTGGTCGACGGCAACCCGTTGGCGGTGCGCGGCTTCAACGTCGTGGGTCTGCGCCGCCGCGATTTCTCGGTGCCTCGGCTTGCCGCGGTGAAGCAGATGCATCGCCTGCTGTACCGGCAGGGCAAGACGCTCGAAGAGGCGCGTGCCGGCATCGCCGCGCTGGCGTCCGAGACACCCGAGGCGGCCGAGGACGTGGCGCTGATGGAGCGCTTCCTGGCCAGTTCAACGCGCGGCATCGCGCGTTGAAATAACCATCGCCATGGGCAAGGACGAACAGCGACGCTTCGCGCTGGTCGCGGGAGAAGCTTCCGGCGACCTGCTGGCGGGCCTTCTTCTCGACGGTCTGCAGGCGCGCTGGCCGTCGCTCCAGACCGTGGGCATCGGCGGTCCCCGGATGCTCGCACACGGCCTTCAGAGCTGGTGGCCACAAGAAAAGCTCGCGGTGCGCGGCTATATCGAGGTGCTGCGCCACTACGCCGAAATTGCCGGCATCCGCCGCCAGCTCAAGGCGCGGCTGCTGCGCGAATGGCCCGAGCTCTTCATCGGCGTGGACGCGCCCGATTTCAACCTCGATCTCGAGGCCGGCTTGCGCAGCCGCGGCATGAAGACGGTGCACTTCGTCTGTCCTTCGATCTGGGCCTGGCGTGCCGACCGCGTCGAAAAGATCCGCGCCGCGGCCGACCACGTGTTGTGCATTTTTCCGTTCGAACCCGCACTGCTGGCGGAACACGGCGTGCAGGGCAGCTATGTCGGCCATCCGCTGGCCAATGTGATCCCCATGGCGCCCGACCGCAACGCCGCCCGCGCGGCCTTGGGGCTGGCGCCGGATGCACAGGTCGTCGCCTTGCTGCCTGGCAGCCGCCGTTCGGAGGTGCGTTATCTGGCCGCCCGGTTCTTCGCCGCCGCGGCGCAGATGCTGAAGACAAGGCCCACGCTTCAGTTCGTCGCGCCCATCCTGCCGAGCCTGAGGGTGGAGGTCGAGGCCCTGCTGCAGGCCAGCGGCGCGGCGGGGCGCGTGAAGTTGCTCGACGGCCAGTCGCACGTCGCGCTGGCGGCCTGCGACGTGACGCTGATCGCCAGCGGCACCGCCACGCTCGAAGCGGCGCTTTTCAAGCGGCCGATGGTCATCGCGTACAACATGAACGCGCTGTCGTGGCGCCTCATGCAGCGCAAGCAGCTCCAGCCCTGGGTCGGTTTGCCCAACATCCTGTCGCGCGAGTTCGTGGTGCCCGAACTGTTGCAGGAAGCGGCCACGCCGGAGGCGCTGGCCCACGCCACGCTGGAGTGGCTGGACGCGCCCGAGAAAACGCAGGCGCTGCAACAAAAATTTTCAGAGCTGCACGTGCAACTGCAGCGCGATACGCCGACACTTTGCGCCGATGCGATCCAGAAAGTTCTTGAAGGCTGAGCAGGCGGCCCTCGTGTGGGACGCGCCGGGCCTCGTCGCGGGCGTCGACGAAGCAGGCCGCGGCCCGCTGGCCGGCCCGGTAGTGGCCGCGGCCGTCATCCTGGACGACCAGCGCCCTATCCGCGGCCTGGCCGATTCCAAGACATTGACGGCGCTTCAGCGCGAACGCCTGCACGACCAGATTCTGGCCAAGGCGCTGTGCTGCTCAGTGGCGCAGGCCAGCGTCGAGGAAATCGACACCCACAACATCCTGCAGGCCACGATGCTCGCCATGCGCCGCGCGGTGGAGGGCCTGCGCCTGAAGCCTGCCAAGGTGCTGGTCGACGGCAACCGCCTGCCGACACTCGATGTGCTGGCCGAGGCCATCGTCAAGGGTGACGCGCGGGTCAAGGCCATCTCGGCCGCGTCGATCCTGGCGAAGGTCCATCGTGATCGCCTGTGCGAGCAACTGCACGTCGAGTTTCCGCACTACGGTTTTGCCGGCCACAAGGGGTACGGTACGCCGGAGCATCTCGAAGCGCTGCTGCGCCACGGTGCGTGCGTTCATCACCGGCGGTCGTTCAGCCCGGTGGCGGCGGCCCTGGCGCGTGCAGCCGGCGAAGTCGCCATGTCGGCCGATGCCACCATGCCGCTCGCGGTGGCCGCATCGACGGTCGAGACCGTGCATCTCGACCTGCGCGCGCTCCCCTGAGATGTTCGCCGCATGACCACTCCCATCGGCGCGAGCCACATCAGCTCGCGCGACAATCCGCTGCTGAAGGATCTGCGCAAGCTGGCACAGGACCCTGGGGCCTACCGAAAGCTCGGCCGGGTGTGGCTGGAGGGTGACCATCTATGCCGAGCGGCTCTCGCCAGGGGCATCGAGCCCGCCATCGCAGTATTCTCAGAGTCGTTCTGGCCGCAATGTCCTGCCGAATGGGCGAGCGTTGCTATCAAAACGGTAGTGGTCGACGATGATCTCCTGCGCGGCACCAGCGGCCTCGAGTCGCCCGCGCCCATGGGATTCGTGCTCGACCTGCCCGAACGGCCGGTGCTGCTGCCCGATGCCCCGAGCGTCGTGCTCGACCGCCTCCAGGACGCCGGCAATGCCGGCTCCATTCTGCGCAGCGCGGCAGCTTTCGGCTTCAAGCAGGTGATCACGCTCAAGGGCACGGCCGCGCTGTGGGCGCCGAAGGTGCTGCGAGCCGGTATGGGCGCGCATTTCGGCTTGCGATTGATCGAAGGCGTGGAGGCCGACGCGCTCGACGCGTTGAAAGTGCCGCTGGTGGCCACCAGTTCGCACCGCGGCGAGTGGCTGCACCAGGCCCGTCTGCCGCACCCCTGTGCCTGGTTGATGGGCCACGAAGGGCAGGGCGTCTCGCCAGCGTTGGAGGCGCGGGCAATCCACCACATCCGCATTGCACAGCCGGGCGGCGAAGAGTCGCTGAACGTGGCGGCCGCAGCGGCCATTTGCCTGCACGCGAGCGGCGCGGCCGGGCTTGGGCAAGCCGCTTCCTGACCTTGGGCGTCCTAAAGGGCACCGCCCGCGTATGTTTTCCGGCCTTGCGAGGCAAGAGTGTGACGCCGCCGGGCTACAATCGGGGGCTTACTCGCAATAGCGTCGCCCGGCCGCCTTTAACGCCAAAATCCCCTTAAGCAGCAGTCCGCAGGCAACGCGCCTGGGGCTCCGGGCGACCGTAACCATCCGGAGAACCCAGTGCTTTTGTCTCTCAAGGGAAGTTTCCCGCCCGCCATCCTGGCGCTCGCAGACGGCACGGTCTTTCAAGGCAATTCGATCGGAGCCACCGGCTCCACGACCGGTGAAGTGGTGTTCAACACCGCCATGACCGGTTACCAGGAAATCCTCACCGACCCGAGCTACTGCCAGCAGATCGTCACCTTGACGTATCCGCATATCGGCAACTACGGCGTCAACGGGGAAGACATCGAAGCCGACAAGATCCATGCCGCGGGCCTGATCATCAAAGACCTGCCGCTCGTCGCATCCAATTTCCGCAAGACCGCGACGCTGAACGAATACCTCGTGGCCGGCAAGACGGTGGCCATTGCGAACATCGACACCCGCAAGCTCACTCGCCACCTGCGCACCCACGGCGCGCAGAACGGCTGCATCCTGGGCCTGGCCGCGGGCGAGGCTGTCACGCAGGCGCTGATCGACAAGGCCATTGCAGCGGCCAAGGCCGCGCCCAGCATGGCCGGCCTCGACCTCGCCAAGGTGGTGTCGGTCCAGCAGACCTACGAGTGGACCGAAACCGAGTGGAAGCTCGTGAATCTGAACGGCAAGCCGGGGTACGGCGTGCAGATCACGCCCAAGTTTCATGTGGTGGCCTTCGACTACGGCGTCAAGAAGAACATCCTGCGCATGATCGCGCAGCGCGGCGCGCGCATTACCGTGGTGCCGGCGCAAACGCCCGCGGCCGACGTGCTCAAGCTCAAGCCCGATGGCATCTTCCTGGCCAACGGCCCGGGCGACCCGGAGCCTTGCGACTACGCCATCAGCGCGGTCAAGGAACTGATCGAAACCGGCATCCCCACCTTCGGCATCTGCCTGGGCCACCAGATCATGGCGCTGGCCTCGGGCGCGAAGACCTTCAAGATGAAGTTCGGCCACCACGGCGCGAACCACCCGGTGAAAGACCTGGACAACGGCCGCGTGAGCATCACCAGCCAGAACCACGGCTTCGCGGTCGACGAGAAATCGCTGCCGGCCAACCTGCGCGCCACCCACATCAGCCTGTTCGACAACACGCTGCAGGGCCTGGCGCGCACCGACAAGCCGGCGTTCTGCTTCCAGGGCCACCCGGAAGCTTCGCCCGGGCCGCACGACATCGGCTACCTGTTCGACCGCTTCACCGCGCTCATGGAGCAGGCACGTGGCTGATGCACCCGCGGTGCTCGACGTCTCGGTCATCGCCGCCTTGCGCGATGCCGAGGGCAAGATCTATGTGCTGCGCGGCCTCAAAGTCATGCTGGCGCAGGACCTTGCCGCGCTCTACGGCGTCGAGACCCGGGTGTTGTTGCAGGCCATGCGCCGCAACCTCGATCGTTTTCCCGCGGATTTCGCTTTCAGCCTGGAGAACCAGGACCTCGATGATTTGAGATCACAGCTTGTGATCTCAAAACCCGAGAAGCCGGGTTCCGGCGGCGCGCGCTACCGAAGCGTGGCCTTCACCGAACAGGGCGTTGCCATGTTGTCGAGCGTGCTGCGCAGCGAACGCGCCGTGGCCGTCAACATCGAGATCATGCGTACCTTCGTCAAGCTGCGCAGCATGCTGTCGGAGCACGCCGATCTCAAGCGCAAGCTGAACGCGCTGGAACAGCGATACGACCAGAACTTTCGCGATGTATTCAACGCGATCCATCAACTGATGGATGAACCGAAGCCGGGCGCCTACAGCGGCCGCGGCATCGGTTTCACCAAGGACAAATAAGATGCCCAAGCGCTCAGACCTCCAATCCATTCTCATCATCGGCGCCGGCCCGATCATCATCGGCCAGGCCTGCGAGTTCGACTACTCCGGCGTGCAAGCCTGCAAGGCATTGCGCGAGGAGGGCTACAAGGTCATCCTGATCAACAGCAATCCCGCGACGATCATGACCGACCCGGCCACGGCCGACGTCACCTACATCGAGCCCATCACCTGGCAGACGGTCGAGAAGATCATCGCCAAGGAGCGCCCCGACGCGATCCTGCCGACCATGGGCGGCCAGACCGCGCTGAACTGCGCGCTCGACCTCTGGCGCAACGGCGTGCTCGACAAGTACACCGGCGCGGCCACCGGCAAGCCGGTCGAGCTGATCGGCGCCACGCCCGAAGCCATCGACAAGGCCGAAGACCGCCTGAAGTTCAAGGACGCGATGACCAAGATCGGTCTTGGCTCGGCGCGCTCCGGCATCGCCCACACCATGGACGAAGCCTGGGCCGTGCAGAAGACGCTCGGCTTTCCGACCGTGATCCGCCCCAGCTTCACGCTCGGCGGAACCGGCGGCGGCATCGCCTACAACCCCGACGAGTTCGAGACCATCTGCAAGCGCGGCATCGAAGCCTCGCCGACCAACGAACTGCTGATCGAAGAATCGCTGCTCGGCTGGAAAGAGTACGAGATGGAAGTCGTGCGCGACAAGGCCGACAACTGCATCATCGTCTGCTCGATCGAAAACCTCGACCCGATGGGCGTGCACACCGGCGACTCGATCACCGTGGCGCCGGCGCAGACGCTGTCCGACAAGGAATACCAGATCCTGCGCAATGCCTCGCTGGCCGTGCTGCGCGAGATCGGCGTCGATACCGGCGGCTCGAACGTTCAGTTCTCCATCAACCCGAAGGATGGCCGCATGGTCGTCATCGAGATGAACCCGCGCGTGTCGCGTTCGTCGGCGCTGGCCTCCAAGGCCACGGGCTTCCCGATCGCCAAGGTCGCGGCCAAGCTGGCCGTGGGCTACACGCTCGACGAGCTGCGCAACGAGATCACGGGCGGTGCCACGCCCGCGTCGTTCGAACCGTCGATCGACTACGTGGTCACCAAGATCCCGCGTTTCGCGTTCGAGAAATTCCCGCAGGCCGACTCGCGCCTGACGACGCAGATGAAGTCGGTGGGCGAGGTGATGGCCATGGGCCGCACCTTCCAGGAATCGTTCCAGAAGGCCCTGCGCGGCCTCGAAGTGGGCGTCGACGGCCTCAATGAGAAGACGCAGGACCGCGAAGTGCTCGAGAAGGAACTGGGCGAGCCCGGCCCTGAGCGCATCTGGTACGTGGGCGATGCCTTCGCCATGGGCCTGAGCGTCGACGAAGTGTTTGCGCTGACCAAGATCGATCCGTGGTTTCTGGTGCAGATCGAAGAGATCGTGAAGATCGAGCTCGAGCTGGAAACCAAGTCGCTGGACGACATCGACAAGGACACGCTGCTCGCGCTCAAGAAGAAGGGCTTCTCCGACCGCCGCCTGGCGCGCCAGCTGAAGACCACCGACACCGCGATCCGCGAAAAGCGCCGCGCCCTGGGCGTGCGCCCGGTCTACAAGCGCGTGGACACCTGCGCGGCCGAGTTCGCGACCAACACCGCCTACATGTACTCGACCTACGAGGACGAGTGCGAGGCCGACCCGACGGACAAGAAGAAGATCATGGTGCTCGGCGGCGGCCCGAACCGCATCGGCCAGGGCATCGAGTTCGACTACTGCTGCGTGCACGCCGCGCTCGCCATGCGCGAGGACGGCTACGAGACCATCATGGTCAACTGCAATCCCGAGACCGTGTCGACCGACTACGACACCTCCGACCGCCTGTACTTCGAGCCGCTCACCCTCGAAGACGTGCTTGAAATCGTCGACAAGGAAAAGCCGCTCGGCGTGATCGTGCAGTACGGCGGCCAGACGCCGCTCAAGCTCGCGCTCGACCTCGAAGCCAACGGCGTGCCGATCATCGGCACCTCGCCGGACATGATCGACGCGGCCGAAGACCGCGAACGCTTCCAGAAGCTGCTGCACGAGTTGGGCCTGCGCCAGCCGCCGAACGCGACCGCCCGCACCGAGCCCGAAGCGCTCGAAAAGGCCGCAGCCCTCGGTTATCCGCTGGTGGTGCGTCCGAGCTATGTGCTCGGGGGTCGCGCGATGGAAATCGTGCACGAGCAGCGCGACCTCGAACGCTACATGCGCGAAGCCGTCAAGGTGAGCAACGACTCGCCGGTGCTGCTCGACCGCTTCCTGAACGACGCCGTCGAGTGCGACGTCGATTGCATCCGCGATGCCGAAGGCGGGACGCTGATCGGTGGCGTGATGGAACACATCGAGCAGGCCGGCGTGCACTCGGGCGACTCGGCCTGTTCGCTGCCGCCCTACAGCCTGAACGCCGACACCATCGCCGAACTGAAGCGCCAGAGCGCCGCGATGGCCAAGGCGCTCAACGTGGTCGGTCTGATGAACGTGCAGTTCGCCATCCAGCAGAAGGACGGCAAGGACGTCATCTACGTGCTCGAAGTGAACCCGCGTGCGTCGCGCACCGTGCCTTACGTGAGCAAGGCGACGGGCATCCAGCTCGCCAAGGTGGCGGCACGCTGCATGGCCGGCCAGTCGCTCAAGTCGCAGGGTGTGACCAAGGAAGTGACGCCGCCTTACTTCAGCGTGAAGGAGGCCGTGTTCCCGTTCGTCAAGTTCCCGGGCGTGGACACCATCCTCGGCCCCGAGATGAAGTCGACCGGCGAAGTGATGGGCGTGGGCAAGACCTTCGGCGAAGCATTCGTGAAGTCGCAGCTGGGCGCGGGCACGCACCTGCCGAAGTCGGGCAAGGTCTTCATTTCGGTGAAGAACAACGACAAGGCGCGCGCCGTGGAAGTGGCGCGCGGCCTGGTCAAGCTCGGCTTCGAGATCGTCGCGACCAAGGGCACGGCGGCTGCCATCGGCGCCGCGGGCATCGAATGCGCAACGGTGAACAAGGTGACCGAAGGCCGTCCGCACATCGTGGACATGATCAAGAACAACGAGATTGCGCTGGTCATCAACACGGTGGAAGAGCGCCGCAACGCGATCACCGATTCGCGCCAGATCCGCACCTCGGCGCTGCTGGCGCGCGTGACCACCTTCACCACGATCTTCGGCGCTGAAGCCGCGGTCGAGGGCATGGGCTTCATGGACGAGCTCGGCGTCATCTCGGTGCAGGAGATGCACGCGCAGCTGGCTGCCGTGGCCTGAGCCGAGCCTGAGTGCCATGGAAACCCAGCTCGTCGAACTGGACCTCCGCGACTGGAGCGCGGCCACGCCCAATGAGGCGTGGATCGCGGCGCTGGAGTCCGGCAAGGTGCTGTACTTTCCGCGCCTGGGCTTCGAGCTGCTGGCTGAAGAGCGCAGCCTGCTGACGCCCAGCCTGCTGTCGCCCGACGTGCGCAACATCAGCCTCGACGCCCACGGCAAGCTCAAGGGCGCGGTCGGCGACGAGGCAGTGCAGCGCACGGCAGCGGCGATGGTGGGGCGATTCCGGGCGCAGGCGCAGCAGCTCATCCATGGGCTATTGCCGCACTACACGCCGGCCTTGCGGCTCGCGCCGACCAGCTACCGGCCGGCTCAGGTCGAGACGCGCGTGCAGTCGTGGCGCGCCGACGACCGGCGGCTGCACGTGGATGCATTTCCGTCGCGGCCCAACTACGGCGAGCGCATCCTGCGTGTGTTCACCAACGTGAATCCCGATGGCGCGCCGCGCGTGTGGCGCGTGGGCGAGCCCTTCGAGGACGTCGCCAAACGCTTTCTTCCGCGCGCCAAGCCTTATGTGCGCTGGCAGGCCAAGCTGCTGCAGGCACTGCACGTCACCAAGTCGTTCCGCAGCGAGTACGACCACCTGATGCTTCAGCTGCACGACGGCATGAAGTCGGACATGGCGTACCAGGAAAATTCGCCACAGGAAACTGCCAAGTTCCCGCCCGGCTCGGTGTGGGTGTGCTTCTCCGACCAGACCTCGCATGCCGTGATGGCGGGCCAGTACATGCTCGAGCAGACCCTTCATCTGGACGCGTCGAAGCAATACAATCCGGATTCGAGCCCGCTCGCCATCCTGAGCCGGCTGACCGGACGCACACTCGTCTGATCCTGTCCCCTATCGACCGCCGAACGGCAGCGTTCGGCGGTTTCGCTTTATGGAGAACCCAACATGGCCACCATTCCAATCACCAAGCGCGGTGCCGAAAAACTGCGCGCTGAACTGCATCAACTCAAGACCGTGGACCGCCCCTGGGTCATCAACGCGATTTCCGAAGCCCGCGCGCAGGGCGACCTGAGCGAGAACGCCGAGTACGAGGTCGCCAAGGACCGCCAGGGCTTCATCGAAGGCCGCATCCAGGAAGTCGAGGGCAAGCTCTCGGCCGCACAGATCATCGACCCGAGCGAGCTCGATGCGGGCGGCAAGATCGTGTTCGGCTCCACGGTGGAGCTCGAGGAAGAAGAGTCGGGTGAGGCCGTGAAGTACCAGATCGTCGGCGAAGACGAGGCCGACCTGAAGCTGGGCCTGATCAACATCTCCAGCCCGATCGCACGCGCGCTGATCGGCAAGGAAGAGGGCGACACCGCCGAGGTGCAGGCGCCGGGCGGCCTCAAGCGCTATGAGATCGTCGCGGTCCGCTACATCTGATCAGATCTGATCTGCCGCCGATGAAAGACCGCCTCGCGCTGCTGCTGGCCGCCTTCTGGTGGGGCAGTCTCACGACGATCGGTTTCGTGGTCGTGCCGATGCTTTTCGCAAGGCTCGGCAACCCCGCCGTGGCGGGCAATTTCGCGGGCCAGCTGTTCGAGGCGCAAAGCTGGATTGCCATCGGCTGCGGCCTGCTGCTGCTGGTTCACTTCAGGACGAAGATGGACGACCGCATCGACAACGCCTCGATGACCGCCATCTTCCTGATACTCGGGGCGTTGCTGCTGGCGTTGCTCCAGCAATATGCCGTGGCGCCGCGGATTCTTGCGCGTGACAACCTGAAGCTGTGGCACGCCGCGGGAAGCGGCATGTACCTGGTTCAGTGGCTGTGCGCGGGTGTGCTGCTGTGGCGCATGGGCGCCAAGGCCCCGACCGCAAGCTAAGTCCGGACGACAGCGGCGGAAGGCGGGACCTGCCGCAGCCGCTGCCCGGTCACTTCATTCTTTCCAGAACTTCGAAATCCAGCGCGCCGGCCGGATAAAGCGGAAAGCCCGGTTGCGCCGGCCCGCCAGTGCGTCGGGCGGATTGCATTCGCCATGGAACACCACGATGCGCGCGCCTTCCGGCACGAACGGCTCGTCCCAGTAGTTGGCGGGCCAAGCGGGAATGCCGTGGTACTTGAAGCTCGGGCACCAGGCTGTGGGCCAATAGCCCAGCTTGCCTTGCTTGTGCATCATCGCGGACAGGTAGGTCTGCTCGTTGCGGTACTCGGCTTGCACCTTGTCCATGTTGTCGCGGAAATGCGCCAGCACGTCGGCATGGGCACCCAGCTCGAAGCGGTAGACCGACGAGTTCCCCGTGATCCGCTGGCGCCGCCAGGGGCGCGCGTAGTCGTGAATGATCAGGAATTCGCCGGGGCACTCGAAGAATGCGTCGAGGCTGCCTACGATGACCACGTCGACGTCCAGGAACAGGGCCGTGCCGCGGAGGCCGTGCAAGTCTTTTTCGAAAGTGGTGAGCTTCTTCCACGCGCCATCGCGCTGGCCGGGCGCCAGCTGCAGGTTGAGCGGCGGAATCGGCAGGCACGCGACTTCGGGGCGGATGCCGGTGCCGTCGTCCGTCAGGCACACGAACTTGAAGTCGCCGCTGAGGTTGCGGCGCACCATCGCGTAGAGGCGGTTGACGTATTCGGGCCCGTACTTGGTGCCCCACTTCATGCAGAGGATATGGCGCTGGGCGCCTTGCGCTGCCGCCAAGCTCAGTCTGCCTGGTTGCGCTTCTTGGCCGACAGCGGCCGCTTCGCCTTGGCGCGCTTGATGGTGCCACCGGGGGTGAGCCGCTGGTTGCCGAGCACGCGCAGGGTCTTGATCTCGGGGCGCTGGCCGCCGCGTTTGCTGTACTTCAGGATCTTGACGTCGCGCGGGCCGGGCATGCGGTCTTCATCGACCACGCGCTCTTTCTCGGGCTTGGGGCGCCACAGCACGAGCAGCTTGCCGATGTGCTGGATGGGCGCCGCATCGAGCTCGTCGGCGAGCTCTTGCAGCATGGCATCGCGCGCCAGTCGGTCGTCGGAGAAGACGCGGATCTTGATCAGCCCGTGGGCCTTGAGCGCCGCGTCGGCCTCTTTTTTAACGGCAGGGGTCAGCCCGTCTCCACCGACCATGACGATCGGATCCAGGTGGTGAGCTTCGGCGCGGTGCACCTTGCGCTCGGCAAGGGTAAGTTGAATGGCGGGCATCCCCGTATTATCGAGGGTAGAAAGCAACCTCTCGAACCGCCGGGCCGCTTCCAAGGCGAATACTGCAGCGCGAAGCCCGAGAGGCGACCCATGAGCACCAAGGCAAAAAGCAAAAAAGTCAACAAGGCGTGGTTGCACGACCATATCAACGACCCGTACGTGAAACTCGCCACGCGCGAGGGTTACCGCGCCCGCGCCGCCTACAAGCTCAAGGAAATCGACGAATCGCTCGGCCTGGTCAGGCCCGGCCAGCTGGTGGTCGACCTCGGCTCCACGCCCGGCGCCTGGAGCCAGTACCTGCGGCGGCGGATGTCGCCCGACGGCGCCGCGGCAGGTGCGCTGAACGGCACCATCATCGCGCTCGACATGCTGCCGATGGAGCCGATCGAGGGCGTGACCTTCCTGCAGGGGGATTTTCGCGAGCCGGAACTGCTGGAGCAGGTGCTGGGCGTGATGGCGGGCCGGAAAGCCGACCTGGTGGTTTCCGACATGGCGCCCAACCTGTCAGGCATCCATTCGGCCGATGCGGCCCGCGTGGCGCACCTGATCGAGCTTGCAATCGACTTCGCCCAGCACCATCTGAAGCCCGAAGGGGCGCTGGTGGCCAAGCTTTTCCATGGCAGCGGCTATGACGAGCTGGTGAAGCTCTTCAAGGCCAACTTCCGTACCGTGAAGCCGTTCAAACCGAAGGCATCGCGCGACAAGTCGTCCGAAACCTTTCTGGTCGGCATGGGTCTGAAGGCCCAGGAAACGCTTTGATACCTTGAGGCTGCAGCCCTGAAAAGGGTGTCGATGAGGCGCAAACCCTTGTCAAGCTATGGCTGCTTTAGGGAAATGCCCGCTTTTCGCAGCTTGAAAAGCCTAAAATGGGGCGCAATTGCGTATCCATAGCGCGTTCTTTTCACAATCTTGTCACGCGCTTTCGACTGGAGCTTCGTTTGAACAATCAGTGGTTTTCCAAAGTTGCCGTATGGCTCGTCATTGCCATGGTGTTGTTCACTGTGTTCAAGCAGTTCGACACCCGCGGCGGCGTTGGCTCGGGGACGGTGAGTTATTCGGAGTTCCTGGATCAGGTTCGAAACAACCAGATCAAGAGCGCCGTCATTCCTGAAGGCGCCGGCGGCGGAGAAATCGTCGCCGTCACCAACGACGATCGCAAGATCCGCACGACCGCCACGGTGCTCGACCGCGGCCTGGTGGGCGACCTGATCGACCACAACGTCAAGTTCGACGTCAAGCCGCGCGAAGAGGGCTCGCTCCTCATGACGCTGCTGGTGAGCTGGGGGCCCATGCTGCTGCTGATCGGCGTCTGGGTCTACTTCATGCGGCAGATGCAGGGCGGCGGCAAGGGCGGCGCGTTCAGCTTCGGCAAGAGCAAGGCCCGCATGATGGACGAGAACAACAACACGGTCACTTTCGCCGACGTCGCGGGTTGCGACGAAGCCAAGGAAGAAGTCCGTGAAGTGGTCGACTTCCTCAAAGACCCGCAGCGCTTCCAGAAACTCGGCGGCCGCATTCCGCGCGGCCTGCTGCTGGTCGGCCCTCCGGGTACAGGCAAGACCTTGCTGGCCAAGTCGATCGCCGGCGAAGCCAAGGTTCCGTTCTTCTCGATCTCGGGTTCCGACTTCGTCGAAATGTTCGTCGGCGTCGGCGCTGCCCGTGTCCGCGACATGTTCGAGAACGCCAAGAAGAACGCTCCCTGCATCATCTTCATCGACGAAATCGATGCGGTGGGCCGCCAGCGCGGTGCCGGCCTTGGTGGCGGCAATGACGAGCGCGAGCAAACCCTGAACCAGATGCTGGTCGAGATGGACGGCTTCGAAACCAACCTGGGCGTGATCGTGGTGGCCGCCACCAACCGCCCGGACATCCTGGACGCCGCGCTGCTGCGCCCGGGCCGTTTCGACCGCCAGGTGTATGTCACGCTGCCCGACATTCGCGGCCGCGAGCAGATCCTCGGCGTTCACATGCGCAAGGTGCCGCTCGGCCAGGACGTGAACCCGAGCGTCATCGCGCGCGGCACGCCCGGCATGTCCGGCGCCGACCTGGCCAATCTCTGCAACGAAGCTGCCCTGATGGCCGCACGACGCAATGCGCGCGTGGTCGAGATGCAGGACTTCGAGAAGGCCAAGGACAAGATCTTCATGGGCCCCGAGCGCAAGAGCATGGTCATGCCCGAGGAAGAGCGCCGCAACACGGCCTACCACGAGTCCGGCCACGCGCTCATCGGCAAGCTGCTGCCCAAGTGCGACCCGGTCCACAAGGTCACCATCATTCCGCGCGGCCGCGCCCTCGGCGTGACCATGAGCCTGCCGGCACAAGACCGCTACAGCTACGACCGCGAATACATGCTGAACCAGATCAGCATGCTGTTTGGTGGCCGCATCGCCGAAGAAGTGTTCATGCACCAGATGACCACCGGCGCGAGCAACGACTTCGAGCGTGCGACGTCCATCGCCCGGGACATGGTCACGCGCTACGGCATGACCGATGCATTGGGCCCGATGGTCTATGCCGAGAACGAAGGCGAAGTGTTCCTTGGCCGCTCGGTCACCAAGACCACGAACATGAGCGAGCAGACCATGGAAAAGGTCGACGCCGAAGTGCGCCGCATCATCGACGAGCAGTACGCCCTGGCGCGCCGCCTCATCGAAGAAAACAGCGACAAGATGCACACCATGGCCAAGGCCTTGCTCGAGTGGGAAACCATCGACAGCGAACAGCTCGACGACATCATGGCTGGCCGCGCACCGCGTCCGCCCAAGGACTGGACGCCGCGCATTCCGCCGTCGGGCAGCGGTGGCAGCGGCGGTACGCCGGCTGTCAATCCGGATCCGGCACCGACAGCTGCCTGAAGTGCATCCGGCTTCACAAAACAACGGGGCCTCTGGCCCCGTTTTTCATAGCGGAGGTGCCGCATGACGGCAGCTTCGTTGACTTGGCAGACGGCACGATTCGCCATCGATCTCGCGCAGCCGCGCGTGATGGGCATCGTCAATGTCACCCCCGATTCCTTTTCCGACGGCGGGGCGCATGCCTCGACCGCGGCCGCCCTGCAGCATTGCGAGCAGTTGCTGAAGGAGGGCGCCGACATCCTCGACATCGGCGGCGAATCGACCCGGCCTGGTAGCCCGGCCGTTCCGCTCGATGCCGAACTGGCGCGCGTGCTGCCGGTGGTCCGAGAGGCCGTCAAGCTGAACGTGCCGATTTCCGTCGACACCTACAAGCCGGAAGTCATGCGCGCCGTGCTCGACCTGGGCGCCGACATCGTCAACGACGTCTGGGCGCTGCGGCGGCCTGGCGCGCGCGAGGCGGTGGCCGCACACCCCTCATGCGGCATTTGCCTGATGCACATGCACCGGGATCCGCAAACCATGCAGGCCGCGCCAATGCAGGGCGACGTGATCCCCGATGTGCTGTCGTTCTGGGCCGAGCAGCTGGCACAACTCCGCGCGCTGAAGGTCGATCCGTCGCGAATCACGCTGGACCCGGGCATTGGTTTCGGCAAGACCGTGGCGCAAAATTTTGCGCTGCTCGCACGCCAGCGTGAACTGCTCGAGGCCGGCTATCCGCTGCTGCTGGGCTGGTCTCGCAAGTCGTCGATCGGCACGGTCAGTGGCATTCCGGCTGCTGCCGAACGCCTCGTGCCCAGCGTGATGGCCGCGGTGCTCGCAGTAGACCGCGGCGCGGCCATCGTGCGGGTGCACGACGTGCGCGACACCGTGGCGGCACTCGCCGTGTGGCGTGCCATGAAGGCCGAGGAACCGCATCCGGGCTCATCGACTTCATAAGATCGACAACAAGAAAAACCCCCATGACACGCAAATACTTTGGTACCGACGGCATCCGCGGCACGGTCGGCCAGTCGCCCATCACACCCGACTTCGTGCTGCGCCTCGCACATGCCGTAGGCCGCGTGCTCAAGAAGAGCCAGTCGCGCCCGACGGTGCTGATTGGCAAGGACACGCGCATTTCAGGCTACATGCTCGAATCCGCGCTGGAGTCGGGCTTCAACTCCGCCGGCGTCGACGTGGTGCTGCTGGGCCCGCTGCCCACGCCCGGCGTCGCCTACCTCACGCGCGCGCAGCGTGCGAGCCTGGGCGTGGTGATCAGCGCAAGCCACAACGCCTTTCCCGACAACGGCATCAAGTTCTTCAGCGCGCAGGGCACCAAGCTCGACGATGCCTGGGAGCTTGCCGTCGAGGCCGCACTCGAAGAGGCCCCCGTGTGGGCTGCCTCCGCCGACTTGGGCAAGGCCCGCCGCCTCAACGACGCACCCGGCCGCTACATCGAGTTCTGCAAGAGCACCTTCGCCAACGACCTGACGCTGCGCGACATGAAGCTCGTGATCGACGCGGCGCACGGCGCGGCCTACCAGGTGGCGCCTAACGTGTTCCACGAGCTGGGCGCCGATGTGGCGAGCATCGGCTGCGCACCCGACGGGCTCAACATCAACAAGGGCTTCGGCGCCACGCATCCCGAGGCGCTGGTCGCCGCGGTGACGGCGCAGAAGGCCGACTACGGCATTGCGCTCGACGGCGATGCCGACCGCCTGCAACTGGTCGATGCCAGCGGACGCCTGTTCAACGGCGACGAGCTGCTCTACCTGATGGTGGCCGAGCGCATCGCGCGCGGCGAAAAGCCCGCGGGCGTGGTCGGCACGCTGATGACCAACAAGGCCGTCGAAGTGGCGTTGCGTGGGCAGGGCATCGAGTTCGTGCGCGCCAAGGTGGGCGACCGCTATGTGCTCGAAGAACTCGACAAGCGCGGCTGGATCCTGGGCGGCGAGGGCTCGGGCCATCTGCTGGCGCTCGACCGCCACACCACTGGCGACGGCATCGTGAGCGCGCTGCAGGTGCTGCAGGCCTGCGTGCGCAGCGGCAAGACGGTGGCGCAACTGCTCGCCGACGTCACGCTGTTCCCCCAGACCCTCATCAATGTCCGCCTGACCCCGGGGCAGGACTGGAAGAGCAACAAGGCGCTGGCCGGCGAAACGCAGCGTATCGAGGCCGAGCTCGGTGACGCGGGGCGCGTGCTGATCCGCGCGAGTGGCACCGAGCCGCTGGTTCGCGTGATGGTCGAGGCGCGCGACGCGAAGCAATCCGAGTCGTGCGCGAAACGCCTCGCCGCAACCCTCGAACCCGCGCCATAGCGATGATCGACGTCGTTCTGGCGGACTATCGCAATTCGGGGCATGCAGCCGCGCTGGTTGATCTGCTCGATGCTTATGCACGCGACCCTGCCGGTGGCGGGACGCCGCTCGAAGCGGCGGTGTGTGCCGGACTGCCCGCGGCGTTGGCCGCGCGGCCGCAAGCCTTCAGCGTGTTGGCTTACGACGGTGCGCAGCCCGTCGGCCTTATCAACTGCATCGAAGGTTTTTCAACCTTCGCCTGCCAGCCGCTGGTCAATGTGCACGACGTGGTCGTGCTGGCCAGCCACCGTGGCCGGCGCGTTGCGCAGCAGATGTTCGCGCGGGTGGAGCAAGAGGCTCGCGCGCGGGGTGCCTGCAAGCTCACGCTGGAAGTGCTTTCGGGGAATGAGCCAGCGTTGCGCAGCTACGAACGCGAAGGGTTCATGAACTACCAGCTCGATCCGGCGTTCGGGCACGCCGTGTTCTTGCAGAAGAAGCTCTGAAAAAGAAGAAGGCCGAGGCGCGCTCCGTGCCGTCGGCCTTCACCCCAACCCTCTCCCGGAGGGAGAGGGGGTAATACACAGATCAGAAGCGTGTCACGGGCGCTTCGGCTTCGGTCTTGCTGGGCGCGTACTTACCCAACTCCCACTTCGCGATCGCGTTGCGGTGCACTTCGTCCGGACCGTCCGCGAAACGCAGCGTGCGCGCACCAGCGTAGGCATAGGCCAGCGGGAAGTCGTCGCACATGCCGCCGCCGCCGTGCGCCTGCATGGCCCAGTCGATCACCTGGCAGGCCATGCTCGGTGCGACCACCTTGATCATCGCGATCTCGTTTTTCGCGACCTTGTTGCCGGCCACATCCATCAGCCAGGCGGCCTTGAGCGTGAGCAGGCGCGCCATGTCGATCTTGCAGCGCGCTTCGGCGATGCGCTCCTGCGTCACGGTCTGCGAGGCGACGGTCTTGCCGAAGGCGACGCGCGAGGAGGCGCGCTTGCACATCAGCTCGAGCGCGCGCTCGGCCAGGCCGATCAGGCGCATGCAGTGATGGATGCGCCCGGGGCCAAGGCGGCCTTGCGCGATTTCGAAGCCACGGCCTTCGCCGAGCAGGATGTTGTCGACAGGCACGCGCACGTTCTCGAAATACATCTCGACGTGGCCGTGCGGCGCGTCGTCGTAGCCCATCACGTTGAGCGGGCGCACGATGCGGATGCCCTTGGCGTCAGCCGGCACGATCACCATACTCTGCTGCGAGTGGCGCGGCGCATCGGGGTCGCTCTTGCCCATGGTGATGAAGACGGCGCAGCGCGGATCGGCGGCACCCGAAATCCACCACTTGTGGCCGTTGATCACGTACTCGTCGCCCTGGCGCTCGATGCGGGTCGCGATGTTGGTGGCATCACTGGAGGCCACGTCGGGTTCGGTCATTGCGAAGGCGGAGCGAATCTGGCCTTCGAGCAGCGGCTTGAGCCAGCGTGCCTTGATGGCCTCGGAGCCATAGCGGGCGATGGTCTCCATGTTGCCGGTATCGGGCGCCGAGCAGTTGAACGCTTCCGAAGCCCATGGCACCCGGCCCATGATTTCCGCCAGCGGTGCATATTCCTGGTTCGTGAGGCCGGCGCCTTCATAGCCGGATGCGGAGGCGCTGTCGACCGGCAGGAACAGGTTCCACAGGCCCTGGGCCTTGGCCTTCTCCTTCACCTTCTCGACGGTCTTGAGCGCGGTCCAACGCTTGCCCGCGGCCGTGTTGGCTGCCAGTTCAGCTGCGTACTCGGTTTCGGCCGGGTAGATGTGCGTGTCCATGAAGGCCGTGACGCGCTTCTGCAGTTCCTTGGTCTTGGCCGAATATTCGAAATCCATGCTGTCTCCTGGTGGGTTTTTTTTGAGGGCTGGTTACGCCTTTTGGGCGAACTGCCAGGCCATGTCGGCCATCGGTCGCGCGCCGCGGGCAGAGGCCACGGCTTGCTCGCTCGACGCGGTCCCGGCCTCGACCCGCTTGGCAATGCCTTGCAGGATCGCGGCCATGCGGAACAGGTTGTAGGCCTGGTAGAAATTCCAGTCGGGCGCCAGCGCCTCGGGCGTGCTGATGCGCGTGCGCTCGCAGTAGCGCCGGATGTATTCGCTCTCGGTGGGAATGCCCAGCGCTGCAACATCCACGCCGCCGATGCCGCGGCCGGTGGTCGGGGGCATGTGCCACGACATGCAGTGGTAGCTGAAGTCTGCCAAGGGGTGGCCCAAGGTGGAGAGCTCCCAGTCGAGCACCGCAATGATCCGCGGCTCTGTGGGATGGAACATCACGTTGTCGAGGCGGTAGTCGCCATGGACGATCGACACTTTGCTTTCGTCGCGTGCGCTCGCAGGCATGTGCGCGGGCAGCCAGTCGATCAGGCGCTCCATGGGCTCGATGGGCTGAGACAGCTCGCCGGCACCATCGGTCGAGGCCTTGTACTGCTTGCTCCAGCGGCCGATCTGGCGCTCGAAATAGTTGCCGGGCTTGCCGTAGTCGGCAAGGCCGCGCTCGGCAAACTTCACGGTGTGCAGCGCGGCGATGACGCGGTTCATCTCGTCGTAATAAGCCGCGCGTTCGGTGTTGGTGAAACCGGGCAGCGATTGGTCCCAGAGGACCCGTCCCTGCATGAACTCCATGACATAGAAGGCACGGCCAATGATGGATTCATCCTCGCACAGGCAGTGCATGCGCGGCACGGGCACATCGGTGCCCTGCAAGCCGCTCATGACCTTGAACTCGCGCTCCACCGCATGCGCCGAAGGCAGCAGCTTGGCGACGGGGCCGGGCTTGGCGCGCATCACGTAGCTCTGCGTGGGCGTGACGAGCTTGTAGGTCGGGTTCGATTGCCCGCCCTTGAACATCTCGACCGTCAACGGGCCCTTGAAGCCATCGAGGTTCTTCGTGAGCCAGGCCGCCAACGCCCTCGATGTCGAAGGCATGCTGCTGCGAGACGGCGCGGGTGCCGATGAAGTTCGAGAAGTCCTGGCTCATGTCTCTGTCTCTTTTTGGTTTTCTTAGGTCTCAGCTTCGGAGACACGCATCAAGGCTGCGCGGTCCAGGACGACCAGCCCGCCCGGCTCGATCCGGATGGTGCCCTCGCGTTCCATGGTCTTGAGCTCCTGGTTGACCCGCTGGCGCGAGGCGCCGAGCAACTGCGCGAGTTCTTCCTGCGCCAACTGCAGGCCGATACGCGTCTGGCTGCCATCGTCCAGGTTGGGCACCCCGTAGCTGCGGACCAGGTGGATGAGCTGCTTCGCCAAGCGTGCGCGCAAGGGCAGGGTGTTGAGGTCTTCCACCAGCCCGAACAAGGTGCGGATGCGGCGTGCCTGCAGCCGCATCAGGGCTTCGTACAGCTCCACGTGCGCGGCCAGGATCTTCTGGAAGTCGGCCCGCGCCACGCAAAGCACCGTCGTATCGCCGTGCGCATAGGCATCGTGCGTGCGCCGGTCCCCGTCGAACATGGCCACGTCGCCGAACCAGATGCCCGGCTCCACATAGGTCAGTGTCACCTGCTTGCCCGAAACGGCCGTCGAACTGACGCGCACCGCGCCCTTGGCACAGGCGATCCAGTGATCGGGCGGATCGCCGCGGGCAGCGATCAGGTCGCCGTCCTTGTAGCGTTTGACAAAAGCGCATCGGAGAATGTCGTGCCGTAGCGATGGAGAGAGAGAAGAAAACCAGCGACCACTGTTGATCGCTTCACGTTCTTCGATGGTAAGAATGGGGTCGTCCATTGGTCTGTCCTGTCGGCGACTGAAAGGCTGAAGGGTGTCACGGGAGTGACGTCGTGCCGCTATTCGTAGTGCGGCGGCTTCTTCTCGAGAAACGCGTCGATGCCGATGCCGGCATTCGGGTGGTGGAGGTTGCGAACGAAGTGGTCTCGCTCCTGCGAAAGCTGCGTTGTGAACGTGGCGCCGCGCGCTTCGCTGAGCAGCTCCTTGATGCTGGCCAGCGAGTTCGGTGCGCGCGTATTGAGCTTGGCCGCAAGCGCCAGCGCGCTTGCAAGCGCCTGGCCGTTTTCGCTCAGTTCGTTGACCAGCCCGAGCGCATGCAGCCGCGGCGCACCGATGCGCTCGCCGGCCATCAGCCACTCGCTGGCCAGCTGGCGCGGCAACGCCTGGCCCAGGTGCCAGCTCAGGCCGCCGTCGGGCGACAGCGCCACGTTGCTGTACGAGGCCGCAAAGATCGCATCGCGCGCGGCCACGACGAAGTCGCAGGCCAGTGCCAGCGAAAAGCCGGCACCCGCGGCCGCGCCTTCGACCGCCGCAATGATCGGCTTGGGAAAGGTGCGGATGGAATCGATCCAGTTGTGCAGGCCCTCGATGCTTTCGGCTTGCACCGACGGGTCGCGCTGGCGGTTGTCGGACAGCCGCTGCAGAGAGCCGCCGGCACAGAACCATGCGCCTTCGCCCACGATGACGACGCTGCGGATTTCATCGCTGCTTTCGGCGCCGTTGAGTGCCTCGATGCCTGCGGCGTAGATCTCGGGCCCCAGTGCATTGCGCTGGGTGGGATTGGCGATCGTCAGCACCATGGTGCGTCCTTCGCTGGTGCTCTTGAGTTCGGCGGTCATCGCTGTGGTGCTTCCTTGGCGTTTGTTTGTTTATTCTTCTTCGTGCAGCAGGCTCAGGCCGATCGCGCCGCGGCGCCGCAGCCACGGGCTCGGGCGATAGCGCGGGTCGCCGTAGACGGTCTGCAGGTTGAACAGCACTTCGAGCATGTTGGTCGGCCCGTAAAGGTTGCCCATGGCCAGCGGACCGCGCGGATAGCCGAGACCCAGCTGAACGGCGGTTTCGAGATCGGCCGGCGAGCAGACGCGCTGCTGGCACATGTCGGAGGCGATGTTCACGATGGTGCCGATCACGCGTTGCGTGACGAAACCGCCGCTGTCGCGGATCACGCTCACGGCCTTGCCGTCGCGCGCGAAGAGGGCGTGCGCCGCATCGCGAATGTCGCGCCGCGTGGCGGGGTTGGTGGCGAGCACGCGGCGCTTGGTGGCGGCATCGTCGATCAGCATGTCGATGCCGACGGTGCGGGTGGCGTCCAGCCGTTCGACCGCGGCCACGGTGGTCACGTCGAAGCCCAGCGGTGCCACCAGGATGAGCGAGGTGGGGGCGGCCATGGCGCCGCTGTCGATCTGCGCGCCCAGCGTGTTGATCAGGCGCAGCAGCTCGGCACGGCGTGCGGCGCGGGGCGACACCCACACCGAAGGCAGCGCGGCCAACGTGGGCGGTGCGGCTTCGGGAGGCTGCTGCATCACGCCGTCGTTGTAGCTGTAGAAGCCCTCATTGGTTTTTCGGCCGAGCACGCCTGCGGCAAGGCGCTGGGCCGTGATTACGCTGGGGCGGAAGCGCGGCTCCTCGTAGTACTGGTGATAGATCGATTCCATCACCGGATGCGACACGTCGAGCGCCGTGAGGTCCATCAGCTCGAACGGGCCGAGGCGGAAGCCGGCCTGGTCCTTCAGGATGCGGTCGATGGTGGCGAAGTCGGCCACGCCTTCGCCCACGATACGCAGCGCCTCGGTGCCGTAGCCCCGGCCGGCGTGGTTGACGATGAAGCCCGGCGTGTCCTGCGCCTGCACCGCGCTGTGGCCCATCTGCACCGCATAGCCGGCCAATTGCTTGCAGACTTCGGCCGACGTCTTGAAGCCCGCCACCACCTCGACCACCTTCATCAGCGGCACGGGGTTGAAGAAGTGAAAGCCAGCCACGCGCTCCGGGTGCTTGAGGCCGGCCGCAATGGCCGTGACTGAAAGCGACGAGGTGTTGGTCGCGAGCGTGGCCGTGGGCGCGACGAACGATTCGAGTTCGCGGAACAGTTTGCGCTTGACCTCGAGGTCTTCGACCACCGCTTCGATCACGAGATCGCAGTGGGCGAGGGCAGCGACCGAATCGACTGCCTTGACGCGGGCGATCTGCGCATCGCGCGCCGCGGCATCGATCTTGCCCTTTTCGTGCAGCTTGTTCCATTGCGCCACGAGGGCTTCGCGCCCGCGTTCCGCGGCACCTGCAAAACTGTCGAGCAGCAGCACTTCGCTGCCCGCCTGCGCGGCGATCTGAGCGATGCCTCGGCCCATGGCGCCGGCGCCGACGACGCCGATCCGGGTGTAGTTCACTGTCATTGGAAGAAGATTTTCACTGGTTGAGAGAGATCCGGGCCTGGCTGCAGGCGCTGGGCGCGGCGCTTGCGCAGCCTCCGATTTTGCAGTCACCCGGCGCAGCGGGGTCCCGGGTTTTACGCGGGGCCGTGCTCGCGCCGTATGTCAAACCGTGTTGTCAGGCCGCGCGGCGGCTGCGATCGATGGTCACGCTCAGGCCGATGGCCAGCAGCAGCAACGCCAGGCCGACCCAATTCATCCAGGCGACCGCGTCGTTGGCGAGCAGCCATCCGCCCAACCCGGCCCCGACCGCCTGGCCGATGTAGATGCCCGAGCTGTTGAGCGCCACGGAACCCGGCGCGAGGGCGGGCGCCAGGCCCACCAGCCGTGCCTGCTGCGCCGAGTTGGTCGCGAAGCAGCCCAGGCCCCAGGGCACGAGAACGGCCGCCAGCCAGGGGAGCGTGACGGCCCACGGCCAGAGAAAGAGGCTGAGCGCGATCAGCGAACTCGTCAGGAGCACCATGCGGCCCGGGCCCACGCGGTCGATGAAGCGGCTCACCAGCATGTTGCCCACCAGCCCGAAGACGCCGAACAGCGCCCACATCAGGCTCAGCGTGGTGGGGTCCGCGCCGAAGTTCTGTTTCAGGATGGGACCGAAATAGCTGAACAGAACGAACTGGCCGGCACCTTGCAGCGCGGTGACCGACACGATGCCCATCAGCACCGGGCTGCGCAGTACGCGCGACCAAGCCGCCGCCGTGAGCGCCGCCGGACGGATGCCGCGCGGCAGCGTCAGCCAGATCGCCCCCGCACTCACGACGCGTGAGCATCGCAATGGCCATGAAAGCCATGCGCCAGCCCAGGTGGCCGCCGATCAGCGCGCCCAGGGGCAAGCCCAGCACCGAGGCCATCGACCAGCCCAGAAAGACGAAAGTCACGGCGCGTCCGCGCTGCTCGGGCGGCACCAGCATGCCGGCGCAGGCGGCGGCCTGGGGCGTGAAGATGGCCGGCGCAACCACCGTGAGCATGCGCACCGGCAGCAGGGCGCCAAAACTCGGCATCAGCACGGAAAGGACGTGCCCGGCGGCGTACCAGAGCAAGGTGAGGGCCAGCAGCCGGCGGCGGTCCCAGCCCGCAACCACCGCCGCGAGCAACGGGGCGCCCAGGCACATCACGACCGCGGCGACCGTGATCAGCTGGCCCGCGGTTGCCACGGTGACGGCCAGCGACGTGCTGATTTCATTGAGCGTGCCGGGCACCACCATCACACCGGTGCCGATCACGAAATTGCCGGCCAGCAGCGCCCACAGCGCGCCCCGGGGCGCCGGCCGGCTCACTGAAGGACCTTCGCCTTCGGCTGCGGTATTTGCCTTGGGGCGGCCCAGCGGCTCATGAAATCACCGGCGAACCTGCAGTGCGCCGGGGTTCACGATGTTGGTGGGGTTGCCCTTGATGAAGCTCACGACATTGTCGAAAGCCTGGCCGAAATAGCTTTCGTAGCTGTCTTGCTCGACATAGCCGATGTGCGGCGTGCAGATGCAGTTTTCGAGGCGCAGCAGCGCGTGGCCCTGCAGCGGCGGCTCGCTCTCGAACACGTCGACGGCTGCCAGCCCCGGCCGGCCGCGGTTGAGCGCGGCGAGCAGGGCATCGGGCTCGACCAGTTCGGCACGAGACGTATTGACGAAGAGCGCCGTCGGCTTCATGCGCGAAAGGTCTTCGAGCGTGACCAGGCCCACGGTTTCTTCGTTGAGCCGCAGGTGCACCGACAGCACGTCGGCCGCGGCGAAGAACTCGTGCCGGTTCTGCGCCACCTGGAAACCGTCGGACCGCGCCTTGGCGCAGCTCGCCTCTCGGCCCCAGATCACGACCTGCATGCCGAAGGCCTGCCCGTAGCGCGCCACCAGCTGGCCGATGCGGCCATAGCCCCAGATGCAGAGCGTTTTGCCCTTCAGCACCGAGCCCAGCCCGAAATTGGCTGGCATCGAGGCCGACTTGAGCCCCGACTGCTGCCAGGCCCCGTGCTTGAGGTTGCTGATGTACTGCGGCAGCCGCCGCATGGCCGCCATGATCAGCGCCCACGTGAGTTCGGCGGGCGCCTGAGGAGAGCCGGTGCCCTCGGCCACCGCCACGCCGCGCTCGGTGCAGGCCGTGACATCGATATGGCCGCCCACCCGTCCGGTTTGCGAGATGAGCTTGAGCTTGGGCAGCTTTTCGATCAGCTGGCGCGAGATGTGGGTGCGCTCGCGGATCAGCACGATCACATCGGCGTCCTTCAGGCGAATCGAGAGTTGACCAATGCCCTTGACCGTATTGGTGTAGACCTTGGCCGCATACGCGTCCAGCTTGGCGGCGCAGCGCAGCTTGCGCACGGCGTCCTGGTAATCGTCGAGGATCACAATGTTCATGGCGTGCCATTGTGCCTCGCAGCATTGGCATGCCGCGCGTGTGAACGTTTGGATACCCGCCCCGGGCCATGGTCACCGGGGTTTGCACGTGCTCAATGCAGGTGCGTAGAGCGCGGTGCGGCGCTGACGGCTTCCATGGCCTCGAGTGCCGCCAGCCGGTCGAGCTCGGCGCACACATCGGCCATGCGGCCCGAAATCACCATCCGGTTGGTGCTGCGTTTTCCACCCTGGGGCCCGTCGACCACGCGAATGACGCGCAGCGGTCGCGCAGGCACGGCCGCCGCCTTGGGTGCGGCCGTGCCGTGGGCGCGGGCCGTGCAGGCCGGCCGCACTGCGACGTAGCGCAACCCCGCGGAGGCGTTGCTGCTGTCTCGGTGGCGCGGGCGGCGCGCCGGCAGCAACCGGCTTGCAAGCGATTGCAGCGGCATCCACAAATCAACGATGGCGAGGAGGGCGATTCCCATGTGAACTCCAAAAAAGTCTGAGGTTGAACACAGGCAGGATTTCTTTGACTGGACGCAACAGGGTGATGGCGACTTCGCGCCATACGCCCGCCACCTGCTGCGGCCGGATGGGGTGCTGCTTTCGGCAGGCCGCGAGGTCTACATCAGCATGGTGTTGCGAATGAGACCGACCGCCAGGCCTTCGATTTCGAAAGGCTCGCCGGGCTGGACGATGATGGTCGGGTAGTCCGGGTTTTCGGCATGCAGCTCGATGACCTGCTTGTTGCGCTTGAGGCGCTTGACCGTGACTTCGTCGCCGAGGCGGGCCACCACGATCTGGCCGTTGCGCGCTTCCTTGGTGGCCTGGACCGCGAGCAGGTCGCCGTCCATGATGCCGGCGTCGCGCATGGACATGCCGCGCACCTTCAGCAGGTAGTCGGGCTGGCGCTGGAACAGCGTGTTCTCGACGTAATAGGTCTGGTCGACGTGCTCTTGCGCCAGGATGGGCGAACCCGCCGCCACGCGGCCGATGAGAGGCAGCGCAAGCTGCGCCATGCCGGGCAGCGAAAGCGAAAACTGGACGCCTTCGCGATGGCGCGACTCGTTGAGCGAGCGCAGCGCATCGCCCTTGAGCCGGATGCCGCGCGAGGTGCCGCTGACGAGTTCGATCACGCCCTTGCGGGCCAGCGCCTGCAGATGCTCCTCGGCGGCGTTGGCCGACTTGAAGCCCAGTTCACTGGCAATTTCTGCCCGCGTGGGCGGAGCACCGGTACGGGCGATGGCGCTCTGGATCAAGTCCAGGATTTGCTGCTGGCGGGCGGTAAGCTTCACGGCGAACTGCATATGTGGTTCCTTGCGGCACTGGCTGAATATCCAGTACCTGTATTTTTAACCAGTTTTTAAAAGTTGGCAAGCCATGGTTAATTCACTTTCGCCCAGCCTGCGGCGGGTGGTGGTCCTGGGCACGGGCGGCACCATTGCCGGACGCGCAGCAAGCGGCGGTGACAACATCGGCTACACCGCCGGGCAAGTGGGCGTGGCAGACCTGCTCGGCGGCATCGACGCGCCCGAGGGCCTGGAGCTCGTGGCGGAGCAGGTGGCACAGCTCGACAGCAAGGACATGTCGTTCGACACCTGGCTGCAGCTCGCGCAGCGGTGCGCCGGCCGGCTGGCCGAAGCCGATGTGGCGGGCGTGGTGATCACGCACGGCACCGACACCATCGAAGAAACCGCCTTCTTCCTTCAAACGGTGCTCGCTCCCGGCAAGCCCGTGGTGCTGACTTGCGCCATGCGCCCGGCCAGTTCGCTTTCGCCCGACGGCCCGCAGAATGTGCGCGATGCCATAGCGGTCGCAGCCGCACCATCGGCGAAGGGCGTGACGGTGGTCTGCGCGGGCGCGATCCACAGTGCGCTGGATGTTCAGAAGGTGCACACCTACCGCCCGGATGCGTTTGCATCGGGCGACGCCGGCCCGGTGGGCTACGTGGAAGAGGGGGCGGTGCGGCGCCTGCGCGACTGGCCGCAATCGCCAGCGGGGAAGCGCTCGAAAATTCTCGAAGCGAAGCCGGGCACGGCAACGCGCTGGCCCCGGGTCGAGATCGTCACCAGCCATGCCGGCGCGAGCGGCGCCATCATCGACCTGCTGCTGCAGGAGCGGGCTGCCGGCGTGGCCGAGCCGGTCCGAGGGCTGGTTCTGGCTGCGACGGGCAACGGCACGGTGCACCACGCGTTGGAGGCTGCTGCGCTCCGCGCCCATGACGCGGGTGTGACCGTGCTGCGTGCGACACGTTGCGCGAGCGGGCGCATTCTGCCGAGGCCCGACGACCGGCTTCGCGATGCCGGTGCCTTGACGCCGGTCAAGGCACGCATCGCGCTGATGCTGGAGTTGCTCGAGACGGCGGCCGCCTGAGGAACGGTGATCGCGGGCGGCAAGGCGAGCGGGCGACAGGCCCGCCGCTGAAGTTCAGCTGCTCAGGGCCGTCAGCGCGCGCTGGGTGATCTCTTCGACCGTGCCCACGCCCTTGATGGCGCGGTACTTCGGTGCCGAAGCCGGGTCCGACTTGGCCCAGGCCGAGTAGTAGTCGACCAGCGGACGCGTCTGCTGGCTGTACACCTCGAGCCGCTTGCGCACGGTTTCTTCCTCGTCGTCCTTGCGCTGGATCAGTTCTTCGCCTGTGATGTCGTCCTTGCCTTCGACCTTCGGTGGATTGAACTTCACGTGATAGATGCGGCCCGACGCCGGATGCGAGCGCCGGCCGCTCATGCGTTCGATGATGTCGCTGAACGGCACGTCGATTTCGAGCACGTAGTCGAGCTTGACGCCCGCTGCCTTCATCGCATCGGCCTGCGGAATGGTGCGCGGGAAACCGTCGAACAGAAAGCCGTCGGCGCAATCGGGTTGTGCGATGCGTTCCTTCACGAGGTTGATGATCAGGTCGTCGCTCACCAGGCCGCCCGATTCCATCACCGCCTTGGCTTGCTGGCCCAGCGGCGTGCCGGCCTTGACGGCCGCGCGCAGCATGTCGCCGGTCGAAATTTGAGGAATGCCGTACTTCTGGCAGATGAAGGCCGCTTGCGTGCCTTTGCCCGCCCCGGGCGCGCCCAGCAAAATTAGTCTCATGGTGTCCTCGGACGGTTCTTAGATCTTGTGTCGCACCCTGCCATGGCCCAGGAGCCGTTGTGCAAGGCGGAATTGCATCGAGGATAGCATGCGTCAGCGTGAAGAAATTCCGTTTCCGCCACTGCGCGGGCGCACGCCTCAGAGGGGCGGCTGGGCTGTGAACAATGCGCGGACGCGGGCCAGGTCTTCAGGGGTGTCGATGCCCGGCCCGGGCGCCGCATCGGTGACGTGCACCGCGATGCGATGGCCGTGCCAGAGCGCGCGCAGCTGTTCGAGCGCCTCGGTCGCCTCGACGGGAGCGGGCGGCAACGAGGGAAACTTGCGCACGAAGCCCGCGCGGTATCCGTAGATGCCGATGTGGCGCAACGGTGCCGGCGTGGGCAGCGCCGAGGGCAGCGCGCGGTTGACTGCGCCGTCGCGCCACCACGGAATGGGCGCGCGGCTGAAATAGAGCGCGTTGCCCCGGGCATCGAGCACCGCCTTCACCACGTTCGGGTTCAGAAAGTCGTCCAGCGAATCGATTTCGTGGGCTGCCGTGCTCATGGCAGCCTCCGGATGAAGCGCCAGCGCGGATGCCACGGCATCGATCAGCGCGGGATCGATCAGCGGTTCGTCGCCCTGCACGTTCACGACGATATCGTCGCCGTCGAGGCCGAGTTGCTCGCAGGCTTCGGCGAGACGGTCGGTGCCGCTGGGGTGGTCCTGGCGCGTGAGGATGGCTTGTACGCCGTGTTCCTTGCACGCCGAGACAATGGACAGGTCGTCTGCGGCAACCACCACTCGCAGCGCGATCGATCGGGCCGCGCGCTGCGCCACGCGCACCACCATCGGCAGGCCGGCGATGTCCGCCAGCGGCTTGTTGGGTAGCCGTGTCGAAGCCAGGCGAGCCGGCACCAGAACGGTGAAGCTCATTGGGGCACCCTCGGCGCTGCGCTCACAGCCCCAACTCTTCGTCGGACAGCGTGCGGGCCTCGTTCTCGAGCAGCACCGGAATTCCGTCGCGCACCGGATAGGCGAGGCGGGCGCTGCGCGAGCAGAGCTCCTGCTTTTCGGCGTTCCAGGTCAACGGGCCCTTGGTCACGGGGCAGACGAGCAGTTCAAGCAGCTTGGTATCCATCGAGCGATGATAGCTTTGCGTCGAGCGCGGCGAAGAATTCCGGCGCCGGCGTGAAATGCAGCGGCACAGCAAGCGCGGCGGGCGCTTTTCGCCACAGCTTGACCGCATCTTTTTCGGTGCAGAGCAGCGGGCGCCCGGCGTCGGAAGGGGCTTGCCAGCCATCGAAATCGAAGTGGTCGGGCAACGCCATCGTCTCGGCCAGCGTCAGGCCGCGCGCCCGCAGCATGTCGAAGAAGGCTTCGGGCCGTGCAATGGCCGCCAGCGCGGTCACCGGCTGGCCGACCAGAGCCTCCAGCGGCATGCGTTTTCCGTCTTTCGCCACGGCCTCATGCGCCAAGGTGCGTTCGGCGGTGTAGCCGCCGAACGCGGGGTTCGTGCCGCTGTGGAGCACCAGGTCGCACGCACGCGGCCAGCGCTCGCGCAAGGGACCTGCGGGCAGCCGCCATCCATTGCCGACGCCTCGGTCGTCGAACACGCAAATCTCGATATCGCGCGCAAGCGCCAGGTGCTGCAGTCCGTCGTCGCTCACGATGACCTGCGTGGCCGGGTGCCGGGCCAGCAGGGCGCGCGCGGCCTCGATGCGGCGCCGCGCCACGAAAACGGGCGCGCCGGTGGCATGGCGGATCAGCGCCGGTTCGTCGCCGACGTCTTGCGGATCGCTTGCGTCCAGCACCTCACGGCAGTCGCCGGTGCGGCGGCCGTAGCCGCGCGAGATCACTCCGACATGCAGGCCGCGAGCCTGCAGATGCCGGACCACGGCCATCACGACCGGCGTCTTGCCGGCGCCGCCCGCAATGACATTGCCGACCACGATCACGGGCACCTGTACGCGCTCGGTCTTCAGCCACCCCAGCCGGTAGAACCAGCGCCGCGCCGCAAAAAGCGCCGCGTAGAAAAGCGACAGAGGCCACAGCAGGCAAGCGAGCACACCGCGATGCAGCCAGGCGCGCTGCAGCCGTGAGGCCGATGCGCCGGTACTGCTGCTGCGGCCGTGCGACGGCACTCAGCGTCCTGCTTGCGCCGTCGATTGGGCTGCGAAGGTGATCTGCACCAGGCCCGCGCGGCGCGCCGCTTCCATCACCGTGATCACGGCCTGGTGCGGGCTGCTCGCGTCAGCGCTGATGATGACCACGCTGTCCTTGCCGGCGGTGGCTGCGGCACCCAGCGCGGCGGTCACCGTCGCCACATTGCGGTCGGCGAGGGGCGTCTTGTTGATCGAATAGCGGCCGTCGGCGGACACCGCCACGATCACTTCCTTCGGGTAGTCGCGCTGCGAATCGACGTCCGCCGTCGGCAGGCGCAGCTGCATCTCGGTGAACTTGCTGTAGGTGGTCGACAGCATCAGGAAGATGAGGACGACCAGCAGCACGTCGATGAACGGGATCAGGTTGATCTCCGGCTCGTCCCGTGCACCGTGGCGGAAATGCATGCGGCCGCGGCTCATGGCGAGCCTCGGCCGAACGGCGCGGCAGTGGCAAGCGTGGCGGCCATCATTTCCGCAGCGCGTTCAGGTGGCGGGCAAAACGCTCGCCCGACAACTCGAGGTTCAACAGATATTCGTCGACCCGGCTACGGAAATAGCGCCAGAAGATCAGCGTCGGAATCGCCACGATCAGGCCGAACGCCGTGTTGTAGAGCGCGATCGAGATACCGTGCGCCAGTTGCGCCGGATTGCCCGAGCCGACCGCGCCGCTTCCGGGGGACTGCGAACCGAAGATCTCGATCATGCCGATCACCGTCCCGAGCAGGCCGAGCAGCGGCGCCGCCGACGCAATCGTGGCCAAGGCCGGCAGGTAGCGTTCCAGCCTGTGCGCGACGGTACGGCCCGAGGCCTCCATGGCCGCGCGCAGGTCCTCCTCGGTGCAGCGCGGGTTGGCGTTGAGCGCCCGAAGGCCGGCGGCCAGCACCTGCCCGAGCATCGAATTGCGTTCGAGCTTGGTCACCACGTCGGGCCCCGGAACCGAGCCGTGCGAAACGGTCATCGCCTCGTCGAGCAGTTTGGGCGGCAGGACCTTCACGGTCTTCAGACTTGTGAAACGTTCTATAACCAGCGCGAGCGCGATGATCGAACAAGCGAGCAATGGCCAAATCGGCCAGCCCGCGGCAACTATGATGGAAAACAAGAAAACCCTCCGGCCCGTAGACTGCAAATGCGCGGCGATTATCCACCGAGCCCACCATCGCCACTCGGCTTGTTTGCGTGTAAGCGATGACGCACAGATTCTGTGGATAACTTTGTGATTAACCTGCTGCGCAACCTGCCCGGACCCGCATGGGGCGGGCTTCCCGTTAGATCGATTGAATTTTGAGCAGTACTTTTTCCAATGAAATCAACGGCTTGCACGGCAAACCGTGCGCCCGTTTCGTACCAAGGCCTCACCATCGGGGGGTGGCCACTCACTGTGGAAGAGTGGTCGCCAGCCACTTGCGGGTTTTGTGAACTTGCGTGAACCGAATGCCACACCGGGTCCGCGGATCTGGGCTGTCGGGGCTTTGTGCCGGGCGGTTGCCGACGCGCTCGACGCACGCTTCAACCCGGTCGCGGTGCGCGGCGAAATCTCGGGCTTTTCGCGGGCCTCGAGTGGACATTGTTACTTCGCGCTCAAGGACGAGTCCGGCCAACTGCGCTGTGCGATGTTCCGGCGAGCCGCGGGCCTGCTCGATTTTTCGCCGCGCGACGGCGACCAGGTCGAGGTGCGTGGGCGCTTGGCGGTCTACGAGCCGCGCGGCGATCTGCAACTGGTGGTCGAAAGCCTGCAACGCGCGGGGCAGGGGGCCTTCTTCGAGCAGTTCCTGCAGCGCAAGGCACGGCTCGAAGCCGAAGGGCTTTTCGATGCCGCGCGCAAGCGTGCGCTGCCCACCATGCCGCGCTCGGTGGGCCTGGTGACCTCGCTCGGTGCCGCGGCTTTGCATGACGTGGTCACGGCGCTGCGGCGCCGCGTGCCGCACATTCCGGTGGTTCTGGCGCCGTCGCCGGTGCAGGGTGCCGGCGCGCCGGCGGAACTCGTGCGTGCGTTGCAGTCGCTCTATGCGCTGGAGCCGGCCGTCGACGTGATCCTGCTGGTGCGGGGCGGCGGCTCCATCGAAGATCTCTGGGCCTTCAACGACGAAACCCTGGCCCGCACCATCGTCCAGAGCCCGGTGCCGCTGATCTGCGGGGTAGGGCACGAAACCGACTTCACCATCGCCGACTTTTGCGCCGACCTGCGCGCACCCACGCCCACGGCGGCGGCGGAACTCGTCAGCGCGCCGCAGGCGATGTGGCTCGGCGCACTCGACCTGCTGGAAGAGCGGTTCGGCGACGCGGTGGGCGCGCGTCTCGACCTGCTGGGCCAGCGGCTCGACCAGGCGGCGGCGCGACTCGGCCGACCCTCGACACTCGTGGCCCGCCAGCAGCTTCGGTTGGCGCACCATGCCCAGCGGCTGCACTACGCATTGCGATCGAGGACCGAGCGTCTTGCCCACGTGCCGCGTTCGATTTCGGCCGACTTCCCTTTGAAGCTCGAGCGCGCACTGGCGCAGCGGCGCGAGCGCCTCGAGCGCGTGGCCTTGCGCCTTCGGCTGCTCGACCCGGCCCTGGTGCTCCAGCGCGGCTATGCCTGGCTCACCGGCGCCGACGGTCGCGCGATTGTCAGCGCCAAGAAACTGAACGCGGGCGACGCCGTGGTTGCGCGGCTCGCCGATGGCTCGGTCGACCTGACAGTCACGCCCGGCGAAACGGGACCGCGTCCGACGCCGGGTGCGTAATTCCTTTCTAGAATCCTGTATTCCCCGCAACCAACCCACGAGAAAAAACCATGGAACATGTGCTCCCACCCCTGCCGTACGCCCTCGACGCGCTGGCACCCGAGTACTCGAAGGAAACCCTCGAGTACCACTACGGCAAGCACCACAACGCCTACGTGGTGAACCTGAACAACCTGCAAAAGGGCACCGAGTTCGAGTCGATGCCCCTGGAGGACATCGTCAAGAAGTCCAGCGGCGGCATCTACAACAACGCCGCCCAGATCTGGAACCACACCTTCTTCTGGAACTGCATGAAGCCCCAGGGCGGCGGCGCTCCCACCGGCGCGCTGGCCAAGGCCATCGATGCCAAGTGGGGCAGCTACGACGCCTTCAAGGAAGCGTTCGTGAAGTCGGCCGTGGGCAACTTCGGTTCGGGTTGGACCTGGCTCGTGAAAAAGGCCGACGGCTCGGTGGACATCGTGAACATGGGCGCCGCCGGTACGCCGCTGACCACCGGCGACACCCCGGTGCTGACGGTGGACGTGTGGGAGCACGCCTATTACATCGACTACCGCAACCTGCGCCCGAAGTTCGTCGAGACCTTCCTGGCCAAGCTGGTGAACTGGGACTTCGCCGCCAAGAACTTCGGCTGAACCGGTTTCCCCCATTGAAAAAGCCGACCGGAAGGTCGGCTTTTTCGTGAGCCCGTGGCAGGGCGACGGGTGCTCAGCGCTTCGAGGCGGCAAAGAGCTCGCCGCCCAGCTTGGCGCCTTTCTTGATGTTCTTCTTGGCGAACCAGCCCTGGTTCATTTCGAGCACGAAGCGCACCGGCTCCTCGGAACAGTGCGAATTCTCGGTCATCGGCTGCATGTCGACCAGGTTGACGATGCGGCCGTCGTTGGCCACGAAGGCCGCGGTGAGCGGCAGCAGCGTATTTCTCATCCAGAAGCACTGGGTCGCCGGCTGGTCGAAGACAAAGATCATGCCCTCGGCCTGCGGCATCTCCTTGCGGAACATCAAGCCGATTTCCCGTTGTTGGGGCGTTTGCGCGACCTGCGCGTCGATCTTGTACAGGCCGACGGACAACTGGGTGCGTGCGAGATCGGTCTGGGGTTGCTGTTGTGCCTGCGCGGGGCCTGTCAGGGCGGCGGCGAGCAGGAGCAGGGCGGCGAAACGCTGAAACATCGGGGCTTCTTTCAGGGCGGGTTCAAGGGCGCGGGGCCCATAAAAAATGCCCGCTGATGCGGGCATTGCCGGTGAGCTTGGAAGCTTACACCTTCTTGGCTGCAGCCGTGTGCGCCTTGGCCACGTGATGGCGCGCCTTGTGCTTCTTCACGGCGTGCTTGACTGGCGCCTTCGCCTTGTGAGCGGCGGCCGCGACAGGCGCATCGGCCTTGGGAGCGGGTTCGGTTTGCTGAGCGAATGCACCGGCTGCGAAGAGACCGGCCACGAGGGCTGCGATAAGCTTGTTCATGAGAGACATCCTTTGAGATTGTTGATATGGACCACCTCCCTGTGGAGGTGAACATTCAACGCGGCAGCCGCTCGCCCCGGTTGACAGCCGTCTTCTTGCTGCGGACGAAAAAAAACGCTCCGGAGAGCGTTTTTTCCGAGACTGGCCGAATTACTTCGGCGTGCCGCCTTGGGTCGACTTGCGCTTGACGCTGCCGTCCTTGTTGCGACGACGCTGGTCGCGCGTTTCGGCGCGCTTTTCGCCAGACGCTGCAGCCTTGTCGGTGCCGATGGCGCCGGCTTCAGGCGTCTTGGCGATGTCGCCAGCGGGAGCAGCCACTTGACCTGCGGGCTTGGCGGCCTTCTTCGCTTCAGCGCGGGCTTGGGACTTGCTGTTGGTAGCGTTCCCTTGCTCAGGCGTGGTGCCGGTGGGGTTCTGGGCGTAGGCGCCAGCGGCGAACAGGCCAGCGATCATGACTGCGAGAATTTTGCTCATTGATGATTCCTCTATCGAGAATTGGTTGGAAACGCCTCCCGGCGAGCAGAAGGTCAGCCACTAACGAACCCATTGGCCCGAAGGTTGACAAACGCCCGCTGATGGGTTGCGTCTAAAATGTACAGCGATTTGTTCGCGGGCTGTACAGCGATTCCCCGTCGTTGTCTGAATTCGCAGACAGTCGTCCGAATTACGTCACTCCCGGAGTCGTTTCCCCTCATGTCCAGCTACCAGCACATCAAAGTCCCGGCCGAAGGTCAGAAGATCACGGTCAACGCCGACAATTCGCTCAATGTGCCTGACCAGCCGATCATTCCCTTCATCGAGGGCGACGGCACGGGGCTGGACATTACGCCGGTGATGCTCAAGGTGGTGGATGCAGCGGTGGCCAAGGCCTACGGCGGCAAGAAGAAGATCCACTGGATGGAAGTCTATGCCGGCGAAAAGTCGACCAAGGTCTACGGCCCGGACGTCTGGCTGCCCGAAGAAACGCTGCACGCCGTGCGCGACTACGTCGTTTCCATCAAGGGCCCGCTGACCACGCCCGTCGGCGGCGGCATCCGCTCGCTGAACGTGGCGTTGCGCCAGGAACTCGACCTTTACGTGTGCCTGCGCCCCATCCAGTACTTCGAAGGCGTGCCCAGCCCGGTGCGCGAGCCGCACAAGACCAACATGGTCATCTTCCGCGAGAACTCGGAAGACATCTACGCCGGCATCGAATTCGAAGCCGAAAGCGACAAGGCCAAGAAGCTCATCAAGTTCCTGCAGGACGAGCTGGGCGTCAAGAAGATCCGCTTCCCCAACACTTCCGGCATCGGCGTCAAGCCCGTGTCGAGGGAAGGCACCGAGCGCCTCGTGCGCAAGGCGCTGCAATACGCAGTGGACAACGACAAGCCCAGCGTCACCATCGTGCACAAGGGCAACATCATGAAGTTCACCGAAGGTGGCTTCCGCGACTGGGCCTACAACCTGGCCGCCAAGGAATTCGGCGCCGAGCTGATCGATGGCGGCCCGTGGATGAAGTTCAAGAACCCCAAGACGGGCAAGGAAATCACCGTCAAGGACAGCATTGCCGACGCGTTCCTGCAGCAGATTCTCCTGCGTCCCGCCGAATACAGCGTGATTGCCACGCTGAACCTCAACGGCGACTACGTGTCCGACGCGCTGGCTGCGCAGGTCGGCGGCATCGGCATTGCCCCGGGCGCCAACCTGAGCGACACCGTCGCCATGTTCGAAGCCACCCACGGCACCGCTCCCAAGTACGCCGGCAAGGACTACGTGAACCCCGGTTCCGAAATCCTCTCGGCCGAAATGATGCTGCGCCACATGGGCTGGACCGAAGCCGCCGACCTGATCATCAGTTCGATGGAAAAGTCGATTGCCAGCAAGAAGGTCACCTATGACTTCGCGCGCCTGATGGACGGCGCCACGCAAGTGAGCTGCTCGGGCTTCGGCCAGGTGATGATCGATCACATGTAATTGCATTCCGGCGCCCAGGCGCCATGAAGCCAGGCCCTCCAGATCTTCCCGGTCTCGAGGGCTTTTCTTCTTGCGGCTTCGACCAGATCAGAGCAGGTTGGCGAAATGGAACACCTTGCGCCGAATACTCTATTTTTCTCGGAGCGGGTGCCGCGTAATATTTGCACTGTGGTTCTCACGAACGGCGGAATTTTTTCCATCGTTTGTGGTGTCGCACACGACGCAAGCCCCTTGATTTGTCGATTACGCGCCACCAAGTCTTCTTGCGCCGGCACGGTGCTTGCACGCTCTATAGAATCTTTTTTATGGCAACGAGAATTCCCAAGACTCCCAGCACTCCGCCGGCCCAGAAACCGGGCGGGGAAGACGGAGATTCGGTCGTTCTGGAGCGGCGGCCGCAAAAAACCGCGCCGCCCCAGATGTACCAGGTGGTCATGCTGAACGACGACTACACCCCCATGGAGTTTGTCATCGTCGTCCTGCAGGAATATTTCAACAAGGATCGCGAAACCGCGACCCAGATCATGCTAAAGATTCATCTCGATGGCCGCGGCGTTTGTGGGGTTTATTCCCGCGATCTGGCGGCCACCAAGGTCAACCAGGTGATGGAGGCGGCGCACCAGGCCGGACATCCGCTGCAGTGCGTGAGCGAGCCTGTTGCGTGAACCAGTTGAATTGCGCAAGCTCCAACCCATCTGAGAACATATTTACAGCAAGGCAAAAGGAAATCACATGATTGCCCAGGAACTGGAAGTCAGCTTGCACATGGCCTTCGTCGAGGCCAGGCAGCAGCGCCACGAGTTCATCACCGTGGAGCATCTGTTGCTCGCTTTGCTGGACAACCCGAGCGCCGCAGAGGTTCTGCGCGCCTGCTCGGCCAACGTCGACGACCTGCGGGCGTCGCTCACCAACTTCATCAAGGACAACACGCCCCAGGTGGCGGGTACCGACGATGTCGACACCCAGCCCACGCTGGGTTTCCAGCGCGTCATCCAGCGCGCCATCATGCATGTGCAGTCCACCGGCAACGGCAAGAAGGAAGTCACCGGCGCCAACGTGCTGGTCGCGATCTTCGGCGAGAAGGATTCGCACGCGGTGTACTACCTCCACCAGCAGGGCGTCACCCGCCTGGACGTGGTGAACTTCATTGCCCATGGCATCAAGAAGAGCGATCCGCCTGAAGCCGTCAAGGGCAGCAGCGAGTCGTCTTCGGGCGAGGGCGAAGAGGGCGGCGGCGAAAAGAACGAGAAGGCTTCGCCTCTCGAGCAGTTCACGCAGAACCTCAATCAGCTCGCCAAGGACGGCAAGATCGATCCGCTGATCGGCCGCGAATACGAGGTCGAGCGCGTGATCCAGATCCTGTGCCGCCGGCGCAAGAACAACCCACTCTTGGTGGGTGAGGCCGGCGTGGGCAAGACCGCCATCGCCGAAGGCTTGGCATGGCGCATCACGCAGTCCGACGTGCCCGAAATCCTGGCCGAGGCGCAGGTCTACTCGCTCGACATGGGCGCATTGCTGGCCGGCACCAAGTACCGCGGCGATTTCGAGCAGCGCCTGAAGGGCGTGCTCAAGTCGCTGAAGGACAAGCCGAACGCCATTCTGTTCATCGATGAGATCCACACCCTGATCGGTGCGGGCGCGGCTTCGGGCGGCACGCTCGACGCGTCGAACCTGCTGAAGCCGGCGCTCTCGAGCGGCCAGCTCAAGTGCATCGGCGCCACCACCTTCACCGAGTACCGCGGCATCTTCGAGAAGGATGCGGCCCTGTCGCGCCGTTTCCAGAAGGTCGACGTGGTCGAGCCGACGGTGCAGGAAACCGTCGACATCCTGAAAGGCCTGAAGTCGCGCTTCGAAGAGCACCACGGCGTCAAGTACGCGGTGGCGGCCCTGCAGGCGGCGGCGGAGCTGAGCGCCAAGTACATCAACGACCGCCATCTGCCCGACAAGGCCATCGACGTGATCGACGAGGCCGGTGCCGCCCAGCGCATTCTGCCGGCGAACAAGCGCAAGAAGACCATCAGCAAGACCGAGGTCGAGGACATCGTCGCGAAGATCGCGCGCATTCCCCCGGCCAACGTCAGCAACGACGACCGCGGCAAGCTGCAGACCATCGAGCGCGACCTGAAGAGCGTGGTGTTCGGCCAGGACAAGGCACTCGAGGTGCTGGCGTCCGCGGTCAAGATGGCGCGTTCGGGCCTCGGCCGAGAGGACAAGCCGATCGGTTCGTTCCTGTTCAGCGGCCCCACCGGCGTCGGCAAGACCGAAGCGGCCAAGCAGCTCGCCTACATCATGGGCATCGAGCTGATCCGCTTCGACATGTCCGAATACATGGAGCGCCATGCGGTGAGCCGTCTGATCGGTGCGCCTCCGGGCTACGTCGGGTTCGACCAGGGCGGCCTCTTGACCGAAGCCATCACGAAGAAGCCGCACGCGGTGCTGCTGCTCGACGAAATCGAGAAGGCGCACCCGGACATCTTCAACGTGCTGCTGCAGGTCATGGACCACGGCACCCTGACGGACAACAACGGACGCAAGGCCGACTTCCGCAACGTGATCATCGTGATGACCACCAACGCGGGCGCCGAGACCATGAACAAGGCGACCATCGGCTTCACCAACCCGCGCCAGGCGGGCGATGAAATGGCCGACATCAAGCGCCTGTTCACGCCCGAGTTCCGCAACCGCCTGGACGCTACCGTGAGCTTCAAGGCGCTCGACGAGCAGATCATCCTGCGCGTGGTCGACAAGTTCCTGCTGCAGCTCGAAACGCAGCTGGCCGAGAAGAAGGTCGACGTCACGTTCAGCGATGGCTTGCGCAAGCACCTCGCGAAGAAGGGCTTCGATCCCCTGATGGGCGCGCGCCCGATGCAGCGCCTGATCCAGGACACGATCCGTCGTGCACTGGCCGACGAGCTGCTGTTCGGACGCCTGATCGACGGCGGCCGCCTGTCGGTCGACATCGACGACAAGGGCGAAGTGCAGTTGGACATCCAGCCGCTGCCGAAGAAGGAAGGCAAGTCCAAGCCTGAAGCCGAAGAAGCCGCCGCAGGCTAAAGCGGGGCCGGCAAAGCCGGTTCCGCGGTATTTCTGGCAACACTGAAAAGGCCGGTAGCATTCGCTGCCGGCCTTTTTTTTTGGGGCCGGCATTTACCTCGTACGCAGTTTTACTTTGATCCTCCCCGAGCTCAGTCAGGAATGGAAAACCGGCCTCTCTCTGGCCTGGAGCGGCTATATCGCCGTGCTGTCGGTCTGGATCGTGATGCAGAAGCGCGCGCCGGTCTCCACCATGAGCTGGATCCTGTCGCTGGCGCTGTTGCCGTTCGCGGGCTTTGTCATCTATTACTTCCTCGGGCCGCAGCGCCTGCGCAAGCAGCGGGTCAAGCGTTTGCGCAGCCGCGCCAGCGCGCACACGCAGGCCGACCTGGCGCGTGTGCGCGATGCGGCCCAGAACGCGCCGCCGGCGCTGCAGCAGATGGCGCGACTGGGCACCGCGGCCTGCGGGCTGCCGGTTTCGAGCGCTACGGGCGTGGCGCTGCTTTCGGGCGGTGCGCGTACCTTCGACGCCATCTTCGATGCCGTGCGCGCGGCGCGCGACCACATCCACCTCGAGTACTACATCTTCGAGCCCGACCAGATCGGCACGGCGCTGCGCGACCTGCTCGTGGACCGCGCCGGGCAGGGCGTGTCCGTGCGCCTGCTGCTCGACGCGCTGGGTTCCAAGCGCATCGGCCGCAAGTTCATGGCGCCGCTTGTTGCCGCGGGCGTGCAGGTTGCGCTCTTCCACGACACGCGCATCGGCCGACGCCTGCGCCCGGTGACCAACTACCGCACGCACCGCAAGATCGTCGTGTGCGACGGGCGCGTAGGTTTTACCGGCGGCGTCAACATCACCGACGAGGAAGACAAGCGAACGCGCCCCGACGCCTACCACGACGTGCATCTGCGCATCGAGGGCAGCGCGGTGCGCTGGCTGCAGACCACTTTCCTGGAAGACTGGACCTATGCCACCGGCGAAGATCTCCGTGAGATGGACCACCTGATGGGCGCCATGCTGCCGCAGGTCGAGGCCGGCGACATTCCTGTACAGATCGTGACCAGCGGCCCCGACAACATGCTGGAGCCCATCCACCGCATGCACGTCGAGGCCATTCATTCGGCGAGCGAACGCGCCTGGCTCACCACGCCGTACTTCGTGCCCGGCGAGCCTGCCATGATGGCGCTGACCAGCGCGGCGCTGCGCGGCGTCGACGTGCGGCTGCTGGTGCCGCGCCGCAGCGATTCGGCCATTGTGAGCGCGGCCGCGCGCTCCTACTTCGACGAGCTGATTGCGGCCGGCGTCAAGGTGTGGGAGTACAAGGCGCGCATGCTGCACTCCAAGACCTTGGTGGTCGACGACCATTGCGCGATGATCGGTACCGCGAATTTCGACAATCGCAGCTTCCGATTGAATTTCGAGGTGAGCGCGGTGGTCTATGGCCCCGAGCTGGCACGCCCCCTGGCCGCGCAGTTCGAAACGGACCTCCACAGCTCCGGCGCGGTGCGCGCCCACCGCCAGCAAAGTTTCTGGCGCCGCCTCGGCGACGCGATTGCACGATTGTTTTCTCCCTTGCTCTGAATGAACCACACCTTTCTCTGGCACGACTACGAAACCTTCGGTGCCGTGCCGCGCCGTGACCGGCCTTCGCAGTTCGCCGCCATTCGCACCGACGCCGAGCTGAACGAAATCGGCGAGCCGCTGATGATCTACTGCAAGCCGGCGCCCGACTACCTGCCCAGCCCCGAGGCCTGCCTGATCACCGGCATCACGCCGCAGCTCTGCCTGGAACGCGGCATCCCCGAGAACGCCTTTGCCGCGCAGATCGAAAAAGCCTTTTCGCAGCCCGGCACCATCGGCGTGGGCTACAACACCATCCGTTTCGACGACGAGGTCACGCGGTTCCTGTTCTGGCGCAACCTCATCGATCCGTATGCGCGCGAGTGGCAGAACGACTGCGGGCGCTGGGACCTGCTCGACGTGGTGCGCCTCACCTATTCGCTGCGGCCCGAGGGCATCGAGTGGCCGAAGAAAGAAGACGGCAAGCCCAGCTTCAAGCTCGAACACCTGGCGCGCGCCAACGGCCTGCTGCACGAGTCGGCGCACGATGCGCTGTCCGACGTGCGCGCCACCATCGCGTTGGCGCGGCTCATCCGGGACAAGCAGCCCAAGCTGTTCGAGTTCGCCTTCGGCCTGCACAAGAAAGACCGCGTGGCCAGCGAACTCGGCCTGCCGGCCATGCGGGAAACGGCCAAGCCTTTCCTGCACATTTCGGGCATGTTCCCGGTCGAGCGCGGATGCCTCGGCGTGATGTGGCCGCTCGCCAGCCATCCGACCAACAAGAACGAGCTCATTGCCTGGGACCTGGCCCACGATCCGAGCGAGTTGCGCGACCTCGATGTCGAGACGCTGCGCCTGCGCCTCTTCACGCGCACCGCCGACCTGCCCGAAGGCGTGGTCCGCCTGCCGGTCAAGGGCATTCACCTCAACAAGTCGCCGATGGTGGTCGGCAACCTGCGCACGCTGGCACCCGCCATGGCCGAGCGCTGGAACGTCGATCTCGATGCGGCCATGCGCCACGCGGCCATCGCACGCGACCTGCCCGACATGAGCGCCATCTGGTCGCAGGTGTACGCCCGTCCCAAGGAGGCCGCGCCCGACGTCGACGAAGACCTCTACGGCGGCTTCGTCGGCAATGCCGACCGGCGGCGGCTCAACCAGCTGCGCGCGCTCTCGCCCGAAGAGCTGGCAAAAGACCGCACCGGTTTCGACGACGGGCGGCTCGAGGAAATTCTCTTTCGCTACCGCGCGCGCAACTGGCCCGAGCTGCTCAGCCCCGAGGAAACCGAGCGTTGGGAGGCGCTGCGCGTCGCGCGGCTGTTCAAGGGCGAGGGCGGCGCGCGCACCATCGAAATGTTGTTCAGCGAAGTCGATGCGCTGTCCGAAACCGCGGATGAGCGGGGCGAAGAAATCCTGGGTGCGCTTTATGAGTATGCCGAGGCCATTGCGCCCGAAGCCTGAAATCCACGGACCCAAGTGAACTGCGCCATGCCGTCCGTCGTCACCCGATTGCGCCTGGTGGCCGCTTTGGCGGTGGTGGTCATCCTCGCCGGATGCGGCGCATTGCCATTTGCACCCGAGGACTCGAAAGCCTGCGCTACGGACTTCGCAGCCTTCGAGCGCGACGCGCTGTATTTCGGCCGTGCCATTCCCGCCGGCGGACAAGTGTCGGACGCACAGTGGGCCGCGTTCCTCGATACCGTCGTAACACCCGTCTTCCCCAAAGGACTGACGGTGCTCGATGCGGCCGGGCAGTGGCGTGGCGCCTCGGGCGGCGTGGTGCGCGAACCCTCAAAGCTCGTGGTGCTGCTGCATCCACGCAGTCCCGAGGACGATGCCGCCATCGCCGACATCATCGGCACCTACAAGCAGCGCTTCGGCCAGGAGGCCGTGCTGCAGGAAAGGCAGTCCGTCTGTGTCCGCTTCTGAAAGCGAAAACGACCACAGCGCCGTCCGGCGCCTTGTGGCCGCCGACGCCACGGCTTACCGCGCCTTGATGCTCGGCGCCTATGCCAAGCACCCCAGCGCCTTCACTACCACAGTGGAGGAGCGCTCCGGTCTGCCGCTTCGCTGGTGGGAAGAGCGGCTGGGTTCGGATGCAAACGAGGCCAGCGTGGTCTACGGCGCTTTCGACGAGTCGGGCGTGCTGGTGGGCGCGGCGGGTTTGAGCTTGGACGCGCGGCAGCGCGCCCGCCACAAGGCCACGCTCTTCGGCATGGCCGTGGCGGCTTCCGCACGCGGGGTCGGTTTCGGCCGGCGGCTGGTGCTTGCGGTTCTGGCGCATGCCCGCGCAGTCGAACGGCTGCGGCTGGTGCAACTCACGGTGACTGAAGGCAACCACACCGCGCAGGCGCTGTACGAGCGCTGCGGTTTTCAGGTCTTTGGCGTGGAGCCGCTCGCCATCGCGATCGACGACGAACTGCTGGCCAAGGTTCACATGTGGTGCGACCTCGACGCAGGCCGCTAACTCTCTTCTGCCGATTCGATTGCAGGCGCCGGAATCGATGCGTCGAATTCAGGCTTTCGGAATCATCCATCCCGTCTGGCCGCCACGGCCAGGAAGATGCAGCGCGGCCGTCGCGGCCGGCGTTTCCGCCAGCAAGCGCCCCTTGCGGAACACCTTGAGCCGCGTCGCGCGCAGCCGGATCGCCTCGACCGGGTCGCGCGCCTGCAACAGCACGAAGCTCGCGTCGCAGCCCGCCTCGAGGCCGTAGCCCTCGAGGTGCATCACGCGCGCGGCATTCGTGGTCACTGCGTCGAAGCATTGGCGAATGCCGGCCTGGCTCGTCATCTGCGCCACGTGCAACCCCATGTGCGCCACTTCGAGCATGTCGCCCGAGCCCATGCCGTACCACGGGTCCATCACGCAGTCGTGACCGAAGGCGACGTTCACGCCGGTGGCCATGAGTTCGGGCACGCGTGTCATGCCGCGCCGCTTGGGGTAGGTGTCGTGGCGGCCCTGCAGGGTGATGTTGATCAGCGGGTTCGAAACGACGCTGACGCCGCTCTGCGCAATCAACGGCAGGAGCTTGCTCACGTAGTAGTTGTCCATCGAATGCATCGATGTGCAATGCGAGCCCGTCACGCGACCCTGCATGCCCAGGCGCCAGGTTTCGGCGGACAGCGTTTCGATGTGGCGCGAGAGTGGGTCGTCCGACTCGTCGCAGTGCATGTCGACCAGCTTGCCGCGCTCGGCCGCAAGCTCCATCAGCAGCTTCACGCTCGCGGCGCCCTCGGCCATGGTGCGCTCGAAATGCGGAATGCCGCCGACCACGTCCACGCCCTTGTCGAGTGCACGCTTCAGGTTGTCGACGCCGCCCGGCGAGCGCAGCACGCCGTCCTGCGGAAAGGCGACGAGCTGCAGGTCGAGATACGGCGCAACCTGGCGCTTGACCTCGAGCAGCGCATCGACAGCGAGCAGGCTCGGGTCGCTCGTGTCCACGTGCGAACGAACGGCCAGCAGGCCCTTGGCCACCGCCCAGTCGCAGTACGCGAGCGCACGTTCGATCAGCGCATCGGCCGTGAGCAGCGGCTTGAGCTCGCCCCACAGCGCGATGCCTTCGAGCAGCGTGCCGCTCTCATTGACGCGCGGCAGGCCGTAGCTCAGCGTGGCGTCCATATGGAAGTGCGGGTCGACGAAATGCGGCGAAAGCAGCAGGCCTTGTGCATTGAGCTTTTCATGCGCCGGTGCATCGAGGCCTGCGGTGACCTCGGCAATGCGGCCGCCCTGCACGGCGATCGACATGCCGGTGCGGCCGTCGGGGAGTGTGGCGTTCGTGACGAGGAGGTCGAGCATGGTGAAATTCCTGGACTGTCGTTCAGCGCGTGCGCTGCGCCCTATAGCGGTACTGCCCCGGCGCCGGTCCGACCTCGATGGTCACGCGGCGCAGCTTGTCGTCGTGCCCGGACGTCGCTTTCGCCGTCACCACGATGCCGCGCGGCGTGGCGCGGCAGGTGAGGTCGGCGAGCGCGACCTCGGCATGGTCGTTGTCGAGCTCGGCAATCGCCACCGTGTGCTCGGCATGAAGGCTGCCGTTGGCATCGCGCGTCATCCACTGCACGTAGAGGAAGGACTGCGCGTACTGGTCGGCATGGACGACGCGGTACGTGCCCTGACGGGTCTTGCCCCAGGTGCCGCACAGCTGCACCCAGCTGACCGCATCGGCCGTCTTGAAGGTGTCGTAGCTGTAGTCGCTGCCGAGTGCATGCGCGCCTGTGCCGCCCAACGTCGACAGCGCGGCGAGCAGTGTTGCAGCGGTGGTCTTCATCATCAGCGTTCCCCTTTGCGATAGGGCTTCATCAGCGCCTGGGGATAGCTGGCCTTACGCGCCACCAGCACGAGCGCGAGGATCGACAGCAGGTAGGGCAGCATCAGGTAGATCTGGTAGGGCAGCACGGCATCGCCCGATTGTTGCAGCCGAAGCTGCAGCGCGTCGAAGAACGCGAACAGCAGCGCGCCGAGCAGGGCCTTGCCGGGCCGCCACGAGGCGAACACCACGAGTGCCACGCAGATCCAGCCGCGGCCGTTCACCATGTTGAAGAAAAAGGCGTTGAAGGCGGAAAGCGTGAGGAACGAGCCCGCGACGCCCATCAGCGCTGAGCCCGCGACGATGGCGCCCGTGCGCGTGGCGGCGACCGACACGCCCTGGCTCTCGGCCGCCTGCGGGTTCTCGCCGACCATGCGCAGCGCGAGCCCGAGCGGCGTGCGGTACAGCACCCAGCCGATGGCCGGCACCAGCAGCAGCGCGAACAGCGTGAGCGCGGTTTGCGCATTCAGGATCGGCATCGGCAGCCACTCCATCGGCGCGAAGGGCGTGATGGTCGGCGGCGTATTCACCTTCGGAAAACTCACGCGGTAGCCGAAGTAGCTGAGCGCGGTCGCCAGCAGCGTGATGCCCAGCCCCGAGACGTGCTGCGACAGCGCCAGTCCGACGGTGAGAAAGGCGTGGAGCAACCCGAACACCATGCCCGTGAGCGCGGCCACGGCCACGCCGGCCCACAGCGGCGCGCCGGCGTACACCGCGAGCCATCCCGTGAAGGCGCCCGCGACCATGATCCCTTCGATGCCGAGGTTGAGCACGCCCGCGCGTTCGCACAACAGCACGCCGAGCGTGCCGAGGATCAGCGGCGTGGCGATGCGCAGCACCGCGACCCAGAAGGCCGGATTGGCGAGGATGTCGAGCAGGTCGGTCATTTCATCCGTACCCGGTACTGCGTCAACAGCGTCGCCACCAGCACCGCGATCAGCGAGGCCGCGACGATCACATCCGCGATGTAGGTCGGAACCCCCACCGCGCGGCTCATGGTGTCGGCGCCGACCAGCACGCCCGCCACGAACACGCCCGCGGCGATCACGCCCAGCGGATGCAGGCCCGCGAGCATCGCGATCACGATGCCCGTGTAGCCATAGCCCGGCGACATGTCGAGCGTGACGTAGCTCGTGCGGCCCGCCACTTCGATGGCGCCGGCCAGCCCGGCCAGCGCGCCCGAGAGCAGCGCCACCATCACCACGGTGCGCGTGACCGGCACGCCGGCAAACGCGGCGGCGCGCGCATTGGCGCCCATCGCGCGAATGTCGAAGCCCAGCACCGTGTACTTGAAGATCGCCCACACCATCACCGCGAGCGACACGGCCCAGAGCAGGCCGGTGTGCACCCGCGTCTGGGCGACGAGCTTGCCGAGCTCCAGGTCGGATTGCAGCGACACGCTCTGCGGCCAGCCCATGGCGGCCGGGTCTTTCATCGGACCGTCGAGCAGCGCCGACACGCCGAGCAGCACGATGAAGTTGATCAGCAGCGTGGTCACGACCTCGTCGACGCCGAGCTTGTTCTTCATCAATGCCGGCCCGAGGAGCAGCAGGGCGCCCGCCACGGTGGCGGCCAGCATCATCAGCGGGAACAGCACCCAGGGCGCGAGCTCGAAGCCGGTGCCGCCGTGCATGCCCCCCACAGCCACGGCGGCGAGCGCGCCGGCGAACAGCTGCCCCTCGGCGCCGATGTTGAAGAGCCGCGCCTTGAAAGCGACCGTGGCCGCCAGCCCGGTGAGGATCAGCGGAATCGCGCGTGTCAGCGTCTCGCTCCAGGCGAAGACCGAGCCGAAACCGCCTTGCAGCAGCAGTGCGTAGGTGCGGCCGACTGGCGCACCGGCCCAGAGCACGAGCAATGCGCTCACTGCCATGGTGAACGCGACCGCGCCGACGGGCGCCAGCACCAGCGCGGCGCGCGAGGTTTCGTGGCGTCGTTCGAGCCGCATCATGACGTGCCTCCCGGGCGCTGAGGCGCCGTCGCGCCGGCCATCGCCAACCCGATGGCTTCGCGCGTCCACGCCGATGCGGGGCGCGCTTCGCCGAGATGGCCGCCATGCATCACGGCCACGCGGTCGCCGAGCGCCAGCACTTCGTCGAGATCGTCGGAAATCACCAATACCGCCGCGCCGGCATCGCGCGCGGCGATGAGTTGCTGCTGCACATAGGCGACGGCACCGATGTCCAGGCCCCAGGTCGGCTGGTGCGCCACGATGAGGCGGGGCGCGCGCGTCGGATACTTCTTGTCGTCGCTTCCCTTGGCCTCTTCGGCCTGTTCGGGCGCCAGCAGTGCGCGCCCCAGGATCAGCTTCTGCATGTTCCCGCCGGAGAGCGAACGCGCTGGCGCCATCAGTCCGGCACCGCGCACGTCGAACGCTTCTTCGATGCGCCGGGCATGCAGACGGGCCGCGGCGCGCCGCACAAACCACGACCAGCGCGAGAAGACCGGGCTGCGCAGCCGCTCCGACACTGCGTTCTCCCACACCGGCAGGTCGCCGACCACGCCCACCGCATGCCGGTCTTCGGGAATGCGCGCCACGCCGCGTTGCACCAGCCGCGCCGGCGAGGGCGGCAGCGCGCGGCCCATCAATTGCGCGGTGCCCGAGACGGCGCGGCGCGTGCCGCACAACAGTTCGGCCAGCGCCACCTGGCCGTTGCCCGAGACGCCCGCAATGGCGGTGATCTCGCCGGCGCGCAGCGTCAGCGACACCTCGCGGAGGGCGCTTGAATGGTCCTGCCCGCCGTCCTTGCCCGATGCAGTGCTGACGTGGTCGAGCACGCACACGGCATCGCCGACGGACCTGGCCGGCCGCCGCTGCGGCGCTTCAACCGCATGCCCGACCATCCACAGCGCGAGCTGCGCCTGCGTGGTATCGGCCGTGCGCGCCTCGGCCACGAGCTTGCCGCCGCGCAGCACGGCGATGCGGTGCGACACGCGCAGCACCTCGCCGAGCTTGTGGCTGATGAAGATCACCGAGAGGCCCTGCGCCACCATCTGCGCAAGCGTGGCGAACAGCGCCTCGCTCTCTTGCGGCGTGAGCACGGCGGTCGGCTCGTCGAGGATCAGGATGCGCGCACCGCGATACAGCGCCTTGAGGATCTCCACGCGCTGCCGCTCGCCGACCGACAAGCTGCCGATCTTCGCGTCGGGCTGCACCGGCAAGCCGAAGCGCTGCGCCACGTCGAGCAGTCGCGCACGCGCGGCCGCGCGGCGCGACACCGGGAGCCACAGCGGCTCGGTGCCCATCATCACGTTGTCGAGCACGCTGAGGTTGTCGGCCAGCGTGAAATGCTGGTGCACCATGCCGACGCCGGCAGCGAGTGCGGCCTTGGGGTTGCCCGGCGGCAGCGGGGCGCCGAACACCTCGATGCGGCCTTCGTCGGCGACATAGTGGCCGAACAGGATGGACATGAGCGTCGACTTGCCCGCGCCGTTCTCGCCGAGCAGCGCGAGCACTTCGCCGGCCTGCAGGTCGAGCGAGATGGCGTCGTTCGCCACGAGCGTGCCGAAGCGCTTGGTGATGCCCCGGAGGCGGAGAACCGTGGTGCCGGTCATGAAGGTCTTGCTCCTTCCCCCTTTGGGGGAAGGCTGGGATGGGGGCAGACGGCGCCCGCAATCCTTCTGCGCTCAACCGAAGGCCGCTTGCCCCCACCCCGGCCCTCCCCCGGAAGGGGAGGGAGTAAGCCCGGCATCACTTCCACGCAGCCAGGAACGCCAGCATGACCTTGGCCGAGTTGTCGGCCGCGATGCCCATGAAGGTGCCCATCTCGTTCTCGCCCTCGCCACCGCCCGCGAGATCGCTCAGCGAGCGGAAGGCGATGTACGGCACGCCGTTGCTGTAGGCCACCATGCCCACGGCCGCGGTTTCCATGTCGAGCACGTTGGCCTGGAAGGTCTTGAAGGTGTATTCGCGGTACGCCTTGTTGTCCATGAAGGCCTGGCCCGAGACGCCGTTGCCGCCGACGACGAGCTGGGGCTTGCGGGCGAGGCACTTCCCGCCACTGCAGTTCGCCAGGTCGACGCTGCGGATGCTGCGCGCCACCTCGAGCATCTTCGGATCGGCCTCGAACCAGAACTTGCGCTCGATGGCCGGTTTGGCGGCCGAGCGCACCTCGACCGGGCGCGGAAACATCATTCCGAAGTTGGGCAGCGTCGCGTCCTTGATGAAGGGCGGGGCGCTGTATTTGGCCGGCGCGGTTTCGCGCGCCATCAGCACCTCGAGGTACTGGCCCCATTGCGCCGGCACCGTGACGTCGCCCACGTGCAGCGACGGGTTCACCCCGCCGGCGATGCCGCTGAACACGATGTGGCTGATGCGAAAGCGGTCGAGCACCAGCTGCGTGTTCATGGTCGCGTTCGTCATGCTGATGCCCGAGAGGAACAGCACGACCGGCTTGCCTTCGAGCGTGCCGGTGGTGAACTCGACCCCGTTCAGGCTGTGCCTGGCGGCCCCCCGCAGGCGCCCGAGCAGCAGCTTGAGCTCGGGCTCGAAGGCCGACACGACCGCGATGCGCGGCGTGTCGTCCAGGCGCGTGCTGCCGATGTCGGCACCGCCGGTCTTGTACATACCGGCGCAACCCGCCAGGCCGAGGGCCAGCAAGCCGGCCGCAAGAAGAGAGCGCCAGCGCATCGTCATCGGCCCCTTCACTTGGCGGTCGATTTCGGTTGCGAGTCGTCGACCTTGATGGTCGCCTTGCCCGACAGGATGTCGGCCTGCTTGGCCTTCACCTTGGCCACGATGTCGGCCGGCACCTTCTTCTCGAACGTGCCGAGCGGCGCGAGTTCGGAGCCCTTGTGCTTCATGGTCGAGTAGACGCCGTAGTCTTCGGCGGCGAACTTGCCTTCCTTCACGAGCTTGATGGCGCGGTCGGCCGAGGGTTCGAAGTTCCACAGCGCGGAGGCCACCACCGTGTCGGGGTATTGCGCCTGCGTGTCGATCACGTTGCCGATGGCGAGCTTGCCCTTTTCCTTGGCTGCGTCCGAGACGCCGAAGCGCTCGGCGTACATCACGTCGGCGCCCTTGTCGATCATCGCAAAAGCGGCTTCCTTGGCCTTCGGCGGATCGAACCAGCTGTTGATGAAGCTCACGCTGAACTCGACCTTCGGATTCGTTTCCTTCGCGCCCGCCATGAACGCGTTCATGAGCCGGTTCACTTCCGGGATGGGAAAGCCGCCGACCATGCCGATGCGATTGCTCTTAGTTATGCCGCCGGCCACCATGCCGGAGAGGTACGCCGGCTCCTGGATGTAGTTGTCGAACACGCTGAAGTTGGGCGCCTGCGGCTTGAGCGACGAGCCCATGAGGAAGGCGACCTTCGGAAAGTCTTTCGCGACCTTGCGCGCCGCGGCTTCCACGCCGAACACTTCGCCCAGGATCAGCTGGTTGCCGCCGGTGGCGTACTCGCGCATCACGCGCTCGTAGTCGGCGTTGCTGACGTTCTCGGTGGCCTTGTATTCGATCTCGCCGCGCGCTTCCGCCGCCTTCAGCGCCTTGTGGATGCGGCCCACCCATTGCTGCTCGAAGGGCACGGTGTACACCGCCGCCACCTTGAGCTTGGCCTGCGCCCATGCAAGGCCCGGCGCGCCCGCCGCAAGCGCGGCGGCCAAGGCGGCGGAACGAATGATCAACTGACGGCGTGCTGTCACGGTGCTTCTCCTCGAGGTATGGAAATCTTCTTGTTGCGGCCGCATCGACAGCGGGCGCCGCCAGAGGGCGTCGGCTTTACTTGGTCCCAAAAATCCGGTCGCCGGCGTCTCCGAGCCCGGGCAGGATGTACCCGTGGCTGTTCAGCTCGCGGTCGATCGCGGCGGTGTAGATCGGCACGTCGGGGTGCGCCTTCTGCAGGGTCGCGACGCCTTCGGGGCAGGTCAGCAGGCAGACGAACTTGATCGACTTCGGGCTGAGTTCCTTCAAGCGCTCCACGGCAGCCACCGCCGAGTTGCCGGTGGCCAGCATCGGGTCGACCACGATCACGTCGCGGTTCTCCATCTCGCCGGGCATCTTGAAGTAGTACTCGACCGCGGTCAGCGTCTTGGGGTCGCGGTACAGGCCGATGTGGCCGACGCGTGCGCCCGGCACCACGGTGAGCATGCCGTCCAGGATGCCGGTGCCCGCGCGGAGGATGGACACCAGCACCAGCTTCTTGCCGTCGATGACCTTGGCCTGCATGGTCTCGAGCGGGGTCTCGACCTCGATGTCCTGCATCGGCATGTCGCGCGTGACCTCGTAGGCCATGAGCATGCTGATTTCATTCAGGAGCCGGCGGAAGCTGTTGGTGGAGGCATCCTTGCGGCGCATCAGCGTGAGCTTGTGCTGGACGAGAGGGTGATCGACGAGGTGGACGTTGCTCATTGGATTTTTTTCTACCGTTGCTGAAGCAGGGAGTCTAAAAGACGGTGCCGTCGCTCTCGATCAGGAGCGGTGGTGCTCCGTCACGCAAGCGTTGTGCCAGCGCACGGCCGGCGGCCCAGGTGCCGCCCTCGAGCACGCAGGCCAGCGGCAATTCTTCCTCGGTGCGGTCGAGCATCTTGCGCACGCGCGGTGCGAGCTCGTCGAGCAGCGCCACGGTGAGCGCACGCCATTCCACGATGAACTCGTCCCCGGCCTTCCATACGCGCGAAAGAGAAGCCGGGTCCTTCGGCACGATCACGCCGCTGTCGATCAGGAGGCCGCCGTTGCGGTATTCGGGCAGGGCGGTGAGCGCATTGAGCTGGCGCACCTTCACGCCCGCCCACTCGAAGGGTTCGAGCAGCGAATAAGTGAGCCATTGCGAAAGCTTGTGGAACGGCATCCATCCGTTGGTAAGGCCCGGCCCGCGCACCGCGCTGTGGCGCCAGCAGTCGCCCAGCGCGAGTGCCGGGTCGCTCGAACCGATGCCGCCCGTGGTGTCGCTGCCGTCGAGCGCGATGCTGTCAATGGCGTTGGCGGCGGGCCAAATGCGGGAAAGCGTTTCGAGCAGCAGCGAAAGGATCTGGTGCGCGGTAATTTCGGCGGTGGGCGGCGCGGCGGCCCCAAAGGGAGCGACCAATGCGTCGAACATGCCGGCGGGCCGGCCGTCGTCACCGAAAGTCTCGGGTTGTTCGCTCATCGCTTCGCCCAGGCGGCGCAGCAGCACGGCGCGGCCGGCAAGGCCTACCAGCGGATTGACGTCGCTCACTTGAAAGGCGTCGCCGAGCCGGTCGGTGACCAGGCCGCGCAGTCCTGCCGCATCGGCTTGCAGCGGATGGTCGGGGTTGGACGAAAAGAGTCCGCTCGTGAAGGCATGGAAACTCGCCACGCCCAGGCCTTCGGAGCGCGTGAAGCGCTGGCCCGTGGCCGGCTCGGTGTAGTGCCAGTCGGGGCCGGCCCCGGCATCGAGCAGCACGCTCACCAGCACCAGGTCGATGTGCGCGCGGGCACGCTGACGGGCATCGATGCCCTTGCCGAGCAGCGCATCGAGCTGTTTCAGCCGGTCAACGCCGCCGGCCTCGAAGTGGCGCCAGCGGCTGTGATACGGAATGGTGTCCCACGGGTAGCGCTCGCGCGTGACTTCGGCCACGGTGCGGGCTGCGTCGTCCGCCGCATCGTCGCCGCCGATGCGAAACCATTGCGACTCGCCGCGGCGTGCGCGGGCGAGCAGCGCGGCCGCGCGCTCGCGAATGGCGCCGGTGGTGCGCAAGAGGGTAGCGGCGCCCGCCGGTCGGCTGGTGTCGGGCGCGAATTCGGTCGCCGGATCGATGTCGCCAGCGCTGCCGGCCGGCAGGGTGCCCGACCCGTCTGCGGGCAGGTAGTTGTTGCTGTGTTCCTTGTTGTCGCTCATTCGCTCAGTCCCCGGCCCTTGGCCTTCTTGAGTTCCTCCGCGTCCGGCACCGGGCCGGGCGTGAAGTAGCCGGCCGCCATCTTGGCGTCCATCTCGACGCGGGCGTCGGCCGGAATCAGTTCGTCCGGAATGTTCACGCGCTCGCCGATCTCGATGCCGGAGCCGGTGATGGCGTCGAACTTCATGTTGCTCATCGACACGAGCCGATGGATTTTCTTGATGCCGAGCCAGTGGAAGACGTCGGGCATCAGCTCCTGAAAGCGCATGTCCTGCACGCCGGCCACGCATTCGGTGCGCGCGAAATACTGGTCGGCTGTGTCGCCGCCGACCTGGCGCTTGCGCGCGTTGTAGACCAGGAACTTGGTCACCTCGCCGAGCGCGCGGCCTTCCTTGCGCGAGTAGGCGATCAAACCCACGCCGCCGCGCTGCGCGCCCTGGATGCATTCCTCGATGGCGTGCGTGAGGTAGGGGCGGCAGGTGCAGATGTCGGAGCCGAACACGTCGGAGCCGTTGCACTCGTCGTGAATGCGCGCGGTGAGCTCCACCTCGGGGTTGGCGAGGTCGCGCGGGTTGCCGAAGATGTAGAGCGTCTGTCCGCCGATGGGTGGCAGGAACACCTCGAGGTCGGACCGCGTGACGAGTTCGGGGTACATGCCGCCGGTTTCCTCGAACAGCGTGCGGCGCAGGTCGGTTTCGGAGCAGCCGAAGCGCCGCGCCACCTCGGGCAGATACCACACGGGCTCGATGGCGGCCTTGGTCACCATCGCGGCGCCGCCGGTGGTGAGAAAGTGGCCGTCGGCCTTGAGCCGGCCGCTCTGCAGCGCCTCGATCACCTCGGGCAGGATCACGTGCGCCTTGGTGATCGCGATGGTCGGGCGGATGTCGTAGCCCGCGGCGAGTTCGGCGGAGAACACGTCGGCGACCAATGCGCCCCAGGGGTCGAGCGAGACGATGCGCCCCGGCTCGCTCCATTGAGGATACGGGCCGATCACGTCGGTCGGCGCGGTGTTGGTCAGGTCGGCCTTGTGTTCGCGCTTGAGCGCGCCGGCCGCCACGGCGAGCGCGCGGTACACGCTGTACGAACCGCTGTGCGTGCCGATGACGTTGCGGTGCGCCCGCTTGGTGGTGGTGCCCACCACGGGCCCGCGCTCGGTGGCGGTGGCCGCGCCCCATCGGATGGGCAGTGCGCCGAAGCCTCCGGCATGAGAGGTCAACCGGATGTGGCCGGTCGACGACGAAGGATGGATCGGGGGGAGGGGTGAGACGGGGATCGCGGAAGTCGCGGAGATCTCGGGAGAGGTGGCGGTGCTGTCTGCGGACATTGAAGGCCCTCAAAAAATGCAATGTACCGATCACTCGCGCGGCTGGCAAGCAGGGCGCGAACATCGTCATTGCCGCCGGTGGCCGCGGCGATTCCGCGGCGGCCGTGTTGCCGTTCAAGCCGGCGAGGAGCGCAGTCCGTAGGTCTTGCCGCCGACGAACAGGTATTCGGCGCGCAGCACCGCTTCGCCTTTTTCACCTGTGAACGTGAAACCCAGTGCGGCCACCGGGGTGCCGGGCTTGATCTCCTCGAGGCCCCAGGCCTGCAGCCGCGTGAGCGGCGCCAGTTCGACGAGCCACTTGCGGTCGCGCCGGGTCGGCAACTGGGCCTTGGCCAGCAGCCCTGGGCCGTCGACGGCCGTGCTCTGCTTGGGCAGCGGGCGCTGCTTCAGGTCCGACGGCAAAGTCGGGTTCTCGGGAAGCTCGAGCTCCAGCTCGCCATGCGGGTTGCGCCACATGACCTTGGTCGCGCGCCCCTCCAGGTAGAGCGGGCGGTCCTGGTCGAAACTGCTCCAGCCGTGGTGAGCCCACGCCGGCAGGGCCAGGCCCAGCGAAGCGGCAACGAACATGCGCCTGTGCATCATCTCGGCCTCCTTGTTCAGATGTAAGCGATCCAACGCCCGCAGATGATGACAGCGAGCCAAAACCCCAGCGACAGCAGGCATTGCAGCTTGGGGACTGCGCCATTCGCGGCGACGCCGCCGCGCACATGGAACCACACGGCGTTGACTCCCGCCAGGCCGATCAGCAGCAGCTTGATGCGAAAGGCGGTGTTGGCCAGAAGTTCGCCGGGCTGCGTCGAAAACATCGTGAGGCCTGTGGCGGCACACAGCCCGAAGCCGACGAGTGCCGGCAGCAGCGTCAGGCGCGCCAGCTTCGGTGCCGGAAGCTCGTGGGCGAAGCCCAGCATGCGCAACTCGAACACGAGCAGGCCGCCGAACAGCAGCGCGATGCCGACGATGTGCACCACCTCCAAGGCGGGATAAGCCCAGGGATGCGAAACCAGCCCGGCCAGCATCGGCATCAGCGACGGGCCGGAACCCGTTCACGGACCAAAAGGCTTGCGGCAGCAGGTGGCACGAGGCGCTCCTTCTTCAAGGGTTCGGACAAGCTTAGCCCAGGACGGGACCGCCGGGGCGGCACAATCCGGCGAACCTTTTTTCTGAACGCGCTGTAACCAGCCGGTCCGATGGCACGAAACACAATGGACAGCAAGACGCGAATGAGCGACGCCGAGGCGGCGCTGCGCAGCCTGTTCCTGCGCGGGCTGGACGGCGACGCCACGGCCTATCGCGAATTCCTGCAAAAACTCAGCGCGCACCTGCGCGCCTTTCTGGGCAAGCGCCTGTTCGGCTGGCCCGATGAAGTGGAAGACCTCGTTCAGGAATGCCTGCTCGCCATGCACAACCAGCGCCATACCTACCAGAGCGACCAGCCGCTGACGGCCTGGGTGCATGCCATTGCGCGCTACAAGATGATCGACCTGCTGCGTGCGAAGTCCGTGCGCGAAGCCCTGCATGACCCGCTGGACGACGACCTCGCCGTGTTCGCCGAATCGGCCACCGATGCCAGCGATGCGCGGCGCGACCTCGGCGGCCTGTTGCAGACGCTGCCGGAACGCCAGCGGCTGCCGATCGTGCACGTGAAGCTCGAAGGCCTCTCGGTGGCCGAGACGGCCAGCTTGACCGGCATGTCCGAATCGGCCGTGAAGGTGGGCATCCACCGCGGCCTCAAGGCGCTGGCGGCAAGAATGGGAGGCAAGCCCTCATGAAAACCGACGATCTCGTGGCCATGCTGGCGACCGGCGCCCCAGCCGCGCCGCGCCGCGCCGCAGGGCGCCGCCTGACCTTGGCACTGCTCGCGGGGTTGCCGTTGTCGTTCGCCATCATGTTCACCGAATACGGATTGCGCCGCGACCTCGTGCAAGCCATGTTCTGGCCGATGTTCTGGGTCAAGGTGCTGTTTCCGCTGTGCATCGCTGCGGCGGGCTTCGTGATGGTGCAGCGCCTTGCGCGGCCAGGCGTGCAGTTGCAGCGCGCGTGGATCGGCGTTGCCGTGCCTGTGCTCGTGGTGTGGGTGCTGGCGGCCATGGCCTGGTTCGGCGCACCGGCCACGGAGCGCATGCCGCTGCTCATGGGCCAGTCGTGGCGGATCTGCGCACTCAGCATCGGGTTCATGGCGCTGCCGGTCTTCGCGGCGGCGCTGCTCGCGTTGAAGAGCCTGGCGCCCACGCGGGCTGCGTTGGCCGGAGCGGCCGCCGGTGCGCTGGCGGGCGGGGTGGGCGCCTCGGTCTACGCGCTACACTGCATGGAGCTGACGGCACCATTCCTTGCGGTCTGGTACGTGAGCGGCATTGCGCTGCCGGTGCTCGTGGGCGCCGTGCTCGGGCCGCGCCTGCTGCGCTGGTGAGCCTGGCGGCGCGCCGCCGCGGTCAGCGCTTCTTGGCGCCGAAGATGCCGCCCAGCACGCCGCGCAGGATCTCCTTGCCCACCGAGGTGCCCATGGTGCGCACGGCCGACTTGGCCATCGTCTGCACCAGCCCGTCGCGCTTGCCGCCGCGCGGGCCCGTGCTGCCGAAGAGCAGGTCGTTCAGCATGCTGCCGGCTCCGGACGATTCGGCCGCGTCCTTGGCGCCAGGCTTGGCCGCCGGTGCGTCGGGCGCGGTTTCGGCACGGCCCTTGAGCTTTTCGTAGGCCGATTCGCGGTCCACCGTCTTCTCGTACACGCCGGCGACGAGCGAATTGGCAACAACCGCCTGGCGCTGTGCCGGGGTGATGGGCCCAATCTGGCTGCCCGGCGGCACCACGTACACGCGCTCGGTCACGCTCGGGCGCCCCTTGGCATCGAGAAAGCTCACCAGCGCTTCGCCCACGGCAAGCTCGGTAATCGCCGTTTCGATGTCCAGCCCCGGCTTCTGGCGCATGGTGGTGGCCGTGGCTTTCACGGCCTTCTGGTCGCGCGGGGTGAAGGCGCGCAGCGCATGCTGGACGCGGTTGCCCAACTGGGCCAGCACCGAATCCGGAATGTCGAGGGGGTTCTGCGTCACGAAATAGACGCCCACGCCCTTGGAGCGCACCAGCCGCACCACGAGTTCGATGCGTTCGACCAGCGCCTTGGGCGCCTCGTTGAAGAGCAGGTGGGCCTCGTCGAAGAAGAAGGCCAGCTTGGGCTGGTCGGGGTCGCCGATTTCGGGCAATTGCTCGAACAGCTCCGACAGCATCCAGAGCAGGAAGGTGGCGTAGAGCCGCGGCGAGTTCATGAGCTTGTCGGCGGCCAGGATGTTGACCACGCCCTTGCCGCCCACGGTTTGCATGAAGTCGGCGATGTTGAGCATCGGCTCGCCGAAGAACTTGTCGCCGCCCTGGGTTTCGATCTGCAGCAGGCCGCGCTGGATGGCGCCCACGCTGGCGGCGCTGATGTTGCCGTATTCGGTGGTGAACTGGCTGCCGTTCTCGCCCACGTACTGCAGCATGGCGCGCAGGTCCTTCAGGTCGAGCAGCAGCAGGCCGTTGTCGTCGGCAATCTTGAACACCAGGTTCAGCACGCCGGCCTGGGTTTCGTTCACGTCGAGCATGCGGCCCAGCAGCAGCGGGCCCATGTCGGACACCGTAGCCCGTACCGGATGGCCCTGTTCGCCGAACACGTCCCACAAGGTGACGGGGCAGGCGGCCGGTTCGGGCAGCTCGATGCCCCGTTCCTTCAGCGTGGCGGCCATCTTTTCGCCGATGCTGCCTTTCTGGCTCATGCCGGTCAGGTCGCCCTTGACGTCGGCCATGAACACCGGAACGCCGATGCCGGAGAGCTTTTCGGCGATGGTCTGCAGCGTGACCGTCTTGCCCGTGCCGGTCGCGCCGGTGATCAGCCCGTGGCGGTTGGCCAGGCTGGGGAGCAGGGCGCATTCAATGGTGTCGTGACGCGCGATCAGAAGGGGGTCGGCCATGAAGGGCTCCGGGTCGTATCGAAGCGGGCAGTCTAATCAAGCCGCCCTCCTATAATCCACGGCCCCCGAGGTAGTTACGGAAAAAGTTTCAGGAGGTTTTTTTGTCATCGACTGCTCAGCCCCCCATCCCCGCCATTGGCGATTCACCTGAACAGTCGCCGATTGAACAAGAGTTGGCCGTCTTGCTGGTGAACGCGCTCAATCTCGAAGTCAAGCCCGAAGAAATCGGGCCGAACGATCCGCTGTACGGCGAAGGCCTGGGCCTCGATTCGATCGACATCCTCGAAGTTGCGCTCGAAGTGTCACGGCGCTACGGCTTCCAGCTGCGCTCGGACGACGAGCGCAACCAACAGATCTTCCAGTCGCTGCGCACGCTCGCGACCCACGTCGCCCAGCACCGCAGCGCTTCCTGATCCATGTCTCGATGGCGACTGGCGCTCCTGCTGCTGGTGGGAGTGGCCTATGCCGGCCTCTCTCACTGGATGATGCTGTTCCACCCCACCGAGCCGTGGGCGGTGGTGGTCTTGCTCGGTCCGCTCTGGCTGGCCGCCATGGGTTTTGCCGCCAGCAAGCTCGGCCGCTGGGGTTTCGTTGCCGCCATGCTGCTCGGCATTGCCGGATTTGCGCTGGTTTTCCTCGGTGAAGCGGGCGACACCAACCGGCTCTATGTGTTCCAGCATGTGGCCATCAATGGCCTCTTGTGCGGCTGGTTCGGCGCTTCGCTGCGCGGGCCCGGCCTGCCGCTGATCACCCAGTTTGCCCAGCGCGTGCATCCGCTGAAGGGCCACATGCTGGCCTACACCACGCAGCTCACCCGCATCTGGACCGTGTATTTCGCGCTGGTGGTGGTGTCGTCGATCGTGGTGTACCTGACGCTGCCTTTCTCGGCCTGGTCGCTGCTCGCGAACGTGCTGACGCCGCTCTCGGTGACGCTGCTTTTCGTGGGCGAGCACCTGGTGCGCTATCGGCTGCATCCCGAGTTCGAGCGCACGCGGCTCATCGATGCGGTGCGTGCCTTCCAGGGCACGTCGACCATCGATCCCGGCACTGGCGGCCGGTGAAGCAGGTGGCCGCGCGTGACTGCTGAAACCCGCCTGCTGCCGCTGATCGCCGATCGGGACCTCGACGCACCCCTGGCCTGGCGCGCCGGCATGCCGGTGAGCACGCACCAGTTCCTCGCCGACGTGGCCCGCTTCGCCCCGGTGCTGCCGGCGGAGGGGAAAGCCGTCAATCTGTGCGTCGACCGCTATGCCTTCGCGGTCAGCCTGGCCGCCGCGCTGGTGCGCGGCCACGCGAGCCTGCTGCCGCCCGACGCACGGCCCGACACGCTCGCGCGCCTGCTCGACGACGGGAGCCCCGGCCTGTTTGCGCTGACCGACGACGCCGCGCTGGCCACTCCGGGCATGCCGCGCGTGCTGATCGAAGACCGCTCCAGCCCCGAAGGCGGCGCCGGCCTCGATGTGCCGGCGGTTGACGGCGGCATGCACGCGGTGAGCTTGCTGACTTCCGGCTCGACCGGCGTGCCCCAGCCGCACGCCAAGCGGTGGGACACGCTGGTCGGCGACGTCGCGGTGGCGGTGGAGCGGCTCTCCAGCCTGCTCGGCCGGCCCTCGCTGGCGGGCCTGACGCTGGTCGCGACCGTGCCGGTGCAGCACAGCTACGGACTCGAATCGTCGGTGCTGCTGGCCATGCTGGGCGGCGCCTCGTTCGAAAGCGGGCGGCCGTTCTTTCCGGCCGACGTCGCGAAGACGCTGGCTTCGGTGCCGCGCCCGCGCGCGCTGGTCACCACCCCTTTTCACCTGAAGACGCTGCTGCTCTCGGGCATCGAGTTGCCGCCGGTCGATCTGATTCTTTCGGCCACCGCGCCGCTGTCGCCGCAGCTCGCGGCCCAGGCCGAACAGTCGCTCGGTGGCGTGCTGATCGAAATCTACGGCAGCACCGAGTCGGGCCAGGTTGCCACCCGGCGCACCACGCAGAGCGATGTCTGGGAAAACTTCGGCCAGATCCGCGTGCACGCTGAACCCGGCGACGGCGATGGCCCCGAGCGCTTCATCTTCAGCGGCGACTTCGTGCCCGAGCCCACGCCGATGGCCGACGTGCTCGAACTGCTCGACGCGCGCCGCTTCCGGCTGTTCGGCCGGGCCAACGACCTGATTCATGTCGCGGGCCGGCGCAGTTCGCTCGCGCACCTGAACTATCACCTCAACAGCATCGCGGGCGTCGAGGACGGCGCGTTCTGGCTCCCCGACGAAGTGGCCGACGGCGTGGTTCGCCCCGTGGCCTTCGTGGTGGCACCCACGCTTTCGGCCGGCGAAATCGTCGCCGCGCTGCGGCAGCGGCTGGAGCCGGTGTTCGTCCCGCGGCGCGTGGTGCAGGTCAAGGCTTTTCCGCGCGAAGGTACCGGCAAGCTCACGGTGCGGGCGCTGCGCGAATTCGCGCTCGCGCAGCTCGCGGAAGACGGCACGCCGGTGCAACTGGCCCATGCGGTGCCCGCCGATCATCCGGCGTTCGCCGGCCACTTCCCGGGCCAGCCGCTGCTGCCTGGGGCGCTGCTCCTCGCCGAGGTCATGGAAGCCGTGCAGCGCGTACCGGCGCTGGTCGCGCGCCTGGGCGCCCATCCGACGCTCGCGGCGGCCAAGTTCCTGGCCCCCGTGCGCCCCGGCAGCGTGCTTTCCATCGAACTGCAACCCGAGCCTGGCGCAGGGCGCGGCGTGCGTTTCGACGTGCGCTGCGATGGCGTGGTGGCTGTCACCGGCCGCTGGGCCGCGGTGCAAGAGTCCGCGTGATGAAGCACACCGACGTCGAGACGCAGGCCGTGAAAGAGGCCGCGCAGACGGGGCAGCGCGGCGACTGGGCGCGCGCGCCGGAGCGCAGCAACATGCTGGCCTTGCGCTTCATCTGCCTGATGGCCCTGGTATGCGGGCGCCACGTCACGCGCCTGCTGCTGCCCCCCATCAGCCTGTACTTCCTGCTGTTCGCGCCCGCGCCGCGCCGCCACATCAAGCGCTACCTGTTCAGGGCCATCGGCCCGCACGCCAAGTGGATCGACGGCTATCGCCTGCTGCACGCCTTTGCGTCGACGGTGCTCGACCGCGTGTACTTCCTGCGCGGGCGCATGGACCTGTTCGACGTGAAGGTCGAGGGCAACCTGCCTCTCGAAGCCGAGGCCTTGGAGGGGCGCGGCGCCTTCCTGCTCGGCGCCCACTTCGGCAGCTTCGAGGCGCTGGGCGCGTGCAAGCAACACAGCCAGCACAAGCACAGCCTGCGCCTGGCGATGCTGATGTACCCCGACAACGCGCAGCGCATCACGGCCATTCTCAATGCCATCAGCCTGCCCGAAGCGCGGCCCCACGTGATCGCGCTGGGCCGGCCCCATTCGATGCTCGCGCTGCGCGACTGGCTCGACGGCGGCGGCCTCGGCGGCCTGCTCGCCGACCGCACCTTGCCGGGCAGCGAGGACCAGCCCGCGCAGCAGCGCGGCAGCAACATCGTGCTGCCTTTCCTGGGCCAGCCCGCAAGTTTCAACGACGGCCCGTTCCGGCTCGCGGCGCTGCTGCGGCGCAAGGTGTTCTTCATGGCCGGGGTCTACAGCGGCGGTGCGCGCTACGATGTCCGGTTCGACCTGCTGGCCGACTTCAGCGAGCGGGCATCCGACCCCGCCGAGCGGGAACGCCGCATCCGCGCGGCCGTCGAAGCCTATGTGGCACGCCTGGAAGCGCTGTGCCGCGCCCACCCGTACAACTGGTTCAACTTTCATGATTTCTGGCTCGAAGATTCGGTTTGATCGGCTTTGCAGGAGCCTGCTGCTGGCACTGGCCTGTGGCGCCGCGCCGGTGTGGGCGTTCGACCTCTCCGAGTTGATGGGTCTGCTGTCCAAGCAAAAGAGCGGCGAGGCCCGCTTCACCGAGCAACGCTTCGTACACGGCCTGGAAGGCCCGCTCGACGCCCGCGGCACGCTGAGCTTCGAAGCGCCCGACAAGCTGGTGCGGCGGACTCTGTCGCCGCGCGTCGAGACCATGGCGGTCGAAGGCAACACGCTCACGCTCTCGCGCGGCGGCCGCAACCGCACCCTGACGCTCGACAGCATGCCCGAGCTGCTCGGGCTGGTCGAAGCCATGCGCGGCACGCTGACCGGCGACGGCACCACGCTGCAGCGCTATTTCCGCAGCACGGTGGGCGGATCGGCCGGCAACTGGACGCTCGACCTTGCGCCCATCGACAGCCGCCTTGCGGCGCAGATGCGCAGCATCCGCATCACGGGGCGCGCCAGCGAAGTGCTGGGCCTTGAAATGGAGTTCGTCGGCGGTGACCGCTCGGTGATGAGCATCACGCCCGAGCGCCCGGGCGCTGCGTCCAACGCTCCCACTGCGCCATCGGGCGCTGCCGGGCGCACCACGCCGTGATCGCACGCGACGCCGGGGGAGGGCCGCCGAGCTGGCAGCGCCGGGCGGTGGTGCTGCTCGCGTGGCTGCTGGTGCTGCTCGCCGGCGCGCTGCAGATTGCGCGCACGCAGTTCAGCGCCGACCTTTCGGCTTTCCTGCCCAAGAGCCCCGACGTGCGGCAGCAGGTGCTCATCGAGCAGCTGCAAAGCGGCGTCGCCTCGCGCACGCTCTTGCTCGGCATCGAGGGCGGTGCCAGCGTGGAGCAGCGCGCCGAGGTGTCCCGAGCGGTGGCCAAGGCCATGCGCGAGAGCCGGCTGTTCGACCTGATCCAGAACGGCGACACCGGTGACTGGTCCGAGGCCGGCACCTGGGTCTTCGACCATCGCTACCAGCTCTCGCCGGGCGTCAGGCCAGAGCAATTCACGGTCGACGGTTTGCGCGACGCGATCAACGAAACGCTGTCGATGCTGGGCACGCCGGCTGGCAACGTGATCAAGCCGTTGCTCGACCGCGACCCGACCGGAGAGACGCAACGCATTGCCGTCGACCTGGCGCCGGCCAGCGCGCCGCGCAGCGAGAACGGCGTGTGGATGTCGCGCACCGCGCCGCGCGCGCTCATGATCGCCACCACGCGCGCCGCGGGCAGCGACCTCGACGCACAGGCCGTGGCCATCGCGCGCGTGCACGCGGCCTTCGACACCGCAACGCGCGACATGGGCGAGGCCAAGCCGAAGCTGCTCCTCAGCGGACCGCCCGTGTTCTCGGTGCTGAGCCGCGACAAGATCAAGACCGAAGCCATTCACCTTGCGATCGTGGGCGGCATCGTGATGGGCGGCTTGCTGCTGCTGGCCTTTGCGTCGCCGCGCGCGCTGGTCATCGCGTTCCTGCCGGTGGCCACCGGCGTGGTGGTGGGAACCGCGGCGGTGAGCGTGGTGTTCGGCTCGGTGCATGGCATGACGCTCGGCTTCGGCAGCACGCTGATCGGGGAGACCGTCGACTACGCCATCTATTACCTGATCCAGGCGCGGGGCGCGGCCGTGGCCGGCACCGGATGGGCGCGCTGGCGCGAGGTTCATTGGCCGACCGTGCGGATCGGACTGCTGACCTCGGTGTGCGGCTTCGCGGCGCTGGTGTTCTCGGGCTTTCCGGGGCTCGCGCAACTCGGTGTGTTCTCCATTGCGGGGCTCGTGGCCGCGGCGCTCGCCACGCGCTACGCGCTGCCGATGCTCGCGCCCGATGGCGCCACCGGCATGGGCATGCGCAAGTACATGGCGCACGCCGCCGGCGCGCTGGTTCGCGGACTGCCGCATCTGCGCTGGGTTTTCGCCGGCCTCGGCGTGGCTGCGCTGGCGATGGTTCTCTGGCAGGGCGGCCATCTCTGGCGCGCCGACCTCGGTGCGATGAGCCCGGTGCCCAAGTCGGCACAACAGCTCGACGAGATGCTGCGCGCCGACATCGGCACCGGCGACGGCAGCACGCTGGTGGTGGTCTACGGTGCCGACGAGGAAGCCGCGCTGCGCAACACCGAGGCGGCCACCGCGCGGCTCGAAGCGCTGGTCGACAAAGGCGAACTCGGCGGTTTCGAAGCCGTGACGCGCGTGCTGCCCAGCGCGGCGACCCAGGCCGCACGGCTTGCCAGCCTGCCTGACGCGCAAACGCTGCGCACTCGGCTGGCCGAGGCCACCCAGGGGTCGCCGCTGCCCGCCGCGCGTCTGGGCCCCTTCCTGGCTGAAGTCGAGGCCGCGCGCAAGCTCGCACCCGTGCGGCGCGCCGACCTCAGCACCGGCCCGCTCGGTTCGGTCGTCAACACGCTCATGTACCAGCGCCCGGGCGGCGGTTGGTCGACGCTGGTGGTTCTGCACCCGGGTCCGAAGTTCGATGCGGGGCGGCTCGAGGCGGCGCTCGCGGGCGCACCCGAAGTGCAAGTGGTCGATGTGGGCCGCGAGCTGGCCGGGCTCTATCAGCGCTACCTGCACGAGGCCTTCGTGCAGGTGCTGCTCGGCGCATTGGCGGTGGTGGTGCTGCTCGGTATCTACCTGCGTTCGGGCAAGCGTTTGCTCGCGGTGTGCCAACCGTTGGTGGTCGCGGTGGTGCTCACGCTTGGCGGCATGGCCGTGCTTCAGGTGCCGCTGGGCATCCTGCATCTGGTCGGGCTGCTGCTGATCGTGGCGGTAGGTTCCAACTACGCGCTGTTCTTCGACCAGCTGCGCATGGCCGGGCGCGCCGACGAGGACACGCTGGCGTCGCTGATGCTGGCCAACCTGACCACGGTGGTGTCTTTCGGGCTGATCGCGATTTCGGACATTCCAGCGCTGTCGTCGATCGGCCGCGTGGTCGCGCCGGGGGCCTTGCTGGCGCTGCTGCTCTCGGCTGCGTTCGCGCGCCGGGTGGCGCCGCCGCCCGTGCGCGGCCACGGCTGATGGGAGAATCCCGCGCCATGTCTTCTGCCTCCGCAGCCCCGTCCGAATCCTGGCCCTGGCCTCCGGCCATTCGCGCCAGCGCCGCGTTGCATGTGGCGGCCATCGGTGCGGGCGCGCTGGTGCCCGGCGCCATGCCCTGGGCCATCGGCGCCGTGGTGCTGAACCATGTGCTGATCACCGGTGCGGGCCTCACGCCGCGCAGCAGCCTTCTGGGGCCCAACGTCACGCGCTTGCCCGAGGCGGCCGGCGTCCGGCGAGAAGTGGCGATCACCATCGACGATGGGCCCGAGCCCGATGTCACGCCCCGGGTGCTCGACCTGCTGGACGCCCATGGCCAGCGCGCCACCTTCTTCTGCATTGCCGAGCGCGTGCTCGCGCAACCGGCACTGGCGCGCGAGATCGTGGCGCGGGGCCACAGCATCCAGAACCACACCGCGCGGCACCGGCACAATTTTTCTTTTCTCGGCCCGCGCGGCTTTGCCAGCGAGATTGCGCGGGCACAAGACATCCTGACTGACATCACCGGCCAGCGCCCGACCTGTTTTCGCGCACCGGCCGGCTTGCGCAACCCGTTTCTGGAGCCGGTGCTGCACCGGCTCGGCCTTTCGCTCGTGAGCTGGACCCGCCGCGGCTTCGACACGCGCGAAGGCGACCCCGCCAAGGTCATGGCGCGCCTCGCCCACAGGCTGCAGGCGCGCGACATTCTGCTTTTGCACGACGGCAATGCCGCGCGCACTCCTGAAGGAACCCCCGTGTTGTTGGACGTATTGCCCTTCCTGCTTGAACGCCTGCGCGCCGATGGCCTTAGCGCCGTGACCTTGCCCGAGGGCCTGAAGCCATGAGCGCGGTGCTGCCTTCTTCGACCCGCACGACCGACAGCGCCTGGCACGAGCTGCACGAGGCCGCCACGGTTCCCTACAAGAAGGGCGGCAGCTTCGCCTGGCATTTCGCGCGCGGCAAGCTGGGGCGCGACCCGGTATTTCGCGGGCTGCTCGAACGCGGGCTGATCGGTTCGGCGCATCGGCGCGTGGTCGATATCGGCTGCGGGCAGGGGCTCTTCGCGAGCTTGCTGGCGTCGATGGGCCTCATGCAGGCGCAGGGCCGCTGGCCGGCGTCATGGCCGTCGACCCCGGCCGCGGCCGACTACACGGGCATCGAACTGATGCCCAAGGACGTGGCCCGGGCCGAAGCTTCCATCGGGCATCTGCAACCGACACCCAAACTGGTCTGCGCCGACATGTGTTCGGCGCCGCTGCCGGACTGCGACCTGGTCGTGATTCTCGACGTGCTGCACTACGTGAACATCGAAGCGCAGAACGGTGTTCTCCAGCGCGTGCGCGATGCATTGCAGCGCGCCGGCAATGCGAATGCACGGCTGCTGCTGCGCGTGGGCGATGCATCGAGCAAGCGCGGTTTCGCCATCAGCCAGTGGGTCGACCGCACCGTGACGCGCATCCGCGGCCACAAGGTGTCGCCCACCTGGGGCCGTCCGCTGGCCGACTGGGTGGCGGTGCTGCAGCAATTGGGTTTCCGCGTGCAGAGCATTCCGATGAGCAAGGGAACGCCCTTTGCCAACGTGCTGCTGGTGGCCGACCTGGAGCCTTCCGCGTGACAACGGCCCCGCAAACGCTCGACTGTGCGGGCATTGCGCAGCGCATTCCGCACAGCGGCAGCATGTGCCTGCTCGACCGGCTCGAGCGCTGGGACGCCGAATCCATCCATTGCAGCACCCGCACGCATGCGCAGCCGGACAATCCGCTGCGCACCGCGGGCGGACTGCTCGCGCCCAATGCCATCGAATACGCCGCGCAGGCCATGGCGCTGCACGGCGGCCTGCTGGCCGCCGAGGGAAGCGCCCCTTCGGCCGGCTTTCTGGCCAGTGCGCGCAATGTGCGCTTTTCGACCGCTCGGCTCGACGACGTTGCCGGCGCATTGCAGGTGGAGGCGCGACGCCTCTCCGGCGACACGAACCAGATCCTTTATGAATTCGCGGTGAAGGCCGAGGGCGGTCTCGTGCTGGCCGAAGGCCGCGCCGTGGTGGTGTTGAACACACCGCTCGCAACCGGAGCCATCGCCTCATGAGCCTCGAAGGAAAACGCGCGTTGATCACCGGTGCCAGTGGCGCCTTGGGTGCCGCCATGGCCGAGCGCCTGGCGCGCGAAGGCGCCATGGTGTTGCTGCATGCCAATTCGCGCCCGGAAGCGGTGGAGCAGCTGGCGGCCACCATTGCGGCCGCCGGCGGCAAGGCCGAGTGCCATGTGTTCGACCTGCGAAGCGACGAGGCCTGCCGGGTGGCGTGCGAACGCATGCTCGAAGGCGGACCGGTCCAGGTCGTCGTCAACAACGCGGGCGTGCACGACGATGCCGTATTGCCCGGCATGCGCGCCGAGCAGTGGCACAAGGTCATCGACGTCTCGCTCAACGGATTCTTCCGCGTGACGCAGCCGCTGCTGCTGCCGATGATGCGCACGCGTTGGGGGCGCGTCATCAACATTTCGTCCGTTTCGGCGCTGACCGGCAACCGCGGGCAAGTCAACTATGCCGCTGCCAAGGGCGCGCTCAACAGCGCGACCAAGGCGCTGTCGCTCGAAGTGGCGTCGCGCGGCGTCACGGTCAACGCCATTGCGCCGGGCATCATTGCTTCGCCCATGGCCGACGCGGTGTTCGACCCTGCCGTCGTCAACCAGATGGTGCCGATGAAGCGCGCCGGAACGCCGCAGGAAGTGGCGGCGCTCGCTTCATTCCTGGCCAGCGACGAGGCCGCCTACATCACGGGGCAGGTGATTTCGATCAATGGCGGAATGATTTAACCGCCTGTCGTCTTCGTCAGGGCTGGAAGGGCGGCAGGCGCCTGGCCTTGCGCCACAGCAGCCCAGGCAGCCGCAACACGAACTCGATCATCAGCCGCGTGTGCATCCACGTCAGCAGCACGTTGTCGCGCCCATAGCGGAAGTGCGAAACCCCGCCTTCCTCGGCCGTCAGGTATTTCACCGGCGCATCGATGTTCACGGGCTTGACGCCGCGCCAGGCCAGCCGCACGACGGCTTCGGTGTCGAAGTCGAAGCGGCGCATCCATGGCTGCCGCGTCATCACGGCGATCAGGTCGGTCACCGGATACACGCGAAATCCGTAGAGCGAATCGCCCACGCCGGCGAACAGGGTCTCGAGTTGGGTCCAGCCGTTGGAAATGCGTCTTCCGCGCACGCGCAGCAGCGGGGCGGAGGCATCGAACACCGGGCGGCCGAGCACCATGGTTTCGAGCCGCGCCAGCGAGGCGTTCATGAAAGCGGGGATCAGGTCGGCCGGATGCTGGCCGTCGGAATCCATGGTCAGCGCATGCGTGAAGCCGGCCTCGCGCGCGGCGCGCAGGCCGTGCAGCACGGCCGCGCCCTTGCCCTGGTTGTGCGGCAGCAGCCAGACCCGCAGACCCGGGTCGCGGGCGGCCATTTGCTGCAGGCGCTCGCCCGTGCCGTCGGTGCTGCCGTCCACCACCACCCACACGGGGTTCCATTGGGCGCGCGCCGCTTCGACGGTCGAAAACAGGCGTTCGCCCGTGTTGTAGCTGGGAATCAGGACAAGGTGTGTGCGCGAGGCGTCTGGCATTCGGGGGACGCGTCGGTGGCGCGCTGTTCCATGTGTTGGCGAAAGTATCGTTCCATCTCCGCCTGCAGCACGTGGCTGTCCTGCATGGGCGCGAACCGTTCGCCCAGCCGTAGCTTGAAGACGATGGGCAGCGGTGGCAAGCGCCACAGCGGCCAGCCCTTGCTGAGATAGGGCGAGTCGGTCTCGATGAAGACGGTCTGGATCGGTACCTGCGCGAGCTTGGCGATCAGTGTCACGCCATTGCCGAACGGATTGAGTGGCGGCGTCACCGTGCGCGTGCCTTCCGGAAAAATGACCAGCTGGCCGCCGTTGCGCAGATCGGCCACGGCCAGCCGCACCATGGTGCGCGCCGATTCGTTGCTGATGTAGCGCGCCAGCCGCGCGCCCGCGCCGAGAAAGATATTGCGCAGCAGGTCGGCCTTCATGATGCAGGCGCTGCGCGGCAACCGGGCCACGAGCAGCAGGGCGTCGAGCATTGTCGGGTGATTGGCGACGAAGATCACGCCGGGTTCGTCGCGCATCGGGTCGAGGCAACTCGCGTCGATGCGCATCATCCCGGTCACGGAGGCCAGGCCCCAGAACATGCGGTACGCAAAGGCGATGGTCAGGCGGCCCAGGGTGCGTGCGGGGGCCTCCGGCATGACCGGATACAGCAGCATGGCGATGAAATTCCAGGCCAGCGAAATGAGGCCCAGGAACAGCAGCAGCGCGTAGAGCATCAACGCGAGCGGAATGGTCGCGAGAATGCGCGGCACGCGGGTCATCGACATCTCGTCGGTCCGGTCGAATCGCAACAACGGGTCAGGCCCGCAGGCGACCCGGCGCGACGGCGTGGGCTTCGATCTCGACCAGCAGGTCGCTGCGGCAGATGTCCGCCTCCAGGTAGACCGCATGGCGGACCATCGGCGCGTCGGCGCCCAGCGCGTTCTCGAGCACGCCGCGCACCGCCTCGGTGTTGGCCGGATGGCGCACATAAACCACGCAGTCGAGCATGGCGAGCGAAAAGGTTGCCGTGACCTGGCTGTTGGCCGCCGCGATCACCGCTTCGAGGTTGCGCAGCGTTTCGCGCGTTTGCTCCAGCACGTCTCCCTGGTGAACGGTTTCGTGGCCCACGATGCTCGCGGTGCCCGAGATGAAAAGCGCCACGTCGCCGTTGCCGATGTCGGTCAGCGCCGCGCGCGAAAAGGTGGGCGAGCGCGGGCCGTAGGTTTCCGGATAGCGGTAGGCTGAAACCTGGCGCGGGTTCTCGACCGGCACCGGGGCTGTTTGTCCGGCCAGGAACCGGATGGACAGCGCGCCTTGGTGAATGCCCAGCGCGCAAGCCGCAGGGGCGCCTTCGAAGGCAGCGCGGCCGGCCTCGAAAAACGCTTCCTGCCGCCCGAGGTTGAACTGCCGGTATCGCTCCAGCCCGCCGCCGTCGCCATTGATCTGCGGCAGGTAGTTCCAGATGCGCAGCAGGTGCGGCGTGGCGGTCTGGTCGAGCGTCTTGAAGAGGTCGCGGTAGGCGCAGTGCGCAATTTCGGCGAGGTTCTGTTTTTCCGCGGATTCGTCGATGTCGATGGCGCCGAGCAGCCAGTGCCCGTTGCTGCGCCAGCGGGCGATGCCGGTGGTGCCCGACTGCACGTACCCGCCGTTCACGTGCCACACGTCGGCCATGGCGCCTTGTCCGGAAAGCACGCGCGCGTTGACGGTCGGCATCCACGCCAGCCCGTGCGGCGTGCCGTAGCCGAGCGCCGCAAAAGGTGCGGTGCCGTGGGCGGCCAGCGCGAGGCTGTCGGACAGTGAAAGACGCTCGACGCGCAAATGAGAAATTTCGCCCTGAACTCGCACGGTCAGCCGGCCTCGACGGTGTTGTCTGGCTTGCGGGCCATGTATTCGGAAAAAACGCCGAGGCTCGCGTGCCGGCGCACTTCGGTGAAGCCGGCGGCGCGCAGCGCTTCCAGCACGCGCTCGGGCGGAATGCAGGCTTCGATGGTGTCCCAGTAATAGCGCCACAGTTCCGAGGTGTTGGTGCGGCGGCCGACGATCCGCGCAATCAGCGGAACCACCGCGCGCATGTAGCCCTTGAGCAGCGCGGTCGCGAAGCGGCCGTTCGGCTTGGTGATTTCGAGCACCACCAGGCGCCCGCCCGGTCGCAGCACGCGATGAAATTCGCTGAACGCCGCGGCCACGTCGCTGATGTGTCGCATCGCATAGCCCATGCTCACGAAATCGCAGCTGGCGTCCGACCGGGGCAGGGATTCCGCCACGCCTGGAACCAGTTCCACGCCCGGAAGGTTGATCTGTTCCATCATCCCGACGCTGGGATCGACGCCCACCAACTGGCCCGTCGAGCCGATGATCTTGAGCGCCTCGCGGGCGACCAGCCCGGTGCCGATGCCGACATCGAGCACTTGCGCACCCGCAACGAGTCCGGCCTGCGTCAGGGCGGCCCGGCGGTAGGACGGGCCGGTGCCGAAGGCGAGCACGCTCTCGATGCGGTCGTAGTCGGCCGCGGTGCTGTCGAAGATGCGGCGCAGGAACACCTGGTGCTCCGCCTCGTTCTTGTAATACAGCGGCAACGGGGTGTGAGGAGGCAGGGCGACCGGATTAGCGGGCACGACAGAAGGCGATGGCGTCATCGAAGGATTATCACCAAAAGACCCGGCCGCTTCGGCGCTGCCGCCCGGGCCGTTGTGCGCGCCGGACAGTAAACTCGGAGCTTGCTTTGAAAACACAAGACTGCGAGATAGAAAGCCATGGCCGGACATAGCAAATGGGCAAATATTCAGCACCGGAAGGGCCGCCAGGACGAGAAGCGCGGCAAGCTCTGGACGCGCGCCATTCGCGAAATTACCGTGGCTGCCCGCGCCGGTGGCGGCGACCTAAGTGCTAACCCTCGGTTGCGGCTGGCAGTGGAAAAAGCCAAGGCCGTCAACCTGCCGATCGACACCGTCAAGCGCAACATCGACAAGGCCACCGGCAACCTCGAAGGCGTGAATTACGAAGAAATTCGTTACGAGGGGTACGGCATCGGCGGCGCCGCGATCATCGTCGACACCATGACCGACAACCGCGTGCGCACCGTGGCCGAAGTGCGCCACGCTTTTTCCAAGCACGGCGGCAACATGGGCACCGAAGGCTCGGTGGCCTTCCAGTTCAAGCACTGCGGCCAGATCATCTTCGCGCCCGGCACCGATGAGGACAAGGTGATGGAGCTCGCGCTCGAAGCCGGTGCCGAAGACGTGATTACCGACGATGACGGCGCCATCGAAGTGCTGACCGCGGTCGGCGATTTCGAGGCCGTCAAGAATGCGCTCGAGGCCGGCGGGCTCAAGCCGGAGGTGGCCGAAGTCACCATGCGTGCCGAAAACACGGTCGAAGTGACCGGCGAAGACGCGGCCAGGATGCAGAAGCTGCTCGATGTGCTCGAAGACCTGGACGATGTCCAGGAGGTCTATCACAACGCGGCGCTTTCCGAATGAACGACATACAGCGAATGAAGGCCTGCGAATGAAGGTACTGGTAATTGGAGGAGGGGGCCGCGAGCACGCTCTGGCGTGGCGGCTGGCGCAGGCCAACCGGGTCAGCCGCGTGTACGTGGCGCCGGGCAACGGCGGCACCGTGAGCGACGAGCGCTACGACTGCATCGACATCACCGAGCCCGCGGCGCTGCGCGAGTGGGCCATGAAGGAAAAGATCGCGCTCACCGTGGTCGGCCCCGAGGCGCCGCTGGCGGCCGGCGTGGTCGATGAATTCCGTGCGCACGGCCTGCGCATCTTCGGCCCGACGCAGGCCGCCGCGCAGCTCGAAAGCTCCAAGGCGTTTTCCAAGGCGTTCATGAAGCGCCACAAGATTCCGACCGCCGAATACGAGGCCTTCACCGATGCGGCCGCAGCCCATGCGTACATCGATGCCAAGGGCGCACCGATCGTGGTCAAGGCCGACGGCCTGGCCGCCGGCAAGGGCGTGGTCGTGGCCATGACGGCACAGGAAGCGCACGAGGCGGTCGACTTCATGCTGGTCGACAACAAGTTCGGCGTGTCCCACAACGACGGCGGCGCGCGCGTCGTCATCGAAGAATTCCTGCAGGGCGAGGAAGCCAGCTTCATCGTGCTGTGCGATGGCAAGAACGTGACCGCGCTGGCCACCAGCCAGGATCACAAGCGCCTGCTCGACAACGACGAAGGCCCCAACACCGGCGGCATGGGGGCGTACTCGCCCGCGCCGGTGGTCACGGCCGAGGTGCACGCGCGTGCCATGCGCGAAATCATCCTGCCGACGATTCGCGGCATGGAAATGGACGGCATTCCCTACACCGGCTTTCTGTATGCCGGTCTCATGATCGACGCGGCGGGCCATCCCAAGACGCTCGAGTTCAACTGCCGCATGGGCGACCCCGAGACGCAACCGATCATGATGCGGCTCAAGTCCGACCTGTTCGAGGTGTTCTGGCACGCCACCGACGGCACGCTCGACCAGGTCGAGCTGCAGTGGGACCGTCGCGTGGCGCTTGGCGTGGTGATGGCAGCGCACGGCTATCCGCTCTCGCCGCGCAAGGGTGACCGCATCACCGGCATTCCGGCCGAGGCGCCCGATGCCGTGGTGTTCCATGCCGGCACCACGCAGCAAGACGGCGAACTCAAGACCAGCGGCGGCCGCGTGCTCTGCGTGACCGTGCTGGCCGACAGCGTGAAGCAAGCGCAGCAGCGCGCCTACGAAGTCGCGGCGCGCATCAACTTCGACGGCGCGCAATACCGCAGGGACATCGGTTTCCGCGCGGTTCACGCGCGCAACAATCCGCACGCTTGATGCAGCAGACCCATTCGGCAGCGGTCGGCGACTACCTGCGCAAGCTTCAGCAGGAGATCGTCGCGGCCGTCGAGGCAACCGACGGCGGCGCCTGCACGCGCGATGCCTGGCAAAAGGAGCCTGGAGAGACGTTGCAGGGCCACGGGCTCACCTGCATTCTGGAAGGCGGGGAATTGTTCGAGCGCGCGGGCTGCGGTTTCTCGCAGGTGCGCGGGCCCAGGCTGCCGCCCTCGGCCACGCAGAACCGGCCCGAACTCGCGGGGGCGCCTTTCGAGGCCATGGGCGTTTCGCTGGTGTTCCATCCGCGCAACCCCTACGTGCCGATCGTTCACATGAACGTGCGCATGCTGGCCGCGCTGCCCGAGGGCAAGGACCCGGTGTGCTGGTTCGGCGGCGGCATGGACCTGACGCCTTGCTACGGCTTCGAGGAAGATGCGGTGCACTTCCACGCCGCCTGCCGCGACGCGCTCGCCGCCTTCGGTAGCGACAAATACCCGCGCTTCAAGACCTGGTGCGACGAGTATTTCTTTCTCAAGCACCGCAACGAGCAGCGCGGCATCGGCGGCATCTTTTTCGATGACTTCGCCGAGGGCGGATTCGAAAACGGGTTTGCCATGCTGCGTTCGGTGGGCAATGCCTTTCTGCCGGCGTACCTGTCGATCGTGGAACGCCGCCGCGGCATGCCCTGGGGCGAACGCGAGCGGGCATTCCAGCTCTATCGGCGCGGCCGCTACGTCGAGTTCAATCTCGTGTGGGACCGCGGTACGCACTTCGGGCTGCAATCGGGCGGGCGCACCGAGTCGATCCTGCTGTCGATGCCGCCGCTTGCGAGCTGGGCCTACCGCCAGCAACCCGAGCCGGGCAGCCCCGAAGCTGCGCTGTACAGCGACTTCATCGTGCGGCGCGACTGGCTGTGAACACGAGCACCGCCGGCACGGCTGCGCGCATCGGCATTTTCGGCGGCGCGTTCGATCCGCCGCACAACGCCCATGTCGCCTTGGCCGAAGCGGCGCTTTCGCAGCTTGGCCTCGCCGAGCTGCACGTCATTCCCACCGGGCAGGCCTGGCACAAGAGCCGGACGCTGACGCCCGCGCAAGACCGCTTGGCGATGGCGCAGCTGGCCTTTTCGGAACTGAAGGGCACCGTGGTGGTCGACAGCCGCGAAGTGTTGCGCGACGGCCCCACCTACACGCTCGACACGCTGCACGAGTTGCAGCGGGAGCAACCCGGAGCGCAACTCGTTTTGATCATGGGCGCCGACCAGGCGACGGCGTTGCCTGCATGGCACGGCTGGCAGGCTATACTCGGCATTGCTATCGTTTCTGTAGCGTATCGCGCATTATCGACGGGCGACACTGCTCGTTTTGATCCGAAAATGCTGCCCGGCCTTCCGGCTGGCGCACGTTTCGAAGCGCTCGAATTGCCGGCCATGGACACCAGCGCTACCGATATCCGGCGGCGCGCGGCGCTTGGCGAGGACATTTCCTCGCTGGTTCCGTCCGCCGTTGCACGCTATATTGACCAACACCACCTTTACCGCTCTGCCTGATGACCACTGAAGCCGCCGCCAAGAAAGACACCCAGAAACTCCAGCGAGCCATCATCGATGGACTCGAAGACGTCAAGGCGCAGGACATTCAGGTTTTCGATACAGAGCATCTGTCGCCGCTGTTCGAGCGCGTGATCGTTGCGTCGGGCACCTCCAACCGCCAGACCAAGGCGCTGGCCGCCAGCGTGCGCGACGCCGTGCGCGAAGCCGGTTTCGGCAAGCCGCGCATCGAGGGCGAGGACAACGGCGAATGGATCATCGTGGACTGCGGTGCGGCCGTGGCGCACATCATGCAGCCCGCCATCCGCCAGTACTACCACCTTGAAGAAATCTGGGGCGACAAGCCGGTGCGCGCCAAGCTCGGCGGCACCAAGCCGGCCCTTGCAACCGCCGCCAAGGTGGTGAACGAAGAGAAGAAGCCGGTTGCGGCCAAGATGCCCAACCTGCGCCGTGCAAGCGCGGCCAAGACCGCCATCCGTGCGGCCGAGCAGGAAGCCAAGGCCGAGAAGGCCAGCCGGAGCCCGGCCAGGAAAACCGCCGCCAAGAAGGCCCCCGCCAAGAAGACCACGACCGCGCGCGTGCCGGTCAAGGTGGTCGGCAAGCCGGCCGCGAAGAAGCCCGCGGCAAAGAAGGCGCCTGCCAAGAAAGCGCCGGCCAAGAAGGCGCCAGCCCGCCGCGCATGAAGCTGCTGGTGGTCGCCGTCGGGCAGCGCATGCCCGACTGGGCGCAGACCGCCTGGGACGACTACGCCAAGCGCTTCCCGCCCGAACTCAAGCTTGAGCTGCGGGCCGTCAAGACCGAACCGCGCGGCTCCAAGTCGCTCGAGACGTTGTATGCCGCAGAGCGCGAGCGCATCGAAGGCGCGATTGCCAGGGGCATGCGCATCGTGGCACTCGACGAGCGCGGCACTGCGCTGACCACCAAGGCACTCGCTGCACGCCTGCAAGCCTGGCAAGGCGAGGGCGACGATGTGGCCCTGGTTATCGGCGGGCCCGATGGCCTCGACCCCGCCTTCAAGGCCGCGGCGCACGAGCGCATCCGCCTGTCCGACCTGACCTTGCCGCACGCCATGGCGCGCGTGCTGCTCGTGGAGCAGCTGTACCGGGCCTGGTCGGTCAACGCGGGCCATCCGTACCACCGGGAATGACCCCCGACTTCATCTACCTCGCGTCGCAGAGCCCGCGCCGTGCGCAACTGCTCGGCCAATTCGGCGTTCGCCACGAGCTGCTGCTGGCCGGCCCCGACGAAGATGCCGAATCGCTCGAAGCGGTGTTGCCCAACGAGTCGCCCACCGCTTATGTGCAGCGCGTCACGGCGCTCAAGCTCGATGCGGCCGTCGCGCGGCGCAAGCGCCTCGGACTCGTCGATGCACCGGTGCTCTGCGCCGACACCACCGTGGCCCTCGGCCGCACCATTCTCGGCAAGCCCGAAGACGCGCGCGATGCCGAACGCATGCTCGCGCTGTTGTCCGGCACCACGCACCGCGTGTTGACGGCTGTTGCTCTCCAGCATGGCCGCCGACGCCATGCGGCGCTCAGCGTGTCGCGCGTGCGTTTCGCAACGCTCACCAAACAGCAGATGGCGCGCTATGCCGCGAGCGGCGAGCCGCTCGGCAAGGCCGGCGCCTATGCGATCCAGGGCGCGGCGGCCGCGTTCATCGAGCACATCAGCGGGTCCTATTCGGGCATCATGGGACTTCCGATGTTCGAGACCGCGCAGCTTCTTCGCAGCGCCGGGTTCAATACTTGAGATTTCCATGCAAGACATCCTGATCAACTGGTCCCCGCAAGAGACCCGTGTGGCGCTGGTCGAGCACGGCGCGGTGCAAGAACTGCACGTCGAACGCACGCTGGAGCGCGGGCTGGTCGGCAACATCTACCTGGGCAAGGTCTCGCGCGTGCTGCCGGGCATGCAGTCGGCCTTTATCGACATCGGGCTCGAGCGCACGGCCTTCTTGCATGTGGCCGATATCGTGGCGCCGTTCACGCCGGGCTCGCGGCCGAGCGCGCCTGCGCCCGAGCGCGACCACCGCAACGGCGGTCCGATGGTGCCCATCGAGAAGCAGGTGTTCGAGGGCCAGTCGCTGCTGGTGCAGGTCATCAAGGACCCGATCGGCACCAAGGGTGCGCGGCTGTCGACGCAAATCAGCATCGCGGGCCGCCTGCTGGTGTTCCTGCCGCAGGACAACCACATCGGCGTTTCGCAGAAGATTCCTTCGGACCAGCGCGAATCGTTGCGCACCCGCATGCTCGCGCTGATCGAGGCCGCCGCGGCGGCCGACAGCGGCGGCGTGGTACCGGCCAACACCGGCGGCTTCATCTTGCGCACCAATGGCGAAGACTCGTCGGATGCCGAGCTGGCCGAAGACATCGGCTACCTGCGCAAGACCTGGTCGCGCATTCGCGATGCGTCGGGCAAAGTGCCGCCGATGTCGCTGCTGCACCAGGACCTGAGCCTGCTGCAGCGCGTGCTGCGCGACATGACCAGCGAAGACACGCAGACCATCCGCATCGATTCGCGCGAGCAGTTCGAAGTGCTGCTCAAGTTCGGCCTCGAATACATGCCGCAGGCGGCCGGCAAGCTGCAGCACTACAAGGGCGAACGGCCGATCTTCGACCTGTACTCGGTCGACGAGGAAATCGCCAAGGCGCTGGGCCGGCGGGTCGACCTGAAATCGGGCGGCTATCTCGTGGTCGACCAGACCGAAGCGCTCACCACGGTGGATGTGAACACCGGCGGCTTTGTCGGCGCGCGCAACTTCGACGACACTATTTTCAAGACCAACCTGGAGGCGGCGCAAGCCATTGCGCGCCAATTGCGGCTGCGCAATCTGGGCGGGATCATCATCGTCGACTTCATCGACATGGGGCGCGACGATCACCGCGAGCAGGTGCTGGCCGAGTTCCGAAAGCAGCTCGCACGCGACCGCGTCAAGACCACCGCCGGCGGTTTTTCGCAGCTCGGCCTCGTCGAGATGACGCGCAAGCGCACGCGCGAATCGCTGGCCCACATGCTGTGCGAGCCCTGCGCGGCGTGCGGCGGCCAGGGCATCGTGAAGACGGCCCGCAGCGTGGCCTACGACGTCATGCGCGAGATCTTGCGCGAGGCGCGGCAGTTCACGCCGCGCGAGTTCCGGATCGTGTCGTCGCCGCAGGTGATCGAACTGTTCCTCGACGAAGAAAGCCAGCACCTGGCGGGGCTGAGCGACTTCATCGGCAAGCCGATCTCGTTGCAGGCCGAGCCCGCCATCGGGCAGGGCCAGTACGACATCGTGCTGCTTTGAAGGCGCGTTAAAGCGTCGGGTCCTGGCCCGGCGTGGCGCTGCGCACCGCCAGCGTCTGCAAACGCGCATAAAGCCCGTCCAGTGCCATCAATTGTGCGTGGCTGCCTTGCTCGGCAATGCGGCCTTGCTCCATCACGATGATGCGGTCGGCATGCTGGATGGTCGACAGCCGGTGCGCCACGATCAGCGTGGTGCGGTTCTGCATCAGGCGCTGCAGGGCGTCTTGCACCAGCCGTTCCGATTCGGTGTCGAGCGCGGAGGTGGCTTCGTCGAGCAGCAGGATGGGCGCGTTCTTGTAGAGGGCGCGCGCAATGGCAAGGCGCTGGCGCTGGCCGCCTGAAAGCTGCGTGGCGTTGTGGCCGAGCACCGTGTCGATGCCCTGCGGCAGGCTTTCGACGTGAGACGACAGGTTTGCGGCTGCGATGCATTGCTGCACGCGTTCGCGATCGACTTCGGAGCCGAGCGCCACGTTGGCGGCCAGCGTGTCGTTGAGCATCACCACGTCCTGGCTCACCATGGCGAACTGCGCGCGCAGGCTTTTCAGTTCCCATTCGGCGGTGTCGTGGCCGTCGAGCAGCACCTGCCCGCCGCTCGGCAGCACGAAGCGCGGCAGCAGGTTGACCAGCGTGGTCTTGCCGGAGCCCGAAGGGCCGACGAAGGCCACCACCTGGCCCGGCTCGATCGTGAGGCTCACGCCGTCGAGAGCGCGGGCTTCATCCTCGCCCCGGTAGCTGACCTTGGCGTCGCGAAGCTCGATGCGGCCTTGCGCACGGGCGATGGCGAAGCTGCCTTGCGGCTCGGGGGCGACGTCGTCGATCAGCACCAGTCCGCGCTCCAGGGCGGCCAGGCCGCGGGTGATGGGTGCGGCCATGTCCGCCAGGCGGCGGATGGGCGCGATCAGCATCAGCATGGCCGTGATGTAGGCGACGAAGCCGCCCACGGTCAGGCCCTGCTCGCCGCTTTGCCAGAGCGCGATCATCACCACGACCGACAGCGCGAGCGAGGCCATCATCTGCGTGAGCGGCGTGGTGGCCGCCTGCGCGATGGTCGATTTCACGGCCAGCCGGTTCAGGCGCTGGCTCAACTGCTCGAAGCGTTCGCCTTGCGCCGCTTCCGCGCCGTGCAGCCGCACCATGCGGTGCGCGAGCACGTTTTCTTCGACCACATAGGCGAGCTCGTCAGTGGCCTGCTGGCCCTGCTGCGTCAGGCGGTACAGGCGCTTGGAAAACACCTTCATGATCCACGAGATGCTCGGCACCAGGAAGGCCACGATGAGCGTGAGCTTCCAGTTCAAGTAGACCAGGTAAGCGAGCAGCGCAATCAGCGTGAAGCCATCACGGGACAGCCCGAGCAGGGCCTGCACCAGCAGCATGGAGCCGGTCTGGACTTCATACACCACGGTGTTCGAAAGCGCGCTGGCCGACTGCCGCGAGAACAACGCCAGCTCGGCCCCGAGCAGCCGCTCGAACAGCACGCGGCGCAGCCGCTGCATGCCTTCGTTGGCGATGCGCGACAGCGCATATTGGGAAATGAACTGCGCAATGCCGCGCACCGCGAAGAGCAGCAGCACCGCAGCGGGCACGATCCACAGCGCCAGCTGGCCGCGGTTGAACCCGCGGTCGAGCAGCGGCTTGAGCAGGGCCGCCATCAAGGGCTCGGTAATCGCGGCCATCAGGGCGCCCACGAGCCCGACGGCCCACCAGTGGCGCGAGCCGCCGAACCAGGTCATGAGGCGCGCCATCCGGCGTATCAGGGGAGGGCGTGCGGTCTCACTGCCGGGGGATGCTTGCATGGCGGCGGATTCTACGGGCCGCCCAAACAAGCCTCCAGCAAGGTGTCATGTAGGACCGGTTCGCCCAATACACGTTTTGTGACGGCACGATCGAACCAGTGTGTAACATGTGGCCCGTCGCACCGGGGAGAACTTTTTGCCCCGAAACATCTCCGAACCGCATGCACAAGCCGTTGCCAGTTTCCATTCCAACTCCTTCCTCATCGCTTTTTGCACGCCGCACGCTCATCGCGGCTCTTGCTGCGACTCCCGTGCTGCCCGCGCTCGCCCAGTTCCGGGTCGAGGTGTCGGGCGTCGGGCTGACGCAGCTGCCGATCGCGCTCGTCCCGTTCAAGGGACAGGACGCGTCGCCCCAGAAGATTTCCGAGATCGTGCAGGCCGACCTCGAACGCAGCGGCCAGTTCCGCGGCGTCGATGCTTCGGGACAGGCGCTCGACGAAGCGTCGCGGCCCGATCTCTCGCTGTGGCGCCAGCGCACGGCTGATTCGCTCGTGGTGGGCAGCGTGACCCGGCTGGGCGATGGCCGCTACGACGTGAAGTTTCGCCTGTGGGATGTGGTCAAGGGCCAGGACCTGGGCGGCCAGAGCTACACCGTTCCGCAAGGCGACCTGCGCCTCGCATCGCACCGCATTGCCGACTACGTCTATGAGAAGCTGACCGGCGAGAAGGGCATCTTCTCGACCCGTATCGCGTACGTCACCAAGGGCGGCAGCCGCTACTCGCTGTGGGTGGCCGATGCCGACGGCGAGAACGCGCAAGCCGCGCTCGCGAGCCCGGAGCCCATCATTTCGCCGGTGTGGTCGTCCAACGGCCAGCAGCTCGCCTACGTTTCGTTCGAGTCGCGCAAGCCCGTGGTGTACGTGCACAACGTGGCCAGCGGACAGCGCCGGCTGCTCGCGAACTTTCGGGGTTCGAACAGCGCACCGGCCTGGGCACCCGACGGCGGCTCGCTGGCCGTCACGCTCAGCCGCGACGGCGGTTCGCAGCTCTACACCATTCCGGCAGCCGGCGGCGAGCCGCGCCGCCTGACGCAGAGCGCCAGCATCGACACCGAGCCCGTCTACTCGGCCGACGGCAGCACGATCTATTTCGTGAGCGACCGCGGCGGTGCTCCGCAGATCTACAAGATGGGCGCCAGCGGCGGCGCGCCGACCCGTGTCACTTTCAGCGGCACCTACAACATTTCTCCTTCTGTCAGCGGCGATGGCCGGTGGTTGGCCTACATCTCCCGCGTTGGCGGTGCGTTCAAACTCCATGTGATGGAGTTGGCAACCGGCAATGTCTCGGCCATCACCGACACCTCGGCAGACGAGAGCCCAAGCTTTGCCCCCAACAGCAAACTGATCGTCTACGCAACGCACCTGCAAGGCCGCGAAGCGCTCATGACGACCACGTTGGACGGAAAAATCAAGGCGCGGCTGGCGGGGCAGGCAGGAGACATCAGAGAACCGGACTGGGGTCCGTTTCAAAAGCAATGACCAAGGTTTATTTGAGGAGTTATAGATGTTGAAACGTACGATTTATTCGTTGGCTATCGTGGCCCTGATTGCTGGTTGCTCGTCGGGCACCAAGCTCAACGACACCCCGGTGACCGACCGCTCCGGAACCGCCGGAGGCCAGCAAGGCGGCGCGAGTTCGGTTGCCCCCGTCTCCATCGATTCCACCGCCGGCACCGCGCAAGGTCCGGTCGGCATCGAACGGATCGTTTATTTCGACTACGACAGCTACACGGTGAAGCCCGAGTTCCAGGCGATCATCGACGGCCATGCGCGCTTCCTCAAGGGCGCGCCGCAGCGCCGCATCTCGATCGAGGGCCATACCGACGAGCGCGGCGGCCGCGAGTACAACCTGGCACTGGGCCAGAAGCGTTCCGAAGCCGTCCGCCGTGCGCTGACGCTGCTGGGCGTGAACGACGCCCAGATCGAAGCCGTGAGCTTCGGCAAGGAAAAGCCCGCGGTTCAGGGTTCGGGCGAAGAAGCCTGGGCGCAGAACCGCCGCGCTGAAATCCGATACACCCGGTGATGCCACGCGCTTTGCTGCGAGGCGCGGCACTGGCTGCCGCCTTGCTTTGCGTTTCGGCCGGCTCGCAAGCCGCGTTGTTCGAGGATGACGAAGCGCGCCGCGCCATCCTCGACCTGCGGCAGCGGGTGGAGGCGATGCGCCAGCAGACCGACCAGCGGCTTTCCGACGAAAACGGCCAGCTGCGTCGCAGCCTGCTCGACCTGCAGAACCAGATCGAGCAGATGCGGGGCGACCTGGCGCGCATGACCGGCCAGAACGAACAGCTGCAACGCACGCTGGGCGAAATGCAGTCGCGCCAGAGCACCATCGACGACCGGCTGAAGCAGAACGAGCCCACGAAGGTGTCGGTGGACGGCCGCGAGTTCAACGCCGATCCCAAGGAAAAGGCCGACTTCGACGCCGCGCTTGGCATCTTCCGCGCCGGCCAGTTCGCGCAGGCGCAAACCGCGTTCGCCGAGTTCGTCAAGCGCTACCCGCAAAGCGGCTACAACGCCTCGGCGTTGTTCTGGCTCGGCAATGCGCAGTACGCCACGCGCAACTACAACGAGGCCATTGCGAACTTCCGTTCCATGCTGTCGCTCGCGCCCGACCACGCCAAGGCTCCCGAGGCCGTGCTGTCGATTGCGAACTGCCAGATCGAGCTGAAAGACACGCGCGCCGCGCGCCGCACCTTGGAAGACCTGACCAAGGCCTATCCGCAATCCGAAGCCGCTCAGGCGGGCCGCGAGCGTCTCTCGCGCCTGCGCTAGCGCAAGCGGAGCCTTCCGCTTGAGTGCAACCCTTCCGGAAGCATCGATCGTTGCCGCCGCGGATGTCGTCACCGACACCGCGGCGCTCGACTTTGCGCGCCGCTTCGGCGGCCTCGAGCGTCTCTACGGCGTGGCCGGTGCCGCGCGCATCCGCGGCGCCCATGTGCTCGTCGCCGGCATCGGCGGCGTCGGCTCCTGGGCCGTCGAGGCATTGGCGCGCAGCGGCGTGGGGCGGTTGACGCTGGTCGACCTCGACCATGTGTCGGAGTCGAACATCAACCGGCAGATCCACGCGCTCGACACGACCGTCGGGCAGGCCAAGGTCGAAGCCATGCGCGACCGCATTGCGCAGATCAATCCCGATTGCAAGGTGCTCGCCATCGACGAGTTCGTCGAGCCCGGCAACTGGACAGCGTTGCTCGATGCCGCGCAGGCCGCGAACGGACCCGCGACAGCCGTCATCGATGCGTGCGACCAGGTGAAGGCCAAGCTCACGATGGCCGCCTGGGCACGCGCATCGCGCGCTGCCTTCGTCACCGTGGGCGCAGCCGGCGGCAAGCGGCAGGCGCACAAGGTCGACATCGACGATCTTTCGCTCGTCACGCACGATCCGCTGCTGGCCCAGCTGCGCCAGCGGCTGCGCAAGGAGCACGGCGCACCGCGCGAAGGCCGCAAGATCGGCGTGACCTGCGTCTTCAGCCGCGAAAGCGTTGCACCGCCCGATGCCTCCTGCGCCATCGACGGCGACGGTTCGCTCAACTGCCACGGCTACGGCTCGGTGGTGAGCGTGACGGCCACTTTCGGGCAATGTGCGGCAGGTTGGGTTCTCGACAAAATAGCGAGCAACGCCACGCTATAATCTTTGGCTTTGCCGGATTCAATGTCGGCAAAGAAGAAAAATGGTTCCGGGACGTTAGCTCAGTTGGTAGAGCAGCGGACTTTTAATCCGTTGGTCACTGGTTCGAATCCAGTACGTCCTACCAGGAATCCTCACCCGATATGAAAAGCCCGCTATTTACTCGATAGCGGGCTTTTTTGCTTTCAGCTCATTGCCAAAGCGTTCCGTCCAGTGGCGAACGCGGGTGGCTCGAAGCCCGTGAGAGGCGGCAACGGTGCGGTCCATAGCGCTACCTCCACCTGCGCGCTTTGCGCCGCGCAGCCCTGGCCGAGTCGGGAGCTGCCGACGTCAGGAGCCACCACGTTCGGATTGCCGTGCTTCTCCAGGCTACCCGGTGTGCGCGCATCGAGCGGGTCGTACCAGGCACCGGTGGCAATCTGTGCCACGCCGGGCCGGATGCCATCGGACAGCACGGCGCCGGCGAGAAACCCGCCTTGTGCGTTGAAGACGCGAACCACGTCACCCGCGGCGATGCCGCGGCGCCGGGCGTCTTGCGCGTTCAACGTGATGGGCTCGCGCCCCGCGATCTTCGAGGCACGGCTCAGCGCGCCATGGTCGTACTGGCTGTGCAGCCGCGTTGCGGGTTGATTCGACAGCAGATGAATCGGCCAGGCCGAGGGCTCCGGCTCAAACCAATGGGCGTGGCCGGGGCAGTCGTCGTAGCCGAAGCTCGCAATGCGTTCTGAAAAGAGTTCGATCAGCCCTGAGGGGGTCGGCAAAGGATGAGCGGCTGGGTCGGCGCGGAAGTGAGCGAGCAGCACGGTTGGCGCCGCGGGTCTCGTTCTGGTTCGTGAGACGTCGAAGCGTCCGGCCTCCCAAAAATCGTCGAAGGCGGGCAGTGCGATGCCGTCCGCCTCCGCCCTCGGCCGCGATGTCTCGTAGAGATGTCGCAGCCACTGCCGCGCGTCGCGCCCTTCCGTATAGGCCTGCGCCACACCCAGGCGCTCGGCGAGCTGGGTGAAGATGGTGTAGTCGTCGCGTGCCTCGCCTACCGGCGCAACAGCCGCGCGCATCGCGATCATGAAGCGCTCGCTGCCTGCGCTGCCGATGTCGTCGCGCTCCAGCGAAGTGGTGGCGGGCAGCACGATGTCGGAGTACTTGGCCTGTGCGGTCCAGTACTGTTCGTGCGTGATGATCGTTTCGGGCCGCTGCCAGGCCTCGATGGTGCGGTTCAGGTCCTGGTGGTGGTGAAACACGTTGCCGCCGGCCCAGTGGACGAGTCGGATGTCCGGGTAGCGGTGATGGCCGCCGTTGTATTCGAAGGGCTCGCCCGGATGCAGCAGCATGTCGGCGATGCGCGCCACCGGAATGAAGTCGGCCACGGGGTTGGTGCCTTGCGGCAGGCGCGCCCCCGAGAAGCTGCCGTGCCCACTGCCGATGTAGTTCATGCAGCCGTAGCCCAGGCCGAAGCCGCCGCCCGGCAGGCCGACCTGGCCGAGCAGCGCGGCCAGCGTGACGGTCATCCAGAACGGCTGCTCGCCGTGCCGTGCACGCTGCAGCGAGTAGGTGCAGTTCACCAGCGTGCGGTGCGCCGCCATGCGGCGCGCGAGCTTGGCGATGGCTTCGGCCGCGATGCCGGTGCGTTCTGCTGCCCACGCGGGTGTCTTGGGCACACCGTCGGACAGGCCGAGGATGTAGTCGCGGACCCGCTCGAAGCCCACCGCGTGGCTTCTGCAGAACGCTTCGTCGTGCAGTTGTCCGTCGATCAGCACGAAGGCCAGGCCCAGCATCAGCGCCGTGTCGGTGCCGGGCCGCACCGGCAGCCACTCGGCGCCGGGCACCGCATCGAGATCGCCCTGCACCGGGCTGATGTTGACGAAGGCCGTGCGGCCTGTCGCCGCCATGCGCCGGATCGCCGGCGCCACGCCGTGGTCGCTCGCGCCGCCGGGGCTCACCTGCGTATTGCGCAGCGGCAGGCCACCGAACGCCACGAAGAGTTCGCAGTGTTCCTCGAGCACCTCCCACGAGGTGTGGTTCTGCAGCAGTGCATCCATGCCGTCGACGATGTGCGGCATCAGCACCCGGCCCGCACCCAGGCTGTAGCTGTCCTTGCTGTAGACGTAGCCACCCAGGGCGTTGAGAAAGCGGTGCAGTTGGCTCTGCGCATGGTGAAAGCGCCCCGCGCTCGACCAGCCATAGACTGCCGCCGAAGATGGCTTTGTTGCCATGCTTTTCCTTCACGCGGCGCAGCTCGTTCGCCACCAGGTCGAGCGCCTCGTCCCAAGGCACCTCGACAAAGGGTTCGAGACCGCGCTGCCGGCCGCTGCGGTGCCGCGTGGAGGCCTCCAGGAAGCCGCGGCGCACTGCGGGACGCCGCACCCGCGTGGGTGAATCGATGGCGCCGACCATCGACTGGCCGATGGCCGAAGGAGCGGCGTCCCATTCGGCCGGCTGCATGCCGGTGAGGCGGCCGTTCTCTACAACAGGGCGATAGACACCCCAATGGGTGGAAGTAAGCGACATGCGTCAGATGCGAGCGAGGTAGTCCGTGACCTTGGCTTTCTGCGGCAGGATCTTGCGGTCCGACAGCCAGTCGGCCGCCTTCTGGAATTCCTGGATGAACTTCGCATCCTGCACGCCATGAACATCCCAGCGGCGCTTGAGCTTGACCAGCGTGTCGCGCACCGCATCGCTGTAGCCGGCATCCTGCTGGCTCAGCGTCTCCGCTTCCACGGGATGCTCGGTGATCCATTTGGCTTCAGCCGCATAGGCCGCATTCACCGCGCGCACGATGGACGAGTTGTCCTCGGAGAACTTGCGGTGCGTGACGTAGGAATTGAAGTCGATCAGAAAGTCGAGGTCGCGCCCTTCGAAGAAGATGTCGTGCGCCTTGTACTCGCTGCGCGCAATGTCCACGCCCGGGCTCCACATCGACCAGGCGTCGATCTTCCCCTGCGCGAAGGCCGGCCCGGCGTCGGGCGGATTGAGGTAGACGAACCTCACCTTGCTGCGGTCGATGTTGTGCTTCTCGAGCGCCGCCACCAGGAGGAACTCGCCCAGACCCGAGCGGTTGACCGCCACCGACTTGCCCACGAGGTCCTGCACCTTGTCGATGCCCGAGCCGTCCTTGGCAATGATGGCGGTGCTGCGCGGCTCGACGATGGCGAACTGCGTGAACACCAGCGGCGAGCCCGCGAGCATGGCCGCCAATGCGGGCGTGGTGCTGCCGCCGAAGCCGAAGTCGGCACTGCCGCCGGTCACGGCCTGCAGCGAGGGCGCATGGTTCGGAAAGGGGCCGATCCACTGCACCTTGATGCCGTCCTTGGCGAGCAGCTTCTCGAATTCGCCGCGGTTCTTGGCGAGCGCAGGAAGGCCGCCGCGGCCCCAGGTGAGCCGCACGGTGTCGGTGTTGCGCGTGGGCTTGGCGGTGCCGGCGGTTTGGGCCCGGGCCAGGCCCGTGGCAAGGGCGCCTGCGCCGGCAAAGGCGGTTTGCAGGAAGCTGCGGCGCGAGGCCGCTGAGAACGATGAGGTCATGAAAATGCGCCGAACGGCGGAAGCAGGAAACAAAAGAAATGGAGTCAGACGTCTGCGCTCTCGGCCGCCACGCCCAGTTCGGCAAGCAGCGCCTCGCGCAGCGCCGCGGCATCGGGATGCGTGCGCCTGGAATTGGCTTCGGGAGAGACCGCGTACTCGCTCGCGATCGCACCGTCGCGCATCACGAGCACGCGATCGGCGAGCGCAATGGCTTCATCGACGTCGTGTGTCACCAGCAGCACGCCGGGCCTGTGGCGCCGTACGAGCTCCTTCACCAAGCCGTGCATGCGAATGCGGGTGAGCGCGTCGAGCGCCGCAAAGGGTTCGTCGAGCAACAGCAGCCGGGGTTCACGTACCAAGGCGCGTGCGAGCGCCACGCGCTGCGCCTGCCCGCCCGAGAGGTTGCGGGGCCAATCGTCCAGCCGGTCGCCGAGTCCGACCTCGGCCAGCGCGGTCTGCGCCAGCGCCTTGCCCGTGGCTTCGTCGAGGCCGAGCGACACATTGCGCCAAAGCGAATCCCAGGGCAGCAAGCGGTGCTCCTGGAACACCACGGCGGGCTGACGCGGACCGTCGATGCGGCCTCCGTCGATCGCGTCGAGCCCGGCCAGCGCGCGCAGCAGCGTGGTCTTGCCGCAGCCGCTTTCGCCGAGCAGCGCGACGAACTCACCGCGAACGACGCGTAAGTTCAGCCCGCCGATCACCGTGCGCTCGCCGTAGCGGCGCTGCAGGCCGTGCACGACGACGGCAGGCGCCTCGTCGCCGCGGGTGTGTCGTGGCGTGCTCATGGCTGGCCCGAGGCTGCGTAGTTGGGGTGCCAGGCAAGCAGCCGCCGTTCGAGAAGCCGGGCGACAGCGTCGGAGCCGACGCCGATGCTTGCGTAGACCACGATGGTGAGCACGATCACGTCGGTGCGCAGGAACTCGCGGGCATCCATCGCGAGGTAGCCGATGCCCGAGCTGGTGGCGATGGTCTCGGCGATCACCAATGCGAGCCACGCCACCGCCAGCGCATAGCGCACGCCCGCCAGGATCGAGGGCAGGGCGCCCGGCAGCACGATGCGGCGGATCAGCGTGATAGTGCTCAGCCCGGTCACCCGTCCGAGCTCCAGCAATTTCGGGTCGACCTGGCGGATGCCCAGCACCGTATTGATGTAGATCGGAAACATCACGCCGAGCGACACCAGAAAGATCTTGCCGCCCTCGTCGACCCCGAACCAGACGATCACCAGCGGCAGCATCGCCAGGAAGGGTATGGCGCGGATCATCTGGATGCTGCGGTCGAGCAAGGCTTCGGCGAGGCGCGAAAAGCCCACCACCGTGCCGAGCGTGAAACCGACCGAGCCGCCGATCACGAAGCCGGTGGCCGCGCGCAGCAGGCTGGTGCCCATGTCGCTGATCAGGCGGCCTTCCTGGATCAATCGCCATGCCGTGGCAGCCACCTTGCTGGGCGCCGGCAGCACGTGGATGGAGAGATAGCCGGCGCGCGCCGCCAGCTCCCACACCACCAGCACGAAAGCCGGCACGAACCACGAGATCAGCAGCAGCTTGTTGCGCGTCAGCGGGCGCGGGGCCGTTTTCCTGGTCGCAGTGTCGGCGGGCGCGGCCGCGGCCGCCGCTTGCGGAAGGTTGTCGAAGACGTGGGACATCGAGGCGAGGCTTTCCATGAGGGTCCCTGTCTGTCGGGAATGTCGGGAGCCGCAGCAGGCTATCGCGCGCGGCTGCAGAAGCCAAAGAACAAAAACGGATCTGCGTATGCGGATTCCGTGCTTGGCTTCTCGCGTCGATGCCTGAAGAATGGCCGTTCTTGCCTTCGAGGTGAGTGTCTCCTCGTCGTACCCGAAGCGACGTTCGGCGGGCCCACCGGGCCCGTTTTTTTTTGATCACTTCAACGCGGAAATCTCCCGGCTCCTGATGAGCCGCGAGCGCAGCACGTTGCGGCTGATGCCCAGTAGCTTGGCGGCCTGCACCTGGTTGCGGTGGCAGAAGTCGAAGGCGGTACGCATCACGGTTTCTTCGATCTTTTCGAACATCTGCTCGTCCGGCTCGTTGAACAGCTCGCGCAGCACGGTCTCCAGCGCCTGCTGCGGAGTGGCGCTCGTCGCCTGTGCCTTGCCCTCGGGAGCGCGGCGCTGGACGTTGAGCGAGGACAGGTGCAAGTGCTCCGCGCCCATCACGCCATTCGGGCAGATCAGCAGTGCGTGGTGAATCACGTTCTCGAGCTCGCGGATGTTGCCGGGCCAAGCGTGAGCGCCGAGCTTCTGCTCGGCGCTCGCATCGAGCTGCACCGCGCCGTAGCCCAGCCGTTGCCTGTACGCCTCGATGAAGTGACGCGCCAGCGGCAGAATGTCGCCGGGCCGCTCGCGCAGCGTCGGCAAGGCGAGGTGCACCACATGCAGCCGGTAGAAAAGATCTTCGCGAAAATTGCCGGCCGCCACCGCGTCCTGCAGTCGCACATTGGTCGCGGCCACCACGCGCACGTCGATCGGCACGCTCTTGCGCGAACCCAGCCGTACCACCTCGCGCTCCTGCAGCACGCGCAGCAGCTTGACCTGGATAGACAACGGCAGGTCGCCGATCTCGTCGAGGAACAGCGTGCCGCCGTTGGCCGCCTCGAACCAGCCCGTCTTGGCCGCAAAGGCGCCGGTGAACGCGCCTTTCTCGTGGCCGAAGAGCTCGCTCTCGACCAAGCTCTCGGAGAAGGCGCCGCAGTTCACCGCCACGAAAGGCTTGCCGCTGCGGCGGCTCAGGTCGTGCACATGCCGCGCGATCAGCTCCTTGCCGGTGCCGGTCTCGCCGATGATGAGCACGTTGGCATCGCTGGGCGCAACCATGCGGATGCGTTCTAGCAGCGCCGCCGAACGCGGGTCCTGAAACACCTGGGCGGTGGCACGGATCGAGGTGGTGAGCTTTCGCGGGTTGGGCAGGGTGAGCAGCGTGGGCGCAAACCGGTCCTCGTCCGGCGCAGAGGCGGCATCGGACGGTGGCAGCACGGCCAGAGGGCGGGTGTAGGCGGTCATGAGTAGAAGGTCGGTAGGGGATATTGCTGCTTGAGGGCCCATTCGCCAATCTCGCGCAGCTTGTAGGCCACGGGGTCGTGCAGGGTCTGGGTGCGCAGGTTGCGCCAATGGCGGTCCAGGCGCAGGCCGCCGTGCGTGGCGCGCGCACCGGCCACGTCGAACATGCGCGTACAGATGTCCAGCCCCGTGTTCGTCGCCGCGACCTTGGCGGTGGCCACGGCCATCGCGACATCGCCGCGTTCGTTCTCGGTCAGCGCGGGGCCGCGCCGCCAAGCCGCATCGAGCCGGTCGGCAGCGCGGTCGGCCAGCACGCGCACGCTCTCCAGACCGACCCAGAAGTCGCCGTAGTGGCCGAGCACATAGGGGTCTTCGTGCATCTGCGCCACCTTGGCCGCGTGCCACGGGCGCGACTCGTGCAGCGTGTAATGCCGCGCATCATTGAAGGCCGCTTCCGCAATGCCGAGGTAGATGTTGGCCAGCACGAGCTGCGACACCAGCGGGCGCAGGCAGGCAAAGGGTGTCGAGAGCGGACCCGGATCGGCCAGCACCTCGTGCTGCTCGACGCGCACCTTCTCGAAGGTCACGCTGCCGCTGTCGGTCTGGCGCTGGCCAATGTTGTTCCAGTCGGGCGCGACGAAGATGCCCGAGCGGCCGGTGGGCACCGCCGCGACGATGAAGGCGCCGCTGCCTTCCTCGCGCGCCGACGCGATGAGCATCTCGGAATCGAGTGCGCCCGAGCAGAAGCTCTTCTGGCCGGTGAACTCGCGCCAGCCTCCGTGCGGGCTGGCCACGGTGCGGTCGTCCAGCGGGTTCAGCGCATTGCCCCAGAACCAGCGGTGGCGCGCCGTCTGCTCGAACCACGGCTCCCACTGCGCGGGCCGCGCGAAGAGGCGCACCGTGGCGAGCATCAGGTGATGAAAGCCGAACACATGCGAGAGCGAGCTGTCGGCCTGCGCGAGCAGGCGCACGACGTCGAACGTCTCCCGCCAATCGGCGCCGCCGCCGCCGAACTCGGCCGGAATGCTCAAGGCGAGCAGGCCGCTCTCGCGCAAGGCATCGCGCTCGGCCTTGGGCGTGCCGCCGCGCTCGTCGCGCTCGACGGCCGTAGACGCAAAGCGCAGCATGAGGTCGCGCGCAATGTCGTGCGGCGATTCGGAAAGCGGAAGAGAGAGAACGGAGCTCACACAAGGCCTCGGTGGTGTGCAGGCAGCACGGTTGCTGCGGCATCAGCATGTTGGAGGCGCTGGCGCACGCAGCCAACGATGCGATCCGTATATCGATCCTTGTTTTGCTTCCATGGCAGCAGTGCAGGCGACGGCATGCGCCGCGTGCAGCAGATCTGGTGTTCTGTTGCTGTTGCAGCAGCAGAACTTGTGCGCTTCGGCGGGTTTCCACGGGCAAAGGCCACTGGCACGCTAACTGCTGAACCGTGCCATGCAACTTTTCTGGTTTCTCCCCACGCACGGCGACAGCCGCTACCTCGGAACCTCGCGCGGTGCGCGCACCGTGAGCCATCGGTATCTGCGGCAGGTGGCGCAGGCCGCCGACGAGTTGGGCTATGAAGGCGTGCTGATTCCGACAGGGCGCTCCTGCGAGGACTCGTGGGTGGTCGCCTCGTCGCTCGCGGCGCAGACCGAGCGGCTCAAGTTCCTGGTGGCGATCCGTCCCGGCATCATTTCGCCGACGGTCTCCGCGCGACAGGCTGCGACGCTCGACCGTTTTTCCGATGGCCGCCTGCTCATCAACGTAGTGACCGGCGGCGATCCCGACGAGCAGCACGGCGATGGCAGCTTCCTGACGCATGCCGAGCGCTACGAGGTCACCGACGAATTCCTGCGCATCTGGCGCGGCGTGGCAGCTGGCGAGACCGTCAACTTCTCGGGCCAGCACTTGCGCGTGGAGAACGCGAAAACGCTGTACCCGCCGGTGCAGAAGCCCTATCCGCCGCTGTGGTTCGGTGGCTCGTCGGATGCGGCCATCGAACTCGCGGGCGAGCAGGTCGACGTCTATCTCACCTGGGGCGAGCCGCCAGCCGACGTGGCCGACAAGATCGCGAAAGCCCGCGCCGCGGCGGCGAAGCATGGCCGTACGCTGCGCTTCGGCATCCGGCTGCATGTGATCGTGCGCGAGACCAGCGAGGCGGCTTGGCGCGCCGCCGACGAACTCATTTCCTACGTGACCGACGACACCATCGCGGCGGCGCAGAAGGCGTTCTCGCGCTTCGACTCGGTGGGCCAGCAGCGCATGGCCGCGTTGCATGGCGGGCGGCGCGACAGGCTGGAGGTGTCGCCCAACCTGTGGGCGGGCGTGGGCCTGGTGCGCGGCGGTGCGGGCACGGCGCTGGTGGGCAGCCCGGAAGAGGTGGCGGCGCGCATCAGGGAGTACGCGGCGCTTGGCGTGGAGACTTTCATCTTCTCGGGCTATCCGCATCTGGAAGAAGCCTATCGCGTGGCCGAGCTGCTGTTTCCGCTGCTGCCGCTCGACCATGTACGCCCGGCGGGGCAGGCCAACATCACCGGCCCCTTCGGCGAGGTCATCGCCAACGACATCGTGCCGCCGTCGTCGCAAGTGTCCGTGCGCGAGAAGGCCGCCGCATGAAGCATTTCTCCGCGGAGGCCGGCGACGAAGTCGTGCCATGGCATGCCACCGCGCAGCGCGTCGCACAGGCATTGGCGAAGACCGCCGTCGAACGCGACCAGCGCGGCGGCACGCCCAAGGCCGAGCGTGACCTGCTGCGCGAGAGCGGCCTGCTGATGCTCAGCGTGCCGACCGAACTCGGCGGCCTGGGCGCGAACTGGCAGCAGACGCTCGATGTGGTGCGCGGCTTTGCGCGTGTAGACAGCTCGGTGGCGCATCTGTTCGCCTTTCATCATCTGCTGCTCGCGACCACGCAACTCTTCGCGCAGCCTGCGCAATGGCAGCCGTGGATCGAGCAGACCCGCGAACAGCGCTGGTTCTGGGGCAATGCGCTGAACCCGCTGGACAAGTCCACGCGCGCGCAGGCCGTCGACGGCGGATACGTGTTCGCTGGCCGCAAGAGTTTCTGCTCGGGCGCCAGCGACTCCGACATGCTGCTCGCCTCGGCCTTCGACGCGAACGACCGCCTGCTGATCGGCGTCGTGCCCACGCGGCGCGCGGGCATCACGGTGCTCGATGATTGGGACAACATGGGCCAGCGCCAGACCGACAGCGGCAGCGTGCTGTTCGACGGCATGCGTGTCGAGTCGAATGAGCTGCTGCTCGACCCCGGTCCGCTCTCGACGCCGTTCGCCTGCCTGCGTCCGCTGCTTGCGCAACTGATCCTCGCGAACATCTACCTTGGCCTGGGGGAGGGCGCTCTCGAGGAAGCGAAGTCTTTCACGCTGCAGCAAGGCCGGCCCTGGCTGTTCTCGACGGCTTTGGCGGCAAACGAAGACCCTTATGTGCTCACGCACTACGGCGATTTCTGGCTCGCGCTGCAAGGCGCGCGCATGCTGCTCGACCAGGCGGCGGCAGCGTTCGACCAGGCCTGGTTGCGCGGGCCTTCGCTCGATGAACACGAGCGCGGCCAGGTCGCCATCGCCGTGGCCGCAGCCAAGGTCGCGAGCACGCGCGCGAGCCTCGAGGTGGCGCACCGCATGTTCGAGGTGACAGGCGCGCGCGCGACCACGGCCGCGCTGCGCCTGGACCGCTACTGGCGCAACCTGCGCGTGCACACGCTGCACGATCCGGTGGACTACAAGGTGCGCGAACTCGGCGACTGGGCGCTCAATGCGCATGTGCCGCAACCCAGCTTCTATTCCTGAGCTCCGGCGTCTCATGCAATGGGCCTGCGACTTCGCGTTGCAGGCCCGTTGTGCTTTCCGGCCTGCACATCGCACTGCTGCCAGCCGAGCAGTTTTCTCGCCGGGTTGCTGCCTGGCGTTCATTCGGTGGCCGCATACCGATCTGCTTCAAACAACTATGGCCGCCGAGCTGCTGTCTCGCCAGCAACTCACCCGCAGCCTGCTGCCGATTCAGCATGCAGGGCCGCGACCAATTTGCTCTAACTCGTTGATTCGTAAGGGAAAAGGAAGTGGCACGCCATTCGCTTATATCCAATGCGCCGCGAACGGATCGCAGCTTCCAAACAGAGGTCATATCACCATGAGTCGAAAACTGAAAGTCGTTGCCGTTTCCGGCAGCCTGCAACGTCCCTCGCGCACGCTGGTGCTGGTCGATCAACTGCTGGCCGCATTCGGCGACGAGATCGCCATCGATACGCGCGTGATCTCGCTCGGCGAGATCGGTCCGCAGCTTGCCGGCGTGCTGTACCGCAACCAGCTGCCTGCCGTCGTCGAAGAAAGCATCGCGGCCATCGAGTCAGCCGACCTGCTGCTGGTGGCGAGCCCTGTCTACCGCGGTTCGTACACGGGCCTTTTCAAGCACCTGTTCGACTTCGTTCATCACGAGGCACTGACAGACAAGCCCGTGCTGCTCGCTGCCACCGGAGGCAGCGACCGCCATGCACTGGTCATCGACCACCAGTTGCGTCCGCTCTTCAGCTTCTTCCAGGCACGCACGCTGCCCATCGGTGTCTACGCGGTCGAGAAGGACTTCGAGGGCTACGAGATCGCCAACCCCGCGCTGCGCGAGCGCATCGCGCTGGCCGTGGCGCGCGCCGTGCCGCAACTGCGTGACGCCGCCCCGGCCACCGCGCCCGCCCCCCGCAAGCCCGCGCCCGTGGCGCTGGCCGCCTGAAGCCCTATCGACCGTTCACAAAGAGGAACCTAGCCATGAGCCAACCGTCTTCCACCGCCGCCCCCGTCAAGTTCGCCTACTGGGTGCCCAACGTCAGCGGCGGACTCGTGGTCAGCACCATCGAGCAGCGCACCGACTGGAGCCTGGAGTACAACCAGCGCCTCGCGCTCGCGGCCGAGAAGGCCGGCTTCGAATACGCGCTGAGCCAGATCCGCTTTACCGCCGGCTATGGCGCGGAGTACCAGCATGAATCGGTGTCCTTCAGCCAGGCGCTGCTGCATGCGACCACCAAGCTCAAGGTGCTGGCCGCGATCCTGCCCGGCCCGTGGAACCCCGCCGTGGTGGCCAAGCAGATCGCCACCATCGACCACATTTCCAACGGCCGCATCGCCATCAACGTGGTGAGCGGCTGGTTCAAGGGCGAGTTCCAGGCCATCGGCGAGCCATGGCTGGAGCACGACGAGCGCTATCGCCGTTCCAACGAATTCATCCGCGCGCTCAAGGGCATCTGGACGCAGGACAACTTTACCTTCAAGGGCGATTTCTACCGCTTCACCGATTACACGCTGAGCCCGAAGCCGGTGCAGAAGCCCCACCCCGAAATCTTCCAGGGCGGCAGTTCGCGCGCCGCGCGCGACAACGCGGCCAGCGTGTCGGACTGGTACTTCACCAACGGCAACACGCCCGAGGGCCTGAAGGCCCAGATCGACGACATCCAGGCCAAGGCGGCGCAGAACGGCCACACGGTGCGCATCGGCGTGAACGCCTTCGTCATCGCCCGCGACACCGAGGAAGAAGCGAAGGCGGTGCTGGCCGACATCATCAAGCACGCCCACGTCGAGGCGGTGCATGCCTTCGGCGATGCGGCCAAACAGGCCGGCAAGTCGTCGCCCGAGGGTGAGGGCAACTGGGCCAAGTCGACCTTCGAAGACCTCGTGCAATACAACGACGGCTTCCGAACCAACCTGATCGGCACGCCGCAACAGATCGCGGAGCGCATCGTGGCGCTCAAGGCCATCGGCGTCGATCTGGTCCTGACGGGCTTCCTGCACTTCATCGAAGAGGTGGAGTACTTCGGCGAGAAGGTGCTGCCGCTGGTGCGCAAGCTCGAAGCCGAGCAGGCCGCGCACGCAAGCCAGCGCACCCAGGCAGCGCTGGAAGCTGTCGCGTGAACCTCGCGATGCGCGACTTTCTCTTCGAGGCGAGCCCGGTCTCGCTCGGTGTCGATCCGGTGGCCTTCGTGCCTGCGGGCCGGACAGCACCGGCGGGCGAGGGCCCCTCTACCGCTGCCGTGCTGCGGCTGGAGGGCATCGACCTGTCCTTCGGTGGCGTCACCGCGCTGGCGGGTGTGGACCTGTCGATCGCCAGGGGAGAGATTCGCGCCGTCATCGGCCCGAACGGGGCCGGCAAGAGCTCGCTGGTCAACGTCATCAGCGGGCTGTACCGGCCCGACCATGGACGCGTGTGGATCGGCGGGCGCAGCTTCGGCCATGTGCCGACCGCGCAGTTGGCACGGCTGGGCATCGCACGCACCTTCCAGAACCTGGCGCTGTTCAAGGGCCTGAGCGTGCGCGACAACATCGTGCTTGGTCGCGTCGATGCGGCGCGCGCCACGTTCATCGAGCAACTCGTGGGCCTGGGCCGCGCACGCCGTGAACGCGAGGATGCGCGCGCACAGGCCGACGCGATCATCGGCTTCCTTGGCCTCGGCGCTGTGAGCGAGCGGCCGGCCGGCACGCTGGCCTATGGATTGCAGAAGCGCGTCGAACTGGCGCGGGCGCTGGTCGCCTCGCCGCAACTGCTGCTTCTCGACGAGCCGATGGCCGGCATGACCGTGACCGAGAAAACCGAAATGGCGCAATTCGTGCGCGCCGCACGCGACGAGTTCGGCACCACCATCCTGCTGATCGAGCATGACATCGGCGTGGTGCTGGGCTTGTCGGACCGCGTGGCCGTGCTCGACTATGGCCGCAAGATCGCCGACGGCACGCCAGCCGAGGTACGCAGCGATCCGGCGGTCATCGACGCCTACCTGGGCGTGGCCCACGACGACGAAGCGGAGCAGGGCTGATGGACGCCTCGGATCTGAGCTTCTTCGCCGAAGTGCTCATCGGTGGCCTGCTCTCGGGCGTGATGTATTCGCTCGTGGCCATCGGCTTCGTGCTGATCTACAAGACATCGGGCGTGCTCAACTTCGCGCAGGGCGCGCAGTTGCTGTTCGCCGCGCTCACCTTCGTGAGCCTGGTCGAGCGCGGCATGCCCTTTGCGCTCGCTCTGGTGCTGACCTTCGCGCTCATGGTGCTGCTGGGCCTCGCCATCGAGCGCACCGTGCTGCGCCCGCTGGTGAACCAGCCGCCGATCACGCTGTTCATGGCGACGCTGGGCCTGTCGTATGTGATCGAAGGCGTGGCTCAGCTGGTGTGGGGCACGCAGGTGCATGCGCTGGAACTCGGCATCGCGGACGAGCCGCTGCAGTTCTTCGGCATCATGGTCTCGACCTTCGACCTGTTCGCCGCCGCGGCGGCAGGCGTGATGGTGGCGGTGCTCTCGGCCTTCTTCCGCTACACCCGCGTGGGCCTCGCGTTCCGCGCGGTGGCGGACGACACCTATGCCGCCATTGCGGTCGGCCTGCGCCTGCCGCGCATCTGGGCCACGGTGTGGGCCGCGGCCGGCGTCGTCGCGCTGGTGGCGGGGCTGCTGTGGGGCGCGCGGCTCGGGGTGCAGTTCTCGCTCTCGCTCGTGGTGCTGAAGGCGTTGCCGGTGCTGGTGCTGGGTGGCTTCGATTCGATCCTCGGCGCGATCGTCGGCGGGCTGGTGATCGGTGCGCTCGAGAAGCTGGCCGAGGTGTATATCGGGCCCTTCGTGGGCGGCGGCATCGAGAGCTGGTTCGCGTACGTTGCCGCGCTCGCCTTCCTGCTGATCAGGCCGAGCGGACTGTTCGGGCAGAAGCTCGTCGAGAGGGCCTGAGCAATGAGCACCGTCGCGTTGCCCCGGACGCTGCCCGCGTGGATCTGGCCCCTCGCCGTGCTGGGCGCCGCCTACGGCGTCGTGCCGTTCGTCGCGTCCGAGTATGTGTTCGATGCGCTGCTGATCCCGTTCCTCGCGTTGTCGCTTGCGGCGGTAGGCCTCAACCTGCTGACCGGCTACGCGGGCCAGCTGTCGCTCGGCACCGCGGCTTTCATGGCGGTCGGCGCCTTCGCGGCCTACAACTTCAACCTGCGCGTGGACGGCCTGCCGCTGCTCGCGAGCATCGGCCTCGCGGGCCTGGCCGCCACGGGGGTCGGCCTGGTGTTCGGCCTGCCCAGTCTGCGGCTGCGCGGCTTCTACCTTGCCGTGTCGACGCTCGCGGCCCAGTTCTTCGTGCAATGGGCACTGACCAAGTTCAGCTGGTTCAGCAACGACAACGCCTCGGGCGTCATCGACGCGCCCGCGCTCGAAGTGGCGGGCATCGTGTTCGACACGCCGGCGGGCCGCTACATCTTCTCGTTGACCGTGGTGACCGTGCTCACGCTGCTCGCGTGGCGCCTCGTGCACACGCAAACGGGCCATCACTTCATCGCCGTGCGCGACAACGAACTGGCCGCGCGCGTCGTCGGGGTGCCGGTGCTGCGCACCAAGCTGCTGGCGTTCGCGGTGTCGTCGTTCATCGTCGGCGTGGCGGGCGTGCTGTGGGGCTTCGTGTACCTGCGCACGGTGGAGCCAGCGGGCTTCAACCTCGACCGATCGTTCCAGATCCTCTTCATCGTGATCATCGGCGGGCTCGCGACCATTCGCGGGGCTTTCTTCGGTGCTGCACTGATCGTGGTGTTTCCGCTGCTGCTCTCGCGCGTTGGCAGCTTCTTCTTCGGTGGCTGGTTCGATTCGGGCGTGCTCGACATGAGCCAGCGCATCGTGCTGGGCGCACTGATCATTTTCTTTCTCGCCGTGGAGCCGCGGGGGCTCGTTGCCCTCTGGGACCGCGCGCGCGAGCGGCTCCTGCCGGCCTGAGCGAACGCCTTCATTTTTTCCTTCGTACCAAGAGTCTTCATCACCATGTCTTTCATCAAGCACCTGAAAACCGCGGCCCTGGCCTTCATGCTGGCCGTGAGCGGCCTGCAGCTCGCGCATGCCGATGCCAACGAACAGTTCTTTCCGCTGCAAAGCTACCGCGTGGGTCCTTACGCGGCGGGCGGCACGGGCTTCTTCGGCGGCTTCATCGACTACCTGAATCTCGTCAACACGCGCGACGGTGGCGTCGGCGGTGTCAAGTTGACCTGGGAAGAGGGCGAGACACAGTACGAGGTGGAGCGCGGCGTGGAGGTGTACGAGCGCCTGAAGCAGCGCCCCGGCATCGCGGCCTGGAACCCGTTGTCGGTCGGCATCGCCTACGCGCTGATCGACCGCGTGACGGCCGACAAGGTGCCGCTGCTCACCATCAACCACGGCCGCACCGACACCACCGACGGCCGCGTGTTCAAGTACATCTTTCCGCTGCTGCTCAATCCGTATAGCGAAACCTCGGGCATCGTGAACTACATCGCGGGCAAGGAGGGCGGCACCGACAAGCTCAAGGGCAAGAAGATCGTGGTGCTCTACCACGGCTCGCCCTACGGCAAGGAGACCATTCCGGTCTATGAGCTGCTCGCGAAGAAGTACGGCTTCACGCTGCAGCAGATCGAGGTGCCGCACCCGGGCAACGAGCAGCAGTCGCAGTGGCTCGCCATCCGCCGCTCCAAGCCGGACTACGTGGTGCTGCGCGGCTGGGGCGTGATGAACCCGGTAGCGCTCAAGACGGCGCAGAAGACCGGCTTTCCGGTCGACCACATCGTAGGCAACGTCTGGTCCAACTCCGAGGAAGACGTGATTCCCGCGGGCGACGCGGCCAAGGGCTACGTGGCCATCACAACGGTCGCGGCCGGTGCGCAGTACCCGGTGCTGCAGGACATCGCGAAGATCGTCTACGGCGCGGGCAAGGGCAACCTGCAGGACCCCAAGCGCATCGGCAGCGTCTATCACAACCTCGGCGTGCTCAACGGCATCCTGAACGTCGAGGCCATCCGCATCGCGCAGGCCAAGTTCGGCAAGCGCACGCTCACCGGCGACGAGATCCGCTGGGGCCTGGAGAACCTGAAGATCGACGAGGCGCGCGCCGCCGCACTCGGCGCCAAGGGGCTGTTCCATTCGATCAACGTGACCTGGGACAACCATGAAGGCGATGGCCGCGTGGCTTTCCAGCAGTGGGACGGAAGCAAGTGGAACGTGGTGTCCGACTGGATCGCGCCCGACTGGAAGCTGCTGCGGCCGATCATCGAGAAGTCTTCGCTCGCCTATGCGAAAGAGAAGAACGTCAAGGTGCGCAAGAGCATCGACGACTGAACCCCGCCACGCGACGTATGCATTCGAAAGGTCATCCGATGTCCGCTGTTCTCCAATCTTCCGCACCCGTACCTTCACCGGCCGCCAACGATCCGGTGCCTGGCCTGCCGCTGTCCGACAAGCCCGCCCATGTGATCCGCGACGACGCCGAGGCCATCGCGGTGGCGCATGCACTCGCGGCCAAGCTGATCGTCGGCGCCTCGGAGCGCGACCGCCTGCGCCGATGGCCCGTCGAGGAGATCGACGCCTATTCGCAAAGCGGCCTCTGGGCCATCAACGTGCCCCGGGCCTTCGGCGGTGCGGAGGTGTCGTACGCCACGCTGGCCGAGGTGATTGCGATCATCTCGGCGGCCGATCCATCGCTCGGGCAGATCACGCAGAACCACCTGGGCTTCGTCGCCGCGGTGCGCACGGTGTCCGATACTGCGCAGCAGAAGCTGTTCTTCGCCGACTTCCTGCGCGGCGTGCGCTGGGGCAACGCGTTCTCCGAATCGGGCTCCAGGCGCGCGGCCGATTTCGAGACGCGCTTCACCGACGCGGGCGACCATGTGGTGGTGACCGGCAAGAAGTTCTATTCGACCGGCGCGCTGCTCGCGCACTACGTGCCGATCGTGGCCAACGACGAGCAGGGCAATACCTGGTACGTGGTGGCCGATCGCAATGCACCGGGCCTCACGGTGATCGACGACTGGTCGGCCTTCGGCCAGCGCACCACCCTCAGCGGCACGGTGGTCATCGACCATGTGAAGGTACCCAAGTCGCACCTGATCCCGGCGTTCAAGGGCTACGACACGCCTTCGGCCGACGGCGCGATCTTCCAGATCATCCAGGCGGCGGTCGACGTCGGCATCGCGCGCGGCACCATCGCGGAGACGGTCGATTTCATCCGCACCAAGACACGCCCGTGGATCGACAGCCAGCGCGACCATGCCTGGGAAGACCCGTACTCGATCCAGGCCGTGGGCGATCTGCAGATCCGCCTGCATGCGAGCGAAGCGCTGCTGGAGCGCGCGGGCCGCGCCATCGACCACGCCGTGGCCGAGCCCGATGCCGACAGCGTGGCCGCGGCGCAGATCGCGACGGCCGAGGCCAAGGTGCTCTCGACCGAGATCGCGATCCTGGCGACCAACAAGCTCTTCGAGCTGGCGGGCACGCGTTCGACGCTGGGGCAGTACAACCTCGACCGCCATTGGCGCAACGCGCGCACGCACACGCTGCACGACCCGGTGCGCTGGAAGTACGCGATCGTGGGCAACTATTTCCTGAACGGCGTGAAGCCGCCTTTTCACGCCTGGAGCTGAGGTGACGGCTCCCCTGTTGCGCATCGAAGCCGTCGAGGCCGTGTACCAGCGCTCCATCGTCGCGCTGCACGGCGTGAGCCTCGACGTGCACGCCGGTGAGATCCACGCACTGCTCGGCGCCAACGGCGCGGGCAAGTCGACCACGCTCAAGGCGGTGTCGAACCTGCTGCCGGCCGAGCGCGGGCAGGTCACGGCCGGGCGCATCGCCTTCGACGGGCACGACACGGGCCGCACCAGCCCGGCCGATCTGGTCCGGCTCGGCCTGGTGCAGGTGCTCGAAGGCCGTCACTGTTTTCGCACCCTGACCATCGAGGCGAACCTGCTGACCGGTGGGCTCGGCCGCAGCGCGCGGCGCTCGGAAGCCGCCGAAGACCTCGCGCGGGTCTACGCGATTTTTCCGAAACTGAAGGACAGGCGCCGCACGCTGGCAGGCTTGAGCTCGGGCGGCGAGCAGCAGATGACGGCCATTGGCCGCGCGCTGATGTCGCGGCCCCGCCTGCTGGTGCTCGACGAACCCTCGATGGGCCTCGCGCCGCTCGTGGTGCGCGACATCTTCGAGCAGCTGCGGCGGCTCAACCGCGAGGCCGGCCTGTCGATCCTCGTTGCCGAGCAGAACTCTACCGTTGCGCTGCAGTACGCCGACCGTGCAACGGTGCTCGATGCCGGCGTGGCGGTACTTGGCGGCGATGCGCAGGCCTTGCGCCAGCGCACCGATATCCAGTCTTTCTATTTCGGCGAAGGCGTAGCCGCTGGGGCCGTGTCCGAAGCCGTGGCGTGAAAGCCCGGCTCCTACACCTGGGAGTGGCGGTCGCATAGCCGCTTTGCGCATGAGGACATCTGGAAAGCATCGTTGCTGCAGGACGGCGCGCCTTTCAGACTGAGCGGCTTTGCGGTCCGCCACCCATGAGTTCTTCTTTCACAACGAACCCCGACCACGCCGCCGAGGAAGCCCTGCGCCTGCTCGGCCCCGCGCCCGCCAACTGGGTTCCCACGCACGACGGTGTCGACCACAACGTGGTCATCGTCGGCGGCGGCCAGATCGGCAGCGCCTTTTCCTTCGCGCTGCAGCGCGCGGGGGTCGGCGGTGTCAGCGTCATCGATGCGGCGGCTGAGGCGTCGCAGGCCGGCGTGTGGCTCACGCGGGCGCGCATGCACACGCTGCGCACGCTCAAGAACCTGGTCGGCCCCGAAGGCCCGGTCACCGCGCTGGGCTTTCAGGCCTGGTACGAATCGCGGCACGGGCAGGAGGCCTACGCCGCCATCGACCGCATTCCGCGCACGGCCTGGGCCGAGTACCTGGACTGGTTTCGCGGCATCACGGGCACGGCGGTGCGGTACGGCACGCGACTGGTCCGCTTCGAGCCGGTGACGGGCGCGGCCGTGCCGCACTTCAGGCTGCACCTCGAGGTCGGCGGTGCGCCGCGCACCGACACCGCGCGCAAGCTGATCTTCGCGAACGGTGTTGCCGGCAGCGGCGCGCCTTTCGTTCCCGACTTGCTGGCGACCGCCGTGAGCCAAGGCCTCGCGGCCCACACCGGCCATGCGATCGAATTCGCGGCGCTCGCCGGCAAGACCGTGGCCGTGATCGGCGCCGCTGCATCGGCCTTCGACGCGGCCGCCGTGGCACTGGAACATGGCGCGGCGGCCGTGCACCTGTTCTCTCGCCGCGAGCAGATCGCCGCTACGCCCGTGACCCGCGTGCGCGGCTACCCGGGCCTCTACGACAACTACCTTGCGCTGCCCGATGCCACGCGCTGGCACCACGCGGCGCGCTATCGCCACCTGGGCACCACGCCGCCGCCGGACTCGGTGCAGCGCGTGCTGAAGTTTCCCAACTTCCACCTGCACCTGTCCGCGTCGTGGCGGGCCGCCGAGGTGCGGGACGGGAAGGTGGTCGCCTCGGTGCACGACGAGACTTTTCGCTTCGATTTCGTGATTGCCGGCACCGGCTACACGCACGAGCTCTCGCAGCGGCCCGAGCTGGCCGGCGTTGCCGACCTGGTGCTGCGCTGGCGCGACCGCTTCGAGCCGCCCGCGCAGGAACGCGACGAAGAACTCGGCGCGGCACCTTACCTGGGCGCAGGGCTCGAATACCTTGAGAAAGAGCCCGGCACCGCGCCCTGGCTGCGCGACATCCACACCTACAACCCGGGCGGCTTTGCGAGCACCGGCCTGCCGCTGGGCGATGTGCCGAGCATCCGCGGCTATGTGCCCGCGGTGGTGCGCCGCATCAGCGAAGACCTGCTGCTGGCCGACCTCGCGCTGCACGAGGCGCGAACGCGCGCCGACGTTCCAGCGGATTTTGACGAGACACTCTATGCCGACGCCATCTGGCAGGCCGGCAAGCAGCGGCTCGCGGCTTGATGCCTGATGCCGACAGCCGGTTCAGCGCAGGGTGATGCCTGCGGTCTGAATGGTTCTGGCGTAGCGCACGCGTTCGGCGGCGAGCGTGCGCGCCATGTCGGAGGGCAAGCCGCCGGCTACCCTGAAGCCCATGTCCTCGAGCTTCGCCCGGGTCTCCGGTGCCGAGATCACGGCCTGGATGTCGCGGTTGATCTTCGCCACCACCGCGTCAGGCGTGCCTGCGGGCGCGAAGTAGCCCTGCCAGCTCTCGACTGCAAAGCCGGGCAGGCCGGCCTCGGCCATGGTCGGCACGTCGGGAAGCGCGCTCGACCGGTAGGCCGTGGTCACCGCCAGCGCGCGCAGCTTGCCGGCACGCACGTGGTCGGTCACCGCTGCGAGCGTGATCAGCGTGGCGTCCACGTGGCCGGCGATCACGTCCAGCGTGGCAGGGCCGCCGCCGGAGTACGGGATGTAGTTCACTTGCGCGCCGGTGTCCTGCGCGATCATTTCGTGTGCCACATGGGCGATGCCGCCGTTGCCGGGCAGCCCGAGGCTGATCGATAGCGGCTGTGCCTTGGCGCGTGCCAGGTAGCTGCGAAAGTCGTTGATCCCGGTCTTTGGGTTCACCACCAGGATCTGCGGATTCACCACCGCCTTGATCACCGGCGCGAAGGCTTTCTGCCCGTCGTAGGGGAGGCGGTCGAAAAGAATGGCGTTCAGCGTCAGCCCTTCGCCTTGCTGCAGCAGCGTGTAGCCGTCGGCCGGCGCCTTGGCGACGCGCGCGGCCCCGATGGTGCCGCTGGCGCCAGCCAGGTTCTCGACCACCACCGACTGGCCCCAGCGTACGGACAGGCGCTCCGCGATGAGCCGAGTGAGCTTGTCGGCGCTGCCGCCCGCGGCCACCGGCACCACGATGTGCACGGGTTTCGAGGGGAAGCTGGCCGCTTCGTCGGCCGCGGCATGGGCGAGCGGGTGGAGCGCCGCGAAGGCCACGACGCCCAGCAGCACGGTGCGGCGAGACGCGCGCGACAGGGGAATTGTTTTCATCATCGGCGCAATCTATGTGCGCCCGCGGGACTGCCCAACGAAGCAAACCGGATATGCGTAGAAGAAAAACTTCCTTGAACCTGCGAGAACCGCTGCATACCCTGCGGCACAGGATCGCCCCCTCATTCCCCCGAATTTCCGAAAGCCCCCATGAGCCTCACCGAACTTCCCGTCGAAACCGCAGGAAACGACATTGCCAGCGCCCGTGCGCGCGCCGTGGACGCCTTCCTCGCGCAGGCCCGGAGCCTGCTGCGTCCCGGCGCCGGCACCCCGGGCGGCGCGCTGCAGGCCGTGGCCGATACGCTGGTCCGCCTCGGCCAGCGCCATTCGCTGTTTCCGGCCGCCCACTTTCCCATCGATGCGCAGCGCCCCTCGCAGGTCTACCGGCTGGCCGAGGACGCGGACGGGGGCTTCGCGCTGTACCTGTCGGCCGGCCTGGCGGGCAAGGCCCAGCCGCCGCACGACCACACGACATGGGCCGTGATCGCGGGCGTCGAGGGCAATGAACGCAACGTGATCTACCGCCGCGAAAAGACCGGCGACCCGGCGCGCGATGCGCTGGTGCAGCAGCGCACCGTCGACGTGGCGTCAGGAAACGCCGTCGTGCTGTTGCCGGACGACGTGCACACCATCGAACTGATCGACGGCCAGGACGGCCGCCATTTGCACTTCTACGGCCGCGCGCTCGAACTGCTCGACAAGCGCGTGGTGTTCGAAGGCACCGAGGGCGGCAGCTACCGCCATTTCGCGCCGCCGAAGAATATCCGCCATCCGGTCATCCGCCCGGAGGCGCTGAAGGCCGCGCTGTCCGACGGCGAAGAGATCGCGCTGCTCGATGTGCGCGAGGCCGGCGTGTTCGTGCGCAGCCACATCCTGTTTGCGGTCTCGGCACCGCTGTGGCGGCTGGAGGTGCTGATCGACCGCCTCGTGCCGCGCCGCGGCACTCGCATCGTGCTGGCCGACGCCGACGAGTCGCTCGCGCACCAGGCAGCCGCCAAGCTCGTGCGCCTCGGCTGGCGCAACGTGTCCGTGCTCGCCGGCGGAACGCAGGGCTGGGCCGCCTCGGGCTACGAGCTCTTCAGCGGCAGCAATGTGCCGAGCAAGGCCTTCGGCGAAGTCATCGAGCAGAAGAAGCACACGCCCTGGATCTCGGTCGACGACCTGCACCAGCGCGTGGAGCGCGGCGACGACGTCGTGGTGGTCGACAGCCGCACGCCGGAAGAGTTCGCCGACTTCAGCCTGCCGTTCGCCCACAGCCTTCCGGGCGCCGAGCTGGTCTACCGCATCCAGGAACTCGCGCCCCGGCCGGAGACGTTGGTGGTGGTCAATTGCGCGGGCCGCACGCGCAGCATCGTCGGCGCGCAGACGCTCATCGATGCGGGCATTCCCAACCCGGTGGTCTCGCTCAAGGACGGCACCATGGCGTGGTTGCTGGCGGGCCGAAAGCTCGCGCATGGCCGCGCGGCGCCGCTGCCCGAGCCGGGCGAACGCACGCGGCAGGAAGCCCGCGCCCGCGGGGAAGACGTGGCGGCGCGCGCCGGGGTGCGCCGCATCGATGCGGCCGAATTCGCGCGCTTCGAGAACGAGTCCGACGAACGCTCGCTCTACCGTTTCGACGTTCGCACGCGCCAGGAATACGAAGCCGGTCACCTGGAGGGCTGGCGTTGGGCCCCGGGCGGCCAGCTCGTGCAGGCCACCGACGAATACGTGGGCACCCGCCGCGCCCGCATCGTTCTGGCCGATTGGGACGGCGTGCGTGCACTGACCACCGGGGCGTGGCTTGCGCAGTTGGGCGGACACGAAGTGTTCGTGCTTTCGCCTCCGGCCTTGCCGGTGCTGGTGCTCGGCCCGGAACCCGTGCGCGTGCTGTCGCTGCGCGCGCCCGCACCGGAAATTGCACCGCGCGAAGCCGCCGCAGCCCTCGAGGCGGGCATTGCGGTGGTATTCGATGTGGAGCGCCGCTCGGCCTACGAGCGCCGGCATGTCGAGGGCGCGCGATTCGCGGTGCCCGACCGGCTGCAGGAGTTCGTCGCCGACGTGCCTCTATCGCAGCGTATCGTGCTCACCTCATCGGACGGCGTGCTCGCGCGCATCGTGGCGGCAGAACTGGGGGCGCGCATCGGCCGCGAAGTTCACGCACTGGCGGGCGGCACCCAGGCCTGGGCGGCAGCGCGCCTGCCCACGGGCAATGGTCCCGAAGGCGTGCTGACCGGCGACGACGACCATTGGTACAGCCCCTACGCACACGTCGATCCCGCCAGGCGCGACGCCGGGTTCAAGCAGTACCTGGACTGGGAGATCGGCCTGGTGGCGCAGCTCGAACGCGAGGGCGACGTCGGCATCCGCCTCGTCGAGCCCGCAGCGCGCTGAACCGGACGATATCAAGGCGTCGGAGCGGCGCAACCGGATTGCGGCCATCCTGGAGCGCGTCGGCCTGCCGGCCGATGCGGGCGGCGCTTCCCCAACGAATTCTCGGGCGGGCAGCGCCAGCGCATCGGCATTGCGCGCGTATTGGTGCTGCGGCGTTCGCTGGGGGTGCTCGACCATTTCGCACGACCTCTCGGTGGTGCACTACATCGCCGACGAAAAAGCCTGCGCCAGATCGGCGGTCAGGTCGTGCGGGTCTTCGAGTCCGATGTGAAGCCGCACGACGGCCGCGTCGCCAGTCCATTGCCGGTGTTCGCGCAGACGCTCTGGTTGGGCGACCAGTGCCAGGCTTTCGTAGCCGCCCCAGGATGCGCCGATGCCGAAGAGCGTGAGCGCATCGACGAAGGCGTTGGCGGCAGCCGGCGTGGCATGGCGGAACTCGAAGGACACGAGCCCGCTCGCACCGCTGAAATCGCGTTTCCACAGCGCGTGGCCGGGGTCGGTGGGCAGCGCCGGGTAGAAGACGCGGGACACGTGCGGTTGCTGCTGCAGAAACTCGGCCACGGCGGTGGCGTTGCGCTGGTGCTGCGCGAGCCGCACGGGCAGAGTGCGCAGGCCGCGCAGCGCAAGGTAGGCATCGTCGGCCCCGATGGTCAGGCCCAGTGCCTCGTAGGCGGCCGAGATTTTTTCTGCAAGAGCCGGGCTATCGACCACCACCACGCCCTGCATCAGGTCGGAATGGCCCGAGATGTACTTGGTCGCGGCCTGGATGGAAATGTTGGCGCCAAGCGCCAGCGGCTGGTAGAACCAGCCGCCGCTCCAGGTGTTGTCGGTGGCTACGGTCAGGCCGCGGTCGCGCGCAACGGCGGCCAACGCCGGTAGGTCCAGCACTTCGTAGAGCAGCGAACTCGGCGATTCGAGGTACAGCAGCCGCGTGTTCGGGCGGATGCGGCTTGCCAGATCGTCGTGCGTGGGCGAGAAATATTCGATCTCGACGCCCAGGCGCTTGAGCAGCGTGCTGTCGACCCGGCGCACCGGCGCATACACGCCGTCGGCCACCAGCGCATGGTCGCCGGGCGAGAGCAGCGCGAGCAGCACCAGCGTGATCGCCGACAGCCCAGAGGGCGTAAGGAACGCGCGGTGCCCGCCTTCGAGGCCGGCCACCGCGTCTTCGAGCGCGCGGTGAGTGTCGAGCCCGTGGCGACCATAGGCCGCCACGCGTTCGCCCGCCGTGCGGCGGTGGTGGTATTCGGCGTGCGTGGCCGTGTTTTCGAAGCGCACGGTGCTGGTTCGCACCACGGGCACGTTGACCGGGCCGGTGCCGTCACGCAAGGCGGGCGCGCCCGCATGCAAGAGTTGGGTGGCGGGACGCAGGTTCGCCGCCGCCGAGGCCTTGGCCGTCATGCCGCCGCCTTGCTCGGCTTCAGCTGCGTGGCGTTGTAGTTCACGACCGCACCGGTCTCCAGATGCACGCCGATGCGCTGCGAAAGCGTTTCGAGCGGTCGGCCGTACAGGTGGAAATGCAGCGTGGGCCTGTCGCCGATCACGTGAATGCTGTGCAGGTCGTCGGCCAGGAAGCCGATGGACGTGCCGGGCTGCACCGTCACCTCGCGGTCGAGCTCGAGCCGCGCGACGGCGGGGTCGCTGCCGTCGTCGATGCGGCGGTAGACGCGGTTTTCTTCCTGGCCCTCGACCGCCACGATGGTGGCCCAGGTCGTGTGGTTGTGCGGAATCGAAGTCTTGCCCGGGTTGATGGAGTTCAGATAGAGCGCCACGCCGTCGTCGCCGTCTTCGGGGTTCAGGCGGTAGCGCGTGGAGGCACCCACGCCCTCGGTGACGGCGGGCGGCGGAAAGTCGGCGCGAGGGAACAGCTCGGTGTGGCTCGCCAGTGCTTCGAGACGGGCCGTGATGCGTGCGAGAACGGCGCGGTCGAAGGGCTGCGCGTTCGCGATGCCGCGGATCTCGGCGAGGGCCTCGCTGACGACGATTCGGCGCCGGGCGGCCAGAGCGGATGTGTGGTGGTTGGTGGTCATGGGTGGGGCAGGAGCGGTGGGGTTTCAGAGTGCGAAGCGCAGACGATCGAAGGGTAGCGCTTCGGGAATCGGGGCGGGTCGCGCCGGCGGCGTGCGCGGGCCTTCGCCCAGTGCACGGTGCAGGAAGGCTCGGGTGCGCTCGCTCTCGGGCTGTTCGAAGATGCGCGTGGGCGGGCCGTGCTCGACGATCACCCCGGCTTCGGTGAAGTACACCGTGTCGCTGATCTCTTCGGCAAAGCGCATTTCGTGCGTGACGAGCACGCAGGTCAGGCCATCGCGCACCAGGTCGCGGATCACGGTGAGCACCTCGCCGACCGTTTCGGGGTCGAGGGCGGAGGTCACCTCGTCGAACAGCATCAGCTCCGGGCGCATGGCGAGCGCGCGCGCGATCGCCACGCGCTGCTGCTGGCCGCCCGACAGCTCGCCGGGGTAGGCGGCTTCCTTGTGGGACAAGCGAACCTTGTCGAGCAGGGCGCGCGCGTCGCGCTCGGCCGTGGCGCGGTCGCGCCCGGCCACGCGGGTGGGCGCAATCACCAGGTTCTGCAGCACCGTGAGATGCGGGAACAGGTTGTATTGCTGGAACACGAAGCCCACGCGCTTGCGCAGGGCGATCAGCTCGGCCTCGGTGCGCAGTGCGTCCACGCGCGTGTCGCCGACGCGGATCTCGCCATGCTGCGGCCGCAGCAGGCCCGTGATGCAGCGCAGGATGGTCGACTTGCCCGAGCCCGACGGGCCGATGATCGACACCGCGTGGCCGCGCTCCACGTCCAGGTCGATGCCGCGCAGCACCGCATTCGCGCCGAAGGAAAGCTGCACGCCGCGCAGCGCGACCAGGGGGGAGGAAGAGGGGTCAGTGGCGGGCATGGCGGCGTTCCAGCGCGCGGGTGGCGCGGGCAATCGGATAGCAGTAGGCGAAGAACACGCCGAGCAGCGTGAAGTAGACGAGCACGGTGAAGTCGGTGCGCGCCACGGTGTTGCTGGCAATCTGCGCGGTGTCCACCACGTCGTGCGCCCCCACCAGGGACGCGAGCGCAGTGCTCATGGTGATGCTGGCGTACAGGTTCATCCACGGCGGCAGCATGCGGCGCAGGCACTGCGGCAGAACGATCAGCCGGAAGATCTCGCCGCGGCGGAAAGCCAGCGACTGCGCGGCCTCCCACTGGGCACTCGGAATCGACTGGATGGCACCCCGGAAGATCTCGGCCACCACCGCGCTGGTGGGCAGCGCCAGGCCCGCCACCACCTTGATCCAGTCGGGAAACGGCACGGTCCACGCGGCCAGGCGCAGCTCGAACGGAAACACGTAGGTGGTGAAGTAGATGAGCACCAGCACCGGTGCATTGCGGAAGAGCTGCACGTACCAGCGCGTGACCACGCGCAGCGCGCGTAACGGCGAGAGCGACAGCGCCCCCACCACCAGGCCGGCGAGGGTGCCGAGCGCCATGGCCAGCACGCTGATCTCGATGTTCGTGAGCAGACCCCGCAGCAGCGCGGGTGTCCATTGCCAGAGAAAGACCAGCGCCACGGGCGTGGTGCCCGTGGCGATCCAGATACCGACCACGGCGAGCGTGGCGGCCAGCGCCGCGAGCCACGGGTGCCGGCGCGGGTCGAAACGTGACGCAGACGCAGACGCAGACGCAGGCATGGGCGCGGCGCGCACGTCGATGGCGCTCACTGCGGCTTCATTGGCCATAGCCAGGCATCCTCAGGCGGCCTTCGAGCCAGCGGCCGGCCAGGCTGACGAGCCAGGTCAGCAGACCGAAGTACAGCAGGATCAGAAGCAGCAGTTCGAGCACGTTGTCGCGCTGCGTCCAGATCATGATCGATTCGTAGGTCACGTCGCCCACCGCGATGGCCGAGGCCACGGCCGTCATCTTCACGAGGTCGACCAGGTTGTTGACCAGAGAGGGGAGGGCGAAGCGCACGGCCAGCGGCAGCTCCACCCGCCACAGCAACTGGCGCTGCGAAAAACCCAGCGAACGCGCCGCTTCGAGCGTGACCTGCGGCACCGCCTCGATGCCCGCGCGCAGCGCCTCGGCATGGAAGGCGCCCTTGTGGATCGCGACCACGATCACCACCCACACGAAAGGCGTGAGCGGGTTGCCGCCCACGCCTTCGAGCTGGCGCGTGATCAGCATGTTGAGCACCAGGAAGGCACAGTACAGCTGCACCAGCGTGGGCGTGTTGCGCGTGACCTCGACGAAGGCGCGCGCGGGTAGCGCGAGCCAGCCGCGGCCCGAGGTGAGCGCCGCGGCCATTGCCACGCCGGCCGCGAGGCTGCACGGAATGGTCAGCAGGCAGAGCTCGAAGGTGACGACCAGCCCGCGCAGAAAGGCCTGCCGTTCGCCCAGGTCGAGCAGGAACGCGTAGTTGAGACCCAGCGGCTTGATCGCTGCCACGGCCTGCGCGAGCAGGCTGCCGCCTGTCATCCGGCCGCCTTCAACGCGGCGACGGCGCGGCCGATGCGCTGAACCGCATCGGCCAGCACGGCATCGCTGGCCGCGATGGACAGGCGGATGTAAGGCGACAGGCCATACGACGCTCCATCGACCACAGCCACACCCTCGGCTTCGAGCAGCCAGTCGGCCAGGTCGATGTCGGTGGCAATCGGCCGGCCGTCGGGCCGCAGGCGCCCGATCAGCGCGGCGCAGTTCGCGTAGACGAAGAAGGCGCCTTGCGGCGGCAGCACGGCGATGCCGGGCACCGCGGCCAGCGCCTTGGCGACGAGCGCAGCCCGGCGCGCATAAGCGGCGCGTGCTTCGCCCACGAAGCGCTGGTCGTGCGATTGCAGCGCGGCGGCCGCGGCCGCCTGGCCGATGGCGTTGGCACCTGACGTGGCCTGCGACTGAATGACCACCATCGCTCGCACCAGCGGCTCGGGCCCGGCGCCCCAGCCGATGCGCCAGCCCGTCATCGCGTAAGTCTTGGAAACGCCGTTGACCAGCAGCGTTCGCTCGCGCAGGTCGGGCGCGGCGTGCAGCAGGTGGGCGGGCGGCGCATCGCCGAACCAGATGTGCTCGTACACCTCGTCCCAGAGCACCAGCACGCGAGGGTGCCGGCGCAGCACGGCGGCCAGCGCCTCGAGTTCGTGCCGGCTGTAGACCGCGCCAGTCGGGTTGCCCGGCGAATTCAGGATCAGCCAGCGCGTGCGCGGCGTGAGCGCCTGCTCGAGCGCCTGCGCAGCGAGCTTGAAGCCGCTGGCTTCGTCGCACGGCACGATGACCGGTGTGCCGTCGTTCACGCGCACGATGTCCGGAAACGAAGGCCAGTAGGGGGCGGGCACGATCACCTCGTCACCCGCATCGAGCGTCGCCGCGAACGCCTCGAACACGATCTGCTTGGCCCCGTTGCCCACCACGATCTGTGCTTGCGTGTAGTCGAAGTCGTTCTCGCGGCGGTACTTGTCGACGATGGCCTGCCGCAATGCGGCAGTGCCGGGCGTGGCGGTGTATTTCGTCTCGCCGCGCGCCAGCGCGTCGATGGCCGCCTGCTTGATGTGCGCCGGCGTGTCGAAATCGGGCTCACCCGACGTCAGGGCGAGCACGTCGCGGCCTTGCGCAGCCAAGGCGGCGGCGCGTGCGCTGGCGGCGGCATTGGCCGAGAGCTTGACGCGTGACGCGCGTTGCGAGAGCGCCAGTGCGGGAGGCGCCGAGCTGGAGGTGCTCACAGCGGCGCCTTTGCAAACTTCGCCTTGAGCTCGTGCAGCAACGGAGTGGGGGTCATGCCGTTCTTCTTCTCGACCTCGATGAGCCAGCCGGTGCGATGCCAGTTCTGCACGATGCGGTCGATGGCCGCCTGCGTGTCGGCCTCGCCCTTGCGCAGCCAGATCACGGAAGGCGAGGGAATCAGGTCCGAAGGCGAGACGATGGCGTAGTCCTTCCAGTCGGCATTGCCGGCCGCCAGCTCGCGCAGGGTCGGGCTCACGTGCACGGCCGCCACGCAGTTGCCGCCCTTGAGCGCCAGCAGCGATTCGGGTTGGCCCCGAAAGGCCTTGATCTGCGCACCGTATTGCTCGGCAAGCGGCTTGGTGAAATTGCTGCCCTGCGACACGCAGACCGGCTTGCCGCGCAGGTCTTCCCATCGCGCGAGCCCGCTGTCCTTGCGTGCGATGGCCGCGCCGCCCACTTCCTCGAAGGGGGTGGGCACGAAAGACAGAATTTCGCTGCGCTCCTGCGTCCACTGCATGTTGGCGATGAGGATGTCGACCTTGCCCTGCTGCAGGAACTGCACGCGGTTCGATGGCTGCACCTGAACCGTTTCGAGGAGCACGCCCAAGCCCGTGGCGACGCCCTCGGCCAGCTCGACGTTGTAGCCCACCGGCTTTTGCGTCGCGGGGTCGATGGTGCCGAAAGGCGGGCCGGAGAGGATGACGCCGACGGTCAGCTTGCCGCGTTGCTTGATCTTGTCGAGCGTGGCGTCCGCATGTGCGGCGCCGGCGCTCGCCGCCAGGAGGAAGGCAGGCAGCAAAGAAACGAGAAGGCGTGGTGTCATGGCATCGAAATCGGGGAAAAACGAAAGTGCGGGGAGCCGTCTTGCAAGGCTCCCCTGAAAAGAAGTGCAGCGTGCAACGGCGCTGCCGCGGCCGCTCAGGGCGCGGCGCGCAGCCTGGCCTGCAGTTCGGGCAGCAGCGGCTGCGGCGGTTCGATGTGGTTGCGCTTCTCGGTCTCGATCAGCCAGCCGCTGCGATGCCACTGCTTCACCACCTTGTCGACGGCGGCGACGGTGTCGGCCTCGCCCTTGCGGGTCCAGACCACGGAGGGTGCGGGCAGGATCTCGTCGGTGATGGGCGCCGCATAGCCGGCCCATTCGGCGCTGCTGCGCAGCAGCGGCTGGATCAGCGTGGCGTCATGCACCGCCGCGACGCAGTTGCCGCCGCGCAGCGCGAGCAGCGATTCGGCGGAGGTCTTGAAGCCGCGCACCTGTGCGCCGTATTGTTCCTGCAGCGGCTTCACGTAGCTGCTGCCTTGCGAGGCACAGACGATCTTGCCGCGCAGGTCTTCCCACTTGGCGATGCCGCTGGTCTTGAGCACGGCCGCGGTGCCGCCCACGCGGTAGAAGGGCGTGGGGACATGGCTCAGGATCTCGCCGCGGTCGGCGTTGTATTCCATCGAGGCGATCAGCAGGTCGACCTTGCCCGACTGCAGGAACTGCACGCGGTTCGACGGCTGCACCTGCACCAGTTCGACCTCGGCGCCGAGCTGCTTCGCGAGGTCACGCGCCAGGTCGGGATTCCAGCCGATCAGTTGCTGCGTGGCGGGGTCGATGGAGCCGAAAGGGCCGCCACTCACCATGACGCCGATGGCGACCTTGCCGCGCTGCTTGATGCGGTCGAGCGTGGCGTCGGCGTGGGCCACGCCCGCCCACAGGCTGACGACCGTGGCAAGCGCGGCCGCGGTGCGGGAAGAGAAGAATGAAAGGCGCGAGCGAAAAATCATCGAATGAAAGGATCAAAAAAGGCGAAGCAAGGCAGACAGCGATCTTGCGAGGCCGCGACTGCCGCTGCAACGAACACCTTCAACTATCGATATGCGGATTTCCGCGCAAACTTTCGTGCGTACCGGTCGGCACGCGGAAGCTGGCCAGTTCATCGGGCGCGCACTGGGCGACAAGGCCCAGTTCCCAGTCGAGATAGCGGCGAGCGGCATCGAGGTTGCCGTCGTGGCGGTCGTGCACGAAGAGCAGGTAGTCGATGGCGTCGGCGTCGGGCGGCGATGTGGGTGTGGCCAGCTGGGGCCAGCCCGCGGCCTCGAGCGCTTCGGCCTTGGCCCACGAGAGCTGCTGCCAGCCGGCTTCGCTCAAGTCTTGGGCGGCCAGGCGCGCGAGGGTTTCGTCGGGTGCGATCAGCAGCACCGGGTGTTGCGGGTTGCCGCCGGTCGCGACGCGGGCATCGGCGACCACGCGCGGCCGGATCGACCAGATCGCACCGCGTGCATGGCGCGCCCTGTAGATCGGCGAGGGTCGCAGATCGAGCACGGCGGGCAGGCGGTCGTCGAGGCGGCCGTTGTGTCCGCGCAATGCGGACAGTGCGTCCGCGTCCAGGGCTGCCACCGTCGGCGGAAGCCTGGCGGGTGCGCGCATCGGTACGCGCAGGTCACTGGCGAGGCCGTCCTCGACCAGGGCCGCATCGAGACCGAGCCGCCGCAGCCACAGCGCCACGACGGGGGCGCGCACGCCATCGTCGTCGAGCACCAGGACGCGCGCGTGGCGCACCCCGATCTGCAGGTCGGTGGCTTGAAGCAATTGGCCTCCCGGTGCATGCCGTGCGCCTTGCAGGCCACCGGCGGCAAATTCTTCCGCGGTGCGAACGTCGAATACGAAAGTGGTGCGGGTGCCGTCGTCGAGCCAGTCCTGCGCCTGGGCGGCGGTGAGCACGGGCACGCCCGTGCGTTGCGCCGCCGATCCGGCGTCGTCGCGTGCGGCCTGGCGCTGCGCTGCATCGGGTGCAGGTGGAAGTGTCCTGGCGCTTCCGCGCTCGAGTTCGAAGCCTGCGAGTGCCCAGCCCTGGGTTCCGTTCTCCAGCGCGAACACGGGATTCGGTACGCCGAGGTCGCGCAGGATCTGCGCGCCGACGATGCTGCGCGTGCGCCCAGCGCAGTGCACCACGATAGGCGTCGCCGGATCCGACACCAGCGCGCGCCAGCGCAGCGCCAGCTCGCCATTGGGTACGGGAACGGCACCGGGAAGCGTCATCTTGCGGTGTTCTTCGAGCGTGCGGCCGTCGAGAAGAAGCAGCGGTTCGCCCGCGCGCTGCCAGGCGGCCAGCGTGCGTGCGTCGATGTGCGGCACTTCAAAGGCGTGTTCGGCGACTTCGCCGAAGGTCTTGGAGGGCAGGTTCACGCCCTTGAACAGCGTGTGCCCGGCGCGAGACCAGGCCGGTGCACCGCCTGCGAGCACCGACACGTCGTCGTAGCCGAGCGCCGCAAGGCGGCCCGCCGCCCTGTGCGCCAAGGCCGAGTCCGCATCGCCGTCGTCGAACAGCACGGTGCGGGTGGCACGCCGCGGCACGAGGCGCGCCACCTCGGTTTCGAGGCGGCTGTAGCTGGCATGGACTGCGAAGAAGGGATGGCCTTCGCCGTACTGGCCATGCTCGCGAATGTCGAGCAGCGCCAGTTCGCGCCCGTCCTGCAGCCATTGGTGCAAGGTGGCCGCGGAAATGGCGGATGCCGACGCTGATGCGGAAACAACCGCCGGGGCGGAAGCAGGGGTGGAAATTGCGGCGGTGGTGGACATGAGTGCGCTGAAGAAAAGGTCGGCGGCACCATAGCCTCTCGACGCACGCGCTGCTACGAAGACTTCCGCATAAGCAAACGCGGCGGCGAGAGATCGTGCTCGCGCCGACGGCCTGAGCGGCATCGGAATCGCGCTCCGGCAAACGCGCTAATCGCATAACCAAGCGCGAAAACCGGATTTCCTTAGTCCCGCGGCGCAGGCAAGACTCGAAGGCTCTTCGACAACCTGGTCTGTTCCGGATGCCCGGCCCTTTTCACCCTTCACACCCTTTGCGACCCCTACGCCTTGGCTTCTTCAGCCGCCTGCTGGACGAGGTCTCCGCCGCCGAGCGCTATCGTCTTGTCGCCGCGCAGATCGCCCATGCCGAGGCCTGCGGTTTCGACTCCGCCTGGGTGGCGCAGCACCACTTCCACGAACACGAGGGCGGGCTGCCGTCGCCATTCGTGTTCCTGGCGTATGTGGCTTCGCGCACGAAGCGCATCCGCCTGGGTACGGGCATCGTCACGCTGCCGCTGGAGAACGCCGTGCGCGTGGCCGAGGACGCGATCGTGCTGGACCTGCTCTCCGGCGGCCGGCTCGAGGTAGGCGTGGGCACGGGCGGAACACCCGAATCTTTTGCGGCTTTCGGGCTGGACGGCAACGACCGCTCTGCCATCTTCGCGAGGCAGCTTGCCGCAGTGCGCGCGGCATGGGCCGGGCAGCCGCTGGTGGGCGGCGACACGCTGTACCCCGCGGCGTCGCAGTTGCTGGACCGCATCTGGCAAGCCACGTTCTCGGTCAGCGGCGGCAGGCGCGCGGGCGAGGCCGGCGATGGCCTGATGCTGTCGCGCACGCAGCCGCGCCCCGAACACGCGCCCGATGCTTCGCTTGCCGACATCCAGAACCCGATCGTCGACGCCTACCTGGCCGCGCTGCCGCCCGACCGTGCACCGCGCATCGTCGGCTCGCGCAGCGTTTTCGTGGCGGAGACCCGCAAGGAGGCCCTGCGTCTTGCAGACATCGGGCTGCGCCGCTCGGCGGCCCGCTTCGCTGCTTCAGGACAGGTCGGCCTGGCAGACCGTGCCGGCCCGGATGCGTCGCTCGAACAGCTGATTGCCGCCTACGACGTGCACGTCGGCTCGCCGGACGACGTGATCGCCGCGCTGCGCGCGGACAGCACGCTCGCGCGCGTGACTGACCTGGTCTGCCAGGTGCACTCCGTCGATCCGCCGCACGAGGCGATCCTGCGCTCCGTCGAACTGACGGCCTCCGTCGTCGCGCCGGCCCTGGGCTGGACGCGCGGGGAGGGCGTCTCCGACCTTCAATCCCTTGCACTTCTCTAAGCTGGATTCCACTGTATGAACGCTACCGTTTCTTCATCCGCATCCGCTGTGCCCGACGTCATCGACCGGCTCGCCGGCATCGCGCCGGGCAGCCACCTCGACCGGGTTCGTGCCCAGCGCGAGCAGGCGCGCACGCATGCGCAGCAGAGCTATCTTTCGCTGTTCGCGCCCGTGCCGCCCCTCATCGGGAATTTCGAAATCGTGGATCGGTTCGCCATCGCGGCCTTCGTCGCAGGTCTGCACGGGCAGGCCGAAGCGGCGCGCTTCTATGCCGACGGCTTGGCCGGGCAGGGTGCGGAGGCTGCAGTGCTGGAGGCTATCGCCGGCGAAACGAAGCGCGGCGCCGCAGCAGGACCGTACGGCCGCTATCCGGCGGGCCCGCTGAGTGCCGAAGACGCCGCGGGCCCGTCGTATGCGGTCGGCGATGCACAGCGGCAGGTGCTCGGCGAGCGGTTGTCGAGCGCACTCGCGCATGCGCACCTGCTCGTCTTCCACCCCCGCGATGCGAGCGCGGCGGCGCTGCAGTCGCTGCTCGATGCCGGGTGGTCCAGCACCGAAATCGTGACGCTGTCGCAACTCGTGGCCTTTCTTGCATTCCAGATCCGCGTCGTCACCGGCCTCGGGGCATTGGCGCAACGTCCCGTCACCCTTGTCGATTGACCCGAGAAACACATGGCCGCCGAATCGACTCTTAGTCACCCCGACAACACCCACCCGATCGCCTTCACGCAGGCGCAGCTCGAATGGCTGCCCTGGCTCGAGCCGCTGCCCGAGGCCGAGCTGACCGAGCGGCATTTCGCAGGACTGGTGGACGCGTCGCGCGCCAAGTCGCCGTACTTTCGCCTGCTGGCGCGCGACCCCGACATCCTGGGTGCCCGCACACGCACAGACAAGGACATCTTCTACAACCCCGAAGCAGGGCTGCCGCGTGCCGAGCGTGAACTCTCGGCGGCTGCGGCCTCGCGCTACAACGGCTGCATCTATTGCGCGTCGGTGCATGCGCGTTTCGCCTCGCATTTCTCGCAGCGCACGGACGACGTACAGCGCCTGCTGGACGAAGGCGTGCAGGCCGACCTGGGCGAACGCTGGAACACGATCGTCGCGGCCTCGGTTGCGCTGTCGTCCACACCGTCCGCGTTCGGCGCCGAGCACGTCGAGCAACTGCGCGCGCTGGGGCTGGACGACCTCGCGATTGCCGATGTCATCCACGGCGCGGCCTTCTTCAACTGGGCCAACCGGCTCATGCTGTCGCTGGGGGAGCCGCAGCAAAGCGTGGCCGCATAGGCATGCATGCCGTTTCGCATTCCGTCGAATGCGAAAAACGAATATGGAAGCTCTGATCCGTTGTTTGGGGTTGGAGGCAGCGCGGCTAACCTGCGGCACCCAAGCTTTCTCGCATGGAAGAAAGCGGGCCAACACAACCTGTTTATCGAGGGAATCCAAAATCATGCTGCTTTCAACCCGACGCGCGTTTTCTCTGATGGCGCTCGCCATTGCCGGCCTGGCCGCCGCCGCACAGGCGCAAGAGGTGCTGCGCGTGGCCGCTTCGCCGGTGCCGCATGCGGAGATCCTGGAATTCATCCGGCCGCAGCTGAAGGCACAGGGCGTCGATCTGCAGGTCAAGGTGTTCAATGACTACGTGCAGCCGAACCTGGCGGTGAGCGAGAAGCAGCTGGACGCCAACTTCTTCCAGAACCGTCCGTACCTGGAGTCCTTCAACAAGGACCGCAAGACCGACATCGTGGAAGTGCCGGGGAGCGACGTGCACATCGAGCCCTTCGGCGCGTATTCGCAGAAGATCAAGAAGGCTTCCGAGCTGCGCGAGGGCGCCATCGTCGCGATCCCGAGCGATCCGTCGAACTCGGGCCGGGCGCTGTCGCTGCTGGCACGCGAAGGGCTCATCAAGCTCAAGGACCCGAGCAACATCAAGTCCACCGCGCGCGACATCGTCGCCAATCCGAAGAAGCTGGTGATCCGCGAACTCGAATCCGCGCAGCTGCCGCGTGCGCTGCCGGACGTGGACCAGGCGTTGATCAACACCAACTACGCGCTGGAGGCCAAGCTCGACCCGGGCAAGGATGCGCTCTTCATCGAAGACGGCCGCAAGTCGCCGTACGCCAACTTCATCGCCTCGCGCAAGGACAACGCGGCTTCGCCCGCCGTCGCCAAGCTGGTGGCGGCGCTGCATACGGCGGAGGTCCGCAAGTTCATCCAGGACAAGTACAGGGGTGCGGTGATCCCGGCCTTCTGAGCGATAAAGACTTCGCGGGCTTCATCGATCCCGGCCGACCGGCGCATGCCGCGCCATCAGCTCGGCGACCCAATCGATGAACACGCGCAGCTTGGCGCTGACATGCCGGTTCGGCGGAAACGCCACGTACAGCGGTATCGGGTCGAGCTGCCAGCCCTCGAACAGCGGCACCAGCTCGCCGCGCGCCACGTGCGCCTTGGCCATGTAGTCCGGCAGCCAGAGTACGCCCACGCCCGCGAGGCCAGCCGCGAGGTAGGCATTGCCATCGTCGACCGACAGCACATAGCGGCCCTGCACCTCGATGCGTTCGCCATCGCGGTGCATCGCGTACGGAAAGGTCTTGCCGTTGCGTGACCACAAAAAGCCCACGATGCGGTGATGCGAGTCTTCGAGCTCGAGCGGGTGCGAGGGCACGCCGGCGCGTGCCAGGTAGCTCGGCGCCGCATGAACCCCGAGCTGCAGGTCGCCCACGCGGCGTGCCATCAGCGACCGGTCGGTGAGCTCGCCGCCGCGCACGACGCAGTCCACGTTCTCGCCCATCAGGTCGACCACGCGATCGCTCACGCCCATGTCGAGCTGGATGTCGGGATAGCGGGCGTGGAAGGCCGGCAAGGCCGGCACCAGGATCGTGCGCGCCAGCGGGCTGGGCACGTCCACCCGCAGGCGGCCGCGGGGCAGCGCCGCGGCGCTGGACAGGCTGGTCTCCGCATCGTCCATGTCGGCCAGCAGGCGCACCACGCGCTCGTAGTAGGCCGCGCCGTCGGCAGTGACGTTGACCTTGCGCGTGGTGCGGTTGAGCAGCTTGACCCGCAGCCGTGCCTCCAGCTGCTGCACCAGCTGCGTCACGCTGGTCTTGCTCATGTGAAGCGTTTCGGCCGCCTTGGTGAAGCTGCCTGCTTCCACCACGCGGGCGAATGCCTGCATCGCATCGAAACGGTCCATGCCTGCTGCTCCTGCTGATTCGAAGATTGTTTGGATTCCGCAAACAGTGATTGTTGGCTTGGCCCGTTTATCCGGCAGGCACGAATGCCTAAAGTCCCTTCATCGTGATGACCGGGTCGGCGACGACCCATTCAGGAAAGAAGAGAAAGCAATCCATGGCTCAACGTGACGTCGTTTTTCCGCCCGGGCGCCAGGCGCTCTACGATAAGAATCGCTATTCGCCGGCCATCCGCTCCAATGGCTTCCTGTTCGTTTCAGGACAGGTCGGCAGCCGGGAGGATGGCTCGCCCGAGCCCGAGCTGGAGGCGCAGGTCCGGCGCGCGTTCGGCAACCTGAACGCCGTCCTGGCGGCGGCGGGCTGCACCTTCGAGGACGTGGTCGACGTCACCGTCTTCATCGTCGACCCGGAGTCGAATTTCGAAAGAATCTGGAAGCTGGTGCCGGAGTATTGGGGGAGCGCGCCGCACCCGACGCTGACCGGCATCGGCGTGACGTGGCTCTACGGTTTCCAGTTCGAGATCAAGGTGATCGCGAAGCTGCCGGAGACCAGCGAGCGCTGATCCGGCCGGCGGAGTCAGGAGCCGATGACCTGGTGGTCGCCGCTCGCGCCGAGCAGCTGGCGCACCTGCTGCGCCAGCGAGCCGAATATCCGTCCTGCCAGGCTGGGCTCGTCCCGCCCGAAGACGATGCGGTCGCAGCCGAAGTCGCGCGCTGCCGCCACGATGGTCTCCGCACTGCGCCCGATGGCCACCGTGGTGGTGCAGGAGATGCCGGCCACGGCGAGCAGGTTCTGTGCGAACTGCAGTTCCTCGGCGCCCGTGCTTTGCTGCAGCTCGCGCAGCTCTTGCGCGTCGAAGAACATCGCGACGTGGCCCGAGACCGCGGGCTGCACCCGCAGCAGCCGGACCGCTGCCGGTTCCCGCTGGCAGATGCGCACGACCTGATCGACGGCCGAGCGCGTGCGGGCCGGCTCGGTCGGGTCGATCGGAACCAGAATGCGCCGTCTCACGCCGGCACCTTCAGGCGTTGGCGGGTTCCGGCTGCTGACGGCTGGTCAGCCACTTGCCGATCGCCACGACGGAGATGGCGCCGATGGCGGGAATCACCTTGTGCAGCACATGCTGGTCGGCGGCCCAGCCGGCGATGGCCGGATCGGACATCGCCATTTCACCGGCCACCCAGCCCAGCAGGGCGGCGCCGAGCGTGATGATGATCGGGAAGCGGTCCATCAGCTTGAGGATCAGGGTGCTGCCGAAGATGATCAGGGGAATGCTGATCACCAGGCCGAACACCAGCAGCGGAACGTTGCCCTTGGCCGCGGCTGCGACGCCGACGACGTTGTCCAGGCTCATGACCAGGTCGGCGACGACGATGGTCTTGATGGCCGCAGCCAGGCTGGAGTGGCCGTCGAGGTTTTCCTCGCCGTCATCGCCCTTGAGCAGGCCGATGCCGATCCAGAACAGCAGCGCGGCGCCGACCAGCTTGAGGTACGGCAGCGTGAGCAGGTAGACGGCAAAGAACGTCAGGACCACGCGCAGCACGATCGCGCCCATGCTGCCGAACAGAATGGCCTTTTTCTGCTGCGCGGGCGGCAGCGAGCGGGAAGCCATTGCGATGACAACGGCGTTGTCGCCGCTCAGGACGATGTTGATCAGGATGATCTGCGACAGGGCAATCCAGAAATCCGGACTGGTCAAAAACGACATGGGGGTGTCTCCTCGAAGTGGACGCGGAACCACTGCGGTTCCGACGTGGTCGAGGCTACGGACCTGCGCTGTCACCTTTCTGCCGGCAGGCTGTCAGCCACTTGTCTGCCAGCTGTCAGCCAGCTTACAACCGGCCGATGCGGCGGGTTCGCGAGCCGGCAGGTTCAGGCCGCTCGCAGCGGGAAGAAGACGCTGAAGGTGTTGCCCACGCCGTCGATGTCTTCCTCCAGCGTGATCCGCGCACCGTGCAGCGTGGCGATCTCGCTGACGATGGCGAGGCCGAGACCGCTGCCGTCCTCCTGCGTGCCGAGGAGCCGGTGAAAGCGCTCGAAGATGCGCGCCCGCTCTTCCACCGGCACGCTGGGGCCGTCGTCGCTGATGGCCAGGCGGCATTGGTCGTTCTCGCCAGGGCCCACCTGCACGGTCACGCGGCCGCTGGGCTGGCTGTAGCGGATCGCGTTGTCGATCAGGTTGTTGATGAGTTCGCGCAGCCGGTCGCGGTCGGCGTTGATCACCAGCGGATGCTCGACGCCCTCGAAGCCCAGGTCGATGTCGCGCTTGAGCGCCTGCGGCACCCAGTCCATGCTGACCTCCAGGGCGTAGGCATTCAGGTCGAGCGCCTGCAGCTGCATGGCGTCGAGCGCGCCGGGCTCGTTGCGGGCGAGCGAAAGCAGCTGCCGCACCAGCCTCGACAGCCTATCGGCGCTGATGTAAAGCTGCGCCAGCGAATGGCGCACGCGCTCCGGGTCGCTCTCCCGCAGCGCCAGCTCGATCTGGGCCTTCAGGCCGCTCACGGGCGTCTTCAGCTGGTGGGCGGCGTCGGCCACGAAGCGGTTCTGGAAATCGAAGGTTCGCCCGAGCCGCGCCATCAGTTCGTTGACTTCATCCACCAGCGGCCGCACCTCTCCCGGAACGTCGTGCGTGTCGATCGGGCTCAGGTCCAGGTGCGAGCGGTCCGACACCGCGCGCCGCAGCCGCTGCAACGGCTCGAGCCCGCGCGAGATGCCGAACCAGACCACCGCGGTGGCCATCACGATCAGCAGCAACTGCGGCACCACCACGTTGGCCACCATCTCCCATGCGAAGCGCGTGCGCTTGTGCAGGGTTTCGGCGACCTGCACCAGGACCATCGGCGCTTCGGGCTTGGCGTCGACCGGCATCCGCGCCACCAGCATGCGCACCGGCTCGCCGCGGACCGTGTCGCGGTAGAAGCGCGGCTTGCCGGCTTCTTCGCCTCCGCGCGGCGGCGGCATTTCCGCATCGCCTCCGAGCGCGGTGCCGTCGTCGGCGACGACGCGGTAGAAGAGCAGGTCTTCCTGGTCGAGCAGCAGGATGTTGCCCGCGGCCTCGGAGAGATCGAGCCGGGGGCGGGTGCCGTCGAGCTTCACGTGCAGCACGATCTCGCGTCCGATCTCGTACAGCGCCCGGTCATAGGCGAGGTTGGAAAACCGCAGCGAGTTCCAGTAGGCGGCGCCTGTGTCCAGCACCAGCAGCACGGCGAGCGGCCCGAGCAGCCAGGCCAGCAGCTTGCGCTGCAGCCTGGGCTCAGGTTTCCGCATCGCCGCGATCCATCAGGTAGCCCATGCCGCGCACGGTGCGTATCTCGCATCCGAGCGGCTCCAGCTTCTTGCGCAGCCGGTAGACGTTGACCTCGATCGCGTTTTCGCCGACCTCGTCGCCCCAGCCGTAGAGATGGTTGACCATCTGCTCTTTGCCCACCACGCGCCCTTCGCGCATCATCAGCAGTTCCAGCACGGCAAGCTCGCGCGGCGACAGATCGAGCGGCTTCTTGTCGTAGAACACGCGGCGGCCCACCGTGTCGAAGCGCAGCAGGCCGTGTTCCAGATAAGGCGTGGAGTTGGTGCTGCGGCGCAGCAGCGCCCGCACGCGCGCCTCGAGTTCCGGCAGGTCGAACGGCTTGGCCAGGTAGTCGTCGGCGCCCAGGTCGAGCCCGCGGACGCGGTCCTGCAGGGTGTCGAAGGCGGTCAGCATCAGCACGGGCATGGTCGACCGGCGCGCTCGCAGCCGACGCAGCACGTCCAGTCCGCTCAGTTTCGGCAGGCCGATGTCCAGTATCGCCAAGTCGTAGATGCCGAGCGAGAGCGCATGGTCGGCCTCTTCGCCGGTGGAGACGATGTCGACGGCGTGGGCGGACTGCACCAGCGCGCGCGAGAGCGCGTCCGCCAGTACCTTGTCGTCCTCTACAAGCAATATCCGCATTGATCCATTCGCCCCGCCCGTATGTGGGCGAACATGCTAACCGGAATGGTCCGCGACGATCATCTTCCCGCAGAATCCGAAGAGGACTCCCCGAACATGACTTCCCCCACACCGCCCTTCATCCTCCAGCTTCAGGACCTGAGTTTTTCCTATGCGGGCCAGCCTGCACTGGTGTCCGGCTGGAGCGCTTCGTTGGACCAGGGCATCACGCTGCTGTACGGCGACACCGGCACCGGAAAGTCGACCTTGCTGCGCGTGATGGCGGGCACGCTCCCCGCTTCCGGGAGGCAGATGCTTGCGGGCGTGCGCCTGGACGCAGAGCCCGAAGCCTACAAGCGGCATGTGTTTTTCTGCGATCCGGCCACCGATGCGTTCGACCAGGTGACCGCGCGCGCCTGCACCGCCACCTTGAGCGAGGGCGACGCAGGCTTCGACCCGGCGCTGTGGCAGGCGCTCGTCGAGGGGTTTTCGCTGCTGCCGCACATCGAGAAGCCGATGTACATGCTTTCCACCGGATCGAAGCGCAAGGTCTGGCTCGCGGCCGCCCTGGCTTCGGGCCGCCCGCTGGTGCTGCTCGACGAGCCCGAAGGCGCGCTCGATGCGCGGTCGATCGGCTGCCTGTGGAAGGCCGTCGAATCGCAGGCCGGACGCGCGGGCCGCGCGATCGTCATCGCCAGCAGCGCGCGCCTCGAACACGTTCCGCAGATTCCGCTCGCCGGCCGCATCGAACTGCCGCTTCGTTAAGGAACGGGGCAGCCGGCAGCCGGACTTCCGGCCCCGCGACTGCGCCGGTAACGGCGCTAGTCCAGCAGCGCCCGGTGAAGGCGGATCGCCTCGGCCGACACGGCATTCAACTCGCCGGATCCGCTGGCGTCCAGGTGCGCAAGCAACGCGCGCCGCATGCGCGGCTCCCAGAAGCGTTGCAGGTGCAGCGCGAGGTCGTGCTGCGCTTCACCGCGGTCGGGCATGGCTTCGAAGAAGTTGCCCATCTGGTTGACCATGCGAATCAGCTGATCGACGTGCATTGCGGAAAACCTCAGGCGTTGGCGGGCAGGCCGTTCAGCCGCCACGGGTGGGTGTAGATGACCAGGTCGTCGCCGCGCACGAAGCCTGCCAGCGTGAGGCCCGCGTCTTCTGCGACCGAGGTGGCCAGCGAGGTCGACGCCGATACCGCCGCCAACAGCGGCACGCCGGCAGCGACAGTTTTCTGCACCATCTCGAAGCTCGCGCGGCTGGTCACGGCGATGAAGCCGGTGGAGGCGGGCACGGTGCTTCTTGCGAGCGCACCCACGAGCTTGTCGAGCGCGTTGTGCCGGCCGATGTCCTCGCGCACCAGCAGCGCTTCGCCTTTCGCGCTGCACCAGGCCGCCGCGTGCACGGCGCCGGTGACCTTCTGCAGCACCTGCAGCGATGCGAGCTCCCGCATGCCGCGAGCGACGGCGCCGGTCGAAAGTGCAGGGCCATCCGGCAGCGGCGGCAGCGTGCGCGAGACATGCGCCAGGCTCTCGGTGCCGCACAGCCCGCAGCCCGTTCGGCCGGCCATCGAACGGCGGCGCTGTTTCAGCCGCGCGAGAGCCGCGCTTGCCACGTCGAGCTTGAGTGTGATGCCTTCGGGCGCGTACTCTTCCTCGACGCCATAGAGTTCGCTCCTCCCGAGCAGGATGCCCTCGCTGAGCGCGAAGCCCAGTGCAAAGTCGGCCAGGTCGGTCGGCGTGGCAAGCATCACGGCATGCGAGATGCCGTTGAACTCCAGCGCGACCGGCACTTCCACGGCCACCCAGTCGCGGTTGTCGAAAGCCTGGCATGCGCGCACGCCGCGCACCGGCAGCAGCTCCGCGCTTCCGGGCCGCAGCGGCAGATCGGCCAGGTTCATTTGGCCCCCGCCGTTTCTTCGATCCGCTTGCTCAGCAGTTCTTCCTGCAAGGCGTTGAACCGGCTGTATTCCTGTTGCCATTCGGACGGCTGCATCACCGGCATCACCTGTACGGCGGTCACCTTGAACTCGGGGCAGTTGGTGGCCCAGTCGGAGTTGTCGGTGGTGATCACGTTGGCGCCCGATTCGGGGAAGTGGAAGGTGGTGTAGACCACGCCCGGCTGCACGCGTTCGGTGATGGTGGCCCGCAGCACGGTTTCGCCGGCCCGGCTTCGGATGCCGACCCAGTCGCCCTCGGCAATGCCGCGGTCCTCGGCGTCGGTCGGGTGGATTTCCAGCCGGTCTTCGCTGTGCCACTGGTTGTTCTCGGTGCGGCGGGTCTGCGCGCCCACGTTGTACTGCGACAGGATGCGCCCGGTGGTCAGGATCAGCGGGTACATGCGCGTGACCTTCTCGTCGGTCGGCACGTACTGCGTGATGATGAACTTGCCCTTGCCGCGCACGAACTCGCCGATGTGCATGGTCGGCGTGCCTTCCGGTGCGGCCTCGTTGCACGGCCACTGCACGCTGCCCAGCTTCGCCAGCTTGGCGTAGCTCACGCCCGTGAAGGTGGGCGTGAGCGCGGCGATCTCGTCCATGATCTCCTCGGCGCTCGCGTAGTTCATGGGGTAGCCCAGCGCGTTGGAGAGCAGCTGCGTCACCTCCCAGTCGGCATAGCCGGCCTTGGGCGGCATGACCTTGGTGACGCGCGAGATGCGGCGCTCGGCATTGGTGAAGGTGCCGTCCTTCTCCAGGAACGACGCGCCGGGCAGGAACACATGGGCGTACTTGGCGGTTTCGTTCAGGAACAGGTCCTGCACGACGATGCATTCCATCGCCATCATGGCCTCGGCCACGTGCTGGGTGTTCGGGTCCGACTGCACCACGTCCTCGCCTTCGCAGTACAGGCCCTTGAAGCTGCCGGTGATGGCGGCATCGAACATGTTGGGAATGCGCAGGCCCGGTTCGGGCCGCAGTTCGACTCCCCAGGCCGATTCGAAGCTGCCGCGCGCGGTGCTGTCGGACACATGGCGGTAGCCGGGCAGTTCGTGCGGAAACGATCCCATGTCGCAGGAACCCTGCACGTTGTTCTGGCCGCGCAGCGGATTCACGCCCACGCCTTCGCGGCCTACGTTGCCGGTGGCCATGGCCAGGTTGGCAATGCCCATCACCATGGTCGAGCCCTGGCTGTGCTCCGTCACGCCCAGGCCGTAGTAGATGGCGGCGTTCTTCTTGCCGTCATGGCCCTTGGCGAACAGCCGCGCGGCGGCGCGCAGGTCAGCGGCTGGCACGCCGGTCACTGCTTCCATGGCCTCGGGCGAGTTGGCCGGGCGAGCGACGAATTCGCGCCACTCGTTGAACGACTTGGCCTCGCAGCGCTCGGCCACGAAGGCTTCGTCGACCAGGCCTTCGGTCACGATCACATGCGCCATGGCGCTGATCACCGCCACGTTGGTGCCGGGCTTGAGCTTGAGGTGATGGTCGGCCTTGACGTGGGGCGACTTCACCAGGTCGATGGTGCGCGGGTCGACCACGATCAGCCGGGCGCCGGCGCGCAGGCGGCGTTTCATGCGCGAGGCAAACACCGGGTGGCCGTCGGACGGGTTGGCGCCAATCACCATGATCACGTCCGACTTCTCGACCGACTTGAAGGTCTGCGTGCCGGCCGATTCGCCCATGGTCTGCTTCAGGCCGTAGCCGGTGGGCGAGTGGCACACGCGCGCGCAGGTGTCGACGTTGTTGTTGCCGAACGCCGCGCGCACCAGCTTCTGCACCAGGTAGCCTTCTTCATTGGTGCAACGTGACGACACCAGCCCGCCGATGGAATCGGTGCCGTACTTGGCCTGGATGCGGCGGAACTCGCTGGCGGCGTAGTTGACGGCTTCGTCCCAGCTCACTTCCTGCCACGGGTCGGTGATCTTGCTGCGGATCATGGGCTTGAGCACGCGGTCCTTGTGGGTGGCGTAGCCCCAGGCAAAGCGGCCCTTCACGCACGAGTGGCCTTCGTTGGCCTTGCCGTCCTTCCAGGGCACCATGCGCACCACTTCGTTGCCCTTCATCTCGGCCTTGAAGCCGCAGCCCACGCCGCAGTAGGCGCAGGTGGTGATGGCGCTGTGCTCGGCCTGGCCCAGCCAGATCACCGATTTTTCCTGCAGCGTGGCGGTGGGGCAGGCTTGCACGCAGGCGCCGCAGCTCACGCATTCGGATTCCATGAAAGGCTGGTCCTGGCCCGCCGATACGCGCGACTCGAAGCCGCGGCCGCTGATGGTGAGCGCGAAGGTGCCTTGCGTTTCCTCGCAGGCGCGCACGCAGCGGTTGCAGACGATGCACTTGGCCGGGTCGTAGGTGAAGTAGGGGTTGGACTCGTCCTTGGCGCTCTTCAGGTGGTTGGCGCCGTCGTAGCCGTAGCGAACATTGCGCAGCCCGGTGACGCCGGCCATGTCCTGCAGCTCGCAGTCGCCGTTGGCGGCGCAGGTGAGGCAGTCGAGCGGATGGTCCGAGATGTAGAGCTCCATCACGCCCTTGCGCAGTTCCTGCAGCCGAGGGCTTTGCGTGCGTACTTTCATGCCGGCCTCGGCCGGCGTGGTGCACGAGGCCGGGTAGCCCTTGCGCCCGTCGATCTCCACCAGGCAGAGCCGGCAGGAGCCGAAGGGCTCCAGGCTGTCGGTCGCGCACAGCTTGGGCACCTGCACACCCGCGTCGACCGCCGCGCGCATCAGCGAGGTGCCCTTGGCCACCGTGATCGGCATGCCGTCGATTTCGAGCGTGACTTCCTCGGTGGACTCGCGCCTGGGCGTGCCGTAGTCGATGTCTTGCGATGGGTTCAGCATGAAGTGTCTCCTGGAATGCGCGTCGACTCAGGCGGCGAAGCGGTCGGGGGCTTCGATGCCGAAGTCCTCGGGGTAGTGATTGATGGCCGATAGCACGGGGTAGGGCGTCATGCCGCCCATGGCGCAGAGCGAACCGTGCAGCATGGTGTCGCACAGGTCGCGCAAGAGAATGACCTGCTGCGGCCGGTTCTGGTTGCTGGTGATCTTGTCGATCACTTCCACGCCGCGCGTGGAGCCGATGCGGCAGGGCGTGCACTTGCCGCAGGACTCGATCGCGCAGAACTCCATCGCGTAGCGGGCCAGCTGCGACATGTCGGCCGTGTCGTCGTGCACCACGATGCCGCCGTGCCCGACCACCGCGCCCACGGCCGCATAGGCCTCGTAGTCCAGCGGCAAGTCCCACTGCGCCTCGGGCACATAGGCGCCCAGCGGGCCGCCCACCTGCACCGCCTTGATCGGCCGGCCGCTCGCGCTGCCGCCGCCGAAGTCGTAGAGCAGTTCGCGCAAGGTCAGGCCGAAGGCCTTTTCGACCAGGCCGCCCTGCCTGATGTTGCCGGCCAGCTGAAACGGCAGCGTGCCGCGCGAGCGGCCCATGCCGTAGTTCTTGTAGAAGTCCGCGCCGCGCGACAGGATGATGGGCACCGACGCCAGCGTGATCACGTTGTTGATCACGGTCGGCTGGCCGAACAGCCCCTGCAGCGCCGGCAGCGGCGGCTTGGCGCGCACGATGCCGCGGCGGCCTTCCAGGCTTTCGAGCAGCGCGGTCTCTTCACCGCACACATAGGCGCCGGCCGCCTTGCGCACGGTGAGGCGAAAGCGGTGGCCCGAGCCCAGGATGTCGTCGCCCAGAAAGCCAGCCTGCTCCGCATGGCGGATGGCCTCGTTCAGGGTGGCGATGGCATGCGGGTATTCCGAACGCACGTAGATGTAGCCTTCGGTTGCGCCCGTCGCAATGCCGGCAATGGCCATGCCTTCCACCAGCATCAGTGGATCGCCTTCCATCGTCATGCGGTCCGAGAAGGTGCCCGAGTCGCCTTCGTCCGCATTGCAGACGATGTATTTTTGCGGCGCCTGCGCGGCCAGCACCGTCTTCCATTTGATGCCGGCGGGGAATGCGGCGCCGCCGCGGCCGCGCAGTCCGGAGTCCAGCACCTGCTGGACGATCTCCGCGGGGGCCAGCGTCAGCGCGCGGCGCAGTCCCGCGAAGCCTTCATGCGCCTCGTAGTCGGCCACCGACACCGGGTCGGTCATGCCCATGCGCATGAAAGTCAGGCGCTCCTGCTTCTTCAGATACGGGATCTCGTCGGTCAGGCCGAGGTTCAGCGCGTGGGCGCCGCCGGAAAGAAAGCTGGCGTCGAACAGGCCTGCGACATCGGCGCGCGTGACCGGACCATAGGCCACGCGGCCTTCCGGCGTTGCCACCTCGACCAGCGTTTCCAGCCAGAACAGGCCGCGCGAGCCGTTGCGCACGATGCGCACGTCGACCTTGCGTGCAATTGCTTCCGCTTCGATCTGCCGGGCCACACGGTCGGCGCCGACAGCCAGCGCCGCGGAGTCGCGCGGGACATAGACAGTGGTGGTCATGAGGCTTGCCGCGCTTCCTCGACGATGTCGTCGAACAGCGCCGGCGTGATGCGCGCATGCACCTCGTCGTTCACCGCAATGGCGGGGGACGAGGCGCAGAGCCCGAGGCAGAACACCGGTTCCAGCGAGTATTGGCCGTCCGCCGACGTGCCGTGCACATCGCAGCCCAGGTGCTTTTTTGCATGCTCGAGCAGTGCGTCCGCGCCCATGGCCTTGCAGGCTTCGGCGCTGCAGACCTGCACCAGCAGCCGGCCCGCCGGGGTCGAGCGGAAGTGGTGGTAGTAGCTGACCACGCCATGCACCTCGGCGCGCGACAGGTTGAACTGCTCGGCGACGGCGGGGACCACGTCGGATGGCACATGTCCCAGCGCGTCCTGGATGCCGTGCAGCGCAGGAAGCAGCCCGCCGGGCACGTTGGTGTGCGCGGCGGCGATGGATGTCGCGATATCCAGGTTATTCATATGCTCTCTATCTCCTAATTGCGCGGTCGCAATATTCGTGGTTTCGCGAGTGTATGGAGAGGGGTCGAGTGCCACAATATGAAGCGTTCAGCCCACTAAATATGCTTTGAAAAGCCGAAACTCATGCATGAAGTGCACATCAAGCCGCAATGGACCATCCGCCAGACCGACGGTGCGGCCCTGGCGCCGCGGGTGATCGAACTGCTGGTGCAGGTGCTGGAGCACGGCAGCCTGTCCAGCGCCTGCACCGTTTCCGGCGTGTCCTACCGCCACGCGTGGGAACTGATCCGGCAAGGCGAGGCCATGTTCGGCCAGCCGCTGGTGGCCATGCAGCGCGGCAAGGGCTCCAGCCTTACGCCGCTGGGTGAAAAGCTGGTGTGGGCCGACCGCCGCATCACCGCGCGCCTGTCGCCGCTTTTGGATTCGCTGGCCTCCGAACTGGGCGCGGAAATCGAGAAGCTGATCCCCACCGCGCCCACGCTGCTGCGCATCCACGCCAGCCACGGCTTCGCCATCGAAGCCCTGCACGGCTTTCTCGCCGCGGCGCAGGTGCCGGGCGACCTGCGCTATTGCGGCAGCGAAGAAGCGGTGGCCTCGCTGCACCACGGCAGTTGCGACGTCGCGGGCTTCCACGTGCCGCTCGGCGCGTTCGAGGCCGAGGCCATCGCCCACTATGGTTCCTGGCTCGCCCCGGAAACGCAGAAAGTCATCGGCATGGCGACGCGGCACCAGGGCCTGATGGTGGCGCCCGGTAACCCGAAGAAGATCTACACGCTGGCCGACCTGGCGCGTCCCGGCGTCCGCTTCATCAACCGGCAGGCGGGTTCGGGCACGCGCTACCTGTTCGATCTTCAATTGCGAGAGCAGGGCATCGCGCCGGAATCGATCAAGGGCTACGAGCAATGCGAGTTCACGCATGCCGCGGTGGCGGCCTTCGTGGCCAGCGGCATGGCCGACGCGGGCTACGGCGTTGAAACGCCGGCGCGCCAGTTCAAGCTGGACTTCATCTCCAACCAGGTGGAGCGCTACTTCCTGCTGTGCGACGAGCGCTCGCTGGCCGCGCCCATCGTGCAGCGGATGCTGGACATCCTGCAGAGCGACGCGTACCAGGACGCCGTGAACCGGCTGCCGGGCTACCAGGCGGTGAACTGCGGCCGCGTGCTGTCGCTGACGGAGGCGTTCGAATCGCTTCGCGTGGCACCTGTCAGGAAAGCCGCCGCCGCGAGCCGACGGCGACAAGATCGCGCCGCCCAGGGGTAGCGCATAGCGCGCTCAGGTATGCCGCGGCGACATATCTAAAAGTGTCCGGCCCAGATAGCGAGCCGCGAGGCGAGTTGAGATAGTTCGAAGCACCGGTGCCACGGCGAGCACCGGCGCTTCGAACAAATAGATCTGGAGACAAAAAATGGATATGCGCACTCGCGCCTGCCTGGCTGCGGGCCTTGCAACGGCTTCGCTCGGCTCTTGCCCCGCATTCGCGCAAAGCGCCTCGGCGGACAGCGTGAGCATCTACGGCGTGCTCGACCAGTATGTGGGTTCGCTGCGCCGAAGCGATCAGTCTGGCCGCACCAAGGTGCTGAACAGCGGCGGCATGACGACCTCCTACTGGGGTGTTCGGGGCACCGAAGACCTGGGAGGCGGGCTGCAGACCTTCTTCGCGCTGGAAAGCTTCATTCAAGCCGATACCGGCACCTTCGGCCGGACATCCGCCGACCCTTACTTCTCGCGTAACTCCTACGTGGGGCTCGGCGGCGCCTTCGGCCAATTGAGCGTGGGGCGGCAGACCAACGCGCTCTATGCGGCAACCGGCAACTTCAATCCGTTTCTCGCGTCCGCCAATCTGAGCCCGGTGATGCTGCAGGTCTGGAACACGGGCTACAACCGCGCGGTGCTGGGGGACAGCGTCTGGGACAACACGGTTCAGTACACGTCGCCCGAGGTGACGGGCTTTCGTGCTTCTGCGTCGTATGGCTTCGGCGAGGTCACGAACCGGCCCGGCCGGCACAACCTGAACCTGACGCTCAACTACGCGAACGGCCCGTTCGCTGCGGCGATTTCCGCGCAGGAGGCCGACGTGGGCCCGGGCCTCGCGGCCCCGGTCACGAGCCAGAAAGCCCAGATGGCCGGACTCTCGTACGACTTCAATGTGGTGAAGGTCTACGGCCAATACTTTCACACCGACACGCCCGACATCCGCACCCAGACGCGGACGACGCAGCTCGGCTTCGCGGTGCCCGTTGGCGCAGGCCGGCTCATGGCGTCTGTCGCGAGCACGCGTCGAGACATGCCGCTCACGGATTCCCGCCGGACCACATCGGCGCTCGGCTATGACCACTATCTTTCCAAGCGCACCGACCTCTATGCGGTCTACCTCTCGGACAAGCTCACGGGCTTCGACCGGCGAGGAAACCTGGCGCTCGGCGTGCGGCACCGCTTCTGAGAGTTCCTGAACGCTTGTCTTACAGTGAATCGAATCCCATGAACACTCTCCTGAAAATGACCCGGCACTCCGCGCTTGCCCTGGCTGCGCTCGCCCTCTGCGCCAGCGCCAACGCACAGCCGGCGTCGACGAAACCGATTCGCCTGGTGGTGCCCTTCGGCCCCGGCGGCGTGGCCGATCTCACGGCGCGGACCGTGGCGCAGAAGATGTCGGAGTCCATGGGGCAAAGCATCATCGTGGACAACAAGCCGGGCGCAGGGGGCGTGGTCGCGTCCGACACCGTGGCCAAGGCGCCGCCTGACGGGCTGACCGTTCTGCTGATGTCCAACGGCAATGCCGTGAGCGTGGGGCTGTTCAAGCACCTGCCGTTCGACACGGTCAAGGACTTCGCGCCGGTCTCGACGCTCGGTTATTTCGACATGGCCGTCGTGACCGCCGCAGATTCCAGGTTCAAGACGCTGCAGGAGCTCCTGGCCCATGCGAAGGCGCACCCCGGCACGGTGAACATCGGGACGATCAACATGGGCAGCACGCAGCATCTCGCGGCCGAGCTGTTCAAGCGCAGCACCGGCATCGATGCGCAGGTGGTTCCTTTCAACGGATCGCCCGCGTTGATCACCGCGCTGCGTGGTGGGCAGATCGATGCCGGCGTGGAAATCCTCGCGCCCATCCTCGGCCAGATCAGCGGAAAGTCGGTGCGGCCGCTCGCGGTCATGGGCGCGAAGCGGTCGTTCGCGCTGCCCGACACGCCGACCGTCGCGGAAAGCGGCACGCCCAACTTCAGGGTGGCGTCCTGGAATGCGCTTGCGGTGCCGGCGAAGACGCCGCCCGCTGTCATTGCCCGGCTCAACAAGGAGGCCAACGCAGCACTCGCCGCGCCGGAGGTCAAGGAGCGGCTGCGCCAGCTCGGCGTCGAGGCGCAGGGGAGCACCGCGCAGCAGCAGGCGGACCTTCTGCGGGACGAGATCCAGCGCTGGTCCGAGGTGATTCGCCTGGCCGGCATTCCGAAGCAGTGAGCGTCCGGCCGGCCGTCAGGTGGTGCCGGGCCTGGCGGGCGACGGTGGGTTGCTCATCGTCTGGGTCACCACCTCGCGGATCAGCGTGAGCACGGCTTGCTGGGTGAGGGTGGTCGGCCGTTGAGAGCTCAGCGCAAGGGCGAGCCGGCTGCGCAGCGGCGGGCTCTCGATCCGGCGGATGGCAAAAGCCTCCGGACGGGGCGCGGTAAGAATGGCGTTCGAAGACAGCACAGCCAGTCCCATGCCTTCGATCACCAGGTCGAGGATGGCTGCAACCCCGTCGATCTCCATCGAGATGGAGGGCCGGCATCCGATGTTCGCCATCTCCGCTTCGACCAGCATGCGAATCGAATTGGGCTTTGTCGGGATCACGAGCGGCGCCGAAGCCACGTCGCGCAACGAAACCGCTTCGCCGGTCTTGCCGCCGGGCTGCGCCGGCCCGACCAGGTACAGGTCTTCTTCCAGGATGACGACGCTGTCGATGTCCGCGGAAGGTGCCGGGTTGTAGAGCAGCGCCAGGTCGATGCGGCCGGCGGTCACCGATTCCTGCAGAGCGCTTGAAAGCGCTTCGGTGATCGACAGGCTGGCATCGGGAAGCTGCTGGCGGAAGGCGCGGGTCAAAGGCACGGCGATGCGCTTCGCGATGCTGGGCGGCAACCCGACCGCAACGCGGCCGGCCAGCGCACCGCGCAACAGGCCGAGGTCTTCCTTGGCGCGTTCGATCTGATGCAGGATGCCCCTGGCGTGGTCCAGCAGCAGCTTGCCTGCGTCGGTGAGAGTCACGCCGCGGCCGTTGCGTGTCAGAAGGTTTTGTCTCAGCTCCACTTCGAGCTGGCGCACCTGCCGGCTGAGCGCGGGCTGTGCGACGTCGATCACGATCGAAGCCCGGGTGAAGCTCCCCAGCTCGGCGACGTGAACGAAGTACTCCAGCTGCTTGAGATCCATGGAGCGGAGTCTAGGGGCTGCCCGCGCCTTAGGCACCTCGGACGCTATGCCCAGTACAGCCGCATCGGGTTGTCCACCAGCAACTTGCGCTGAAGTTCTTCCGTCGGCGCGATGCGGGGAATCATGTCGACCAGCGTGCCGTCGTCGGGCATGTGCGTCTTGAGGTTGGGATGCGGCCAGTCGCTGCCCCACAGCACGCGGTCCGGAAACTCCTCGACCAGGCGGCGCGCGAAAGGAACGACGTCGTCGTAAGCGGGCGGACCGGAGAGCGACAGGCGCTCGGGGCAGCTCACCTTCGACCAGACATTCGAATGCTCGCGCAACAGCCGCACGAAGCGCTCGAACTGCGGTCCGTCGACCGGCTGGCGCACGTCGGGCCGGCCCATGTGGTCGACCACCACGGTGGTCGGCAAGCGGGTGAAGAAGTCCCACAGTTCGGGCAGGTCCTGCGCTTCGAAATACACGACCACGTGCCAGCCCAGCGGCGCAATGCGCTCGGCGATGTTCATCAGCACCTCGCGCGGCGTGAAGTCGGCCAGCCGCTTGAGAAAGTTGAAGCGCACGCCGCGCACGCCGGCTTCGTGCAAGAGGCGAAGTTCGGCGTCGCTCACGCCCGGCGCGACCGAGGCCACGCCGCGCGCGCGCCCGTCGGCATGCGCAATGGCGTCGAGCAGGGCGCGGTTGTCGTTGCCGTGGCAGGTCGCCTGCACGATCACGTTGCGCTCGAAGCCCAGCAGATCGCGCAGCGCGAACAGCTGTTCCTTCGACGCGTCGCACGGCGTGTATTTGCGTTCCGGCGCATAAGGGAACGCGGCAGCGGGACCGAAGACGTGGCAGTGCGCGTCCACCGCACCCGGCGGCGGAGTGAAGCGCGGCTTCGATGGCGCGGGGTGAAAACAAAGCCAGTCCTTGTCCATGGTGCTGGCGATCGCGGTGCGTCCTGTTTGCATAGCGCCGTATCTTGCGCAAAATTCGAGCACGCGGCGAGTGCAAAAACGCGCTAGCAGCTAGCGTGTTTCGGCATGGCGCGAGACGGGTGCATCGGAGCAAAAAAACAGCCCGCGCTAGGGCGGGCTGGAAAGTGACCTGCTGGAGGAGGGAGGATCAGAGAGGGTGCAGGCCACAGGGAGAAAGAGCCTTGACTATGTCTTGTGAACCTGCATGCAACCTGACTTGAAACTGGATCCCTCAATCCTCGTCTTCCCACTTGCCGACGACGGTGCCAAGCACGGTGAATGCCATGCGGATGGGCTCGTGCTTGGGGTTCAACGGCAGCAGCCAGCGGCGGCCGTCTTCTTCCTTGAAGACCTTGAACGTGACCTCGTTGCTCGCCTCGAGCCTGGCGATGACGCGTTCGCCATCGGCGGGCGTTGTTTGCAGCGTGTCGACGAAGATGATCGATTCCGCGGGATAGCTCTTCATGTGCCCGCTCGGCGCGGTCATGCTGTCGCCGCGCACGCGCAGCGCGTAGGTGTTGCCGGCGCTGTGATGCGCCACGCACGGAATCCACCGCTCGGCCTGAATCGCTTCCCGCGCGGCGCTGTTCCAGGATGCAGCCTGCGTCCAGGCAATGAGCGGTACCGTGCCGGGCGTGCCCGGGCTGAACGAAGGGCTCGACGGCGGCGTGCGCGTGACCCGGTAGGGGCCAGGAGGTTCGTTGGCGTTGTCGCGCGCCGGGCGTACCTGCACCTTGTCCCACGGAGCCGGGCCGTCGCCGGTGTCGAGCCAGTTGGGGTCGACGCGATAAGCGCGTGCCAGGGCGAGCAGGCCCATCGATCGGCCGGTGTCGCCGCGTTCAATCTTGGAAATGTTCGACTGCTTGACGCCCGAAGCGGCTTCCGCCTGCTTCTGGGTCATCTTGGCGTATTTGCGTGCTGCCAGTGCACGCGCTGCAATAGTCTCCATGGGCGCAGATTTAAGCGCAGGCGAATATTCAACTTGGACTTTAGAATAGTTGAAAGGGAGTATTTGCCATGAAACCACGCAAGCTGGTGCTGGCGCCGAAGGCCGCAACGCCGACGCAAAAGCCGATTGGAGGCCTGTGGGTCGACCGCGCGCTCTGCGCGCTCTTGGCGCTGCTGTCGGCCGCTGCGCTGTTCTACGGATTTCGCCTGCGCGACTATGGCCTGGGCGGCTTGGCGATTTCCGGCCTGGTGACCGCCGCCTGCGTGAGCATTGCGCTGTTCGACGACTGCGCGTTCAGGCGGGCGCGGGCGGTTCGGGAGGCAATAAGGCGAGGGTCGCGCTGACGCGCACGCAGTCCTTGATGTGCTGTTCGCCCAAGGCGCGCAAGGCTGCATAGCCGAGCGCGGCGGAAACGATCTGCCCGGCAATCGGCACGTACTTGGCCGCCTGCTTGGCCGTGAGCTTCACGCCGGCGTGCCGGGCGAGCCTGATCAGCAAATCGCGCGTCACGAGCCGGCCGACCAGCAACGCGCCGACCGTGGTGGCTGCCTTCTGGATGCGCTCGCGCTGGTGCGGCGCGAGCTTTTCCACCTGCGTGACCGAAAGGCCGAACTCGGCGCTGATCTGCGGCACCAGCCGCGAGAGCAGGGCCGCATCGGCCGCCCAGTCGATGCCGGGAAGCGGAATGGCACTGGCGGCCGCGGCCATCAGCGCCTTGCGTCCGATCAGCCGGCGGCTGCGGTGGACCGCCGCAATCAGCTTTTCGTCACCCCGGGCCAGTTCGATGGCGGACGGCATGCGGCATGTCTCCTTTGCGGGTTCAGGCCGCCAAGGCCTCGAGCTGGTCCGACAGGGCCAGCCAGCGCTCTTCGAGGCGGCCGATTTCATCGTTGAGGGCTTTCAGCCGCTTGCCCGCATCGGCAATCTCGGCGGGCGGAAGGGGCTGGGCCAGGCGTGCCTCGAGCGCGGTGCGTTCGGTGCCGGCCGCGGCCAGGCGTTCGTCGATTTGCGCGATCTCGCGCTTGATCGGCTTGGCCTGGTCGCTGCGTTGCTGGCGGCCCTGGGCATCCTGCTTGCGCTGCTGCGGGTTCTTGTTCGCGGTCGCGGGTTCGCTGGACGCAGGGGCGGGCGCAGGCACGGCTGCAACTGCAACAGGCGCGGCTGCGTTGGCCGCCTCGCGCACGGCGATCTTGGCTTCTTCGCGCAGCCGCTTGGCTTCGTCGAGCAGGTAGCGCTGGTAGTCGTCGAGGTCGCCGTCGAAGTCGGCGACCACGCCGCGGCCGACGAGCCAGAACTCGTCGCACACCGAGCGCAGCAGCGCACGGTCGTGGCTCACGAGCATCAGCGTGCCTTCGAATTCATTGAGCGCCACGGCCAGGGCCTCGCGCGTGGCAAGGTCCAGGTGGTTGGTGGGCTCGTCGAGCAGCAGCAGGTTGGGCCGCTGCCAGACCATCATCGCGAGCACGAGGCGGGCTTTTTCGCCGCCGCTCATGGTGCCCACGGGCTGCTTCACCATGTCGCCGCTGAAGTTGAAGCTGCCGAGGAAGCCGCGCAGCGCCTGCTCGCCGGTCGCTTCCTTGACGTTGCTGCCCAGCTCGCGCGCCATGCGCACCATGTGTTCGAGCGGGTTGTCCTGCGGTCGCAGAACGTCGAGTTCCTGCTGCGCGAAGTAGCCGATGTTGAGGCCCTTGCCCTCCGTGACTTCGCCGGCCAGCGCGCCCATTTCGCGCGCGATGGTCTTCACCAGCGTCGACTTGCCCTGGCCGTTGGCGCCCAGGATGCCGATGCGTTGGCCCGCCAGCACCGAGCGGCTCACGCCGCGCAGGATGGTCTTGGGTTCTTCGTTCTCGATCTCGTAGCCGAAGCTCGCGTTGCCGATCGAGAGCATCGGGTTCGGGATGTTGCCCGGCTCCTTGAACTCGAAGGTGAAGTCGGCCTCGGCCAGCAGCGGCGCGACCCGTTCCATGCGCTCCAGCGCCTTGACCCGGCTTTGCGCCTGCTTGGCCTTGCTGGCCTTGGCCTTGAAGCGGTCGATGAACTTCTGCAGGTGGGCGATCTTGTCCTGCTGCTTGGAGAACGCGACCTGCTGCTGCTCCATCTGCAGGGCGCGCATGTCTTCGAACTTGCTGTAGTTGCCGCCGTAGCGCGTGAGCTGGGCGTTGGCGATGTGCAGCGTCACGTCGGTCACGGCGTCGAGAAACTCGCGGTCGTGGCTGATGACGATCATGGTGCCGGCGTACTTCTGCAGCCAGGCTTCGAGCCAGACGAGCGCGTCCAGGTCCAGGTGGTTGGTGGGTTCGTCGAGCAGCAGCAGGTCGCTCGGGCACATCAGCGCGCGGGCCAGCTGCAGGCGCATGCGCCAGCCGCCCGAGAAGCTGTTGACCGGCTCGTCGAGCTCGTGCGACTTGAAGCCGAGGCCGAGGACCAGCGCCTGTGCTCGCGGCACGGCGTCGTGCTCGCCGGCATCGGCCAGGTCGGTGTAGGCGTGGGCCAGTTCCATGCCAATGTCCGGGTCATCGGGGTTCTCGGCATAGGCAGCCTCGATGGCCGCGAGCGTGGCGCGCAGTTCGGCGAGTCGGGTGTCGCCGCCGACCACGAAGTCGGTGGCCGATTCCTCGGTTTCTGGCATGTCCTGCGCCACCTGCGCCATGCGCCATTGCTTGGGCACGTAGAAGTCGCCGCCGTCTTCGTGCAGCGAGCCGTTGAAGAGCGCGAACAGGGTCGACTTGCCGGCGCCGTTGCGGCCCACGAGGCCGACCTTTTCCCCGGGGTTGATGGTGACGGTGGCGCCGTCGAGCAGAACCTTGGCGCTGCGGCGAAGAATGACGTTTTTGAGAGTAATCATGAAATAGGAACCGTAGGGGCGATTATCCCGCCCGGCCCGTGGCGGCTTGGCGCGAAGGGGCAAATGGGGACGCCGCCCCGATAAAAGGAGCGCCGCAGCCTTGGCTGCGAGAAAGCGGCGGAAGGGGAGAAAGGACTGGGCGGTCGCAGCTAACGCGCGCCGGCGCCCGCGAGCAGTGCGGTTCGGGTCACGAGCAAGACCTGGTCTTCGCCTGCGGAGGTTTCCAGCCACACGACTTCGAGCTGCGGGAAGGCGGCCTCGAAGTGGTCGCGCTCATTGCCGATTTCAAGCACCAGCACCGCCTGCTCGCTCATGCGGGAAGGCGCATCGGCGAATAACCGGCGGACGAAGTCCATGCCGTCGGCGCCGCCGGCCAGCGCCAGTTCGGGCTCGGCGAGGTATTCGGCGGGCAGCGCGGCCATGCTCGCGCTGTTCACGTAGGGCGGGTTGCACAGCACCAGGTCGTAGGGGCCGGGCAGGTTGGCCAGGCCGTCGGATTCGATGAGCCTGACGCGGGCGTCCAGCTGGTGCCGGGTGACGTTGATCGCGGCCACCTCGAGCGCCGGGGTCGACAGATCGGCGGCATCCACCGTGATGTCCGGATAGGTCATGGCCGCGAGCACGGCGAGGCTGCCATTGCCGGTGCACAGGTCGAGCACGCGCTGCGTGTGCTCGCCGAGCCAGTAGTCGATGCTGCCGTCGGCAATCAGCTCGGCGATGAAACTGCGCGGCACGATGGCGCGCTCGTCCACGTAGAACGGCACGCCCTGCAGCCAGGCTTCCTTGGTGAGATACGCCGCAGGCTTGCGGGTGGCGATGCGCTCGTCCAGCAGTGCTGCGACCTTGTCGGCGTCGGCCGGCGAAACGGGTGTATCGGCCGCCGCATCGATGTCGTCGAGCGGCAGCTTCAGGCGCCACAGCACGAGCCATGCCGCTTCGTCGAACGCGTTGGCGGTGCCGTGGCCGAACGCGACGCCGGCTTCTTCCAGCCGCTTGGCGCCGGCTTCGATCAGTTCGATGACCGTGCTCATTGAATAACCTCCGCGCTTCGCGCTGCGGTGCGAGCTTGCTTGGGGCGGCCCGGCGCGGCGCTCATCGGGCCAGCGACGCTTCGAGCCGCTCCAGCGTGCGCTTGTAGATGTTCTTCAGCGTCTCGATCTCGGCCACGTCGATGTGTTCGTCGATCTTGTGGATGCTGGCGTTGACCGGGCCGAGCTCGACCACCTGCTTGCAGATCTTGGCGATGAAGCGCGCGTCGCTGGTGCCGCCGCTGGTCGAGAGCTCGGTGGCGATGCCGGTTTCATCGGCAATGGCCGCCTGCACCGACGCCACCAGTTCGCCCGGTGTCGTGAGAAAGGGCAGGCCGCCGATGGTCCAGGCCAGCGAGTAGTCGACGCCGTGTGCATCGAGCACCGCATGCACGCGCTTTTGCAATGACTCGGGCGTCGATTCGGTTGAGAAGCGGAAGTTGAAATCGATGACCGCGCTACCCGGAATCACGTTGCTCGCGCCGGTGCCCGAGTGAAAATTGCTGATCTGCCAGCTGGTCGGCTGGAACCAGGCACTGCCCGCGTCCCAGCCGCCGGCCGCGTTGATGGTCACGAGTTCGGCCAGCGCAGGCGCCACCGAGTGCACGGGGTTGTTGGCGAGGTGCGGATAGGCGATGTGCCCTTGCACGCCGTTGACCGTGAGCTTGCCGCTCATGGTGCCGCGGCGGCCGTTCTTGATCATGTCGCCGCAGCGCTGGACGGCGGTGGGCTCGCCGACGATGCAATAGTCGATGACTTCGCCGCGCGCGGCCAGTGCGTTGCAGACGATGACGGTGCCGTCGACACCCGGGCCTTCTTCATCGCTGGTGAGCAGCAGCGCGAGCGTGAGCTTCGGGTCGGGCGTGGCCTTGAGGAACTCTTCGATCGACACCACGAAGGCGGCAACCGAGGCCTTCATGTCGCACGCGCCGCGGCCGTAGAGCTTGCCGCCCCGGTGCGTGGGCGTGAACGGATGGCTGGTCCATTGCTCGATCGGGCCGGTGGGCACCACGTCGGTGTGGCCTGCAAACACCAGCGTCTTGGTTGCCGCGGCGCCTGCGGGGCGGCGCACCGCCCACAGGTTGGTCACACGAAAGTCGTCCGGACCGCTCTCGATGGTTTCGAGCGTGAAGCCCAGTGGCGCCAGCCGTTCGCCGATGATCTGCTGGCAACCCGCGTCCTCGGGAGTGACGGAGGGGCGCGAGATGAGTTGTTCGGCGAGCTGGAGCGTACGGGACATCAGATAAAAAGCCAGGGGGCTGGGTCGGTCAGAACTTCACGTCGAGCGTGATGTCGGTGAAGGTGGGCTCGTCGACCTGGTCCGTCAGGTGGCGGTCGTCCACCTTCGGCTTGGGCGCGGCGCGGTTTTGCAGCCGCCACATCAGGTTGGTCGGCGAGTCGGACTGGGCCAAGCCTTCTTCGCGCGTCACGCGCTCTTCGGTGATGAGCCGGGCAATGTCTTCCTCGAAGGTCTGCGAGCCTTCGGCCATCGACTGCTCCATGGCTTCCTTGACCGCGGAGAAATCGCCTTTTTCGATCAGCTCGGCCACCAGGGCCGTGTTGAGCATGACCTCGAGCGCCGGCACGCGGCCGCCGGTGGGCGTGCGCAGCAGCCGCTGCGACACGACGGCGCGCAGGGCCGAGCCCAGGTCGCCCAGCAGCGTGGGGCGCACCTCGACCGGGAAGAAGCTCAGGATGCGGTTGAGCGCGCGGTAGCTGTTGTTGGCATGCAGCGTGGCGACGCACAGGTGGCCCGATTGCGCATAGGCAATGGCCGCGGTCATGGTTTCGCGGTCGCGGATTTCGCCGATCTGGATCACGTCGGGCGCCTGGCGCAGCGCGTTCTTGAGCGCAACCTGCAGCGACTCGGTGTCGCTGCCCACGTCGCGCTGGTTCACCAGCGACTTCTTGTTGGTGTAGGTGAACTCGATGGGTTCTTCCACCGTGAGGATGTGGCCCGTGGCGTGCTCGTTGCGGTAGTCGAGCATCGAAGCCAGCGTGGTGGTCTTGCCCGCGCCGGTGGCGCCGACCATCAGGATCAGGCCGCGCTTCTCCATGATCAGCGTCTTGAGAATGTCGGGCAGGTTCAGGTCGGCAAAGCTCGGAATGGTCGAGGCGATGTGCCGCACCACCACCGCATAGCTGCCGCGCTGGCGCATGGCGCTGATGCGGTAGTTGCCGGCGCCCTCGAGCATCACGGCCATGTTGAGTTCGCCCGTTCTTTCCAGTTCCTGGATGCGGGCTTCGGGCACCACTTCGGCCAGCAGCGCGAGCGGCGCGGTGGCGGGAAGCACCTGCGCGTTGATCGGCACGCAGGTGCCGTTCATGCGGATCAGCACCGGGGAGTGGGCCGAGAGGTAGATGTCGGAGGCCTTGCGCTCGGCCATCAAACGAAGAATTCGCTCCATCATGTTCATCGGTCTCTCTCCTCGGGTGCTGTTGTTTTCTAACGGGACAAAGGCAGGGGCCTGTCGATCAGTCGCGCAGCAGGTCGTTCAGGCTGGTCTTGGAGCGCGTTTGCGCATCGACCGTCTTGACGATGATCGCCGCGTAGGTGCTGTAGTCCTGGCCCGACTTGGTCTTCTTGGGCAGGTTGCCGCTGATGACGACACTGCCGGACGGCACGCGGCCGAACAAGGTCTCTCCGGTGTCGCGGTTGAAGATCGGGGTGCTCTGGCCGATGTACACGCCCATGCCGAGCACGGAGTTTTCCTCGATCACCACGCCTTCGACCACTTCCGAGCGGGCGCCGATGAAGCAGTTGTCTTCGATGATGGTCGGGCCGGCCTGCAGCGGCTCGAGCACGCCGCCGATGCCGACGCCGCCCGAGAGGTGCACGTTGGCGCCGATCTGCGCGCACGAACCCACGGTGGCCCAGGTGTCGACCATGGTGCCTTCGCCCACATAGGCGCCGATGTTCACGTAGGAGGGCATGAGGATCGCGCCCTTGGCGATGTAGCTGCCGCGGCGTGCGACGGCCGGGGGCACGATGCGAACGCCCGATTCCTTCAGCTCGCCGGCCGACAGGTGCGAGAACTTGGTCGGCACCTTGTCATAGAAGCCCAGCGAGCCGGCCTGGATCTGCTCGTTGTCCTTCAGGCGGAACGACAGCAGCACGGCCTTCTTGATCCACTGGTGCACCGTCCACTTGCCGACGCTTTCGCGCGTGGCAACGCGCAGCTTGCCGTTGTTGAGTTCGGAAATCACATGCTCGACGGCGTCGCGCACTTCGGCCGAGGCGGCGGTGGGCGAGACATTGGCGCGGTCTTCCCACGCGGCGTCGATGATCTGTTGCAGTTGCTGGGTCATGGAGAGAGTCTCGGGTAAAAAATAGGGGCCGGAAAAGCAGCGGTTCAGCGCTGGCCTTTTGCGCCGGATCGGACGAAGCGGACGATGCGTTCGGCGGCTTCCACGCATTCGGCCGTTTCGGCCACCAGCGCCATGCGAATCCGTCCGCGGCCGGGGTTGGGGCTGTGCGCCGTGTCGCGCGCCAGATAGCTCCCCGGCAAAACCGTAACATTGTATTGAGCGTAGAGCGCGCGGGCGAAGGATTCGTCGTCGCCAGCCCACACTTCGGGCACCCCCGCCCAGAGGTAGAAGCTGGCATCGGGCAGGCGCACGTCGAGCACCGGTTCGAGCAGGGGCGTCACGGCGGCGAACTTGGCGCGGTACTTGGCGCGGTTCTCGATCACGTGGGTTTCATCGCCCCAGGCCGCGATGCTGGCGGCGGCCACGGTGCCGCTCATGGCGCTGCCGTGGTAGGTGCGGTAGAGCAGAAAGCTCTTGATGATGGCGGCGTCGCCCGCCACGAAACCGCTGCGCAGGCCCGGCACATTGCTGCGCTTGGACAGCGAGGTGAGCGCAATCAGGTTCCTGAAGTCGCTTCGGCCCAGCTTGGCGGCGGCTTCCAGCCCGCTGAGCGGAGGCTCCTCGCGGAAGTAGATCTCGCTGTAGCACTCGTCGGCCGCAATCACGAAACCGAAGCGATCGGACAACGCAAAGAGTTTCTTCCATTCGTCCTGCGCCATCACGGCGCCGGTCGGGTTGCCGGGCGAGCAGACGAACACCAGTTGCGTGCGTTCCCAGACGGCCTTTGGCACGCTGTCCCAGTCGACCGCGAAATTGCGCGACGGCACGCTCGGCACGTAGTACGGCTCGGCGCCCGAGAGCAGGGCCGCGCCTTCGTAGATTTGATAGAACGGATTGGGCGAAACCACGATCGGCGCGGGGGATTTGCTGGCGTCGACCACCGTTTGCGCCAATGAGAACAGCGCCTCGCGCGAGCCGTTGACCGGCAGCACCTGCGTGGCCGGATCCAGTCGCAGTGCGTAGCGGCGCTGCAGCCAATCGGTAAAAGCGGTGCGCAGCTTCAGGTTGCCGGCCGTGGCGGGGTAGGCCGCCAGCGTGGCCATGCTGGCCGCCAGCGCCTCCTTGATGAACTCGGGCGTGGCGTGCTTGGGCTCGCCGATGCCCAGGCTGACGGGCGCGAAATCGGGGTTGGGCGTGACGCCCTCGAACAAGAGCCGCAGCCGCTCGAAGGGGTAGGGCTGAAGCTTGGAAAGCAGGGGATTCATGGAGAGCGATTATCGGCGACAGGTCGCCGGCCGCTCAGGTCCCGCTGCGCCGGTAGAACGCCAGCGAGCCGGCCAGCGCCAGCAGCATCGCGCCGCAGGTGCGGTCGATCCAGCGGGCGGCGGCGGCTGTCAGCAGTCGCATTGCCCGCGCGCCGACGAAGGCATAGACCAGCATGACGGCTGCATCGAGCGACGCGAACAGCACGGAGATGATGGCGTACTGCATGCCTTGGGCGGCCGCCGGGTCGATGAACTGCGGCATCAGCGCCGAGCAGAACAGGTAGCCCTTGGGGTTGGTCACCGCGACCAGGAACGACTTGAGAAAAACCTTGCGGCCTTCCTTGGGCATGCCCGCAACGGGCTCGCCAGCATCGGCGCGCGGCGCGTCGAAGCTGCCGCCCTTGGAGCGCAGCATGCGAATGCCCAGCCAGGCGAGGTACACGGCGCCCACCCACTTGAGCATGGAGAACCAGAACTCCGAGGCGGCCAGCAGCGCGCCCAGGCCCAGCGCCACCGCGCCGACCAGCACGAAGTCGGACAGCACGGCCCCCAGGATGCCCGGCAGCGCACCGCGCACGCCGCGTCGCGAGCCGTTGCTCAGTGCCAGCAGCACGGTTGGCCCGGGCGTGGCGATGGCGGCCAGCGCCACGATGGAGAACAGCAGGGCGGTGGCGAGCGTCATGGCGGCGGGCTTCCTTATAGGGTCAGGGGTTCAGATTTTCTTGACCAGCACCTGGCTCTTGCGGTCCCAGTTGTACTTGCGCTTGCGGGCTTCGGGCAGCCAGTCGGGGTTGACCTGCTGGAAGCCGCGCTTGAGGAACCAGTGCATGGTGCGCGTGGTGAGCACGAAGATGCTTTCGAGCCCCATCGCCTTGGCGCGGTGCTCGATGCGCTTGAGGATGCGCTCGCCGTCGCCTTGCGATTGCGACTGGGGCGAGACGGTCAGCGCGGCCATCTCGGCGGTCTTTGCCTCGGGGTAGGGGTAGAGCGCCGCGCAGCCGAAGATCACGCCGTCATGCTCGATGACCGTGTAGTGGCCCACGTCGCGCTCGATTTCGGTGCGGTCGCGCTTCACCAGCGTGCCGTCGCGCTCGAACGGCTCGATCAGCTGCAGGATGCCGCCGATGTCGTCGACCGTGGCTTCACGCAGGCTTTCGAGCTTCTCGTCGATCACCATGGTGCCGACGCCGTCGTGCACATACACCTCGAGCAGCAGCGCGCCGTCCAGAGCAAACGGCAGGATGTGGTTGCGCTCCACGCCGCCCTTGCAGGCTTTGACGCAGTGCTGCAGGTAAAAGGCCGTGTCGGTCGGCCGCTGCGGCGCCGGCAGCGACGCCAGCAGCTTCTCGGCCGCGGCGAGCGGCAGCTCGGTATCGATGGGGTTGTCTTCGCTCTCGGGCAGCTCGCTGTCGATGCGGATGCCCGGAATTTCCGTCAGGAAGATCAGCTTGTCGGCCTGGATCGAAATGGCCACGCTGGTGGCGACTTCTTCCATCGTCAGGTTGAAGGCCTCGCCGGTGGGCGAGAAGCCGAACGGCGACATCAGCACCATGGCACCGAAATCGAGCGTGCGGCGGATGCCCACCGCATCGACCTTGCGCACCAGGCCCGAATGCTTGAAGTCCACGCCGTCGACCACGCCGATGGGCCGCGCCGTGATGAAGTTGCCCGAAATCACGCGCACCGTCGAACCGGCCATCGGCGTGTTCGGCAGGCCCTGGCTGAAGGCCGCTTCGATCTCGTAGCGCAGCTGGCCGGCGGCTTCCTGGGCCGAATCGAGCGCCACCTCGTCGGTGATGCGGATGCCGTGCGAATAGCGCGCCTCGTGCCCCTTGGCGGCGAGCTGCTCGTTGACCTGCGGGCGGAAGCCGTGCACCAGCACGATCTTGACGCCCATGCTCTGGATCAGCGCCAGGTCTTGCGCAATGTTCTGCAGCTTGCCCGCCGCGATCGCCTCACCCGCCAGCGCGACCACGAAAGTCTTGCCACGGTGCGTGTGGATGTAGGGCGCGACCGAGCGGAACCAGGGCACGAAGGTGAAGTTGAAAACGGTGGACATGGGGCGTGATTGTGCATTCTTGAGGGACGATTCGTGCGGGTCGGGCCATCGTGATCTCGGGGCGGCGGCCTGCGCAGGCCGATGTTGCGGTTGTTGCCGGCGCCGTTGGCACCAACAGTGCGGCGCGTCGATAATCGACGGTTTGCCTGCCGCGCCTTCCCGAACAGCTTTTCCCTTGACGACCACGACACCTTCCGCTCCCTTGCGCATCGACTTTCCCGAATCGCTCCCCGTCTCCGGCCGGCGCGACGAAATCATGGCCGCCATCGAGGCGCACCAGGTGGTGATCGTCTGCGGCGAAACGGGCTCGGGCAAGACCACCCAGCTGCCGAAGATCGCGCTCGCGCTCGGCCGCGGCAAGCTCAATGCGCCGCCGGGCAAGGGCCGGCTCATCGGGCATACGCAGCCGCGGCGCATTGCCGCAAGCTCGGTGGCCAAGCGCATCGCCGAAGAATTGAAAACGCCGCTGGGCGACGTGGTCGGCTTCAAGGTGCGCTTCCAGGACCGGCTGAGCCGCGACGCCTCGGTCAAGCTCATGACCGACGGCATCCTGCTGGCCGAGACGCAGACCGATCCGCTGCTCAAGGCCTACGACACGCTGATCATCGACGAGGCGCACGAGCGCTCGCTGAACATCGACTTCCTGCTGGGCTACCTGCGCGAGATTCTTCCGCGCCGGCCCGACCTGAAGGTCATCGTGACCTCGGCCACCATCGACGCCGAGCGCTTTGCGCAGCACTTTGCCTCGGCCAAGGGGCCGGCGCCGACCATCATGGTGTCGGGCCGCACCTTTCCGGTCGAGCAGCGCTACCGACCCTTCGAGGAGTCGCGCGAGCACGACCTGAACGACGCGATTGCAGATGGCGTCGACGAGCTCTGGCGCGATCCGCACAACGCGGGCGACATCCTCGTGTTCCTGCCCGGCGAGCGCGAGATCCGGGAGGCGGCCGACCACCTGCGCCGCCACCTGAGCCACCAGCCGCTGCTGCGCAATGCCGAGGTGCTGCCGCTGTTCGCGCGGCTGTCGGGCCCCGAGCAGGACCGCATCTTCGACAGCCACACGGGCCGGCGCATTGTGCTGGCCACCAACGTGGCGGAAACCTCGCTCACGGTGCCGGGCATCCGCTACGTGATCGACACCGGCACCGCGCGCGTCAAGCGCTACAGCTTCCGCAGCAAGGTCGAGCAGCTGCTGGTCGAGCCGATCAGCCAGGCCGCGGCCAACCAGCGCGCGGGCCGTTGCGGCCGCGTGGCCAACGGCATCTGCATCCGGCTCTACGACGAGAAGGATTTCGACGGCCGGCCGCGGTTTACCGACCCCGAAATCCTGCGGTCGTCGCTCGCTGGTGTGATCCTGCGCATGAAGTCGCTGCGCCTGGGCGACGTGGCTCAGTTTCCATTTCTCGAGGCGCCTTCGCCGCGCGCGATTGCCGACGGTTACCAGCTGCTCAACGAGCTGGGCGCGGTCGACGATGCCAACGAGCTCACGGCCACCGGCGCCGAGCTCGCCAAGCTGCCGCTCGATCCGCGCGTGGGCCGGATGATTCTGGAGGCTCGCACACGCGGCGCGCTCGAAGAAGTGCTGGTCATCGCCTCGGCGCTCAGCGTGCAGGACGTGCGCGACCGGCCGATGGATGCGCAGCAGCAGGCCGACCAGGCGCATTCGAAATTCGACGACGACAAGAGCGAATTCAGCGGCTACCTGCGGCTGTGGAAATGGATCGCCGATGCGCGTGGCGGCCATGGCGACACGCACAAGCTCAGCAACCGCCAGTACGAGCAGCTGCTGCGCCAGAACTTCATCAACATTCGTCGCGTGCGCGAATGGCGCGACATCCATTCGCAGTTGCTCACGGTCGTGACCGAGCACAAGTGGCGCATCAACGCGGAGCCTGCAGGCTATGAGCCGCTGCACCTGTCGATGCTCGCGGGCCTGCTCGGCAACGTGGGCTGGAAGCTCGAGGACGACGAGGCGTACCTCGGTGCACGCGGCATCAAGTTCTACAAGCATCCGGGCGCGCACCTGAAGAAGAAGCCGGGCCGCTGGATCGTTGCGGCCGAATTGGTCGAAACCACGCGGCTCTTCGGCCGCGGCATTGCGAACATCGAGCCGCAGTGGCTCGAACAGGTGGCCGGCCACCTGCTGAAGAAGCAGCTGCTCGATCCGCACTGGGAGAAGAAGGGCGCTCAGGTTTCGGCGCTGGAGCGCGCCACGCTCTACGGCCTCGTGGTCTACAGCGGCCGCCGCGTCGATTTCACCAAGGTCGATCCGGTCGCGGCGCGCGAGATCTTCATTCGCGAGGCGCTGGTGGCCGGACAGTGGGAAAGCAAGTTCCCCTTCCTCACGGCCAACCGCAAGCTGGTGCGCGAGGTCGAAGGGCTGGAGCACAAGGCGCGCCGGCAGGACGTGCTGGTCGATGAAGAACTGATCTTCGCGTTCTACGACGCGCAGCTGCCCGCCGATGTAGCGAGCGGCATCACCTTCGAGAACTGGTACCGCCATGCGTCCAGGGAGCAGCCGCGCCTGCTCTTCCTGACGCGCGAGGAGCTCATGCGCCACCAGGCGGCGGGCATCACCACGCAGTCCTTTCCCGCCACGCTGAAGCTTGGCGGCGTCGATTGCGCGGCGAGCTATCTGCACGAGCCGGGCGACGCGAAGGACGGCCTCACGGTCAGCGTGCCGCTCTTCGTGCTCAACCAGGTGAGCGAGGAGCGCTGCGAATGGCTGGTGACGGGCATGCTGAAGGACAAGATCCAGGCGCTGCTCAAGAGCCTGCCGCAGCGTCCGCGCTCGCGGCTGGTGCCGCTGCCCGAATCGGCCGCGAAGCTGGCCGAGGAACTCTCGGCGCCCGAGATGTTCGGCCACGGCTCGCTGACCGACGTGCTGCTCAAGCGCGTGCGCGATGCGACGAGCATCGACGTCAAGCGCGCCGACTTCAAGCTCGACATGCTGCCGCCGCACCTGTTCATGAACCTGCGCATCGTGGATGAACACGGCCGTCAGCTCGGCATGGGACGCAACCTGGGCGCGCTCAAGGCAGAGTTGGGTGCGCAGGCGCGGGGCGCTTTCCAGGCGCTGGCGGGTCTCAACGTCAAGGCTTCCGCGGAGCGAAAACCGGCGGACGGCAGCGACGGGCGCGTGCAAGCCACGGGCACCGCCGCAGCGCCAGCCGCCGCCGCGCCGAGCCTGCCCGCAGGCCAGCGCTACACGAACTGGAGCTTCGGCGAACTGCCCGAGCTGATGGAAGTGCGCCGCGGATCGCAGTCGCTGATCGGCTTTCCGGCGCTGCGCGACGAGGGCGACGCGGTCACCATCGAGGTGTTCGATGAACCCGCGGTGGCGGCCGCCAAGCACCGCGCCGGCCTGCGCCGGCTGTTCGCACTGCAGCTGAAAGACGCGCTCAAGTACCTCGAGAAGAACATCCCCGATCTGCAGAAGATGGCGGTGGCCTACATGCCGCTGGGCACGTCCGAAGAGTTGCGCACGCAGATCATCGACGTGGCGATCGACCGGGCCTTTCTTCAGGAGCCTTTGCCCACCGACGAGTTCGCCTTCAAGCGCCGGCTTGAAGAAGGGCGCGGCCGGCTCACGCTGATTGCGAACGAGGTCGCCCGCCTGGCTTCGTCCATCTTGGTCGAGTACGCGGCCGCCGCGCGCAAGATCAAGGACACGAAGATCCACCCCGAGGCCGTGCAGGATGCCGCGCAGCAGTTGCAGCGCCTCGTCGGCAAGCGCTTCATTGCCGATGCGCCGTGGACGCAGCTGCAGCATTTCGCGCGCTATCTCAAGGCGATCGTGCTGCGGCTCGACAAGCTGCGCGCCGACCCCGCGCGCGATACCGCCAAGCTGGCCGAACTCCGGCCGCAGGAGCAACGCTATTGGCGGCTGGCGGCGGAACGCAAAGGCGTGGTGGACGACCGCATGCTCGAATTCCGCTGGCTGCTGGAGGAGCTTCGCGTGAGCTTTTTCGCGCAGGAACTGCGCACGCCGCAGCCGGTCAGCATCAAGCGGCTGGACAAGGCCTGGGCCCAGCTGCAGGCCTGAGCGGCAGGGCGGCAAAAAAAGAAGCCCGCTTGCGCGGGCTCCTTTCAGGTGCGGGAAATCCGCGGGAGCGTCATATGCGTCCCATGAGCACCAGGATGACCACGATCACCAGGACAAGGCCCAGGCCGCCGCTTGGCCCGTAGCCCCAGCTGCGGCTGTAGCCCCAGCTCGGCAGCGCGCCGATCAGCAGCAGGATCAGAATGATCAGCAGAATGAACGAGAGGGACATGCTTTTCTCCTGGACGTTGTTGTTACGAGCATTGATGCTCGGTGTCCGGGAGCGCAAGACACGCCGGAAAGCCGCTCCTTCGGCGGTCAGGACTGTCCTACCGTCAGCGTCGGCCTGGGAGCCGCGTCGATCCGTTCAGAGCCGGGCGAGGCGATCCAGCGCGGAATTCAGCGTCTCGTCCTTCTTGGCAAAGCAGAAACGGACCACGCGCTGATCGAAGCCGTTGCCGTAGAACGCCGACAGCGGAATGGCCGCCACGCCGATCTCGCTGGTGAGCCACAGGCAGAAGTCGGCCTCGGACAGGTCGCTGACCGCCGAGATGTCGACGCACTGGAAATAGCTGCCCTCGCTGCGCAGCAGCTTGAAGCGGGTTTTCTCGGCGAGCCCTGCGGCAAAAAGGTCGCGCTTGCGCTGGTAGAAGGCCGGAAGCTCGAGGTACGGCTTCGGATCGGCCATGTACTGCGCGAGCGCATGCTGCATGGGCGTGTTCACGGTGAACACGTTGAACTGGTGCACCTTGCGGAACTCCGCCATGAGCGGCGCCGGCGCCGCAACGAAGCCGACCTTCCAGCCGGTGACGTGATAGGTCTTGCCGAAGCTGCTCACGATGAAGCTGCGCGCCGCCAGGCCCGGGAAGCGGGCCACGCTTTCGTGCTGCGCGCCGTCGTAGATCATGTGCTCGTACACCTCGTCGGCAATCACGAACACGTCGGTCGGGGCCAGCAGCTCTTCGAGCTTGCGCATTTCGGCCGCGGTCCAGATCGTGGCGCTCGGGTTGTGCGGCGTGTTGACGATGATGGCGCGCGTGCGCGGCGAGAGCGCCGCGGCAATCTTGTCGAAGTCGGGCCGGAAGGTGCCAGGCACCAGCGGCACGCGCACCACGCTGCCGCCTGCGAGTTCGATATTGGGCACGTAGCTGTCGTAGCAGGGCTCCAGGACGATCACCTCGTCGCCTGCGCGTACCACGGCAAGAATGGCCGTGAGGATGGCCTGCGTGGCGCCCGCGGTCACCGTGATCTCGGTGGCCGCGCTGTAGCTGTGGCCGTAGAGCGCGGCGATCTTGCCGGCAATGGCTTCGCGCAGCGCCGGAATGCCGGGCATCGGCGGGTATTGGTTGTGGCCCGCGGCCATGGCGGCCGTCACGTCTTCGAGCAGCTTCGGGTCGCATTTGAAATCGGGGAAGCCCTGGCCGAGGTTGACCGCGTTCTTCTCCGTTGCCAGTGCGGACATCACGGTGAAGATGGTGGTGCCGACGGCGGGCAGCTTGGTGGCGATCTCCGGCGTGCGGGGGGCGGAAAGAACAGTGCTCATGGTCGTGGTCGAAAGCTGGGGCTGCTGAATATCAAAGATCGTAGTCTTGCTGATGTCCGCTCAGGGCCTTCGCGATCAGGTTGCGGTCGAGCCGGTCGGACAGCAGCTCGGCAAACTTGAACACGAAGTTGCGCAGGTAGGCGCTGCGCTTGAACGCCACGCGCGCGATGTTCTGGCCGAACACGTGGCCCATGGGGCGCACCACGAGGTCCGCGTTCGACTCGTCGCGCACCGCCATTTCGGCCACGATGCCCACACCCAGGCCCAGGCGCACATAGGTCTTGATCACGTCGGAGTCGATGGCTTCGAGCGCGATGCGCGGCGTGAGTTTTTTCTGCGCAAAGGCGTGGTCGATGCGCGTGCGGCCCGTGAACGACGGGTGGTAGGTAATGATGGGTTCGAGCGCCAGGTCTTCGAGCGAAATGCGCTCCTTGGCGGCCAGCGGATGGTCCTTGGGGAGCACCAGCACGTGCTGCCATTCATAGCAGGGCAGGGTCACGAGCTCGGTGTAGTCCGCGAGCGATTCGGTGGCAATGCCCACCTCGGCAATTTCGTCGATCACCATGCGTGCCACCTGGTCGGGCGAGCCCTGGTGCAGGCTCACGTTGACCTTCGGATAGGCCTCGCGCAGCCTGGCCACGGGCACCGGCAGCACGTAGCGCGCCTGGGTGTGCGTGGTGGCAATGGAGAGGGTGCCGCTGTCCTGCGCGCTGAACTGCTCGCCGATGCGCTTGAGGTTGCCGACTTCGCGCATGATCAGTTCGATGCTCGCGATGACATGCTGGCCCGGCTCGGTGACCCGCTTCAGGCGCTTGCCATGGCGGGCGAAGATCTCGACGCCGAGCTCTTCCTCGAGTTCGATGATGGCCTTGGACACGCCAGGCTGCGAGGTATGCAGCGCCTTGGCCGCCTCGGTGAGGTTCAGGTTGCGCCGCACGGCTTCCTGAACAAACTTGAACTGGTGCAGATTCATATCAAATTCCGTCTTATTGCGGAATTCATTATGCCTTCGGAGTCTATCGAAATAGCCCCGAGATCAAGATTTGCTTGCGATTCTGGCCAGCAATTCGACCAGTTCGGGCTCCTCGCCCACGATGTTGGCGAGCTGGAATTCGACCTGCGGCCAGGTTCCGCGCAGCGCGTCGAGCTGCAGCGGCAGGTCTTCGCGGGCGTGCTTGCCCATGCCGAGAAACAACGGAACGACGCGGAGCGCCCGCGCACCGCTCGCAATCAGGGCCGCCGCGGCGGTGCGCAGGTCGGGCGCGGCCAGCTCCATGTAGGCGCAGACCACCCGGGCCTGCGGGTCGAGCACCGTGACGCGCGCGGCCACGGCCTCGATGGGTTCGCGCCAACGCTCGTCGCGCGAACCGTGGGCCAGAAGGATGATGCCCTTCGTGCTTCCCGTCGTCATGCCGGCCTTCCCTGGTCTTCTATCTTCGAAGCACCAGCCAGCTGAACGCGGCAAGCGACATGACCGAATAAATGAGCCCCGGCGCCGCCGCTGTTAGCCATGGCGACCAGTTGCTCAGGTTGCCGAGGTAGCCGAACACGTTGTTCAAGAGGAAGAAGCTGATGCCGATCATCACGCCGCCGAACACGTAGGTGGTAATGCCGGCCTGGCGGAAGTGCAGGTAGGCAAAGGGCAGGGCGAGCACCACCATCACGAGGCACGAGAGCGGGTAGAAGACCTTGCGCCAGAACTGGATCTCGTAGCGCTGCGCGGTCTGTCCGTTGGCTTCGAGGTGGCTGATGTAGTCGAACAGGTCGATGGTGCTCATGCGGTCGGGCCGCAAGAGTGCGACGGACACCATCTCGGCCGTGAGCGTGGTCGGCCAGTCGAGCTGCGGCACCCGGCTGGTCAGGATGTGAGCCTTGTTAGCGTCGCTGCGCGTGTCGTAGTCTTGCAACTCGACATCCGACAGCACCCAGCGGTCGTCCAGAATGCGCGCGGAAGTCGCGAGGAGCTGCTTGCGCACGTAGCCATTGGCATCGAACTCGAAGATGCGCGCATTCCTGAGGGAGCCATCGCGCGAGATGGACAGCACGTTGACGGCGTAGGACACGTTGTCACGCTTCTCCTTGAGCCATGCCCCCGTATTGCCGACCAGAGAAAAGGTGCCCTGGTATCGCGACTTGAGCAATTGGCCCGTGCGCTCGGACATGGGGGCGATGTAGTCGCCGATGGCAAAGGTCAGAAAAACAAATCCGACGCCCAGCAGCAGCAGTGTGCGCAGGGCGCGCCAGGGGCCGAGGCCGCTGGTGCGAAGAATCGTGTATTCGGAGCTTTGCGCCAGGCGTGCCATCACGAAGATGCAGCCGATCAGCACGGTGATCGGGAGCAGCTCGTACAGGTGGCTCGGAATCAGCAAGGTCACGTAGATCAGGGCCTGCGCCGGCCCATAGGCCAGGCTTTCGGGTTTGCCGATGGATTGCAGTTCGTCGACGAAGTCGAAGAAGAAGAACAGGCTCAGGAAGCCGAGTGTCACGAAAGCCACGGCCTTCAGTGCCTCGACATAGATCAGGCGTCGGATTGTTTTCACGTGGTCGGGTCGATCTTGGTGGGCTGGGACGGCAGGCCGCCGGGAATGACCCGCTCCACCTTGCGTCGCCGACCCCAGTTGTTATTGCGCAAAACCAGCCATGCGACGCCGATCAGCAGCACGCCGCCGTGAAGCAGCAGCATGAACGAACCCATGCTGTAGCGCCCGGAGCTGATCCAGCTCTGGCCGAGGTTGAGCATGTTGTAGTAGACGACGAAGGCGAACAGCGCAAACAGCAGGTTGCCGCTGCGTCCCACGCGCGGGTTGACGCTCGACACGGCCAATGCGAGCAGCACGAAGTTGATGGCGGCCAGCAGCATGCCGATGCGCCATGCCAGTTCGCCGCGGCTCGCGTCGCCGGGCTCCCGCAGGAGCTGAAGCGTCGGCTTGGCGCGCGCCGGCGTGGTGTCGGCTGTAAAGGCGTTGTTGCCGCCCGCCCGGGTGCCGTAAGTCTCGAATTCGCTGATCTTGAGGCCCGAGGTCGCGGTGGGCAGCAGCGGGCGCTCGAGCCGCTGGCCGTTGCTCAGCATCAGGTAGCGGTGCTCGCCGACGTTCTCGATGCGTCCGCTGCGCGCGGAGGTGGTGATCTGCAGACCCCGCTCGATGGCCCAGATGAACACGTTGGTCGCCGTGGCGCCGTCCGGCGTGTCCTTGTCGATGAAAAAGACACGGATGCGACCGGCCGATTCGCGGAATTCGCCGGGCGTGACGCGCTCGATGTCGCTGCGCTGTTCGTATTGCGCGCGCATGCCGATGGTCTGCGAGTTGGCCCAGGGCCAGCCCAGCAGCGCCATCACCGCAATCAGCGCGAGCACCGGCCAGGCAAAGCGGAACAGTGGCTGGACGAAATCGGCGAGGCCGCGCCCGCTGGAAAACCAGATCACCATTTCGCTGTCGCGGTACATGCGCGACAAGGTGCCGACAATGGCGATGAACAGGCTCAGGCTCAGGATGGTCGGCATGTAGCCGAGCACCGTGTACGCCATCACCAGGAACACTTCGGACGGGTTCACGCTGCCCTTGGAGGCGAGTCCGAGCGTGCGGATGAGCATCATGGTCATCACGATGGTGACCAGGACGACGAGGGTCGCTCCGAAGCTGCGCGACAGCTCCTTGCGTAGGGAAGAATGGAATAACATCGTTCGAGGAAAAAAAGGATTATGGACTTTCAGCTCAAGACCCTCACCGTCGCCCGCGCCGCGGCCGAAAAATCCGACGTACTCATCGTGCTCGTCGGCAGCGTCCCCATCACCGCCAAGGACCCGCTTTCCGCACTGATTGCCAGCGCGCGCAAGGCCGGCGACCTGCCCGACAAGGCCGGCAAGCTGCTCACGCTCTACCAGCCGAACGAAGTGGTGGCGTCGCGCGTCGTGCTCGCGGCCATCGGCGACGGCAAGCCCGCGTCGGTGCGCAGCGGCGTCATTGCGGCGGTCAATGCGGCCAAGGCCCATGGACCGAAGCGGGTGGTGGTCGTGTTCGCGCACGAAGCCGACAGCGCGGCGGTGGGGTGCGCCGTTTCCGCGGCGGCCGACGCCAGCTACGTCTACACCACGACCAAGTCGAAGGCCTCGAACGGCGAGGGCGGGCGCACCATTCGCAACCTCACGCTCGGCGTGGCCGATGCCGCCGCGGTGAGCAAGGCCTTCGACGAAGCCCGCGCCACGGTGTCCGGCATCGAGCTTGCCAAGGAATGGGGCAACCGGCCCGGTAACTATTGCACGCCCACCTTGCTGGCCGATGCCGCCAAGGACCTGGCCAAGCTGCCCCGCATCAAGTGCGAGGTCCTGGGCCCGAAGGAAGTGCAGAAACTCGGCATGGGCTCGTTCGCCGCCGTGGCGCAAGGCTCGGCCGAGCCGCTGCGCTTCATCGTGCTGCGCTACCAGGGCGGCCCCAAGGACGAGGCGCCCGTGGTGCTGGTCGGCAAGGGCATTACCTTCGACACCGGTGGCGTCTCGCTCAAGCCGGCCGCCGAAATGGACGAGATGAAGTTCGACATGTGCGGCGCAGCCAGCGTGCTCGGTACCTTCCGTGCGTTGGGCGAAATCCAGCCGGCGATCAACGTGGTCGGCCTGGTGCCCTCGTGCGAGAACATGAACGACGGCCGCGCGATCAAGCCCGGGGACGTGGTCACCAGCATGAGCGGGCAGACCATCGAGGTGCTGAACACCGACGCGGAAGGGCGCCTCATCCTTTGCGACGCGCTGACGTACGCGAAGCGCTTCGATCCGGCCGCCGTGATCGACATCGCCACGCTCACCGGGGCCTGCGTGGTGGCGCTGGGCGGCGTGCGCAGCGGCCTTTTCACGGCCGACGAAGCGCTGGCCTCCGCGCTGCAGGCGGCCGGAGAAGCATCGCAAGACCGTTGCTGGCGCCTGCCGCTCGACGACGAATATGCCGACGGCCTCAAGAGCAACTTTGCCGACGTCGCCAACGTGGCGGGCCGCGCCGGCGGCGCCATTACCGCGGCCAAGTTCCTGCAGCGCTTCGCCGGCGATTTCGCCTGGGCGCACCTGGACATCGCGGGAACGGCCTGGAAGAGCGGGGCGGCCAAGGGGTCGACCGGGCGGCCGGTGGGCCTGCTGGTGTCGTATCTGATGGAACGCGCACGCAGCGGGGCAGCCAAGGCGGCACCGCCGAAGGCCGCGCGCAAGAACGCCGGCCCGGTCAGCCGAAAGGCCCGGTCCGCACAGTGACGGAAATCGGCTTTCATTTCAATACGCCGGACAAGGTCAACTACGCCTGCCGGCTGGTTCGAAAGGCCGTGAGCGCGCGCGGGCTGCGCGTGGTCGTGGTGGGCGAGGCCCCGATGCTGGAGGCGGTCGATGCCGCGCTCTGGCAGCTGGCGCCCTCCGACTTCATCGCCCATTGCCGCGGCGACGCACCGGCGCACATGCTGGCCCGTTCGCCGGTCATTCTTTGCGCCGAGGGCGCCGATGCCGCATCGCTTCCGCACCGGGAGATGCTCGTGAACCTGGGGCCCGAGGTTCCGGCCGGCTTCGAGCGCTTCGAGCGCCTGATCGATATCGTGAGCGACGAGGCGGTAGACCGGCAGATCGGCCGGTCGCGCTGGCGCCACTATGCCGACCGGGGCTACACCATCCAGCCGCACGACTTTGCAAGGAGCGCCTCCTGATGGCCAGCACCCTGCGTACACCGCCCAAGTTCGTTCCCACGCTGACCACGGTGCTCGATCTGCCGGCCGAACCCGTGGCGGCCGAGGTGGCCAAACCTCCCCCAAGCTCGCCGGCACCGCCGGTCGACCTCGCCGAGGCCGTTGCATTGCCCCCGGCCGAGCAGCGTTCCGAGGCCGAAATCGTGCGCCTCGAAGAGCAGCTTCTGCACCGCGTGCTGCAGCGCGTGGACCTGTCTCTGGAAGAGCGTTTGAGCGACGCGGTGTCGGCCGCCGTTCAGCAGCAACTCGATGCCATGGTGCCTCGGCTGCGTGGAGAAATCGAGGCCGTATTGCGCGCGTTGGTGATCGAAGCCATGGCCGCCGAACTCTCCGAAAACACAGGGTCTACGCCAGCTTCCGGAGCATAAAGCTTCAGCTAAACTGCGCGCCAGGTCGGTAGGCGGGAGGGTGCCGCTGGTCTGCGGCGCGGAACTTGCGAGGTCTGCGCGCCCGGATCACACGACCGGTTCTTAGTTTTATTTATCCATGTTCTGGAGGTTCTCATGCAATTGAAATGGACTGCGGTCGCACTGGCTGCTCTCACGCTGGTGGCTTGCGGCAAGAAAGAAGAAGCTGCTGCACCCGCCGCACCGGCGCCCACGGCAGCGGCTCCGGCACCTGCAGCGCCTCCGGCCGACGCACTGATCGTCAAGATCGGCCACGTTGCGCCCACCAGCGGTCCGATTGCCCACCTTGGCAAGGACAACGAGTTCGGCGCCAAGATGGCCATCGAAGACCTCAATGCCAAGGGCCTCAAGATCGGCGACAAGGTTGCCAAGTTCGAACTGCTGGCAGAAGACGACGCCGGCGATCCGAAGCAAGGCACCGCAGTGGCCCAGAAGCTGGTCGACAGCAAGGTCAACGGTATCGTGGGCCACCTGAATTCGGGCACCACCATCCCCGCATCGAAGCTCTACAGCGACGCCGGCATTCCGCAGGTTTCGCCATCAGCCACCAACCCCAAGTACACGCGCCAAGGCTTCAAGACCACGTTCCGCGTGGTGGCCGACGACACGCAACTCGGCGGCACGCTGGGCAAGTACGCGGTCGAAACGCTCAAGGGCAAGAACATTGCCGTGATCGACGACCGCACGGCCTACGGCCAAGGCGTTGCCGAAGAATTCGAGAAGGCGGCCAAGGCTGCCGGCGCGACCATCGTCGGCCACGAATTCACGACCGACAAGTCGACCGACTTCAACGCCATCCTGACCAAGCTCAAGGCTTCCAAGCCCGACGTGCTGTTCTTCGGCGGCATGGATGCCGTGGGCGGCCCGATGCTCAAGCAGGTCAAGCAACTCGGCCTGAACGTCAAGTTCATGGGCGGCGACGGCCTGTGCACCGGCGAACTGCCGAAGCTGGCTGGCGATGCCATCGGCGAAGAGATGGTGGTTTGCGCCGAAGCCGGTGGTGTCGATGGCGACTTCAAGCAGCCGCTGGAAGACTTCAAGGTCAAGTTCAAGGCCAAGAACGGCGTGGACGTGCAGATCTACGCACCGTACGTGTACGACGCCGTCAACGTCCTGGCCGAAGCCATGGTCAAGGCCGGTTCTTCCGACCCTGAAAAGTACCTGCCGGAAGTCGGCAAGGTGCAATACAAGGGCGTGACCGGCCCGATCGCCTTCGACGAAAAGGGCGACATCAAGAACGGCGCGCTGACGCTCTTCACCTACAAGGGTGGCGTGCGTACGCAGATCGCCGTGGTGCGCTGATCGGCGCCATGACAGCGCGCAGCAATGCGCAAAAAGAGAAAGGGCCTTCGGGCCCTTTTTTCATGGCTGCCAGCCGCTGGCACCCGTCGGATCAAACCAGGGCGGCATGCCCCGAGGGGCGGTCGGTGTTGCAGTAGTCGATGAAGGCGTCGAGGTCGCGCGACTTGTCGAAGACGGCATCGGCGCCCAGTGCCTGGCAGCGTGCGCGAATGTCGGCTGTCACGTAGTTGCTCAGCACCACCGCGCGCTGGCCCGGCCCGCGCGTCTTGCAGCCCGAGAGCACGCCGAGGCCGGAGCCTTCCTTCAGGAACAGATCGATGATGAGCAACTGCCAGTCATGCGGATGGGCGGCGAGCCAAGCGAGCGCGGCCGACTCGGTTTCGGCAAAACCGACGACCTGGCCATTGACCAGATCCTCGAGGGCCGGCACGAGGTTGTCTCTGATGGTCTTGTTGTCCTCGACGAGGAACGTGATGAGGGCCATGCCGTGTTTCGCTTTGAGAACCAATAGCGTAGCGTGCCGGACGTGTCCGCAGCGTAGGAGAAAAGGATAAGGATCAATCCATTCCGCCGGGACGGACCGTCAAAGCGCTCAGTCCGCACCGCCGGATCGGATCCTTGCCTTGAGTTCCTCGGCTTCCGCCTGGCTTTCGTCGCGCTCGGCGGTGACCTCGAGGCGCTTTTCGATTTCTTCGCTCAAGGCGGCGTTCACCTCGGCCAGCGTTTCCGCCGACTTGGCCAGCTTTTCCTCGAGCTGGCTGGTGTGCTCGATGGCCTGGGCCACGTCACCCACCTGTACCTCTTCAGGCAGCCCCTGCTCGAGAACCGTGTTCACGATCGCGAGGTTGTCCGATGCCCGCTGCACATCGGCGGCAACCGCTTCGGTCTTCTCCAATGTCTGTTCGAGTGACGTATCGCCGCCCGATGAAGTTTGTTGCTGTCCGGCCATCCGGGCTCCTTTGCAGGCGTGAAAAGTAAGACCTTTGGATCGTACTGCCAGACGGCCGCGGCCGGCAGGGCAGACCACGTTGCTGAAGTACAACGCAGCAACAAAAAAGCCCAAGAAGCTTGGGGCAACTCGGGCTTTTCTACTTTCTCTGCATGTTCGCGAACGGTTACGAACAATCAATCTCTGGCGGAGCAGGCGGGATTCGAACCCGCGGAGGGCTATTAACCCTCACACGCTTTCCAGGCGTGCGACTTAAACCGCTCATCCACCGCTCCTGAGCCTTCGATTGTAGCAGTCGCTCAAGCCGGATTTTGCGGCTTGCCGGCTTGAACCATGCGCATGGCCGAGGCGATGAGTGCGGCCGTTTCGGTCATGTTGCTCGGAACGATCAGCGTGGTCTTGGCATCGGCCGCAACCTTGCCGTAGGCATCGACCGCGCGTTCGGCCACCTTGAGCTGCACCGCCTGTTCGCCGCCGGGCTGGCGGATGGCTGCCGCTACGCGTTCGATGGCGTCGGCGGTGGCGGTGGCCACGGCCGTGATGGCGGCCGCCTCGCCCTGGGCGTTGTTGATCTGGGCTTGCTTCTCGCCCTCGGAGCGTGCGATGAAGGCTTCGCGCTCGCCCGTGGCGATGTTGATCTGCTCCTGGCGGCGGCCTTCGGAGGCCGCGATAAGGGCGCGCTTGCCGCGCTCGGCGGTGATCTGCGCCTGCATGGCCAGCAGGATTTCCTTGGGCGGCGTCAGGTCCTTGATTTCGTAGCGCAGCACCTTCACGCCCCAGTTGAGCGCCGCCTCGTCGATGGCCGCGACAACCTGGGCGTTGATGACGTCGCGCTCCTCGAAGGTCTTGTCGAGCTCGAGCTTGCCGATCACGCTGCGCAGCGAGGTTTGCGCCAGCTGCGTCACGGCCACGATGTAGTTCGACGAGCCGTAGCTTGCGCGCATCGGGTCGGTCACCTGGAAATAAAGGATGCCGTCCACCTGCAGCTGGGTGTTGTCCCGCGTGATGCAGATCTGGCTCGGCACGTCGAGCGGGATTTCCTTCAGGCTGTGCTTGTAGGCCACCCGGTCGATGAACGGGATCAGGAAGTTGGGCCCGGGCGTCATGGTGCCGTGGTACTTGCCCAGGCGCTCGCGCACCCAGGCGTTCTGCTGCGGCACGAACTTGACCGACTGGCTGATGAAGATGATCGCAATGACCAGGATGATGATGGGAACTGAATATTCCATGATGTTTCTCCTCTTGAGTTCTGTTCAGGTCTTCTCGACCACGAGGCGGCTGCCGATGACTTCGATCACGCGGTGCTCGCCGGTGGCGAGAGCCTGGCCAGCGCGCGAGACCACGGTCCATTGAGCGCCCCGGTAGCGCACGGTGGCCGTGCCGTCGAGGTTCCACCCCTCGATATGGATGATCTCACCGATGTCCAGGTTGACGTCGCGATTCGACCCTGTGGCTGGCGCCGCCGGCTGCCGGCGCTGCACGGCATACCAGACCAGCACGGCGCCCACGCCGACCACTGCGGCCACCACCAGCTGCACGACCGTCCCGGCGCCCATGTGGGCCGCAATGGCTGCGGCTGCGAAGCCGGTCGCCAGCAGCAACAGGTAAACGGTGCCGGACAGCAACTCGAGCACGATCGCGGCTCCCGCTATCAGCCACCAGATGGTGGAATTCGCCATGTCTTCTCCTCTTTGATGGACGCACGACATTCTGAGTCAAAAGCTCACGCAATCCTTCATCCGAATTCCGTACACTTCGCGCCTCGCCTCATTGCCCTGTCCGGAGCCCCGCTCATGAAATTTCGCTTTCCCATCGTCATCATCGACGAGGACTTCCGTTCCGAAAACACTTCGGGCCTCGGCATTCGCGCGCTCGCGCAGGCCTTCGAGAGCGAGGGCTTCGAGGTGCTGGGCGTCACGAGCTACGGCGACCTGAGCCAGTTCGCCCAGCAGCAAAGCCGGGCCAGCGCCTTCATCCTGTCGATCGACGACGAGGAATTCACCGTGGGCCCCGACCTCGACCCGGCCGTGCTCAGCCTGCGCAGCTTCATCGGCGAGGTGCGGCGCAAGAACGCCGATGTGCCGATCTATATTTACGGCGAAACCAAGACCTCGCGCCATATCCCGAACGACATCCTGCGGGAGTTGCATGGCTTCATCCACATGTTCGAGGACACGCCGGAATTCGTGGCGCGCCACATCATCCGTGAGGCCAAGAGCTACCTCGAGGGCGTGCAGCCGCCGTTCTTCAAGGCGTTGATCGATTACGCTGAAGACGGTTCGTACTCGTGGCACTGCCCCGGCCACTCCGGTGGCGTGGCGTTCCTGAAGAGCCCGGTGGGCCAGATGTTCCACCAGTTCTTCGGCGAGAACATGCTGCGCGCCGACGTCTGCAACGCGGTGGAAGAGCTCGGCCAGTTGCTCGACCATACCGGCCCCGTGGCGGCCAGCGAGCGCAACGCAGCGCGCATCTTCAATGCCGACCATTGCTTCTTCGTGACCAACGGCACCAGCACCAGCAACAAGATGGTGTGGCACCACACGGTGGCGCCCGACGACGTGGTGGTGGTCGACCGCAACTGCCACAAGTCGATCCTGCACGCGATCATCATGACCGGCGCGATTCCGGTGTTCATGAAGCCCACGCGCAACCACTTCGGCATCATCGGGCCGATTCCGAAGAGCGAGTTCGAGCAGAGCGCGATCAAGGCCAAGATCAAGGCCAACCCGCTGCTCGCCGACGTGGACCCCAACAAGGTCAAGCCGCGCGTGATGACGCTCACCCAGTCGACCTACGACGGCGTCATCTACAACACCGAGACCATCAAGAACATGCTCGACGGCTACGTCGACACGCTGCACTTCGACGAGGCCTGGCTGCCGCATGCGGCCTTCCACCCGTTCTATGGCGCTTATCACGCCATGGGCAAGCGCCGCGTGCGGCCGAAGGAATCGCTGGTGTTCGCGACGCAGTCGACCCATAAGTTGCTCGCCGGCATCAGCCAGGCCAGCCATGTGCTGGTGCAGGACTCGCAGAACCGCGCGCTCGACCGCGACCTGTTCAACGAGGCCTACCTGATGCACTCGTCGACCAGCCCGCAGTACGCGATCATCGCGAGCTGCGACGTGGCCGCGGCCATGATGGAGCCGCCCGGCGGCACCGCGCTGGTGGAGGAGAGCATTCTCGAAGCGCTCGATTTCCGCCGCGCCATGCGCAAGGTCGAGGACGAGTTCGGCAAGGACGAGTGGTGGTTCAAGGTCTGGGGCCCCGAGAAGCTCGTCGACGAAGGCATCGGCCGCGCCGAAGACTGGATCATGACGGGCGAGAAGAACGGCAAGCCGAAGAACAAGAAGTCCCCGCGAAACTGGCACGGCTTCGGCGAGCTGGCCGACGGCTTCAACATGCTCGACCCGATCAAGTCGACCATCGTCACGCCGGGCCTCGACCTCGAGGGCAACTTCGCCGAGACGGGCATTCCCGCGAGCGTGGTCACCAAGTTTCTCGCCGAGCACGGCGTGATTGTGGAGAAGACCGGGCTCTACAGCTTCTTCATCATGTTCACCATCGGCATCACCAAGGGCCGTTGGAACACACTGCTCACGGCGCTGCAGCAGTTCAAGGACGACTACGCGCGCAACCAGCCGATGTGGCGCATCCTGCCGGAGTTCTGCCAGCAGCATCCGGGCTACGAGCGCCTGGGCCTGCGCGACCTGTGCCAGCACATCCACCAGCTCTACGCACGCTACGACGTGGCGCGCCTCACGACCGAGATGTACCTGAGCGATCTCACGCCGGCCATGAAGCCCAGCGACGCCTTTGCCCACATTGCGCACCGCAAGACCGAGCGCGTGGAAATCGACGAGCTCGAAGGCCGCATCACCACCAGCCTGATCACGCCGTATCCGCCGGGCATTCCGTTGCTCATTCCGGGCGAGGTGTTCAACAAGAAGATCGTCGACTACCTCAAGTTCTCGCGCGAGTTCAACCTGCAGTGCCCGGGCTTCGAGACCGACATCCACGGTTTGGTCGCGCGCATCGACGAAACCGGCAAGAAGCGCTACTACGCGGACTGCGTGGCGGCGCCGAAGAAATAAGTAGAGAGAGGAAGAGGGCGGCGCGCGGCGAGCGCGCTGCTGCGCTTCAGGAGGGCAGGTCGATGCGCACTCGCATGAAGCGGGCAAACCTCGGCAGGCCGCTGGCGTTCGTGCCGTTGAAGCGGTAGGTCACCCAGCTTCCGACCGCGGGTGGATTCTCGCGCTCGGCGTCGGTCAGGCCGGTGCCGAGCTTGAAGCGCTTGCCGTCGGGTGTTTCTACCAGCAGCGCACCGAGGCGGCTGCTGTGCTTGCCTTTGCCCTGCACATGGCCCACCACGCGGGCCTCGGCGTCTTCATGCGGCTTCACCTTGAGCAGGTCGCTATTGCGTTCGGCGCGGTAAAGCGATCCGCCCCGGTGCAGCATGAGGCCTTCACCGCCCATCTTCACAGTCTTGTCGAGCAGCGCCTGCAAGTCCGCATGCGTGGTGGCGCGCTCTTGCGGCACGGGGATGACCCACGGTGCGCCGGTGATCGGCAGCAGTTTTCGCAGCGCGGCCAGCCGCGCCGTGAAATCGCCGCCCTGGGCCGGCAGGTCGAACACCATGAAGCGCATGCTGTGCCAGGCCGTGTCGTTGGGCGTCTGGCTGCGAACGGTGGAAACCGCATGCGAAAACTGACCCCGGCCGGCCCACAACTCGCCGTCGAGTGGCTGCTTCGGAAGCGGCGCGGTGAACCAGGCCGGTGCCACCACCGGCTCGCCGCCACGCGTCCAGAGCCGCTTGCCGTCCCAGTAGCCGCGCACCCCGTCGTACTTTTCGCTCACCCAGTAGTCGGCCAGCGACATGCCGGGGCGATAGACCTCGGCCAGCATCAACGCCGGCGCGGCTTCGCGTGCCGCGGCCATGCCCGCCGCCAGTGCGCCAAGGCCGGCGAGCAGGAGGGAGCGTCGGGTTAGCACAGGCCGTTTTTATTCAGCCATGCCCGCCACGACGTTGCTGAAGCCGCCGTCCACATAGGTGATTTCGGCGGTCACGCCGCTGGCGAGGTCGCTCAACAGGAAGGCGGCCACGTTGCCGACTTCCTCGATGGTCACGTTGCGGCGGATCGGAGAGGCATCCGCCACGGCGGACAGCATCTTGCCGAAGCCCTTGATGCCGCTGGCCGCCAGCGTCTTGATCGGGCCGGCGCTGATGCCGTTCACCCGCATGCCCTTGGGGCCGAGCGACGCCGCGGTGTAGCGCACTGAAGCTTCGAGCGAGGCCTTCGCCAGGCCCATGGTGTTGTAGTTGGGCAGCGCGCGTTCGGCGCCCAGGTAAGTCAGCGTCAGCAGTGCCGACTTGTCGTTCAGGTAGGGCAGGGCTGCCTTGGCCATGGCCGGGAAGCTGTACGCGCTGATGTCGTGCGCAATCTTGAAGCCCTCGCGCGACAGGCCCTCGAGAAAATCGCCCGCGATGGCTTCACGCGGGGCGAAGCCGATGCTGTGCACGAAGCCGTCGAACTTGGGCCAGGTCTGCGCCAGATCGGCGAAGAGCTTGTCGATCTGTGCGTCGTCGCCCACGTCGCAATCGAAAATCAGCTTCGAGTCGAAATCGGCGGCGAATTCGGTGATACGGTCCTTGAATCGCTCGCCGACGTAGCTGAAGGCGAGTTCGGCGCCTTGTTCGTGGCACGCCTTGGCGATGCCGTAGGCGATGGAGCGATTGCTCAGCACGCCGGTAATCAACAGTTTTTTGCCAGAAAGAAAGCCCATGAAGTTGCCTCGTGAAAATCTTGGGCAGAATTCTCGCATGCGGTTTCTCCGGGTCTGGTGGTTATTGGTGTGTGCAGCTCCCGTGTGGGCGGCTCACGGGTATGCACTCTGGGACGACCTGAAATACGCGCCGGGCTTCACGTCGTTCGATTACGTCAATCCCGACGCGCCCAAGGGCGGCGAGCTCCGGCTCGTGAGCAATCAGCGTTACTCGACCTTCGACAAGTACAACCCCTTCACGATCAAGGGCGCGCCCCCCGCGTACCTCGACGGCCTGCTGTTCGACTCGCTGCTGACCGGATCGATGGACGAAACCGCCTCGGGTTACGGCCTCCTTGCCGAGGACGTCGCGGTTGCGCCGGACCGCCGCAGCGTCACTTTCCGGCTGCGGCCGGAGGCCCGCTTCCACAACGGCATTCCCGTGGAAGCAGCCGATGTGAAGCACAGCTACGACACGCTGATCGGCCCGTTCACCTCGCCGGGATACAAGACCATGCTGCAGGAGGTCGATGGTGCCGACGTGCTGGACGCGCGCACCATCCGCTTCCGCTTCAAGACACCGAACCGCGAGCTGCCGCTGATCGTCGGCGGCCTGCCGGTCTTCAGCCGCGCCTGGGGCGTGGAGAACGGCAAGGCCAAGCCCTTCGACCAGGTGGTGATGGACATCCCCATCGGCAGCGGCGCATACAAGATCGGGCCGGTGCGCTTCGGCAAGGACATCACCTATGTGCGCGACCCCAATTACTGGGGGCGCAATCTGGCGGTGAACCGCGGCGTCCAGAACTTCGACCGCATCACCGTGAAGATCTACAAGGACAACACGGCCCGCCTCGAGGCGCTGAAGGCAGGGGAGTTCGACATGATGAGCTTCTACTCGGCGGGCGATTGGGCGCGCCGGGTGACGGGCAAGCGCTTCGACTCGGGCGAGCTCATCAAGCAGGAGTTCCCGCACAAGAAGCCCGCCGGCTTCCAGAGCTATGTGCTGAACAGCCGCCGCGAGAAGCTGAGCGATTCGCGCGTGCGGGAGGCGCTCGGCCTTGCGCTGGATTACGAGTGGATGAACCGGCAGATGTTCTACGGCGGCTATCCGCGCGTCAAGGACCTGTTCGGCAACACCGATTGCGAGGCCCAGGGATTGCCTTCGGCTGAAGAGAAGGCGCTGCTCGATCCTTGGCGAGGCAAGATTCCCGACGCCAGCTTCGGCCCCATGTATGCCCCGCCCACTACCGAAGGCGCCGGCCAGTCGCTGCGCAACAACCTTCGGCGGGCGCGGGATCTGCTGAAGTCAGCAGGCTGGGAGTACCGTGACGGCGCATTGCGCAACGCCAAGGGCGAGGCCATGACGCTGGAGTATCTCGACAGCAAGGAGGGCGGCGTGCGCACGGTGTCGCCGTGGATGCGCAACCTCGAGAAGCTCGGCATCTCGCTGAACTTCGCGCCCGTGGACTTCGCGCTGTACCAGGAGCGGCTCGACAGGTTCGAGTTCGACATCACGAGCATCAACTTCCCGGGTACCAACAACCCGGGCCAACAACTGCTCGAGATCTTCGGCAGCAAGGCGGCCAAGACGGAGAGCTCGGGCAACTACATGGGCGTGTCCACGCCGGCGGTCGACGCGCTGCTCAAGCAAATCGTCGAAGCCGACAACAAGGCCGAGCTTCTGCCCGCCTGCCGCGCGCTGGACCGCGTGATCATGCACAGCCACTACCTGATTCCCCAATGGACGCTGATGTCCCACCGCGTCGCCTACGACGACCGGCGGCTGGCGTTCAAGGCGCCGATGCCGCCGTATGCCGGTGCCGAAGCCTGGGTCATGGGCGCCTGGTGGGCCAAGCCGCAGAAACCATAGAAGAGAAAGAAAACAAGCCATGCTCTCCTATGTACTCAAGCGGCTCTTGCTGTTCATCCCCACGCTGCTGGGCGTTTTGCTCGTCACTTTTCTGGTGATCCAGTTCGTGCCGGGCGGGCCGGTGGAGCAATACCTGGCCGAGGCAAAAACCGCGGGCGTCGGCGGCGCCGGTGGCTTCGAGTCGGGCGGTGGTTCGTACCGCGGCAACCAGGGGGTCGACCCCAAGCGGCTCGAACAGATCAAGGCGCTCTACGGCTTCGACAAGCCGCCCCATGAACGCCTCTGGCAGATGCTGGGCCAGTTCGCGCGCTTCGATCTCGGCAGGAGCTTCTTCCAGAACAAGGATGTGTGGACGCTGATTCTCGAAAAGCTGCCGGTGTCGATCAGCCTGGGTCTGTGGACCTTTTTCATCAGCTACGGCGTCGCGGTGCCGCTGGGCGTTGCCAAGGCGGTCAGGGCGGGAACGCGCTTCGACCTGATCAGCACGCTCATCGTGCTGGTCGGCTATGCCATTCCCGGCTTCGTGCTCGGCGTGGCACTGCTGGTGATCTTCGGCGGGCAGCTTCAGTGGTTTCCATTGCGCGGATTGACTTCGTCCAACTGGGACGAACTGAGCTGGGGCGCGCGCATCGTCGACTACCTCTGGCACATCACGCTGCCCGTCACCGCCATGGTGCTCGGCAGCTTCGCGGTAACGGCCATGCTGACCAAGAACGCCTTTCTCGAGGAAATCCGCAAGCAATACGTTCTGACCGCCCGGGCCAAGGGGCTGGGCGAGCGGCAGGTGCTGTGGAAGCATGTGTTCCGCAATGCGCTGATCCCGATCATCACGGGCCTGCCATCGGCTTTCATCGGTGCGTTCTTCGCGGGCTCGCTGCTGATCGAAACCTTGTTCTCCCTCGACGGGCTGGGCCTGCTCGGCTACGAAAGCGTGATCCGGCGCGACTACCCGGTGGTGCTCGGCACGCTGTACCTCTTCACGCTGATCGGCTTGGTGACCAAGCTGATTTCCGATCTCTGCTATGTCTGGGTGGACCCGCGTGTCAAATTCGACTGAAGGCGCGATGTCCATCGCTGTGCCGGCCCACGTGGATACCGGGGCCGTGCCGCATACGACCGCCCATGTTTCCCCCAGCCGCCGGGCCTGGCTTCGCTTCAAGCGCAACCGGCTCGGCTACTGGAGCCTGGTGATCTTCACCGTGATGGTGGTGCTGAGCCTCTTTGCCGAAGTGCTGTCCACCGACAAGCCGCTGGTGCTGCGCTACGAAGGACGCACCTATTTCCCCGTGCTGCGCGACTATTCCGAAAAGACCTTCGGCGGCGACTTCGAAACGCCGGCCGATTACCTCGATCCGTTCATCCGAGAGCGGATCACTTCGGGCGGCAATTGGGCGATCTACGCGCCCAACCCTTACGGGCCGAAGACGCTCAACTACTTCGCCAAGGCGCCGAGCCCGGCTGCGCCCACGGGCGACAACTTCTTCGGCACCGACGACCGTGGCCGCGACCTGCTGGCGCAGCTGATCTATGGCTTTCGCGTGAGCGTGCTGTTCGGCCTGGCGCTCACGGCGATCGGCACGGTGCTCGGCGTGATCGCGGGAGCGGTGCAGGGCTATTTCGCGGGCAAGGTCGACCTCGCATTCCAGCGCTTCATCGAAATCTGGGGTTCGATGCCCGAGCTGTACCTGCTGATCATCTTCAGCGCCATCTTCGCGCCCAGCGTCGCGTTGCTGTTGATCCTGCTGAGCCTTTTCGGCTGGATGGGACTGGCCGACTACGTGCGTGCCGAATTCCTTCGCAACCGCCAGATGGACTATGTGCGTGCCGCGCGCGCCTTGGGTGTGAGCAACCTGCAGATCATGTGGCGCCACATCCTGCCCAACAGCATGGTGCCGGTTGTCACGTTCCTGCCGTTTCGCATGAGCGCAGCCATCCTGGCGCTGACCTCGCTCGATTTTCTGGGGCTCGGCGTGCCGCCGGGCACACCCTCGCTCGGCGAACTGCTGAGCCAGGGCAAGGCGAACATCGACGCCTGGTGGATTTCGTTGTCCACCTTCGGGGTGCTGGTCATCACGCTGATGCTGCTGACCTTCATGGGCGACGCGCTGCGCGATGCACTCGATCCGCGGAAGGCCGACAAGTGAGCGACATGACCTCTCATCAGCCGTTGCTCGACGTGAAGAGTCTGGGTGTCGCCTTCGGCGGCAAGAGCGTGGTGCATGGCATCGACTTCCGCATCGCCGCCGGCGAGAAGCTCGCGCTGGTGGGCGAGTCGGGCTCGGGCAAGACGGTGACGGCGCTGTCGCTGCTGCGGCTGGCGCAGAACGCCGATGTGACCGGCACCGCGCAGCTGCTCGATGCCGCAAGCGCTTCCCATGGGCGCGACCTCCTGTCGATTCCAGAGCGCGAACTGCGCGGCATTCGCGGCAAGGAGATCGCGATGATCTTCCAGGAGCCGATGACCGCGCTGAACGCGCTCTACAGCGTGGGCGACCAGATCGCCGAGGTGCTCGAACTGCACGAAGGGCTCTCGGCGCGGGCGGCCCAGGCGGCGGCCGTCCAGTTGCTCGCGGACACCGGCATTCCCGAGCCGGCGCGGCGGGCGAGGGCGTTCCCGCACCAGCTTTCGGGCGGCCAGCGCCAGCGCGCCATGATCGCCATGGCGCTCGCCTGCAAGCCGCGCCTGCTGCTGGCGGACGAACCGACCACCGCGCTGGACGTCACGGTGCGCGCGCAAATCCTCGAGTTGCTCGCCGATCTGCAGCGCAAGCACGGCATGGCGGTGCTGCTGATCACGCACGACCTGAACCTCGTGCGGCGGTTCGCCGACCGGGTCGCGGTGATGGAAAACGGCCACATCGTCGAGCAGGGGCCGGTGGCCGCCGTGTTCGACGCACCGCAGCATGCCTACACGCGCAAGTTGATCGACAGCCATCCTGAACGCAATGTCGCCGCGGTGGCCGTGGGCGCCGGGGCGCAGCCGGTGCTCGAAGCTGCGGGCCTGCGCGTGAGCTATCCGGTGTCCAGGCCCGGCATCGCGGGCTGGTTCCGGAAGGGCGAATTCATCGCGGTACAGAACGCCGATTTCCGCATTGCGCCGGGCGAAACGCTGGGCGTGGTCGGCGAGTCGGGCTCGGGCAAGTCGACGCTGGCGCTGGCCGCGCTCGGGCTGTTGAAGTACCGCGGCGCGCTGAAAGTGGACGGCAAAGGCTGGGCGGTCGATCGAAAGTCCGATCTGGCCCTGCGCCGGGTCATGCAGGTGGTTTTCCAGGACCCGTTTTCTTCGCTCTCGCCGCGCATGACGGTCGAGCAGATCGTCGGCGAGGGGCTGCGCGTGCACGCTCCCGAGCTCGGCACGGCGCAACGCCGCGCGCGGGCGCTGGCGGCGCTGGCCGACGTGGGCCTGAGCGAAGCGCAGTTTCCCTCGCTGCTCGACCGCTATCCGCACGAGTTCTCGGGCGGGCAGCGCCAGCGACTGGCAATTGCGCGCGCACTGATCGTCGATCCGCAGCTGCTGGTGCTCGACGAGCCCACGAGTGCGCTCGACGTGACGATCCAGAAGCAGGTGCTGGGTCTGCTGCAGCGCCTTCAGCGCGAGCGGGGCCTGAGCTATTTGCTGATCACGCACGACGTGGAAGTGATCCGCGCCATGGCGCACCAGGTCATCGTGATGAAGGACGGCGCCATTCTCGAAGCCGGCGCGGTCGAGCGCGTGCTCGATGCGCCCGCGCATCCCTACACCCAGAAGCTGGTGGCCGCGGCGCTGCTGGAATAACAACGGAACTCAAAAAATGTCGGGAGTCGGACAAGACCGGCGCGGTGCCTGGCGCGCGGCGCTGGCCTGCATGGTCACTTTGGCTGTGGCCATGGGCTTGGGGCGCTTTGCCTTCACGCCCATGTTGCCGATCATGCTGCACGAAGGAAAACTCCAGCTCGAGGCCGGAGGCGTGCTGGCTTCGCTCAACTATCTGGGCTACTTCCTCGGTGCGGTCAGCTGCGCGGCGATCGGCATCAAGGCCAAGAGCATGGTGCGCGGCGGCCTTGCCGCAACGGCGGTCTTGCTGGTCGGCATGGGCGTGCTCCACAGCTTTGCGAGCTGGGGCATCCTGCGCACGGCAGCGGGGGTGATGAGCGCCTGGGTTTTCGTTTTTGCGTCGGGGTGGGGCCTGCGGCGCTTGGCCGAAACGAATTCCCCGGCACTGGCCGGCGTGATCTACACGGGGCCCGGCATCGGCATCGCCATGACCGGCCTGCTCGGCGGCGCCCTGGGGCGTTGGGGCTCGGAAGCCGGGTGGATCGGTCTGGGCCTGCTGGCCGTGGCGCTGGTGGCGCTGATCTGGCGGGTTTTCGACGATGGCGACTTGCCCGCCGCCAGCGGTTCCATGGCGGCACCCGCTGCCGCGACCGGTTCGGCCGCATCCGCGTCGGCGCGCAGCGACGCGATGTGGCTGGTCGCGCTGTACGGCCTGGCCGGCTTCGGCTACATCATTACCGCCACCTTCCTGCCGGTGATCGCCCGCCAGGCATTGCCGGGCTCGTCCTGGCCTGATTTCTTCTGGCCGCTTTTCGGGCTGGCCATCATTCCGGGCGCCTTGATCGGTGCGCGCGCCCCGGTTCACTGGGACAACCGCTTGCTGCTGGCGGTGGCTTATGCGCTGCAGGCATTGGGCGTGGTGCTGTCAGTGGCTTGGCCGACGATTGCCGGCTTTGCGCTCGGGAGCCTGCTGCTCGGCATGCCGTTCACGGCCATCACCCTTTTTGCAATGCGAGATGCCCGCCGGTTGCGGGGAAACTCGGCCGCCGGGTTGATCGGCTACGCGACGGCTTCCTACGGTGTCGGGCAGATCATCGGTCCGCTCTTTGCCGCGCCGCTGGCGCAGAGGACCGGCTCTTTCCAATTGCCGCTGCTGGTCGCGGCGGCCGCATTGGCGCTGGGTTCCATGCTGTTTGCACTGGTCTGGTCCAAATCCCGGCGCCAATAGCGCTTTGAGCCACTCCAGCCCCTTCATTTATCACGGGAATAGCATATAATTCGAGGCTCACGACCAAACGGGCGGGTACCAACCGCCCGTTTTTTTTGGTCTATGCATTCTCGATGCGTGGCACCCGTGGCATTCCATGGCAAATGGGTGGCACGCATAAGCATTTTTACAAGGCATTTTCGAACACGTGGCATTGCAGCAGACAGTGGAACAAACCGTGGCCGGACTCGGCTACGACCTGGTCGAGATCGAGCGCTCGGCCGGGGGATTGCTGCGCGTCACGATTGATTTGCCTTGGAAGGCCCCCACATCGGAAGCTCTGGCTGCCGGCATCCCCGAGCCTTTCGTGACGGTCGAAGACTGCGAAAAGGTCACGCGGCAATTGCAGTTTGCGCTCGAGGTCGATGGTGCCGATTACAAGCGGCTCGAGGTTTCCTCGCCGGGTATTGACCGTCCGCTTCGCAATGAGCAGGATTTCGAGCGTTTCGTCGGCGAGGTGATCGACATCACGCTCAACGCGCCCATGGGGGCTGCGGCGGCGGGGCAGGTGTCTGCCAACCGCAAGAAATTTCGCGGCACGCTGGAGCGTGCTGAAAAGGTGGAAGGGGCCGTCGGCGCCCCGGGCTGGCAAATCGTCTGGAGCGATGCGCCCGAGCCGAAACCGGGTCAAAAAGTGAGCAAGAAGCGCGCGCCTGCACCGTTGCATGCGCTCGGTTTTGTGCTGGACGAGCTGCGCGATGCGCGGCTCGCGCCAATTGTGGATTTCAAGGGCCGCAGGGCCAAAACCCAACCGGGTTTTTCGGATATTGACGACGGAACGAATGTTCCGGACTGACCAGAGGAGTGGTGGCATGAATCGCGAAATGTTGATGTTGGTGGATGCGATCTCGCGCGAAAAGAACGTCGAGCGCGACGTTGTTTTCGGCGCGGTCGAATCCGCGCTGGCGCAAGCCACCAAGAAGCTCCATCAGGGCGACGTGGACATCCGCGTCTCGGTCGACCGTGACAGCGGCGACTACGAAACCTTCCGGCGCTGGCACGTCGTTCCCGACGAGGCCGGGCTGCAGCTGCCCGACCAGGAAATTCTCCTGTTCGAGGCCAAGGAAGAAATGCCCGACATCGAGGTCGACGAATACATCGAGGAAGCGGTCGAGTCCGTGCCCATCGGCCGTATCGGCGCCATGGCGGCCAAGCAGGTCATCCTGCAGAAGATCCGCGACGCGGAGCGCGAAATGCTGCTCAACGACTTCATGTCGCGCGGCGACAAGATCTTCGTGGGCACCGTCAAGCGCCTGGACAAGGGCGACATCATCGTGGAGGCCGGCCGCGTCGAAGGGCGCCTGCGCCGCAGCGAGATGATCGCCAAGGAAAACCTGCGCAACGGCGACCGCGTGCGGGCCATGATCATGGAAGTCGACCTGACGCTTCGCGGCGCACCGATCATCCTGTCGCGCTCGGCACCCGAGTTCATGATCGAGCTGTTCCGCCAGGAAGTGCCCGAAATCGAACAAGGCCTGCTCGAAATCAAGAGCTGCGCCCGTGACCCGGGTTCGCGCGCCAAGATCGCCGTGCTCTCGCATGACAAGCGTGTCGACCCGATCGGCACGTGTGTCGGCGTGCGCGGCACGCGGGTCAACGCCGTCACCAACGAGCTCGCCGGCGAGCGCGTCGACATCGTGCTGTGGAGCGAAGACCCGGCGCAATTCGTGATCGGTGCCCTGGCCCCGGCCAACGTGTCGTCGATCGTGGTCGACGAAGAAAAGCACGCCATGGACGTGGTGGTCGACGAGGAAAACCTCGCCATCGCCATCGGCCGCGGCGGCCAGAACGTGCGCCTGGCTTCCGACCTCACCGGTTGGAAGATCAACATCATGGACGCCAACGAATCTGCGCAGAAGCAGGCCGTCGAGACCGATGCCAGCCGCAAGCTCTTCATGGAAAAGCTCGACGTCGACGAGGAAATCGCCGACATCCTGATTTCCGAGGGCTTCAACAGCCTCGAAGAAGTGGCCTATGTGCCGATCTCCGAAATGCTGGAGATCGAAGCTTTCGACGAAGACACCATCAACGAGCTGCGCACGCGCGCCAAGGATGCGCTGTTGACCATGGAAATCGCCAAGGAAGAGGGCGTCGAGACCGTCTCGCAGAATCTGCGCGACCTCGAAGGCCTCGACCCCGAGCTGATTCCCAAGCTGGCCGAGGCGGGTGTACACACCCGCGACGACCTCGCCGACCTCGCGGTCGATGAACTCACCGAGATCACCGGCCACAGCGCCGATGACGCCAAAGCCCTCATCTTGAAAGCCCGCGAACATTGGTTCGCAGGCCAAGAGTGACGGTCATGGAGGCACGAAACCAATATGTCCAGTACCACTGTCGCCGAGTTCGCGAACGAGCTCAAGAAGACTCCCGAAACCTTGCTTGACCAGCTCAAGAGCGCAGGCGTGCCCAAAGCGGCACCCACCGATGCACTCACCGAGGCGGACAAGCAGCGCCTGCTCGGCTTTCTCAAAGCCAGCCATGGCACCGCCGAGCCAGAGCGCAAGAAGATCACGCTGACGAAAAAGTCGACCAGCGAGATCAAGCAGGCCGACGCCACCGGCCGCGCCCGCACCATCCAGGTCGAAGTGCGCAAGAAGCGCACCTTCATCCAGCGTGAAGACGGCCATCCGGCCACGCCTGAATCGCAACCGGTGGCTGAAGCGCCCGCCGCGGCACCCGCCGCACCCCGCATCGACGAGGCCGAACTGGCCCGCCGCGAGGAAGAGGCGCGCCGCCAGGCCGAACTGATCCGCCGCCAGGAAGAAGAACTGGTCGAAAAGCGCCGCCTGCGCGAAGAAGCCGAAGCCCGCGAACGCGATCAGGCCGAAAAGGCCGAGCGCGCCGAACAGGCCGAGCAGGAAGCCGCACGCATCGCCGCCGAGAAGAAGGCCGCTGCCGAAGCCGCCGCCGCGCCCGCAAAGGAAGCGGCCAAGCCGGTGGCAGCCCCCGCGGCCGCCGCAGCCGCTGCCGCGGAGCAGCAAGCCGCAGACACCAAGCTGGCCGCCCAGACCGCCGCCACTCAAGCCAAGGAAGACGCGAAGGCCAAGGCCGCCGCCGAATCGAAGGCCCGTGCCGACGAGGAAGCCGCCCGCGCCAAGGACCTCGACGAGCGTCGCCGCAAGGCACTCGCCGAAGCCGAAGCCATTCGCGCCATGATGAACGCACCGGCCCGCGTGCTGGTGCCGCACAAGGCGCCGGAGAAGCCGCAGCCTGAAAAGGCCGCGGTCAAGGGCACGCTGCACAAGCCAGCCGCCCCGGCAGCGCGCCCCGGCGCGCCAGCCGCACCGGGTGCTGCTGCAGCGCCTGGCGCCGGCAAGGAAGTCAAGTCGGCCAAGCTCTCGTCGAGCTGGGCTGGCGATCCGGCCAAGAAGAAGGAAATCAAGACCCGCGGCGATGCCAGCGGCGGTGTCGGCCGGGGCAACTGGCGCGGAGGCCCGCGCGGCCGCCGCGGCAGCAACGACCGCGGTGGACACGAAGAGCATGTGCAGGCCGCACCGGTCGAGGCGCGCGTTCTCGAAGTGCACGTGCCCGAAACCATCACGGTGGCCGAACTCGCCCACAAGATGGCCGTCAAGGCGCAGGAAGTCATCAAGCAGCTGATGAAGCTCGGCATGATGGCAACCATCAACCAGTCGCTCGACCAGGACACTGCGATGATCATCGTGGAGGACATGGGCCACAACGCGGTCGTCGCCGCGCTGGACGATCCGGAAGCCTTCACTGACGAGGACGTTGGCGCGCAAACCGCCGAAGCCCTGCCGCGCGCACCGGTCGTGACCGTCATGGGCCACGTCGACCACGGCAAGACCTCGCTGCTGGACTACATCCGCCGCGCCAAGGTGGCCGCGGGCGAAGCCGGCGGCATCACGCAGCACATCGGTGCCTACCACGTGCAAACCGAACGCGGCATGGTGTCGTTCCTCGACACCCCGGGTCACGAGGCCTTCACGGCCATGCGTGCCCGCGGTGCGCAGGCCACCGACATCGTCATCCTCGTGGTGGCGGCCGACGACGGCGTCATGCCCCAGACCAAGGAAGCCATCAAGCACGCGAAAGCCGCTGGTGTGCCGATCGTGGTTGCCATCAACAAGATCGACAAGCCCGACGCCAGCCCGGACCGCGTGAAGCAGGAGCTGGTGGCCGAAGAGGTCGTGCCTGAAGAGTACGGCGGCGACGTGCCATTCGTGCCGGTGTCCGCCAAGACGGGCCAGGGCATCGACGACCTGCTCGAACAGGTGCTGCTGCAGGCCGAAGTGCTGGAACTCAAGGCGCCGGTGGATGCCGCCGCCAAGGGCCTGGTCATCGAAGCCCAGCTCGACAAGGGCCGTGGTCCGGTCGCAACCGTGCTGGTGCAATCCGGCACGCTCAAGACCGGCGACGTGGTGCTGGCCGGCTCGACCTATGGCCGCGTGCGCGCCATGCTCGACGAAGACGGCAAGGCCATCAAGACCGCGGGTCCGTCGATTCCGGTCGAGATCCAGGGCCTGACCGAAGTCCCGCAGGCGGGCGACGAATTCATGGTGATGAGCGACGAGCGCCGTGCGCGCGAAATCGCGACCTACCGCGCCGGCAAGTTCCGCAACACCAAGCTGGCGAAGGCCCAGGCCGCGAACCTGCAGAACATGTTCACCGACCTCTCGGCCGGCGAAGTGCAGACGCTGCGCATCATCATCAAGGCCGACGTGCAGGGCTCGCAGGAAGCGCTGGCCCAGTCGCTGCTCAAGCTGGCGAACGAAGAAGTCAAGGTGCAGATCGTGTATGCCGGCGTCGGCGGCATCAGCGAAAGCGACATCAACCTCGCCATCGCCTCGAAGGCTGTCGTGATCGGCTTCAACGTGCGTGCCGATTCCGGTGCGCGCAAGCTGGCCGAAGGCAATGGCGTTCAGCTGAACTACTACAGCATCATTTACGATGCCGTGGACGAGATCAAGGTTGCGATGTCGGGCATGCTGGCACCAGAGCGCCGCGAGGAAATCATCGGCTCGGCCGAGATCCGCACGGTGTTCGTGGCTTCGAAGATCGGTACGGTCGCAGGTTCGTACATCACCTCGGGTTCGGTCAACCGCAGCGCGCATTTCCGCCTGCTGCGCGACAACGTGGTGATCTATACCGGCGAAGTCGACTCGATCAAGCGCATGAAGGACGACGTCCGCGAAGTCCGCGAAGGCTTCGAGTGCGGTATCAAGCTCAAGAACTACAACGACATCAAAGAAGGTGATCAGTTGGAATTCTTCGAGATCAAGGAAATCGCCCGGACGCTCTAAGCGTTCGATGCGAGAGAGACCATGCCGAAAAGAAAAGCCGCCACTCCCAACCGCGCGTTCAAGGTTGCCGACCAGATCCAGCGCGATCTGACGGAGCTGATCGCGCGCGAGTTGAAGGACCCGCGCGTGGGCATGGTCACGGTCCAGGCGGTCGAGGTCACGCCCGACTATGCGCACGCGAAGATCTACTTCAGCATGCTCACGGGCGACGTGGACGAAACCACCGAAGCGCTGAACCAGGCCGCGGGGTTCCTCCGCAACGGCCTGTTCAAGCGCCTGCACATCCACACCGTGCCGACGCTGCACTTCCTGTTCGACCGCACCACCGAGCGTGCGGCCGACATGAATGCGCTCATTGCGCAGGCCGTCGCTTCGCGTTCGAAAGACGACTAGCCATGAATGCGCCACGCACAAGGGTGCAGCGGCGCCCTGTGCATGGGGTGTTGTTGCTCGACAAACCGCTGGGACTTTCCAGCAACCAGGCCTTGCAGAAGGCCAAGTGGTTGCTGCGCGCCGAAAAAGCGGGCCATACCGGCACGCTCGATCCGCTGGCCACCGGCGTCCTGCCGCTGTGCTTCGGCGCGGCCACCAAGTTCAGCCAGCTGCATCTCGATGCCGACAAGACCTACGAAGCCACGGCGCGCCTTGGCGTCAAGACCTCGACCGGCGACGCCGAGGGCGAGGTGATTGCCGAGTGCCCGGTGCACGTCACGCCCGAAGACCTGACCCGTGTCGAGGCGCAGTTCACCGGCCCGATCCGGCAGGTTCCGCCGATGCACAGCGCGCTCAAGAAAGACGGCAAGGCGCTGTACGAGTACGCACGCGAAGGCATTGAAATCGAGCGAGCGCCGCGCGACGTGGTGATTCACCAACTGAGCCTGGCGCGGACCGCCGATACGGCGGTGCGAATTGTCGCCACCGTGAGCAAAGGCACTTACATTCGCACTCTCGGCGAAGATATCGGCGAAGCGCTGGGTTGCGGCGCGCACCTGACATCGCTGCGCCGCACGGCGACGGGCGGCTTCGGCGAGGCGCAATGCGTCACCCTCGAAGCGCTCGAGGCCATGAACGAGGACGAGCGTCTGGCACGGCTCCTGCCTGCCGAATCGCTGGTGGACGGCCACAGCCGCGTCATGCTCGGCAACGAAGATGCGGCACGCTTTCTCTCGGGCCTGCGCCGCCGGGGCGACTGGGCCGATGCCGACGAGGTGGCCGTGTTCGGCATCGAGCCGCCGGCCTTCCTGGGAACGGCCCACATCACGGCCAACGAATTGATTCCGGGGCGCTTGCTGAACCCCATCGAAATCCAGCAAATTCTTTTGAACGCACAACAGACCGAAGCGACACCATGAGTACCAAGCAAATCCGCAATATCGCCATCATTGCCCACGTGGACCATGGCAAGACCACGATGGTCGACCAACTGCTGCGCCAGTCGGGCACCTTTGCCGAGCACGAGAAAGTGGTCGACACGGTGATGGACAACAACGCCATCGAAAAAGAACGCGGCATCACGATTCTGGCCAAGAACTGCGCCGTGACCTGGGAAGGCACGCACATCAACATCGTCGATACCCCCGGCCACGCGGACTTCGGCGGTGAAGTGGAACGTGCGCTCTCGATGGTCGACGGCGTGGTGCTGCTGATCGACGCGCAAGAGGGCCCGATGCCCCAGACGCGTTTCGTGACCAAGAAGGCGCTGGCCCTCGGCCTGAAGCCGATCCTGGTCGTGAACAAGGTCGACAAGCCGGGCGCCAACCCCGACAAGGTGGTCAATGCCGCCTTCGACCTGTTCGACAAGCTCGGCGCGACCGACGAACAGCTCGACTTCCCCGTGGTGTACGCCTCGGGCATCAACGGCTGGTCGTCGCTCGAAGAGGGCGCTGCCGGCGAGCAGTGGGGTCCCGACATGTCGGCCCTGTTCAACACCATTCTGAAGCACGTGCCGGCGCAAACGGGCGACCCCGAGGCGCCGCTGCAGCTGCAGATCTCGGCGCTTGATTTCTCGACCTTTGTCGGCCGCATCGGCGTGGGCCGCATCAGCCAAGGCACGCTCAAGCCCATGATGGACGTGGTCGTGATGGAAGGTCCGGACGGCAAGGCTATCAAGGGCCGCGTCAACCAGGTCCTGACTTTCCAGGGCCTCGAGCGCGTGCAGGCCACCGAAGCCGGCCCAGGCGAAATCGTGCTGATCAACGGCATTGCCGATATCGGTATCGGCGTGACCGTGACCGACCCCGCCAACCCGGCGCCGCTGCCCATGCTCAAGGTCGACGAACCGACCCTGACCATGAATTTCTGCGTCAACACCAGCCCGCTGGCCGGCCGCGAAGGCAAGTTCGTCACCAGCCGCCAGATCTGGGACCGCCTGCAGAAGGAACTGCAGCACAACGTGGCGCTGCGCGTGAACGAAACCGACGAGGAAGGCATTTTCGAAGTGATGGGCCGGGGCGAACTGCACCTGACCATCCTGTTGGAAAACATGCGCCGCGAAGGCTATGAAATGGCCGTGTCGAAGCCGCGCGTGGTGTTCCGCACCGTCAACGGCGAAAAGCACGAACCGATCGAGCTGGTGACGGCCGACATCGAAGAGCAGCACCAGGGCGGCGTGATGCAGGCACTGGGCGAGCGCAAGGGCGAACTGGTCAACATGGAACCGGACGGCCGCGGCCGCGTGCGCCTCGAATACCGCATTCCGGCGCGAGGCCTGATCGGCTTCACCAACGAATTCCTGAACCTGACCCGCGGCTCGGGCCTCATCAGCAACATCTTCGACAGCTACGAGCCGCACAAGGGCGACATCGGCAGCCGCAAGAACGGCGTGCTGATTTCCATGGACGATGGTGAAATCTTCACCTACGCCCTGGGCAAGCTGGACGACCGCGGCCGCATGTTCGTGAAGGCGAACGATCCGGTGTATGAAGGCATGATCGTCGGCATCCACAGCCGCGACAACGACCTGGTGGTGAATGCCACGCGCACCAAGCAGCTGACCAACTTCCGTGTCTCGGGCAAGGAAGACGCGATCAAGGTCACGCCGCCGATCGAACTCACGCTCGAATACGGCGTGGAATTCATCGAAGACGACGAACTGGTCGAAATCACGCCCAAGAGCGTGCGCCTGCGCAAGCGTTTCCTCAAGGAAAACGAGCGCAAGCGGGCCGGCCGCGAAATGGCGAGCTGATCGCCGTCGACAACCGATGCTGCGCCTGACGCACGGCGGGGCTGTGTGGCTGATGGTCGCCGTGACCCTGATGTGGGGCACGGCGGGCGTCATCACGCGGCACCTGGCGCAGGCGCACAGTTTCGAGATCACCTTCTGGCGCAGCCTCTTCACGACGCTGGCGCTGCTGGTGATCTTGCCGCTTTGGCGGGGTCGGGCGGTGTTTTCCCAGATACGGCACGGCGGGCGCGAGCTCTGGATCTCGGGGGCCTGCTGGACCGTGATGTTCACGGCCTTCATGGTTGCGCTCACGCTGGCGTCCACCGCCAGCGTGCTGGTCACCATGGCGCTCGGGCCGCTGCTCACTGCGCTGGCGGCGCGCCTCTTCATCGGCCATCGGCTACCGGTGCGGACCTGGCTTGCCATCGTGACGGCTGGCCTCGGCATTGCGTGGATGTACGGCACCCAACTGATGCAGGGCGGCAGAGGCGCGGCGGGCGCGGGCGTCTCGCTGCTCGGAACGCTGGTGGCGCTTTGCGTGCCGCTGGCCGGCGCCACCAACTGGACCGTGGTTCAGCATGCGCATGCCAAGGGTCATGACATCGACCTGGTTCCCGCGGTGTTGATCGGCGCGGCGCTCAGCGCGCTGTTCACGCTGCCGTTTGCGTTGCCGTTCCAGGCGAATGCGCACGACCTCGGTCTGCTTGCGTTCCTGGGCGTGTTCCAGCTGGCGATTCCCTGCGTGCTTTCGGTGCTTTGCGCACGGGTATTGAAGGCGCCCGAGGTGGCCTTGCTCGCGTTGCTCGAAGTGATCTTCGGCATTGGGCTGGCATGGATCGGCGCCGGCGAAACGCCCGCGTCCAGTGTGCTGACCGGCGGGGCGCTGGTCATCGGCGCACTGGTGTTCAACGAACTTCTGGCGCTGCGCGGACGGCGCACCGCGGCGGCCGACAACGTGCTGCCCAGCGCTCACTAGGCATCCTCTTCGGGCAGGAGAGCGGCGCCAGGCAAGCGGAAAAAAAAGGCCCCGACATCTGCCGGGGCCTTCGCGATTCAGGAGATCCTGGGATCTCAGGGGCGGGCAACCTTCCAGGCGCCATTGGCCACGCCGTCACCGGTCTTGTCGCCGGGCTTGGCGTCCTTCGTCCAGTAATAGAGCGGGGCTCCCTTGTAGGCCCACTGCTTCTTGCCGTCTTCGCGCACGATGACGGTGTAGCCGCCCATGGGCTTGGCGGTTTCGGCCACCGGCAGCGGCGGCCAGTTGGCGGCGCACTGGGCGTTGCAGGCGGAGGTGCCTGCACCGGGCGTATCGCGGGCGAAGGTGTAGAGCGTCATGCCGTTCGGTCCGACGAGCACACCGTCGGCGGTGCGGGTGGGGGTGTCGGGTGCGCTGGCGGTCTTGTTGGACATGCCACCGCAGCCGGCGAGCAATGCCGCCGCGAGGATCGAGGCGCTGAGCAATTTCATGCAGTTTCTCCTTCAGTTGAAAAATCGCGAAAACAAGCCGAGTGGTGGTTGCGCGACCCGGCAGTTTATGCCGGGCTCACGACAAATCGCGGTAGGCGAGTGTCGCGAGTTTCAGCAAAATATCACGCGGCAGCTTACCGGCAACGGCGTAGCCGAAGCCCTGGTCCACCCAATAGAAGCTGGGCACCGGCCCTTCGGACGCAAAGCGGAAGGCCGTTTCGCGCGATGCGGGAGTGCCGGCGGCCTGGCTGTCGAGCGTGCCGATGTAGAGCGTCACGCGCTCGCCGGCGCTGTCCTCGAACATGAACTGGGCGCGTGCGCCGCTTTCCCCCGGCAACAGGCGCCCACCGACGAGCGTATAGCCCATCGCCGTCAGGTCCGGCACCTTGAGTGGCTTGTCGAGGCGTTTGGACAGCCACTGGACGAGATGCTGCTGCTCGGTGCCGGCCACTTCGACGGGGTGTCTTTTCTCGGGCGCATAGACGGCGTGCGCAATCGACGCGTCGTGCACGAACTCGCGCATCGCAGGTGCCTTGGCCAACTGGACCGGCGCGGCACGTTGCGCCGACCACTGGGCATTGCCGAGCCAGCCTGCGCCAAAGGCGACCAGCACGCCGGCCGCCATGCCGCCCCATCGCATCCAGCTGGCTTGCCGGGCCTGCCCGGGCCGGTTGCGATCGAGCGCGCTCATCAAGGCGGAGGGAATGGGTTCGTCGAGCAGTTCGCCGTGCAGCCGGCGCAGCGCGTCGCGCTGGACGCGCCAAGCCGCCACCTGCGCCGCAAGGGCCGGATCGTGCGCCGCGGCGTCCTCGACCTCGGCGCGGCGTTCCGGTGCCAGATGGCCATCGACGAGGGCATGCAACTCGTCGTCGGCGGGGGGCGGGGCAGGGCGATTCATGATGGAGTGAGAGGTTTCACTTGAGGCGGCGCAGGCCGGGGCGATGCGGCGCAGCGGCGCCGTCCATCAACTCGTGCAGCCGGACGCGGGCGCGCGACAGGCGGGACATCACCGTCCCCGCGGGAATGCCGAGCACCTTGGCCACCTCGGCATAGGAGAGGTCTTCGAGCGTGACCAGCAGCAGCACGGCCCGCTGCTCCTCGGGCAGCTGCATCAGGCAGCGCTGCAGGTCGAGGCCGGTGCCTAGGTCCCGGGCCGGATCGACGTCACCCTGTGGTTCGTGCGCCAGGTCGTCCAGCGGCACGACGCTGTGCGGCGGCGGCGTGCGCCGAAGCTGGCTCGCGAAGATGTTGTGCATGACCGTGAACAGCCACGCGCGCAGGTCGCTGCCCACCACCCAGAGCCGCCACTTGCTGCAGGCCCGTTCCAGGGTGTCCTGCACCAGGTCGTCGGCCGCCCATGCATTGCCCGTGAGTGCGCGCGCATAGCGGCGCAGGCTCGGGATCTGGTCGGCCAGCAGGCGGGCGTCCATGAGCGGCACAGGCGCGTGAGGTCAGGGCTTGGCGATTTTCCAGGCGCCGCCGACGCCGTCGCCGGTCTTGTCGCCTGGCTTGGTGTCCTTGGCCCAGTAGTAGAGCGGCCAGCCCTTGGCGGCCCATTGCTTCTTGCCGTCGTCGCGCGTGACGATGGTGAAGTCGCCGGCCGCCTTGTCGCTGTCGGCGGCCATGAAGGGCGGCCAGTTGGTCGCGCAACCACCGTTGCACACCGATTTGCCGTTGCCTGCGGTGTCCTTGTCGAAGGTGTAGAGCGTCATGCCGTTCGGGCCGACCAGGGCGCCATCGGCGGCTTTGGGCTGGGCGAGCGCGGGGAGCGCGAGCAGGCTACCGAGCAGCACGGTGGCAATACCGATGGAGGAAACGCGGAAAGGCAAAGGCAGCATGGAAAGACTCCTGGTTGGGTGGCATCGACGATCCGATGACACCGCACAAACGCCTGCAATCGGCGTTTTATTCCATGCCGCGCAAAAAAAGAACTAGCGGCTGCGGCTTTTCATCGCGCGCTCGACCTCGCGCTTGCCTTCGCGGTCCTTGATGGTGTCGCGCTTGTCGTGCTCGGCCTTGCCCTTGGCCAGTGCGAAATCGCATTTGACCTTGCCGGCCTTCCAGTGAAGGTTGAGCGGCACCAGCGTGTAGCCCTTCTGTTCGACCTTGCCGACCAGCCGGCGAATTTCTTCCTTGTGCAGGAGCAACTTCTTGGTGCGGATCGAGTCGGGGTTGACGTGGGTCGAAGCGCTCTTGAGCGGGTTGATCTGCAGGCCGACGACGAACAGCTCGCCGTCGCGGATCACCACGTAGCCGTCGGTCAGCTGGACCTTGCCTTCGCGCAGGGACTTGACCTCCCAGCCTTCGAGCACGATGCCGGCTTCGAAGCGTTCTTCGAAGAAATAGTTGTACGCGGCCTTCTTGTTGTCGGCGATGCGGGAGGAGGTATCTTGTTTCTTGGTGGCCATGGCTCGGGAAGGTGGGGGCGCATGGCTTCAATACAATCCGTCGCGCACGCTGTCCCGATTCTATGAAAACCGTCAACAAGTCCGTCCTCATCTGGTACAGCGCCGAAGAGATGTACGCGCTCGTCACCGATGTGGAGAAATATCCGCAGTTTTTGCCCTGGTGCGACAAGGCCCGCGTCATCGAGGAAGACGAGGCCGGAATGACCGCCGAAGTCGGCCTGGCCTTCGCCGGCCTGCACCAGAGTTTCACCACCCGCAACAGCCATGTGCCGGGGCGCGAAGTGCACCTGAAACTGGTCGACGGGCCGTTCTCCAACCTCGACGGCCACTGGAAATTCGTGCCCGTGGGCGAGCCTGGCGACCACGCCTGCCGCGTCGAGCTGCACATGAGCTACGGCTTCAACAACTTTGCGCTGCAGGCGCTGGTGGGACCGGTGTTCGACACGGTCGCGTCCAGCCTGGTCGAAGCCTTCGTGAAGCGCGCCGAGCAGGTCTACGGCAAGGAAAGATGATCGAAGTCACGCTGTGCTGCTCTCCCGCGCCACGCGAGGTGTTCGAACAAAGCCTGCAGCTGGCGCCCGGGGCCACGGTCACCGACGCGGTGAAAGCGAGCGGCCTCGCGCAGCACTTTCCGGAGCTGGATTGGCGCCATTCCATGACGCCGGGAATCTGGGGCAGGGAAGTCGACTGGAACCAGCCGCTCAAGGACGGCGACCGCGTCGAGCTGTGCCGGCCCCTGGCCGTCGACCCCAAGGTGGCGCGCCGCGAACGTTTTCAGCGCCAGGGCGCGAAGGGTACCGGCCTGTTTGCGAACCGCCGCAAGGGCGGCAAGGCCGGCTACTGAACCGGCGGCGACCGGCTGCTACTTGCAGTCGCTTTCGATGATCGACTGAAGGCGCTTCTGCTCCGCGGCACGAGCCGTGTCGTCCATGATTTCGCGCTCGCCCTTGGCGTTGATCTTCGCCACGCGGATGCCGCTGTCGAACGTGGCCTTGCCCTGGCGCGCGCGGTCGCAGTTGTCGGCCTTGGCCTTGGCGTTCTTCTCCGTCTCGGCCGCCTGCTTGGCTTTTTCTTCCGCCTGCGCCTTCTTGGTCTTTTCCTCGAGTTCCTTGTCGATGGCCGGAGGCTTGGGCGCCGCCGCAGCCTTGGGCGCGGAGGCCTCCGGCGCATCGGCTTCGGCAGCGGACTGCGTCATGCCGGCGCGGGGCGGAGGCGAGCCCGCGCGGCGAAGAATGTTCTTTTCAGGAATGTCGGGCGGCGGCGCCTGGTCGCTGAAGACCTTCTTGCCGCTTTTGTCGATCCATTGCCATTGCGCGCTGGCCGACAGCGGCAGCAGGCAAACACATCCCAGTACGAGCCAATGCGCTAATTTCATGCGTCGAGTTTAGCGTTGCCTTACGTTTTGCAACATGGCGGAGCTTCGCTTTCGTCGTGGTCGAGTTGGAAATTGGCGACGTTTCATGCGCGTGGGGTTCCCGTCGGCCGCGGCTGAAGCCCCGCGGAGGGCGGGCCTTGCCGGGCATCGTTACAATCCGTCTTTTGGAGCTTCACCCATGCGCCTTCTCGGCAAAGCGCTCACCTTCGACGATGTGTTGTTGGTGCCAGCGTTCTCCCAGGTCCTGCCCAAGGACACCTCTCTCGCCACCAAACTCTCCCGCAACATCACGCTGAACCTGCCGCTCGTCTCGGCGGCCATGGACACCGTGACGGAAGCCCGCCTCGCGATCGCCATCGCGCAAGAGGGCGGCATGGGGATCGTGCACAAGAACCTCACCGCACAGCAGCAGGCCGCCGAAGTGGCCCGCGTGAAGCGCTATGAATCGGGTGTGCTGCGCGACCCCGTGGTGATCACGCCGACGCACTCGGTGCGCCAGGTGATGGCGCTGTCGGACCAGCTCGGCATCTCGGGCTTCCCGGTGGTCGATGCCGGCAAGGTGGTGGGCATCGTGACCGGGCGCGACCTGCGCTTCGAGAATCGCTACGACGTGCCAGTGAGCGAAATCATGACGCAGCGCGACAAGCTCATTACCGTGCCCGACGGCACCACGCTGGCCGAGGCCAAGGCGCTGCTCAACAAATACAAGCTCGAGCGCCTGTTGGTCATCAACAGCGACTGGGAGCTCAAGGGCCTGATCACCGTCAAGGACATCACCAAGCAAACCAGCTTCCCCAACGCCGCGCGCGACCCGAGCGGCCGCCTGCGCGTGGGCGCAGCGGTGGGCGTGGGCGACGGCACCGAGGAACGCGTCGAGGCGCTGGTCAAGGCCGGCGTCGACGCCATCGTGGTCGACACCGCGCACGGCCACAGCGCCGGCGTGATCGAGCGCGTGCGCTGGGTCAAGCGCAACTATCCGCAGGTCGACGTCATCGGCGGCAACATCGCCACCGGCGACGCCGCGCGTGCGCTGGCCGATGTGGGCGCCGATGCAGTCAAGGTCGGCATCGGCCCGGGCTCCATCTGCACCACCCGCATCGTGGCGGGCGTGGGCGTGCCGCAGATCATGGCGGTCGACAGCGTGGCCACCGCGTTGCACGGCTCGGGCATTCCGCTGATCTCCGACGGCGGCGTGCGCTACTCGGGCGACATCGCCAAGGCCATCGCGGCCGGCGCCAGCACGGTGATGATGGGCAGCATGTTCGCCGGCACCGAAGAGGCACCGGGCGAAATCGTGCTGTACCAGGGCCGCAGCTACAAGAGCTATCGCGGCATGGGCTCCATCGGCGCGATGCAGCAGGGCAGCGCCGACCGCTACTTCCAGGAGTCGACCACCGGCAACCCCAACACCGACAAGCTGGTGCCCGAAGGCATCGAAGGCCGCGTGCCTTACAAGGGCTCGATCGTCTCCATCGTCTACCAGATGGCCGGCGGCGTGCGCGCCAGCATGGGCTACTGCGGCTGCGCCACCATCGCGGACATGCAGAACAAGGCCGAGTTCGTCGAGATCACCACGGCGGGCATTCGCGAGAGCCACGTGCACGACGTGCAGATCACGAAGGAAGCACCGAACTACAGGGCTGAATAAGCCCAATCTGGCCAGACCTTGAAAGTCAGGCCAGACTGGGTTTAAAATTTGGGCCAGATTCAATTTTTCTGGCCCAAATGCAATCCATCGGTATCGCTGAAGCCAAGAACAACTTCTCGGCCCTGATCGACCTCGTCGAAAAGGGCGAGGAGGTTCGCATCACCCGCCACGGCAAGGAAGTCGTGCGCATGCTGCCGGTGCGGCGCAAGCCCGTCATCACCGACGAGCAGATCGCGCGCGAACTCGGGCAGATCGACGCGCTGCACGCCACCATCCAGCCCGGCCTCTCCGTGCGTGAACTGCAGGGCGAAGGGCGCCGATCGTGACAGCCTTCGTCATGGACGCCTCCGTCACCGCCGCCTGGCTGCTGCCCGACCAAGCCAGCGAACACACCCGCAAGCTCTACGCCGCCATCCGCCGCGACGAGGTCGAGCCACAGGCGCCCAACGCGTGGCAATGGGAGTGCGCCAACATCCTCGCCAATGGCGTGCGCAGCGGCCGCATTCCGATGTCCGCGGTCGAAGGGCTGTGGAGCGTGCTCGACGCCATCCGCCACCGCGTCGAGCTGCACGAACTCGCGCCGGCCCAGCACAAGGCGGTGCTCGCGGTGGCCATCGATGCCGGCGTGTCGCTCTACGATGCGGGCTACCTCTGGCTCGCCAAATCGCTCAATCTCCCGCTCGCCACCTTCGACGAGCACCTCATCCAGGCAGCGCCCAAAGCGGGCGTGAAGCTGTTCGACATTTCAACGCTCTGAGTCCCCTCGCCATGCAACACGACAAGATCCTCATCCTCGATTTCGGCTCGCAAGTCACCCAGCTCATCGCACGCCGTGTGCGCGAGGCGCATGTGCTCAGCGAAGTGCACCCCTGCGACGTGACCGACGAATGGGTGCGCGAATACGCAGCCGACGGCCACCTCAAAGGCGTGATTCTTTCGGGCAGCCACGCCAGCGTTTATGAAGAGACCACCGACAAGTGCCCGCAAGCCGTGTTCGACCTCGGCATTCCGGTGCTCGGCATCTGCTACGGCATGCAGACCATGGCGCACCAGCTGGGCGGCAAGGTCGAGGGCGGCCACAAGCGCGAGTTCGGCTTCGCGGCCGTGCGCGCGCATGGCCACACCGCGCTCTTGAAAGACATCGCCGACTTCACCACGCCCGAAGGCCACGGCATGCTCAATGTGTGGATGAGCCATGGCGACAAGGTCACCGAACTGCCGCCGGGCTTCAAGCTCATGGCCAGCACCGACAGCTGCCCCATCGCCGGCATGGCCGACGAGGCGCGCCGCTACTACGCGCTGCAGTTCCACCCCGAAGTCACGCACACGGTGCAAGGCAAGGCGATCATCGATCGCTTCGTGCTCGGCATCTGCGAAGCCAAGCCCGACTGGGTCATGCGCGATCACATCGCCGAAGCCGTGCAGAAAATCCGCGAGCAGGTGGGCGATGAAGAAGTCATCCTCGGCCTCTCGGGCGGTGTCGATTCGAGCGTGGCTGCCGCGCTCATTCACCGCGCCATCGGCGACCAGCTGACCTGCGTGTTCGTCGACCACGGCCTCCTGCGCCTGAACGAAGGCGACATGGTCATGGAGATGTTCGAAGGCAAGCTGCACGCGAAGGTGATTCGCGTCGATGCCAGCGACCTGTTCCTCGGCAAGCTCGCGGGCGTGAGCGACCCCGAAGCCAAGCGCAAGATCATCGGTGGCGAGTTCGTTACCGTGTTCAAGCAGGAAGCCGCCAAGCTCAAGGCAGGCGACGGTGGGCACAAGGGCGCCACGTTCCTTGCGCAGGGCACGATCTACCCCGACGTCATCGAGTCGGGCGGTGCCAAGAGCAAAAAGGCCGTCACCATCAAGAGTCACCACAACGTCGGCGGCCTGCCCGAGCAGCTCGGCCTGAAGCTGCTCGAGCCGCTGCGCGACCTGTTCAAGGACGAGGTGCGCGAGCTCGGCGTGGCGCTCGGCCTGCCGCCCGAGATGGTGTACCGCCATCCGTTCCCCGGCCCGGGCCTGGGCGTGCGAATTCTTGGCGAAGTGAAGAAGGAATACGCCGACCTGCTGCGCCGCGCCGACGCGATCTTCATCGAGGAACTGCGCAACTTCAAGGACGACGCCACCGGCAAGAGCTGGTACGACCTCACGAGCCAGGCGTTTACCGTGTTCCTGCCCGTGAAGAGCGTGGGCGTGATGGGCGACGGCCGTACCTATGACTACGTGGTCGCACTGCGCGCCGTGCAGACCAGCGACTTCATGACCGCCGACTGGGCCGAGCTGCCGTACGCGCTGCTCAAGAAGGTGTCGGGCCGCATCATCAACGAAGTGCGCGGCATCAATCGCGTGACCTACGACGTGTCGAGCAAGCCGCCTGCGACGATCGAGTGGGAGTGAGCGGCGAAAGCATCGACTCGGCCTGTCGCGGTGACCAACTCACACAGGTTTTTCTTTGCGGTTCGGCGTCGGCGCAGCAGAGTGCCACCAGGTCGAATTTCTTCGTGGTGAGATTCAAGCCTGTCCTCCCGCGGTCCTCTCCGCCAAGCAGAGGGCGAAAAGCCATCTGGCAGATCGCCGAACTCGGTCAGGAGGAACGTGGAATATCAATCCGAAGGCACCACTCAAAGAAGAGATCGAGCTGGTTCGACTTGTCGAAAAGAGCGTCGGCGCCCAACTCCAGGCTGTGACGACGCATCTCTTCGGTCGGATAGTTCGTCAACACAACCATCCTCTGGTGCGGGGCCCGCTCCTTGCACGCTCGGAGCACCGTGAGGCCCGACCCCTCTCGCAAGAACAGATCCACCACGGCCAAGTCCCAGGTGTTGCCGAGCTTTTCGAGGACCGCAGCAGCTTCGCTCGCAGTCTCGGCAACAGCAACAACTTCTGCATCGGCAAGGTCGGCCAGTGCCGGAATCAGAGCCTCTCTGATGGTGTTGCTGTCCTCGATGAGAACCGTCTGAAGCGGCATGACGTTGGAGCGGCGTTGCTCTGCGCGCTTGTTGCTATAAGTTGCTAGTGTCAGCGTTTATACACAGCGGTTCAGTCGACTGTGTAGGCCAAAAGCTTGACATCACGGGAGCTGCCGAGTCGTCCATGAATGCGAGCTAGCATTTGGATTTCTCTGATGAAAGATGTGTCGTGTCCCACCCATCCTCCAATCCCACTGATAAACCCCCCGCTGACCTGGCCAAGGCGCTCGAGAAGAACAAACACGCGACCGAGGTGGTCCAGGGTGCCGCAGAGGATCTTTCCGTCGTCCATGCTGTGCTGGACAGTGAAGTGCCTAAAGAGACTCTGCACCCCGACGTCGGCCAAGCGATCGAACAAACAGACCAACTCAAAGACAAGCTCAGGTTGGCCGAGGAAAAGTTGAAGGCCGTGAACGAGACGCTTGAACGGCAGGTCGCCTCAAAAGGCTCTTAGGGCCGTCAGCGAGTGCGGCTCCCCGATGGCGTTTCTTGATGCAGGGCTGGGCAGGGCAGCGCAGTCGCCAAGTCCATCCCGCTACGAGGCGCCTCGGGCACTCCTGCGCATGAAGTGCAACCCAGACCGAGCGGACGCGGCCAGGGTCTTTCGGCGCGAGGCGCTCCGGCATGCCTTGGCGGGACCGGTTTCCATCAGAGGGCGGGCGGGCCTCAGCCCGCGCCGCGTGGCGTACGCCCGGCGCCCCCGCCGCCCTTGCGCGCCGAGATCTGGTTCTGCGGCCCGGCCCCCATCGTCTGGCGGTCGTGCCGGCTCGCGGGCGTGCGCCGGCCCTGGTTGAGCTGCGTCGGCTGTGTCTGCCCCATCTTGTTGTGGTCGTTCGCGAGCTTGCCGCTGTGCGGTGTCTGCGCATCGGCCTCCGGGGTACCGCGCGCGGCGCCTGCCGCTGTTGCGGCCTTGGCCGGGCTGCCGACCTGGTCGCGCTCGGGATGCTTGTCGCGGCTTTGTTCCTGGCGCAGGAAAGTCTGCTTCTTGGTCATGGTGTCACTCCGTGATGGTTGTCCGTCGAGTCGGCTTCCATGCTTGTTGCTGGCGAATTCTCGGATGTAGGAACAGCGCTGAGGGCCATGTCGTACGCGCGCGGGTTGGACCTTCGGTCGCCTCGCGCTGGCGGTTCTTGCTGGTGCCCACGCGGGTGCCCACGCGCCTCGCTCGCGCGAGACGCTTGCAACTGCGATTCCCTGACTTGGCCTAACTTGGTGTGAAGAGGCGTACGCCAGACGAGGCAATGACAGGGATACCGTCGGCGCCTTCATCCTGTTCAGCCTTCAGTGGCTCGCGGGCAGGTGCCGTGCCACATCCCGGCAGGCCGCGACGAAGCGTTGCGCTGCGGCGCTGTCCGGATCATCAGGCCTGCGCGGAGCGGGTGAATCGTTTTCAGGGCGGCCGGAGGCAGACAGGGCGATTCCCAGCGAACGCCGGAGGATCGCCGGAATGTTCTCGTCGCCGACGAGAAGAAGAGCGGCAATCCGCGCCGCCCTGGGGGTCAGTTCGACCGCTTGCTCGTAAAGGGGGCCTATGTGCATGGATGAAAGCGTGGCAACTGGCGTGCCTGCGCATCGCGCCCGCTCGCCACTTCGCGGAAGGCGCCGGCCTAGCCTTTGTAGTAGGCCGCGCGCGGCATGGGCTTGCGGTTCTCGAAGCACCGCTTGCCTACGAAGCTTCGTACGCGGCTTCCAAGGCCGGTGTGCTGGCACTTGGCCGCGCGCTCAACGAAGAGCTTCGGTTGGCTCGCCTTTCGGGCGTGCACGTTGCCACGGTGATGCCCTGGGCGGCGGACACGCCGTTCTTCGTGCACGCAGGCAACTACACCGGGCGACAGCCGAACACGGTGGCGCTCGACCCACCCGAGATGGTGGTGGAGGCGATCGTCTGGGTGTCCGTCAATCCGCGGGAGGAACTCCCTGTTGGGTGGCAGCCGTGCGCACCCACCAGACCGTTCTCTTGCGAGTTGCTCTCGCCCCAAATTTCGACCACGGCCGTCAGCCGGCCGTATCGATTTGCATAAGAGATGAGATGGCCTGCTTGAGGCGATCCTCCAGCAAGGCGCGGGTCGGCAGCCCCGTCAGCGCGTCGTGGGTGGGCTGGCAGGTCAAGCTATCGGTGTCGCTCTCCAGCTGTGTCCTCCCCATGCCAATCGCCTCAGTCGGTACCTTTTGCCAGGTCGCCGCAGTCATCTTCTTCCATCACCAGTGTTCCACGATCCGGAGGATGCGCACGCACCGTTCGAAGGAACCCGACGATGTTCTGCGGGCAGGTCTCGGCGCTGACGCATGTGCCCATGGCCTGCGCCACAAACTGGAACGTTGCCTGGGTGACGATCAATTGATCGCCCGACAAACCCAGTTCGGCGCGGACCTCGCCTGGCCCCCATCTTTTGGGTGCTGCATCCACGCGAACCTCGCCGAGCCTTTTGCTGATGCAAAGCCGCTGCAACCGCAGCAGCCTCAGGGTGAATGCCTCGTCCACCTGCAGCTCTGCAAACGAGGCGCCCAAGGGATGCGTGGGCATGGTTTTGACAAGCACCGCCATGGCGGATGCCGTCGGCGTCGCTCCGAGGTTTCGACGTTGCGCGTACTGCGCCTGCGCTGCCAGCCAGGGGTGCTTGCGAAACCTGCTCTCCGGCAGGAACGCGTCGGGACGCTGGCCGTGGCCTGCAGATCGGTTGAATACCATCGCCTCCGCGGGGTCCGCGGTCCACTCGAGTGCGCCGCTCTTTGACGCTCGTGCGAGAAAGCGCAGCTCATCCGCGTGACTCGACACGCAGTAGAGGTCAAAGATTTTGCCGCCTCGTGTCCAATGAATTCCACGGTCCCGTTGAAACGTCATGATCGACTCGGCGTAGTCGAGCGCCTCGACGCAGGTGGCAAAGTCGCCGATCCGCTCGGAAGCGCCGGCTCCTGAGCGCAGGAACACCGAATACATCGCAATGGGGCCCTCGTCTGCCGATGCGAAAACCTTCAATGCCCCTGCCGCGCCTGCCGCGCCTGCCGCGTCAGCATGGGACGGGGCCATCGCCAAGGCCTCGATCTCGACGCCGGTGTACCGGCCCGCGTCGATGTCTGCGAGGCGGGCGTATTGCTTGGTGGGCAGCAAGGTTGCATCCTGCGCGCTGTGCCGTTGCCGCTGGCGGCCATCGCGACGCGTGAACGAGAGGCCAGCACGTTCGGCCGATCGGCGATGTTCGTTCTGGGCGAGGCTCATGAGACCAATTTCGAAACCCGAGCGGCGTCTTCCAGGACATAGCCGACCCCGTACACGGTGTGCAGCAGCTTGGCGGCGAACGGACCATCCAGCTTGCTGCGCAGGCGCTGGACGGTCACCTGGATCAGGTTGGCATCGACTTTCGACTTTGAGCCCCATACTTCTTCGGCCAATGTGGCGCGAGAGACGATCTGGCCCTGTCGGCGCAGCAGAGTGAGCAGCAGGTCGAACTCCTTCGAGGTGAGATTCAAGCCTGTCCTCCCGCGCACGCACCCCCGATTGGTTTGGTCGAGGCTGAGGTCGGCGAATAGAAGCATGGTGGACCTTTCAGTCTGTGTCGATATTTGGCGGCTCGGCGAATCAGCCGCCTCCTTTGAGAAAGGCAGTCCACAGCTTTCGTATTGCGCTGCCGATCGAAGCCTTGACGAGATCACATCAACGCAGTTCTCGACCCATTTGCATTGAGGTTGCTGCGGGCTTTGGCATGTCCTCGATCCTCGCGATCTCGGCGCGCCCATGCTCGGTGATGCGGATCACCGTGGCCAGCTGTGACGCCGCGTAGGGCGCCGTGGCTTCCAGGGGGTCGATCTCGGCCTCGATCAGACCAGTGGCTGTAAGCACGGAGACGTATCGGATCTCTCCGGGTTCAGCGACTCGAACCGGAAAATTTTCGTGCTGCAGCCGCATCAAGAACCAGAGCGGCATCCGACTCCCCAGATGGACTCTCGCGTGCAGGGCCCGGAGGCGCCGCGCTTCCTCGCGAAGGCGCTCGGCCTCCTCGGAGAGTTCCCTCACGGCCGCGTTGATCGCCGCGATCCTTCGTCCCAGATCTGTGGAGGCTACGGAATGGGCCCAGTCGTTCATCGTACGAACTAAATGTGATAATTTCACATTAATCGTACTCTTAGTTACGTACCCTGCCTACTCGGTGGTTTCCAGAATCCAGCCCCGCCGGTTCTGCCGCCTCGGTCAGGTACGATATTTCGTCATGGGAAGAAATCACATCCAAGACTTTGTATGGGTGGCCGGCGCTTCGCGCACGGCCACAGGTGGTAGGGGATGCCGGACCATGGCCACCCGCAATCAGGCGGCGTCGACCCGCTTTCCGCCGGCCCCAGTCGCCCACATTGGTCAGCCGGCCCTGGTCTTCAGCGCACCTGGGCAGGGCCCGAAATGATCCGAAGAAGCGCAGTTCTCGGCAAGGACGCGGCCGTCGCGCTGCTGCGCGAACTCCTGCATGAAGCGGAATTCGGCTCGCTGAACTGCATTGCCCTTCGCGTCTTTCACTCGGATGGCTCCTGGGAAGATCTCGTGCTCGGGGGAACGAAGGAAGAACAAGCCAAGGCCCAGGCACTTTCGAGTGGTGTGCCTGACCCCGACTTCCCATTGATGCGCATGACCATCAGCGCCCCTGGATCCGCAGCTGCAATGGCGACAGGAAGGGCGGCCGAGCTGCTGGCAGAAGCCATCCAGGCGGCTAGCCGGTCGAAGCCGAATGTCACCATCTGGATCGAAGTGACCCAGCCAGAAATGCCGCCGTTTGTCGCCGAGGCATTCGACAAGCTCGCGGGGTATGGTGCGGCAATGGTGGTGACGCATGTCACGCCGAAAGGGATGCTTTGCTCTCACCCGCCTGGCGAGCAACTGCCGCTGCAATTCCTCGAGCGGCTCGTCAGGGCAAGCGGCACGGGCACGGTGTGGCACCCGCTTGCGCAGGCGCCAGTGCGGGGCATCGGCGTCTGAGCTTTGCGTCGCCCTCGGCACTGCCGCAATGGGAGAACGCAATGGACATCGAGCGACCCTCCTGGGCATAGCCTTCCCTCATCGCAGATGGCGCATCCGGCCGACAGCGTCAAATCCAACGTGCGCGGACCGGTGCGCGGCGCGCCAGGGTGTCATGTGCAGCACCGCCGACAACGCGGGGATGTCCTAACATTGCTCCCGCCCAACGCTGGCTCAGCAAGCACCTGAACACGAGAACCATGAAGAAGTTCATCACAGCCGTTGCCACGCTCGCAGCGGCGTTCGCCTGCTCATTCGCCGCGCATGGGCAAAAGGGCGCACTGGATCCCGACACCGGCCTGCCGGCGTCCCAGCCTTTCGATTTCCCAGCGCAGGGACCGGCCGCGCAGTTCTGGGCGAAGCGCCTCACCGGCTATCTGACCACCTCCGATGGCATCAGGCTGCGCTACAGCGTGCTCCTGCCCGCGGCATCAGGCCGGTTCCCCGTCGTCCTGAGCATCAATGGCTACGACGCCGGCTCGATCGGGGGCGCATCCTATCTCCAGTACAAGACGTCGATGTCGGTCGAGCTCGACAAGCAGCTGGTCGAGGCCGGCTATGCAGTGATGGGCATCAACGCCGCGGGCAGCGGATGTTCTTCGGGCCGGCTCGAATTCACGCGGCCGCAACTCGGCCGGCACGGCGCCGAAGCCGTCGAATTCGCGGCTTCCCAGGCCTGGTCCGACGGCAAGGTCGGCATGGTCAACTGGTCCTACGGCGGCTCGTCGCAACTCGCGACCGCGCAGTTCCGGCCCCCGCATCTCCGTGCCATCGTGCCCGGCATGGTGTTGACGGACTTCCGTGACGCACTGGTGCCCGGCGGCGTGCCGGCGCCCGGCTTCGTGACACCCCTCCGGCGCTCGATGCGAGCCTATTGGGAGAGGGTGGTCGCGCAGACCGCGAGGGAAGAGGGCGACGCGCAGTGCCTGGCGCAGATACCGAGGAACCTCGCGGCCGAAGACTCCAACTCCGTGATGCACCTGTTCCTGTCGCATCCCCTGCGGGACGACCACATGAGGAGCTTCGACCTGGCGCCGCACGCCGGCCGCGTGCAGGTGCCCGTGCTGTCGCTCGAGGCCTTCCAGGACCAAGCCATCACGCCGCGCAGCGGCTACTACCAGTCGCGGCTCGACCCGGACAAGCTGTGGTCGGTGCAGACGAACGGCCGGCACGACATGTACCTGGCCGCGGAATTCCAGGCGATGGCGGTACGTTTCCTCGACCGCTTCGTGAAGGGCGAGCACAACGGGTTCGAACGCGACACCCCGCACACCACGGTGTGGATGGAAACCGCCGAAGCCGGCGGCGGCAGCGCGCTCCAGCGACGCGTTTCTCCCAAGGCGCGCTGGATGGTGCAGCGGGGGCCGATCCGCAGCGACGACCTGAGCGTCAAGGCGTTCCACCTGAACGCGGGCCAGGCCCTCGCCGATGCACCCGGCTCCGGAGCCGCCGACGGCTTCGACTACCCGGGCCATGGGGTCGCCATCAACGACATCGCGGGGAACGGCTTCTGGGGGCCGTTGCCCGACGACTGGAAAGCCACGAGTCTCGCCTACACCTCGCCGCCGCTCGGCGAAGACATGATGGTCTACGGTCCGGGCAGCGCCGACCTCTGGGTCACGGCCAGCGCAGGTGATGCGGACCTGCAGGTCACTGTCACCGAGGTTCGGCCGGACGGGCAGGAAACCTACGTGCAGCGCGGCTGGCTGCGTCTTTCGAACCGCGCGCTCGACACCGCGCGTTCGACACCGCTGCTGCCGGTGCGGCTGGAGCGGCCCGGCGCGCCGATGCCGCTGCTGCCCGGCCGGCCGGTACTCGCGCGCGTCGAGATCAACAAGATGGGCCACTACTTCCGCAGCGGCTCGCGGCTGCGGATCTGGATCGACACGCCGGCCCAGACCGGCGGCCTGGTGTTCGACACCTTCACCCAGAAGCAGCGCCTTCACGTGCTGCACAACGCCAGGTACGACTCCGTGGTTCGGTTCGGCGTGCTGAAGGACGTCGAAGGCCCGGCCAGCCATCCGGAGTGCGGCTCGGCGATCCTGCAGCCGTGCCGACCGGATCCCCTGGCAATTCGCTGACCGGAGGCGGACCACCATGCAATACAACCCCGCGCTCGACGGTGTTCGGGCGCTGTCCATCCTTGCCGTCGTCCTGTTCCACGGCAAGGTCCCCGGTGCGGCGGGCGGATTCGTGGGGCTGGACATGTTCTTCGTCCTTTCCGGCTACCTCATCACCTCGCTGCTGGCGGCGGAGTACCGCAACGGCGCGATCGACATCGGCCGCTTCTACGCCCGCCGGGCGTTGCGGCTGTACCCGACGCTGCTGCTCGTGGTGGCGGCCTACCTGGGACTGGCGCCCGTCCTCTGGCCGGCGGAGGACCGCTGGCTGTCCGCCGCGCTCGCCGCGCTCTACGTCTACGACTACGCGCTGGCCTTCTCGCACATGGCCTACACCATCGGCCACACATGGTCGCTCGGGGTGGAGGAGAAGTTCTACCTGCTGTGGCCCCTGGTGCTGCCGCTCCTGCTGCGCACCAGGCATCCGGTCGGCTGGCTCGTTTCGGCTTTCTTCGCGGTCACGGCCTGGCGGTACTTCGTGGCCGTCAACTGGACCTGGCCGCAAGCATATTTCAGCTTCGACACGCGAATGAGCGGCATCCTTCTCGGCGCCATCGCGGCCCGGACCCGCTTCAAGGTCTCGAGGCCGACCCTCGCCATCGCCTGCGTGGCATTGCTGTTCCTCGTTGCGATGCCTTCGCTGCCGACGAGCCACCAGATCGAGGCGGTCACGCTGCGCATCACATTGGCGGAGCTCTCGGCCTTCGTGCTGGTCTGCCATGCCGCCGAGCACGCGGGATCGGCGTTCCTCTCGTCACGGCCGATGGTGTACGTCGGCAGGCTCTCCTACGGCATCTACCTCTGGCACTTTCCGATGGTGCTGCTGCTTCGCGATACGCAGCCGCTGTGGGTGACGCTCAGCGCGACGCTCGCGTTCTCGTTCACCATGGCCGCAATCTGCCTGCACCTCGTGGACACGCCGCTCAGGAGATGGCGCCAGAACACATGGGCGAGGGCCCCGGGCGCCGCCTGAGCCAGGGAGATTCCGGTTGAATCGCGCACCGGGAGGCTGTCTCGAGGCAGGGGATCGCAATGCCGACGAAACGTGGCGCCGGGAAGGAAATTTCTAAGTCGCGAGCGCGACGATGCTGGTGATGCCGTTGCGCGCCATCTTGGCGTAGGGGCAGAATCTTTCGGTGCTGCGCACCAACTCCTCGGCCACGCTCTTCTCGACGCCGGGCAGATCGATCCGGACATCGGCGGTGAGCATGAAGAGTCCATCGACGGGATCGCGCCCGAAAGCGACGGACACCTGCACGGTGGCGTCGTGGACCGGAATCTTCTTCTTCGCCGCAAGCAGGTTCAGCGCGCCATGGAAGCACGCGGCATAGGCCGCCGCGAACAGCTGCTCCGGGTTGGTTCCGCCACCTTCGCCGCCGAGCGCGGCAGGGAGCCGCAACTCCAGGTTGAGGTTGCCGTCGTCCGAGCGGGCCACGCCCGAGGCACGTCCGTGTTCCGCTTCGCCGCCGCTCACCGTGACGGCCGTCGAATAGATTCCCTCGAATTCCTGCCCCTTGTACTTGTCGAGCAGAGCGACAGGCGGCGCTTGCAATGAGCCGGATTGCCCGGCGACAGTCGCGGGGGCGGCGGCTCGATCTTTCTGCGTGGACATTCCGGGCTTTTGCTCCAGGTGCTGGGAAGAACGCTCGCTCGGGCCGCCGCGCGCCTTACGATGCTGGCGAGGGCCGCCCCGTTTTCAGTGCGCAGGCTTGGGCAGCGCGAACCATGCCTCGAAGCCGAGCGCGCCGATGCGCGGGTTGGCTCCCGGCACGAGCGTGTCGTCCTTCAGCTCCGCGCCGAAGTAGCGGGCGTGCACGTCGTGGATGACCTTGCGCGGGTCGTTGGTCCTGGCGAGAAATCGCTGCACGAGATCGGACAGGCGAACCCGTTCGGGCCCGGCAATCTCCACCACGCCGTTCACCGGTGTGCCCAGGGTGTAGTCCGCCACGGCGGCGGCGACGTCGTCCGACGCGATCGGCTGCACGAACGCCGGCGAGAGGCGCACGGCATCGCCATCGGTGCCCGATTGCGCGATGCCGCCGAGGAACTCGAAGAACTGCGTCGAATGGACGATGGTGTAGGGGATCGTCGATTCCCGGATGAGTTTTTCCTGCGCCATCTTGCCGCGGGCATAGCCGCTCCCGGCGAGGCGATCCGTGCCGACGATCGACAGCGCGACGTGGTGCTTCACGCCCGCCGCGGCTTCCGCGGCCATCAGGTTCCGCCCCGAGGTTTCGAAGAACTCGAGCACGGCCTTGTCCTCGAACGAGGGCGAGTTCGCCACGTCCAGCACCACCTGGGCGCCCGCGAGGGCCTCGGCCAGGCCTTCGCCGGTGATGGTGTTGACGCCTGTGGCGGGCGATGCGGCGACGACCTCGTGGCCGGCGTCGCGCAGCTTGATGACGACCTTCGAACCGATGAGGCCCGAGCCGCCGATGACGACGATCTTCAAGATGTTCTCCTTGTAGCCCCGGCGAGGGGCGAGGTTGAAAGACGGTACGCAGCGTAGGCCAGCGAAGGTGCGCGCGGTAGGCATGCACGGGGCTTCACGGTGTTGCCCGCCGCGCAACAATCCATTCGGGCGCACGGCATGTTTCCCAAACGGCATCACTGCGAGGGAGCCATCCGCAACGTCGCGCCGGCAACCGCGGCGTTCGCTGCGTGCGGAATTCGGCGGACGCTAGCAGGCCCGCGCTGCCGCGGCACGGTGCCGCACGAGGTCTTCGATCGCGCGCAGCACGTCGTCGGGCTCGGCGCGCTTGCGGATGTCTTCCTCGATATGCGCGAAGCGGATGCGGCCTTCCTCGTCGATCACATAGGTGGCAGGAACGGGCAAGACCCAGAGGCCGTTGCCGTTCAGGACGGGAATGTCGGTGCCCACCGCACCGTAGAAGCTGACGAGTTCGGGAGGCAGCGTGTAGGCCAGCTCGAAGCCGTTCGCGGCCTCGAGGTTGGAATCGCTGAGCACGGTGAAAGCCGGACGCGCGTCTTCCGCCGCGGGCGTCGAATGCTCGGACATCTGCGGCGAGACCGCGAGCAGCGTGGCGCCGAGCCGCGCCAGATCGTCCGCGCGCTGGTGCCATGCCCTCAGCTGAAGGCTGCAGTAGCTGCACCATCCGCCGCGGTAGAACACCAGCACGAGCGGCCCCGTGCGCCACACGTCCGAGAGCCGCACCGGCCGTCCGGAGCCGTCAGGCAAGGTTGCGTCGGGTGCGAGGTCGCCGGCACGCCTGGCGCGGGCCGCGATGCCGGTGGCGTCGAAGACCGCGTTGGCGTCGTCGTTGTCGCCAAAGGATGGAAGTAGCGGTTCCACGGCCCGGCGCAACGCTATTTCACTGGAACGAAGAACTCCGCGCCCTTGTTCTTCACGAGCATGACCACGAACTTCGCGGAGCGGATCTTGCTTGCGTTGCGTCCCACGGTGTGGATGTCGTCCGGGCCTTCATAGAAGGTGTCGCCGGCCTTCAGCGTCACTTCCTTTCCGCCCTTGACGGCCATCACGATCGAACCCTCGAGCACGTACACGAAGCTGTGTGCGTCGTGCCGGTGCACGGGGTCGGTGGCGCCGGGCGGATAGTCCACCGTGATCATCAGCACTTCCTTGCCGGGGATGTCCTTCATTTCCTGCGTCAGGAGCGATGTGATCTTGGCGTCCTTGGCGGCGCCGTGCGACGCAGTGTGTTGGGCCATTGCAGCGCCGGTGGCGAACAGCAGGGTGAGCCCGAGGCTTCTTGCGATCTTGATCATGGTCTACCTTCCGTTGGTGTGTTCGACGAATCGTAGGATCGGCCGGCACCGCGCGGTAGGCCGGTCCAGGGGATCACGATGTTGCGCGAGGCGCACCAATCGAGTCGTCACCGACCACCGGTATGCCGGCGGAGTCCGCCGCGCGGGTCGGCGCAGGCCCGTTCAGCTAGCGCGCCGACAAGGCCGAAGCATCTCGGGATGCCTTGTTGCCGTGAGGTTGCTAGAAGCGGCGTGCGTATCGGATCTGAATGAAGTTCTCCCCGGGATTCGGCTGCTTGATGCCCGCGTTCGAGAAATGCTCCAGGCGCAAGGCGAGCTCATGCTGGCGCTGCTCGCCGAAGCTGCGGCCGACCGCCAGGTGCGTGCCGAAGTTGAAGCTGGTCGAGAAGCTCTTGCGACGGGTCCTGTAGACCGACGATGTGGCGGTCACGCCCAGCCCGGTTTCGAAGAACCAGGGCGAAGTGCCATCCGCGGGGCGGTAGCGCAGCACCGGCGTCAACGCGAGCTGGGACAGATGCGAAAGCCCGGCCCGGTTCGGCGGTTGGATCTGCCAGTACGCGTAGGAAGCTTCCAGATAGCTGCTCAGGTCGCCGGGCCCCAATTTCCACCGGTAGGGCAGGTCCCAGCTGAGTCCGACCGTCAGTGTTCTCGTGCCGGGGGCCGAGCCCGTCTGTACGAATGCGGAGGAGGGGCGGGCAAATTCCTGCGCGGCGGCGGCGCCGAGGTGCACGAAGCAGAGTCCGGCGCAGAGCCATGCGATGGTGCGGCGTTCACGGCGCCGCGATGCGGCGTGATTTCGATGAGAGAGGGCGTTTGACATCGCCCAAGCGTAGAAAGACCCGGGACAGAACGCATGCGCCAAAAGAGAGAGCCGGCGTCCTCTCTTCGGTCGTTGCGAGGCATTCGGCCCGGCCGCTGAGCACGCGCGCCACGGGCCCGGGTCACCAAAAGCTTTCCAGCAGCACGTCGAGCTTGGCGCCCGCGTTGTTCCCCAGATCGGCCACTTCGTTGGGATAGTTCTTCTTGAGCAGCCGGGCCACCTCCGGCAGCTTCCCCCTGTCGAAATCGAGGACGAAGCGCACCTTCGGATACCGGTTCAGAAAGACAGGAAGGATCTCGCGCAGCGCGAACTGCGCGATCTCCACGGCGGTGGTCAGCCGGATCACGCCGCTGGGCTCGGCCAGCGGAGGGAATCGTGCCCGGTGTTCTGCTCAGGAGGGCTGTTCGGCGCTGAGCCAGAAGGCGACGTTTCGCACGTATTGCTTCGTCGAGCGAAGCGCCTCGGCGAAACGGACGATCCCGTCGCCGGGGGGCTCGGTCACGAAGGAGGGGCAGCCCGCCGAGGGGTCCCAGTTGTAGTCGGCGAAATGGTGGAAGGTTGACTGGGCGATGGCCCTGCCGCCGTGCTCGGAGCGCTCGAAGGCCACCGCGATGTTGTAGCGCCTGCCCGATACCGAGCTCTGTCCTTCCATGACCACGCGGCCGCTCGAGTCGCCTGGCGGTGCGCTGACGGTGCCCTCGTGCGGATGCGCGGGCAGGTACTGGATCACGCCGGTGGACGAGCGCCTGTCCCGCATCACCGGATGGATGCTGCCGACCGAACGGATGCGCTGGTAGTCGCCGTTGGCGCCCGAGTGGTAGTTGGGCCACGAGATGTGGGCCGAGAAGGGATTGTCGACGCAGTGACGGCCCGCATCGGGCTCGCGGTTGCGGCTGTGGAAGTGATGCGCGGCACCGACGCCGCTCAGGTTGCAGATCGAACGGCCCAGGTCCATGTGGTCGCGCGTGACCATGAGGCCGCCGCCACGGCGGCGGAACCGGCTGATGCTCGCGCAATCGTCCGGCGTCAGGCCGTCCCCGGTGTCCACGGCGAAGAGCCAGAGCTGGTCGAAGTCCGATTCATCCAGTGTCGACAGCACGGGGTCCGGGGCGGCGCGGGGCGCGCGGTCGCGCGCCGTCACGCGAAACGCGGGCCGGCCGTCGTCGCCCTGAAGCTGCGAGAGAAACGAAGCCAGCCGACTGAAGCGCGCGATGTTCCAGTCGTCCGGATCTCCTTCGATCGTGGTTTGCAGCAGTAGATTCAGCATAGGTGCAAGCTCGGGTCGGTCGGTGCTGGGCGCGGCTCAGCTCTTCAGGAAGGCGAGGAGATCCGCATTCACCTTGTCTTGCAGCGTGGTGGTCAGCCCGTGCGGCGCGCCCGGGTAGTAGATCGCCTTGGCGCCCTTGACGAGCTGGACCGACTTCTTCGCGGAGTCGTGCACCGGCACGATCTGGTCGTCCTCGCCGTGCAGGATCAGCGTCGGCACATCGATCTTCTTCAGGTCTTCGGTGAAGTCGGTCTCGGAGAAGGCCTCGATGCACTCGTAGGCGTTCTTCTGGCCGCTTTGCATGCTCCAGAGCCAGAACTGGTCGAGCACGCCTTGCGACACCTTCGCGCCCGGACGGTTGGCGCCGTAGAAGGGAAGGGCGAACTCCTTGTAGAACTGCGAGCGGTCGCCGGCCACACCGGCGCGGATGCCGTCGAACACCTCGATCGGCAGGCCTTCCGGATTCGCCGCGGACTTCACCATGATCGGCGGCACCGCGCCGATGAGCACGGCCTTGGCCACGCGCTGAGTGCCGTGTCGGCCGATGTAGCGAACCACCTCGCCGCCGCCGGTCGAGTGGCCGACCATCGTGACCTTCTTGAGGTCGAGCGTGTTGAAAAGCACCGCGAGGTCGTCGGCGTAGCCGTTCATGTCGTTGTGGGAGGACGACTGGCTCGAGCGGCCATGGCCGCGGCGGTCATGCGCGATGACGCGAAAGCCGTTGCGTGCCAGGAAGTGCATCTGCCCGTCCCATGCGTCGGCATTGAGCGGCCAACCATGGGAGAAGGTGACGACGGGGCCGTCGCCCCAGTCCTTGTAGTAGATCCGGGTGCCGTCGGGCGTGGTGATGGTGCTGCTCGTCGTGGCGGGGCTCCGGGGCTGGACCGAACGGTTGCGGGTGGCGGCTGCGCCGGCTGCTTCCTGCATGCCGAACGCGAGGGTTCCGGTAGCGACGGCGGCGCCGGTCGCAATGAGGTGTCGGCGCGAAGGGTTCTGTGTGCTCTTCATGTTTTTCCTGCGATTGTGTTGAGGCGTCGGACCACGGTGGGCGAGCGTTGCGAATGAAGCCGTGGAAAACGCTTCGAATGCTAGGTTCGCGACTCGGGCGCGAGTAGCCTCGCGCAGGGACTCACGCTGTTGTCGCGTCGGCACCAATCTCGGTTTCGGCCCGCGGCTTCGGGCTGATATCGGTGAGGCAGTCCGCGTCCGCGGCCCGGATCCGCTGTGTCATGAAATCGATGAATGCACGCATCCGCGAAGGCAGGTGTTGCCGGCTCAGGTAGCAGATGTAGTGGCCGCTGTCGTCGGGCGCGCACTGGCTCAGGCACGTGACCAGCGCGCCCGTTCTCAGCGATTTGCAGGCCAGAAAGCCCGGGAGCTGGGCGATGCCGTGGCCATCGAGCGCCGCCTGGAGCACCAGGTCCGCGTCGTTGTAGGTGAGCTTGGCCGCGGGGGCCAGCTTGCGCATCTGGCCTGCCACCTTGAACTCCCACTCGAGGATGCGTCCGGAGGAGGAACGCAGGTTGATGCACTCATGGCCGGCCAGGCCTTCCAGGCTGGTGGGCAGCCCGTGCGCCTGCTGGTAGGCAGGGGAGGCGCAGAGCAGCAGCTGCATCGGGATGATCTGCTTGGCGATGATCTGGGCGTCTTCCATGCGGCCGTTGCGGAACGCGATGTCGACGCGGTCCGAGGTGAAGTCGGTCGGCTTGTCGTTCAGCAACAGGTCGATGGTGATCTCCGGGTACGTCGCGCGGAAGTCGCCCAGAAGGGGCGCGACGACCCGGCGGCCGAACGCGACCGCCGCGCTGATGCGCAGGTGGCCGCGCGGCGGGCCCTGCCGGAGATCGCGCATTTCCTCGACCGCCTGGACGATCCGGTCGACACCGGCATGGCAGTTGGCGTAGAAGAGGTCGCCTTCCCGCGTGAGCGTCGTGCTGCGGGTGGTGCGCAGGAAGAGCCGTACGTTGAGCTGGTCCTCCAGCTTCTGGACGCTGCGGCTCACCGCTGACCGGCCGATGCCCAGGCGGTCGGCGGCGCGGGCGAAGCTGCCTTCCGTGACCACCGCGATGAAAGCGACGACCCCCGCATAGCTCGTGGCGAAGCTGGAGGCCAGCGGGTCCGCGCGCTGCGCGACAGGGATGGGAGAGGGCGAACGCGAAGGGAGGGCAGAAGTTGTCATGAAGCGGCTTCTCGGTTGTGGGACGCAGGCGTCCTGAATCCCCAGCGAAGCGGCCACTCTGCGCGCAAACCCGGCCCCGGGCCAGTTAAGCCGTGTCAAGGTTTGTTATGGCCGACCGGGCGTGCACGTACGGGGCTTCGCGCACGATTGCAGACCTCGTCCAGCAGTTCCACGGCTTCCCGCCGCCGGCCCTGCCGGGCCTGGAGCCTCAGCGGCGCTGAGCTCCCATGCCAGCGCGCCTTGCTGCCTGGCGGTGTCGATCCAGTCCTGGCAGAGGGTCAGGAGCATCTCCACGAGCGACTGGTGCAAGGCGGCCGCGTATTCGCCTCGGATGACATGCAGGACGCAGACACCCCAGCGGGCCTGCACGACCCGGTCGCGGTACTCCTCGACCTGGGAAACCTGGAACCACAAGGGAGCGGACGCGATCGTGAGTGCGGCACCCGTCTCCCAGCCGTCCTGCTGCGCGAGACAGGTGTCCAGCGCGCTGCGCACGTCGTCCAGCCGGTACGCGTAGCGCGCGGTCCAGTCCTGCGCGGAGAGCTCGCCCAGTTCCGCGGTCGCGGCGTCCATCGACTCGCGCATGAGAAGTGCATGGCGACGCTGGAGCGCCGGAGCTTCGCCGGTCTGCGCGAGCCGGGCGGCCGCGTAGCATCTCGTGGTGTCGAGGAGCCGGTAGGGTGCGACGGTGTCGCCGTTGTCGAAGGACACCAGCGACTTGTTGACCAGCGAGATCAGCGCATCGAACGCGACCTCGGGTTCCATGTCCGTCTGCGTGACGCTGAGCGCCGACTCCACGTCGAAGCTGCCCCGGAAGACCGAGAGCCGGCGAAAGAGCCGCAGCTCGGCATGGTCGAGCAGCGCGATGCTCCAGTCCAGCGCCGCCGCAAGCGTCCGATGCCGGGATAGAACCGACCGACTACCTGCCGAGTGGAGGCGCATGTGGTCGTTCAGCCTCGGCGCAAGATCGCCGATCGACTGGACGCCCAGGCGCGCAGCCACCAGTTCGATCGCAAGGGGATGCCATCCACCTGCCGCACGATGGCGGCGAGTTGCGCGGCGTCCGCGTCGCCGAATGCGCGTGCGCCCGCGGCTTTCGCGCGCTCGACCAGCAGCTCGACCGCCGGCGAGGCCATGGCCTCGGCCAGCGCGGCGCAGCCGGCACCCGGCAGCGCGAGGGGCCACAGCCGAACCACATGCTCTCCTTCGATGCGGATCGCCTCGCGGCTCGTCGCGAGGATGCACAGGCCGGGCAAGGCCGCGAGCAGTTCGGCGACGAGCGCCGCGAGCGGATCCAGCATGTGCTCGCAGTTGTCGATCACCAGGAGCGCCTCCCGGCCTGCGAGTCGCCGCAGGATTGCCGGCGTCGTCTCGACGGCGTCCGGCGGCACGCCCAGCGCGCGCGCCACCGTGCCGGCCACATGGGCGCGCGAGACAAGCGGAGAAAGGTCGACGAAGGCGAGCGGAACGCCTGTGCGCTCCGAATGGCTTTCGGCCGCCCAGATAGCGGCACGGGTCTTTCCCATGCCACCTGCACTGACGATGGTGACCAGCCAGCGCGTGGCGAGCGCCCCCAGCACACGCTCCATGTCGGCGCCGCGCCCGACCAGCCGCGTGAGCCGTTCCGGCATCTTCGTGAACGACGGTGCGGGCAGGGTACCAGCCAGCAGGCGTTCTTCCTCTGCGCTCGAGGGATCGACTTCCTCGCGAAACACAGTCCCGTTGAAGCGATACCCGCGCAGCGGGATGTTGGAGATCCACTCCTTGCAGTTGACGCTGTCGTTCGGCTTGCCCAGGGCCTTGCGAAGCGACGAGATGTGGACACGGACACTGGATTCCTCCACCACCACGCCGGCCCAGACGGTGGCGAGCAGTTGCTCCTTGTCGACGACCTCGCCGCGCCGCTTGAGCAGCTGCAGCAGCAGCTCGAACGCTCGGGGGCCCAGTCGAACGCGTTGCCCGACCCGCTCCAGCCGGCGTTGGGTCTCCCAGAGAACGAACGCGCCGAACCGCCAACGGACCTCGCTCCATCCAATCGCCGTGGCGACGGGTGCCTGGGCGGGAAAGGCCTGGGCGCCGACGCCGATCTCGTACATGTCACCCACTCGCGGGCCTCCTGGACGCCTGGGCCCGGCCCGACGGGTCGCTGCCGCCGATGAAGGAGGGCGGCTCGATCGCAAGCTTGTTCATTCTTTGGTCCGGTGAGAAGAGTTGTGGAGGCAGCGAGCGGCCGGTCCTGCGGACCGAAAAGCGCGATGCCCCCATGCAAGACGGGTGGGCACGCTGCTTTGTGACAAGGCGCGCGTCGCGAAGCGTTGGTCAGCGCCTGCAGTACAAGGCCGCCGGGGATGACAGCCGGCCGATCGGGCGTCGGACTTGCCCTGGTCCACGGACTCGTCGACGTCCATGGCGGGTTCGTGAAAGCGGTCTCCGAAGGCCTGGGCCGCGGTGCCAGGTTCAACGTATGGCTCCCCTGTGCCGCAGCCCCGGGAGCGCATAGCGAATTGATGCCCCGCGAGCAACACGGCAGTCCCCGCCGCATGTCTAGCGCGGCCGGGACCCGAAACCTAGCATTCGAACCGTGCCGCGATGTCCGCGCACCGGAGCCCCAGCCGTCCTGAGGACAGGGGCGCGACGCCCTCGAGGAACCACCATGACGCAGCGCAACCCTTCACCGGCGCGATCGGTCGCAGCACACCGCGTTCTTCAGGCGCGCAACGGGCCCGGGCAAGCGGCACGGCGCAGCCCGATGGACCGTGCCTGGAGCCTGGGATACATGGCCGTTTCGCTGCTGACCATCTCGATGGCGTGCGCGGTGGCGAGCGGCGAAGCGGCGAAGGCGGAGCTCCGGTTCGCCGCCGTCTCGCTCCATGCGGCAGCGCTCCCTTGGGACGTCTGCTCCGCAGGCGCTGGCGGCGGCACCAGCGCGGGGAAACAAAGGTGCGCCAGTGCAGGCGCGCACCGAAGCAGCGGCTCTGGCGTGTGTTGAACCGCCGGCGAGGCCATCCATTTCATCGAACCAGAAGGAAAAAACCATCATGAAGAAGTTCTCCAGTCTGCTGCGCGCCTTCGCCTGCATGGGCGTCGCGGCGATGCAGCTCGCGGCGCCGGCGGACGCAGCAACGCCGGCTGCCGCGCCCGCGCGACCCACCGTCGTGCTGGTCCATGGCGCATTCGCAGAATCAGGAAGCTGGAACGACGTGGCACGCGACCTCCGCGCCCGGAGCTTTCCCGTCATCGCGGCCGCCAATCCGCTGCGCGGCGTGAAGTCGGACGCGGACTATGTCGCGGCGATCGTGGGCTCGATCCAGGGCCCGGTCGTCCTCGTGGGCCATTCGTACGGAGGCTCCGTGATCTCCGCAGCGGCAGATGGAAAGCCCAACGTCCGCGCGCTGGTGTTCGTGGCGGCGTTCGCCCCCGAGGTGGGCGAGTCGGCGGCCGATCTGTCGGGGAAGTTTCCTGGAAGCACGCTGGGCCCGGCGCTCGCAGCGCCGGTGCTGCTGCCGGACGGGAGCAAGGACCTCTACATCCGCCAGGACAAGTTCGCCGAGCAGTTCGCCGGCGACGTGGCGCCGGCACTCGCCCAGTCGATGGCGGTGTCGCAGCGCCCCATCACCGAAGGTGCGCTGGGAGAGGCCGCGCCCGCCGCCGCGTGGAAGGCCGTGCCTTCGTGGTTCATCTATGGCGATCGCGACAAGAACATTCCGCCTGCCGCGCTGGCTTTCATGGCCGAGCGTGCGAAGTCGATGAAGACGGTCGTGGTCAAGGGCGCTTCGCACGTGGTGATGACTTCGCAGCCGAAGCCGGTGGCCCGCTTGATCGTCGAAGCCGCCCAGGCGGTGCAGGCGAAAGCGCTGCCTGAGGCGCGGGGCGGGCAATGAAGGCTTCGACCGATCGCGGCGACCCGCCGTGCCGTTCGCGCAGACTTTCAATCTTGACTAGCAGAAGGAACACGACTCCATGACCGCGCCGACCCAGGCCCGCCCGATCGAGGTATCGATTGCACACCGCGATCCGTATGTGGCCGCCGGGGTGGCATCGTTGCTGCGCTCCCACGACGACTTCGTGGTGCGGATGCGCGATGCCGATGGCGATGTCCACCAGGGCTCCGATGCCTCCCGCGTGTTTCTCGCGGACTATGAGACCGGTCTGCGCGTGGCCGCCGCCATCCGGGCGGAGCGCCGCCGCACCGCGCCAAACCCCGTGCTTGTTCTCACCGGCCAGTGCACGGGATGGCAGATACGCAAGGCCGTGGACGCGGGGGTGCGTGGCTACTTGCTGCACGACTGCACGGCAGAGGAATTGTTCGAGGCGGTGCGCTGCGTTGCCGACCAGAGAAGGTATCTCTCGTGCGAGATGGCCGACCAGTTGCTCGACACCCTGGCGGCGGCCGTACCGACGAGTCGCGAGCTGGAAGTGCTGCAGCTCATCGCGCACGGGCTCGCCAACAAGGAGATCGGCCGGCGTCTCGGCATCGGCGAAGGCACGGTGAAGACACACGTGAAGGCACTGCTGCGCAAGCTTGGCGAACCGACGAGAACCGGTGTGATCGCCGAGGCATTCCGCCGCGGGATGTTGCTGGAGCCGGCGCCGTGATGCGCGCAGACAAGCTCTGCATCCGGGTCTGCCACGGCGATCCGCTGGCCATGGCCGGCCTCGTGTGGCTCGTCGGCCAGGAGCCCGGCTTCGAGGTGCAGCCGGGGCAGCAAGCGGACGAGGGCATCGTCGACGTGATCGTGGCGGACCACGAATGCGCACTCAGCCTGCTCGCGTCGGCTGCTGCCTTCGGCCCCCAAGGCGCATCCCTCGGCTTTCATGTGCCGCGCATCGTCGTCGTGACGAGGCGCGACAAGGAGAGTGAGATCGTGCAGGCCATCGAGCGCGGCGCACATGCATATCTGCTCCAGGACGCGCAACCCGCCGAGCTGATGGACGCAATCCGCCACGTGGCCCACGGCGGCGCGCTCTACCTCTGCCAGCGCACGAAGGCGCTGCTGCGCCGAGGGACACCGCGCGCGAGCCTCACCGCCAGGGAGGAGGAGGTGCTGCGATTTCTTGCGAGGGGCGACTGCAACAAGGGCATCGCCCGCAAGCTGGACATTTCAGCGAGCACCGTCAAGGCGCACGTCTCGAGGATCCGGGAGAAGCTGCGTGCTACTTCGCGGGTTCAGGTGGCCGTGACGGCCACCCAGCGCGGCCTGGTCTCGCGCTGAGCACTGCATGGTGCCGTTCGACGCTCTGCGGCGCGCGCCCGGGCCCGTCATCGAGCTGCGAGCGCAGCAGATGAAGCTGCGCCAGGGCGGCGTTCCTGCCGTCGCGGGGCGCCCGGGCGCTGGTCTCGTCCAGCAGTCTGGCGGCTTGCGACGATTGCCCCAGCTTCACCCACATGCCTGCAAGGCTCAGCGCGGCGCGCAACTCCCATGCAATGGCGCCCTGTTGCCTCGCGAGCTCGATGGCATGAAGGTAGGCGTCGGTCGCCTCGTCGGTGGCTGCTCGCTGCTCGGCGCGCCAGCCTGCGGCGCGCCGGACTTCGGCTTCGACCCAAGGGCATTCGCCACGCGAGGCACGGGAGACGAGTCCGTCGTCGACCCAGTCGATGCAGAAGGTCGCGAGCATTTCCCTGTGAGGGGCGTCGTAGCTTGCAAGCCGGCCGGCCACTTCGCGGATGTAGGGTCCGCTGTCCTCGGCGGTGAGCAGCGGGAGGGTCTCGGAAAACCATTCGGCGTAGCGCTGCCACCCGACCAGGCCCTTGCGCTGCGCCTCGACCATCATGAGCTGCACCCATTCGGCGGCAAGCTCGGACTCTCCTGACCAGATGGCGACCGGGCAAGCGCCATAGAGCGCCGAGCACAGCGAGACCGACCTGCCGGCCGCTTGTGCACGCGCCACCGCATCGCTGGCTTCCTCCAGCGCCTTTTCTGTTTCGCCCTGGATCCAGAGGGTGCGGCAGAGCACGGCCTTCGCAGCGACGATGGCGTTCACGCCCACCATGTTGGCTCGGGCATGGCCCAGGCCGCCGCCGATGCGCACCGACGCTTCGCTGTGCTGCCGCGACACAGCGAAGAGACCGGAAAAATGGCTTGCCATGGCCATCACCCGGTGGGCGAGATTGAGCGCAGCGGGATCGGACCAGGACTGCGCCGCCGTCATGAGCGTGTGCGCCTGCGCCAACGCGGGCGAATACTCGCCCCGGAACATGTCGTGCGTGCATCGCCCCCAGCGGGCCTGCAGCTCCAGCACCGGAACCTTGACCGCGAGCGCTCCGGCAAGGGCCTGGTCCGCAGCGATGTTCAGCTCGGGGGTCGACCTGCCGGTGTGAAGCAGGGCGCTCACAAGGGCGGTGTTCAGCCAGGTCGCGGTTTCCGTGTCTGGCGTCGGTTGCCCGCGGACGAGATCGAGAGCCGCGGAGACGCGGTCGCGGTATTCGACGACATGGGCCAGATGGAACCACAACGGTGCGGACGCCGTCACCAGCGAGGCGGCCATCTTCGCGTCGGGCTGCTGCGTCAGGCAGATTTCGAGTGCGAAGCGCACGTCGTCCAGCCGGTGCGCGTAGCGGTCGGCCCATGCCTGCTCGGTCAGGTCGGAAAGCTCCGCGGCCGCTGCCTTCATGAGATCGCGCATGAGCACCGCATGACGCCTCAGCAGCGTTGCGCGTTCCTCGCTCTTCGCCAGCAGTGCGGCTGCATAGCTTCGCGTCGTGTCGAGCAGCCGATACGGCGCGACGGAGTCGCTGCTGTCGAAGAAGACCAGCGACTTGTTGACCAGCGAGATCAGCGCGTCGAAGGCGATGTCGGTGTTCATGCCGCCGGCGCTCACGCCGAGCGCGGATTCGACATCGAAGCGGCCACGGAACACCGACAGCCAGCGGAACAGCCGAAGCTCCGGCTCGCTCAGGAGTGCGATGCTCCAGTCCAGTGCCGCCGCGAGCGTCCTGTGCCGCGCGAGCGCGGCCCGGCTGAAGGCATAGAGACGCATGTGGTCGTCCAGCCTTCGCGCGAGATCGTCCACCGGCTGGACGCCCAGGCGGGCGGCCACCAGCTCGATGGCAAGAGGGATGCCGTCGACCTGCCGGGCGATCTGCGCCAGAAGCGGTGCGTGCGATTCATCGAACACGCCTGCTCCGGCGGCCTTGGCCCGCTCGACCAGGAGTTCGACCGAAGGGCAATGAAGTGCCTGCGCCAGCGAGATCTGCCCGAGCTCGGGGACCGCGAGCGCGGGTAGCCGGAGAATGCATTCACCGTTCTCGCGGAGCGCTTCACGGCTGGTTGCGAGAACGCGCAGGCCGGGCAGTGCGGAAAGCAACCGGTTGATCGGCAACGCGAGCGAATCCACGACGTGCTCGCAATTGTCGATCAGCAGGAGAACATCGCGCCCCGCCAGGCGCTCGGTGATGGCGCCGACCACGTCGGGCACATCGGCGGGTACGCCTACCGAACGCGCCAGCGTACCGAGCACGTGATCGGGAGAGATCAGCGGCGCCAGATCGACAAAGGCGGCCTCCACCGCATGCACGCGTTGCAGCCTCTCCGCGGCGTGGATTGCCAAGCGGGTCTTGCCGATACCGCCCGTGCCGACGATCGTGACCAGCCGGTGAGCCTGCAGTGATTCGAGCACGCGAAGCACGTCGGATTCTCGGCCGACGAGCTCGGTCAACCGAACCGGCAGCGGGCTGAAGCCGGTTGTCGGGCGACACGGCCACGAGCCTGGGCGCGGCCTCGATCACCTCGCGCCGGACCCGTCCGTTGAACCGGTACCCGCGCAGCGGCATGGTGGAGATCCACTCCTTGCAGTTGTCGGCCTGCCCCGGCGCACCGAGCGCCTTGCGAAGCGTCGACATGTGGACGCGCACGCTGGCTTCCTCGACCACGACCCCGACCCAAACCGCCGAGAGCAGATCGTCCTTGCTGACGAACTCGCCGGCCCGCTTGATCAGCTGCAGCAACAGGTCGAAGGAGCGTGGCCCCACCCGCACTGTGTCGCCGGCCCGTTCGAGCCGGCGTTGCGCTTCCCATAGGACGAAAGCCCCGAAGTGCCAGCGGATCTCGGCGGCTGCCGGGCCGCCCTGCGCCTCGGAATGCGCCGGCGAGACAGGGATGCCATCGGCAACGGCGGTCGTACGGGTGCGGCGCTGCGGGGGCGCGACGTCTTTCATCTCTGTCTTTCTGTTTGGGTCCGCACTCTCGGGATTATTGATGGCCGGGCATCCGCGAGCTCCTTCGGCCGGACGGATTGGACGATCGTATTTTGAATACGAAACGAAGCGGATCGTCAATTTCGCCGAAAGACCCCGCATGCGCGCCCGTGGATTGGTCCGGTTCTAAACGCCATGCAGCGGCGCCGCGCGAGGCGCATTGAGGAATGGGGGGAGGGCGCGCGGCCCTGCGTGACGCGGCCGGTGCACAGAATGGCCGGGCGGCGGCCGGCCGGCCTGCGATCCGCGCCGCGGTGCAGCGCGAAGAAGACGATCGAGAGGAAGCGCAGCGAAGGAGCGCCGCCCGAAGAGGCGGCGCTCCCGCGGAGACATCAGGAGAGATTCGCCTTGTCGAGGCCGAATGCCTTGTCGGACGAGCCAGGAACCGTCTGGAACGCGACGTTGACGCGGTTCCATGCGTTGATGGCCATCACGGCGAACGTCAGGTCCGAGAGTTCCTTCTCCGACAGCTGCGTGCGCACGCGCTCGTAGATGTCGTCGGGCACGCCGTGCTCCGGCAACTTCGTCAGCACTTCGGTCCACGCCAGCGCGGCGCGTTCGCGCGGGACGAACAGCGTCGACTCGCGCCACGCGGCGAGATGGTGCACGCGCAGTTCGCGCTCGCCGTGGATCCTGGCTTCCTTGATGTGCATGTCGAGGCAGAACGCGCAGCCGTTGAGCTGTGATGCGCGGATCGCGACCAAGTCGCGGATCGACTGCTCGATGGCACCGCCGTCGACGAGGTTGCCGAATTCGATCAGCTTTTTGAAGAGCTCGGGCGATTGCTTGATGTAGTTGAGGCGATGAGTCATGGGATCTCCGACCTCAGTGCGGCTGAGGTACCCGTTCGCGATTTTGCGAAGAGGGGAAAGGAATCGAAGGCATGGGCGACCGGCGCAGCGCGCCGGCACGCTTCGGTCGCCCGGCGCGTCGGCGAGCGATCAGTAGTCCCAGATGATCGGCACCCAGCGGAAGGCCTCGCCGTCGACGGCCACCCGGCCGATGGAGGGAAACGGAAGGTGCGCGGCCACCAGCAACCCGCGGGTCTTCGCCAGTTCCTGGAAAAGGCCGATGCGCACGCGGGTCGATTCCTCGGGATCGTGCTCGAAGCCGTTTTGCCAATCGGGGTGATCGAATCCGACCGGGAATATGGCGTCGCCCGCGAACATCAGCCGCTCGCCGCCCGACACAAGGTCGACGACGCTGTGGCCAGGGGTGTGGCCGCCGGTGAGACGGACGACCACGCCGGGCGCGACCTCGCGCCTGTCCTGGAAGGTGTGCAGGCGGTCGCGGTATTGCTCGTGAAAGCTTTTGGCGGTCGAGCGGAGTACGTCGGGGACCGGCTTCGGCATGACCGTGTGGGAGAAATCCGGCGAAGTCCAGAAATCGACTTCGGCCGCGGCGACGTGAATGCGGACGTCGGGGCGCAGCCGTTCCTTGATCCCCGGTACGAGCAGTCCGCCCACGTGGTCCATGTGCATGTGGGTGATGATCACGTCGGTGACGGACTCGAGTTCGATGCCGGCCGCAGCCAATCGCTGAGGGAATTGCCCGGCCCTCGGGAAGCCCGAGAACTGGCCGCCCAGGCCGGCGTCGATGAGGATGGTCTGGTCGCCGCTGCGGGCCACCATCACGTTCAGCGGCCAGTCGTACTTGTCGGGCGGCATGAACATCTGGTCCAGCCAGCTCGCCAGGTCGGCCGGATCGACGTTGGTGGCCATCGTCGAAGTCGGCAACGGAAGCACGCCATCGCTGACCACCAGCGCCTCGATGTCGCCGATGCGCAGCGCGTATCTGGACGGGACGGGGTCAATGGGTTTCTGGCTGGGCGGGCGCAAAGTTTCATCTGCGTAAAGCATGGCGGAATCTCCAAGAGTGCGGCCCGGTTTGCGCGGGCCAAAGCCAGCCGGGGCGACTGGCAGCATTTGCCCTTCAACACCGAAGTCGTCGGGCACCGATCACGGCGTAAGGCCGTATGCAGTCGATCGTAGGGAGGGAGAAGCGGAGTCGGTAGGCCCGTGGACGGACTCACGGTGGTGCCTGATACGCACCAAAGACCCGCGCCGCGCCGCAAGGTCGCCGAACCCTGGCACGCGACGGATTACGAAGGGGCTGCTGCTGCCCATTCTGAAGAGGAGGATGTCGCCGACGCCGTGTGCGGGGCCGGCTTTGGTTGAAACGGTGTCGCCGGTCTTGCTGGCGAGCAGTGCCTTGAAGGCCGTGGGCAGCCTCTTCTGTTCGGGCGCTTGTTTTTTGCCGTTTCGGCGGAGGTGTCCTGACGACCCGCCGCTCGCCGACGAAATTCTGGATGTCTGCCGTGCGGCAATCCTGTCGAGGCTGTCGGCTTCGGTTGATGCGTAGCTGACGTACTTCGTGCAGCCGCCGCTTCCCGCTGTGCATAGGCGCAATCTCGCCGTTCGATAGCCATCCATGCCGCGACGGCATGTCCGTCACCGTGCCGTCGACCAGGTGTCACGGCACAGGCGCCGGATCACCCCGCCGCCTTACCGAGGGAGTCGCGGCGAACAGGGCCACCATCCAATCGACGAACACCCGCACGCGCCGGCTCTGGTAGCGGGTGGGCGGATACACGATCTGGATCGGCAGCGGCTCGATGAACCAGTCGCTCAGCAACGGCGTCAAGCGGCCGTCGTCGAGCGCCTGCTGGACAAGGTAGAGCGGGGCCCGCATCGCGCCGAGCCCGGTCAGGCATGCGGCCAGGGCGACGTTCGCGTCGTTGGCGGCCAGCTGTGAATGTCCATGGATGTCGAGGCGCTGGCCCTCCTGGCGGAAACTGAAGGTCGGGGTGCCGGTCGCGCGGGCGTTGAAGTACGAGATCACCGAATGGCCAGAGCGGTCCAGGTCCGACGGGTGCGCCGGCGTGCCGCGGCGCGCCAGGTAGGCGGGCGACGCGCAGCAGACATAGTGCAGCTCGCCGATCTGCCGCGCCACCAGCGACGGGTCGGTGATGCGTCCAGTGCGTACCGCGCAGTCCACATGTTCGGCCACGAGGTCGACCAGCCGGTCGCTGCCGCCCAGGTCGATGCTGATGTCCGGATAGCGAGCGACGAAGTCCGGCAGCGCGGGCACGATGACGAGGCGCGCGAGTGCGGAGCCGATGTCCACGCGGATGCGCCCGCGCGGCGACGCCCCGGCATCGGCCATCTCGCCTTCGATCTCGTCCAGATCGTTCAGCAGCTGTCGCGCACGCTGCGCATAGTCCGTCCCGGCGGGCGTGAGCGATACGCGCCTTGTGGTGCGCGTCAGCAGCTGGGTCTTCAGTTCGGTCTCCAGCGCCTGCACGAGCCGTGTCACGGTCGGCACGGGCACGTCGAGCAGCGCCGCCGCCCTGGTGAACGTGCCGGCATCCACCACGCGGAGAAAAGCGCGCATCGCAACGAGTTTGTCCATGGCCGGATTATTATTGCGAATATGACAAAACCGATTTGGCGAGAGGCCGATTGAACGCTTGATGCGTCCTCCGTATCGTTGGGACATTCCAACTTTCGACGGATTGCAACAATGAAGCTCAAGCCTCTACTCGCCGCATCGCTTCTGGCCGCTGCACTCGCCCATGCCGCTCCGCCCCAGGCCAACACCCAGGTGCCAGGCGTCTATCGCATGCCGCTCGGCGGGTTCCAGGTCACTGCCTTGTCCGACGGTACGGTGACGATTCCCCTCGATGAGCTGCTGACCCACACCACGCCCGGCCATGTCCGCCAGGTCCTGGCTCGCGATTTCCTGAAGCCCAAGACCGAAACCTCGATCAACGCCTTCCTCGTGCATACCGGCTCGAACCTCGTGCTGATCGACACCGGGGCCGGCGGGCTGTTCGGCCCGACCGGCGGCGATCTCGCCGCGAGCCTGAAGCTGGCCGGGTACACGCCCGAGGACATCGATACGGTGCTGTTGACCCACATCCACCGCGATCACTCCGGAGGGCTGACGGTCGGCGGAAAACCGGCGTTTCCGAACGCGACGATCTGGGTCGACCAGCACGAGGCCGCCCACTGGCTCGATGCGGCAGCACGCGACCGCGCGGCCGCAGCCGATCACGGCAGCTTCGACGAAGCGGCCGCCAGCCTCAAGCCCTATCTGGACCGCGGACGCGTGAAGACCTTCGACGCGCCGGCGCAACTGGTGCCAGGTATCCGCGCCGAGGCGGCGCGTGGCCACACGCCGGGCCACAGCCTCTTCGTGGCGGAGAGCCGCGGCCAGCGCATGGTGTTCTGGGGCGACTTGCTCCATGCGGCCAACGTGCAGATGGCCGAGCCGCAGGTCACGATCAAGTTCGATCTGGATTCGCCTGCTGCAGCGAAGCAGCGCTGGGCATGGTTTGCCGACGCCGCGCGGCGCGGCGACCTGGTCGCCGCGGCCCATATCTCGTTCCCCGGCATCGGGCGCCTGCGAGCGGCCGCGCACGGCTACCGCTGGGTGCCGGTGAACTACGGCACGGCGGTCCAGCAGCAGCCATGAAACACCCACGCGCGGTGCGGCCGATCCGGCGAAATTCCCCTGACTCATCACCACCCACAGAAAGACTCACATGAACGCAAAGCAAGTGATCGCAGCCGGCGCCGCCGCCGTTTCACTCGGCCTCGGTGCCGGTGCGGCGCAAGCGGCGAGCGCATCCAAACCCACCGTCGTGCTGGTGCACGGCGCATTCGCCGGCTCCGACAGCTGGAACGGAGTTGCGGCTGAACTGAACGCGAAGGGCTACACCGTCATCGCGGCGGCCAACCCGCTGCGCAGCGTGCGGGGAGACGCGGCCTATGTCCGTTCCCTCACATCGAGCATCGCCGGCCCGGTGGTGCTGGTCGGGCACTCCTATGGCGGCACCGTCATCGCCAATGCGGCAACAGGCCAACAGAACGTCAAGGCCCTGGTCTTCGTCGGCGCTTTTGCACCCGACAAGGGCGAGACGGTGATCGAACTGTCGGGGCGCTATCCCGGCGGCACGCTCGGCGCAGCCCTGGCTCCCCCCGTGCGGCTGGCCGATGGAGGAAAGGACCTGTACATCGATCAGTCCAGGTTTCATGCGCAGTTCGCGGCCGATGTCCCGGCGCAGAGCGCGCGCCTGATGGCGGCGACGCAGCGTCCGGTCGCCGAAGCGGCGCTGACCGAAGCGTCCGGCGAACCGGCATGGAAGTCGATTCCGTCCTGGTTCATCTACGGCACGGCCGACAAGAACATTCCCCCGGAAGCACTGAAGTTCATGGCCGTGCGCGCGGGTGCCCGCAAGACCGTGGAGCTGGCGAACGCGTCTCATGTTCCGAACGTCAGCCATCCGGCCGAGATCGCAAATCTCATCGACGAAGCAGCGACCGCCCGGTAGCGCCAAGGGTTTCCCCCAATCATCGAGTCCGGCGATTCGGACGGGCTCATCGCCCCGCATCCGGATCGTCGGCGCAGCGCCCGGCGGGTTCTCATCTCCTCCCTCATGAAATCAACGACTTAGCGTGGTTTGCGGGCCGCGCGCCGCGTGGCATATCGATTGCTCTGTAGCAAAGGCCGGCCGCGTCGCCCGACGCAGGTCCAGGCCATGACACAGGAGACAAACCGATGAGCACCATGGGTGACCTTGACCCCACGGAAACTGGCGAGTGGGTCGACGCGCTCGGCGCGGTTCAACAACACCGCGGCAGCGAACGTACGAATTTTCTGTTGAACCGCCTGGTCGACGAGGGCCGCCGCGACGGCGTGTACGTGCCCCGTTCGCTGAACACGGCCTACAAGAACACCATCCCGCCGGAGAAAGAAGAAAAATCCACCGGCAACCGCGAGATCGAGCACCGCCTGCGCTCGATCATCCGCTGGAACGCGATGGCGATCATCCTGCGGGCCAACAAGGACTCGTCGGAGCTTGGCGGCCACATCGCGAGCTTCCAGTCGGCGGCCACGCTCTACGACATCGGCTTCGGCCATTTCTGGCACGCGGCCACCGACACGCACGGCGGCGACCTGCTGTTCATCCAGGGCCACAGTTCGCCCGGCATCTACGCGCGCGCTTTTCTCGAAGGCCGTCTGAGCGAGCAGCAGCTGCTCAACTACCGCCAGGAGTCCGAGGGCAACGGCATCCCGTCGTACCCGCATCCGTGGCTCATGCCCGACTTCTGGCAGTTCCCCACCGTCTCGATGGGCCTGGGCCCTCTGATGGCGATCTACCAGGCGCGCTTTCTCAAGTATCTGCATGGCCGCGGCTTGGCCGACACGGCGCCGCGCAAGGTCTGGGCCTTCATGGGCGACGGCGAAATGGACGAACCCGAATCGCTCGGCGCCATCTCGCTCGCGGGCCGCGAGAGCCTGGACAACCTCGTGTTCGTCATCAACTGCAACCTGCAGCGCCTCGACGGCCCGGTGCGCGGCAACGGCAAGATCGTGCAGGAGCTCGAGAGCGTGTTCCGCGGGGCAGGATGGAACGTCATCAAGGTGCTCTGGGGCAGCGGCTGGGACAAGCTGCTCGCCAAGGACAAGAGCGGCAAGCTGCTGCAGCGCATGGAAGAGTGCGTGGACGGTGAATATCAGGACTTCAAGAGCAAGAGCGGCGCCTACGTGCGCGAGCATTTCTTCGGCAAGTACGACGAGACCAAAGCCCTGGTCGCCGACATGAGCGACGACGAGATCTGGGGCCTCACACGCGGCGGCCACGACCCCGAGAAGGTCTTCGCCGCCTACGCTGCCGCGGTCAAGCACAAGGGTCAGCCCACGCTGATCCTGCCCAAGACGGTGAAGGGCTACGGCATGGGCGAATCGGGCGAGGGCCAGATGATCGCGCACCAGGCCAAGAAGATGACGCAGGACGCGCTGCGCGGTTTCCGCGACCGCTTCCAGATCCCGGTGTCCGATGAAGAGCTGCCCAATGTTCCCTTCATCCAACTGGCCGAGGACAGCCCCGAGATGAAGTACCTGCGCGAGCGCCGCGCGGCACTCGGCGGCTACCTGCCGCAGCGCCGGCGCAAGTCGACCGCGCTCGAGATTCCGCCGCTGGCCACCTTCGAGCGCCTGCTGAAAGACACCGGCGAGCGCGAGATCTCCACCACCATGGCCTTCGTGCAGATGCTCGGCACGCTGGTGCGCGACAAGCAGATCGGCAAGCACGTGGTGCCCATCGTGCCCGACGAGTCGCGCACCTTCGGCATGGAGGGCATGTTCCGCCAGCTCGGCATCTGGTCGTCGCTCGGCCAGCTCTACAAGCCGCAGGATGCCGACCAGCTCATGTACTACCGCGAGTCGAAAGACGGGCAGGTACTGCAGGAAGGCATCAACGAGGGCGGCGCGATGTCCAGCTGGATCGTCGCGGCCACCTCGTACAGCACGAACAACGTGCCGATGATTCCGTTCTACATCTACTACTCGATGTTCGGCCTGCAGCGCGTGGGCGACCTGGCCTGGCTGGCCGGCGACATGCGTGCGCGCGGTTTCCTGCTCGGCGGCACCGCGGGGCGCACCACGCTCAACGGCGAAGGCCTGCAGCACGAAGACGGCCACAGCCATATCCTGGCCGGCACCATCCCCAATTGCGTTTCGTACGACCCGACCTTCGCCTATGAGGTGGTGGCCATCGTGCGCGACGGCATGCGCCGCATGTACGCCGAGCAGGAGGACGTGTATTACTACATCACCCTCATGAACGAGAACTACGCCCACCCCGGCATGCCCGAAGGCAGCGAGGCGGGGATTCTCAAGGGGCTCTACCAGCTCAGCGACGGCGGCAAGACACCCAAGAAGGGCCTGCGCGTGCAGCTCATGGGCAGCGGCACCATCCTGCGCGAAGTGATGTTCGCGGCCGAGCTGCTCAAGAGCGACTTCGGCATCGCATCGGACGTGTGGAGCGCCACCAGCTACAACGAACTGCGCCGCGACGGCATGGCGGCCGAGCGCTGGAGCCGGCTGCACCCGACCGAGCCCGCGCGCAAGAGCCATGTCGAGCAATGCCTCGAAGGACACGAAGGCCCGGTCATCGCGGCCACCGACTACATGCGCAACTACGCCGACCAGGTGCGCGAATACGTGCAGGCCGCGGGCCGGCGCTACACGGTGCTGGGCACCGACGGGTTCGGGCGCAGCGACTACCGCCGCAAGCTGCGCCGCTTCTTCGAGGTCGACCGCTGGCACGTGGCGGTGGCCGCGCTCAAGGCGCTGGCCGACGACGGCGCGATCAAGCACACGGTGGTGGCCGAGGCCATCGCGAAGTATGGGCTCGACGCCGAGCGCGCCGCTCCCTGGACCGTCTGAGGCAGTACCGACCATGAGCAATGCAATCGACATCAAGGTTCCGGACATCGGCGATTTCAGCGATGTGCCGGTCATCGAAATCTTCGTGAAGCCCGGCGACACGGTGAAAGCCGAAGACCCGCTGGTTTCGCTCGAATCCGACAAGGCCACGATGGACGTGCCCGCGCCGCGCGGCGGCGTGGTCGAGTCCATCCTGGTGAAGCTGGGCGACAAGGTCGGCGAAGGCAGCGTCATCATGACGTTCAAGGGGGAGGGTGGTGCTGCCGCCGCTCCCGCGCCCGCCGAAGCCGCCAAGCCCAGCGTGAGCGCCGCGCCTTCCGCCACCAGCGCGCCGGCCGGCATCGCCGAAGTGCGCGTGCCCGACATCGGCGACTTCAAGGACGTGCCCGTCATCGAGATCTTCGTGAAGGTCGGCGACACGGTGAAGGCCGAAGACCCGATCGTCTCGCTCGAATCCGACAAGGCCACGATGGACGTGCCTGCGCCGCTCTCGGGGGTTGTGACGGCAATCGGCATCAAGATCGGGGACAAGGTCAGCGAAGGGTCGGTGATTCTTTCGCTGGCTACGGGGGATGCGCCTGTGGTGGGGGCAGCACCCTCACCCCAACCCTCTCCCGCGGGCGGGAGAGGGAGTGATACGGCAGCGGTGGTGGCGCTGCCTGCGGGCAACGCGGAGATCGAAGCGGGCTTCGCACTCGCCTACGCCGGCCCGGCGGTGCGCAAGCTCGCACGCGAACTCGGTGTGGACCTCGGCAAGGTCAAGGGCACCGGTGACCATGGCCGCATCGTGCGTACCGACGTCGAGGCCTTCGCGAAGGGCGGCGGCGCATCTGCCGCACCGGCCATGTCCAAGGCCGCGTCAGCCCCCGCAGGCGGTGGCGTCGGCGGCATCGACCTCTTGCCCTGGCCCAAGGTCGATTTCGCCAAGTTCGGCCCGACCGAGCGAAAAGAACTGTCACGCATCAAGAAGATCAGTGCCGCGAACCTGCACCGCAACTGGGTCGTCATTCCGCATGTGACGACGCACGACGAGGCCGACATCACCGACCTCGAGCCCTTCCGCGTGCAGATGAACAAGGAGCTGGAGAAGTCGGGCGTCAAGATCAGCATGCTGCCCTTCATGATGAAGGCGGCCGTGGCCGCGCTGAAGAAGTTCCCGGAGTTCAACGCGAGCCTCGACGGCGACGCCCTGGTGCTCAAGAACTACTGGCACATCGGCTTCGCGGCCGACACGCCCAACGGGCTCATGGTGCCGGTGATCCGCGATGTTGACAAAAAGAGCGTGCCCGACATCGCCAAGGAGATGGGCGAGCTCGCCAAGCTCGCACGCGACGGCAAGCTCAAGCCCGACCAGATGTCGGGCGGCACCTTCACCATCAGCTCGCTGGGCGGCATTGGCGGCATCTATTTCACCCCCATCATCAATGCGCCGGAGGTCGCCATCATGGGCGTGTGCAAGAGCTACTGGAAGCAGCACTCAGCCGACGGCAAGACCTACACCTCGCGGCTCACGCTGCCGCTGTCGCTGTCGTGGGACCACCGCGTGATCGACGGCGCCGCCGCCGCGCGCTTCAACGTCTATTTCGCCAACGTGCTCGCCGACCTGCGGCGCGTGCTGTTCTGAAGGAAGCTCTCAAATGGCACACACGGTGGAAGTCAAGGTTCCCGACATCGGTGAGTTCAAGGATGTCGCGATCATCGAACTGCTGGTCAAGCCCGGGGAGGTCATTGCCGTCGATACCGGGTTGATCATGGTGGAGTCGGACAAGGCGTCGATGGAGATTCCGTCGAGCCATGCGGGGACGGTGAAGGAGCTGAAGGTTGCGCTCGGCGACAAAGTGAGTGAAGGCTCGGTGATCCTGGTGATCGAGGCCGTCTCTGCCTCCCCTCTACCGCCTGCGGGAGAGGGGCCGGGGGTGAGGGCGACGGCCGCCGCACCCTCACCCCAGCCCTCTCCCGCAAGCGGGAGAGGGAGTGAAGCGGCCGGCTACGCCGGCAAAGCAGATCTGGAGTGCGAAGTGCTCGTGCTCGGCGCCGGCCCCGGCGGCTACTCGGCCGCCTTCCGCAGCGCCGACCTCGGCGTGAAAACCGTGCTGGTCGAACGCTACGCCACGCTCGGGGGGGTGTGCCTCAACGTGGGCTGCATCCCGTCGAAGGCGCTGCTGCACACGGTCGGCGTGATGGACGAGGTGAAGCTGCTCGCCAAGCACGGCATCAGGTACACCGCGCCCGAAGTCGACATCGACGCGCTGCGCGGCTTCAAGGACGGCGTGATCAAGAAGCTCACCGGCGGCCTCGCCGGCATGGCGAAGGCGCGCAAGGTCGAGGTTGTCACCGGCGTCGGCAGCTTCCTCGACGCGCACCACGTCGAGGTGGTGGGCGAGGGCGGTGCGAAGAAGGTCGTGAAGTTCGCCAAGGCCATCATCGCCGCGGGCTCGCAGGCCGTGAAGCTGCCGTTCATGCCCGAGGACGACCGCGTGGTCGACTCCACCGGCGCGCTGCTGCTCAAGGGCATTCCCAAACGCATGCTGGTGATCGGCGGCGGCATCATCGGCCTGGAGATGGCCACCGTGTACTCCACGCTGGGCACGCGCATCGACGTGGTCGAAATGCTCGACGGCCTGATGCAGGGCGCCGACCGCGACTTGGTGAAGGTGTGGGAGAAGGTCAACGCGCCGCGCTTCGACAACGTGATGCTCAAGACCAAGACGGTTGGTGCGAAGGCCACCCAGGCCGGCATCGAGGTCAGCTTCGAAGGCGAGAAGGCGCCGAAGGAACCGCAGGTCTACGACCTGGTGCTCGTCGCCGTGGGCCGCAGCCCCAACGGCAAGAAGCTCGCCGCCGACAAGGCCGGCGTTGCCGTCACCGACCGCGGCTTCATCGAGGTCGACAAGCAGATGCGCACCAACGTGCCGCACATCTTCGCCATCGGCGACATCGTGGGCCAGCCCATGCTCGCGCACAAGGCGGTGCACGAGGCGCATGTGGCGGCCGAGGTGGCGCACGGCGAGGCCTCGTACTTCGACGCGCGGCAGATTCCCTCGGTGGCCTACACGGACCCTGAGGTGGCCTGGGCCGGCAAGACCGAGGAGCAGTGCAAGGCCGAGGGCCTGAAGATCGGCAAGGCGGTGTTCCCGTGGGCCGCATCGGGCCGCGCCATCGCCAATGGGCGCGACGAAGGCTTCACCAAGCTGCTGTTCGACGAGGCCACGCACCGCATCGTCGGTGGCGGCATCGTCGGCACGCATGCGGGCGACCTGATCAGCGAGGTGTGCCTGGCCATCGAGATGGGCTGCGAGCCCTCGGACATCGGCAAGACCATCCATCCGCATCCGACGCTCGGCGAATCCATCGGCATGGCGGCCGAAGTGTTCGAGGGGCATTGCACCGACCTGCCCCCGGTGAAGAAGAAGTAGGCCACTGCCATGCCGCTCGCACTGGCTTTCGAGGCGCTGGGATCGGGGCCTCCGGTGGTGATCCTGCACGGCCTGTTCGGCGCGGGACGCAACTGGACGCACATCGCCGGGGCGCTGGCCCGGGACCACCGCGTCTACCTGCCCGACGCCCGCAACCATGGTGCCTCGCCCTGGGCCGAGTCCATGTCGTACGCCGAAATGGCGGACGACGTGCTGGCGCTGCTCGAGCGCGAGCAGTTGCAGCGGCCCTTCGTGATCGGCCACAGCATGGGCGGCAAGACCGCAATGGCGCTCGCGCTGTCGCACCCGCAGACCGTCGGCGGCGTGGCGGTGATCGACATCGCGCCCCAGAGCTACGCCGACCAGTTCTCGTCCTACGTGTCGACCATGCGCAGCTTCGACGCAGCCCACGCGGCCGGGCAGCACGAAATCAGCCAGGCGCTGGCCGAGGGTCTCGGCGCGAAGGCTCCGGCCGACTTCGTGATGCAGAACCTGCGCCGGCAGTACGACCGCTTCGACTGGCGGCTCAACCTGCTCGCCACCGGGCTGTGCATGCACGATCTCTGCGGCTTTCCGGATGCGCTGCGCAACGCGCGCTACGAAGGCCCGGCGCTCTTCGTCCACGGCGCGGAGTCCGGTTACGTGCCGCCTTCGTCGCTCGCCGGCATCCGCGCGCTGTTCCCGCACGCCGAGACCGAGCGCATCGCCGCCGCCGGCCACTGGGTGCATGCCGACCAGCCCGCGGCGCTGCTGTGCGGCCTGCGCGACTGGCTGGCCGATGCGGCCGCGGCCGCCCCTCATTGACATCCCTCACGGAGACACCATGTCCGACGAAAAACTGCGCGAAGCCGCCCTCGACTACCACCGCCATCCCACGCCCGGCAAGATCTCGGTGAACCCGACCAAGCCGATGGCCACGCAGCGCGACCTCGCGCTCGCGTACTCGCCCGGCGTGGCCGAGGCCTGCATGGAGATCGCGCGCGACCCGGCCGAGGCCATGAACCTGACCTCGCGCGCCAACCTCGTGGCGGTCATCACCAACGGCACGGCCGTGCTGGGCCTGGGCAACATCGGCGCGCTGGCCGGCAAGCCGGTGATGGAAGGCAAGGCCTGCCTGTTCAAGAAATTCGCGGGCATCGACGTGTTCGACATCGAGCTCGACGAGAGCGACCCCGATGCGCTCATCGACACCATCGCGCGCATGGAGCCCACCTTCGGCGGCATCAACCTCGAGGACATCAAGGCGCCCGAGTGCTTCTACATCGAGAAGAAGCTGCGCGAGCGCATGAAGATTCCGGTGTTCCACGACGACCAGCACGGCACCGCGATCGTCGCGGCCGCTGCCATTCTCAACGCGCTGAGGCATGTGAAGAAGGACATCCGCGAAGTGAAGCTGGTGGCTTCGGGCGCCGGCGCGGCGGCGCTGGCCTGCCTCGATCTGATCGTGAGCCTGGGGCTGCCGCAGCAGAACATCTTCGTGTCCGACAGCGCGGGCGTGGTCTACACCGGCCGCAAGGAGCAGATGGACCCGAACAAGGCCCGCTATGCGCAGGAGACCCCGGCGCGCAAGCTGGCCGACATCATCGGCGGCGCCGACATCTTCCTGGGCCTTTCGGCGGGTGGCGTGCTCAAGCCCGAGATGGTCAAGGAGATGGCGCGCGATCCGATCATCCTGGCCATGGCCAACCCGACGCCCGAGATCCTGCCGGAAGACGCGCTGGCCGTGCGCCCCGACGCGATCCTCGGCACCGGCCGCTCGGACTATCCGAACCAGGTCAACAACGTGCTGTGTTTCCCGTTCATCTTCCGCGGCGCGCTCGACGTGGGTGCGACCACGATCAACGAGGAGATGAAACTCGCCGCCGTGCGCGCCATCGCCGAGCTCGCGCATGCCGAGATTCCCGAGGTGGTGGCGCAGGCCTATGGCGCGGTCGGCCTGCGCTTCGGCCGCGACTACCTGATTCCCAAGCCCTTCGACCCGCGCCTGATCGAGTTCGTCGCGCCCGCGGTGGCGCAGGCCGCGGTCGACAGCGGCGTCGCGACGCGGCCCATCGCCGACATGAAGGCCTACCGCCAGCGCCTGTCGCAATTCGTCTACCAGTCGGGCAGCAGCATGCAGCCGCTGTTCGCCGCCGCCAAGCAGTCGCCCAAGCGCGTGGTCTACGCCGAGGGCGAGGACGAGCGTGTATTGCGCGCTGCGCAGGTGGTGGTCGACGAAGGCCTGGCGCGTCCGCTGCTGCTGGGCCGTCCCGAGGTGATCGCCGAGCGCATCGCGCAGTACGGCCTGCGCCTCGTGCTGGGCACCGACTGCGAGGTCGTCGACCTGCTCGAAGCGGCCGTGTACGGCGACGCGGCCGAGGCCTACTACCAGCTCAAGCGCCGCGACGGCGTCTCGCGCCTGGTGGCACAGACCGAGATGCGCAGCCGCGGCACGCTGCTCGCGGCCATGCTGGTGCGCCAGGGCAAGGCGGACGCCATGCTGTGCGGCACGCTCGGCGGCTACGGCGACCACTTGCGCCATGTGCGCGATGTGATCGGCCTGCGCCCCGGCGCGAAGACCATGGCCGCCATGCAGATGCTGATGCTGCCGGGGCGCCAGCTCTTCATCTGCGACACCCACGTCAACCGCGACCCCGACGCTGCGCAGATCGCCGAGATCGCGCTACTCGCGGCCGAAGAGGTGCGCCGCTTCGGCGTGACGCCGGCCGTGGCGCTGCTGTCGCACTCCAACTTCGGCGGATCGGACGCGGCCTCGGCTGTGAAGATGCGCGAGGCGCTCGCGCTCATCAAGAAGGCCGATCCGCAACTGGCAGTCGAAGGCGAGATGCGCGGTGACGCGGCACTGTCGAAGACCATCCTCGACCACGAGTTTCCGGACTCGGCGCTGGAGACCGAGGCCAATGTGCTCGTCATGCCCAACGTCGATGCGGCCAACATCTCGTACAACCTGCTGCGCATGGCGGCCGGCAGCGGCATCACGGTGGGCGGCATCCTGCTGGGCGCGGCGCGCTCGGTGCACATCCTCACGCCGTCGTCCACGGTGCGCCGCATCGTCAACATGACGGCGCTCGCGGTGGTCGATGCCAACTCGCATCGCAACGTGGCCTGACAGCGGCACGGCCATGAACGACACCGCGACGCTCCACGGCCCGCAGCGCGGCGTCGACAAGACCCGCCGGATTCCGATCCGCGTCGTCGAAGCGAGGCCGGCGCTGCCAAAGCCCGACTGGATCCGCGTGCGCGTCTCGCAGAGCGAGAGCTTCCGCGAAGTGAAGCGCACGCTGCGCGAGGCCAGCCTGCACACCGTGTGCGAGGAGGCCTCGTGCCCCAACATCGGTGAGTGCTTCAGCAAGGGCACGGCCACCTTCATGGTGCTGGGCGACCTGTGCACGCGCCGCTGTCCGTTCTGCGACGTGGCGCATGGCCGGCCGCAGCCGCCCGATCCCGACGAGGCTCGGCACCTGGCGGAAACGGTCGCGCGGCTGAAGCTGAAGTACGTGGTGATCACGAGCGTCGACCGCGACGACCTGCGCGACGGCGGGGCGGCGCACTTTGCCGCGTGCATCCGCGCGGTGCGGGCGCAGTCGCCCGGCACGCAGATCGAAGTGCTCGTGCCCGACTTCAGGGGACGCGCCGAAGTGGCGCTGGACATCCTTGCGGCCGATCCGCCGGACGTGATGAACCACAACCTGGAGACCGTGCCGCGCTTGTACCGCCAGGCGCGCCCCGGCGCCGACTACCTGCACTCGCTGCAACTGCTGCAATCGTTCCACGCGCGCTGCCCCCAGGTGCCCACCAAGTCCGGCCTGATGCTGGGCCTGGGCGAAACCGACGACGAAGTGCTGGCCGTGATGCGTGACATGCGCAGCCACGGCGTGAGCATGCTCACCGTCGGCCAGTACCTGCAGCCGCGCCCCGGCAACCTGCCCGTGGCGCGCTACGTCGCTCCCGCTCAGTTCGAAACCCTTGCGCAGCAGGCCCAAGCCATGGGCTTCGCCCATGCCGCCTGCGGACCGCTCGTGCGGTCCAGCTACCACGCCGACCGGCAGGCCCATGCCGCCGGTGTCTGAAATTTTCTAGGAGACCCCCGTGGACCAACCATCCGTAGCCCCCAAGGCGTTCTACAAATCCCTCTATTTCCAGGTCATTACCGCCATCGTGCTCGGAGTGCTGCTGGGGCACTTCTGGCCCGACACCGGCGCGTCGATGAAGCCGCTGGGCGATGGTTTCATCAAGCTCATCAAGATGATCATCGCGCCGATCATCTTCTGCACGGTGGTGGTGGGCATCGCCGGCATGGAAGACATGAAGAAGGTCGGGAAGACCGGCGGCCTGGCGCTCCTGTACTTCGAGATCGTGAGCTCGATCGCGCTGGTGGTGGGCCTCGTCATCATCAACATCGTGCGGCCCGGCGCCGGCATGAACGTGGACGTGAGCCAGCTCGACGCCAAGAGCGTGGCGGCCTACACCGGCCCCGGCAAGATGCAGAGCACCACCGACTTCCTGCTCAACGTGATCCCGAGCACGGTGGTCGATGCCTTCGCCAAGGGCGAGATCCTGCAGGTGCTGCTGATTGCCGTGATGTTCGGCTTTGCGCTGCACAAGTTCGGCGGCCGCGGCACGCTGGTGTTCGATGTGATCGAGAAGGGCTCGCACGTGCTCTTCGTGATCGTGGGCTACATCATGAAGGTCGCGCCCATCGGTGCCTTCGGCGCCATGGCTTTCACCATCGGCAAGTATGGCGTGAGCTCGCTGCTGCAGCTCGGCCAGCTGATGGCCACCTTCTACCTGACCTGCCTGCTGTTCATCTTCGTGGTGCTGGGGGGAATCGCGCGCTTCCACGGCTTCAGCATCTGGAAGTTCATCAAGTACATCAAGGAAGAGCTGCTGATCGTGCTGGGCACGTCCTCCAGCGAATCGGTGCTGCCGCGCATGATGGCCAAGCTGGAAAACCTGGGCGCCAAGAAGTCGGTGGTCGGCCTGGTGGTGCCCACGGGCTATTCGTTCAATCTCGACGGCACCTCGATCTACCTGACGATGGCGGCCGTGTTCATCGCGCAGGCGACCAACACCGACATGACGCTCACCCAGCAATTCACGCTGCTGGCGGTGCTGCTGCTCACCTCGAAGGGCGCGGCCGGTGTCACGGGCAGCGGCTTCATCGTGCTGGCGGCGACGCTCTCGGCCGTGGGCCATGTGCCGGTGGCCGGATTGGCGCTCATCCTGGGCATCGACCGCTTCATGTCGGAAGCCCGCGCGCTGACCAATCTGATCGGCAACGGCGTCGCGACGGTTGTCGTTGCCAAGTGGACCGACGACCTGGATACGGTGCGGATGAACCGCATCCTGAACCAGGAAACCGCCATCGAGTCCGACGAGCCCGAGCGCGTACTCGACGCGACCGAGGCACACATGCCGGCCAGCCCGGCGCGCTGAGCCGCCGACCTTCCTCAGCCACACGCCGCACCATGAGCACCCCTGATTCGAAGCACCGCATCGTGATCGTCGGTGGCGGGGCGGGCGGGCTGGAGCTGGCCACGCGCCTGGGCGATTCGCTGGGCAAGCGCGGCGTGGCGGACATCACGCTCGTCGACAAGCACCGCACCCACGTGTGGAAGCCCAAGCTGCACGAGATCGCCTCGGGCAGCATGGACATGAGCGCGCACGAGGTCGACTACCTCGCCCAGGCGCATTGGCACAGGTTCCGCTTCCGGCTCGGCGAGCTGACCGGCATCGACCGCGAGCGGCGCGAGGTGCGGGTCGCGCCCTACCTGGACGATGAAGGCCGCCTGGTGACCCCCGCGCGCAGTTTCGGTTACGACACGCTGGTGGTCGCCATCGGCAGCCTCAGCAACGACTTCGGCACGCCCGGCGTGCGCGAGCATGCGCTGCGGCTCGAATCGAAGGCCGATGCCCAGCGCTTTCACCAGCGCATGGTCAACGCCTGCATCCGCGCGCATGCGCAAACCACGCCGCTGCGCCCCGAGCAGCTGCATGTGGCGATCATCGGTGCGGGCGCCACCGGTGTGGAGCTGGCGGCCGAGCTGCACCGCACCACGCGCGAAGTGGTGGCGTACGGGCTGGACCGCGTGGATGCCGAGAAAGACATCCAGGTCAGCGTGATCGAAGCCGCCGACCGCGTGCTGCCTGCGCTGCCGGTGCGCATGTCGGCCGCCACCGAGGCGTTGTTGCGCAAGCTCGGTGTCGATGTGCACACCTCGGCCAAGGTGGCCGAGGTGCTGCCCGAAGGGGTGCGCCTGGCTGACGGCCGCGTGCTGCCGGCCGAGCTGGTCGTGTGGGCGGCGGGCGTGAAGGCCGCCGATTTCATGAAGGACATTGCGGGCCTGGAGACCAACCGCAGCAACCAGCTCGCGGTGCTGCCCACGCTGCAGACCACGCGCGATGCGGACATCTTCGCCATCGGGGACTGCGCGGCCTGCGACTGGCCCGAGGCCAACGAGGGGAAGGGCGGGCTGGTGCCGCCGCGCGCGCAGGCGGCGCACCAGCAGGCCTCGCACGTCGCGGCGCAGATCCGCCGGCGCCTCGGCGGACAGGCGCTCAAGCCATACCGCTACCGCGACTTCGGCTCGCTGGTGTCGCTCGGAGAATTCAGCACCGTCGGCAACATGATGGGCGGCCCGGTGGGCGGCAGCCTGATGATCGAAGGCCGCTTCGCGCGGCTCATGTACGTGTCGCTCTACAAGATGCACGAGCTGGCGCTGCACGGCATCGTCAAGGTCTCGCTCGACACGCTCGCCCGCCTCATCACGCGGCGCACCGAACCCCACGTCAAGCTGCACTGAGCAGCCAGGCCATGACCACACCTTCATCCCCCTTCGACGCGGCCTCCTGGTTACAGGCCTGGCAGCAAGGGCTGTCGCAAAGCCACGCGCAGTTCGGCGCGCTGATGCGCAATGCGCTGGAGGCGGCGCCGGTCGATGCGCGGGGCAAAGCGCAGATCGACTTCGCATTGCGCCAGGTGATCGACGCGATGAACCCGGCCAACAGCTTCGCGACCAACCCCGAAGCGATGCAAGCTGCGCTCGACTCGGGCGGCGGCAGCCTGCTCGAAGGCGCGCGGCTCTTTCTCGCGGACGTGGCCAAGGGCCGCATCTCGATGTCGGACGACGAGGCCTTCGAGGTCGGCCGCGACGTCGCGACCAGCCCGGGCAGCGTGGTGTTCGAGAACGAGCTGATGCAGCTCGTGCAGTACACGCCGTCCACGGCCAAGGTGCACATGCGGCCGCTGTTGATCGTGCCGCCCTGCATCAACAAGTTCTACATCCTCGACCTGCAGCCCGCGAACTCGCTGGTGGCGTATGCGGTGGCAGAGGGACACACGGTGTTCCTGGTGTCGTGGCGCAATGTGTCCGAAGAACAGGGTCACCTGGGCTGGGACGATTACGTGGAGAACGGCGTGTTGCAGGCGCTCGATGTTGCACGCAGCATCGCCCGCTTCGACAAGGTCAACACGCTGGGCTTCTGTATCGGCGGCACGCTGCTCGGCAGCGCGCTGGCGGTAGCCGCCGCGCGCGGCGAGAAGCCTGCCGCCAGCGTCACGCTGCTGACCGCGATGCTCGACTTCTCCGACACCGGCGAACTGGGCCTGATGGTCGACGAGAACATGGTCGCCACGCGCGAGGCCGGCATCGGCCGCGGCGGGCTCATGAAAGGCCGCGAGCTTGCGACCGTGTTCGCCGCGCTGCGCGCCAACGACCTGATCTGGCCCTACGTGGTCAACGGCTATCTCAAGGGCAAGGCGCCCGCAGCCTTCGACCTTTTGTTCTGGAATGGTGACGACACCAACCTGCCGGGGCCGATGTACTGCTGGTACCTGCGCAACACCTACCTCGAGAACAAGCTGCGCGAGCCCGGAGGCACGGTGCAGTGCGGCGTGCCGGTGGATCTGTCGCGCATCGATGCGCCGGCTTTCGTCTACGCCTCGCGCGACGACCACATCGTGCCGTGGAAGACAGCCTATGCGGGTACGCAGCTGCTCGGCGGCGAGACGCGCTTCGTGCTCGGCGCCAGCGGTCACATCGCGGGTGTGATCAATCCGCCTGCGAAGAAAAAGCGCAACCACTGGGTCGGCGACCTCGCGGCCGATGCGGGTGCCTGGCTCGACGGCGCTCAGAGCATCGACGGCAGCTGGTGGCCCGCGTGGAGCGAGTGGCTCGCCACGCATGCCGGCGCGAAGGTCGCCGCGCGCCGCGTGCTGGGCAGCGCCGAGTTTTCCGTCATCGAGCCCGCCCCCGGGCGCTATGTCAAAGCCAAGGCGGCCTGAGTCCGGGCCGCTGCCATTCCTTCTTTCCCTCGCATCAACCTCAAGGAGACTCTCATGTCAGACGATATCGTGATCGTGGCCGCGCAACGCACGGCGGTCGGCAAGTTCGGCGGCGCGCTCGCCGGCACGGCGGCGCCCGACCTGGGCGCGCATGTGGTGAAGGGCCTGCTCGCCAAGGCCGGTGTACCGGGCGATGCGGTGTCCGAGGTGATCATGGGCCAGGTGCTCGCGGCCGGCGCGGGGCAGAACCCCGCGCGGCAGACGGTCATCAAGGCGGGCCTGCCGATCGGCGTGCCGGGCCTCACCATCAACAAGGTCTGCGGTTCGGGCCTGAAGGCCGTGATGCTGGCGGCGCAGGCCGTGAAGTGCGGCGATGCCGAGATCGTGGTGGCCGGCGGCCAGGAGAACATGAGCGCTGCGCCGCATGTGCTGCCCAATTCGCGCAACGGCCAGCGCATGGGCGACTGGAAATTGGTCGACACCATGATCACGGACGGCCTGTGGGACGTCTTCAACCAATACCACATGGGCACCACGGCCGAGAACGTGGCCAAGAAGTACGGCATCACGCGCGAAATGCAGGACGCGCTCGCGCTGGCCTCGCAGCAGAAGGCCGCCGCCGCGCAGGATGCCGGTCGCTTCGACGACGAGATCCTTCCGTTCAGCATCGCGCAGAAGAAGGGCGACCCCGTCGTCTTCTCGGCCGACGAGTTCGTGAACCGCAAGACCAACGCCGACGCGCTCGCGGGCCTGCGCCCCGCGTTCGACAAGGCCGGCTCGGTGACGGCCGGCAACGCCTCGGGCCTCAACGATGGCGCGGCCGCGGTGCTGGTGATGTCGGCTTCGCGCGCAGCCGCACTCGGCCTCCAGCCGCTGGCCGTGATCCGTGCCTATGCGAGCGCGGGCCTCGACCCCTCGCTCATGGGCATGGGCCCGGTGCCGGCCTCGCAGCTCGCGCTCAAGAAGGCCGGCTGGAAGGCGCAGGACCTCGACCTGATGGAGATCAACGAAGCCTTCGCGGCGCAGGCCTGCGCGGTCAACCAGCAGATGGAATGGGACACGAGCCGCATCAACGTGAACGGCGGCGCCATTGCCATCGGCCACCCCATCGGCGCCTCGGGCTGCCGCGTGCTGGTGACGCTGCTGCACGAGATGCGCCGCCGCGGCGCCAACAAGGGCCTCGCGTCGCTGTGCATCGGCGGCGGCATGGGCGTGGCGCTCGCGGTCGAACGCGCCTGACCGGATTTCTTTGTCACACAACGCACCAAGGAGAAAGCAGATGAGCGAAAGCAAGCAGCAACACGTGGTCCTGGTCACAGGCGGCATGGGCGGCCTGGGCGAGACGATCTCCACCAAGATGGTCGATGCGGGCTACAAGCTCGCGGTGACCTATTCGCCCGGCAACAAGTCGCACGCCGAGTGGGTGGCGCAGATGGCGTCGCGCGGCTACCAGATCCTGGCCGTGCCCTGCGACGTGGCCGACTACGACTCCTGCGCGCAGGCGGTAAGCCAGGTGCAGGAGGCGCTGGGCCCGGTCGACGTGCTGGTCAACAACGCCGGCATCACGCGCGACATGACCTTCAAGAAGATGGACCAGATCAACTGGAACGCCGTGCTGCGCACCAACCTCGACAGCCTGTTCAACATGAGCAAGCAGGTGGCCGACGGCATGGTCGAACGGGGCTGGGGCCGCATCATCAACGTGTCGTCGGTGAACGGCTCCAAGGGTGCGTTCGGCCAGACCAACTACTCGGCCGCCAAGGCCGGCGTGCACGGCTTCACGAAGGCGCTGGCGCTCGAAGTGGCGAAGAAGGGCGTGACGGTGAACACCATCTCGCCCGGCTACATCGGCACCAAGATGGTCACGGCCATTCCGAAGGAAGTGCTCGACAGCAAGATCCTGCCGCACATTCCCGTGGGCCGCCTGGGCAAACCCGAAGAAGTCGCGGGCCTGATCATCTATCTCGCCTCGGAGGAGGCGGCCTTCGTGACTGGCGCCAACATCGCCATCAACGGCGGCCAGCACATGCAATGAACGCACGACCATGATCCTCAAAAACGGCATCGATCAGGCCGCGCTGATCAACAAGTTCACCGACGCCTCGGCCAAGCAGGGCGAGACCATCCGCAAGGCCGTGCACGAGGCCACGCTCAAGGCGCTGCAGGGCCGCGAGCTCACGCTCGCCAACATCAAGCAGGTGCTGGGCACGGTCACCAAGGCGGCCTCGGCCGGCGCGGCTGGCAGCAAGCTTCCCGCGCCTGACGTGGAGGCGCTGCTGGGGAAGGCCTTTTCGGGCATGGACGGTGCGCTGGAGCAGGCGGTGCTGGCCAACCAGCGCGCGCTGCAGCAGCTGGTCGACCAGGGCGTGAGCCTGCGCGAGACGCAGCTCAAGAAGGCACTGGCCGACATCGAGAAGATGGAAGACACGCTGTTCGCCAGCGTGCGCAAGGCGGCACCGATGGACGGTCCGTGGAGCGGCGTCTTCCAGGCGATGCAGGGCAAGAAGACCGACACCGGCGCGCGCGCCACGGTGGCGCTCGAGCAGCTCATGGAAGACACGCACAAGACCCTGCGCGACGGCCGCGCGCTGAGCCTGCGCGCCTCGCAGGCAATGCTCGACAGCTACGCCACGCTCGTGAGCGGCGTGCTGATCGGCATGTCCGAAGCCCTGAAGCAGGGCGGCACGGCGAAGCGATGACCCTCGCCGGTGGCGGCCACACCGCCGCCGGCGCCAAAGGAACCCGATGGACGCCCTGATTCTCGCCCGCATGCAGTTCGCGGCCAACATCACCTTTCACATCCTGTTTCCCACCATCAGCATCGCGCTGGGCTGGTTGCTGCTGTTCTTCCGCTGGCGCTGGCTGCGCACGCGCGGCGGCGGCGAGGCGATGCAGGCGCAGGGCTGGCTCGATGCCTACCGCTTCTGGACCAAGGTGTTCGCGCTGACCTTCGCGCTGGGCGTGGTGAGCGGTATCACCATGAGCTTCCAGTTCGGCACCAACTGGCCGGGCTTCATGGAGCGCGTGGGCAATGTGGCGGGGCCGTTGCTGGGCTACGAGGTGCTCACCGCGTTCTTCCTGGAGGCGGGCTTTCTCGGCGTGATGCTGTTCGGGCACGGCAAGGTCAGCGAGCGCGTGCACCTGATGTCGACCTTCATGGTGGCCTTCGGCACCACGCTCTCGGCGTTCTGGATATTGGCGCTCAACTCGTGGATGCAGACGCCCGCTGGCCACGAGATCGTGAACGGCGAATTCCATGTCGCAAGCTGGCTGGCCGTCATCTTCAATCCGTCGTTTCCTTACCGCTTCACCCACATGTTGCTGGCCTCGGCGCTGACCTGCGCGTTCCTCCTGATCGGGCTGTCGGCCTGGCAGGTGCTGCGCGGCGTGGGGCAGCGCAGCGCGGCGCGCGTGATGCGCGTGGGGCTAACGCTGGCGGCGGTGCTGATTCCGGTGCAGATCGTGGTGGGCGACATGCACGGCCTCAACACGCTCGAGCACCAGCCCGCCAAGATCGCGGCGATGGAAGGCGTGTGGGAGACCGGGCGCGGCGTGCCGCTGCTGCTGTTCGCCATTCCCGATGCCGACGCGCGCGGCAACCGCTTCGAGATCGCGGTGCCGAACGCCGCGAGCCTGATCCTCACGCACAAGGCCGACGGCGAGATCCGCGGGCTCAACGACTTTCCCGGCGCGCACCCGCCGCCGCTGCCGATGTTCTTCGCGTTCCGTGTCATGGTCGGCATGGGCATGCTGATGCTCGCCACGAGCTGGTTCGGATGGTGGCTGTACCGCCGCGCGAAGTGGCAGCCGGCGCTGCTGCCGCGCGCGCTGCTGTGGCTGTTCGCGGGCATGACCTTCTCGGGCTGGGTGGCCACGGTGGCGGGCTGGTATGTGACCGAGATCGGCCGCCAGCCTTTCATCGTCTACGGGCTGGTGCGCACGGCCGACGTGGTGTCGAAGGTGCCTTCCGCGATGATCGGTCTCACGCTGGCGCTCTACGTCGCGCTGTACCTCGCGCTCATCGTGGCGTACGTGACGGTGCTGAAGTACATGGCCGAGAAGCCCGACGAGGTGCTGGCCACCGAATCCGCCGAGCGCGCCGCCACGCCGCCGGGCGCGATCACTTCGCCGATCGCCGAGGGAGGCCGAGCATGAGACGCCGGGCCGCTCCCAAGTCGAATGGCACCGCAGCGCGCAGCGCGGAGGTTGCCTGATGAATCCAACGATGAGCTTCGACGCCGCGCTGCCGGTGATCTTCATGGTGCTGATGGGCGTGTCGATGCTGATCTATGTGGTCAGCGACGGCTACGACCTCGGCGTGGGCATGCTCATGCACCGCGCCACCGATGCCGAGAAAGACGTGATGGTCGCCTCCATCGGCCCGTTCTGGGACGCCAACGAAACCTGGCTGGTGCTGGGCGTGGGCGTCCTGCTGATCGCCTTTCCGAAGGCGCACGGCTTGGTGCTGGGCGAGCTCTACCTGCCGGTAGCGCTGATGCTCGTCGGCCTCACGCTGCGCGGCGTGGCCTTCGACTTCCGCGTGAAGGCGCGCGATAGTCACAAGCGCACCTGGGACCGGCTCTTCTTCGCGGGCTCCACGTTGGCCTCGGTGGCGCAGGGCTGGATGCTGGGCCGCTACATCAGCGGCTTCGGCACCGGCTGGAACTACCCGGTTTTCGCGGCCGCCATCGCGGTGGCGCTGCCCATGGCCTACGTGCTGATGGGGGCGGCCTGGCTCATCATGAAGACCGAAGGCGAGTTGCAGGAGCGTGCCGTGCAGTGGGCGCGCACCGCCTGGGCGCCGATGGTCGGCGGCATGGTGCTGATCTCGATGGCCACGCCCTGGATCAGCCCCGAGGTGCGCGCGCGCTGGTTCGCGCTGCCCGAAATCCTGGCGCTGGCCGCCATTCCGCTCATGACCGGCGTGGCGCTGCTTGCGGTGCGGGGCCTCTTGAACACGCGCATGGTGCGTGGGCCGGTGTGCTGGCTGCCGTTCGTTCTGCTGATCATGGTGTTCGTGCTCGGCTTTCTCGGGCTGGCCTACAGCATCTACCCCTATGTGGTGATCGGCCAGCTGACGATCTGGCAGGCCGCGAGCAGCGCGCCGGCGCTCAAGGTCATTCTGGTCGGCGTCTGTATTTCGGTGCCGGCCATCGTGGGCTACACAGTGTTCTCCTACCGGGTCTTCCGGGGCAAGACCGGCGAACTGCGCTATGCCTGAGCGAATGCCGAGCTTCGAAGAAATGTTGCAGGATGCGCGCCATCGGGCTGCCACTGATGCGGCCTTCGGGGCCTTGTGCAATAACGGGTTCATGACTTCACGGCAGCCGGTAGCGCACTTCGATTTACCTTCTCGCACCCCCAAACGCTGGCGCGGCCTGCCGCGCTGGCTCGGCGCATTGGCGCTGGTGGCCATGGCCGCCTTTGCCGGCCATCACCTGGCCATGCAGAACGGCTTGGCGCGGCTGCGCGACGCGGCCGACCACCGGCTCGACATGCTTGCGACCGGGCTCGATGCCGACCTGGCCCGCTTCGAATACCTGCCCGCACTGCTGGAAATGACGCCCATCGTGCCTGCGCTGCTCGGCACGCCCTCGGACATGCCGCTGCGCGATGCGGTCAACCGCTATCTCGACGGCGTCAACGCCACGGCAGGCGCCGAGATGCTCTACGTGCTGGACGCCGCCGGCACCTCGCTGGCGGCCTCCGACTGGGACCGGCCCGGCACCACTGTCGGCCAGGACCTGTCGTTCCGGCCCTACGTGATCGACGCACTGGGGAGCGGCCGGGGCCGCTTCTACGGCGTGGGCATCACCAGCCGCAAGCCGGGCTACTACCTCTCGTACGCGCTGCGCCGCGACCAGCCCACGCGCGGCGTGGTGGCTGTCAAGGTCAACCTCGAGGAGGCCGAGCGCGCCTGGCGCAAGCTGCCGGGCGACGTGGTGCTGATCGACCAGCGCGGCGTGGTGATCCTGGCCACCCGCGAAGACCTCAAGTTCCGGCCGATGCTGCCGCTCGACGGCCTGCAGCGTGCCGAGGTGCAACGCTCGCGGCCCTACGGCGAGGCCGGCCTGCGGCCGTTGCAGTGGGCGCAGAAGGAGGTGCTGGCGCGCGACGTGCAGGTCATCGCGCTCGACGGCGTGGACCAGCTCGCCTCCACGCGCAAGCTGCGCGGCGCGCCTTGGCAGCTGGTGGTGCTCGACGACCTGGCGCCGCTGCGCGTGGACGCGCGCAACGCGGCCATCACGGCGAGCCTCGCGATGGCGGTGCTGTTGCTGATGGCCGTCACGCTGTGGCAGCGCCGCCGCGCCGTGCGGCAGAAGCTGGCCAACCAGGCCGCGCTGCAGCTGGCGCACGACACCCTCGAATCGACCGTGGTGGCCCGCACCGCGCAGCTGCACGCCGCCCAGGGCGAACTGGTGCACGCCGGCAAGATGGCGGCGCTGGGCCAGATGTCGGCCGGCGTGGTGCACGAACTCAACCAGCCGCTCACCGCGATGCGCACGCTCTCGGAGAGCGCCGCCATCCTGCTCGACAAGAACCGCCTGGACGACGTGCGCGGCAACCTGCAGCGCATCCGCGGCATGGTCGACCGGCTGGCGCGCCTGACCTCGCAGCTCAAGACCTTCGCGCACAAGAGCGAACTGCCGCTCGCGGCGGTGCCGGTGGCACGGGCCGTGGCCGACGCGCAGGTCATCGTCGCCGAGGCCACGAAGAAGAACGGCGTCGCCATCGAGGTCGACGTGCAGCCCGCCACCCTGAGCGTCATGGCCGAGGAGGCTGCGCTGGGCAGCGTGCTCGTCAACCTGGTGCGCAACGCCATCGACGCCATGCAGGACTCGCCGTCGCCGCACCGTACGCTGCGGCTCGAGGCGCGGCCGCAGGAGGGGCGGGTGATCCTGCGCGTGAGCGACACCGGGCCGGGCATTCCGCCCCATATCCTGCCGCGCCTGTTCGAGCCCTTTGTCAGCAGCAAGCCGGCGGGCACGGGCCTCGGTCTCGGGCTCGCGATCTCGGCACAATTGGCGCGGGCCATGGACGGCACGCTGCGTGCCGCCAACCTGCCCGACGGCGGTGCCTGTTTTGTCGTCGACCTGCCGGCCGCCGTCGAGGCCATTCTTATTCCCACCCCCACAGGAGTGATCAACAAGTGAGCGAAGCCCCTGCCATCCGGGTGATGCTGGTCGAGGACGACGAAGACGTCCGCATCAGCACGGCCCAGGTGCTGACCCTGGCCGGATTCGAGGTCGAAGCCTTCGCGAGCGCCGAACGCGCGCGCGCCCACATCAGCTTCGGCATGCCGGCCATCGTGATCAGCGACGTGCGCCTGCCCGGCCTGAGCGGCACCGAATGGCTGCTCGAACTGCGCAACGCCGACGCCGAGCTGCCCGTCATCCTGATCACCGGCCACGGCCACATCGCCATGGCGGTGCAGGCCATGCGAGAGGGGGCCTACGACTTCATAGAGAAGCCTTTCAGCTCCGAGCGGCTGGTCGCAATCGTGCGCCACGCCGTCGAGCGCCGGCAGCTGTCGCTGCAGGTGCGCGCGCTGCGCGATGCGCTGGAGAACTGGCATGGCATCCAGGCGGTGCTGATCGGTCACTCGGCGCAGATGCAGCAGGTGCGGCGCACCGTGATGACCTTGGCTGAAACTTCGGCCGATGTGCTGGTCTATGGCGAGACCGGCACCGGCAAGGAGCTGGTCGCGCGCTGCCTGCACGAACACAGCGAACGCCGGCGCCAGCATTTCGTGCCGCTCAACTGCGGCGGGCTGCCCGAGGCGCTGGCCGAAAGCGAACTCTTCGGCCACGAAGCCGGTGCCTTCACCAGCGCCAACCGCGTGCGCGTGGGCAAGTTCGAGTACGCCAACGGCGGCACGCTCTTTCTCGACGAGATCGAGAGCATGCCGATGGCGGTGCAAATCAAGCTGCTGCGCGCGCTGCAGGAGCGCAGCATCGAGCGCATCGGCTCCAACAAGGCCATTCCCTTCGACTGCCGCGTGGTGGCCGCGAGCAAGGACGACCTCAAGGAGATGAGCGACCAGCACAAGTTCAGGGCCGACCTGTACTACCGCCTCGGCGTTGCCTTCATCGAGCTGCCGCCGCTGCGCGAGCGGCGCGAGGACATCCCGCTGCTGTTCGAGCACTTCACGCTGCTCGCGGCTGCGCGCTATGAGCGCGTCGCGCCGATCCTGAGCGGCGCGCAGGTGGCCGACCTGATGGCCTACGCCTGGCCCGGCAACGTGCGCGAGCTGCGCAATGTGGCCGACCGCTTCGTGCTCGGCCTGCTGGGCGAGCGCCTGACGCAGGTGCGCGGCAACGCCGAAGGCACGCCCGCGTTGCCGCGGGGGTTGCCGCAGCAGGTCGAATCTTTCGAGCGGGCCGTGATCGTCGAGGCGCTGCGCAAGCACCAGGGTGACCAGCCGGCCACCGCCACCGCGCTGGCGATCGCGCGGCAGACGCTGCACGACAAGCTGCGCAAGCTCGGCATCACGGCGGAAGAGTTCAAGTCGTAGCTGCTCGCGCGCGCCGCCGACCGGTACCCGGTACAGGTTGGCTGCTGCAATCGAAGCCGTTGCTATCATCGAAAAGTGCAGCCGGGAACCACTGTACAACCGACCTACTAGCGAAAGACACCACGTGCGGCTCAAGCTGAGAACGAAGACAGCGCTGCTGATCACCTCGCTCGTGCTCGCGCTGGTGGGGGCAACCGGCTGGTGGCAGTACCGAAGTCTTTCCAGCGAGTACGTCGACCTGATGCGCGAGCAGCAGCAGGCGCTGACCGAGAGCGCCGCGGCGGATCTCGACTACAAGCTCGGTGTTCATCTGGCCGCCCTGGCGCGTGCCGCCCGGGAACTCGGCGTGCGCGGCTTCGAAGATCCGCAGGCGCAACAGCGCTTCCTTGCGGACGAGGACCTGCGCGCGATGTTCGACAACGCGGCGCTGGCGAAGCTGGACGGCGCCATCATCGCCATCACTCCGCCCGCGAGCCGGCCGCCGAATGTGGCCGACCGCGACTACTTCCGCCGCGTGCGCGACGAGGGACAGCCCGCCATCTCGGCCCCCTTGCTGACCAAGGGCACGGGTCAGCCCGCCGTGGTCATGGCCGTTCCGGTCGAGGGACCGGATGGCCGGCTGGTCGGCGTGCTGGGTGCGGCGCTGAACCTGCAGCGCGCCAACGTGCTCGGCGATCTGAGTCGCGCCACCCCGGGGCGGGGCGGCTATTACGTGGTCGTCACACGGGGGCAGTCCCCGCAGGTCGTGATGCACCCCGATGCGAAATTGCTGCTCAAGCCCGCCGATGCCACTGCCGCCACGTTCAACGGCGGCACCGAGAACGACCTGGCGACGCGCGCCCCTGTGCGCACGGCCGACTGGGAACTCCGTCTCATCGTGCCGGCCCACATCGCGTACGCGCCGCTGGAGCAGGCGAGGCGCAACCTGCTGCTGCAGCTGCTCTGGCTGGGCTTGGGCTGCGCGCTCCTGGTCTGGCTGGGAACCGCCTGGGCCATGCGGCCGCTGGAGGCACTGAGCAACACGATCCGTACCCTGCGCCATTCGCCCGACAGCCAGGTCAGGCTCGACGTCGTCGCCAACGACGAGCGCGGCGACCTGGCGCGTGAGTTCGGCGCCTTGATGGCCGATCTGCGCGAGCAGCGGCTCGAGATGGCGGCGGTCACCGATGCGTCGCCCGTGGGATTGTTCCGCTGCGACAACGACGGCCGCGCGACCTACGTGAACGACGAATACCTGGCGATTCACGGGCTCGAGCGCAAGGACGCCGCGGAGGGCTGGCTCACCCTCGTGCGCGACGAAATCCGGGAGAAGGTTCGCCAGGAATGGATCCGTCTCGTCAACTCGCCCGCGCCGTTCAACGCCACGCGCCGGCTCCACCGCAAGGACGGGACCCAGGTGCTGGTGGCATTGAGAAGCCGGCCCGTGCTCGCCGAAGGCCGAATCCTCGGCCATGTCGGAACGGTGACCGACATCACCGAGCGCACCCGGTCCGAACAGGCCTTTCGCACGCTCACGGCCGTCTTCGACCTGACGACCGACTACGTCATCCAGAACGATGCGGCGGGGCGGCTCATCTACATGAACCCGGCCGCGCGCCGCCGTACGGGCATCGCCCTCGATGCTCCGATCGAAACGCTGAAGGTCTCCGACTTGAATCCGCCGCAGACACTGGAGAGATTCAGGTCGGAGGCGGTGCCGACCGCGGTCGCCACCGGCGTCTGGGTGGGCGAATCGCTGGTGTGGGATCTCGAGCGCCGCGAGTTTCCGGTCAGCCACATGGTGATTGCGCACCGAGACAAGCAGGGCAAGGTCGAGTATTTCTCGGGCCTGATGCGCGACATCTCCGAGGCCAAGGGCGCGGAGCGGGCACTGCGCGAGAGCGAGCATCGCTTGCGCATGGTGACGGACCATCTGCCGGCGCTGATCTCCTATCTCGACAAGGATCTGCGCTTCCGGTTCGTCAACAAGGCCTACCAGGACTGGTTCGGTGTCGAATCCGAACAGTTGCTCGGCCGGAGCCTGCAAGAGTTCTACGGCGACGAGGCGTGGGCGCAGATGGAACCGTACCTGCGCGCGGCCCTGGCCGGGCGCCAGGTCACCTACGAGCGCAGGCTGGTGACGCCCGGCGGGCACCGCGATGTCCAGGCCACGCTGGTGCCGGAACGGGACGAACAGGGCGGGGTGATCGGCCTCTATACGCTGGACAACGACATCACGGCGCACCACGAGGCGGAGGAGGCCCTGCAGGAAAGCGAGGCCCGCCTGCGCACGGTGGCCGACGCGCTGCCGATGAGCGTGGCCTACATCGATGCGGACGAGCGCTATCGGTTCAACAACCTGGCCTACGAGCGCGAGTTCGGGCTCTCGCGGGACCAGATCGAGGGGCATACCGTACAAGAGCTCCTGGGCGAACCTGCCTACCAGACCTTGAAGCCGCACATACGCGCCGCATTGGCCGGCGAAGTCGTCACCTTCCAGAGCGAGGACAACCAGAGCGACAGCTACAACTGCTACGAGGCCCAGTACATTCCGCAGCCCGCGGCAAATGCCGAAACCATCATCGGCTTCCACGCCGTGATCACCGACATCACGCGCCAGAAGCTCGAGGAGAAGCGGTTGGTGAACCTGGCGCAGATCGACCCGCTGACCGGTCTTGCCAATCGCGCGGGTTTCGAGCTGCGACTGGGGGAGGCGATGGATCGCAGCCGGAGCGCCAATGCGCTGATGGCGCTGATGTACCTGGACATCGACGGCTTCAAGCAAATCAACGACCGCTTCGGGCACCAGGCGGGAGACGAACTGCTGCGGGGGTTCTCGACCAGGTTGACGCAGGGCCTGCGCTCCAGCGATGTCCGCGCGCGGCTCGGCGGCGACGAATTCACGGTGATCATGGAAGGCCTGCCCAACGCCGATATTGCGGTCTCCGCGGCCGCCAAGCTCATCATGAGCATGCACATGCCGTTCGCCATCGAGCAGCGGACGATCAACGTCACCGCGAGCATCGGCCTCGCGTTCTACCAGGGCGGGGCCGCAACCGCCGCCGCGCTGGTCAAGCAGGCCGACGAGATGCTCTACCAGGCCAAGAGGTCCGGCCGCAACAACGTCCAGGCGGCGGCTCTGCCGATCGACGGCGAACGGAGCTGATCCGGGCCGGGTGGAAGGCGCGGCGGGCGAAGGTTCCAGCCCGCCGCGGAAAAATAGTTGAAACGCGGCATGGGGCTGCTCCATCCAATGGGAAAGAGAAGTCACATGCCCCAGCAGACCACCCCCTTCACACTTGCCGCGTCCTTGCTTTCGGAACAAGCGTCCGACCGCGAGCTTGCGGAGCGCGCCGCGCAAGGCGACACGCTCGCCTTCGAGCGCATCATGCGGCGCCACAACCAGCTGCTTTTCCGTACCGCGCGCAGCATTCTCAAGAGCGATGAAGAGACCGAGGACGCGTTGCAGGAAAGCTATCTGCGCGCCTGGCGTGCGATCGATGGTTTTCGGGACGATGCGCAGCTTTCGACCTGGCTGGTTCGCATCGTGATCAACGAAGCCCTCGGGCGGCTGCGCCGCCGGAGTGCGCAGGTGATTCCTCTGGACACTGGCGTCGCGCCCGATGTCGATGAAGAGTCACCCGAATCGACAACGGCCGACGATCCCGACCGACAACCGGAGCGCCTCGCCATGCGGGAAGAACTTCGCCGGCTGATGGAGCGCCGCATCGATCGGCTGCCCGATGCCTACCGGACCGTTTTCATGCTGCGGGCGGTCGAGGAGATGAGTGTCGCGGAAACGGCCGCTGCGCTCGCATTGCCCGAGGCTACCGTGCGCATCCGCTTCTTTCGCGCCCGCAGCCTGCTGCGCGAAAGCCTGTCCCGCGACATGGATGTGGCGGTGGGCGACGCCTTCTCATTCGACGGCGCACGCTGCGATCGCATCGTGGCGGGCGTATTGGCGAACTTGGTCGACGAGCGGGAATCACCCCGCCCATGACATTCACCCACGAGGAAAATAACCATGTCTTTCTTTCAAATGGCTTCTCCCGCCGCTGCGCGGCGCCTGTTCCTCGGCCGCTCGGGGCGGGTCCTGTCCGGTGCCGCGGTCGCGCTGCTGGCGGGCCAGGACGCACTGGCGGCCAAGACCGGCGGCGCGACCGGCAATGACGTGCAAATCCTCAACACCGCGCTGGCCGCGGAATTCGAAGCCATCGCGGCCTACCAGGCCGGCGCCGAGAGCAAGCTGCTCGAGAAGCCCGTGCTCGATCTGGCCCTGAGCTTCCAGGGCCACCACAAGGAGCATGCCGAGCTGCTTGCCAAGACGGTCTCCAAGCTCGGAGGCAAGGCCGTGTCGGCCAAGACCAGCTACGGCTTTCCGCTGGAACAGCTCAAGTCGCAGGCGGACGTTCTGCGGTTCGCCGCCAGGCTCGAGCAGGGCGCCGTGAGCGCGTACCTCGGAGCCGTGCCTCTGTTCGGCAACCGCGATCTGTCGAAGGCGGCGGCGAGCATCCTCGGCGACGAGGCCATGCACTGGGCCGTGCTGCGCCAGGCGCTCGGCGAGGCCCCCGTTCCTTCGGCCTTCATGTCGTGAGCTTTGTCCGATGGCTCATGGCGGCCGGTACCCTGGCCGCCAGCGCACACGCGTGGGCTTTGGCCGACGCGGTGCGCGGCGAGCAGGTCTATGCGCGTTGCCTTGCGTGCCACGCGCTGGCGGTGGACCGCGTCGGACCGAAGCACTGCGGGGTGTTCGGCCGGCTGGCCGGCAGCGTGCCCGGCTTCAGCTATTCGCAGGCCATGAAGAAGTCGAAGATCGTCTGGAACGACAAGACGCTCGACAGGTTCCTCGCCAATCCGTTGGCCCTGGTGCCCGGCACCGCGATGACCTACGACGGAGTGCCCGATCCTTCCGATCGGGCGGACCTGATCGCCTACCTCAAGCAAGCCAACCAAACACCGGCGTGTGCCGTGCCGAAAAGTACGCAGTGAAAACGCGGCGATAAGCGCTCCTGAAAGGCATTGAATGGTTCGCTTGAACTCGGTGATCGAAAGCGCGAGTTCTTTCAGCCTACAGCGACGGGCGAACGTACCAGAAAGACCGCCATAGCCCTTGCAGATCGGCTTCCTTTTAAAGATTTCTTGACGGAAAAAATTCCTCTGTCAGCTACAGTAACAAATCGTGTTCCGATCGATTTGGCTGCATAGCGAATCGTTGTTGCAACGCACGCCGAATTGCGTTGGCCGATCAACCAGAGGAGGGCTGATATGCAGGATGCCGTCGTTGGCCGCACCGATGCGACGCAGCAGGTTGCTCCATCGAATCCGTTGCGCATTCCTGGCTACGACCTGCTGGAGGAGTTGGGCGCGGGCGGCTACGGCACCGTCTATCGCGCCGTGCAGCGACATACCGGAACCATCGTCGCAGTCAAGGTCGTGAAGCTGCAGGACGGCAAGCAGCGCGTGGCCCGCTTCCATCGCGAGACGAAGCTCTGCGCAGCGCTGCATCACCCGCACATCGTCCAGCTGCTCGACAAGGGCGAACAGGGCGGCTGCGTCTATGGCGTTTTCGAATACGTGCCTGGAGAAACGCTCGGCAGCCTCATTCGACACAGAGGCTCGCTGACTGCAACCGAGACCCGCCATCTCATGGCGGAGGTGCTCGACGCGCTGGATTGCGCGCACAGGGCCGGCATCGTGCATCGCGACCTGAAGCCCGACAACGTGATGGTCACGTTCACCGGCGCCGTACCGCATGCGAAGGTGCTGGACTTCGGCATCAGCACCGTGGTCTCGCTGCACCGAGACATCCAGTTTTCAGCGCTCACGATGGCCGAGGAATGCCTCGGCACGCCAGCGTACAGCGCGCCGGAGCAGCTTCGCGGCGAGCTGCCGAGCGTCAAGTCCGATCTCTACGCGTGGGGGCTGATATTCCTCGAATGCCTGATGGGCGTGCCTGCGATCCGCGGAAATTCGGCCGCCGAGATTTTTCACCAGCAGCTGAGTCCTTCGGAAGTGCCGCTTCCGGCGGAGATTGCCGTGCACCCCGTCGCAGCCCTGTTGCGGCATGCGCTGAAGAAGAGGGTCGACGAGCGCTGCGGTTCGGCTGCTGCGTTGCTCGCCGAACTCGAGGATCTCAGGCTCGATGACCTCGTGGGTGTCCTCAAGTCGGCGCAGCAGCAAAGAGGGGATCCGCTGACGCGCACCGTGGCCACGGCGAGAGGCTTTTCCGAGAAGCGGCAACTGACGGTGCTGTGCTGCAGCGTCGCGGTATGGCCCGACGCGGACGAAGGCAACGAGAGCGAGGGCGAAGCGCTGCCGCCGGACATCGAGAACCTGGAACTGCTGCAGCGCGAAGAGCTTGGCCGGTTTTCAGAAGCGGCCACGCGGCGCGGAGGCCTGCTGGCGGGCATCCTGGGAGATCGAATGATCGTCCTGTTCGGCTATCCCCACGCCAGCGACACCGATGCGCGGCAGGCGGGCATGACGGCGCTCGAGTTGACCACCCTGGGGCACACCCGATCGGAAGTCCTCAGGGAGACGCGCGGTGCACACCTGGGCATTCGCATGGGCATGCACACCGGCATGGCGGTCGTCGCAGGCGGGGAGATTCCATCGGGCCACGCCGTGAGCATTGCGATGCGCCTCGAAGGCGTGGCCGACCTGGGAACGCTGCTGGCCAGCGAAAGCAGCTATCGCCTTTTGTCGCGTCACGCCAAGTTCGAGGCTGCCGGCAGCGTGAGCCTGCCGGGGCAATCCGCCGGGATTCAGACCTATCGTCTCGATGCGCACCAGTCATCTGCGTCGTCCCTTGCATCTGCCCCGGGTGTCTTGGGCCGGATGTGCGTCGGGCGTGACCGCGAGCGGGATCTGCTGGAGGCCGAATGGGTGCACGCCGCCCAGGGTCGGGGCCGTGCGGTGTGGGTCCGCGGCGAACCGGGCATCGGCAAATCCTGTCTCGTCGAGGTGCTGCGCGAGCATGTGGCGCAGGAGGGCCTGGCATCCGTCGGCGCCCTGTGTCAACCCGAACACCAGAACAACGCGCTGACCCCTTTTCTTGCAGTGTTGCAACAGCAGCTCGAAGCGGCGCCGGGCGCCTCACCGGACAGGCGCCGCGATCGGCTGCACGAGATCCTGCAGGCCGCCGGCTGCGATGCACAGGCGGTGCTCCCGATCTTCTGTTCGTGGCTGTCGCTTCCGCTCGGGCCTTGTCGGGCGAGTCAAGTCTCGCCGGCGATGCAGAAGGCGCTGTTGCTGCAATCGATCGGGCAGTGGCTGTTGCACATGGCCGCTTCGGCGCCGCTTCTGCTGGTGATCGAGGACGTGCATTGGGCCGATCCGACGAGCATCGAATTTCTCGAAGGGCTGGTCGCGCAGCTCGCGGACCGGCGCATCCTGCTCGTGCTGACGGCGCGGCCGGAATGGGTCAAGCCGGAAGGGCTGGAGGCCGGATGCATCGACGTGCGGAGGCTCGACGACCTGCAGGCCGATCAACTGGCCCGCCAGGTGCTCGCGCCACGAACCGTCGACGCGGCGGTGATCCGGAATATCGTCTCCCGCACCGATGGCGTGCCGCTCTTCGTGCAGGAGATGGCGCGCATGCTGCTCGATACCTACCTGGTCGAGCTCGACGGTGCCTGGGTCTTCAAGGACACGGCGCAGCCGGCCGCCATTCCCGTCACGCTGCGCGACTCGCTGGTCAGCCGCTTCGATCGCCTGGGGCCCGCCAAGAGCCTGCTGCAGCTGGCCGCCACCATCGGTCGGCAGTTCGATGCGGAACTGCTGTGCGCCTGCTCGGGAAAGAGCCGCGAGACGGTGAACGAGGAGCTGGACGCATTGAGCGACGCAGGGCTCGTGATGCCCGCCGAGCCGTCCGGCGCCTTTCTCTTCCGGCATGCGCTGATCCGCGACACCGCCTATGAATGCATGCTCGTCGCGCAGCGCCGGCAGCAGCACCTGACGGTGGCGCAGACCCTGGTGCGTGCTTATCCCCAACGCGTCGCCAACGAGCCGGGCAGCGTTGCGCAGCATTGGGCGGACGCCGGCGACCACGCGCAGGCGGTCATGCATGCGGTACGGCAACTGCGCCTTACCCAGCATCGTTCGCTCAACGACGAAACCATCGCCTATGCGGGGCGCATCGACGGTTGGGTCGGCCATCTGGACGGCATCGCCCGGCGCGAAGCCCGGCTGGACGTGAACAGCTATGTCACGCAGGCCATGATGAACAAGCACGGCTGGGCCCACGCCCAGGTGGTGGATCGCATTGCGCTGTCGCAGGAACTGCTGAGCGACACGGTGGCCAAGGAGAAGCAGGTGCAGCACCTGTGGACCCTGATCACTTTCCACCATGTCGCGAGCAATCGCGGCGAAGTCCGGCGGCTGAGCCACAGGCTGCTGGACTTCGCCAGGCACCAGCAGGACCAGGGAGTGTTCGTCGCCGCGCAAACCTACCTCGGTCTCGCACACTATTCGGACGGCCGCTTCGCGATGGCGGAGCGGGCGTTGACGGATGCCATCGAGCGCTACAGGCCCGAGGCGCATGCGCACCATGCGGCCGACTTCGGTTTCGATACGCGTGTGTGGGCGACTACGGGGCGCTCCCTGGTCCGCTGGTTTTCCGGCCACGACGAGGCCGCGCGCGCCGATGCCGACCATGCGGTGCAGTGGGCCAGGGAGCTGTCCCACGTCCCTTCGTTGAGCATGGCTCTGCTGTACCAGAGCCTGGGCCACCAGGCCCGCGGCGACAAGGCGGCGGCGCTGGCGAGCACGACCGAGCTGCTCGACATCACCGCGCGCTACGGCCTGCCGGCGTTCCAGGGTTATGCGGACATCATCCGCTGCTGGTCGACCGGAACCCTGGAGGACATCGCCCAGGCCGACGGCACCGTGCAGGCCCTGTGGGGCATGGGCTGCCGCTACTGCCAGACCTACTACCGGGCCTTCGCCGCCGAGACCCTGGCTGACCATCAGCGATGGGCCGAGGCGATCGAGCGGATCGACGAATGCCTGCAGCTGGTGGCGCAACTCGACGAAGCGCTGTACAGCGCCGAACTCCACCTGAAGAAGGCCCGCTACCTGCTGGGAGCCGGGGGCAAGCACGCCGCGGCCATGCGGAGCTTCTCCCGCGCCGCGGCGCTGGCGCGCGAGGGTGGAAAACACAGAACGGAATTCGATGCGCTGGCCGCCTTGCAGGCCTCTGCGCCCACTCGCCACGAGGTCTCCGAACGCTTGAAGAATCTGGCCACGATGCGGCCGGAGTTGTCCCCGCGCAGGGCCATGCCTGCGCATTTTTCTTAACCAAGAAAGAAGTCATCATGACCCAGCGCCAAAGTGCCGACCCCTTGCTCGAATTCCGCCTCGCCTACCTCCGGGCCGTTGCCCGATCGTGGCAGGACGATGCGTACCGGCGAGAACTGCTCGACCAGGAAGACATCCAGCCGTTGCTGCACCGCGACTTCGGCCTGCCCACGTTGTGGCCGCTGCTCGACATCAGCCTGCACCTCGACGGCGACCCGGCGATGCAGACCGAGTGGAAGCCGATGCTGACGGCCGGCTGGATCGGGCTGGACGATGTCTTCGTCATCGTGCTGCCGCAGGCGCCATCGTCCCATGCGCCCGAAGCCCTGGCCGCGTACTACCAGCTGTTCCCGAATTTCATGGGCGCCTCTGCCGGCTTCGACAAGCCGGACAAGCCTGCCGGACCGCCGCAAGGTGCGTTGCCGACCGGCCTCGGAATTCCGGGTGGGGGGCCGGATTCCCTGCTGGCATTCGGCGGCGTGGTGTTGCGCGCCATTGCGCTGGCATGGCGATCGCCGGAGTTCCTGGCCGACCTGACGCGCGCACCCGGCACCGACAAGGCGGCAGTGCTGAGCCAATGGCTGGGCTACAACAACCCGTTCAATTTCCAGATCCACTTCGAAGCCAACTCGCAGCTCACCTGGGATGCGGCGCGCGGCGAGTGGAACCTGAAGAACCCGAACGGTTCGACGATCAAGAACGCGATCCGGCTGAACTATCCGCTCGCGCCGGTGGAAGAGGGCATGCGGGCAATTGCGCTCACCTCGTACAACAACACGGGCAGCGCCTATCCCTTCACCTGCTGAACCTGCAACCGAAGCGGTGTCGCCGGCCGCGCTGCAAGGCGCGACGGCCACGCTGCTGCTGACGCTGGCCGCGCGCGCCGAGGCCGGCCGCGTCGTTGCGGCGTCGGAGTTCTCCGATCCCGAGGCGCGCCGTATCGCGGCGGCGCTGCCATTCGACCTGTCGGCCTGTGCGCGCGATGAGGCATTCGTCCGCGGTGTGGTCCTGCGAGCCGCGCTGATCGATCGTTTCGCGGCCGATTTCTTCGCGGCGCATCCGCTCGGCATGGGCATCACGTTGGGTGCCGGGCTGTGCACCCGCCGCAGCCGCCTGGGTCTGCGCGGTGTCGATTGGCTCAACATCGATCTGCCCGATGCCATCCGCCTGCGCGAGCAGCATGTGACGCGCGACGAAGGCGAGCGCCATCTTGCGTGCTCGATCCTCGACCTCGCATGGCTGGACGCGGCCGGCCTTCCCGGTGACCGGCCGGTGCTCGTGATGCTGGAGGGCGTGTGTCCCTATCTGCCGCAGGCGCCCCTGGAAGCCATGCTGCTTTGTCTGGCCCAACGTTTCGAACGGGGCCGAGCCGCATGTGTCGTCGTGCTGGACTACGTCCACCCGATCCTCGCGGGCATGCCGGTGCAGGTGGGAGGCGTGCATTTGCCGGTGGCTTCGGGCTTCGAAGATTCGGCCTGCATCGCCGGCATCCATTCATCGATTCGCGTGCTCTCCGAAGACCACCTCTATGCGCGGTTCTCGGATCAGCACCGGCTCTTCGAGGCCGCATTCCAGGCGACGACCGGCCGCTGGCCCTACACCGTCGCCCGCTTCGCGCTGGGCTCGCCGCATGACGCGTAGCCCGCCATCGATGGACTTCTTCACCGAAGCCTTTCAGTGGCACGACAAATACCTGCCGCCGCTCGTTCAGCCCAACGGCCTGCTGCTGATGAGCGAGAGCGACCTGTTCCTGCTCGGATCGCCGGGCGTATTGGCGGTTGAACGCGTGCTGCGCGAGCGCGTGAGCCTGGCAGCGCACTGCGGGAGCGGAGGCGTTCCGGCCCTGCTGGCGGAGATGCTGCATGCGCTCGAAGCCTTGGTGCGACAGGGCTTCGCAGCGCCTGTGCGGATGGGCGAGGCCACGCGCTATGTCGTTCCGGATTTCTCGTTGCCGATCGAGCGCACCCCTGTGGATGCGCATGTCGACGCCATCGTGCTGTCGCAAGCGTTGGACCATGAAGCGGCGTGGCGCTGGGCGCGGACGGCGGGCGGAGGCGAGGGGTGCACCATCGTCTTTTGCGACGACTACCTCGATCCCAGGCTCGGCCTGATCGACGCGCAGCAGCGGGCGGGTGGGCGTGCATGGCTGCCGGTCAAGCCGACGGGCGAGCAGGCCATGGTGGGGCCATTGTTCACGCCACACGAAGTGGCCGCATGCTGGCACTGCCTGGCGCATCGCCTGATCCGCAACCAGCCCGCAAGGGCCTGGTGGCAGCACAGGCACGGTGGCCGAACTGCCGGCTTGCCGGTATGGGCCGACACCAAGCTCGCACGCGATCGGCTGGTGCGCCTGCTTCCGCTGGCGCGGGACATCGTGGCTCGGGCCGGCCGGCAACTGTGGACCCTCGAGACCACGCAACCGCACGCCGTCGCGCTGCGGCCCCAATGTCCGCAGTGCGGAGATGCGGGGCTCATGGCGCATCTGCAGCGTCGACCGGTGGTGCCGGAGCCTTGTCTCTCGGGCGCGCGGCCCGATGGCGGCTGGCGCACGATGCCCGCGTCGGCCACGGTCGAGCGTCTGGCCCCGCACGCCGATCCGCTGTGTGGCGTCATCGCGCGGGTCGCGCCGTTGGGCATGGAAGCGGAAGACGGGCTGACGGTCTACCGCAGCGACATCTTCCGAACGCCGGCCGTACACGGCGATCCTTCCGCGAGCGCCCTGGTCCAGGTGTGCCTCGGCAAGGGCATGTCCATGGACCAGTCACGCGCCAGCGCCATGTGCGAGGCGGTCGAGCGATACGCGGCCTTCTTCCAGGGCGACGAGGCCGCGGTGTTCGCGGCGGCATCGGCGCTGGATGCGCGCTCCATGCCGCCGCAGGAACTCGCGCTCTTCAGCGCAACACAGCGCGCGTATTTCTCGACGCACAGCCCGCCGCATGCGGTGGCGGCCCCCGCGCTGCCGGCGCAAGATCCGGCCTGGTGGGCGCCGGCCTGGTCGCTGACGTTCAACACGCGTTGCTACCTCCCGTTGGCCTTCTGCTATGCCAACGCCCCGGCGGAGAGCCAGCGGCACTCGGTGTGGACGTCGAACGGCTGCGCCGCCGGGAACACGCTGGAGGAGGCCATCCTTCAAGGCTTTCTCGAACTGGTGGAGCGCGATGCCGCGGCCATCTGGTGGTACGGCGAAATCCGTAGGCCCGCCATCGACCTGGGCAGCCTGACCGCAGAAAGCCTTTCGCGCATCGAGCGCGCCCTGGGTTCGCCATGGCAGCGCTGGGTGCTGGACATCACCCACGACTTCGGCATTCCGGTCATGGCGGCCATCGGCCGGCATCGCGCGACGGGCGACTGGGCCATCGGATTCGGCTGCAGTCCGAACCCCGTGCTGGCCTGCGAGCGCGCGCTCACGGAAATGAGCCAGTTGATCGCGGCCGGAAAGAAATTTTCCGTTCCGCCTTCGGCGGGCGACCCAGAAGGCATGCCGCGCTTCCTCATGCCGGCGGAAGACGGCGATGCGGCACCGAAGCGCCGGCCTGCTCTTGCGGCCACGGCCGGCAGTGCGGACATTGCCGAAGAGATCGACCGGTGCGTGCGCATCGCCGCGTCCCTCGGCATGGAGACGGTGGTTCTCGACTACACACGGCCGGACATCTCGCTGCGCACCGTGAAGGTGGTCGTGCCCGGGCTGTGCCACATCTGGCCCGAACTGGGCAATCCGCGCCTCTACCGCGTGCCCGTTGCCATGGGATGGCGCAACGCCCCCTTGCAGGAAAGCGACCTGAATCCCCAGGCGCTGTATGTCTGAACACGACAAAGGAAAAGCAACCGATGGCCATCTTCCGGAACAAGGTCGACGACCGCGGCACCGTGCTGCGTCCCATGCATGCCTTCGGCCGGCGCCCCTCGGCCTGCCAGACGGTGCTGCAGGCGCCCGACGTGTCGCAGATTCACGCGCTGGTCCGGTGGAACCGGCAGGCCTGGGAGATCGTCGATCAAAGCCGCAATGGAACCACGCTGAACGGCGAGCGCCTGCCGAGCGGCCGGTGGACCGTCGTGCCGCCGGGCGCGGAAGTCCGCCTGGGCCTGGGCGAGGAGTCGGCCTGGATCGCCGAGGACCTGGCGCCTCCGGTGACCTGTCTTTTCCCGTGCGAGGGGCGCGGACCGGCGCTGGCATTGAGCCTGCGCGAAAACCTCCTGCCGGACGCGCAGCAGCCCGAGGTGAACGTCTATTTTCACGAAGGCAAATGGGTGCTCGAGCACATCGACGGTGTCGATCACCTGAGCGATGGCGCCATGGTGCGGACCTCCGGCAACACGTGGGAGTTCGTGCTGTGCGACGACCTGGAATCGACGGCGGAAAACCAGATTGCAGCGTTGTCGCCGCCGCCCGTGGAGATTGCCCTTCATTTCAACGTGAGCCAGAACGAAGAGCACACGAGCCTCAGCCTTGTGACGGAGGGCAAGTCGGTTTCGCTTGGCGAGCGCATTCACCACTACACCCTCGTAACCCTCGCCAGAGTGCGCTCGCAAGATGCGCAAAGGGGCCTCGCACCGCAGAGCCAGGGCTGGATCGCGCTCGACGAACTGTCGCGCATGCTCGGCGTGGAACCGTCCTACGTGAACATCCAGATCTTCCGCGCGAAGCACCAGATATTGAATGCGCTGCCCACGCACTCGGCCGATGCGCCGCTGGTCGAACGCCGGCGCGGCGACGTGCGTTTCGGCAGCTACCCGTTCCTCATCCACGGCGGCGCTGGGCGTTGAACCGCGGCCAGATCGAAGGCTCCGCTTCGGTGTAATCGCCTGTAATTCCGTTGAAGGCAACGGCTCCCTAGAGTTGGTTCCAGTTCGGTCCCGCAGTGGTCCGGACTGTTCATTCAACCACTTCATCTGGAGAGCGTCATGGGCAATATCTATTCCGTCAGCGTCAACAACCATGCGAGCCATTCGGCCTATTTCATGGTGTTCCAAAGCGATCCGACCAACTGGGCACCCAACGCCATGGCACTCGCATGGTTCGCCAAATTTTCCAATCCGGGTCCGACCACGCGCATCAAGTTCCAGTGGAGCGTCGATACCGGTTTCTCCTGGGCCGATACGGGCGATCTGAAGCCCGGCATCGAGTACTCGACCGCCGAAACCTACGATCCCACCGGCGGCAACAACATGATCACGCTGGACTACAACGGGGCCTACCAGTTCATCAACCCGACCAAGGGCCCCGACTCGTCGCGGTTCTACCTGAGCGAATCGCCGAGCATTCCGATCAAGTCGAGCGCCTCGGTCGGCGTGACCATGTCGGGCAGCACGGTGTACGCGGTGCAGGCGCGTCCGAACCAGAGCCTGACCTTCTCGCCGCACCCCAAGTACTTCATCGCCTACGGTGACTACCAGGAAGGCGACGTGATCGATGTCAACTCGATCAACAATCCGCTCGAACTGCCGTATCCCACCGGCATCTTCGCGCTCACCACGACGCTGAACGCCGACGGCAGTTGGGATGCGCCGCAGTCGACGGCCAAGTCCAACGAGCAGCGCCTGCGCCTGCTCTCCCGCTGATCGCCGGCCTGCCAGACAGCCCGTGGCCCGTTGCGCCACGGCGGCGTCGATGACCCGACGCCGCCATCCGCAACGGGCCCGACCGAAAAGGAATCCAACATGTTCGATGCATGCGTCATAGGCAGCGTCAGCGGTTTTGCCGGACAGGTGAACCCCGTTTCGGGCGACGCCAACAACATCTGGAAGAACACCGCCTGCGCGAGCCAGAACTCGGTGACGGCGCCCAGGCGCGACGACATTCCGATCAGCTACCTCGAGGCGCAGGGCTGGATGCTGTGCGACGGACGCAAGCTCAAGGTCAGCGCGTACCCGGAGCTGTTTGCGGCGCTGGGCTACCTGTACGGCGGGGCCAGCGACGACTTCTGCATTCCCGACTACCGCGGCCTTTTCCTGCGCGGCAACGATGCGGGCTCGGGCATGGACCCGGATGCCGCATCGCGCGTCGGGCCCACCGGCAGCGGCGCCGTCAATGGCGTGGGCTCCTACCAGTGCGACGCCATGCAGACGCACACCCATAGCTACAAGGCGGTGACGCTGGCGGCGGTGTCGCAAAGCGGCAATGCGGCCGGGCAGGCCTCGGGCGACCTGGAGACCAGCGCGCCCATCAAACCCGCGCGTCTCACCTCGGAGACGCGGCCGAAGAACCTCTCCATCAACTACATCATCAAATTTCGCTGAGGAAAAAGACCATGAAAAACACGAGCCAGCTTGCTATTCTTTGCGCGCTCTCGATGGCCGTCTTGAGCGGTTGCCAGAACGTCGGGTCGAAGGTGGGGGAAGCCCAGGTGGGCGTGGACGCTCAATGCGTCGTCACTCCGGCCGGCTTCCAGCACATCTTCGATCGCCATTGCACGGCAACATCCGGCGCCAGCCAGTTGCTGCCGCAGTACTGCACCAATGCCGCCGCGGCCCAGACTTTCTGCCGCATGGTCCAGAATGCCCCGAACCAGGCCCGCGTCGTGCAGCCCGACAATCGGATTCGCTACGACTCGAATCTCAACCAGGTGGTCGGCACGGCGGGCGAAAAGTGCGGACGCCTCATCATCGAAAGCGCAGCCAATGGCACGGTCGTCACCGAGTTTCCCGAATTTTCCGGCGCGCCGGGCAATTGCCGCTAGCGGCTGAAAAATGCGGCGAATCATCCAGGTGCCCGAAGGAGTCCGGCCCGAAACCCCGGACCTCCCCAGCCTTTCGATGGACGAATCCGTCTGGGAGGATGGCTACTCGCTTGTCATCGACGAGTTGGCCCACGGAGCGCTGCAGACGTTCTGGAAGCACTACTACGGCGCGTCGGCCGAAATGGTGATTTCAGGGCAGCAGTTGGCAGAGTTCCGCAAGGAGATCATGGCCGCCGCACCGAACTGCGCGAGCAAGCCGGCCGTGCTCGAATTCCTCATGCAGCTGGCAAGAATATGCGCCCGCGCGCGCCGCCAGAAGCACAGCCTGCACGTTGTAGCAGACTAGGGCGCTGCCGGCCTTACTCCAGCGTGAACCCGATCTTCACGGTCACCTGCCAGTGCGCGATCTTGCCTTCCACCACATGGCCGCGCGTCTCGGTGACGGTGAACCACTGGATGTTGCGGACGGTTTCGTGCGCCTTGGCAATGGCCGTCTGCACGGCATCCTCGATGCCGATGGGCGACGAGCCGGTCAGCTCGAGCGTCTTGTAGACGTGGTTCGACATGTCTCTGCTCCTTGAGGTTGGTACGAAGACATCGTAGTCAGTGCGCGCCGTCGCGGGTTGGATTTTCTGCATCGGAGCACCTGCCCATGGGCGCTTCTTCCGAAACGAATTCCGGCGATGCCCCACAGGGATGCTGGACGCGACGCCTGTCCAGCAGTTCCCTCAGGAAGGTCCAGGGAAAAATCCCGCGGTCGTGGCCGTCGCTGAACACGAACTGCACGCCGTAGGCGCCCACCGGCTGGATGTCGGTCAGGTGTACGGCGGCGGCCGGCGGCAACTCGCCGGCGCTGTCGCCGCTCTGGGCCGCGCGCAGCGCCTTGCAGTCGGCACAGGGGCAGCTCGACCGCAGCCACCGGTACTCGGCAAGATGCCGCGCACCGTCGGCCCAGCAGAACTCGAGCGCGGCGCGCGCGCGATGGTCGACGATGGATTCAGGCGCCATGCGCCGTGCCTATCTGGACGATGGCGAGCCGCGCCGACTTGCGCACTTCGGGGTCGGGATCGTCGGCGGCGAGTTCGAGCGCGGGCAGTGCGGTGGCATCGCCGATTTCGCCCAACGCCAATGCCGCCTCCTTGCGCAGATTGCTGATGCTGTGGCCCAACGCGGCGAGCAGGGGCGTGACGCTTTCGGTGCTGCGCAGCCGGCCGAGGCTGCGTGCCGCGCGAAGGCGCACTTGCCAGTAGGCGTCGTCCAGCGCCACCAGCAGCGCCGTGGCCGCCGCGGGCTGCTGCAGCTTGCCGAGCGCGGTGGCCGCTTCTTCGCGGACCTGCCAGCTCGCGTCGCGCAGCGCGGTTTCCAGTGCAGCGCGGGCGCCGGTGTCGCGGGCCGAGAAGGCCAGCGCGCCCACGGCCGCGCGGCGCACGTCGTCCACCGGGTCGGAGACCGCCAAGCCGGCCAGCGCAGGCAGCGCTGGCGTGTGTTTCAGGTAGCCGAGCACGCCGATGGCTTCGCGGCGCAGCGCGACGGCATCGGCGGTGTCCTCTGCGGCGCGCGGCTCCTGCAGCACCGCCAGCGCGGGGCCGGCGCTGGCAGGCACGCGCAGTTCGCGCAGCGCGCGCAGCACCGCGGCGCGCACCCGTGCCGGCCCGGCGCCCGCGTGCGGCAGCAGCCAGGCGGCCGATGCAGGCTCCTTCAGTTCGGCCAGGCTGTGGGCGGCGGCCTCGCGCACCTGCGCATCGGGATCGTCCAGTGCCTGTGCCAGCCCTTCGACGGCAGCCTGGTTCTCCATGGTTTCGAGCGCCAAGGCGGCGGCCGCGCGCACGGCGGGTATGTCGTCGCGCAGCGCCTCGACCAGCAGCGGCGTGTTCGCTTCGTCGGCCAGGTCGCCGAGGTCCATCACGGCGATGCGGCGCACTTCAGCGTCGGTCGAGGCAAGGCGCGCGGCAATGGCCTGCAGTTCGGGATCGTCGAGGATCGAGGAAGAGTTCATTTTTTTTCTAGATGGCGAAGCGCAGTTGCGCAGCGGTGGGCGCGCCGAGCGGCGTGAGGCGTTCCAGCGGTGCGCTGGTGGCGGCGTGCGGATGCAGCAGCTGCAGGCAGTGCCGCTTGAGCGCGGTGAATTCAGGGGAGGTGACAAGCGACGCGTCGCGCGGCCGCTGAAAGTCGAGTGCGAACTCGGCGACGATGCGGCCCGGCCTCGGTCCCATCACGAGCACGCGGTCGCCGAGGAACAGCGCCTCGTCGATGTCGTGCGTGATGAAGACGATGGTGGTGCGCACGCGCGCCCAGGCGTCGAGCAGCTGGCGCTGCATCATCATGCGGGTCTGTGCGTCGAGCGCGCCGAAGGGCTCGTCCATCAGCATCACGCGCGGGTTGTTGATGAGCACCCGCGCAATCTCGGCACGTTGCTGCATGCCGCCCGAGAGCTGCGAAGGGTAGAAGTCCGCGAAGTCGTCCAGGCCCACGAGCCGCAGCATCTCGTGTGCCCGGGCGTGGCGCTCGCGGCGGCCGATGCCCTGCATCTTGAGGCCGAAGGCGACGTTGTCCAGCACCTTCTTCCAGGGAAAGAGCGTGTGGTGCTGAAAGACCAGGCCGCGGTCCGGATGCGGACCGCGAACCGGCTCGCCGTCCACGCGGATGGCGCCGCCCGCGGGCGACAGGTGGCCGGCGAGCGCGCCGAGCAGCGTCGACTTGCCGCAGCCCGAGGGCCCGAGCAGGCAGACGAATTCGCCGGGCTCCACATGCAGCGTGATGTCCTGCACCGCGTCGAAGGCCTGCGCGCCCTGGCCGAGGCGTACGCGCAGGTCGTCGATGGCGATGCGGCCGATCTGCACTTCGGCTTGCGTGGCGGCCTTCATGCGCGTTTCTCCTGCACCCTGCGCCAGGGCATCAAGGCCTGGCCGAGCCGCCGCACCAGTGCGCTGCTGCCCATGCCCAGCACGCCGATGATGAGCATGCCGACCACGATGTCGGCGTAGTTCTGGATCGTGTACGACATCCATGTGTAGTACCCGATGCCGAACTGGCCCGAGATCATCTCGGCCGTGACCAGGCAGAACCATGCCGTGCCCATGCCGATGGCCAGGCCGGTGACGACGCTCGGCAATGCACCGGGCAAGACCACCTCGCGGAACACCGCGAGACGGCCCGCGCCCAGGCTGCGCGCCGAGGCGACGAGGCGCGGGTCCACCGCCTCCACGCTGTGCACGGTGTTGAGCAGCACGGGAAACAGCGCGCCCACGAAGGTGATGAACACCATCGATGCTTCCGACGATGGAAACATGAGGATGGCCAGCGGAATCCATGCCACCGCGGGAATCGGCCGCAGCACTTCGAGCGGCGGCAGCAGCGTGTCTTCGGCCCAGCGGGCGCGGCCGATCGCAAGGCCCAGCGCCACGCCCGCCACCGCGGCGAGGCCGAAGCCGATGAACACCCGGCGCAGGCTCGCCGACAGGTGCTGCAGCACCAGCGGCGACTGCACCAGCGACCATGCCGACTCGGCCACCTCGCGCGGCGGCGGCACGTTCTGGAAAGTGATGAAGCCCAGGTTCATGCGCCCGCGCGTCGCAAGGTGCCATGCGAGCACGCAGACGAGCAGCGCGGCGATGCGCCAGGAGGCGCGGAGCAGGTTGCCGTTGAAGAGGCTGGCCATGGTGAGGTTCTATGAAAGATCGAGAGCGCGGGTTGCGGGTCAGCCGGCCAGCGCGGCACGCACGCCCGCAAAGTCTGCCACCTTGCCGCCGTGCTTCGCGGCCCAGCCCTCGGCCTGGTCCTTGAGCAGGAAGGCATCGACCTCGCCCTTGGCGCCGAGCACGAACCACGCATCGGCCGCCAGCAGCTTGTTGCCGCTGTTGCGGTCCTGCGCATAGACCACGCGCGCCTTCTTGCCGGCCTTCTCGAGCTTCTGCAGATCGCCGAAGGCGTTCTCGGGCGAAGCGTAGTGCCGCACCAGCGGTTCGCCGGCCACCCAGATCTGGGCCACGCGGCTCACGTCGGCGATCGGCTTGCCCGTGGCGGCGTCCTTCGCCACCAGCGGCGAGCGGGCGTAGTTCTTCAGCTGCTTCTCATAGTCGAGGCCCGCGTCCTTGAAGGCGGTGCGGATGTAGCCGTCCTGCACGAAGGCATCGGCATCGATGTCGTTGTCGGTGCGCTTCAAGAGACGCAGGGTGTCGAGCGATGTCTTCACGGCCTGGCGGTACTCGGGCTTCCAGCTCAGGTCGCGCGTCTGCAGGCCGAGCGGGCCGTGGAACAGGTAGTTGACCTCCGCCTCGATGCCCGTGACCTTGGCGATCAGCTCGCTGTACTTCTCGGGCTCGGCCGCCACGAGGCGGTCGGCCTCCAGTGCGGCGCGCAGGTAGGCGGCGACCACCTCGGGGTACTTCTTCGCATAGTCCTCGTCGACCAGGCTGCCGTGGAAGGTGGGCGCGTTGGCCTGCGAGCCGTCGTAGATCTTGCGGGCGAAGCCGCGGTACGGAAAGAGCTCGGCGAAGGGCACGAAGTCCGCATGCGCCTCGACCTTGCCGGCCTGCAGCGCGGGGCCCGCCACCTCGGGCGCCTGGGTCGTGATGTTCACGTCCTTCAGCGGGTCCCAGCCCTGCGCCTGGACGGCGCGCAACAGCATGCCGTGCGAAGTGGACGCGAACGGCACGGAGATGGTCTTGCCCTTGAGCTCGGCGAGCGACTGCACCTTCGAATCCTTCGGTACGACGATGCCATTGCCGCTGCCCGTGGTGCTGCCCGAGAGCACGGTGATGAAGATGCTCTTGCGCCCCGCCTTCTGGAAGGCCGCGCCGTTGAAGCTGCCCGGAAAGTCGGCCATCGAGCCGAGATCGAGCTTGCCCGCGACCATTTCGTTGGTCAGCGGCGCGCCGGAGGTGAAGTTCTTCCACTCGATCTGGTACTGCGCGTCCTTGTACTTGCCGGTGCGCGGCAGGTACTTGTCGAGCAGTTTCAGCTCGCGGATCAGGAGGCCGCCGGTGGCGCAGTTGATGGTGGTGTCCTGCGTGCCGATGGCGATGCGGATGGTCTCGGCCTGCGCGGCCGACAGTGCCAGCATCACGCCGAGGGTCGCGCCCCACAGGGACAGGATTCTCTGGGTCTTCATCGTGGTTGCTCCGGGTTGAAATGCGAGGGGCTGGGGCTCAGCGCAGCAGGTAGGGGATGTCGACGGTGACCGCGCCGGTGGGGCAGTCCTTCTCGCAAGGCATGCAGTACCAGCACTCGTCGAACTTCATGTAGGCCTTGCCCTTGCTGAGGTCGATGGCAAGCACGTCGAGCGGGCAGACGTCCACGCAGACGGTGCAGCCCTTGTGGGCGATGCACTTGTCCTCGTCCACGCGCACGGGCACGCTGGTGGGAGTGAAGGCGAGAGGCATGTGGGTTTCTCTTGTTTTTGCGGGGGAGGGTGTCAGGCCGCAACCGGCTCCCGCACGGCGGCGGGCACGCGAAGGTGCTGGTAGGCGGACATTTCATGGGCATCGAGCGGCACGATGTAGGCGTCGACCGGGCGCTTGAAGCTCACCATCGCGTCGCCTTGCTTCTGCAACTGCGTGTGGCAGAACCAGTCGCGGTCGTTGCGATCGGGAAAGTCCACGCGGTGGTGGTACAGGCCCCAGCGGCTCTCGGTACGGTAGAGCGAGGCGCGCGCGGCCATCTCGGCGCAATCGCGGATCGCATGCACTTCCATCGCGCGCATCAGTTCGTGCGGGCCGGGGGCGGCGAGCTGTTCGAGGTCCTCGTGGATCTGCTCGAAGCGCGAGAGGCCGATCTCCATCTTGCGCGTCACCTTGGGCGGCTGCAGGTAGTCGTTGACCATGCGGCGCAGCTTGTATTCGACCTGGGCCGGCGGCAGGCCACCCTCGCGAAGCAGCGGTGCGCTGACGCGGGCGTGCTCTCGCGCCACCTGTTCTTCGTCGAGCGCGGGCAGCTCGGTCTCGGCGCAATGCCGCGCGGCGCTTTCGCCGGCAAGCCGGCCGTAGACGAAGGCGCCGAGCATGTAGTTGTGCGGCACGCAGGCCAGGTCGCCCGCGGCGTGCAGGCCCGGCACGGTCGTGCGCGCGTGCTCGTCCACCCAGACGCCCGAGGCCGAATGGCCGCTGCACAGGCCGATCTCGGAGATGTGCATCTCCACCATCTGCGCGCGGTAGTCGGTGCCGCGCCCGGCATGGAAGCGGCCCCGGCTCGGGCGCTCGTTGGTGTGCAGGATCTGCTCGATGGTGGCGATGGTTTCCTCGGCCAGGTGGCTCAGCTTGAGGAACACCGGGCCGTTGCCGCCCTGGAGCTCGTTGTAGAACTCCATCATCATCTGGCCGCTCCAGTAGTCGCACTCGATGAAGCGCTCGCCCTTGTTGTTGGTGGTGTGGCCGCCGAATGGGCCCGTCACGTAGGCGCAGGCGGGGCCGTTGTAGTCCTTGATGAGCGGGTTGATCTGGAAGCACTCGATGCCCGAGAGCTCGGCGCCCGCGTGGTAGGCCATGCTGTAGCCGTCGCCCGCATTGGTCGGGTTCTCGTAGGTGCCGAAGAGGTAGCCCGATGCGGGCAGGCCCAGCCGACCGGCCGCGCCGGTGGCAAGCACCACCGATTTCGCGCGGATCACATGGAACTCGGCCGTGCGGCAGTCGAAGGCCATCGCGCCCGCGATGCTGCCGTCGGCCGCGGTGAGCAGGCGTGTGACCACCAGGCGCTGCGACATCTCCACGCGCGTGCGCTTCAGGCGCCGGTACAGCACGTTCTTGATGTTGTGCCCCTCGGGCATCGGCAGCACGTAGGTGCCCATGTGGTGCACCTTGCGCATCGCGTAGTCGCCGGTCTCGTCCTTCTCGAACTTGACGCCCCAGCGGTCGAGCTCCTCGATCATCGAATAGCTGTTGCGCGCATAGGCCATTACCGTCTTCTGGTTGACGATACCGTCGTTGGCGGTGGTGATCTCCTTCACGTACTGCTCAGGCGTGGCGAAGCCCGGCACCACCGCGTTGTTCAGGCCGTCCATCCCCATCGAGATGGCGCCGCTGCGCTTGACGTTGGCTTTCTCGAGCAGCAAGACCTCCAGCTTCGGGTTGGCTTCCTTCGCCTTGACGGCCGCCATCGGGCCGGCCGTGCCGCCGCCGATGACCAGCACGTCGACGGTGCGGGTGATGATGTTCATGGGTTGTCCTTGGTCGGGTGGCTGCGGGCGATGCGAAGCCGGTGCTGGAACGCATCGCCGCGGAAATAGAGGTCTTCGAAATCGAGCGGCGCGCCATCGGCGGTGTGGGTGAGGCGCTCCACGCGCAGCACCGCGGTGCCTTCGGGCACGCTCAGCGAACGCGCAAGCAACTCGTCGGCAAGCGTCGCGTCGATCTGCAGGTCGGCGTGGCCGAGCGCGATGCCATAGTCGTTCTCGAGGATCAGGAAGATGTCGCGCCCCGCGAGATCCGCCTGCCGCAGCCGCTCGCCGATGGCATGGGGCAGGTAGGTCACTTCGTAGGACACCGGGGCGCGGTTGAGATGGCGCACGCGCTTGATCTGCGCGACCGGCGAGCCCTCGGCCAGGCCCAGATGCTCTGCCACCCGCGGCGAGGCCGGCACGGTCTTGTGGCTGGTCACCTGGTTGCGGATCTCGTAGCCCATGCGGACCATCGATTCGGCAAAGCCTTCGAGCTGGCCCAGGTGCTGGAACGCCTTGGGCTTGGCGACGAAGGTGCCCTTGCCCGGAATCTTGAAGATCAGGTTTTCGCGCTGCAGGTCGCTGAGAGCCTGGCGCACCGTGATGCGGCTGACCTTGAACAGCGCGACCATTTCGCTTTCAGAGGGAAGCTGCGCATGCGGTGCGTAGCTGCCGTCCAGAATGCGCTCGCGCAGCGTCTCCCGCACCTGCGTGTAGAGCGGCACGGGCGAAAAAGCAATCGGCTCGAGAGCCTTGGGGCTGGACATGCGGCTGACCTGTTATGACCGGTTGAACGAGGTCGAATGCTAGTCAGCGATGCATGTGCCGTTAAATAACAAAAACGTGCTTGCATATGCAGAAACGGCGCTTGCCGCGGCTGCGAGAAGGGTGAGCGGGCAACGAGTCGCTGTTCCGCATGCCCCAGGGCTCAGGCCGTGCTGGTCCCGACCGACCAATAGAAGGTCGGCCGCGTTCCATTGAGCGCGTGGTCGCCGACGACCCGCGCCTTGTAGATGGTCGGGTTGTGCGAAGCCAGCGTCCGCGCGTTTCGCCAATGGCGGTCGAGCCGGCGATCTTCCTGCAGGGCCGACGCGCCGCCCACATCGAACAAGCGCGTTGCAGCGTTCAGCACGGCATCGACGATTCCGACCTGTGCCTTGGCCGTGCGCAGTTCCACGTCGACGATCAGGCTTTCGGGAACGGCCTCGCCGCGCTGGCGCAGGCGGTCGATGTCGCCGAGCCCGCGGGCCACGGCTGCCACCGCGGAAGCGGCCGTGAAGGCCGTGCTGGCCAGTTGCCCCACCACCTGCTGAACCAGCGGATCCTCCCTGGGCGTGGCGCCGCTGCCGTGGCTGTACACCCGCTTGCGCGGCTGCACGAAGGCCACCGCGTCGCGCTCGATGGCGCGTGCAATGCCGGCCAGCGTGGCCAGATGCGTGAGCTGGAAGTAGGCCGTCAGCGGCGTGGGCCGCTCGCGGTCATAGGACAGCACGTCGGCGGCCTCGACCGCGACACGCCGGAAGCGCGTGGTGCCCGACCCCGTCAGGCGCTGGCCGAAGCCACGCCAGTCGTCGACGCACTCCACGCCCTCCGCGTGCGCGGGCACGAGCACCAGAACCCGCCCCTCCTTGCTCGGGTCGTCCGCGCGCTGCGCGCTCACCGGAATCCAGTCGGCATAGAGCGTGCCGGTGCTGTAGAACTTGTCCCCGTCGAGCCGCCAGCCCTTGCCGTCGCGCGTCAGCTTGGTCTGGAGCGTGCCCAGCTCGCCCTCGCCGATTTCGGTCGTGGCGTTGCCGAAGATCGCGCCTGCGGCCGCGCGCCGCAGCCAGGGCGCGTGCAGCTCGGGATCGATCTCCGCATAGAGCCGTTCGATGAAGCCGAAGTGCGCGCGCAGGATCTGAGGCAGGTTGGAGTCGGCTGCGCCAAGTTCGATGAGCAGGTCGAACAGCTGCTCGACCGAGGCGCCCAGGCCGCCATGGTCGAGCGGAACACGCAGCGCACCGAACTTGGCTTCGCGAAGCCAGTTGACCGCGTCATGGGCCAGCTCGCGCTCGTTCTCGCGCCGGGCGGCGTGTTCGGCGATGCGGACGAAAACGGGGCGAAAGCGCTCGGCGAGCTGCTCGTAGGAAGGAGGCTGTTGGGGCATGAAGAATGGCGAAAATGAGAGGAAGTGAGAGGGTGCTCGGCGGGTAGGCGGTTCACGCGGTCGCGGCCGTGCGCGCCTGGGGCACGGAATGCGCCGGGTGCACGGGCCTGCGCAGCCCCAGGTGCTCGCGCAGCGTGCGGCCCTCGTACTCGGTGCGGAACAGGCCGCGGCGCCGGAGTTCGGGCAGCACGAGTTCGATGAAGTCGTCCAGCCCGCCCGGGAACCACGGCGCCATGATGTTGAAGCCGTCGGCGCCGCCTTCCTCGAACCACTGCTGCAGCTGGTCGGCGATGCTGGAGGGTGTGCCCACCACCTGCTGGTGCCCGCGCGCGCCGGCGATGCGCAGGTACAGGTCGCGGATGCTGAGGTTCTCGCGCCGCGCCAGGTCCAGCAGCAGGCGCTGGCGGCTCTTGGGGCCGTTGGTCTCCGGCAGTTCAGGCACCGGTCCGTCGACCGGCAGGCCGGAGAAGTCGAAGCCGCCGATCACGTTCGACAGCAGCGACACGCCGACCACCGGATGCACCAGCGCCTGCAGCTGTTCGAACTTGTCCTCGGCCTCTGCCTGCGTGCGGCCGACCACCGGGAAGATGCCGGGCATGATCTTCACGTCTTCCGGGTGCCGGCCGTGGCGGACGACACGGCTTTTGATGTCGGCGTAGAAGCTCTTCGCCTCGTCGAAGGTCTGGTGCGCGACGAAGATCACCTCGGCCGTGCGCGCCGCGAGATCGCGACCAGCTTCGGAGGCGCCGGCCTGCACCACCACCGGTCTTCCCTGCGGCGAGCGCGCCACGTTGAGCGGGCCGCGCACCGAGAAATGCGTGCCCTTGTGGCCCAGCACGTGCAGCTTGTTCTCGTCGAAGTAGCGGCCGTCCTGCTTGTCGCGCACGAAGCTGTCGTCCTCCCAGCTGTCCCACAGGCCGGTGACCACGTCGTGGAACTCGGCTGCGCGTTCGTAGCGCAGCGCATGCTCGAAATGCTCGTCGCGGTTGAAGTTCTGCGCTTCGCCGGTTCCGCTGGACGTCACCAGGTTCCAGCCCGAGCGCCCGCCGCTGATCTGATCCAGCGAGGCGAACTTGCGCGCCACGTTGAAGGGCTCGTTGAAGCTCGTCGATACGGTGGCGATGAGGCCGATGCACTCGGTCAGCGCCGCGATGGCGGCGAGCAGCGTGAGCGGCTCGAAGTGGTCGCTGCGCGCCGTGCGCGAAAGCGAAGGCAGGTTGCTGTTGCGCACGCCGACCGAATCGGCGAGGAAGATGGCGTCGAACTTGGCCGCTTCGGCCTTCTGCGCAAGTTCGACATAGTGGCGAAAGTTGCTGCCGGCATCGGCCTGCGCGCCCGGGTGGCGCCAGGCCGCGATGTGGTGGCCGGTCTGCATGAGGAAGGCGCCGAGCTTGAACTGGCGCGGGGATGAAGCCATGGGTCGAATACCTGAGTAAGAAGAAGAGGAGGAGGGATGGCGGCGTTCACCACGCCAGTTGCAGCTTCTGCGGAAAGCCGGCACCGGCTGGCCCGGGCTGCGGCGTGGTGATCGGCGCGCGGTCCACGCCGACGTCGAGGAAGTCGCTGAGCACGTCGTCGCGCAGCCGGATGAAGGCCGGGTCGCTGCGGTTGCGCGGATGCGGCAGGTCGATCTCGACCGTGCGGCGGATGCGCCCCGGCGAAGGCTGCATCACCACCACGCGGTCACCGAGGAACACCGCTTCCTCCACGTCGTGGGTGACCAGCAGCATCGTGATGCGCTCTTTCTGCCAGATGCGCTGCAGTTCGTTCTGCAGCCGCGAGCGCGTCAGCGCATCGAGCGCACCGAAGGGTTCGTCGAGCAGCAGCACGCGCGGCCGGTTCACCAGGCCGCGCGCAATTGCCACGCGCTGGGCCATGCCGCCGGAGATCTGGTGCGGCCACGATTTCTCGAATCCCTCCAGACCGACCAGTGCGACGTGCTCGGCCACGAGTTCACGCTTCTCCTTCGCGCTGAAGGGGGCGTTGCGCAGGCCAACGGCGATGTTCTGCTCCACCGTGAGCCATGGGAAGAGCCGGTGATCCTGGAACACGATGCCGCGCTCGCGGCCGGTGCCCGAGATCGGTTCGCCGTCCAGCAAGATCTGGCCTTCGTACTGCGCATCGAGTCCGAGGATCAGCCGCAGCAGCGTGGACTTGCCGCAGCCGCTGGCGCCGACGATGCTCACGAAGCGGCCGGCCGGCACGTGCAGGTCGATGCCTTCGAGCACCTGCAGTTCGCCGGCGCTGGCCTGCGTGTTCGCATAGCGCTTGCCAAGGCCGCGGATGTCGAGTTCGTTGGAGGGGTTTGCAAGGGTGGATGTCATGGGAAGAGAGCTCTTTCGTGAGTCGTTCATGCGTGCCCGGTCCAGCGCGCCAGCCGGCGCTCCAGTGCGCGGGCCGATGCGTTCATGAGCCAGCCGACCCCGCCGATCACGAACATGCCGAAGATCACCAGGTCCATCTGGAAATGCTCGCTGCCCTCGATCAGCGTGTTGCCGATGCCCCGGCCGGCCACCAGCAGGTACTCCGCGCCGATGGTCGCGAGCCAGGAATAGATGAGCGCCAGGTACACGCCCGTGAAGATCGAGGGCAGGGCGGCCGGCAGCACCACCTGCATGACGGTCTGCCAGCGCGTGTAGCCGTAGACGTGCGCCACTTCGAGCAGGCCGGCCGGCGCGGTGCGGATGCCGTCGCAGGTGTTGACCACCACCGGCACCAGCGCGGCCAACGACAGGAACACCACCTTCGCCACGTCGCCGAGGCCGAACCACACCGAGATCAGCGGAATCCATGCGAACAGCGAGATCTGCTTGAAGGTGTTGAAGCTCGGCCCGACGATGCGGTTGAAGAGCGGCGACAGGCCCAGCAGCGCGCCGAGCACGAGTCCCGCCGTGCTGCCGATCAAGAAGCCCGTGGCCTCGCGTGCGAGGCTGGCGCTCAGGGCGCGCCAGAGACGTCCGCTCGCCACCTGCTCGGCCGCGGTGTCGAATACCTTGGCCGGCGACACCAGCAGCGCCGAGTTGACGAGGTCGAGCGACGACAGCAGCCACCACAGCGCGACGGCCGCTGCGGGCAGCACGAAGCCGCGCCAGCGGCTGCGCTCGGCCGGCCGCAGTGGCTGCACCGTGGCCAGCTCGGCCGCATCCCGCGTGGCGCTGCTCATGGCACCGCTCCACCGGGCTGGCGCCGGTGCACCGCCGTCTCGAGCCGGTCGAGCAGGCGGTCGATGGCATAGCCGATGGCACCCACGACGATCACGGCTGCCATCACCAGGTCGAGCTGGAACAGCTGGCGGCCGTAGACGATGAGGTAGCCCAGCCCCTCGCTCGACGCCACGAGCTCCACCACCACCAGCGAGAGCCAGGCCTTGGTGAAACCCAGCCGCACGCCGGTGAAGAGCGTGGGCACGGCGTGCGGCAGCACGATCTCCAGCACCTGCTGGCGGCGGTCGTAGCCATACACGTCGCCCACCTCGCGCAGCGCGGCGGGTGTCTGGCGGAAACCCTGCAGCGTGTTCAGCGCCACGGGCACCAGCGCCGCCTTGGCGATGAGAATGTATTTCAGCGGCTCGCCGATGCCCGCGATCAGGAGCACGAAGGGCAGCCAGGCGAGCACAGGAATCTGCACCAGCGCATTGAAGGTGGGCAGCACGTAGGCCTCGAAGCTGCGCGACAGGCCCATGGCCGAACCCAGCACGAGACCGAGCAGGGTACCGGCCGCGAAGCCGACGCCCACGCGCGTGAAACTGGTGCCCACGTGCAGCCAGAGATCGCCGCTCTTGGCCAGGTCGCGCAGGGTTTCCCAGACGAACTGCGGCGGCGGCAGCACCTGCGGCGAGATCCAGCCCTGCGCGGCGCCTGTGTACCAGAGCGCGAGCAGCGCGATGGGGAGGAGCCAGGGGAGGGCGCGGTCGCCTGCGTCGGCGGCAATGCGGCGCCAGGGCAGCGGGGACCTTGCCGGCGCGTTGCCTTCGCGTGGCAAGACCGCCGACAGTTCAGCTTCGGCGCTCATCGGTATTGCTCCCTCTCCCAGAGGGAGAGGGGATAAGACGGGGCGCTCATCGGGCCGCGACCGATTGGCCGGCCTTCGCCTGCCCCTTGGCATCGAAGGCGGTCCAGTAGTTCTCCAGCCCTTGCTTCTTCAGCGCGTTCTTCAGATACCGCGTGTCGAACCAGTCGTCGACCGACACCTCGCGGCGGATCAGCTTGAGCTTCAGTGCATCGGTGACCACGGCCTTGTAGCGCCCGATGATGAAATCGTCGACCAGCGGCGAGTTGCGCACGGCGAGTTGCTGCTGGTCGAACTCCGCCGCCCAGGATGCGACCGGCGTGCCGCTGCGGGCCCAGATGCGAAAGAGCTCATCGCGGTTCTTCTCGTCCGACGACCAGCGGGCCGCGCGCACGAACACGTCGACCACGCGCTGCACCTCGGCCGGGTTGGCCTGCTCGAAATCCGAGCGCACCAGCAGCGACGCCTGGCGCGTGAAGCTCGGGTCCTGCCCCTGCGTGGAGTACACCACCTTGGCCAGCCCCTGGTCGCGCACCTTGAACCACTCGTAGCCGCCGAAGGCCGCGTCCACGCCGTTCGACACCAGCGCGGCCTGCGCGCTGCCGGTGTCCAGGTTCACGCCCTCGATGTCGCGCTCCGCGAGGCCATTGGCCGCCAGCACGTTGATGGCCACGAGGTGGCCGTTCGTGCCGCGAAAGAGCGAGACGTTGCGGTCCTTCAGGTCCTTGATCGAGCGGATGTCCGACTTCGGCGCCGCCACGAGGTACAGGTTGTTGCGCGCGCCGCTCACCACCAGCAGCTTGGTCTTCAAGCCATTGGAGCGCCCGACGATCGACGGCAGGTCGCCCTGGTAGGCGAAGTCGATCTGCTTGTTCGACAAGGCTTCGTTCACCGCCGGCCCGGCGCCCTTGAAGAACAGCCATTCGACCTTGACGCCCGTGGCCTTGAACTCGTCCTCCAGCCAGTTGTTGACGCGCGCCACCCCGCCCGGCGAGCCGCCCCAGGTGACGGGCTCGCCGCCGCCCGCGGTGGCGACGCCGATGCGGATGGTGTCGGGCGCCGCCTGTGCGGGCAACACGGCGGCCGCCATCAACGCCAGCGTGCCGAGCGGTACAGCCCAGCGGCGCAGGAGAGTAAGCGCGGTGCCTTTCACTTCGCGCCTTTCAGGCCCAGCTTGCGGCCGACCTCGGTGCCTTCGAAGAAGCGCGGATTGGCCTCGGTGTAGAAGCGATGCGGGTTTTCGAACACGAAAGCCTTGAAGTCGGCCGCGGAGATCACGCCTTGCTGCACCAGGTCCCAGGTTTCGGCCAGCGGCTCGGTGAACTCCGGCACGTCCCAGTGCCCCACGTCGGACGACCAGATCGCATTGATCTTCGTGCCCAGCGGGTTTACCTTGGTGTTGAAGGCCGCCGCCACCGTGCGGTCGTCGGCTTCCGAACCGAAATAGAAGTTGTTCACCCAGCGGTCGCGGATGTCCTCGACCTTCTCGATGCCGGCGAGCGCGAAGTCGTCGATCTCCGATTCGTTGGGCTCGCGGCTGTGCGGCAGTGCCGAAATGCCCAGGCTGTCGCGCAGCAGCGTCGACTTGTCGATGGTGCGGCCCTTGAGCAGGTCGCCGCCATAGCGTTCGAACAGCGAGGCGAGCAACTCGATGTCGGCTTCGGCCGGGTCGTAGTTGCGCACCGCGTTCTTGTTGCGCTTTTCCCAGCGGTCCACAAGGTGCGTGTAGACATGCGAACCCCAGTCGGCGCCGCCTTCGAGCAGGCCCACGCGCAAGCCTGGAAAGCGTCGCGTCACGCCGCCGAAGAACAGCGCCTTGGCAAAGGCTTGCGAGCCGTCGGCGAAGTGGCCGACGTGGTTGTTCATGTAGTTGCTGATCGACTGCCGGCCGGTCCAGCCCTGGCTGCCGTAGTGCGTGGTCACCGGCACGCCGAGCTCGACCACCTTGGCCCAGAACGGGTCGTAGTCGTGCTCGCTGTCGATGCCGTAGAAGTCGATGTAGCCGATCTGCTTGGCGATCTCCGGGTGTTCCTTCGCCGGATATTTTTCGGCGATGGCACGGATCGGCCGACGCACCCCGCCGGCGATGTTGATCACCTTCAGCCCGAGCGTCTTGACCGCGAATTCCAGTTCCTCGATGCCTTCCTGCGGCGTGTGCAGCGGGATGCCCGCCACGGGCGTTAGGCGGTCGGCGTACGGCCGGTATTGGTCGGCATGAAAGTGGTTGATGGCGCGATGCAGCGGCTGGCGGTATTCGGTGCCGGCCGCGGCCGGCGAGAGCACGTCATTGGGGAACAGGATCGAGTAGTCCGAGCCTTGCTCACCCAGGCGCTCGTAGAGAAGCGCAGGCAGCGTGTAGGTGGCGAGGTCGTAGGTGTTGCGCGTCACGCGCGCCCACCAGGGCGCTCGCAGCGTGCGGTGAAACTGGCGTTCCTCGGGTGTCTGCTGGTACCAGTCCTTTCCGCCGCTGTTGCGCGTGACGAAGCGTCCGCCCAGGGCCTTCCGCAGCGCATCGACGAGCTTGCTGCCACCGTAGTGCTGCACATAGTCCTCGAGCACGGGCGCGTAGTCGTTGACGTGGACATCCGTGTCGATCACCGGATGGTCGAGGCCTGCCTTGACGGCGGCGGAGCGCGATGCGTGCACGCGGTTCAAACGATCGTTCATCTGCGAGTTCCTCGGAGGGGGGAAAGGAACGCCGCAGGCTACGCGTGGGCTGCGCGCTTGCCAAAGAAGGCTTTTGGAATTGCTTAGCCGGCGCGCGCATATAGAAAGAGAAAGCACGGCCGCGGCCGGCTTTTCCTACGCGTACGTCAACAGTATCTTCGTGAGGGCTTCGGGAGCGAGCCGCGGAATATCGTGTGCGCAGGCCAGGGGATGCGTGGCCCATTCAGGGTCTCGCCGCAGGCGTTCGTAGAGCTCGACGAACGGGCTTCCTTCCCAGCCGCACGCGGCAACGAAGGCTTTGCTGCGGACGTTGCGCCAATTGCCCGTCAATTGAATCGCCTGCAGGAAGGTGGCGATAGGATGCGGGCGGCATCGCCTGTCGAGATGGCCCGGCGGCGTGCAGGTCAAACCATCCGCGGCCGCACCCGCGATGAAACGCTCCCGATAGGCCGGGGTGGTGAGCGACCAGACCGATGCCCCGTGGTCCGGGACATAGGCATCGGCGTAGACGATTGCTTCGACGCGCGACGGCTCCTTGTCCGCCGCGCCGGTGATGGGTATTCCGCCATACGAATGACCGACAAGAACGGCGGGCGTGTCGCGCTCGCGAAGCGCCTGCACCACCTCGTCGATATGGCGCTCGAGATTGACGCCATTCGCGGGCTCGTCACCCAGCCCCGCGAGAGTGAGCGCCTGGACTTCGTGGCCTTCGCTCGATAGCGCACGGGCGACGGCTTCGAACGCCCAGCCTCCGTGCCAGCCACCCGGCACCAAAACGAATCTTGCCATCTGATGTGTCCTCTCGAGTGCAGCTAGCCTTCTTGCTCCTGGTAGTTGCGAAGGCCCGTCAGGTCCGTGACCACGAGGCTGCCGTACTCGGCGCGAACGAATCCCATGGCCTCCAGGCGCTTGACGGAGGTATTCGCGCGCTGGCGCTGCAGGCCCGCGAGTTCGCCGAGTTCTTCCTGGGAGATCGGCAGCTTCTCCTGCATGTTCGGATACAGCACAGGATTGAACATTCCGCTGATCGCGCGGGCGAGCCGCGCCACCGGGTCGGTCAGCCGATCGGCCTCCACCGTGCCGAGATACTGCGCCAGCCGCTCGTTCAGCTGATCGATGATGAAGTGGTTGAACTCGAAACTGGTGTCGAGCAGCCAGCGAAACGTCGCTCTCGGAATGTGAATGACGCGCGTCGGGCGCATCGCGATCACGTCATAGCGGCGCAGTTCGGTCTTGATGATCGATCCCTCGCCGATCCAACTCCCGGTTGGCACCCCTGTGAACATGACGACCTTGCCGCTGCGAAAAGCATTGGTGATCTTGATCAGTCCGTCGGCGACGCCGATCCAGGAGTGAACCGGATCTCCCGCGCGAACCACGAAGTCGTTTCTCTGGTGAATCGTGTCATACGCATCGCGGGCCACACGCTCGCGGACCGGCTCCGGTAGCATGCGCGTTCCGGGCATTTCGTCGAGCAATGCCCTCAGCGTCTTGTCTGCTCTTTTCATGCGTCGACGGGGTCGTTCAAGGGGTCAAAGATAAATAGGGACTCGCCTCGAACAGCACTCGGGTTTGTGCTGCCTCACATTGTCTCGCTGCGTACAAACTGCCAAGCGAAGCCGGCGAAGAATACGCGGCGTCGAGAGTAGCAGTCAAACAGGAGACAAGTTCATGCGTAACAGAAAAACGCTCGTGTGCCGTGCAGCCGGCGTCACGGTGGCCCTGCTTTCAATCGCCGGATGCGGTGGCGGCAGCGGCGGCGGTGGCGGGTTCGTTCCACTGCCCATCGCCCAGCCGGCCGGCGGCACGCCCCCTGCGCCGCCTCCACCCGCACCGCCAGTCACCGCGCAACAAGCTTGTACAAATCTTCAAGGCAAGACTGTCGGTGGGGCGACAGTTGTCTCGGCATCGGTGGTGCCGGCCAGCGACGGCGTGCCTGTCTATTGCAAGGTCAGTGCACGGATCGATCCCAAGCTCAATTTCGAGTTGCGCCTTCCGGACGCATGGAACAGCAAGCTCCAATATTTCGGTGGCGGCGGTTACAACGGGTCGATTTCACCGTTGGTCGCGGGAGACACGCTGAGCCTGCCCGCCATCAAGAAGGGCTACGCCACCGTCGGCAGCGACTCGGGACATCAGGGCTCTCCGCTCGATGCCTCATGGGCGCTGAACGATCCGACGGCCGCGCAGCTGTTCGGCAGCCTCTCCGTTCCCACGGTCATGTCGTCCGTCGTGGAAATGCTCAAGATGGCGTATGGCGCCACGCCGTCGAAGTCGTACTTCGAGGGCTGCTCGAACGGGGGCCGCGAGGCGTTGATGACTGCGCAGCGCTATCCGAACCTGTTCGACGGCATCATTGCGCGGGCACCGGCCTACAACTGGGTCGGATTCATGGGCGGCTTCAATCGCACCGCGAAAGCGATGGCCGCACCGGGGGGGGCGCTCAGCGTTGCGAAGGTCGCGACATTGGCCAAAGCCGTCAGGGACGCCTGCGACGGCAGCGACGGGATCGTCGACGGTGTCGTGTCGAATCCGACTGCTTGCACCTTCGATCCGCAGGTACTCAGGTGTTCGGGCGGCGCGGATACAGGCGACAGCTGCTTGTCCGATGCGCAGTTGGCGACGGTGGCTTCCACGACCTCGCCGGCTGTCTTCGCGGGCAGTCCGACCTACCGCGATCCGGGCCGGCTGCTGGTCGGCAACGAAGACGATCCGGGCGCGTTTGCCGTATGGACGACCGGCGCGGGCAACCCTCAAGCGGCGCTGCAGTATCTGTTTCAGGACACGACCGTCAAGACCTTCCTGGCGCGCGACCTCGCCGCAGATTCCCTGGCCTACACCTGGGACCAGGATGCGGGGGCCCTCTATGGATTGGCCGCGCTCAACGATGCGACCAACGTCGATCTCCGCCCGTTCCAGAACAGCGGCGGCAAGCTGATCCTGTGGCACGGCGAGAACGACGCCGCGCTCAACTTCAGCGCCACCACCGAGTACTACACAAACATGGTGGCGGCCGTGGGCGGGCAGGGCACCGCGGATTCATTCGCCCGCTACTACCTTGCTCCGGGCGTCAACCACTGCGCCGGTGGACCGGGCGCCGACACGTCGGACCTTCTCGGCGCGTTGGATGCGTGGGTCGACCAGGGCACGGCACCCGGAACGCTGGGCGCCGACAAGATCGTCGGCGGAGCCACGGCGTTCAGCCGGCCGCTCTGCCAGTATCCCAAGTACCCTCGGTATACCGGCCCGGCCAACAACGCAGAGGCCGCCGCGCTCGCGTCCAACTACGCCTGCACGTCGCCGTAGCCGCCGATCAGGGCCCGCGGGCCCTCAGGCCGCCACGACGATCGGGAAGCGGGCCCGCAGCCCGTCCGCTCCGCGCTCGAAAGGCACGGTAACCGCGTCTCTCGCGGCCTGGGGGAGATTGCGCCAGAGGTAGTCGCGCGCGTTGCCCGGGTCGCCCGATACGTAGAGCTGGGTGGTCAGCAGTTCGCGCGTGCCGAGCTTCACCTTGACGTGGATGTGCGGCGTACGGCCGCTGTAGGGCACGGGCCGGATGGTGCGAAAGCGGTAGCTGCCGTCCTCGCCCACCGCGACGCGGCCGAAACCCTGGAAAGCGGCGTCGGCGCGGCCGCCGTCGCCGGGATGGTGGTAGTGGCCGTTGTCATCGCATTGCCAGATCTCGACCTGCGCGCCGCGCAGCGGCTTGCCGTCCAGGTCGGTCACCGAGCCATCGACCCACGCCGGCTGGCCGCCGCGGTAGCTCAGCGTGCCGTTGCGCAGGAGATCGTTGTCCGAATCCTGCGGCAGGCTGACCGGGTAGAACGGTCCCTCGGTTTGCGAAGGGGTGGCAAGCCGGCGCGCCGCCGGCTGGGCGCGGGCGCCGAACCAGAACGCGGGGAGGGCGACCATGGCCGCGGCGAAGGTGCGCCGCGGAAGGCCGGCTGCCGCGGCAACCGGGAGGCGCCGCATCCGGGCCGTCCTGAACTCGACCCGGGCAGATGCTGGTTCTGGCGTAGCGTTCATGGTTTGTCAGAGCCGTGGCGCTCGCGCGAGTTCCGCGCCTGGGCTTCCGAGTCGGGGCCGTCGGCGTCGCCGCCGCCGCAGGTTCAGCCTGGTGCGGCGTGCGGCCTTTTGAATGCGCTTCGCGCGTGTTGCGCCTTCACCCGGACCACGCAGCCTTGCGCATGGTCGTTGATGAGGCCCATGGCCTGCATGAAAGCGTACACAGTGGTCGGCCCGACGAACTTCCAGCCGAGCTTCTTCAGTGTCTTGGAAAGCGCAATGGAAGCCTCGGAGGTCGAAGCGCTCTGCGGTTCCGCCAGCGAGCCGGCATCGGGCTCATGGCCCCAGAAAAAGGCCGCCAGCGAGCCGTGGCTTGCGACCAGTTCCTGCGCCCGGGCGGCGTTGTGGATCACCGCCTCGATCTTGCCCCGGTGCCGGACGATGCCCGCGTCTTGCAGCAGGCGCTCGACGTCTTCTGCGGTGAAGCGAGCCATCTTGTTGAAGTCGAATCCGTGGAACGCCGCGCGAAAGTTCTCCCGCTTGGCAAGGATGGTGCGCCAGCTCAACCCGGACTGGAAGCCTTCCAGGCAGAGCTTTTCGAACAGGCGGCGGTCGTCCGCCACCGGAAAGCCCCATTCGGTGTCGTGGTAGGCAAGGAATTCCGGCGCGCTTGCGCACCAGCGGCAGCGTGGTTGGCCGTCTGGGCCGTTGATCAATGGTTGCAGGATCGGGTCCTCGGTCTTAATGAAGTCGTGATGAAGGACGGCGTGGTCCTGAACGGCGCGGAGAATAGGGCGGCCTTCCCGGTGCGTCAAGGATGCGCCTTGGCACATCGATGCGGCAGGCGCTTTCGGTAAGCTTCGGGGTCGGCAGCGGTTCCAGGTCTCCGGAGGAGATGCCACTGCTCCTTGCCATGCCCGAACAGCTTCTTCTCCCAGGTATCGATCCTCCGCCGCCGCCCCTGCGCCGTGCCCGCGGCACCGCGCCGCGCAACGAGCGCCTGCCTCGCTCGCTCTTCCTGGCGATCTTTCCGCACCCTGAAGACGCCGCTTCGATTGCCGCGCTGGCCGCGCGCCTCAAGGACCGGCATGCGCTGAAGGGAAAGCTGACCGAGGCGCCTCGCCTGCATGTCACGTTGCATCACCTCGGAAGCTATCCGGCCGCAGTGCCGCGCAAGCAGGTGCACGCCGCCGTGGACGCGGCGGCCAGCGTGGCGCCGCCGTCTTTCGATGTGGTGTTCGACGAGGTCATGCGGTTCGACAAGAGCAAGGCGTTTGTGCTGTGCGGCGCTGAAAGCGGGACATCGGCGCTCGCGGCATTCCGGCAGCGTCTTGGCGAAGCGCTGGCCGATGCGGGCTTCAGGCCCGAGCACGGCTTCACGCCTCACATGACCCTGGCCTACACGCCGGGCAAGGTCGAGCGGCACGCCATCGAGCCGGTCCGGTGGACGGCCGATTCGTTTTCGCTCATCGAAAGCCATGTGGGCGAAAGCATCCATGAGGTGCTGGGGCAATGGCCTCCGGGCCGGCCTGCCTGAGGCTGTTGGTCGTCGCCTTCTATTCGCTGTCCGCAAAATTGTCGAACAGCAATCCGCGCAGCCACTGGTTGCCCGGATCGCGATGCACCTTCGCGTGCCAGAACAGATTGATCGCGATCCGGGGCAGCGGCACCGGGTGAGGGCGCCATACCAGCCCGAAGGGCTCGGCGATGCTCTGTGCCAGGCGTTCGGGCACGGTGGCGATCATCTCGCTCGAACGCAGGATGTGGCCGATGGCCACGAAGTGCGGCACCCTGAGCCGGATGCGCCGGTGAATGCCCTGCGCGGCCATCACGTCGTCGGCCTTGCCATGGCCCGTGCCGGCAGCCTGCACCAGCACGTGGTCGGCCGCGCTGAAGTCCTTGAGCGACACGCTGCGCTTGCTCGCGAGCGGGTGGGTCCCGGAGAAGAGGCACACATAGCGCTGCAGGAACAGGCGGCGCTGGAACACGCCGGCCTTGAGCTGCGGCAGCAGCCCGATGGCAATGTCGACGTGGCCGGCTTCGAGTTCGTCGCGCAGGCTGCCCGCGGCGTTGTTGCGCACCGTGCTGATCGTCACGCCGGGCGCTGCGCCGGACAGCGTTTCCATCAGCTTGGGCGTGAAGTAGATCTCGCCGATGTCGGTCATTGCGAGCGTGAAGCCGCGCGTGCTCGTGGCCGGCTCGAACACCACCTGCTGATTGAGCGCAGAGTGCAAGGCGCCCATCGCGTAGGCCACCGGCTCGGCCAGCTGCAGAGCGAACGGCGTCGGCTCCATGCCGCGCGCCGTGCGCAGGAACAGTTCGTCGCCCAGCAATTTGCGCAGCCGCGCGAGCGCATTGCTGATGGCCGGTTGAGACAGGCCGAGCGATTCGGCCACCGCCGAGACGCGCTTCTCGGCCAGCATGCGGTCGAACACCAGCAGCAGGTTGAGGTCGATGTCCTTGAGTTGCATGGCAGACCTTTATTCACAGCAGTGATGAAGCTGATTCACCGGATTCTATTGGTCAATCGGCGCATGCCGCGCATCATCCGCTCCAGAGACAAGCCGGCCCGGAGGCCAGCGCAAAGAAAAGCCCACGATGGACCTGCACATTCAACCCCTTGCCCGCACCCTCGAGGTTCGCCCCGGCGCCAACCTGCTCGAGGTGCTGCGCGAACACCACGTGCCGGTGTCGTACAGCTGCATGTCGGGCCGCTGCGGCACCTGCCGCTGCAAGGTGGTGGCCGGCCAGGTGCTCGACGGCGGCCAGGACGCGATCCGGCCCGACGGTCAGGGCGAGTGCTACGTGCTGGCCTGCCAGAGCACGCTGACCGAAAGCTGCACCATCGAGATCCCGGAGCCCGACGAAGTGGTGGTGCATCCGGCGCGCATCCTCAAGGCCACGGTCACGGGCATCGACGTGCTCACGCACGACATCCGCCGCCTTCGCCTCAAACCGAACAAGCCGCTGGAGTTTTCGCCGGGGCAGTACGCGCAGCTGCAGTTCGCACCCGACCTGGCGCGGCCCTATTCGATGGCGGGCCTGAGCCGCGATGCGGAACTCGAATTTCATGTACGCAAGGTGCCCGGCGGGCGCGTGACTGCGCACATCTTCGAACAGTTGCGCATCGGCGATTCGGTGCGTGTGAGCGGGCCACTCGGCACGGCTTACCTGCGCACGAAGCACCGTGGGCCGATGCTCTGCGCAGCTGGCGGCACAGGGCTCGCGCCCATTCTCTCGATCGTGCGCGGCGCCATTGCGGCCGGCCTGATGCAGCCGATTCATCTTTATCTCGGCGTGCGCTCCGATGCGGACGTGTACGGACTGGCCGAACTGCGTGAACTGCAGGCGCAGCACCCTGGCCTGACGGTCCACGTGGTGGTGGTCACCGGCCCTGCTTCCGAGAAACGGCGCCAGGGACTCATTACCGACGCCATCCGCGCCGACTGGACAGGCGGCCTCGAGGGATGGCGCGCCTACCTCTGCGGCTCGCCGCCGATGGTCGAGGCCGTGACGCAGCTGGTGCATGCGCGCGGCCTCGCGCCGGAACAGACCCATGCCGATGCCTTCTACCTGCAAGGCACCTGAAGAACAGAGACAGACAAGAAAAGGAGACCCGCGATGAGCACGCAAGCCGTATTCCCCATCGAACTGCGATGGGAAACCGAGAAGACCAGCCGCATTCCCTTCATGGCCTACACCGACGAGGCGCTGCACAAGAAGGAGCTGCAGCGCTTCTTCTACGAAAAGCACTGGTGTTACGTCGGCCTCGAAGCCGAGATTCCGAACCCGGGCGACTTCAAGCGCACGGCCATCGGCGAGCGCTCGGTGATCATGTCGCGCGACGAAGAAGGCGCCATCCACGTGTTCGAGAACGTCTGCGCCCACCGCGGCATGCAGTTCTGCCGCGAGCGCCATGGCAACAAGAAGGAATTCGTCTGCCCGTACCACCAGTGGAACTACACGCTCAAGGGCGACCTGCAGGGCGTGCCGTTCCGCCGCGGCGTGAAGCAGGACGGCAAGGTGCATGGCGGCATGCCTTCGGACTTCAAGACCGAGGACAACGGGCTCAACAAGCTCAAGGTGGCGTCACGCGGCGGCGTGGTGTTCGCGTCGTTCGACCACGACATCGAGTCGTTCGAGGAATTCCTCGGGGCCGACATCCTTCGCTACTTCGACCGTCTGTTCGACGGCCGCAAGCTCACGATTCTCGGCTACAGCCGGCAGCGCATTCCCGGCAACTGGAAGCTCATGCAGGAGAACATCAAGGATCCGTACCATCCGGGCCTGCTGCACACCTGGTTCGTCACCTTCGGGCTCTGGCGCGCGGACAACAAGTCGGAGCTCAAGATGGACGCGCGCGGCCGCCACGCCGCGATGATTTCCACCCGCGGCAGTGCCGGCAAGGCGGCGCAGGTCACGCAGGTGTCGAGCTTCAAGGAAAGCATGCAGCTCAAGGACCCGCGCTTTCTGGACATCGTGCCCGAGCCCTGGTGGGACGGGCCGACCGCGGTCATGATGACGCTGTTCCCGAGCCTGATCCTGCAGCAGCAGGTCAACAGCGTCTCGACGCGGCACATCCAGCCCGTGGGTCACGACGCCTTCGATTTCGTCTGGACGCACTTCGGCTTCGAGGACGACACCGAAGAGATGACCGAGCGGCGCCTGCGCCAGGCCAACCTGTTCGGGCCGGCTGGTTTCGTGTCGGCCGACGACGGCGAAGTGATCGAGTTCTCGCAGGAAGGCTTCGAGCAGAAGCCCTACCACCGCACCCTGGCCGAGCTGGGCGGGCGCGAGGTCGAGAACACCGATCACATGGTCACCGAAACGCTGATCCGCGGCATGTACCGCTACTGGCGCGAAGTGATGGAGGCGGCATGACGAAGAAGCTCGACGCCAACGCCTACCTCGAACTGGCCGGGCTCTATGCGGCCTATGCGCATGCGGTCGACTCGGGCAAGTGGGACCTGTGGCCCGCGTTCTTCATCGAACAGTGCAGCTACCGCCTGCAGCCGCGCGAGAACCATGAGCAGGGGCTGCCACTGGCCACGCTCTCGTTCGAGAGCAGGGGCATGCTCGAAGACCGGGTCTACGGTATCAAGGAAACGCTGTTCCATGACCCGTACTACCAGCGCCACGTCGTCGGCTTGCCGGTGGTGCACAAGGTCGGTGACGACGGCACTATCCACAGCGAAGCCAACTACGCGGTGTTCCGCACCAAGCTCGACGGACCCTCGACCGTGTTCAACGTCGGCCGCTACATCGACAAGGTCGTGCCCACGCCCGAAGGCCTGAAGTTCGCCTCGCGCCTGTGCGTGTTCGACAGCGAAATGATCCCGAATTCCATCATCTATCCGATCTGAGCCACGCAAGAACGATTCGAAGGCACCTGTATGAGCACAATCACATGGATCGACGCCGCGGCGGTCGATGACGTTCCCGCCGACGACGTGGTCGGCATCGAGGTGCAGGGCCGGGACATTGCCCTGTACGGTACCGAGGACGGCATTCACGCGACCGATAACATCTGCACCCACGGCCACGCGCGGCTGTGCGACGGCTTTCTCGAAGGCCACGAGATCGAATGCCCGCTGCACCAGGGGCGCTTCGACGTGCGCACCGGCAAGGCCATGTGCGCGCCGCTGACGGAAGACCTGCGCAGCTATCCGGTGAAGATCGAAGGCGGGCGCGTGTTCCTGGCGTTCGAGGCGTAGCGGCCATCTGTTCCGCATCCGGCGCGCCTGATCTGTATCTGTTTCCTCGGCGCACCGTTGGCGACAATGGCCTCCCGTTTCATGGAAGCCATATGACGACAGCGCAAAGCCGGGACCAGATTGCCGACCAGATTGCCGCCGAGCTGGGCCACAGCTTCGCCGGCGAGATGCTTGCCGGCGGGCACTACGTGCCCATCGTGCGCGACGGCCGCACGCTCTACACCAGCGGGCAGGTGCCGCGCGTGGGCACCGTGGTGGCCGTGACCGGCCGCGTGGGCGATGCGGTGTCGCTCGAGAAGGCGTGCGAGGGTGTGCAGATCTGTGCGCTGCGCTGCCTGACCCTGCTGCGGCGCGAGCTCGGCTCGCTCGACGGCATCGAGAAGCTGCTGCGGGTCGGCGTCTTCGTGCAATGCACGTCCGATTTCACGCAGCAGAGCGAGGTGGCCGATGCGGCCTCCGACCTGCTGCACCGCGTCTTCGGCGATGCCGGCGTGCATGTGCGCACGGCCGTCGGCGTGTATCAGCTGCCGAAGAATGCGAGCGTCGAACTGGAGATGTCGGCAGTCGCCAGGCATCCCGCAGGCTGAAGCCGCTAGGGCTTCGGCAGGTTCAGGATGTCCCGCGCAAGCGAGGCGATCGTCAGCGGCGCGCAGCCTTCGGCGTTGTTGCTCACGGTGACGAAGGCGTTCTGGCCCGCGCGCGTGGTGCCCGCAATCACCTTGGCCAGGGCCGCGCGCGTTTCGGGATCGGGATCCACGATCCTGTCGAACGGGCCGTAGAGTTTTTCCGCGTCTTCATAGCCGAAGCGGCCGTGGCGGCGGTGCAGGTTCCAGCGGCACACGAGCGGCCCAGGCCACAGTGCACGCAGCATCGGCAGCTGGTCTTCGATCGGCGGCATCTTCGCGTGCAGGCCCATGCAGAAGGTCGCGCCTACGCTGCGCAACATGTCGGCGAAGGCGGGGCACAGCAGTTGCGGGTCGCGCACCTCGACGGCGACGACGGCGTCGGGCGCAGTCTGCTTCAGCCCGGGCAGCGCTTCGAGCATTTCGCCGATGCGTGCGAGCAGGGCGGGCTGGTCGGCCAGCAGCTGCGAGGGAATCGGGCTCAGCTGGAACACCAGCGCGCCGATGCGGTGGCCCAGGCCTTCGAGCGCGGGCTGCACGAATTCCTGGGTGGCGATCTCGCTGTTCAGGAACACGGGGTTGGCCTGCGTGCCGCGGCCGCTTTCGTCGCGCACGGTGGCATCGGTCACCAGGCTCGGTGCTTTCACCACGAAGCGGAAATCGTCGGGCACCATGGCCGCATAGCGCGCGTATTGGCTGGCAGTGAGCGCGCGGTAGAAATTGCGGTCGAGGCTCACGGTGCGAAAGAGCGGATGCTGCGCCAGCGCGGCGAGCCCGTTTTTCGAAAGCACCGATTCGGCGTATTCGCCATCCCAGACGAGGTTGGCCCAACCCGGATAGCTCCACGAGGAGGTGCCGAGCCGAAGCTCGGGCGGGAGCGCTGCCGCCAACTCGGCCAATGCCGGATCGGCGGGTGCAGGCGCCACGGTGCCGCCGCGCGATTTCTTCCTGGCGGGCGGCTCGGCCTCGGCCTCTTGCGGCACGGTGGGCGGCGCCTCGGGCGAGCGCGGAAGATCGGGGAAAAGGGAGTCCTGCACGTCAGCCATGTCTGGGGCCGCATTCTCGGCCAACATCGGGCGGCCTTGCCGCGGCGGGCACAATCCGCGCCATGAAACAGTGGTTGCGTACGCAGGTGGGCTGGTGGCTGGCATGGCTGGCCCTCTCGGCCGTGGGCGCGGTGTGGCTCGCGCGCGCAGAGCTGGCCCAGCTGCAGCAGGATTTCGAGGCCGACGTGCGCATTGCGCACCGGCTCATGAGCCAGCAGATGGTGCAGTACGACGCGGTGCTGGCCACGCTGGCGCTGCTTGAAACCGGCCGTGGCGCAGAGCGTCCGGAGCAGCGGCTGTCGTCGGTCTATCCATCGATCCTTCGCGTGCAGCGGCGTGAAGGCGACGACCCCTGGCCCGACGAAAAGCACGCGGGCGCATTGGCCGCCGCGGAAGCGAATTCGCGCAGCCAGCACCGCGCCGAAGTGGCCGCGGTGGATCTTGCGCAGGGCCGTTACCAGCTCGTGATCGGCGCCGCGCCCACCAGTTACTCCCTCGAAATCGACCTGGCAGGCTCCGTGCCGTGGCGCGACTGGCCCATGGACCCGAAGCAAAGCCCGGTGCGCGTGAGCCTGCAGCGCGATGCGCAGGCGTTCGTTCTGCAACCCGGGCGGCCGGCGCAAGCGGGGACGGGCGGCTGGCGCTTCGGCCTCACCAAGGCGCTGGCTTCGCCAAGCCAGCGTTTCGATCTGGTAGCCGAACGCCAGGTGGGCTGGACCGAACTGCCGTGGCGAGGCATAGCCGCCTGGGCCGTGGCGGTGGCGCTGCTGCTGGCCGGCCTGTGGACCGCTCAGCGCCAGCGCATCGCGCGGCGCCGGGCCGAAGAGCTGCTGCGGCTCGGCCAGGTCGCTCGGCTCAATGCGTTGGGCGAGCTCTCGGCTGGGCTCGCGCACGAACTGAATCAGCCGCTCACGGCCGTCTTGGCCAATGCCCAGGCCGCGCGCCGGCTGCTCGACGACGACCCGCCCGACCTGGCCACGGCGCGCGATGCGATGGGCCAGGCCGTGGAGCAGGCGCGCCGCGCTGCCGGCGTGGTCGGCCGGCTGCGCCGCGTGATCGAGCGGCCCGAAGCCGGCGGCGACGTGAAGCCGCTGGTGCTGCAGGAGGTGGTGCGCAGCGCCATGCATCTGCTGGCGCCCGAGTTCGCACAACGCGGCGTCGCCGCACAGTTCGACGCCACGGCCCAGGCGCCTGTGCGCGTGCAGGCCGAGGCCGTGGCGCTCGAGCAGATCGTGCACAACCTGCTGATGAATGCGTTGCAGGCGCTCGACCTGGTGCCAGTGTCCGAACGCCGGCTCGCGGTTTCGGTGGGGCGCAACGGCCAGGACGGCGTGCTCACCGTGACCGACAACGGGCGCGGCATTTCGCCCGAGGCCATGCCGCGCCTTTTCGAGCCTTTCTTCAGCACGCGCGAAGGCGGCCTGGGCCTTGGCCTGAGCCTCAGCGAAACGCTGGCGAGCGGCATGGGCGGCAGCCTGAGCGCCGCCAATTCGGCGCCGCGCGGCGCGCGCTTCACGCTGCTGCTGCCGCTGGTGGCGCCGCCTATGGAGCGCACGGCATGAACAGCCCGGCGCCACCTTCGCCGTCCGCACGGCAATTGCCGCTATCGCCGCTGATTCATCTCATCGACGACGACCAGGCGGTGCGCGACAGCCTGTCGCTCCTGATCGGCACGGTCGGCCTGCGGGTGCAGGGCTGGGCCGATCCTCAGGCCTTCATCGACGGCTTCGACCGCGCGAGCGTCGGCGCCATCGTGCTCGACGTGCGCATGCCCGGCATCAGCGGGCTCACGGTGCTCGACCGGCTGATGGCACAAGGCGTCGACCAGCCGGTGATCATGCTGACCGGCCATGGCACCGTCGAGATGTGCCGCCGCGCGTTCAAGGCCGGCGCGGCGGAGTTTCTCGAGAAACCGGTGGACGACGAGCAGCTGCTCGAAGCGCTGCAGCAAGCCGTGCGCCAGCATGTGCGCTCGCGCGAACGCTCGCAGGCCGACAACGCCGCGCGCGAGCGGGTCGGGCAGCTGTCGGAGCGCGAGCGCGAGGTGCTCGCCTTCATCGTGCAGGGCCTGACCAACAAGGAGATCGCGCGCATGCTGGCGCTGTCGCCGCGCACCGTCGAGACGCACCGCGCCAACCTGTTCGCCAAGCTCGACTGCGACTCGCTCGCGCAGCTGATCCGGCGCTACGCCGTGCTGGCGGCCGGGGACGCATGAACGCCCGCGCTCCGTAGTTCTACGGAGCGCCGGGCGTAGCCGTACGAATGGCCCCGGCGGCCGGCGTTTTCTACAGTGGCGCAGCCGTCGGCAACGCGACGGCGCAATCACCCCGCATCCACTGGAGAAATCGAAAAATGCGTTCCATCCTTCGCCTTGGCGGCCTCGCCATCCTGCTTGCCGCATCCGCCGCACAGGCCCAGACGCCCGCACCCTCGGTGCGCACCGAAAAGAACATCTCGCTCGCGCTGGCCAACCAGATCGCGGCCGAAGCCGTGGCCGCCTGCGCTGCCAACGGCTACAACGTGGCCGCGACCGTGGTCGACCGCGCCGGCACCGTGCGCGCCGTGCAGCGCGCCGACAACGCCGGCCCGCACACGCTGGCGTCGAGCGAGCGCAAGGCCTGGACCTCGGCATCGGCCAAGAGCGCGACGCAGGCCATGATGGAAGGCTCGCAGAAGAACCCGGGCGGCGCCAATCTGGTCTACCTGCCGGGCGTGCTGCTGCTGGGCGGCGGCGTGCCGGTGAAGTCGGGCAACGACGTGATCGGTGCCGTGGGCGTGGGCGGTGCGCCCGGCGGCCATCTCGACGAACAGTGCGCCAATGCCGCGCTGGAAAAGGTCAAGGGCCTGCTGGGTTGATGATGAAGCGCGGCATCTGGCCCGTGGTGCTGGCGGTTGTGCTCGGCGCGGGCGCATCGGTCGGCGCCTTGGCCCAGGTGCCGCCGCAAGCGGCCGAGGTGCAGGCCTATGAAGGGCTGCACCGGGCCGCCTGGCATGGCGATCTGCCGAAGCTCAAGAACCTGATCGCCGCCGGCGCCAACCTCGAGGCGCGCGACGCGCGGGGCCGCACGCCCTTGCACGTGGCCACCCATGCACGGCAGCGCGAAGCGGTGAAGCTGCTCGCCAAGGCCGGCGCGGACCTCGATGCGCTCGAAGACGACCGCTACGACGCGGTCACCATCGCGTCGGTGGCCGACGATGCCGCGACGCTCGCGCTGCTGCTTTCGCTCGGCGCCAACGCGGGGCAGGTGACGAGCCGCTACGACGGCACCGCGCTGATCGCCGCCGCGCACCTGGGCCATGACAACGTGGTACGCCAGCTGATCGCGGCCGGCGCGCCGCTCGACCATGTCAACAACCTGCACTGGACGGCCGTGATCGAAGCCGTCGTGCTCGGCGACGGCGGGCCGCGCCATCAGCGCACGCTGGCTGCGCTGGTCGATGCCGGCGCCAACCTGAAGCTCACCGACCGCCAGGGCAACACGCCGCTGCAGCTGGCCAACGCCCGCGGCTACACGGCCATGGTGAAGCTGCTGGAAGCGCCACGCCCAAGATAGCGGCGGGTCGGGGACAATCGGGCCACCCCCACGAGGAAACCGCCCCATGTACATGCCCCCGCAGTTCAATGCCAAGGACCAGGCCATCGCGCTCGAGCTGATGCGCGCGCACCCGTTCGCCAGCCTGATCTCCAACGATGACGAAGGGCTGCCGTTTGTCACGCACCTGCCCATCGTGGCCGAGCAGCGCGAAGGCGACGAGCTCGTGTTGCTGGGCCACTGCGCCAAGCCGAACCCGCACTGGCGCTACCTGCAGGCGCGGCCACGAGCAGTCGTCACTTTCATGGGACCGCATTCGTATCTGTCGCCTTCGGTCTACCCCGACCTGGCACGCGTGCCGACCTGGAACTACCTTGCGGTGCATTGCACCGTCGAGGCCCGGCTGATCGAAGAACCCGCGGCCAAGGACGCGCTGCTCAAGAAGCTCATCGGCGACCATGAGCCTGGCTATGCGCAACAGTGGCGCGACCTGGGCGAAGAATTCCAGCTGAAGATGCTCGCGGGCATCGTCGGCTTCGAGATGCGCGTGACCGCGCTGCAGTGCAAGCTCAAGCTCAACCAGCATCGCCGGGAATCGCATGCCGCCATGCACGCCGTCTATAGCGCGGGCACGCCCGACGAGAAGGCACTCGCGGTGTGGATGGAGCGCCTCGGCATGAGCGCCGAAGCCACCGCGGCGGAAGGAAGCTGAGATGCGCATGTTCGGATTGCTGGGCCTGGTGCTGGCACTCGCGATCGTCGGGCTGATCGCGAAGAAGCAGTTGACCACCGCCGTGGTCCCCGCATTGCCGTCGGTGCCCGGCGCTGCCTCGCCCGGGCCTGCGGCCGGCGAAGCGCCCGCCGATGTGCGGACGCAAGCCCAGCAGGTGCAGACGCAGGTCAAGGAAGCGCTCGACGCCGCGGCGCAGGCGCGCAAGATGCCGGATGACAACTGAGCCCGCACAGCCTTCGCAGACCGGCGACGCGCGCTGGATGGCGCTGGCTCTGGCCGAGGCGCGCCGGGCGGGCGAAGCCGGCGAGGTGCCCGTTGGCGCTGTGCTGGTGAAAGACGGGCAGGTCGTCGCCACCGGCCGCAACACGCCCGTGGCGCAGCACGATCCGAGCGCACATGCCGAAATCAACGCCTTGCGCGCCGCCGCCGCCGCATTCGGCAACTACCGGCTCGACGGCTGCGAATTGTTCGTCACGCTCGAGCCGTGCGCCATGTGCGCGGGCGCCATGTTGCATGCGCGGCTCGCGCGCGTGGTGTTCGGTGCGGCCGACCCCAAGACTGGCGCGGCCGGATCGGTGCTCGATCTCTTTGCCGAGCCTCGCCTGAACCACCGCACCCAGGTGCAGGGCGGTGTGCGGGCCGCGGAATGCAGCGCCGTGCTGCAGGAATTTTTCCGGCAGCGGCGCGATGCGGCGCGCGAGCACGCCGAGCCCCTGCGCGACGATGCGCTGCGCACGCCGGCCGGGCGCTTCGATGCGCTCGGCGGCTACGCATTCGAGCCGCGCTACGTTCAGGACCTGCCCAGCCTGCAAGGCTGGCGCATGCACTATCTCGACGAAGGTCCGCGGGACGAACCGGCCACCTGCTGCCTCTGTCTTCATGGCCCCGGCGAATGGGGCTACTTCTTTCGCCATCTCGTCGGCACGCCGGGGCTGCGCACGCTGGTGCCCGACCTCGTCGGTTTCGGCAAGAGCGACAAGCCCAAGCGCGAAGCGGTGCATACGCTCGAATGGCATTGCCAGGTCCTGAGCGAATGGCTCGACCGCATGCAACCGGGTTCGATGGTGCTGGTGCACAGCGCCGCGGGCGCCGCGCTCGCTGCGCTGCTGCGGGCCGCGAGGCCCGGCCGTTTTGCGGCCATGCTCCTCGCTCCCGACGGCGACGAGCAGGCCGGCGATGCGTGGCGCGCGCCATTCCCCGACCGCGGCTACCAGGCCGCGCTGCGCGCGCTCGGCCCCATGGCGTCATCCTCGGGCCCGGGCGCGCAGCAGGCCGCGTCGCTCGCGCAGGAGGCTCGCGACGCAATGGGATACTCGGCGCCGTGACCAAACACATCTACATCTATTCCCCCTCCAGTGCGATTCGCGACAAGGCCGCCTTCCGGCGCGGCGTGGCAAGACTCAAGGCGCTGGGCTACGAAGTCGAAGTCGACGAAGCGGCGTTGGCCGTGCACCAGCGCTTTGCGGGCGACGACGCGACACGGCTCGCATCGGTCACCCGTGCCGCCGCCAGCGGTGCCGACATCGCCTTGATTGCGCGCGGCGGCTACGGCCTCACGCGCATCCTCGACGCCATTCCCTACAAGGCCGTGGCCAAGGCGATCGAGCGCGGAACCGAATTCGTCGGCCTGAGCGACTTCACGGCTTTGCAGAATGCACTGCTTGTCAAGACCGGCGCCGTGACCTGGGCGGGCCCGGCGGTCGGCGAAGACTTCGGCGCCGAGGGCGGCGCCGACGACATCATGGAAGCCTGCTTCGACGATCTGGTGAGCGGGCAGGGCGAAGGCACCGGCTGGCGCATGCCGGTGCGCGATGCCGAGCTGAAAGTCAAACCCGTGCACGACGCCACGCTGTGGGGCGGCAACCTGTGCGTGCTCACGAGCCTGCTTGGAACACCTTATTTCCCGCAGGTGGAAAAGGGCGTGCTTTTCATCGAGGACACCAACGAGCATCCGTACCGCATCGAGCGCATGCTCGACCAGCTGCGCATGGCCGGCGTGCTGGCGAAGCAGCGCGCCATCGTGTTCGGCCAGTTCACGGGCATGCGCAAGGTGGCGGGCTACGACCGCGGATTCGGATTCGACACCGTGGTCGACCGCCTGCGCGCCTCGCTCAAGGTGCCGGTGCTCACCGGCTTGCCTTTCGGGCATGTGCCGACCAAGGTGCTGCTCCCCGTGGGCGCGAAGGTGGAACTGGCCGCCGAGGGCCGCGACGTCTTCATGGTGTGGGGCCACCGGCATACCCACGTACACGACCACGCCGACCATCACGCGCACGACCACGCGCACTGAACACGGCGATCGTCAGCAGGCAAGAAAACGGAAACGGGAAAAGCAGCAGCCGACGGGCCGCTGCGGCTTCAGCGTCAGTGAGTAAAGCGCTGGTGGGCGCGCGGACCCATCGAGCCCGGCAGGCCGCCCTTGAACATGCTGTTGATGGTTTTCATCTGGCGGCGCGCGGCGGCTTCGCCGTCGATGGCGCTCAGCGCAACCATCACGTCCTGGCGCAAATACCAGAGTGCCTCCACATCGGTCGCAAACCGCACGCGCTGGGCGATGCGCTGCACCGAATGGCCGCCATGCGTCTGCAGCACCGACAGCATGGCCGAACGGATTCTTCCCAACTGGTTTTCTCCCATCCGGCGAGACCCGAGGCCGGGAATTCCGAAGAAGCGAAAAAAGCTACGAAAAAGCAGCATGAGGACTAAAAGCGTATTGCCGGAAACCAAGACGGTTGCTACCTTAAGCCTCAGTCCCAGGATTAACAAGTTCTGGAACAGTGTTTCTTGTTTGTAAACAACACACTTTACGTTTCACTTAAAGTGTTCGTTGGCCGTTGACTACAAAAGTTGTAAAAATAAATATCAGTCCGCGGCTGGTCACGCAAGCTCAGTACACAGGAATGGCGACCGGCAGGTTCGTCGGCGGAACCGTCGATTCTGTCGGCGGCTCTGGATGTGTGGGGCGTCAGCAACTTGCCATCGATTTCTCCCAACAGCATGGATGTCAATTCCACAGTCGTTTTCGCTGACCTGACGGGAAGCTCCAGGGTTTTTGAAGCCATGGGAAACGCGCGCGCCACGGAAACCGTGACGCGGCTCACCCAGTGGATCGGCAGCATCTGCCAGGCGCACGGCGGCAGGGTGGTCAAGTCGCTGGGCGACGGCGTTTTTGCGATCTTCTCGCACGGCGCTGAGGCCACGCATGCGGTCATCGAACTGCAGCGCTACCACCAGAAGCGCCTGGTGGCGTGGCCGGCACCTTTGCGCATGGCGCTGCAGATCGGCGTGGCGAGCGGCGAGGTCGTCGAGGTCGAAGGCGACTGTTTCGGCGATGCGGTCAACCTGGCCTCGCGCCTGAGCGACCTGGCGGGGCCGGGCCAGATCTGGGCCACCGACAGCGTCATTGCGCAATTGCGCGAGGTCGGCGTGCGGCATCGCGATCTGGGCCTCATCACCATTCGCGGGCGCAGCGAAATGTCGGCCGTTCACCGCATCGACTGGCAGGAGGAACTGACTTCGTTCCTGACCGTGCCGGCCGCGCTGATGCCGCTGCGGCTGCCCGATTCTTCGTTCGGGCAGATCGAACTGGCCTGGCTCGACGTGCGCTCCATGTTCCGCACCGAAGAGCTGCCGATCCATCTCGGGCGCGTGAACGACGCGCAGTTCGTGGTGTCCGATCCCCGCGTTTCGCGGCTGCATGCGCGCATCGAACTGCGGCACGGCAGCTGCGTGCTGACCGATCTCAGCACCTACGGCACCTGGGTCCGGTTTCACGGCAACGGCGGACCGAGCAACGAAATCGCGCTGCGGCGCGAAGAATGCGTGCTGCATGGCAGCGGCGAGATCGGCCTGGGCGCATCGCTGAGCGATTTCACTGCGCCGACCATCGCCTTCAAGACGGCGGGCAACGAAATGCTGCTCTCGCCGCGCCGGATTGCACGCTGAACGCCGCGCAGCCCCGGTCTCGGAACCGGGGCCGGGGCCGGGGCCGCGCGCGCTCAGCGGGGGGGCGCGGACAGAATCGCGGTGAGCTCGCCGAAGTCGATCGGCTTCTGAAGATGGTGGTCGAACAAATCTCGCGCCGCTGCGCCGGCTGCGTCTTCCGCCGAGAAGCCCGTCACAGCCACCAGGAGCCGCGGGCCTGCGTGCGAGGCCAGCGAGCGCAGCCGTCGCGCCACCTCGGTACCGGGAAAGTCGGGCAGCGTCAGGTCGATGAGCGCCGCATCGAAGGCCTCCTCGGCGGCGGCGTCAACGGCCTTCTGTGCCGTATAGGTGCAGCGGGCGGTATGGCCCTGCAGCTCCAGGAGCTCGCGCAGCAGGTCTGCCGCGGCTTCGTTGTCGTCGACGATCAGCACATTCACTGGGGCACGCTTTCAATCGGGTAAGGCGAACCATGCAGTATCCCGGCCAATCGTTCCGCGCGCGGTAGGAAGGCGCCTACGCCCGTGCATGCGGCGCCGTTTCAGCGACGGCCTGCAGAGGCAGCTCGACGCGGAACAGGGCCCCTTGGCCGGGCGTGCTCTCGACCTCGATGCGTCCCTCGTGCAGGCACACGATCTTGCGGGTGATGTAAAGCCCGAGGCCCAGGCCCGGTGCGTGCTTGCGGCTGTCGTCGGTGCGCTCGAACTGCTCGAAGATGCGCTCCTGGTCCTCGGGCGCAATGCCGATGCCCTGGTCGCGCACGGTGATGCGGGCGCTGCCGTCGCGCTGGCTGAGCACCATTTCGACGGGCTTGCCGCGGCCGTAGCGCAGCGCATTGGTCAGCAGGTTGGTCAATACCTGCTCGATGCGGAATTCGTCCCACACGCCCCGGAGTTCGCGCGGCGCTTCGAGCTCGATCACCGAGCCCGCAGCCTCGGCCTGCTGCCGCAGGCCTTCCACCACGGCCCGTGCCAGGGCGGAAAGATCGACCGGCTGGGGCTGTATCGAGAGCGCGTCCCTTCGCATGCGCGTGACGTCGAGCATGTCGTCGATCAGCCGCACCATGTTGCGGATCTGCCGCTGATCGCGCTCGATCATCGTGGGCAGGCGGTCCGCGGCAAAGGACTCCAGCTTGCCCTTCGACACGTGCAGCTGCCGCAGCTGCGTTTCGAGGTAGAGCGTGTTGAGCGGCGTGCGCAGCTCGTGGGAAACCATCGACATGAAGTCGTCGCGCATTTGCACCGCGCGCTCGAGTTCGCGCTGCGCATGGCGCAGCTGCTGCACCAGTTCTTCCTGCTTGTGGTTGGCGGCCGCGAGTTTTTCCATCTCCCGGCCCAGCGCCTTGCGGTGCCGATGCAGGTCGACGAACACGCTGACCTTGCTCGTGACCGCATGCGGGTCGAGCGGCTTGTGCAGAAAGTCGACCGCACCGCTTTCATAGCCCTGGAAGGCATAGTTCGACTCGCGGCCGGCCGCACTCACGAAGATGATGGGAATGTGCCGCGTGCGCTCGGTGCCGCGCATCAGCTCGGCCAGTTCGAAGCCGTTCATGCCGGGCATCTGCACATCGAGAATGGCCAGCGCAAATTCGTGGTCGAGCAGCAGCGCAAGTGCCTCTTCGGCCGAGCTCGCGCGGTACACCGCGCGGCCCGGGCCGCGAATCAGGGCCTCGAGCGCAAGAAGGTTTTCGGGCAGGTCATCGACGAGCAGCAGTTTGCTTTCGACGTCAATGGGCATGGGCAGACTCCAGTTGCAAGAGCAAGGCGCGAAGCTCGCGCAAGGGAAGCACGTGATCGGGGGAGCGGAGGGCCATGGCCGCTTCGGGCATGGTGGAAACCTGGGCTTCGTTCGGGTCCTGAACGGCGGTGAGGCCGCCGGCCAGGTGAATGCGCTGGAGGCCTTCGGCACCGTCGTCGTTCGCGCCCGTCAGCAGCATGCCCGCCAATGCGGGACCGTAGGCATCGGCGGCGGACGCCATCAGCACGTCGATCGACGGCCGGGAAAAATGCACGGGCGGCTCGCAGCTGAGCGAAAAACGCCTGTCGCGTTCGATCGACAGGTGATAACCGGGCGGCGCGAAATACACGTGGCCGGCGGCGAGCGGCATCTTGTCCGCGGCTTCGCGCACGGGGAGGTGCAGGCGCTCGCCAAAGATCTCGGCCAGGTGGCTTTCGTGCGTTTCGGGCAGGTGCAGCACGATCACGACCGGAAGGCGCCATGGCGACGGAAGCTCGTGCAGCAGCGCCAGCAGCGCTTCGATGCCGCCGGCGGACGCGCCGAGCACGACGGCCTCGACGCGCCTGCCGGGAGATTGCGGGGCATTCGGTTTCATGTGGCCTTGCGATAGATGCGCTCAGGCTGCGAATGCGCATCGAAGCGCTGCGAGTAGCTGGAAAAGTCGATGCTCTCCTTGGCACCCAGCCCCAGAAAGCCGCGGTGGCACAGCGATTCGTGGAACAGGCCCAGCGCCCGGTCCTGCAGCTCGCGGTTGAAGTAGATGAGCACGTTGCGGCAGGACACCAGCTGCGTTTCGGCGAACACGCTGTCCGTCGCCAGGCTGTGGTCGGCAAAGATGACGCCGGCGCACAGCGAGGGGTCGAAGCGTGCGGCCTCGTAGGCGGCCGTGTAGTAGTCGGAGAAAGAACTCCGGCCGCCGGCGCGCTGGTAGTTGGCGGTGTATCCGCGAATCGCCTCGATCGGAAAAATGCCTTGCCGCGCCTTATCGAGCGAAGCCGGGTTGATGTCGGTGGCGTAGATCTGCGTGCGCGAGAGCAGGCCTTCTTCCCGCAGCAGGATGGCGAGCGAAAACACTTCTTCGCCGGTGCTGCAGCCGGCAACCCACACCTTCACCGACGGGTAGGTGTGCAGCACGGGCACCACGTGGTGGCGCAGCGCCAGAAAGTAGGCCGGGTCGCGGAACATCTCGCTCACCGGAATCGTCAGGTACTGCAGCAGGCGGCCGAACAGAACCGAGTCGCGCAGCACTTTCTCCTGCAGCGCCGGGATGCTCGGAAGCCCGAGCTGCGCCAAGGCATGCAGCACGCGGCGCTTCTGCGAGGCGACGGTGTAGTCGCGGAAGTCGTAGCTGTACTTGAGGTAGATCGCCTCCATCAACAGCCGCAGCTCGATCTCCGTGTTGCTCAACGGGGACGGCAGGGGCGAAGAGGCGGCGGTGGTGAGGGTCACAGCCGCTCCATTTTGGGCAACCACACGCGCAGAAGCGAGAACAGGCGCTCCAAATCCACGGGCTTGGCGAGGTAGTCGTTGGCACCGGCGGCAAGGCACTGCTCGCGGTCGTCCTTCATGGCCTTGGCGGTGATGGCGATCACGGGCAGCTTTTCGAAGCGCGGATCGGCGCGCAGGCGGCGCGTGGCTTCGAGGCCGTCCATCTCCGGCATCATCACGTCCATCAGCACCAGGTCGATTTCGGGCGCCTGGTCGAGCTTCTCGAGCGCCTCGCGGCCGTTGCGGCCGATTTCGACCACCGCGCCGCGCTGCTCCAGCGCGCTCGTGAGCGCGAAGAGGTTGCGCACGTCGTCGTCCACGAGCAGGATGGTGCGGCCTTCGAAGATGCGGTCGCGCCCGCGCGCGGCCTTGAGCATGCCCTGGCGCTCGCTGGAGAGCTCGGCCTCCACCTTGTGCAGGAACAGCGTTACCTCGTCGAGCAGGCGCTCCGGCGAGCGCGCGCCCTTGATGATGATCGAGCGCGAATAGCGCTGCAGCTCGGCTTCCTCGTCGCGCGTGAGGTTGCGCCCGGTGTAGACGATGACAGGCGGGAAGGAGACGATTTCTTCCGCCGCCATCTGCTTGAGCAACTCGCCGCCCTGCATGTCGGGCAGGTGCAGGTCGGTGATCATGCAGTCGAACACGCGCTTGCGCAGCAGTTCCAATGCCTCTTCGCCGGAGCCGACGGCCACGATCTCGATGTCTTCATCGCCAATCAGATGGATCACGCTTTCGCGCTGCCGTGCGTCGTCCTCGACCAGCAGTACGGTCTTCACTTTCTGCGTGAGCTTTTCCTCGAGCCGTGCGAACACCTGCATCAGCTCGGTGCGTGTGACGGGCTTCTGCGCGTAGCCGACGGCGCCCATGTGCAGGGCCGCGGCCTGCGCGTTGTCGGCGGCCGAGACCACGTGGATCGGAATATGGCGCGTCTGCGGCGAATCCTTCAGGCGCTGCAGCACGTCCAGGCCGGTGCTGTCGGGCAGCCGCATGTCGAGCAGGATGGCGTCCGGCAAGAAGCGGTGAGCCAGTTCGAAGCCGTCGGCGCCGCCATGCGCCACCAGGCAACGGTAGCCGAGCTCGTGCGCCAGGTCGTAGAGGATGTGCGCGAACTGCGGCTCGTCTTCGATCACGAGCACCTGTCGCACCTGACCCGCTCCCGCTTGGCCGGGCGGCACCGCGCGGTCGTCGGCAAAACGCAGCGGCGGCACGGCGGCCGGTGTTGCCGGCGCCGCCGAAGCGGCCTGCGCCGCAGGGGAGGGCGCGCGCACCGCGGTGGCTTTCGCGGGTGCCTGTACCGGCGCCTGCGGCACGGCCTGGGGCGCCGCGGCCGGCAACTGCAAGGCGAAGGTGCTGCCTCGGCCGGGCTGGCTCTCCACCGTAAGCTTGCCGCCCAGCAGCCGCGTGAGATCGCGCGAGATCGACAGGCCGAGGCCGGTGCCGCCATACCGGCGGCTGGTGGTGCCGTCGGCCTGATGGAAGGCCTCGAAGATCAACGCCTGCTGCGCGGGCTCGATGCCGATGCCCGAGTCGGACACCGCGAAGATGGCGCCGCCCTCCGGCGCGGGGGACACCGCCAGTGCCACCTCGCCGCTGTCGGTGAACTTGAGCGCGTTGGAGAGCAGGTTCTTCAGGATCTGCTCGACCCGATGGCGGTCGGTCGCCAGCGAGGCCGGCACGCCGGGCTGCAGCGCCAACCGGAAGGACAGCCGCTTCTCGGCCGCGAGCGGCTTGAAGGTGTTTTCCAGGCTGCGCGCCAGCTCGACCAGCGCGACGTCTTCGATCACCACGTCGAGCTTGCCCGCCTCGACCTTGGAGATGTCGAGGATGTCGTTGATGAGCACCAGCAGGTCGTTGCCCGACGAATAGATGGCCTTGGCGAACCTCACCTGCTCGGGGCTCAGGTTGCCCTCGGGGTTGTCGCCGAGCAGCTTGGCCAGGATGAGTGCGCTGTTGAGCGGCGTGCGCAACTCGTGCGACATGTTCGCAAGGAACTCCGACTTGTAGCGGCTGGCACGCTGCAGCTCGTCGGCGCGGTCTTCGAGGTCGCGCTGCACGCGCCGAAGCGCGGCATTGCGCTGGTCCAGCGCTTCGGTGCGCTCGGAGAGCTGGCTGTTGGTCTGCTCGAGCTCGGCCTGCTGGTTCTCCAGCATGGCCTGCGAAGTCCGCAAGGCGCGCGATTGTTCTTCGAGCTCTTCATTGGCGGTGCGCAGCTCTTCCTGCTGCACCTGCAGTTCCTCGTTGAGCTGCTGCGTTTCGGTCAGCGCGTCCTGCAGCTGCTCGCGGTAGCGGGCCGCCGCCAGGGAGGCGCCGATGTCTTCGGCCACGAGGTCGAGCAGTTCGTTCGCGCGCGAATCGGGTGCTGCCGGAAGGCCGAGTTCGACCACGGCGTTCACGATGCCGTCGCTCGACACCGGCACCAGCAGCACGGCCGAGGGCGCCATGTCGCCCAGTCCCGAATTGACCTTCAGGTAGTCCGCGTGAATCGGCTCGACCAGCATGCGGCGCTTTTCGGCGGCGGCCTGGCCGATCAGGCTCTGGGTCGGCGAGAACACCTGCGGCGAAGCCTCGGCCTCCATGGAAAAGCCGTAACTCGCGGCGCGGCGCAGCGTGCCATGCCGCTCGCGCACATACAGCGCGCCGACCGCGCTTTCCAGGTACCGGGAGAAGAAGGCGAGCACCTTGCGGCCCAGGTCGTTGGCGCTGAGTTCCCCGACCAGTTCGCCCACCAGCTCGGTCTGCGCGCTGCGCAGCCAGGCCTGCTGCGCCAGCCGCTCGGCATGCCGGGCTTGCTCCTGCAGCACCACGTCGTAGCTGTTCGAAAGCCGCATGAGCTGCCGCCGGCCGTAGTACGCCACGAGGCCGGTGAACAACAGCGTGAAGAGCAGGAACAGGCCCACGACGAGCCAGCTCGTGCGGTTGGCTTGTTCGTTGCGCTGAAAACGCAAGCCCTGCTCGGTGTCGATGAAGGCGCCGAACTCGGCGCGCATGGCGTCGCTCAGCCGCTTGCCGCGGCCTTGCCGTACCGCCTGCTGGTAGTCGGCCCCGGCGCGGCGCGAATCGATCATGTCGCGCGCGAACTCGTTCCAGGCCACCTGCAGCGTGGCAATGCGCTCGAGCCGTTCCACCTGCTGCCTGTTGCTGGAGACCAGTTGGCGAAGCGCGTCGATGTCGGTCTTGATCCGCGGCAGCGCGCTCTGGTAGGGCTCGAGAAAGCTTTCGTCGCCGGTGATGAGAAAGCCGCGCAAGCCCGTTTCCATGTCGATGCTGCGTCGCTGCAGCTCGCTGGCGCTGCGCGTGACGCGGTCGGAGCGCTCGACCCCGCCGATGGTCCACAGCAGGAACACGATCAAGCCGACGAACACCAACGCGCCGATCAGCCCGCCAAGCAGCGGCAGCTTCAGATTGCGGCTCAGCAGGCGGTCGAAATCATCGGGGTCGATCGCGGTCGGGGTCTTCATTCAGGACGATTTGTAAGCAAAACTTTTCTAGTTTTGCCGAAGTCCGAGGTCCTTTGTGTCGGAGAAGGCCCCGAGACGTTTCCTGTGCGCCGATGCGGCGCTGCAGTCGGCGCTATACTGTTGTTTCATACAGTGCGCCAAGTGACCGCGAACCTTTCGACAAAGCTGCAGAACGACGTGGCCGATGCGTTGCCGGATGCGCTGCCGGATGCGCGCACGGTCTCCGTCAAGGCTCTGTGCGCCTTCGGTGCCAAGGCAGGCGACCTCGATCTGCGTTTCGTGCCCGCGCCCAGCGCGCTCGAGGGCATGGCCGGCCACGCGCTCGTGCAGGGCCGGCGGGGCGACACCTACCAGAGCGAGGTGGCCCTCGTTTCCCACTACGGCGCGCTCAAGGTGCGCGGCCGTGCCGACGGCCACGATCCGCGCGAACCCCGCGTCGAGGAAATCAAGACCTTCCGCGGCGACTTCGATGCCATCCGCGGCAACCACCGGGCGCTGCACTGGGCCCAGGCCCGCACCTATGGCTGGATGCTGTGCGAGTTGCACGGGTACGAGCGCATCACGGTGGCGCTGGTGTACCTCGACCTCGCCACCGGCGAGGAAACCGTGCTGGAAGAGCCGCACGACCGGGCTGCGCTGCAAGACCACTTCGAAGGCCTGTGCGCCCGCTACAGCGCCTGGGCGCAAAGCGAAGCCGAGCACCACGCCATGCTCGGCGACGCGCTTGGCCGGCTCCAGTTTCCCCATGGCGCGTTTCGGGCCGGCCAGCGGGAACTTGCCGAGGCCGTCTACCGCGCGGGCGTGAACGGACGCTGCCTGATGGCGCAGGCGCCCACCGGCATCGGCAAGACGCTGGCCACCATCTTTCCGCTGCTGAAGGCGCGCGCCGCGCAAAAGATCGACAAGATCTTCTTCTTGACCGCCAAGACTTCCGGCCGCACTGTGGCGCTGGATGCGCTGCGCGTGCTCGGCAAGGAATGCGCAGAGGCACGCGTGCTCGAACTCACGGCGCGCGAGAAGGTTTGCGAATACCCCGACCGGGCCTGCAACGGCGATTCGTGCCCGCTCGCAAAAGGTTTCTACGACCGGCTGCCCGCGGCGCGGGAAGAGGCCGCCAGGGCGGTGCGGCTCGACCGGCCGGCGCTCCGGCACATCGCGCTGGCGCACACCGTGTGCCCTTATTTCCTGGCGCAGGAGATGGCGCGCTGGTCCGACGTGATCGTGGGCGACTACAACTACTACTTCGACGGCAGCGCCTTTCTCTTCGCCACCATGAAGGACGCCGATTGGCGCGCGGCCGTGCTGGTCGACGAGGCGCACAACCTGCTGGAGCGCGCGCGCGGCATGTACACCGCCCGCGCTCGACGGCCTGGCGCTCGAGGAAGCCCACCGGGTGGCGCCCGCCGCAGTGCGCGGCGCCCTGGGGCGGCTGTACCGCGAATGGGATACGGTGCAGCAGGCGCAAACCGAGCCCTACGACACCGCCGACGAAATTCCCGAGCGCTTCGCGCGCACCCTGCAGGCCGCCAACATGGCCATGGGCGAGTACTTCGCGGCCACGCCCGATGCCGTGCAGGGGCCGCTGCAGCGCTTCTTCTTCGATGCGCTGCAATTCGCCCGGCTGGCCGATTCGTTCGGCGACCATTCCGTTTTCGAACGCACGCTGGGTCCCGCGCAAGACCAGCAGCAGCGCAGCCTGGCCATCCGCAACCTGGTGCCGGCGCCGTTTCTCGAAGCGCGCTTCGCGGACGCCGCGTGCGCCACCTGTTTTTCCGGCACCTTGTCGCCGTTCGAGTTCTACCGCGATGCGCTCGGCCTGCCGCCCCAGACGATGCTGCTCGACGTGGCTTCGCCGTTTCGCAGCCAGCAGTTGCGCGTCGAGGTGGCCATGAACGTGTCGACCCGGTTCCGCGACCGCGCGGGTTCGTTGCGCAACGTGGCCGAGATCATCGGCGCCCAGTTCGAGCGCCTGCCGGGCAACTACCTCGCGTTCTTCAGCAGCTTCGACTACCTTGAAAAAGCCTGTGCGGCGTTCCTGGCGAAGCATCCGGGTGTGCCCGTGTGGGCGCAGACGCGCGGCATGGCCGAGGCCGAGCGCCACGGCTTTCTCGCGCGCTTCGAGGAAGGTGGCCGCGGCATCGGCTTTGCCGTGCTCGGCGGTGCCTTCGGCGAAGGCATCGACCTGCCCGGAAGCCGCCTCATCGGTGCTTTTGTCGCAAGCCTGGGACTGCCGCAATACAACGCGCTGAACGAGATCACGCGCGAGCGCATGCAGGCGCGCTTCGGCAAGGGCTACGAGTACACCTACCTGTATCCGGGCCTGCAGAAGGTGGTGCAGGCGGCCGGCCGCGTCATTCGCACCGAGCAGGACCGGGGCGTGCTGCACCTGCTGGACGATCGTTTTGCGCGCGCCGAAATCCGCCAGCTGCTGCCGCCCTGGTGGGACTTGCGGCTGGGCGGCGCGGAGCACCCGAAAGAGCAGGCGGAAGAAAAAATGGACGGCCTCGATGCGGTCCGCTAGCCGCATCCAGCTGGCCGACGAACCCGATCTGTTCGGCGAAGTGCCCGCGGCCGCGATCGAAGGCCTGCGCTACGCGCACGAATTTCTCACGCGTTCAGAGGAAGAGGAACTGCTGCGCATCGTGCAGGGCTTCGAGCTCAGGGAAATGCGCTACAAGGAATACACCGCCCGCCGCCGCGGCATCAATTTTGGCGGCAGATACGACTTCGACAACCATCGCCTGCGGCCCGGTGCCGCGCTGCCGGAGGCGCTCCATCCGCTGCGGGCCAAGGTGGCCGCGTGGATGGGCATGGCGCCCGAAGACTTCACCCATGTGCTGGTGGCCGAGTACCGGCCCGGCACGCCGCTCGGCTGGCACCGCGACGTGCCCGATTTCGAGGACATTGTCGGCGTTTCGCTGCTCGGCGACGCCGTGATGCAACTGCGGCCGTATCCGCCGGCCAGTGCCACCGCGCCCGCCAGCCTTCAGCTGTTGATGGAGCCGCGCTCGATCTACATGCTGCGCGGCGAAGCGCGCTGGGCGTGGCAGCACAGCATTGCGCCGACCGAGGCGCTGCGCTATTCGATCACCATGCGCACGCGGCGGCGCGGTTGACCGGTGCCGCCGGTGCTAGGCCGGGGCCATCGACCGCGTCTTGCGCGCGGCGCGTATTGGCCGGGAGGTGGGCCTTGAGGCGGGTTGCGAGGCCGGCCGTGACGCCGGCTTTTTTGCAGCCGCCGGCTTTTTCATCAGTTCCGACGCCACCGCCAGATCCTTGAGCCAGGCCTCCCACGCGGCCTCCCTTTGTTCGGGATCGCCGCGCAGCAACGCGGAAGGATGCAGCGTCACCAGCACGCGCTGGCCGGCCGCGTTCTCGTGCCACTGGCCGCGCTCCTTCATGACAGCGACATGGCGCCCGAGCAGCGAACGCGCCGCGGTGGCGCCGAGCGCCACGAAGGCACGCGGTTGCACGAGCTCGATCTCGCTTTCGAGCCAGTGCCGGCAGGCTTCGGCCTCGCGCTGGCCAGGGGTCTTGTGGATGCGGCGCTTGCCGCGCAGCTCGTATTTGAAGTGCTTCACCGCATTGGTCACGTAGAGCTTCTCGCGCACCCATCCAAGCTCGGCCACGGCGCGGTCGAACAGCTTGCCGGCAGGGCCGACGAAAGGGCGGCCCACCAGGTCTTCCTTGTCGCCGGGCTGCTCGCCCACCACCATCAGCACGGCGCCGACCGGACCCTCGCCGAAGACCGACTGCGTGGCGGGCTCCCCCAGCGGGCACTCGCGGCAGGCGTCGGTGGCGATGCTCAGCGCCTTCAGCGCGGCAGTGGCTTCGTTGCGGTGAGACACGGTCGAGGCGGCTCTGTTGTTCGTGTGAAGCCGGCCGGCGTCAGTGCCCGGCGCCGCCGCCTCTACGCGACTGAGTCTGGTTGCTGCTGCCGACGTGGCTTTCGCGGTCGTGGCGGCTTTCGGCGGTGCGGCGTGGCTCGTTGCGCGGCGTGGGGCTCTGGTTGCCTGCCTTGTTGTGATCGGGCGGGAGCGAACCGCGTTCATCGGGCGTGTTGGGGTTCGTCTTCGTCATGAAGGGCTCCTTGAGAAAAATGCATGGATATGCATTTCTCCGCGCGGTGCGAGGGAGCCGGTGTGGGAATAGACCCACGACGGGCGTCGTCCAAGCCGGGCGCCTCGGGCGGTGGCGGGCCGCTAGCGTCGAACCATGTCGATTCCTGTTGGTGGCCAACAGAAAGAGAAGGAGCACGCATGACGCACGTCGTCCTGGGCGCGACCGGGCATGTCGGCTCGGCGCTGGTTTCCGCACTGCTTGCGCAAGGCGAGCAGGTGGCCGCGGTCACGCGCAACGCCGCGCATGCCGAAGCCCTGCGCCGGCAGGGCGCCAACATTGCGGAGGCCGACCTGTTCGATGTGCCTTCACTGCGGCGCGCGGTGGCGGGCGGCAAGCGGCTGTTCCTGCTCAACCCGCCGGCGCCGCCTTCCACCGACACCGCCGCCGAAGAGCAAAGGAGCTTGAATTGCATCCTCGAGGCGATAGCAGGCCTGCCGCTGGAGAAGATAGTGGCCGAGTCCACCTACGGCGCGCAGCCCGGCGACCGCATCGGCGACCTCGGCGTGCTCTACCAGATGGAGCAGGCGCTTGCGGCCGGGCCCGTGCCCGTGAGCGCGATCCGTGCGGCCTACTACATGAGCAACTGGGACGCCTCGCTGGAGGCCGCGCAAAGCGAAGGCAAGCTGCACAGCATGTACCCGCCCGACTTCAAGCTGCCGATGGTGGCGCCGCGCGACCTCGGCGAATTTGCGGCGCGGCTCATGCTTGGCGAGGCCCGGTCCTCCGGCCCGCACTATGTCGAGGGGCCGGAGCGCTACTCGCCTGGCGATGTCGCCGAGGCTTTCGCGCAGGCGCTCAGTCGGCCGGTGGAAGTGGTGGTGACGCCGCCCGACCAATGGGAGCAGGCGTTCCGCTCGATGGGGTTCTCGGAGGCGGGCGCGAGGTCTTATGCCGCCATGACGCGTGTCACTCTCGAGAAAAAGGAAGAGCCTGAAAACTCCGAACGAGGCGCGACTTCATTGGGCGAATACATCTCGGCGCTGGTGAAGAAGAGATAGAGACAGGCTGTGCTTTCCAGGCTGGGATTGCCGATCCTGAAAATCAGCCAACAACCTGTCCGATACCAAGAACCATCCCGTCGGACCGGCGGACGCTCGACACTCCGCAACTATCTTTATCGTCAGCAAGACAACTTGCATCCATGACCCGGCACGCTCTCTGAACGCGATGCCGGCCTGTTGCGCGAGCCTGGTTTGAACCGGCAGGCTTCAACGGCGAACGTCGTCCAAACCAGGGGCATCTCGCATCCGCGCCGGCGGTTTGCCGCGGCGGGTTGCCGTCGATACGATCCCGCGCCTTGCCCCACAGGATTACGCGGATGCCGCCAACGATTGCTTCCCACCCGACACCTGCGCCGTCGAAAAACGCCGACTGGCAGCAGCGCAGCCGGCGCCACGTATGGCATCCGTGCACCCAGAGCATCCGGCTCGAAGCGGTGCCGCCGTTGCCGATCGCACGGGGCGAGGGCGTCTGGCTGTTCGACCACGACGGGCGCCGCTATCTGGACGCAACGAGTTCGTGGTGGGTCAACCTCTTCGGCCATGCCCATCCGGCCATCAACGCCGCGCTGAAGGACCAGCTCGACACGCTCTCGCATGTGATGCTCGCCGGCTGCACGCATGCGCCGGCCGTCGAGCTGGCCGAGCGGCTTGCCGCTTTGACCGACCATGCGCTGGGCCATTGCTTCTACGCCTCCGATGGCGCTTCGGCGGTGGAGATCGCGCTGAAGATGAGCTTTCACGCATGGCGCAATGCGGGCCGCAGCGGCAAGCAGAACTTCGTCGCGCTGCGGCATGGCTACCACGGCGAAACGCTGGGGGCGTTGCATGTGACCGACGTGCCGGTGTTCCGCGACGCCTACGCGCCGCTGCTTGCGAATGCGCACCTCGTTGCGTCGCCCGATGCACGGGCCGCGCTGCCGGGCGAGGACGCGGTGGACGTGGCGCGGCGCGCCGCCGGCGAACTCGAAGCACTGCTGGCCGAACGGCATGCATCGATTGCGGCCGTGATCGTCGAGCCGCTGGTGCAATGCGCCACCGGCATGGCGATGCACGACCCCGAATACCTGCGCCTCGTGCGCGCGCTGTGCGACCGCTACGGCGTGCACCTCATCGCCGACGAAATTGCAGTGGGATGCGGGCGCACCGGCAGTTTCTTCGCGTGCGAGCAGGCCGAGATTTGGCCCGATTTCCTTTGCCTGTCCAAAGGCATCAGCGGCGGCTACCTGCCGCTGGCGCTGGTGATGACGCGCGATGCCATCTACGAAGGCTTCGTGGACGACGACGTGGCGCGCAGCTTTCTGCATTCCCATTCCTACACCGGCAACGCGCTCGCCTGCCGTGCGGCGCTCGCAACGCTCGACCTGTTCGAGCGCGAGGACGCGCTGCGGCGCAACCGCGCCCGCGCCGAACGGTTGATCGGCCGGCTGCGCGAAGGGCTCCGCGGCCTGCCCGTCGATCATTTGCGCCAGCGCGGAATGATCACGGCCTTCGACGTGCGCGAGCCCGGTGCCCGCTTCGCGGAGCGCTTTCACCTGGCCGCACGGGCGAACGGACTGCTGATGCGCCCGATCGGTGCGACGGTCTACCTCATGCCGCCCTATGCGATAAGCGACGGCGACATCGACCGGCTGGTCGACGGCACGCTGGGCACGCTGGAGGCCGTCACCGCTTCCAGCCATGCAGAAGGAGGCCGCGATGCTGCGCTTGCTTGAACGCCTGCAGGACGAAATCACGGCGCTCGATGCCCAGTCGCTGCGCCGCCGCCGGCAGATCGCCGAGACGGCCTGCGCACCCCGGCAATCCCTGACGCTGGCGGGTGCGGCCGAGCAGCGCACCATGCTCGGCTTCAGCAGCAACGACTACCTGGGCCTCGCCGCGCATCCGGCGCTGGCGGCCGCACTGGCCGAAGGCGCGGCGCGCTACGGCACGGGCAGCGGCGGGTCGCACCTGATCCTCGGCCATTCGCGTGCGCACGCGGAGCTCGAGGAGCGGCTGGCCGGATGGATGGCACCGTTCGTCCCCGAGGCGCGGAGCCTGTTCTTCTGCACGGGCTACATGGCCAACCTGGCGGTGCTGTCGGCGCTCGGCGGTGCGGAGGCGGTGATCTTTTCCGAGTCGCTCAACCACGCGTCGCTGATCGACGGTGCGCGGCTGGCCAAGGCGCGCGTCGAGCGCTATCCGCACTGCGACGTGGCGGCGCTCGATGCGCAGCTCGCGGCCTGCGATGCGCCGGTCAAGCTGATCGTGAGCGACGCGGTCTTCAGCATGGACGGCAACATTGCGCCCGTGGGCGAACTGCTCGCCCTGGCCGAGCGCCACGACGCCTGGCTCGTGCTGGACGACGCGCATGGCTTCGGCGTGCTCGGCGACACCGGCCGGGGCGTGCTGCAGGCCATGGCGCTGCGCTCGGAGCGGTTGGTGCTCGTCGGCACACTGGGCAAGGCGGCGGGCGTGTCGGGCGCGTTCGTGGCGGCGCACCGCACCGTCGTCGACTACCTCGTGCAGCGGGCGCGGCCCTACATCTTCACCACCGCGGCGCCGCCGGCCATCGCGCACGCGCTGCTCGCGAGCCTCGCGCTGATCGAAGGCGAGGAAGGCGACGCGCGCCGTGCGCAATTGAAGATGCGCATCGCCCAATTGCGCCGGGGCCTGAAAGCGATCCTCCCGCCGGACGGCAGCGCCTGGCTGCCCGATTCACCCACCGCGATCCAGCCGCTGATCGTCGGCGACAACGCGCGTGCGATGCAGACGATGGCGCAGCTCGACGTTCATGGCTTGCGTGTCGGCGCGATCCGCCCGCCGACGGTGCCCGCAGGCACCGCGCGGCTGCGGATCACGCTGTCGGCCAGCCACAGCGAGGCCGATGTCGCGCGGCTGGTCGATGCGTTGGGCGAAGCATTGGCACAGCCCTGGAAGGAGGCTGCATGAGCGCGCGCAGCGCCCAGGGTGCACCCATGGCGCCCCGCCGCTGGTTCGTCACGGGTACCGACACGGGCGTCGGCAAGACGCTGGTCAGCAGCGCGATGCTGAGCCTGCTGGCCGGATCGGGCCAGCGGGCGGTCGGCATGAAGCCGGTGGCTGCGGGCCTGGAATGGGTCGACGGCGAGTGGCGCAACGATGACGTCGAGCAGCTGCGCGCGGCGGGCAATGTCGATGCGCCTTTGGCCTTGCGCTGCCCCTACCTGCTGCGTGCGCCGATGTCGCCGCACCTGGCGGCGAGGGAAGAGGGCGTGCGCATCGAGTTGCCGCCGCTGCTGTCGGCCTTCGCGGCGTTGTCGCAGCGCGCCGACGCGGTGGTCGTCGAAGGTGTGGGCGGGTTCTGCGTGCCGTTCGGCGACGACCTGGACAGCGCCGACCTCGCCGTCGCACTGGGCCTGCCGGTGATCCTCGTGGTCGGGCTGCGGCTCGGTTGCCTGAACCACGCGCTGCTCACGGCGGAAGCCATTCGCGCGCGCGGTCTCGTGCTGGCGGGATGGATCGCGAGCGTCATTGAGCCTGGCATGCTGGGACCCGAGGCCAATCTGCAGACGCTGCGCGGCCGTCTCGGGGCGCCCTTGCTCGGCGTGGTGCCGCACCTGGCCGAGCCTTGTGCGGCAAGCGCGGCGCGGCACCTCGACCTGCGCGCGTTGCGTGCCACCGCGGCCCACGCTGCGCATCACCGGTCGGCCGCGCTGGCCCGATTCGACTCCTCAGCCGTGCTGGCCTGATTCGGCGAGGCGCTTCGCCCGTGCGCCGCCCTGGCGTTCGAGCATCCAGCCCGGGTATTCGGAGGGCAGCGCGCTTACCTTGTCGAGCAGGGCCAATTCCTCGGCGGAGAGCCGGATCGCGGTGGCGGCGATGTTGTCGTCCAGTTGCTCGACGCGCTTGGCGCCGATGATCACGCTGGTCACCACCGGCTGGTGCAACAGCCACGCCAGGGCGATCTGCGCCACCGACACCTTGCGCGCCTCGGCCAACTGGCGCATCGCGTCGATGCAGTCATAGGCGCGATCGACGTTCACGGGCGGAAAGTCGAAGCTGGTGCGGCGGCTGCCTTTTTCGGCCTCCCCCACGTCGATATGACGTCCGTACTTGCCACTCAGCAGGCCGCCCGCCAGCGGGCTCCAGACCATCAGGCCGAGGCTTTCGCTCTGCAGCATCGGCGCCAGCTCGCGCTCCAGGTCGCGGCCCGCGACGGTGTAGTAGGCCTGCAGCGATTCGAAACGCGCAAGGCCCTGGCGCTCGGCAATGCCCAGTGCCTTCATGATCTGCCAGGCCGCCCAGTTCGACACACCCACATAGCGCACGTGGCCTTGCTGCACCAGGTTGTCCAGCGCGCGCACCGTTTCCTCGATGGGCGTGACCGGGTCGAAGCCGTGGATCTGGTACAGGTCGATGTGGTCCAGCTGCAGGCGCTTGAGGCTGGCCTTCACGCCGTCCATGACGTGATAGCGCGAGGCGCCGGCGGCGTTCGGGCTCTTGCCGGTTTCGCCGAACACCTTGGTGGCGACCACGACGTTTTCGCGCGGCACCTTGAGGTTCTTCAGTGCCTGGCCGGTCATGTTTTCCGAAAGGCCTTCGGAGTACACGTCGGCGGTATCGATGAAGTTGATGCCGGCGTCCAGCGCCCGGCCGACCAGGCTTTCGGCCTCGGCCTGCTGGAGATTGCCGATCTGGCCCCAGATGCCGCTGGAGCCGCCGAAAGTCATGGTGCCGAGGCAGAGCTCGGAAACGAACAGGCCGGTGCGGCCGAATCTGCGGTATTGCATGGAAAAGGTCCTTTGCGTGGATGGCGCCTGAAGCGGGCTGTAGCCCGTGGCGGCTTCAAAAGTATCCGGCCGCGGCGCCGGGCATGGCGAGCGCGTTTCTGCAAAGTCTTTGCCTATTTCTCCAGAACTCCCGTCCGGCCCGTGCAGATTCGTTGGTGCGGCGCTAAGCTTTGAACCACCCGATCCTCCAGGCTCCCCGCCGCTGCGGTGCAGCCCGGCGAACCCAACCCCTGACAAGGCCCAGAACATGTCCGAAGAAGCACCCGAAATCGCTGCCGCCATTGCCCAGCCGATGCCGCTGGACCCCGAACTCGACGACGCCAGGAAGGAGCTGGTGGCGCTGATCAACCGCATCACGCGCGGCCGGGACGGCACCGTGGAAACGCCGGTGGCCGGCCTGCAGGTGTTCTGCATCAGCAAGCCCGACGGTCCCAAGCACGCCTTCGCGACCCCGGCGCTCGGGCTGATCGCGCAGGGTTCCAAGCGGATCATCGTGGGTGACGACATCTATGTGTACGACCCGATGCACTACCTGGTGACCTCGGTCGACCTGCCGGTGTGCGGCCAGGTGCGCCTGACGAGCGACAACGAGCCCTACCTCGGCGTGCGGCTGGAACTGGCGCTCGACGAAATCGGCGAACTCATCGGCGACGAGAAGCTGCCCGCGAAAGCCAATGCGCCCGCGTCGCGCGGCATGTATGTCAACCGCATCGCCATGCCGGTGCTGGAGCCGGTGCTGCGGCTGCTGCGGCTGGTCGAAATGCCGGAGGACGTGCCGATCATGGCGCCGCTCATCAAGCGCGAGATCATGTACCGCCTGCTGGTGAACGGCGAGGGCGCGCGGCTGCGGCAGATTGCGCTGCAGGACAGCCACACGCAGCGCATCGCCAAGGCCATCAGCGCGCTGCGCGTCAACTATGCGCAGTCGCTGCGCATCGAAGACATGGCCCGCGCGGTGCACATGAGCGTGTCGTCGTTCCACCACCATTTCAAGGCCGTCACCGCCATGAGCCCGCTGCAGTACCAGAAGCAGCTGCGCCTGCAGGAGGCGCGCCGCCAGATGCTGATGGCCGGTGCCGACGTGGCGAGCGCGGCGCACAGCGTGGGCTACGAAAGCCCGTCGCAATTCGCCCGCGAGTACGGCCGCATGTTCGGCGCACCGCCCATGCGCGACAAGCGGCGCTGGCTCAGCGACGCGGAGAACGACGCCCTCGGCGCGGGGTCGATGCAGGCTGCCTGAGGCTCCGTTCCTTCGCGGGCTCAGCGGTCGTTCGAGCGATCCACCGTGGTCAGCCGGTTGACGATCAGCGTGACGCCTTCGGCGCGGCGCACGACACGCTCGACGGCGGTCTTCAATCCTTCGCTGGCGAGCCTGCCATGCAAGGTGACCACGCCGTCCGTCACGCGCACGTCGATGTCGCAGCTGCACACCGCCGGGTCCCAGTTCAGTTGGGCAAAGACCTCGTGCCTGAGTTGAATGTCAGGGTTCATCTCGATCCTTTCGCAAATGGATGTTCCAGAACGGCCATGCCGGACGGGAACACGCATTCACAGAATGCCGTGATTGCGAGAGGGATGCGGGCTCGGGCAACGGACCGACGCTGTAGTTACACAAACTTCCATCTGCGCGGAGGGCGGATACCGCGGAACAGTGGTCTGCGCTCGTTGCCTTGGCAGGCGAGAAAGCGCGGACCGGTGGGCTATAGACGAGGTGGCCCGCAGACGGTTCTCAGGGCGCGAAGGTGACGCGCTTCGCGATCAGCACGCCGTTCTCGACCGTGTCACCGACCACGGTCACGCGGCGGCCGTTGGCCAGATCGACAGCGGTGCCGTTCTCGAAGACTGTTCCGGGGCGCCCGGCGTTCACCTGACGGCCTTGCACCTTGAAGTCCGAGGGCGACTGATAACCGCCGATGGCGCCTATCAGCGTGAAGTCGACCGGCCCGCCGACGCCCGGGACGTTGCGGATGCGCAGCTTTTTCACGACCAGAATGCCGTTGCTCATGAAGCCGTCGACTTCCACCTTGACGCCGTTGCCGATCGACGTCGGAAGACCGCCGGTGACGCGTGCATTGGATGCATCGACTGTCGTCCCCAGAATCTTGAACGGGGCGGCGAGCCCGCTGTAGTCGGTGATGACACCCGCCAGCTGCACCGCGGCGGCGTTCTGCTTGGGCACCGCATACCAGCCCTGGACCTTGGTCGCGTTGAACACTCCCGCGACCGGCGCCACGCTGCCGCGCAAGCGAACGAGGGCGCCCGCCAGTGTGGATTCATCGATGCCGCCCGAGAACGCGGCGTTGTCATAGTGAACCGTGAGTTGGCCGAGCGTGAAGCTCTTGCTCAGCGTATCGAGGTTCTGCGCGAATCCGGTCACCAGCGGCTCGGAGGAGGTGGGCTTCAGTTCGACGCGCGTGGCACGCAAGGTGCCCGGTGCGGAGGGCAGGCCCCAGACCTGCACCACGCTGCCGGCCACGATGTCCGTCAGGCCGGTCGCGCCACTCCACACGGTCGCGTTGTCGGTAGAGACGGTGGTGCCCATCACCACGAAGCTGCCGGCCCCGACATTGATGGTCGACACCGCACCGCGCAATTCGGCAGCCGAAACGACCTGCTGCGCCGTCGCGGCGGTGAACTCGCTGTCGATCTTGCCGGCAATGCGCACGCTCATGCCGATCTGCAGCTCGCTGGTGTCTTCGAGACTGAAATTGGCGGGGGCGATGCCATCAGGGGCTTCCGGGTAGGTCTTGTACCGCACGCCGTTCAAGATGATGCTGCCCAGCCCACCCACGGAGCCGACGCCGGTCGCGTCGGCCGTGCTCACGCCGGTGCCGCCCGATCCCACGCCGTCGCCGCTGCCATTGCCGGCCGTGCTCGTGCCGTCGGTGCCACCGCTCGTGCCGCCCGCGCTGCCAGTGCTGCCGGTGCCACCCGAACCATCGGCTCCGCCCGCGGTGCCTGTGCCGCTACCACCACCCGTGCCCGTACCGGCCGAGTTGTCGCCCGAACTGCCCGCGGCGGTGCCGCTGCCAACGCCCACGCTGCTTGCGGAACCTCCACCACCGCCCCCGCCCCCGCACGAGAGCAGCAAGGCGATGGCTCCTGCAAAGAGGATGCCGCGCATCCATCGGCAGTGATTTTTCATGGTGTCTTCTCTTCCCGCTGGGGGGCGACGCCTGGCACCAGCGGCGCCGCGTCGTCTTCATAATACGTGTAGATGCCAACCCGGATGCGCCCTTTGGCGCCGCTCGGAGCCCGGTCGACGGCGCGCGTCATCTCGCCCGCCAGTTCATGGTGCAGTGCGGACCAGCGTTCGCGCACCAGTTGATGGATATTTTCGCAATCTTCCAGCTCCAGGCCGCGCGCAAACACCGCGCGCTCGAGCATGCGGGGCTGCTCGCCGAGGGTGTTGGACACCGCGGCCAGCAGGTGGTCGCGGCCGTTGTCGCCCAGAAACGCCAGCATCGACTGCAGGTCGCCCTCGGGCACGAAGCCGTCGACCTTGAGCTCGGCGCAGCCGTTCTGCTCGGCCGCCATGTTCAGGCGCACCAGCTCGTCGAGGATGGTGCGGTGGTGCACATTGCCGCGGCTGCCGAGCCTGGCCACGGTTTCGAACGAGGGCATGTCCTCGCCGTCGGCGGTGATCGGCAGCCGCTGGTAGGCATGGTTTTCCGACACCATCTGCAACCACAGCGTGAAGGTCTTCGCCGCGGCTGATATTTCGGTGTGGGGCAGGGCGTCGACGGTTTCGCGAACCTTGGCCGTCACGGCCTTGCGGTTCAGCCCGGTCGTGACCGACAGCTGGCTGATGTTCGGCTTTGACACGCCCTGCTTGCGCCAGGAGCGCTTGGCTTCTTCCAGCAGCAGGTCGCGCAGCAAGACTTCCAGGTGCGGATGCTTCACCCCCATGGCCAGGGCGAGCCTCACCACCGGCCGCAGGATGCGGGCGCAGGCGGCAAGTGCCCAGTCCAACTGGTGTTCCATGAAATGAAGCGTATTTACTGATGCGACGGCCGAAAAGCGGCGTGAACTGGCAGTCCTGAAGGCTGCATTAGTGCACTATTGTCCGCGTCGCCGAGGATCGCACAAAAAAGACCTCACTCACTCACGCACCGCAGCTGCCTGCGTTGGTTCGCGTGATCGAGGAGCGTCCCGTGGCACTGATCTTGACCACCCGCTCCTGGTTACCCAGGGGAGTGGCCCGGCAGATCGTGATGTTGGCCGCGGTACCGCCCACCCCGGTGGCCTCGAAGGAGAGGGCGCTGAGGCCGCCGCTGTCGCGCATCTGGTAGCCGCTGGCGGTGGCGGGCTGCTTCTGGATGACTTGCCCGCCGTTGCTGATGACGATCCAGCCGGCTTCCCACTGGCCGTTGGTGGCGCAGGCCGTGCCGTTGGACGAGGCGCACAGCGTCACCGCCGCATTGCGCTTGATGGCTTCGCTCCGGGCCAGCTGGCTGCCGGCCACGAGATCGGTCGAGTAGGAGGTCAAGCGGCTCGAAAGCCGGATGTTGTCGAAGGAGGGCACGGCCACCGACACCAGCACCACCAGCACTACGATGGTGACCATCAGCTCGACGAGCGTGAAGCCGCGTGCGCGCATGCCCTTCGTTATCCGCACCTTGCGCACCTTACTTCTGGATGAACCAGTAGACGCGGCCCTTGGGCTGCGTGAAGGCGGTCTTGACCGCCGCGCCCTTCGGGCTCAGGAACGAATCGGGGTTGGCGCCGATCACCACGTCGCGGAAGGTGTCGCCCACCATGACCCGGCCGACCACGGGCGAGGGCGCAAGGCCGCCGCCGACCACGTTCTGGAAGCGGGCGCCGTTCTGCCCCGTGGCGTTGAGGTACGACAGGTTGTAGACGTTGGCGGTCCCCAGGTCGGCTCGGCACGACTGGCTCACGGCCGGGTTGGTGGGCGTGTGGGTATTGAAGGTCGTGTTGCCGTAGGCCGTGACCGACGAAGTCACCACCTGTTCGCCGGCCGCGAGCACCAGGTACCAGCCTTTCTTGGCCGCCAGTGCGGTGGGCGTAGGCGCATCGGTGCCGGTGATGGCCAGCAGGGATCCGTGGCACAGCAGCGAGTTGCCGTCGCAGTTGCTGGATTCGCTGGTGAGCCAAGTGGCGTCGGCGGGCTTGTCCACCATCATGTAGAAGCGGTTGGAGACGCCAAGCGCAGCGGCATAGGACCGCAGCGGCTTTTCGCGGTCGCCAGAGCCCAGCAGCAGCACGTAGAGGCCGTTGTCTTCGACCACATCGGGGCCGAACATGAACTTGCGGTTGGGCGTGCAGGTGGCGGTCGTCGTGGCGCAGCCGAGCGAGGCGATCTTGGTCATCGTCCAACTGCCCGGTGCGGCAGCGCCTATGGCAATGCGGTAGACGTTGCCGCCCAGGTCGGCCGCATAGGCGATCTTGGCCAGGCCCGCGCTGTCGTTCACGATGGTCACTTCGCCGGTCACCGCACGGTCGGTGGTGAAGGTCTTCAGGACGTCGCCGGTGCTGGCGTCGAGCACGTAGACCTTGTTGCCCTTGGCGGCCGTGCCGCATGCCTTGGTCGGGTCGGTGGTGTCGACGTCTTCGCACTTGTCGTAGCCGCCGCCGAACATCACCATGGGCGTGCTGCCGGCGCCATAGCCGGCCGATTTCACGATCTTGGGAGCCGACCAGGTCTGGCCGATGCCGCTCATGTCGTTCGCGCCGGTATCGCAACCGACATCGTTGTCCTGGTTCGGGCAGCCCCTGCGCCATTTCAGAATGGGCGCCGTGGGGTTCGACACATCGAAGGCATACACCAGGCGGCCGCCGCGGCGCATGCTCGCGTAGAGCCACGCCGACGTACCCTGGCGGTAGGCCGCCATGGCGCCGTCCATGCCATAGGGCTTGGGAGCTGTAGCGCCCACGCTCACTGGCACACCGGGAAAACTGATGCGCGTGGTGTTGGCGTACAGCCGCTTGATGCTGCCGTAGAACTCCGGCGGCACGAAAGCCCACAACTCGCTGCCGGGCGCCGCCGAGCCGATGGCCGCGCTCTGGTTGCCGTTGACGGCGCGCAGCACGCCGTCGTTGGCACCGTAGAACACCACCACCTGCGGGGCGGCATCGGTGCCGTAGTTGATGGCCACGGGGCGCGAATGCACCACGTCGCCGTGCACCGAAGGCCGCATGGCGGTCGTGGAGGTCAGGGGCTTGCCGGTCGAATCGGTCCGCTCGTCGCCCTTGTTGTCCAGGCCGCGCAGCCATTCGATCAGCGTGGCACGTTCGGCGTCGCTTTGTGCGCCCAGGGCTGCCGCGGTGATGCCGGCCGTATTGCCGGTGCTGAAGCTTGTCAGGATCGAGCAGTTGCCCGGTGCACAGGTCTGGACGTTGCGGTCGGCCGTGAGCACCTGCCGCAGCATGTAGCCCTGCGCGCCTTTTTCGACCACGTTGCCGTCCGGGCTTTCGGCCGCCTCCTTGCCAAGGCAGTCGCCCGCGGGCCGGAAGCTCCAGTACGCATCGGTGTCGCTCGGCGCGGGTGTCCAGAAACTTCGTGCGCAGGGCGCAATGAAGCCGGTCTGGTTGTTGATGGCGTTGGCGCCGGCCGCGTCCTGCAGGATCAGCTGGTTGCTGCTGTCGAGCCCGAGCTTGTATTGCTTGAGGTTGCCGTTCCAGCGCGGATAGGCGGAATCGTCGGGGCGGAACATGCCCACGAACACCTGGTTCAGGTAGGTGCCCTGCGTGTTCACGCTCACGGGCAGGCTCACCGACGAGAACACGCTGTTGACCGACTGGATCTTGCTGAAGATGTCGTCGAGCGCCTCCTTGAGCGCCAGGCCCAGGTCGACCTTGGCGCTGAGGTCATAGTACTCACCCTTGCTCTGGCCCGCCATGCTCTTGAGCAGCGCGCTCCAGCCGGGACCCTGGCCGCCGGAGGCCGTCGCTGTTTCGACCGTGTAGACCTTCACGCCCATGCTGCTCTGCAGGAACTTGGCCCATTCGTCGGCCACGTTGTCCTGCGAGCCGCTCGGGCTCAGCGGAATGGTGGTGGTGGTGCCTCCGGCCGTACGCAGCGCATTGGTGGACGTCGTGGTGTCGCTGCTGTTGTCCTGCGCGGCGCCGTTGCTGATGTAGATGACGTAGGTGCCGATGCAGTTCGCGGTGTTGGGCGCGTTGTAGGTGGTGCCGCCGAATGCATTCAGCGGATTGCCGGGAAGCGCCCAGATCGCCCGGGAAGCCACCGAACCGGCGGACTCGTTCTTGCCGCTGCCGTAGGTGGAGACATTGCCCGTGTAGTCGGCCTTCAGCTTGTTGTTGCCGGCCATTGGCGCCTGGCCGGCCAGGTAGCGGTACACCTCCGCCATCATCTTGCCGGCCTTGCCGCCGTTGGACTTGTCGGCGCTGACGTCGAGGTTGCGGATCATCGTGCCGTACTTGGCCTTGGTGGCGTCGTCCATCAGGCGCACGCCGGCGCGCAGGTAGGCGCCGTCGACGTTCGAGTTGCCTCCGCCCGTTTCGCTGAACATCATCACGCCGACCTTGAACTTGCCCGTGGGCAGGCTCTCGAACGCGCTGGCCAGCGCGTTCATCTCGGCGGCGAACATCGGAGTCCAGTTGGCGGTGTTGTCCACCACGAACAGCACGTTCGGTGCGTCCGCCACGGTCTGGTTGTAGCCGACGAACAGATCGATGTCTTCCGCCTGAGCCGCGGACAGGCTGAGCATCAGCAGCGCGGCGGCCCAGAGCGGCCGGAAGAAGTTCTTTTTCATGATGTCGATCCGTTCGTCGTCGTGATCATTCGGAGGATGGCGCGTGCTACGAGCACAGCGCTTCGAACTGCGCTTTGTTCAGCAGCGCTCGCACGCCCTGGCGCACCGCGGTGGACGCACCGGTTTTGGCATCGGTCACCGTGGTGCTGATGTCCCACACCGAGTTGTATTGGTCGGGCAGGGCATTGAGGCCCGAGCCACTGCTGGAAGAGTTTCCGCCGATGCCGCCGGGGCCGGCGGTGCCGCCGCCGCCGGTGTCGGTGGACTTCGTGGCGCGCACGCAGGTGGGCGCGGCGATCTCTACCGTGTAGTCGATGGTGCCGTCGTTGTTGATGTCGACCCGGCTCTCGGTGCGTTGCGGCATGGCCAGCGAAGGCGAGCCGTCGACGCCCGGCAGCAGCAGCGAGGCCGCCACTTCCTCGATGGCGCGGTTGGCTGCGGCCACGGCCTCGTTCCGGTTCTGCATGTTGCCGACCGACTTGAGGTTGGTGTTGCTGAGGGTGAACCCCGCCGTGACGGCCAGCGTGATGAGCACCAGCATGATCAACCCGACGATCAACGCCGCGCCGCCTTGCCGGCGCAAGGGGTGTGTGGATGTCATCTTCACGGCGTTTCCCTGCGGCCGGTCACGTTGGTCAGGCGCACCGCGGTGGTGAACGCATGCCGCTTGTAGTGGTCGTTGAAGGGGCCGAGCGTCGTGCTCCCCAGGTTGTAGGTGCGCGCATCGGTATGGCCCGGAGAAATTTCCAGGCTGCGTGCGACCACATAGAGCTTGAGCGAGGCGACGTTGATCAGCTGGTCGGCGGTGCAGGGCGACGCCGTGCTGCAATGAACGAAGTTGCCGTCGGGGCTTCCGTCGCCGCGGTTGGTGGGTGTCGATCGGTTGGTCGCATCGGCCCAGGAGATCGCCTGGGTGTAGTTCACGGCTGCTCCGGTCTTGCTCAGCGTGTCCAGGCCCAGCTCCACGCGGAAGCCTTCGACACCTTCGATGAGCGGCACCGGCGGCTGCTGACCCAGCCCGGTGGCCGAGAGGTCGAAGCGCGACCGCGCCAGCGTCGGTATGCCGTCGCCGACCGTTTCCGCGTAGTCGCGCACATAGTAGATGTCGGAAATGAACTTGCGCTTGGGCGACGGCGCCGTGCAGTTCTTGGCCAGCATGGTGGCGAAGCCGGCCGTGCTGAGGTCGAAATCAGACGGCTTCTGAGTACCGCAGAACGACGACTGGAAATACAGCTTGCCCAGCGCGTCGGCTTCGCAGTTCGGCATGCCCGCCACGCAGGTTTCGGCATGGCGCACCACCAGCACGTCGGTGTTGGCTTTCTTGTTGGTCAGCAGCGCGGCGCAGCTGGCCGGCACGGCGTCGTAGGCCTGTACGGGCACGTCGAGCAGGCTGCGCTTGTAGTCTTCGGTCCATGTGGCCGCCGAATAGGGAAGGCATGGATCGGGCGCGGCGCCGGTAGGCACCTTGGCGGGTACGGCCGACACCGTGAGGTCGTCGAACTCGGGCATGTAGTTTTCCCAGAAGCCCGCGTGCGAAACCTCGTTTTCCAGCACGAAGACGCTGAGCCGGCCGCTCTCGATCTGGCGGTTGACCTTGACCATTTCGCGCTGGGTACTGTTCACATTCAGGAACAGCGCAATCAGCGCCGCCAGCACGATCAGCATGATGGTGACCGACACCATCAGCTCGATCAGCGTCAGGCCGCGCTGGCGCAGCGATGCACGAGCAGACCGGCAAACTCCGGGCGCGGGGCGCGCCCGCCTCATGAAAGCACCCCGATGCGCACCAGCGTCGTCACGGTCCGGCGGCACCTGTCGGCGGTGCACTGCGGGCTTGGCGTTGTTGCGGTGGGGGCCACGTCGTACGCGTCTTTGCCGCAGGCCACGCCTTCCGGGGGTGCGGCGATGGGCACGAGGCCCTGCCAGGCGACGGTGATCAGGTATTCGTTGTTGCCCAGGTCTTCCACGCAACCCCGCCCACCGATCATGGCGCCGAGCTTGGTGGTGCCCGAGGTTTCGGCCGCGCCCTGCAGCGCGTTGCACCATTCGCCGGCGTCCACCTGCTGGCGCGACCCGGTGCTGGCGGGGCAGGTGGCCCCGGCGCCCAGCGGCGCGGTGGTGACGTAGCTCGAAGCCACGCGGCGATTGATCGCGATGCGGCTCGCCATGTCGTTAAGCAGGATCAGCGCCTGCGAACGCTGATAGGACTCCATTTCGGACGACTGCAGGCGGGCCTGCAGGCCCACGAGGCCGAACAGTCCGAAGGAGACGATCAGCAGCGTGACCAGCACTTCGAGCAGCGTGGCGCCGCGTTGCATGCGGCCGCGTCCGGCTGGGGGGCGGGACGTCACCATTTGTCCGCCGGCGTTTTCGCGCCTGTGTGGTCGAGCGTCAGGTCCCCGTCCGCCTGCTGGTTTCCCGTGGGGCTGAAGGTCAGCAGAAATGCGGGAGGAGCAGTCGGGTCCGAGAGGGTGATCGTGTAGCCATAGTTGGCTGCAACCTCGGCAGGCAGGGAGTAGCCGCTGGCGGTCAGGGTTGTCTTGTCCGCGTAAATGCGGTTGGCCAGCAGAAACTGCTGCTGCCGGTTGGCGATGTCCATCATTTGCGCCTGGGCCGCGGAGCGCTTGGCTCGAATGATGTAGCGCCCGTAGCTGGGGTACGCGATGGAAGCCAGGATCGCAACGATCGCGACCGTGATCATCACCTCGATCAATGTGAAGCCATTGCGTTTGCGCGAAAACGAGTGCTTTGTCATTCAGATTGGCCGGTCAATGAATGTGTCATATTGTTATAAATGTGAATTTATCACACTCGAATGTCAATAGGGGCATCGGATGCCGATCTATTCAGACGCGACGGGCGAGGTGTTGCGCGTCGGCAAAACCGGATTCCGGGACACATTCAACAATGTAAAAAGCCCCCGGAGGCGAGGATGCTTCCGACTAAGGGACGCTGGCGCCGTCCTACGTCGATGTTCCGGAGCGCTCTCAGAATCGATTCCTTCTTCTACCTTTGCTCTCGAGCGAACAGGAAACAGGAGGCAGACCTATGAGCAGGACACCCGGAAGCCTGGGTTCAGGCGACGGAACCCGGCCAACGACCGACGGCGGGGTGGACAACATCGGCGCGGGAGAAAAGTTCACCGGCAGTTCCTCCGCCGCCGGAGAGCAAGACTCGGCACCGGCGCCCACCGAACGCATGGCGGGCAAGCGCAAGAACGCGGAGGCATCGCGCCACGACGGTTCCGCGGCCTACGGGTTGCGGGAAAACTTCCGCTCGGAAACCAACAAGGAGCCGCGCAAGCCCTAGCGGCTTGCCTGGCCGAGGAGCCCCCTATGACTTCGGAAAAAGCTTTCCCCTTTCCCACCTCCAAGAACCACGGAAAACCGCCGGTCGAAACGGCAAAGCCAGTGGAGCAGGCGCCCAGCGAAGAGGCCCTGGACAGCGGCGTCGAGGAGTCCTTCCCCGCCAGCGACCCGGTGTCCGTGACCGTGACCAAGGTCAAGCTGCCGAAGGCGCAGCAGGACAAGGACAAGGAAAAAAGCCGAGAGGCCGCACCGGCCGGCAACACGCAGAAGTAGGCGCCTGGGTCCGGCGCCCCACCGGGCGCCCGGACATTGGGCTAGGTTTTTGCGCATTGGGGCTTGCCGCTCGGGCAGCTCCCATGGCAGGACCCGGCATCCCTGCTTTGATTGGTTCGGCGCGTGAATTTGATTTCTGCGCCGCGCCTGCTTATTCCTTGATGAAGTTCAGCAGGTCGTTGTTGAGCCGGTCCTTGTGCGTGTCGGCGAGCCCGTGCGGTGCGCCCGCATAGACGATCAGCTTGGCGTTCTTGATCAGCTTGGCGGAAGCCCGGCCAGAGGCATCGATCGGCACGATCTGGTCGTCGTCGCCATGCACGACCAGGGTCGGCACGTCGAAGCGCTTCAGGTCTTCGGTGAAGTCGGTGGCCGAGAACGCCGCGATCGAGTCGTACGTGTTCTTGTGGCCGGCCTGCATGCCCTGCGCCCAGAACGACTGGATGGAGCCCTGCGACACCTTCGCGCCCGGCCGGTTGAAGCCGAAGAACGGGCCCGAGGCAATGTCGAGATACAGCTGCGAGCGGTTCTCCAACTCGCCCTTGCGGATGCCGTCGAACACCTCGATGGGGAGGCCGCCCGGGTTCTTGTCGGTCTTCAGCATCTGCGGCGGAACCGCGCTCACCAGCGCCGCCTTCTTGACGCGGCCGGTGCCGTAGCGGCCGATGTAGCGCGCCACCTCACCGCCGCCGGTGGAGAAGCCGACCAGCGTCACGTCCTTCACACCCAGCGTGTTGATCACCGTCGCCAGGTCGTCGGCGTAGTGGTCCATGTCGTTGCCTTCCCAGGGCTGGCTCGAGCGGCCATGGCCGCGGCGGTCATGCGCAATCACGCGGTAGCCCTTCGAGGCGAGGAAAATCATCTGCGATTCCCAGCTGTCCGAATTCAGCGGCCAGCCGTGGCTGAAGGTCACGACCTGGCCGTTCCTAGGCCCCCAGTCCTTGTAGTAGAGCTGCACGCCGTCCTTGGTGGTGATGTAGCTGGCGGTCTTGGCAACCGCGGGCGCCGGCTGGCGAACGGCCGATTTGTCGGCGGCGAACACGGTATTGGCCGCAACAGCCAGCGCGGCCACGGCGAAGATGCGGCTCAGGCGGGGAAGGTACGCGTTCATGTTTCTTTCCTTTGATTCGGGTTGAGGTTTCAGGTCGGAATCGACAGAACGAACTTTAGCTGCGTGGTGAAACGATTGGTGATAAAAAGTCCTGATAACTTGACTTGGAGTATTTCATGCCTGATCGGCTCGAAGCCCTGCTGACGCACTTTTCCGTGAGCGCGCGGGTGTTCCATACCGGCGCGCTGTGCGGAATCAACGACCTCGACGGGGAGGGCGCCACCGGCCAGCTGCACCTGGTGCGCCGCGGAGAGGTGGGCGTGAGCCACGGCGGCGCGGAGGTGCTGCGCATCGAGCGGCCCAGCCTTCTGATGTACCCGCGGCCGATGGCGCACAGGTTCATCACCAACGACGTGCACGGCGCGGACTTTGCCTGTGCGCACCTGCAGTTCGAAGGTGGCGCCGCGAACCCGATCCTGGCTGCGTTGCCCGCGTTCGTCTGCCTGCCGCTGGAAGAAATCGACGGCACCGAGGGCGTGCTGGAGCTGCTGTTCGAAGAAGCCTTCGAGCAGCGCTGCGGCAAGCAGGTGCTGCTGAACCGCCTGTTCGACGTGGTGCTCATCCAGGTGCTCAGGCACCTGATGGAAAAGGGGCAAACCCGCTCCGGCCTGCTCGCGGGACTCTCGCATCCGCGGTTGCGCAACGCCGTGGTGGCCATGCATGAGAAGCCGGCGCTCGAATGGACGCTCGACGCGCTGGCCGCCGAAGCAGGCATGTCGCGCAGCGTGTTCGCCATCCAGTTCCGCGACACCGTGGGATGCACGCCGGGGGTGTACCTGCAACGCTGGCGCGTCGGCCTCGCGCAGCAGGCATTGCGTCAGGGGCGTCCGCTCAAGCTCATTGCGCAAGAGGTCGGCTACGGGAGCGAAGCCGCGTTGTCGCGCGCTTTCAAGGCGCAAAGCGGCCTGTCGCCGCGGGAGTGGAAGCAGGCCGCATGAGGGCCCGAGACCTGTGCCTGCTCAGTCGAATCAGCGACTTGGCTCCGGGTATGCTTCGAGACGCGGAGGGTTCAGATGCTTTCCATTGTCATTGCGCTCATCGCGACGGTCCTCTTGCTCGTCTGGATGGGGTTTTTCATGATGGGCTCGCTGCCCCTGCTGGTGCTCAAGCATGACACTCCGCTGGATTCGCACTTCATCCGGAGCCTGTTCAACGTCTATTACCTTGCTGTGGTACTGACGGCGGGCGCTGCAGCTCTCAGCTTCGCCTGGTCCGGCAAGCCTGCATTCGCCCTTGGCATGGCTGTCATCGCAACCTTGGCGTACGCGCTGCGCCGATGGATCATCATCCCGCGAATGGACGTCCTGCGTCACACGATCCCGGCCATCGACGCGTCGATCTTCCAGTTCCGCCGGCTTCACATCGCCGGGATGATGCTCAACGTGGCACAGCTGGGTGCTGTGGCCTGGGCCTTGACGCAGTTGGCCCTATGACTCGCACAGCAGGTGGCGTTGCGCGAGGTCGCGACGCCAGTCGCCTGACAAACGAGAACCGCCACTTGGGGCCGTTGAACGAAGTCTCCAGCGGCAACAAGACCAGCTGCCGCTCTTGCATTTCTTCGATTATTCGAATATTGTCGAATCATGGAAGAAAACGACGTTGTCCGATCCCTTGCTGCGCTGGCGCAGCCCGTCCGACTGCAGGTCTTTCGCTGCCTGGTCGTCGCCGGGCCTGGTGGATTGACGCCCGGCGCCCTCGTCGACGCAATCGGCGTGCCCGCCACCAGCCTGTCGTTCCACCTGAAGGAGCTGACGCATGCGGGCCTGGTCTCGCAGGAGCGGCAGGGGCGCAATCTGATTTACCGCGCCGCCTTCGACCAAATGAACGCACTGCTCGGCTACCTCACTGAAAACTGCTGCCAGGGCGAGGCCTGCCTCACCGCCAATGGCGCCAAGGTTTGTTCACCCTGAAGGAGATCACCCATGAAGCGCTTTCACGTTCACCTGCATGTTGACGACCTCTCCAAGAGCGTCGATTTCTATTCCAAGCTCTTCGACGCGGAGCCCGCTCGGCTCGAGCCCGACTATGCGAAATGGATGCTGGAAGATCCCCGCGTCAACTTTGCAATTTCCACCGTCAGCCGAGGCAAAGGGGTTGATCACCTCGGCTTCCAGGCCGAGAGCGAGGAAGAGCTGGCCGACCTGAAGCGCCGCGCCAGCGCGGCTGACAGCACTCTATTTGACGAGGGGGACACGGTCTGCTGCTACGCCAAGAGCGAGAAGCACTGGGTCACTGATCCGCAAGGCCTGGCTTGGGAGCACTACAGAACAATGGATGCATCCAGGATCTTCGGCCAGCGACGCGACCAGGTCAGCCAGCAGGTTCAAGGCCTGGCCACGAAAGCTGCCGAACAGCTGGGCCTCTCGAAGAACGCTTGCTGCGCCCGCTGAGCTCGCCAGCCAGCTTCCGCATCTTCCCTGCCAATGTCCAAGCTGGAGCGTATGGCCATCCAGCACAAAGCTCGCGAGATCGAAAAGCCCAAGTGACGACGAACATCCTCATTCTCTGCACCCACAACTCGGCGCGCAGCGTGCTCTCCGAGGGCATGTTGAACCACTGGGCGAAAAAGCTCGGCAAGGACGTCAGGGCCTTCAGCGCCGGCAGCAGCCCGAGCGGACGCATCAACCCCTTCGCGATCGAAGCGCTGCACGCGGCCGGCGTCGACATCTCCAGCTACCGCAGCAAGAGCTGGGACGAGTTCGCAGTGGCAGACGCGCCTCCAATGCGGGCCGTCATCACGGTGTGCGACAGCGCCGCTCAGGAGGTCTGCCCCTACTGGCCGGGTACCCCAGTCAAAGTGCACTGGGGATACCCGGATCCTTCCAATGCACCCGGCGGTGAAGAGGCAAAGCGGCAGGCCTTCGAGTTGACGCGCCAGGCCCTTGCCTACCGCATGCTCCAGCTGGTCCAGCTCGACGGCTTGGAAGAGATGAGCAACGACGCGCTGCAGGCTCATCTGCAGCGCATTTCCTCGAACTGAAAAAACTCCATGAGCGCCGTGATCGACAGCAAGCCTGCACGCGTGGCTTCCATGAGCGTCTTCGAGCGCTATCTGACCGTCTGGGTGTTCCTGTGCATCGGGATCGGCATCGCGCTCGGGCAGCTGCTGCCCGGCGTGTTTCAGGCGGTCGGCCGGCTCGAGGTCGCCCGGGTCAACATTCCCGTCGGCGTGCTCATCTGGGTGATGATCATCCCGATGCTGTTGCGGGTCGACTTCGCAGCTCTCGCGAACGTCAAGAACCATTGGCGTGGGATCGGCGTCACGCTCTTCATCAACTGGGCCGTGAAGCCTTTCTCGATGGCGCTCCTGGCGTGGCTCTTCGTGCGCCAGGTCTTTGCAGGTTACCTGCCTGCCGAGCAGCTGGACAGCTACGTCGCCGGGCTCATCCTGCTGGCGGCCGCGCCATGCACCGCCATGGTCTTTGTCTGGAGCCGGCTGACCGGCGGCGACCCTGTGTTCACGCTGTCCCAGGTGGCCCTGAACGACACCATCATGGTGTTTGCCTTCGCGCCGATCGTGGCCTTGCTGCTTGGCATGTCCGCGATCACCGTGCCCTGGGACACGCTCATCACCTCGGTGGTGCTCTACATCGTCCTGCCGGTGATCTTCGCGCAGCTCTGGCGCCGGCAGCTGCTGAGGGCGGGTCCTGCCGCCTTCGAGCGCGTGATGCACCGCATCGGCCCGTGGTCGATCGCAGCGCTGCTGTTGACGCTCGTGCTGCTCTTTGCATTCCAGGGAAAAGCCGTCATCGATCAGCCGCTTGTCATCGCCATGCTGGGCGTGCCGATCCTGATTCAGGTGGTCTTCAACTCGGGCTTGGCCTACTGGCTCAACCGCAAGGTGGGCGAGAAGCACAGCATTGCGTGCCCCTCTGCGCTGATCGGCGCTTCCAACTTCTTCGAGCTGGCCGTGGCTGCCGCCATCAGTCTCTTCGGCTTCCACTCGGGCGCCGCGCTGGCGACCGTCGTGGGCGTGCTCATCGAAGTCCCGGTCATGTTGGCGGTTGTGAAGGTGGTGAATGCATCGCGCGGTTGGTATGAATCCTGAGCTTCCAAACGTCGACCAGACCACTTTTCCAGGTTCCCGCTGCTGACAAACTTCTGCCGGCGCAGACGCACCGGAGAGCCATCCGAAGGTCCAGGACCTGCCTGGCGAAGGCGTTTCTTGGATTCGACGAGCAGGGCGGCATGAAGCCTTCGCCGTTCTACGACCGTTCACGGTGAAAACGTTTCAAGGAAATTGGACCGGAAGGCCCGTTTGTCCAAAGGGACGCGGGCTCAATCCTTCTGAATCGACACTCAGCCTCGCCGGCTGAGCAAGCCAAGCAGCACAAGCACCGCGATGCCCAGCAGCAAGGTCGTGCACTTCCAGAAAATCACCGGGTTCTTCTCGACCAGCGGTGTGCCGCGGCTGTTCAAAAAATCCGGGTGGGGCTGCCTCAGGTCTTGCACGAACTCCGACAGCACCTCGTAGCGCTTGAGCGGGTTAGGGTGCAACGCCTTCCTCAGCACTTCGTCGATCCACGCCGGAATGGTGGTTTGCGTGTCCAGCGCGGACCTGTACTGCAGGTTCCGCTGGTCGGCCCGCGTCCTGATGCGTGCCGCCTGCGCGCCGTAGGGCAGGCGTCCGGTCAGCATCTGGTAGACGATGACGGCCAGCGAGAACAGGTCGGACCTTGCCGAGCCGCCTTCGCCCACGAAGTATTCGGGCGCCGTGTACTGCACCGTGCCCAGTATCTGCTCCCGCCCTGCCAGCGTGCTGTCGTCCAGGCCGGCCACCCAGGCCGAGCCGAAGTCGATGATGCGCACCGTGCCCGTGCGGTCGATCATGATGTTTTCGGGCCGCAAGTCCTGGTGCAGCATTTCCAGGCGATGGAAAGCCTGCAGGCCTTTCGCAAGCTGCTCGACGATGCCGCGCACCGATTCGAGGCTCGGCCGCGGGTTGTCGACCATCCACTGCGACAGCGTTTGCCCCTCGACGAATTCCATCGCCACGTAGAGATGGTTGCGCTTGCGATGGGTGGCGTGCGGCTTGAGCACGTGCGCACTGTCGATGCGCCGCGCCACCCATTCTTCGAGCAGAAAGCGGTCCAGGTGGGCTTCGTCGTTCTGCAGATCGACCGAAGGGGTCTTGAGCACCACGCGTTGGCCTGTGTCGTCGTCGGTCGCCAGGTAGATGTGGCTGCGGTGGCTGTGGTGCAGGTCGCGCACGATGGTGTAGCCGTCGAAGCGCATGCGCGCCTCGAGAATCGGCGGCAGCTGCAGCGCGGCGCGCTGTGCTTGCAGTTCGTTGATGTCGCCCTCGGGCAGCGCATCGATCCGGACGATCTGCACCGTCAGGTTGTCGGGGCTGCCGCGGCCGTAGGCTTCCTCGGCAATGCTGCGAGCCGCGGCGTCGAGGTCGCGGGGGTTTGCATCCAGCGCCGCCTTTATCGCGGCAGCGTCGACATGCTCATGAACGCCATCCGAGGTCAGCAGGAAGACATCGCCGGGCTCGATGGGAATGGCGCGGTAGTCGATCTCCACATGCGGACCGATGCCCAGCGCGCGGCCAAGGTAGCTTTGTCCGCCGCCCACCGAAACCCGGTGGTCTTCGGTCAGCTGCTCGAGTGCGCCTGCATGCCAGCGGTAGACGCGGGTGTCGCCCACATGAAAGACATGCGCGGTGGTCGACCTGACGACCAGCGCGCTGAAGGTGCAGACGTAGCCGCGGTCCTTGTCGAATCGGCCGCCGCCGTTTTGCGTTTGCGCATGCAGCCAGGCGTTGGCGGCCGTGAGCACCCGCTGTGCCGAGCGGCTCACGCTCCATGCGTCCGAGGTGCAGTAGTAGTCGGTCAGAAAGCTCCGGACCGCCGACTCGCTGGCCACATGGCTGACGTCGCTGCTGCTGATGCCGTCGGCAATGGCAATTGCCACGCCCTTGGCACTGCGGACCTGCCCCTCCGGCAGGGCGGCGCCGTGGAAATCCTGGTTGGTTTCCTTGCGCCCCTTGTCGGAGTGCTGGCCGATCGAGACCGCGAGTGCGGAGCGCATCGTCACGCGGCGCAAAAAGGCTTGTTTAGCGGGGGACGCGCTTGGGTGCCGTTTTCACGTGCGTCGCGTACAGCGTCAGGCCGGTGAACGACAGGCCGCCGATGAGGTTGCCCAGCACCGTGGGGATCTCGTTCCAGATGATGTAGTCCATGATCGAAAAGTTGCCGCCCATGAGCAGCGCCGACGGAAACAGGAACATGTTGACCACCGAGTGCTCGAACACCATGAAGAAGAACACCATGATCGGCATCCACATGGCAATCACCTTGCCGGAGACCGAGGTCGAGATCATCGCACCCACCACGCCCGTAGACACCATCCAGTTGCACAGCATGCCGCGCACGAAGAGCGTCAGCATGCCCGCCGCGCCGTGGTTGGAATAGCCCAGCGTGCGCGCCTCGCCGATGGTGGCGATCACCTGGCCGACCTTGTCGGGCGGGCTCGTGAAGCCGAAGGTGAAGACGATGGCCATGAGCACGGCCACGGTGAACGCACCGAGAAAGTTGCCGACGAACACCAGGCCCCAGTTGCGCAGCACGCCGCCGATGGTGACGCCGGGGCGCTTGTCGATGAGCGCGAGCGGCGTCAGCACGAACACACCGGTCAGCAGGTCGAAGCCGAGCAGGTAAAGAATGCAGAAGCCGACCGGGAACAGGATCGCGCCGATGATCGAATAGCCGGTCTGCACGTTGATGGTCACCGCGAACACGGCCGCCAGCGCCAGGATCGCACCCGCCATGAAGGCGCGGATGAGCGTGTCTCGGGTGGACATGAAGATCTTGGATTCACCGGCGTCGACCATCTTGGTGACGAATTCGGAAGGCTGCAAATAGGCCATGCGTTGCTTTGGTTCGATGAAAAAATAGAGGAAGAAAAAAGAGGCGAGGGGAGGCCGAGGCCTCAGGCGGCCTTCTCGAGCGCAAGAGGTGCGGAACACGCCGCGGCGGCCAGTCCTTGCAGGACATCGCCCACCACGATGATCGAAGGGCTGCACAGGCCGTTGCCGGCAATGGTCTGCTCCAGCGTCGCGAGTGTTCCCACCGCGTGCCGCTGGGTCGGCAGGCTGGCGCTCTGGACCACGACGATCGGCGTCGAAGGCGGCAGGCCGCTCAGCAACTCTTCCTGGATGCGGCCCGCGCCCGACACGCCCATGTAGATGACCAGCGTGAGCCGCGCGGCATGCGCCGTGGCGGCCAGCGCGTGCCAGTCGGTGCCCGGCGCACCAGGCTTTGCATGCCCCGTGATAAAGACGACGCCCTGTGCATGGTCGCGGTGCGTCAGCGGCACGCCGAGCGAGGTCAAACCGGCAAGGCCGGACGTGATGCCGTTCACCACCTCGACATGGATGCCGGCCTGCGCCAGGTGCTCGACCTCTTCGCCGCCGCGGCCGAAGATGAAAGGGTCGCCGCCCTTGAGCCGCACGACGTGCTCGCCTTCGCGCACGGCCATGATCATCAGCCGCTCGATGAAGCTCTGCGGCGTGCTCTTGCAGCCGCCGCGCTTGCCGACGTGGATCACGCGTGCACCGGGCTGTGCCATGGCGACGATCTCATCGCTGACCAGGTCGTCGACGAGCAGCACCGTGGCCGACTGGATGGCCTTGAGCGCCTTGATCGTGAGCAGTTCGGGATCGCCCGGGCCGGCACCGACCAGCGTGCAGCGGCCGTGCGCGGGCGGCATGCCCGGGTTGCGGTCGTCGCTGCGCGACGAGGACCTGAGAGTGAGGCTCATGGTGTTCGTTGTGTCAGACGGCAGAGTCTTCGGTCTCGAGACGGGCGCGGTTGGCCGGCCCCGCGACCGGGCGATCGAGCTCCACCGCATGCGTGGCGAGCTCTTTCGAATTCAGGTGCACCACGCCTTCAGCCACCTTCACCGCGAACTTCGGCGTGCAGCCTTCATCGGGCGACTTGGCGCATCCATCGTCCAGGCCGATGGCCCAGTTGTGCAGCGGGCATGCCACGCTGGTACCGAACACGATGCCCTGGCTCAAGGGGCCGCCCTTGTGCGGGCAACGGTCCAGCAGCGCGAAGACCTGGTCCTCGGCATTGCGGAACACCGCCACATCCACGCCCACCGGGCGCGCCACGCGGCGGGCGCCCAGCACCGGAATGTCCTCGACGCGGCAGATCACTTTCCACTCGTTGGTGTTGCTGTTGTTCATTGCTTTGTTCCTTCTCGTTCAGGCCGCTTGCGTTGCCTCGTCCACCACGGCAACCGGCGTGAACTGCCGCACATCCACAGACGCCTGGCTCGACTCGAACCAGGGATCGGGCTCCCCATCCAGCGCGAACTGCAGCCGCTCCCACAATGCCTTGCGCCCGGCCTCGTCCTCCAGGATCTTCTTCTTCACATAGTCCAGCCCCACCCGACCGATGTAGTGCACCGTGCGCTCCAGGTACCAGCCTTCCTCGCGGTACAGCTGCAGGAAGGCACCCGAGTACTCCATCACCTCGGCGGCCGTCTTCACCTTCACCAGGAACTGCGCCACCTCGGTCTTGATGCCGCCGTTGCCGCCCACGTACAGCTCCCAGCCCGAGTCCACCCCGATCACCCCCACGTCCTTGATCCCCGCCTCGGCGCAGTTGCGCGGGCAGCCGGATACAGCCAGCTTGACCTTGTGCGGCGAATACATCGCCCACAGCGCCCGCTCCAGGTCCTTGCCCATCTGGGTGCTGTCTTGCGTGCCGAAGCGGCACCACTCGCTGCCCACGCAGGTCTTCACCGTGCGCAGGCTCTTGGCATACGCAAAGCCCGAGGGCATGCCGATGTCCTTCCAGACCCCTTCCAGGTCTTCCTTCTTGACCCCCAGCAGGTCGATGCGCTGGCCGCCCGTCACCTTGACCGTCGGGATCTTGTACTTGTCGGCCGCATCCGCGATGCGCCGCAGCTCGTCCGGCGTGGTGTGGCCGCCCCACATGCGCGGAATGACCGAGTAGGTGCCGTCCTTCTGGATGTTGGCGTGGCTGCGCTCGTTGATGAAGCGGCTCTGCGGATCGTCCTTGGCCTCCTTGGGCCAGGTCGAGATCAGGTAGTAGTTGATCGCCGGGCGGCAGGTCGCGCAGCCGTTGGGCGTGCGCCAGCCCAGGCCGCGGTACACCGCGTCGTGGCTGAGCCAGTGTTCCTTCTTGATGGCTTCGCGCACATCCTGGTGGCTCGCATCGGTGCAGCCGCACACCGCCTTCTTCTTGGGCGTGGCCGAATAGTCGCCGCCGGCGGTGAACATCAGGATCTGCTCCACCAGGCCGGTGCACGAGCCGCAGCTGGCGCTGGCCTTGGTGTGCTTCTTGACCTCGTCCAGCGTGAACAGGCCCTTGTCCTTGATCGCCTTGCAGATGGTGCCCTTGGTCACGCCGTTGCAGCCGCACACCTCGGCCTCGTCGGGCATGCTGGCGGCCTTGTTGTGGCCCTCGTGGCCGGTGTCGCCGATGTTGGATTCGCCGAACATCAGCTTGTCGCGGATGTCGTGCACGCTGCGCCCGTCGCGCAGGAGCTTGAAGTACCAGCTGCCGTCCACCGTGTCGCCGTAGAGGCACGCGCCCACCAGCTTGTCGTCCTTGATGACCAGTTTCTTGTAGACCCCGCCGAAGGGGTCGCTCATGACGATCTCCTCGGTGCCTTCGCCGCCCATGAACTCGCCGGCCGAGAACAGGTCGATGCCCGTGACCTTGAGCTTGGTGGAGGTGAGCGAGCCCAGGTAGCGGCCGATGCCGAACTGGGCCAGGTGGTTGGCCGCGACCTTGGCCTGCTCGAAGAGAGGGGCGACCAGGCCGTAGGCGATGCCGCGGTGGGCGGCGCATTCGCCCACCGAGTAGATGCGCGCATCGGTCACGGTCTGCATGGTGTCGTTGACCACGATGCCGCGGTTGCAGTGCAGGCGCATCTTCTCGGCCAGCTCCACGTTGGGGCGGATGCCGACGGCCATGACGACCAGGTCGGCGGCCACTTCGGTGCCGTCCTTGAAGCGGATGGCCTTGACCCGGCCATCATCGCCACCGACGAGCTCCTGGGTCTGGGCGCCGATGAGGAACTTCAGGCCCCGGTCTTCCAGGGACTTCTGCAACAGCTTGCCGGCCACGTCGTCCAGCTGGCGCTCCATGAGCCAGGGCATGACGTGCACCACGGTGACGCTCATGCCGCGCAGCATCAGGCCGTTGGCCGCCTCCAGGCCCAAGAGGCCGCCGCCGATGACCACCGCGTGCTTGTGGGTCTTGGCGGTCTCGATCATGTAGTCGGTGTCGGCGATGTCGCGGTAGGCGATGACGCCCTTGAGGTCCTTGCCGGGCACCGGGAGCATGAAGGGGTTGGAGCCGGTGCACATCAGGAGGCGGTCGTAGGCGGCCTCGGTGACGGCGCCTTGCGCATCCACGGCGCGCACGATGCGCTTGACGCGGTCGACCTCGACGACTTTCTTGCCGGCGTGCAGGGTGATGTGGTTGTCGGTGTACCACTCCCAGCTGTTGAGCACGATCTCGTCCACGGTCTGCTCGCCGGCGAGCACGGGCGACAGGAGGATGCGGTTGTAGTTGGGGTGCGGCTCGGCACCGAAGACGGTGATGTCGTACAGGTCCGGGGCGAGCTTCAGGAGCTCTTCCAGCGTGCGTACGCCGGCCATGCCGTTGCCGACCATCACGAGCTTGAGTTTCTTCATGGGGTGGGGCCTTTCAAATGCAAATGCCGCAACGCAGCCTGGCGGGCTGCATTGACGGACGGGGTTGGGGGGAGGGTTGCCCGCAGAGTGCGGGCTGAAGGTGCTGGCGCTTCCTGCGCCGGGTATTCGCAAGACCGCGAAAACCACACCAAAGCGGTGCTTCGTTACACCGTGATCTCCTGGTCATGCAAAGACCGTGCCTGCGCACGCGATCGCGGTTTTGCCGTGAGACGCACCTGACGCGGCCGCCAAAGCGGGCGCTCCAGCGCAGCCCGCGCTCGGAACTGGTGCGGCGGCGCACAAGGCCGGACACGCACGCCAGGCGAGCGAGCCGGCCCCCGCTGGCTGCGTGAAGGGCTCTAGGCGATGCCGTGCACCAGGCGCTCGAACACGTCGGCCGAGCCCATCTGGCCGCCCTTCAACATGATCTCCATGCCGTCGAGCGCGGGGTGGTCGCTGTGCACTTGGCACAGCGAGGCGCCGGCCCCCATGTCCGCCACATAGGACAGCCCCCACGCATCGAGCGCCTGCACGCCGTGGCTCGAGGTGTCGCCGCCGGCGATGCCGACGCGTTGCAGCGGCACCATCGCCAGCACCCTGGCGAGCAGGTCGCCACCGGCGCGCGCGAGCGCCTGCGCATCGAATCCGGCGACGGGCGGCATCTGCGCCTCTGCGGGCCGCGTGCAGGCCAGCACGTTGCGGCCGCGGGAGAGCTCGTTCACGATGTCCCGGGCGTGGCGCGCCAGCGTGGCGGCATCCCGCTGCGCGAGCATCGGTGCGTCGAGCCACACGGTGTCGAAAGACTGCGCCGCCGCCACCTGCCGCGCCGTCACAGGCGAGAGGCTTCCGGCCAGCACCAGCACGGGGCCGCGTGCGGGGGCCACCCGCGGCCGCTCTGCCGGTGCATCGGCATGCTTTGGTCCGAGCGCCGTGGCCAGTGCGTCGACCACGCTGCTCGGCCCCACCGCAAGCAGCGTGGCACGGCTGGCCTGTGCCCACAGCACCTCGCCGATGGTTGCGAGCTGCGCTGCGTCGGCCACGTCGAACAGCACGGCGCCGGTGCCGGAAAAGGGCTGCTGCAACGTGCGCTGCAGCGCCTCGCCGAGCGCATCCGTGCCCTGCGACGCGGCGGTGAACGGTATGGAGCGCACATCGGCCAGCCCCTGCCTGGCGAGGTGAAGCCGCAGGTCCGCCTCATCCATCGGCGTGACGGGGTGACGGCTCATCGTCGGATGCCGGTCGATGCGGAACACCTCGCCGCCGGCGCCCGCCGCGGCGAACAGGTGGCCGAACAGGCAATGCCGGCCGAGGTTGGGCTGGCCGCCGACGATGGCCGTCCACGGTTGCTCGACGGCGGTGCGCAGCGCGCGCACGGCGGCGCCGATGGAGCCGATGTGCGGTGCGCTGTCGAAGGTCGAGCAGGTCTTGTAGTGCAGCACGCGCGCGCCGAGCGAACGGAACAGCGCGGCGACGGGGCCCAGTTCGGCCTGCATCGCCTCGGGGGTCATCGCACGCGCCGCGCCCGCGATGCCCAGCACGTGGAGCGGGCCGGCGTGTTCGAGCCGCGCGGCATCGGGCGTCTCCAGGAACAGCAGGGCACGCAGGCCCGCGCGCGCCGCGGTGCCGAGCGTGTCGGTGGCGCCGGTGAAATCGTCGCCGTAATAGACGACGGTCGGAGCGGAGGTCATGGCCTGCCGAAGAAGGCGAGGGCGCGTGCGAGTTCGGGTGCGTGTTTCGCCGCATCCGCCAGCGCGGTGCCCGCTCGGGCAGCCGACCAGGCCTGACGGATGCTGGTCACGCCGGCTTCCGCGCCGTCCGGGTGCGCAAGGATGCCGCCGCCGGCCATGAAGAGCAGGTCGTCGCTGCCGATGGCCGCCCAGGTGGCGGGCACCGTGCCCGCCCATTGGCCGGACGAGAAGGCGGGCATCACGCGGTCGTCCGCCGCATCGGTGAGCGGCGTGAAGCAGTCGCGGGTCGATTCGATGACTTCGCTGTCGGGCTGCGAGAACTTGCCTTGCAGGCCGTGCACGTGCATGTGGTCCACGCCCGCGAGGCGCCAGAGCGTCTGGTAGGCCTGGAACGAAATACCGAGCAGCGGGTGCCGCGACAGTGCACCGTAGCCGTTGCGGTGCCCGTGCAGCGCCAGGCCCGTGTGGCGCCGCAGCGTCTGGATGCCCGAGTGGCCGCACCAGTTGAGGCTCGCCATGACGCACGAGCCGCCTTCGCGCTCGACGAGATCGGCATGCCGCTTCATCGCATCGGTTTCGTCGGTGATGTTGAAGGCCACCATCACGTGCTTGCCGGTGCGTTCCTGGTGCGCGCGCACGGCGGCCATCACGGCCGGGACGCGCTCGGCGAGCGGCGCATGCGCGGGGTCGGCACAGACCTCGTCGTCCTTGATGAAATCGACGCCCGCGGCGCAGAGCCGTGCGACCAGCGCCGCCGTCTCCACGGCCGACAGCCCCACGTTCGGCTTGATGATCGTACCGACCAGCGCACCGCTCGCCACGCCCGTGGCGCGCCGCGTGCCGGCGATGCCGACACGCGGCATCTCGAACCGCGCGCGGTAGGCGGCCGGCACCTGCAGCGATTCGAGCCGCAGGCCCGTCACTTCGCCGAGGTCGTACAGGTTGCCCGACACCGTGGCCGCGAGCGTCGGCAGGTTGGCACCGATGTTCGCCACGGGAAACGAGATGTCGACATGCGCACGCCGCCACGGGCCGCGCGTGCCCTTGCGTTCGAGCAGTGCGTTCGGCAGGCTCGGCGAAGAGGCCGGTTCCAGCTCGGTGATCGCCTCGACCGTCGCGCGCGCGCGTTCGCGCAGCGCATCGGTTTCGCCCTCCACGCGTGTGAAGGTGCCGCACGATTGCTCGCCGGCCATCACCTCGGCCACGGCGGCCGGGTCCACCGGCGTCTCGATCAGGTAGCGCGCGCGGATGCGTTCAGGCGCCATCGTCACAGCTTGCTCAGGTCGGGAAAGGGCCGCACCGGCTCGCTGCCGTCCCAGCCCTCGGAGGCGCTGCGGATCAGGTCGAACATCTTGCCCTTCGGCCCTGCCACTTCGGAAAGCTCGATGACGGTGCCCGGGTGGTACTCGGTGTCGAAGTAGATGAAGCGCCCGCGCTCGCCAACTTCGCCGCTCATCACCGGCTTGAAACCCTGTGCGGTGAGGCGCGCCAGGTCGGCGTCGTAGTCGGCCGTCCAGTAGGCGACGTGCTGCAGGCCGGTGCGGCCGGCCTGAAGGAAGTCGCGGTACATCGATGGCACGTCGTTGCGCGTCTGGATCAGTTCGACCTGCACGTAGCCCGAATTGGCGAGCGCCACCGAGTTGTGCGGCTCGTGCGCCTCGCCGTTGTAGCGGTAGTTCTTGATGGGCACCTTGGGGTTGTAGAACCATGGGCCCACGCCCAGCGTGGTGCTCCAGTAGTCCATGGCGGCTTCGATGTCGTGCACGACATAGCCCAGCTGGCGGATCTCGCCGAGGAATCGACTCATTGCGGTTGGCTCCGGTGATGTGAGTGTGTTGTTGTGATCAGAATTTCAGGAAGCCGGTCGAGAACCACGGGAAGGCGGCCACGATCACCAGGCCCACCAGCATTGCCGCGATGTAGCCCCAGATGTGCTTGATGCCTTCGTCGGGGTTGACCTTGCTCACCGCGCATGCGCCGTAGTAGCCGACGCCGAAGGGCGGTGCGAAGAGGCCGATGCCCATCGAGAAGATCACAACCATCGCGTAGTGCACCTCGTGCACGCCCGCGGCCTTGGCAATGGGAAACAGCAAGGGGCCGAACAGCACGATGGCCGGAATGCCCTCGAGCACGCTGCCCAGCACGATGAAGGCGACGATGGATACGGCCAGGAAGCCGTAGGCGCCGCCCGGCAGCGCGCCCATGACGCGGGCCAGGTCCTGCGAGAAGCCCGACTGCGTGAGGCCCCAGGCCATGGCTGTGGCGCAGCCGACAATGAAGATGATCGCGCCCGAGAGCGAGGCCGTGTCGACCAGCATCGGCTTGAGCCGCTTCCAGTCGAACTGCCGGTACACGAAGAGCCCGACCAGCGCCGAGTACACGATGCCGATGGTCGATACCTCGGTGGCCGTGGCCACGCCTTCGACCACGGCGGCGCGGATCACGAAGGGCAGCAGCACCGCGGGCAGCGCGACCATCAGCAGCTTGCCGATTTCGCGCTTGCTGTAGCGCTGCACGCCGCCCAGGTCTTCGCGGCGGTAGCGCCACCACACGACCACGCACAGCGCCGCGCCCAGCACCACGGCCGGCAGCAGCCCGCCCGTGAACAGCGCGGCAATCGAAATGCCCGTGACCGAGCCGATGGTGATCAGCACGATCGATGGCGGAATCGTTTCGGTCTGGGCACCGGTGGCCGAGAGCAGCGCCACCAGGTCGCCGGGCTTGGCGCCGCGCTTGACCATCTCGGGGAACAGCACGGGCGCAATGGCCGCCATGTCGGCGATCTTGGAGCCCGAAATGCCAGACACCAGGTACATCGCGCCGATCAGCACATACGAGAGGCCGCCGCGCACATGGCCCAGCAGGCTCGCGAGGAACTGGATCATGGCGCGTGCCATGCCCGTCATCTCGATCAGCGCGCCCAGGAAAATGAAGAGCGGCACCGCGAGCAGGATCAGGTGCGACATGCCTTCGTCGAGCCGCCCCACCATTACCAGCAGCGGCGTGCGCGTGGTGAGCGCCAGGTAGCCGAAGGTGGCGAGCGCGAACGAGAACGCGATGGGCACGCCCGAAAGCACCGTGGCCGCCACCACGACCACGAAGAAGACAACCAGGTTGAACTTGCCGAGCGTTGCGAACAGTGGCGCGGCGAGCCAGAAGGCGGCCACCAGCGCGGCCATGCCGAGCACCGCGACTGCTATCTGCCTTCCTGTGCACACGCGCATCAGCCGCAGCAGCGCCATCACCAGCATGATGCCGATGCCGGCCGGAATGGCCGCGGCGCGCCAGGCGTTGCTGATTTCCAGCGCGGGCGTGACGATGAACGACTCTTCGTGCGCGTAGTCGATCGAGGGCCAGACGATGAGCACCAGGAACGTGATCGAAGCCGCGATGGCGAATGCGTCGAGCATGGCGCGCGTCGAGGGCGCCACCTTCTGCAGCAGCGCCGTCATGCGCATGTGCTCGCCACGCCGCAGCGCCACCACGGCCCCGAGCATCGAGAGCCACAGGAACAGGATCGACGCGAGTTCGTCCGACCACACCAGCGGCGCGTGGAACACGTAGCGCGACACCACGCCCGCGAACAGCACGCAGATCTCGGCCAGCACCAGCAGCGCGGCCACGGCCTCGACGGCGCCGCCGAGCACGCGGTCGGCGCGCGCGGCCATGCCGCTCAGCGCATTGGCCGAAGGGCCGGCGCCCACGTCCTCGTCCAGGAGGGTCGCCGCCTCGAAAGTGGATTCATGCACCATGGCCGCTCAGGCCAGCTTGCCGACGGTGCCTTCGAGCAGCGCCCACGCCTGGGGGCCGAAGCGGCCTTTCCATTCGCCGTAGAAACCCGACTCGCGCAGCTTGGCGCGGAAGCTGTCGGCGGTCGGGCGGTTGATGGTGAGGCCCTTGGCCTGCAGGTCGCCGACCACCGATTCGTTGAGCTTTTTGATGTCTTCGCGCTGCTGCATGCCGGCGTCGTTGATGGCGCGCGCCACGATGGTCTTGAGGTCGTCGGGCAGCGCCTCCCAGGCGCGGCCGTTGGCAATGAACCAGTAGCCGTCCCAGATGTGGTTGGTGAGCGAGCAGAACTTCTGCACCTCGAACAGCTTGGCCACCTGGATGATCGGCAGCGGGTTTTCCTGCGCATCGACGATCTTCGTCTGCAGGGCCGAGTAGACCTCGCTGAACTGCAGGCTCGCGGGCGCGGCGCCCAGGCCCTTGAACATGGAGATCGACAGTGGGCTCACGGGCACGCGGATCTTCAGGCCGTCCATGTCCTTGGCATTCGAGACGGCGGCCTTGCTGCTCGTGGTCTGGCGAAAGCCGTTGTCCCACATCTTCTCGAAGGCATAGAGGCGCGACTTGGCGATGGCGCCGCGCACGTGGGCGCCGAGCTTGCCGTCCATGGCGCCCCACACCTGGGCGTAGTCGTTGAAGGCGAAGCCCACCGCGTTGATGGCGGCCACCGGCACCAGCGTGGCAATGACGAGTGCAGACGGCGTGAAGAACTCGATGCCGCCCGAACGCACCTGCGCGAGCATGTCGGTGTCGCCACCGAGCTGGTTGTTCGGAAAGATCTTGATCTCGACCCGGCCGTTGGTTTCCTTGGCGATGCGGTCGGCAGCCTCTTGCGCGCGCACGTTCAGCGGATGGCTGAGCGGCAGGTTGTTGCCGTACTTGTACGAGAACTCCGCGGCGCGCGCGATGCGCGGCACGGCCGACACGATGCCGGCGGCGGGAAGGGCGGAAAGGGTGCGCAAAGCACTGCGGCGGGTCAGCGATGTCATGTTTTGTCTCCTGGATCTTCGGAATGCGGTTGATGCAATCTGATGCACCATTCAATTCGAGCCACAGCGAAGATAAAAGGATGCATCATCCAGGTCAAACTCGACCCTGATGGTTTTTGATGTATGCGGGATAACCCTTCACCTCCGTTGCCGACCTCGATGCCGACCGATGCGCGCCGCGCGCGCGTGGTCGACATCGCGCGTGCGGCTCAGGTGTCGACCGCGACTGTCGACCGCGTGCTCAACCGCCGCCCCGGCGTGCGCGACGCCACGGTGCAGCGCGTGCTCAAGGCCGCGGGCGAGCTCGACTACCTGCCGGGCCCCGAGCTCTACGCGGCGCTCACGCCGCCGCCGCTTCGGCTGGTGTTCCTGCTGCCCGCCGGCACCAACCGTTTCATCCGCATGCTGGGCGACATGGTGGGCTATTCGCAGGAGCACTGGGCGCCGTTCAACGTGCAGTGCCGCACGGTGTTCATCGAGAGCTTCAATCCGCAGGAGCTGGCGGACGCGCTGCGGCGCCACGGCCAGCGCTGCGACGGCATCGCGATGATGGCGCTGGAGCACCCCGCGGTGCGCGAGGCGGTCGCGGCGCTGGCCGCGCGCGGGCTGCCGGTGGTCACGCTGATCTCTGATCTGTCGAACTCGGAGCGGGCCGCGTTCGTGGGGCTGGACAACCGCGCGGCCGGGCGCACCGCGGGCTACCTCATCGGCCGCTTCATCGGTGCGCGCGCCGCCAAGGTCGCGCTCATCGCGGGCAGCCTGAGCTACAAGGCCCACGAAGAGCGCGAAGCCGGCTTCCTGCACGTGATCGACGAGATGTTTCCGCGGCTCGAGGTGGTGGGCCTGCGCGAAGGGCAGGACGACGCCGGCAAGAACTACCGCCAGACCCGCGCGCTGCTGGAGCAGTATCCCGACATGGGCGGCATCTACAACATCGGCGGTGCATCCGACGGCGTGGCGCGGGCGCTGAAAGAGGCCGGACGCGAGCAGAAGGTGGTCTTCATCGGGCACGGGCTCACGCCCGACACGCGCACGCTGCTGATCGACGGCAGCATGGACGCGGTGATTACGCAAAGCCCGCACACGACGCTGATGAACTGCGTGCGCATCTTCGCCAATTTGCGCGACGGGCGCGAAGCGCTCGGGGGTGTGGAAGCCACCCGCAGCCAGGTGATTTTTCGCGAGAACCTGCCGTAGCCGCGGGTTCGTTGCGAGGGCGCCGGCCGTTCAGCCGCCCGGCCACTGGAAGCGCGGCGCACGCTTGGCGAGGAAATCCGCCACGGCATCGCGATGGCCGGCGGTTCCCATGGCCAGCGCCTGCGCATTGGCCTCCAGTTCGAGCCGGGTGTCGAGGTCGTCCGCGGCAGCCAGGGTGCGCTTGATAAGGCTCACCGCCGAGGGCGAGGCGCCGGCGAAGCTGTCGGCCAGTGCGCGTGCGCGGGGAAGCAGCTGCTCGGGCGCCTGCAGCTCCATGGCCAGACCGAGGCGCAGTGCCTCTTCGCCGTCGACCTCTCGCGCCGAGAGCATCAGTTCCTTGGCGCGCTGCGCGCCGACGATGCGGGGCAAGGTATAGAAGGTGCCGCAATCGGGCACGAGCCCGATCTTGACGAAGGACACGCAGAGGCGCGCGCGCGGCGTGGCGATCACGAAGTCGGCCGCCATGGCCAGCCCGAATCCTGCGCCGAAGGCGGCGCCGTCGACCGCGGCGATCACCGGGCGGTCAAGCGTGATCAGGTCGCGCAGCCAGCCATGCAGGTCGTGCAGGCGTTCTCGCCAGCCCTGGTTGTCCAGGCCCGCGCTCGCGATGCTGCGCAGGTCGCCGCCGGAGCAGAAGTGCCCGCCGGCGCCGGTGATGACCAGGGCGCGCACACCGCGGTCGTGCCGCACGCGCCGCACCGCGTCGGCCACTTCTTCGCGCATGGCCGGACCGAGCGCGTTGCGGGTCGCGGGGTCGTCGAGCGTCAGTACCGCCGTCGTGCCATCGGTTTCGAAGCGGATGCGCTCGTAGGTTCGGGAAGCTTCGGATGTGGTCATTGATGTTTTTGAAAGAGCGTAGGCGGAGTCAGGGGGCCGGCTTCAGCGCTGAGCCCAGATCGCGCCCGCCGGCCAGCGAACTGCCGCCGTCCACCGGAATGACGGCCCCCGTGACGAAGCTCGACCACGGCGAACTCAGCATCAGCGCCATCAGCGCGACGTCTTCGGTGCGGCCGAAGCGCCCCAGGGGAATGGACGCCGCCATGGCCGCGAGCGCTTCCGGGCTGGGCGCCAGCCGGCGCACGCCTTCGGTGTCGCCGATCGGGCCCGGGACGATCGAGTTGACGCGCACGCCATCGGCGCCCCATTCCATGGCCAGCACGCGCGTGAGCATGTCGACACCGGCCTTGGCGGCGCACACATGCGCCTGGTAGGGCGTGGGGTTGGCGGCCTGCGGTGCCGAGATGTTGATGACCGATGCGCCCGGCCGCCGCAAGAATTCATGCGCCGAGCGCAGCACATTGAAGGTGCCCACCAGGTCGATGTCGATGACTGTGCGAAAGCCCTTGCTCGACATGCCGAGTGCCGGCGCCACGAAGTTGCCGGCGGCCCCCGACACCAGCACGTCGATGGGGCCGAAGGCTTCGTGCGCCGCGGCCAGCGCGGCGCCGATGCTGTCCGCATCGCGCACGTCGGCGCTCCAGCCCTCGGCCCGTCCGCCGTGGCTGCGCAGGCGCTCGACGGCGGCGGCGACGCGTTCGGGCGAGCGGCTGGCGATGCCGACGCGGGCGCCGCGCCGGGCGAAAGCCTCGGCGATCGACAGATTGATGCCGCTGCTTCCGCCGGCGACGAAAACCGTGCGGCCCTGGAAGTCGAAGGCCACCTCGGGCGACGGGGCGAGAGAAGCTTCTGCGTGTTCGGTCATGGGCGATGTATGAATGAAGAAAGGCGCCGCCGCGCTCAGGATTCCGACGGCGGAAGTGGCAGGTAGCGAAACGACCCGAGCGCGTTGGCCACCAGCTCGCCGCTGGCGTCACGCGCCTCGGCGGAGCACGAAACGACGCCGTCGTGGGTCTCCAGCGCCAAGCCGTCTGCCACGATGCAGCCGAGGCCGGGCCGCAGGAAGCTGGTATTCAGGTTCAGCGTGACAGCCGTCTTGGTGAAGTCGACCAGCGAAACCGCCGCGCTCGCCATCACCACGTCGAGCATGGTGAGGATCACGCCGCCGTGCACGGCGCCGATCACGTTCTGCAGTTCGGGCCGCGCATCGATCAGGAGCCGTGCCCGGCCGCCTTCCGAATAGGCACGCTGCACGCCCATCATCCGCGTGAACGGTACGCGGGCGTAGGCGCCGCGGCGGGCTTCCGCCGCGCTGTGCTCCGCGGTGGTCATCTCAGCGGCCATCACGTCGGGCATCTCATCGGCCATACGCGGCGCGCAGAGCGGTCTTGAGCACCTTGCCGGCGGCGCTCATCGGCAGGTTGTCGGCAAAGGCGATGCTGCGCGGGCACTTGTAGCCGGCCAGTTCGCGGCGGCACCAGACCGTGAGCTCGGCGACGAGTTCGGCCGCGACGGCATCGCTTGCCGAACCATTCACCGCATCGGCCGCCGGATGCCCCGCGCGCACCACGACCACCGCATGCACCGCTTCGCCCCATCGTGCATCCGGCACGCCGATCACCGCGGCGTCGGACACCGCCGGATGGCTGCGCAGCGCCGCCTCGACCTCGCCGGAATAGACGTTTTCGCCGCCCGAAATGATCATGTCCTTGAGCCGGTCGGCAATGAAGATGTAGCCGTCTTCGTCCATGCGCGCGGCGTCGCCGGTGCGAAACCAGCCGTCCCGGAATGCTTGCCGGGTGACCTCCGGCAGGTTCCAGTAGCCGCGCGTGACCATGGGGCCGCGCACCACGATTTCTCCGACCGCTCCACGCGGCAGGTCGGCGCCCGATTCGTCGACGATGCGGATCTCGGCGCCGAGGCCGGCTCGGCCCACCGAGCGCCACCGGTCCGCAAGGCGTGCCGCGCCGCGGTGATTCTCTGGCGGATTGATGCAGACGGCGCCTGCGGTTTCGGTCAGGCCGTAGGCCTGGAAGAACTCGGCCTCGGGCCAGGCCTGAAGGGCGCGGTCCAGCAGGTCGGGCGGCATGGGCGCGGCGCCGAATGCGATGCGGTTCAGCGACTGCGCGCGCGCCGGGTCGAAGCCTGACCAGTCGAGCACGCTCTGCAGCATGCTCGGCACCATCACGGTGTCGGTGATGCCGTGGCGCTCGATGGCCGCGAGCACCGGCTCCGGCCTGAAGTTCGGCATCGTGAGGCAGGTGCCGCCGACGATCGACTGGCCCACCAGCCGGCCGAGCCCGGCCACGTGGAACAGCGGCGCCACCAGCAAAGACACGCTGTCGGGCGAGTTCGGCAGTTCGGCGGCGCGCGTCATCGAGGCCGTCCAAAAATTGGCGTGCGAGAGCATCACGCCCTTCGAGCGGCCCGTGGTGCCGCCGGTGTAGAGCAGGGTGCACAGCGCGTCGCCGCCGGTGCGGCTGTCGGGCAACACGGCGCAACCCGCCGCCTCGCCGGCCAGCCTGCTGAACGACAGCACCGGTGCCAGGTCGCCCAACGCTGCACCGGCCTCGCTCATCGCATCGTCGGTCACCAGCAGGAGGGCGCCCGCGTCGGCCAGCGCATGGCGGAACTCGGGCACGCTCCATCGCGTGTTCAGCGGGCACGCCACCGCGCCGAGCCACCAGCAGGCCCACAGCCCCACGATGAGCCGGTCGCTGTTGGGCGCCAGCAGCGCCACGCGGTCACCGGGCCGTATGCCCCGTGCCTGCAGCGCGGCCGCATGGCGCGCCACCGCGTCCAGGAGTTCGGCGAAGTCGAGCGATCGTTCAGAGTCTTCCGCGACATGGCGCAATGCCGTCTTGTTCGGATGGCGCTGCACCGCGCGGTGCAGGCCCTGTGTCAGGTACATGTGAGTCTCCGGCTCCGTGGATTCAGTTGCGGCAAGACGCATCGACGGCGGCTTTTGCATCGGCCGGCGCGCGGTAGCGGAAGGTGCCCATCGCCTTGGCCACCACGGTTCCGCCGCCGTCGATCAGCTCGGCTTCGCAAAAACACACCGAGCGCCCACCGCCCGTCGCGCGGCCGGTGGCCACGAGGCGGCCTGCCGCGGGGCGCATGAAGCCGATGTGCATGTCGATGGTCACCACTTCGCGGCTGTAGCCGATGCGGCTGAGCGCGGCATGCGCCATGGCGCTGTCGAGCAGCGTCATGACGACGCCGCCATGGCCGCCGCCGTGGTTGTTGCACAGCTCGGGCCGCAGGTCGAGCGAGACCACCGCCTTGCCGTCGGCGGCAAAGTCGCGGCTGGCGGCGAGCAGTTCGAGAAAGGGCACGTGGCGATCGGGTCCCGCGACGGGGCGCGCCATCGATTCGGCTTCGGTGAGGGTTTCGTTCATCTGCACGAGATTCATTCGGGCTTGAAGCCGACCTCGTCGAGCATCTGCTTCTCGCGTGTGTACTGGGCCAGCGCGTAGGCGCGGAATGCGGTGCCGTCCATCGGCCAAGCGGCAAGGTCGAAATCGCTCAGGAGGCGCTGGTAGGTCGCGTCTTCCATGCCCTTGCGCAGCGCCGTCTGCAAGCGCGCGGAAATCTTCGGATCGAGATTCTTCGGGGCCACCAGTCCGAACGGCGACTGGATCACGAGGTTGTAACCCTGTTCCCTGACCGTCGGCACGTCGGGCCAGCGCTTCAGGCGCTCTTCGGTGAACGTGGCCAGCACGCGCACCTTGCCGCCTGTTGCCATCGCGCCGAAACCCGGGTCGCCCGACACGTCGAGGTGGCGGCCGATGAGGGCGGTGAGCTGCTCGTTGCCGCCCTTGAACGGAATGAAGTTGAACTTGACGCCTGCCGCGCGCGCCAGCCGCTCGGCATAGATGCGGTTGATGCTGGTGCTGCCGACGTTGCCCCAGCTGATCTCGCCCGGGCGCTTCCTGGCATCGGCCAGCAGGTCCGCGAGGTTTTTCCATGGCGCATCGGCCGCCACCGCAATGCCGGTGGCCAGGCCGGCCATGCCGATCACGTAGCTGAAGTCGGTCCGCGGGTCCCACGGCACCTTGATCATGTGCGGCTGGCGGATGACGGTGTTGTGCATCACGGCCAGCGTGTAGCCGTCGGCGTCACCCATGGTCGTGAGGCTGGCCGTGCCCGTGACGCCGCCCGCTCCCGCCCTGTGCGTCAGCACGAAGGGCTGGCCGATTTCCTGCGAGGCCGCGTCGAGCATGGCGCGCACCACCGCGTCGAGCATGCCGCCCGCCGGAAACGGGAGGATGACGGTGATGGGCTTGGACGGAAACTCGGCCGCCAGCGCCGTGCCGTGCCGACCGAGCGCCGCCATGCCGATTACGGCGAGCGCACCGGCACCGAGGGCCCGGCGTGTCAGCGCCGGATGGGCGGAAGGAAAAGATGAGGTCTGCATGCTTGTCTCCTTGATCGTCAGTGCACGGCGCGTTCGACTTCGGCCATGGCTTCTTCCTGCAGCAGCCGCCACCGCACCTTGCCGGTTTCCGATTTGGGCAGCGCACTGCGGAACACCACGCTGCGCGGCACCTTGTAGGCCGAAAGCCGCTCGCGGCACCACGCGGCAATGCCTTCCACATCGACCTGCGCGCCCGGCCTGCACACCACCAGCGCGCGTACGGACTCACCCTGGCGGGCGTCCGGCACGGCCACCACGCAGGCCTCGTGCACGGCCGGGTGCTGGTGAAGAAGGTCTTCCACCTCGGCCGGCCACACCTTGAAGCCGCTGACATTGATCATGCGTTTGAGCCGGTCGCGCATGAAGAAGAAGCCGTCGGCATCGCGGCACGCAAGGTCGCCGGTGCGAAAGAAGCGCTTGCCGTCCCGCTCGAAGAAGGCGGCCGCGTCGGCTTCGGGGTTGTTCCAGTAGCCGAGCATGAGCTGCTCGCCATGCGTGACGAGTTCGCCGACTTCGCCGTCGGGCAGCGGCGCCAGCGTGACCGGGTCGACGATGCGTGAATCGACGCCGAAAGCCGGCAGGCCGAGCGACAGCGTCTTGCCGTTGCCCGGCGGGTTGCCGTGCAGGAACGAGGCCGTCTCGGTGAGCCCATAGCCTTCCACATACGAAATACCGAAGCGCTCCCGCAGCAGAGCGGCAACCGCCTGCGGCATCGGGGCGCCGCCGCCGTTGAGCATGCTGAGGCTGCGCAGGTCGCGCTGCACGGTTTCGGGGTGCGCGAAGAAGTCGTTCAGCATCGCGGGCGGCGCGGCCCAGGTGGTGACACGGTAGCGCTCGATGGCGCGGCCCGCGGCCACCACATCCCAGCGCGGCAGCATCACGACGGTGGCGCCTTGCGAAATCGGCATCAGCATGGCGTTCTGCAGCCCGAGCATGTGAAAGAGCGGCGCCACCGCGAGCACCACCGCCTCGGCATGCAGGCCGCGCCACAGGGCGGCGCCGTACGTCGAAGCCAGCACGGTGCGGTGCGTGTGCATGCAGCCCTTGGGATGGCCCGTGGTGCCCGAGGTGTAGGGCAGCAGGCACAGGTCGGTGGGCTGCGTGTCCACGTCATGCGGCGGCGGCGCGTCGGCCAACGCCGCCTGCCACGCCACCGCGCGGGGCAGGTCGAGCGGCATGCGCGCCGCTGTCACGCTGTCGGGCACCGGCTGCGTGGGCGGGTGCCCCAATGCATCGGAGTAGGTGTGCACGACGGCATGTGCGAGCCGCCCGTCTTGCAGCGCAGGTGCCACCGCCGCGAGCAGTTCCTGCGCCACGCAAGCCACGCGGGCGCCGCTGTCGGCCAGGTAGTGCGACACCTCGGCCGCGGTGCTCATGGCATTGATCGGAACCACCACGCCGCCCGCGCGCACGATGGCATGAAACGCGACCACGAACTGCGGGCAGTTCTGGCTCAGCAGCAGCACGCGGTCGCCGCGGTTCACGCCGTGCTGCTGCAGGTGGCCGGCCAGCCGCACGGCCTGGCCGTGCAACGCGGCATAGGTGACGGCGTTCTCGCAGAAGAAGATAGCGGGCTTGTCGGGAAAGCGCAGCGCCGCCGATTCGAGCTGCTGCCACAGCGTGATGCGCGGCACGTGAATGCGTGCGGGCAGCCCGCGCGGCCAGTGCGATGGCGGGGTCTCGGCGAGGGCGGAGCGGTCGGTCATGGGCGGCGGAACCGGTTCTTGCTGGATGGGATCGAGGTCAGGGTTCGATCGCGCGAGCGATGATTTCCTTCATCACCTCGGTCGAACCGCCGTAGATGCGGCCGACGCGTGCGTCGGCCCAGATGCGCGCAATCGGGTATTCGCTCATGTAGCCGTAGCCCCCGTGGATCTGCACGCACTCGTCGGCCACGCGGCACAGTGCGTCGGTGCTCCACCACTTGGCCATGGCAGCGGTGGCGGCGTCCAGCTCGCCGCGCAGCAGGCGGGCCATGCAGTCGTCGACGAAGCTACGTGCAATGGTCGCCTGCGTCTGGCATTCAGCGAGGCGGAAGCGCGTGTTCTGCAGGCTCATCAGGGTGTCGCCGAAGATCTGGCGTTGCGCGGCGTAGGCCACGGTGTCGTCCACCGCGCGCTGCATCGTGGCGGCGGCGCCCACTGCAATGAGCAACCGCTCGCGCGGCAGCTGCTGCATGAGCTGCACGAAGCCGCGGCCTTCGGTGTCGCCGAGCAGGTTCCAAGCCGGCACGCGCACCTCGTCGAAGAACAGTTCGACCGTGTCCTGGCCGCGCTGTCCCACCTTCTCGAGCAGCTTGCCGCGCCGGAAGCCCGGCAGGTCGACGGTTTCCACCATCAGCAGCGAAATGCCCTTGGCGCCCTGTGCAGGGTCGGTCTTCACCGCGACGCACACCAGGTCGGCATGCAGGCCGTTGGTGATGAAGGTCTTGGCACCGTCCAGAACGTAGTGGTTGCCGTCCAGCCGCGCCGAGGTCTTGATGCGCTGAAGGTCGGTGCCCGCCCCGGGTTCGGTCATGGCAATGGCGCCGACCATGTCCCCGCTGGCCATCTTCGGCAGCCAGCGCAGCTTTTGCTCTTCAGAGCCGTAGCCCAGCAGGTAATGCGCGAGGATGCCGCTGTGCACGTTGAGGCTGAAGCTGTTGACCAGCGCGCGGCCTTGCTCTTCGCAGATCACCGCCTCATGCAGCACGCCGCCGCCACCGCCGCCGTAGGCTTCCGGAATGCCCGGGCACAGCAGGCCGAGCTCGCCCGCGCGGCGCCAGATGGCGCGATCGGGGTGGTGCTGGCGCGCCCATTCTTCCTGGCGCGGCACGCACTCCGTTTCGAAGAAGCGGCGTGCGGTGTCGGCCAGCATGGACAGCTCGGCGTCCATCCAGGGGCGTGCAGCGGTGGGCAAGGGCATTGCTCGCGGCTCCGGCTCAGGGACGGCCGCCGCCGCAGACCAGCACCTGTCCGCTGACGTAGTCCGACTCGGGAATGCAGAACAGGTAGACGGCGCCCGCCGCTTCTTCGGCCGTGCCGCCACGGCCCAGCGGTATCAGCGATTCGGCGTTCTTGAGTATCTGCGGGTTCACGCCGACCTTGATCTGGCGGCCGTCGATGTCGATGCTGGCATCGGCGTTGGCGTCCGCCTCGGTCAACCGCGTCCTGATGAGGCCGAAGGCCACGCTGTTCACGTTGACCTTGTAGCGGCCCCATTCCTTTGCAAGCGCCTTGGTCAGCCCATTGATGCCCGACTTGGCCGCCGCGTAGTTGGCTTGGCCCGCGTTGCCGTAGACGCCCGAGGTCGAGGAGATGTTCACCACCTTGCGCAGCACCGGCGTGCCGGCCTCGGCCTCGCGCTTGGACGCTTCGCGGATGAAGCCGGCCGCGGCCCGCAGGATGCGAAAGGGCGCGGTCAGGTGCACGGCGAGGATGTCTTCCCATTGCTCGTCGCTCATCTTCTGGATCACGTTGTCCCAGGTGTAGCCGGCGTTGTTGACGATGATGTCCAGCCCGCCATAGGTTTCGATCGCGGTGCCGACGAAGCGCGCGCCGAAGTCGGGCTGCGTCACGCTTCCGATGCAGGCCACGGCCTGGCCGCCGGCCTCGCGGATGGCCGCCACGGTTTCGGCGGCCGGTGCCTCGTCGAGGTCGTTGACCACCACGCGCGCGCCTTCGCTCGCAAGCTTGAGTGCGATGCTGCGGCCGATGCCGCGCCCCGAGCCCGACACCAGGGCCACCTTGTCGTGCAACTTGTTCAGCTTGTTCATGGATTGGAATGCGTTGGGGAAGATGAAGAGATCAAGGCAGGGCCACCACGGCATCGCCCGTGAGCTTGACCTGGCCGTTCTGATCGATGGTGGAGAGCTCGAGCCGCATGCGGCGCTCGCCGCCCACTTCGAATTTCTCGGCCACGCGGCCTTCGCAACGCACCCGGTCGCCCACGTGCGTGATGGCCGCAAAGCGCACGCCGTAGCTGCGCAGCGCCGAGGGCGGCGCCCAGTTCGTCAGCAGCCGGCCGAGCCAGGCCATCGACAGCATGCCGTGGGCGAACACGTCGGCCTGCCCGGCGCTGCGTGCGAAGTCGATGTCGACGTGAATCGGGTTGTGGTCGCCCGATGCGCCGCAGTACAGCGCGAGCATCAGGCGCGAAACGGGTTCGAGTTCGAGCGCGGGCAGCGTATCGCCGACCTGCAGGTCGGCGAAGCGGAGAATGTGCGAAGTTGTCGAGGTCATGGTGGTGCGTTCAGAACCGTTCAGGCATTGCGCAGCACGGTCACGGCGCGCAGTTCGGCTACGCGCGCATCGCGCTGGTTGCGTACCTGCGTGCGGCGCACCACGAACTCCAGCGCGCCGCCTTTCTTGTCGTAGATGTCCTCGATGCGTTGCTCGAAGCGCAGCGTGTCGCCGGCGTGCGCCGGGGCGTGATACGTGAACTGCTGCTCGCCGTGCAGCAGCCTGCGGTAGTCCATGCCCAGCAGGTTGCGGATGGCGGCGGGGTCGGGCGCATCCATCTCCAGGCAGAACAGGAATGTGGGCGGCACGAGCAACCCGGGCAGGCCGGCTGCGCGAGCCGCTTCTTCATCCACGTACAGCGGATCGGTCTGGCCCGTGGCCTTGGCGAAGAAGCGCAGCCGGCCGGCCTCCACGCGCACATCGAAGGCGGGGAGGGCGTGGCCGATGAAGCGGCGGTCGATCATCCCGCTGCCCCTCAAGCGCGCTGGTAGAGCGTGACCACGCAGGCGCCGCCCAGCCCAAGGTTGTGCTGCAGCGCGAGGCGCGCGCCCTCCACCTGCCGCTGTTCGGCCTGGCCGCGCAGCTGCCAGGTGAGTTCGGCACATTGGGCCAACCCGGTCGCACCGAGGGGATGGCCCTTGGAAAGCAGCCCGCCGGACGGATTGGTGACCACGCGGCCGCCATAAGTGTTGTCGCCTTCGAGAATGAATTTTTCCGCCGTGCCTTCGGGCGTGAGGCCGAGCCCTTCGTAGGTGATGAGCTCATTGGCGGTGAAGCAGTCGTGCAGCTCCACCACGTCGATGTCTTCGGGGCCGATGCCGGCCGCCTCGTACACCTGCCGGGCGGCGGCCACCGTCATGTCGTAGCCGACCACCTTGCGCATGTCGTGGGCGTCGAAGGTGCTGGGCCTGTCGGTCGTCATGGCTTGCGCGGCAATCGAAACCGTGGTGTCGATGCCGTGGCGCCGCGCGAAGTCTTCCGAGCACACCACGGCCGCGGCGGCGCCGCAGGTGGGCGGGCAGCACTGCAGCCGCGTCATCGGCTCGAACACCGTCGGCGCGGCCATCACCTCGTCGAGCGTGACGGTGTCGCGGAACACGGCCATCGGGTTGCGCGCCGCATGCTGGCGCGCCTTGACCGAGATGCGGCCGAAGGTGTCGGCGCGGATGCCGTATTCCTTCATGTAGTCGCGCCCGGCGCCGCCGAAGAATTGCGCAGCGCGCGGTGCGGCGGGGTCGAAGCCCTGCAGGGCGGTCATTTCTTCGGCGAAGCGCGCCATCGGCGAGGGGCGGTCGTCGTACGCGCCCTTCAGCGCGCCCGGCACCATCTGCTCGAAGCCCAGCGCCAGCGCGCATTCGACCATGCCGCTCTCGACGGCCTGCCGCGCGAGGAAGAGCGCGCTCGATCCGCTGGAGCAGTTGTTGTTGAGGTTGAACACCGGCACGCCGGTGAGGCCGACACGGTAGATGGCGGCCTGGCCGGCGGTCGAGTCGCCATACACATAGCTCACGCAGGCCTGCTGCACTTCGGCATAGGGCACGCGTGCATCGTCGAGCGCAAGGCGCGCGGCACGCTCGCCCATCACGAGGTAAGGGTCGCTCTTGCCGGGTTTGCTGAAGGGAATCATGCCGACGCCGGCAACGATGACTTTGCGTTTCATGGTCTTTCCTGGGTCACGGAATGGAAGAAGAAAAGGCGACGCGGCCTACTGCAGCTTGATGCCGAGCTGTTCGATGAAGATCTTTTCGCGCGCCGTCTGCTCGGCGGCGTATTGCTGGTACGCCGCGCTCGACATGTAGAGGTCGGGCTGGTCGTAGAGCTCCAGCGCACGCTGGTACGCCGGGTCTTTCATCGCGCGGTGGAATGCGTCGTGCAGCGTCTTCACCAGCGCCGGGTCCATGCCCTTGGGACCGACGATGCCGACCGGCGAATTGACGGTGATGTCGTGGCCCATTTCCTTCAGCGTGGGCACCTGCGGCCAGCGCTTCAGGCGCTTGTCGCCCAGGGTGGCGAGCACGCGGGCCTTGCCGCTCTCGACCAGCGCGCCCCAACCGGGGTCGGAGATGACGTCGATATGCCCGCCGAGCAGCGCGCTGGTTTCCTCGGCCATGCCCTTGAACGGAATGAAGTTGAACTTCAGGCCCGTGGCGCGCGACAGGCGTTCCATTGCAATGTGGCCGCCGCTGCCCACGCCGGTCGAGCTGTAGCTGATCTGTCCCGGACGGCGCTTGGCGTCGTCGAGCAGGTCTTGCAGCGTCTTCCAAGGTGCGTCGTCGCGCACGACAAAGCCGTTGGTGAAGCCCGTGAGATTGATGATGTAGGTGAAGTCGGTCACCGGGTCGTAGCTCACCTTCTGCAGATGCAGCAGGCGAAACAGCGTGGCCGGAGCGACGGAGATGGTGTAGCCGTCGGGTGCCGCGTTGCGCGCCATGGCCGCCGGCGCCAGCGTGCCGGCCAGGCCCGCCTGGTTGACCACCACAACCGTCTGGCCGATTTCCTTGCCCAGCGCCAATGCAATGGCACGCATCTGCGCATCGCTGGCACCCCCCGCGGGAAAGGGCAGGATCAGCGTCACGGGCTTGTGCGGATAGGCGGGCGGCTGGGCCAGGACCGCCGGCGCGGCGGCAAGGCACGCGGCCGATGCGGCAAGTGCGCCAAGGGCCTGGCGGCGGGAAAGAGCGCGATACGTCATCTCTGTCTCCTGTCTTTTTCGGCCGCTGTGTCGCTGCCTGTGGGCGATCGCCGGCGGTGGCCGGTGTCATGTCGAACCTTGCGAATTTCGCAGGACCGATGACGAAAGTTTAGGGAGACGGTGCCGTGCGGCCCATGGCCGAACCGATGATTCGGATTGGCACGATCGATCAGCCTGCCGCTGCGGCGGGCTCAGTGCTCGCGCAGCCGCGTGGTTCGGTATTCGCCCGGGGCCACGCCGGTCCAGTGCTTGAAGGCGCGGTGAAAAGTGCTGGCTTCGGAGAAGCCGAGCCGCTGCGCGATTTCGACCAGGTTCAGCTCGGGCCGCGCCAGGTACTCGATGGCGGCATCGCGCCGCAGGTCGTCCTTGATGGCACGGTAGCCTTGGCCTTCTTCGGCCAGGCGGCGGCGCAATGTCTGCGGCGTGACGGCCAGCTGTTTGCCGACCGCTTCGAGAGAAGGCAGTTCATCGGCCAACTGACGACGCAAGATTCGGCGGATGCGCTCGGTCATGCTGGTCTGGTCGCGGTACTTCACCAGCAGGCTCGCCGGTGCCTGACGCAAAAATTCTTCGAGGCTTTGCTCGTTCTGCACCACCGGCAGTTCGAGCCAGCGCGCCTCGAAGCACCAGCCGGTGCAGCCCGTGCCAAAACGCACCGGTGCCTGGAACAACGCGGGCGCATCGCTGGCGCGCTCGTCCTGGTGCGGGTAGTCCACCTGCAGCAGCGGTACGCGCCGCGCGACGAGCCACGACACCAGTCCATAGGCAAGAAAAGAGAACGCCCGCTGGGCGTACGCCACCGAAGCCGTGAGCGGCACGCGCGGCACCAGCGCGAACGTGGCCTCGCCTTGCTGCACATGCAGGCGCGGCACGAAATCGCTGAGCAGCAAACGGTAGTGGCGCAGTCCCAGCGTCAGGGCCTCTCCGAGCGTGCGGCAGCGGATCAGGAGGCGCGTGGCCTGCGCAAAGCTCCCGGTCGGTACCGGCTGGCTGCACAGGCCCCACAGCTCATCGCGCAACCGGTGGCGAAGCGCAAAGATGAGGGCCGCGAACTGGTCCTGTGTGACCCGCGAAAGCGGCGCATCGAGCAGCGCCGCCGAGATGCCCGCACGCTGCAGCAGCGCATCCACATCGGCGCCCCGCGCACGCGCGCCGATCAGGATCTGATCGACGTGCTGGATGCCGATGGTGTGACGCGTGCTGTGTGTCGGTGTCTGCCTGGGGGCCATGAACGTTCCGGATGCGGCAGCGCCCCGTTCGGCGCACGCATGGCGGGATTCTAGGAGCAGCTGCACCGGGCGGCGTCGTGCTGCTCAGCCCACCACGCCGCGCCGGCGCAGGTCGGCGCGCGTGGCTTCGTCGTGCCCCAGCGCGGTGAGCACCTCGTCGGTGTCCTGGCCCGGCGAGGGCGCCGGCCGCTCGATCGAAAACTCGAAGCCGGTCATCCTCACGGGGCAGGCCAGCTGCGGCGCGCCGCCTTCGGCGGCCGGCGGATGCACCATGCCGCGCGCGATGAAGTTCTCGTGCACCAGCGCCTCTTCGAGCCGCAGCACGGGCGTGACGCAGCACTGCCGGCCATGGAACACGTCGGCCCAGTACGCGAGCGGCCGTGCCTCGATAAGAGCCGCCACGTCGGCGCGAACCCGCTCGGCGGTGGCGCGGTCGGGCGGCATGTGCATCGGCTTCAGGTCGGGCCGGCCGAGCACGTCGCAGAAGCGCTCCCAAAACTTGTATTCGAGCGCGCCGACCGAAAGGTGCCGCCCGTCCTGCGTGCGGTACATGGCATAGCAGGGCAGCGCGCCGCTGAGCTTGTCGAGGCCCGCGCGGCGCGTGGCGCCCTGCGTGGCCAGCGTGACCAGCGGCACCAGCGCATGCGCCAGCACGCCGTCGGCCATGGAGATGTCCACATGGCGGCCGGTGCCGGTGCGCGCCGCATCGAACAAGGCGGCAAGAATGCCCATCACTGCGTTCATCGAGCCGCCGAGCAAATCGGCGATGGGCAGGTTGGAGAGGGCGGGGCCCGCGTCGTCGCGGCCGATCTGGTCGCTGACGCCGCTGAGCGCGCAGTAGTTCAGGTCGTGCCCCGGCTCGTCGCGGTAAGGCCCGGTCTGCCCAAAGCCGGTAATGCTGCAATAGACCAGGCGCGGGTTCACCGCGGAAAGGGCGGCATAGCCCACGCCCAGCCGGTCCATCACGCCCGGCCTGAAGCCTTCGACCAGCACGTCGGCGGTTTCGGCCAGGCGGTGCAGCAGCGCCACGCCGTCGGCTTGCTTCAGGTCGAGCCGCATGCCTTTCTTGTTGCGCTGGACCATGGCGCGCAGGGCCGGCGCGGCGTAGTCGCCAAGGCCCGTGTCCTCGATCTTGAGCACCTCGGCGCCAAGGTCGGCCAGGTGCAGCGTGCAGACCGGCCCAGGCAGCAAGCGGGTCAGGTCGAGTACGCGAATGCCGGCCAGCGGCGGGCGCGATGCGCCGGTTGTCTCCATCGAATTTTTCCTGGGTGAATTTGGAACGGGCGCGTTGCAGTCTAAAAATGGGCGCCTCGCGCGCCCATGGCACAAAGCCTGAAAGCCGTTGGCAGAAAGAATCATTTGCGCAGACCGTCTGGTCGGTTCGGCCACGCCGAGGGGGCCCTTCGGCAATCGCGAATGGCGCGGACGGGGCATAGCCGGCATGCTCGACGCAACCCGTGCCGGACTCCGGCGATTTCAATGACTCAATGACGAATTCATCGACGACATCACAAGCTACCGCCACCGGCGTGCTGGCGCGCCACCAGGCCGAGCTGGACGCGGGCCGCTTTCTCATCCAGCGCTGCGGCGCCTGCCAGCGCGCGGTGTACTTTCCGCGGGCGCTGTGCCCGCATTGCGGCGCGGGGGAACCCGCGATGGTGGCGCCCGCCGGCACCGGCGCCGTGTATGCCGTCACCACGGTGCGCCGCAAGCCCGAGGCCGGCGGCGACTACAACGTGTGCATCGTCGAGCTCGACGAAGGCGTGCGCCTGATGAGCCGGGTCGAAGGCATGCCGTTGGCCGACGTGCGCATCGGCCTGCGGGTGCGGGCGCGCGTGGTGGTGCCGCCGGGCGGCAGCGGCATGGTGGTTTTCGGCGCCGCCACGGGAGACGCCGCATGACCACGCTGAAGCAACTGCGCGGCAGCGCCGCCATCGCGGGCGTGGCCACCTACGGCTGCGGCGAGGCCCCCGGCCACACCGACATGGAACTGCTGGCCGAAGCCGCGCGCCGCGCCGTCGCCGACGCCGGACTGGCCATGAAGGACATCGACGGACTCTGCACCGCCAGCGCAAGCGCAACGATGTGGGCCATGCCGGTCATCGAGTACCTCGGCCTCCGCCCGAGCTACATCGACAGCACGATGCTCGGCGGCTCCAGCTTCATCGCGCACCTGCTGCCGGCCATGCAGGCCCTGGCCAGCGGCCAGTGCAATGCGGTGCTCGTCTGCTACGGAAGCGCGCAGCGCACGGCCACCTTCGGGCGCAAGGAAGTGGTGGCCAGCCGGCGCTTCCTCGACCCGCAGCCCTACGAAACGCCGTATGAACCGATGCAGCCGCTCTCGGCCTACGCGCTGGCCGCATCGCGCCACATGCATGAGTTCGGCACCACGCGGCGCGACCTGGCCGAGGTGGCGGTGGCCGCGCGCGCCTGGGCGCGGCTCAACCCCGAGGCATTCATGCGCGGCCCGCTGTCGATCGACGACGTGCTTGGTGCGCGCATGGTCTGCGACCCGCTGAGCGTGCGCGACAGTTGCCTCGTGACCGACGGCGCGGGCGCCTTCGTGCTGGTGCGTGCCGACCACGCGCGGGACTTGCCGCGCGAACCGGTGCATGTGCTGGGCACCGGCACGGCCGTGTGGAACCGGCAGATTTCGTCGATGCATGACCTGACGATGACGGCAGCCCGCGACAGCGGCCGGGCGGCGTTCGGCATGGCGGGCCTCGCGCCGCGCGACATCGACGTGGTGCAGCTCTACGACGCGTTCACGATCAACGTGCTGCTGTTTCTTGAAGACCTGGGCTTCTGCGCCAAGGGCGAGGGGGGGGCCTTCGTGCGCGACGGCGCCATCGCGCCCGGTGGCCGGCTGCCGGTCAACACCAACGGCGGCGGGCTCTCTTGCGTTCATCCGGGCATGTATGGAATCTTCGCGTTGATCGAGGCGGTGCGGCAGCTTCGCGGAGAAGGCGGCGAGCGGCAGGTGGCCGGCGCTGTCACGGCGCTGGCGCACGGCAACGGCGGCACGCTGTCGAGCCAGGCCACGGCCGTGCTTGGACTGGCGCAGGCGCTGTGAAGCGGTGCTCGACGGTACGCTAACCGTACTCCGCTGCGAGTTCAGTTCGCCCCGCCGGCGTGATCTGCCTGACCACCGCGGACTCGTAGTCTTCGAACGAGCTGCAGAGATCGAGAGGCGGAGAGATTTCCGCCTCGATGCAGCCGATCGCCTTCAGAACCGCAATGGCCTGGATCACCTCCCGGTCCCGGATGTGGACCGGGAAGCTGGCGTGCTCGAGTTCGAGCAGGTATTCGATGGGTCTGGGTGTTGCTGGCACTGTAAAGAAATACTAGCCCAACAACTTCGGCTTGTGCTCAGGGTGGCACCCCAGTCACCGTGCGGAACACGCTACAAGAGGTGTCGGAAAATTCGCACCACTTTCGACTCCATGACGTTCGGCATGGGTGCATTGGTATTAGCAGTTCAGCTTGCGAGCGCGCGCATCTCGGCGATGAGATCGGCCTTGCCTTCGAAGCCGATGCCCGGCAGGGGCGGCAAGGTGACGTACCCGTTCTGCACCTTCACGCCATCGGGAAAGCCACCATACGGCTGGAACAGGTCGGGGTAGCTCTCGTTCCCGCCGAGGCCCAGGCCTGCTGCAATGGCCAATGACATCTGGTGGCCGCCATGCGGAATGCAGCGCGAGGGCGACCAGCCGTTGGCCTTCAGCATGTCGAGCGTGCGCAGGTACTCGACCAGGCCGTAGCTCAGCGCGCAATCGAACTGCAGCCAGTCGCGGTCGGGCCGCATGCCGCCGTGGCGGATCAGGTTGCGCGCATCCTGCATCGAGAACAGGTTCTCGCCCGTGGCCATGGGGCCGGCGTACACCTCGCCGAGCCTGGCTTGCAGTTCGTAGTCGAGCGGGTCGCCGGCTTCCTCGTACCAGAAGAGCGGGTACTGCGAGAGCGCGCGGCCGTAGTCGACGGCGGTCTTCAGGTCGAAGCGGCCGTTGGCATCCACGGCCAGCTGCTGGCCGGGGCCAAGAATCTTGAGCACCGACTCGATGCGTTCGCAGTCTTCGGCCAGCGTGGCGCCGCCGATCTTCATCTTGACCACCGAGTAGCCGCGTTCCAGATAGCTGGTCATCTCGCGCTGCAGGCCTTCGACGCCCTTGCCGGGATAGTAGTAGCCGCCCGCGGCGTAGACGAACACGCGCGGGTCGGGCGTGCCGCTGCCATAGCGCTCGGCCAGCAGCTGGTACAGCGGCTTGCCGGCAATCTTGGCGACGGCATCCCACACGGCCATGTCGATGGTGCCCACGGCCACACGAGCGCTCGCCGTGGCCGCCGGGCTTCTCGTTGATCATCATGCGGGCCCAGATCTTGTGCGGATCGAGGTTGTCGCCGGTCTCGTCGACGAGCGATGCCGGCTCGGCTTCGAGCAGGCGCGGCAGGAAGCGCTCGCGGATCAGGCCGCCCTGGCCGTAGCGGCCGTTGGAATTGAAGCCGTAGCCCACCACCGGCTTGCCGTCGCGGATCACGTCGGTGACCACCGCCACGAGGCTCAGGGTCATCTTCGAGAAGTCGATGTAGGCGTTGCGGATGTCCGACTTGATGGGCCGCGTGGACTCGAGGATGTTGACGATTTTCATGTCTGTTGCGTGATGGGAGAGGGAGGAGAAATTCAGCGGTGCAGCGACGCACCGCCGCAGATGGCGATGTCCTGGCCGGTGATGGCCGCGGCCGGAGCCGAGAGAAGAAAGGCGACCAGCGCGGCGATTTCCTCGGGCTGGATCAGCCGGCCGATCGGCGGCAGGCGCGGCGCGCTGCCGGCGCGTGCGGGGTCTTGCAGCATCGAGGTCTGCGTTGCGCCGGGTGACACCACGTTGACGGTCACACCCTGCGCCGCGACCTCCGCCGCCCAGCTGCGCGCGAGCGCGATCAGCGCCGCCTTGGTGGCGGCGTACTGGCCGCGGCCGGGCATGCCTTGCGCGACACGGCTGCCGACGAACACCACGCGGCCGCTTCCGCGAGCGGCCATCGCGGGCACGAGAGCGTCGGCCAGCCGCGTGGCGGCGTCGACATGCAGGCGCCACATCAGCTCGCCGCCGGCATGGTCGAGCTGGCCCAGCGGGCCGACGCGCAGCACGCCGGCCGCATGCACCAGCGCATCGACATCCTGCAAGGCCGTGGTGGCGCGCGCGATGTCTTCGGCTTTCGACAGGTCCACCGTCGCATGGGCGAAGGCGGCATGTGTCAGTGTGGGGGCTGCCAAGTCAAGTCCGCTCACGCGCCAGCCCTGGTCCAGCAGATGCGACGCAATGGCGCGGCCGATGCCGCTGCTGCTGCCCGTGACCACCGCATGCGGCGCAGCCTTATTCGACACGGATGTTGCCCTCGGTGATGATCTTCTTCGAGCGCTCCATGTCGGCCTGCTGGAACTTGGCGAAGTCGTCGACACTGCCCGGCGTGAGCAGCAGCCCCTGCGCGTTGAGCGTCTCGCGCATGTCGGTGCCGAGCGCCTTGTTCACTTCGGCATTGAGCCGCTGTGTGATCGCCGGCGGCAGCTTGGCCGGACCCCACAGGCCGTACCAGCTGTAGAACTCGTAGCCCGGAATACTTTCGCCCACCGTGGGCACGTTCGGCAGGCTGGTGGCGCGGGCCGCCGAAGTGACGGCCACCACGCGCAGCATGCCGCTCTTGTGGTACTGCAGCGAACCGAGGATCGGGTCGATGAAGCCGTCGATCTGGCCGCCGATCAGGTCCTGGAAGGCCGGCGCCGTGCCCTTGTACGGCACGATGAGGTAGTCGAGCCCGCCCGCGCGCTTGAGCAGCTCGGTCGACAGGTGGCCGGCCGACCCGATCGAGCCGACGGCAAACGTCATCTTGCCCGGATGGGCCTTGGCGTACGAGATGAGCGACTTGACGTCGGTGATCGGCAGGTTCTTGTTGATGGCCACCGACAGCGGTGCCTTGGCGACCAGCGCCACCGGCGTGAAGTCGCGCACGACCTCGTAGGGCACGGATTTCATCGTCATCGGCGCCGTGGTGAAGGTCGAGGCATTGAACAGCAGCGTGTAGCCGTCGGCCGGCGCCTTCGACACCACGTCGGCGCCGATCACGCCATTGCCGCCGGGGCGGTTCTCGACGATGAAGGGCTGTCCCATCTGGTCGCCGAGCTTCTGCGCGAGCAGGCGGCCGACGGTGTCGAGCGTGCCGCCGGGCGGAAACGGAATCACCATGCGCACCGGGCGGGTGGGCCATGCTGGGGTCTGCGCGAAGCCGGAGGATGCCGCGGCAAGCGCGAGGGCCGCGAAGGTCGCGCGCAGGAAATGGTTGCGTTGCATGTCTCTTGTCTCCTTCTGGTTTTCTGGGGAAGGGCGCGGCGGTGCCGGCCCCGGGGGGCGTGCGTTCAGCGCTTGGACAAGCCGGCCTGCTCGACGGCGGCGCGCAGCGCATCCATTTCGCGCGCATTGGGCGCCTCGGTCGGCGGGCGCACGGTGGCGTTGCCGAGCACGCCGGCCAGGTACATGCCGCCCTTCATGCGCGCATGCGCTTCGCCGGTCGGCTCGCCGCCGCCGTACACGGCGTCTTTCAGCGGCGTGATGAGCGCCTGCACCGCCATGGCCTTCTTCAGGTCGCCGGCCTTCACCGCGTTCCACAGGTCGATGATCAGTTGCGGAATGAAGGTGGCGAAGCCGACCAGCGCGCCGTCCACGCCTTGCACCATCGAGGCCAGCAGGTACTCGTCATGGCAGGTGAGGATGGCCTTGGAGGCATCGGCCTCGCGAATCGCCTGGATGTCGCGGGCGTACTTGTTCATGTCGCGCTGGCCGACCTTGAAGGCCTGCAGGTAGGGCAGGCGGGCCAACTCGGCCAGCAGTTGCGACGAGTAGGAGGCGCGTGTCCAGGCCGGATACACGTGGCAGACCAGGTCCAGTTCCGGGGCGGCGCGGTGAATGGCCTCGAAGTACTGCAGCGCATGGCCCGGCGTGAAGCCGAAGCGCAGCCAGTGGTGGGGCGGCATCACGTCGAGCGCCACGGCGCCGGCGGCCTGCGCTGCGCGTGCATGCTCGGCGGCTTCGGCCAGGCCTTCGCACACGATGGACGAAATCACCGGCGTGCGGCCGCGCAGCTCGTCGGCGACGATGCGGGTCACCTCGGCGCGTTCGGCGGGGGTGAGCGAGAACACCTCGCCGGTGTGGCCGTTGGTCATGATCGCGACGACGCCCTCATGCCCCGCAAGCCACGAGGCCAGCTTGCGCAGCGCCGGCTCGTCGATGCGGTGGTCGGCCGTGAAAGGACAGGAAATGGCGGGAATGATCCCGCGATAATTCGCGATGGAAGGCATGCTGTGTCTCCGTTGTGGTTCAAGGTGCAGGAATGGGTGCATCTTTGGCCAGCGGGGCATGCGCCGTCCAATACTCGAATCGCATACAACTATTCAACCGATTGCGCAGCACATGGGCCCCGGCAACCGCCCCCTCGACCTCGAATGGCTGGAAGACTTCATTGCCCTGGCCGAGACCGGCAATTTCTCGCGCGCGGCGCAGGTGCGCTCCATCGCCCAGCCGGCGTTCAGCCGGCACATTCGCGCGCTGGAAGAGTGGGTGGGTGTGGACCTGTTCGACCGCAGTGCGCATCCCGCGGCACTGACCGCGGCGGGCAAGCGCTTTGAGCCGCTGCTGAAGGAGCTGCTGGCCGGCCTGGAAGCCGCCCGCATCAAGGCGCGCGCGGCACACGACGTGGCCGCGGCAAGCCTGAGATTTGCCGCCACGCATGTGCTGTCGCTGACCTTCTTTCCGCGCTGGCTGGGCAGCGTGGAAAGCCGGCTGAGCCTCGGGCCGATCCAGACGATTTCAGACAGTTCGCAAGCCTGCGAAGACCTGATGCTGCAGCGCCGCGTGCAGTTCGTGCTGTGCCACGGCCATGCCGGCGCACCAGGGCGGCTCGACGAAGGGCAGTACCCGGTTCTGCGGCTGAGCGAAGACGTGCTGGTTCCGGTGTCGGCACCCGATGCCCAGGGCGTGCCGCTGCATGCGCTTGGCACCGCGCAAGCGCCTTCGGTGCTGGCGTACAGCGACGCCTCGGGCCTGGGGCGGATCATGCGGGCGATCCAGGACAGCGAGTTCGGCAAGGACTTCACGTCGTCGCTGTCGGTGGTTTTCACGGCCCACCACGCCGCGCTGCTCAGAACCATGGCGCTCGAAGGACGCGGGCTCGCGTGGCTGCCCATGAGCCTGGTCGCCGACGACCTGCGCAGCGGCGCGCTGACGGATGCGGGCAAAGGCGCCTGGCGGGTACCGGTGGACATCCGGTTGTACCGCCAGGCTGCAAGCATGGCCCCCGTGGCCGAGGCGCTGTGGCAGCTCGTGAGCGGCGGGGCACTCGCCAGCACGTGATTTGCCGGATCGGAAGCCCAGAGCTTACGGGTCTGCAAACTTAAAAAGGAATCTGCTCAGCGCGGATCGGCAACGGCTGTTAAGAAGTTTTCGTCGGCTTTGCTCGAGACATCGACTTATGTCACGGATGCCAAGGGAACACACAGCGTCTCTTCAGGTGCAATGGCGTCACCCATGGAGGACGTCATGAAAATTTCCGCTTGCAGCCACCGGCAATGGCAGTTCCCAGATAGCGCCCGCCGCCGCGGTTCGAGAACATGCGCGCCGCGCTCTATCAGATCCGCGCCAGCCGGCAGAGCGCCTCGGTCTTGAGTGCGTTCGATGTGCTGCGCATGCACACGCTGGGCAGTGCGGAAGTGCTGGGTGTCGGCACGCAGCGTGCGATGCGGCCGCTGCCTGACATTTTCTGAAGGGAGTTGAGTCATGAAAAAACAAGCGATCACGGGAATCGGCGCACTGCTTGCCATAGGGGCATTGCAGGGATGCGGAGGAGGGGGAGGGGAAGGCGGGGGCAGCTTCTTCTCTGCGGCAGCGGCGTCGAGCATGCCGGCGGCGCCACCGCATCGGCAAGAACTGCAGATGACCACGATGGCCGATGGCACCCGGGGCAACAAGGGCGGCGTCGATCTGGGGGCCTCGGGGCCATCCCAGGGCGACATGTTCGTGTTCGATCAGCCCTTGATGGACAAGGACCGCAAGGACATCGGCACCAACAGCGGCTATTGCATCGCCACCCGCGCGGGAGCCTATGGCCAGTGCCAATGGACCCTGACGATGGACGACGGAGCTGTGGTCGTGGCCGGCCAGGAGGCCGAGAAGGGACCGTCTGTCCTGGCGGTGATCGGCGCTACCGGCAGATACGGCGGTTTCACGGGTGAAATGACATCCGTACCCAACGGAGATGGAACGTTCACGCAGGAACTCAAACTGCATCGGCCCTAGCGTCAAATTTTCCGCCGCCGCGCGCATCGCCGGGGCGCGCTCAGGCCACCGGCGAAATGAACGAGATCAACCGTCCCATGCGGGCGATGAAGTTCGACGTGATGATGAACTGCGGTTTTTCGCGCTTCACATACGGCTCGATCTCCGGCGGCGCATCGGCCGGATAGGGCGAGGTGTCGTAGATGTCGCCCACGTGGCGGCTGCGGTAGGCCGTGCCGGTGTACGGCGTCGTCGGCCCGTTGCCGCGGTACGGGTTCACGATCTCGGGCACGGGCGCGGTCCAGTAGTTGCCGTCCACCAGCGCGGCCACGATCGTCTGCACTTCCGATTCGGGCACCACCGGCGTCTTCAGCACCGCGCCTTCGAACAGGTCCGGGAAATCCACCTCGCGCACGGCGGCAAAGTACTTCGGCAAAGCCCGCGCGGTGGTGGCCCGCAGCGGCGACTTGGCGACCATGGCATCGATCTGCGGCTGCGTCATCGCATTGAGTTCGTCCAGGCGCTTTTGCAGCGCGGCGGCATTCACCGAGCGGCCCGACGAATAGTGGCTGATCGTGTTGGTGATGTCCTTGTCGAAGAAGTACGCGCCGTTGTGGATGTTGGAGCCGTAGCGGTGGATGTAGAGCGGCTCGTTCGTATCGAGCTCGATGAACGTGGCCACGTTGCGGCCGGCGAGCAGCGGATTGAGGGTCGCGACATCGGCGGGCAACTGGATCGAGGGCGACTTCAGCCAGTCGATCGCCTTTTGCAGCTGCGACAGGTACTTCTTGTCGCCGGTCAGCGTGAAGTAGCCGAACAGCTGCTGGATGTTGGTCTGCGTGGTGTGCGTGGCGAGCGAACGCGGCTCGTAAGAGCGCGCACCGGCCGGAGCGCCCGCCGGGCGGCCGTTCGTTTCGCGCGACAGGTGCTGAAGGCTCCAGCCCGACTGCAGCGGCAGCGCCCCAGAGGTCCACTGCATGCGCTGCATGCAATCCATCGCCCGCGTGATGTTGGCCACCAGGTCGGTGCGGCCCAGCGCCATCACGCACATGGTCAGGAACTTGATGTTCTCGCCCATGACGTCGTCGTTGAAGGTCACGTGCAGCGTGTAGTCGCTGTCTTCCATGCCCGCGCGCGCGCCTGCCGGCAACTGCTGCGGATTGGGCAGAGGCATCGAAGTGATGGCGTTCGGGTTGTGCGGAAAGCGCTGCGGCCAACCTCCGTCGGCGATGCCGAACTGAGCGCCGAACTGCGCATCGGTGATGAACTGGATGGCCTTGTCGGTCGCGGCCTGGTAGACCGGGTCCTTCTTTTCGAGGTACATGCGCAGCATCAGCTGCGAGGCCACGGCGGTGGTGGCGTCGTCGAAGGTCGCGTTGCCGTAGTAGTGCTGGAACTCCTCGAGGCGCCAGCCGTTCATGCCCACCGTCTCGTACCAGTGCTGCAGCGACGCTTCGCCGGCGAAGTCGTAGATGTAGTTCCATCCACCGGAGCTGTGCTGGGCCGCCGCGACGGCCTTGGCGGTGCGGTCGGCCGCCTGGTAGAAGCGTTCGTCACCGGTTGCGTGATAGGCGTCCAGGTAGATATGGCCGATGGACGAGGTGCCCGGCGGCTGCAGCCACAGCATGGTGCGCTTGGCCTCCATTTCTCCGAATGTCTGCATGAGGTCGGGCGAGTACGACCACACATAGCCGCCCTTGTAGGAGACCACTTCGTCCATGTAGCTTGCCGCGCGCTTGAGCGCTGCGGAAGCGGTGGCCTGCGGAGTCGGGGCGGGAGGGGGAGCGGGAGGGGGCGGCGGCGGCGCGGGGATCGGAGGAAAGTTCGGCCCGTCGTTTCCGCCGCCGCCACAGGCGGCCAGCGCGACGGGAGACAGGACCGAAATTGCAAACTGTCTGCGTTTCATGGCGTTTCCCTTTGTTGATTGAATGTCCGGGGCAATCGGGCCGCGTCGTCAGATGTCGTACAACATCAGTTGTCGTACGACGCAGCGGGCGGATTATTCGGGCAGTCTTCGGGCTACGTCAATCAAAGAATGCAAAGAAAATCGCCTCAAAGTATCGGCAGTAATGCCATAGTTGTAGGACAACGTATGAGTCTGTAACGCGCGCGATGAATTTGTCGCCGAAGGCGCAGCGAGCCCGGGCCTGCGGCGGCGGAGTTGCGTCGGCACGATCAATCCCGTACGCTGGCCCCGCGTCCACGCGCAACACCCGAGCCCTCGGAGGCGTCGGCCGGTCCTCCGGACGCCAAGGAGTGCATGCCATGCCAAGCCGATCGAGCGGCCCTACGGCCGAAGTGGAAGCAGTGCGAACGCTGGCGCTCGTCGGCGCCGCGGCCGCCGGCAAGAGTTCCCTCGCCGAGGCCTTGCTGTACAAGGCGGGCGCCATCGCCGCGTGCGGCAGCATCGAGCGAGGCAGCACCGTCAGCGACCACGACCCGCTGGAGCGCCGCATGCTGCACTCGCTCAACGCATCGGTGATGCACCTCACGCATGCCGGCACGCGCATCCACTTCATCGACACGCCCGGCGGCCCCGACTTCCTGGGCCAGAGCCTGCCGGCGCTGGAGGCGGTCGAGACGGCGGCGGTGGTCATCAATGCCGCCACCGGCATCGAGCCGATGACGGTGCGCATGATGGAGTACGCGGCCTCGCGCCGCCTCGCCCGCATGATCATCGTCAACAAGATCGACTCGCAGGGCGTCTCGCTGGCGGGCCTGCTGGCCGACATCCAGGCGACCTTCGGCCGCGAATGCCTGCCGCTGAACCTGCCCGACGGCGTCGGCAGACAGGTGGTGGACTGCTTCTTCAACCGCTTCGGACGGTCCGACTTCGGCCCCGTCGAAGCGGCGCATCGCGCGCTGGTGGAGCAGGTGGTCGAAGTCGATGCGGCCTTCGTCGAGCGCTACCTCGAGGAGGGCGACGTGGACCCGGCCGAGCTGCACGCGCCGCTCGAGCAGGCGCTGCGCGAAGGCCACCTGATCCCGGTGTGCTTCGTCTCTTCGCGCAGCGGCGCCGGCGTGGCCGAGCTGCTGGACGTGATCGTCAAGCTGCTGCCCGACCCGACCGAGGCCAACCCGCCGGACTTCATCGTCGGCGAGGGCGCCGAGGCCAAGCCCATGCAAGCCAGGCCCGACCCGTCGCTGCACGTGCTGGGGCACGTGTTCAAGGTCACGGTCGATCCGTATGTCGGCAAGATGGGCATCTTCCGCGTGCACCAGGGCACGATCACGCGCGACAGCCAGCTCTACATCGGCGACGGGCGCAAGCCGTTCAAGGTGGGGCACCTGTTCATGCTCCAGGGCAAGGACCATGTGGAGGTGTCGCATGCGGTGCCGGGAGACATCGTGGCGGTGGCCAAGGTCGAGGAGATCCATTTCGATGCCGTGCTGCACGACGCGGCCGAAGACAGCCACGTGCATCTCGCACCGCTCGCGTTTCCCGTGCCGGTGCACGGCCTGGCCGTGGAGCCCAAGCGCCATGGCGACGAGCAACGCGCCTGGGAAATCCTCGGCAAGCTCGTGGCCGAGGATCCGTGCCTGCGCATAGAGCATGTGGCCGCAACCAACGAGACGGTCCTCTACGGGCTCGGCGAGCTACACCTGCGCATCGTGCTCGAACGCTTGCGCGAGGTGTACCGCTTCGAGGTCCTGACGCGGCCGCCGCGCATTGCGTACCGAGAGACCGTGACCGCAACGGCCGAGGGCCACCACCGCCACAAGAAGCAGACCGGCGGCGCCGGCCAGTTCGGCGAGGTCTTCCTGCGCATCGAGCCGCTGGCGCGCGGTGCCGGCTTTCAATTCGCCGACGAGGTCAGGGGCGGCGCGATTCCGGGCCAGTTCATCCCCGCGGTGGAGAAGGGCGTGCGCGAGGTGCTGGCGAGCGGGGCGATCGCCGGCTACCCCGTGGTCGATGTGCGCGTCGTGGTGCACGACGGCAAGCACCACAGCGTCGACAGCAAGGACGTCGCCTTCGCGACGGCCGGCCGCAAGGCCTTCATGGCCGCGGTGCGCGAAGCCCGGCCGGTCGTGCTCGAGCCGATTGTCCGGATCGAGATCGCCGTGCCCGAGCATTCGGTCGGCGATGTCACGAGCGACCTGTCGGCGCGGCGCGGCCTGGTCACCGGTACCTCGGCCCTGGGCGGTGGCACCGTGGCCGTCGGCGGGCAGGTGCCCATGGCCGAACTGGCCAACTACCAGTCGCGGCTCAATGCAATGACCAGCGGCCAGGGCCGCTACACCACCGCGCTGTCGCACTACGAAGCCGTGCCGCCGGGGGTTCAGCAGACGCTGACGGGGCAGTACCGGGTGCGCGAAGAGGAGTAAAAAAGAAACCCGGATCAGGTCCTGATTTCAGGACGCACGCTGTCAGCCGGGGCTGAGCGGGCGCATGAAACGACGCGCGGCTTGTCGCGTGCTATTTGCGGGCCTGCAAGAACACGTCATAGGCGGCAGCGCTGAAGCCTGTAATGCCTCGGCCATTCACGAAAAGCTGTGGCACGCCGCTATTGCCTCCGAGTTGCGCGTAGGCCGACTTGCCTTCCGCGGTATCGATGTCCACCTCGCGGTAGCCGATGCTCTTGGCGGCCAGATAGGCTTTCGCCTGTCTGCAATAGCCGCACCACTTGGCGGAGAAAAGCACCGTGTCACGAGGCGGTGGAGCGGATGCTCCGGCGTTCGAAGACTTGCGCAGCTGTTCGATGTACGCAAGGGTTTCACTCGACAAGGAACTGGCCGGCAGGTTCTTGAACGTCAATGTCTTGGAGTCGCGCGCCTGTGGTTGTGGCGTGTCGCTATAGATCGTTCTTCCATCGGGGCCGGTGGACTTGTAGAGCGTTGTCGTCGTCGCGGTGGGCCCATCGGCGGCAGACACTGCGCTTGCACAAAGGAGCACGACTGCTACGGGCTTGAAGCGCATCCGGACCGCCTGAAGTTTGATGGGCCTGAAGAATAGCATCGGCCTTCAGACCTGCCGGCCAGCGCCGTGTTCACGGCCGAACGCGTGGCCGAGATCCGCAAGGCACTGGCCCGATCAGTCGGCCGCAGGCGACGCAGGTTCCTCCGTCCACCGTGCATGCGACGCGCTCAGGTGATGCAGCATGGCGGCCACGGCGGCCTGCGGATCCCGCGCCTCCAGCGCCCGGTAGATCGCCTCGTGCTCGGCGAACGCGGCCTTCCATGCATGCGGACTCTCGGCGCGCTCGCTCATGCGCGACGAGATCGGACTGTGCCGCCCGTCGAACAGTTCGCCGACCAGCCGCACGAGAACCGAGTTGCCCGTCATCTCGGCAATGGCGATGTGAAAACGCCGGTCGTTGTCGATCTGCGTGCGGCCGTTGAGGCCGTCGCGGCGCATGCTTTCCAGCGATGCCTTCACGCGCTCCAGATGCTGCGGCGTGACGCGGGCCGAGGCCAGCGTGACCACCGAGCCTTCGAGCATGGCGCGCGCCTGGATCATCTCCGATGGACTTTCGCCGACCGCGGGGGTTGCGTGCTCCGGCGCGTCCTGCGAGGCGCAGACATAGACGCCCGAACCCATCCTGATCTCGATGCGCCCGTCGATCTCGAGGGCGATCAGCGCCTCGCGCAATGAAGGTCGCGAGACACCCAGCTGCAAGGCCAGCTCCCGCTCAGGGGGCAAGCGCGCCCCGGCGGGCAGGTTGCCGTCCCGGATGAAAGCCCGGATCTGGTCCGCGATCTGTTGGTAGAGCCGGCGGGTGTCGGTGGGCTTAGGGGGAGGAAGCATGGAAATCGGTGCAGGGGCGGGCGGTGAATTGGTCATGCCAGTTTGACAGCCTCTGCGGCTGATTTCTCTTAAAACCTTCCACTTACGGGGGAGGAAAACCCTCAAAGGGTTTGCTCTGGTCAGGCCAATTTAACATTCTGGCAAAGTGGCCAAGCCAAATTGGTAAGGCCAGATGGTCCAGAGTCATAGAACAACAGGAGACAAGACGATGAATTTCCGATCCCTCGCCATGGCGGGCGCTGCTTGCGGTTGCCTCGGCTTCGGCGCAGCGAGTGTCCAGGCCCAGAGCAGCGTGACCCTCTACGGCCGCGCCGTTGCCGGGGCCGACTACCAGAACAACATCGCCAACGATTCGGGCCAGGGCGGGGGACGCCTGTGGCGCCATGCCGGCAATCAATGGGGCACCAGCATGCTGGGCGTGAAAGGCACCGAGGACCTGGGCGGTGGCATGGTCGCCCTGTTCGTGCTCGAGGGCGGCTTCGACCTGCCCGCGGCCAAGCCCAACGGCGCCGACCTGCTGCTCAACCGGCGTTCCTATGTCGGCCTGCAGGACTACTGGGGCAAGCTGGTGCTGGGCAAGAACCTGTCGATCGCCAACGATGTCTGGTATCTCGACCCCACGGGCCAGCAGTTCATCGGCACCGCCACGCTGGTGCGCGGGCGCAACTGGCAGGGCAACGACAACGGCGTCGAGTACACGACACCGACCTGGGGCGGCTTCAGCGCCACCGTGCAGACAGGCCTGGGCGAGCAGGCCGATGGCTTCACGAAGCTGCGCAAGGACGGCGTCTCGCTGTCGTACATCGCGCCCTCGTTCGAAGTGCGGGCCATCTACGACGTGGCGCGCGACAAGAACGGCAGGTATTCGGATCTGTTCAATACCTCGAAGGAGCTCACGCTCGGCGGCACCGCGAGCTTGTTCGACGATCTCAAGATGTTCGTCGGCTACCAGCGGCTGTCGGCGCCCGATGCACCGCTCACCGCGCCGAGCAAGGCCAACCACTACTGGGTCGGCGCCAACTACAAGCTCACGCCCTGGCTGACGCTGATCGGCTCGGTGTTCCGCGTCGCGCAGAACCGAAACGCCGGCAGCGCCAACCTGTACATGCTGGGCGCCAACTATGCGTTGTCGAAACGCACGCTGCTCTATGCATCGGTGGGCAAGGTCTACAACAGCGCGACGGCCAATTTCTCGGTGGAAGCCACCAACAACAATCCGCCCGCGGGCGGCCGGCAATCGGGAACGTACTTCGGCATCAGCCATTCGTTCTGACACCGATCGGGTTCGTGATGGTTGACGCTGGTGCCACGATCTGAATGAATAGGCCCCCGCCATGGACCGAAACCCGGGCGGCGACGATTTGAAACGCATGACGACACGCATCGACTCGCATCAGCATTTCTGGCGGCCCGCCCGCGGCGACTACACGTGGCTGCGCGCCGACGTGCCCGCCCTGGCGCCGCTGGTGCGCGACTTTCTTCCCGCGGATCTCGCGCCGCTCCTGCACGCGCATGGCGTGGAGCAGACCGTGCTGGTGCAGGCGGCCGACTCGGAAGCCGAAACGGACTTCATGCTCGAGCTGGCCGCCGCGCACGACGTGGTCGGCGGTGTGGTCGGCTGGGTCGACCTGGGCAGCCCCGATGCCATGGCTTCGCTCGAGCGCATGGCGCGGCATCCGAAGTTCAAGGGCGTGCGGCCGATGCTCCAAGACCTGCCCGACGACGACTGGATCGCGCGCGTGCCGCGCCCCGACGCCATCCAGGCGCTCGTTCGCCTGGGCTTGCGCTTCGATGCGCTGGTGAAGCCGCGGCATTTGCCTTCGCTGATGCGCTTTTTGAAGGACTGGCCGCAGCTGCCGGTGGTGATCGACCACGCCGCCAAGCCGCCGGTGGGCGCGTACGGCGGCGAGGCCTTCGCGGCCTGGCGCAAGGACATGGCCGGGCTCGCCGCGCTGCCTCAGGTGTGCTGCAAATTCTCCGGCCTCTGGGGCGAAGCGCCGCCATCGACCCACGGCGATGCCGATGCGGCGGTGCGCGCCGTGCGCCCGGTGTGGGAGCACCTGCTCGAAAGCTTCGGAGCCGACCGCCTCATGTGGGGCAGCGACTGGCCGGTGCTCACGCTGGCGGGCGACTACGCGGGCTGGATCGAGGTCAGCGAGGCCTGCATCGGCGGCTTGTCGGCCGGCGAGCAGTCGCACATCTGGCGCGGCACCGCGCAGCGCTTCTACGCCATCTCGACGGACTGAATACGCATGCAACCCATCGTCACCATCCGCGACCTCTGCAAGTCCTTCGCCGGCGTGCGCGCGCTCGACAAGGCGCAGTTCGATCTGCTGCCCGGCGAGGTGCACGCGCTGATGGGCGAAAACGGCGCCGGCAAGTCCACGCTCATGAAGGTGCTGGCCGGCGTCTACAGCAAGGACTCCGGCGAAGTGACGTTCGATGGCCAGTCTGTCGATATTGCAAGCCCGCGCGCCGCGCAGGCGCTGGGCATCGGGATCATTCATCAGGAGCTGAACCTGATGAACCACCTGAGCGCCGCGCAGAACATCTTCATCGGCCGCGAGCCGCGCGGACGCTTCGGCGTCTTCATCGACGAAGACGCCATGCGCGCCGAAACGGAGCGCATCTTCGAGCGCATGAACCTGCGGATCGACCCGCACACCCCGGTCGGCGAACTTACCGTGGCGAAGCAGCAGATGGTCGAGATCGCGAAGGCGCTCTCGTTCGACTCGCGCGTGCTCATCATGGACGAGCCCACCGCCGCGCTCAACAACGAAGAGGTGGCCGACCTGTTCCGCATCATCGGCCAGCTCAGGTCGCAGGGCGTGGCCATCGTCTACATCTCGCACAAGATGGACGAGCTCAAGCGCATTGCCGACCGCGTGACGGTGATGCGGGACGGCCAGTACATCGCCACCGTCTCGATGGCCGAGACGCCGATGGACTCGCTCATCGCCATGATGGTGGGGCGCCAGCTCATCGAGGTGGAGAACGATTTTCCCGACACGTCGGGCAACGAGATCGTGCTCGAGGCGCGCGGCATCACGCGCGGCGCGATGGTGCGCAATGCGAGCTTCGTGCTGCGCAAGGGCGAGATCCTGGGCTTCGCGGGGCTCATGGGCGCGGGCCGCACCGAGCTCGCACGGGCGGTGTTCGGCGCCGACCCGATCGACGCGGGCGAGGTCTTCGTGCGCGGCAAGAAAGTGTCGATCCGGTCGCCCGAGGATGCGGTGGCGCACGGCATCGGCTATCTCTCCGAAGACCGCAAGCACTTCGGCCTGGCCACGGGCATGGACGTGGAAACCAACATCGCGCTGCCGAGCATGAAGCAGTTCGTCTCGATGGGCGTCTTCATCGACCAGGCCGCCATCGGGGCGGCGGGCGAGCGCTACGTGAAACAGCTCAACATCAAGACGCCTTCGGTGCGCCAGCAGGTGCGGCTGCTCTCGGGCGGCAACCAGCAGAAGATCGTGATTGCCAAGTGGCTGCTGCGCGACTGCAGCGTGCTCTTCTTCGACGAACCCACGCGCGGCATCGACGTGGGCGCCAAGGCCGAAATCTACCGCCTGCTGAATGCACTGGCCGAGCAGGGCAAGGCCATCGTGATCATCTCGTCGGAGCTGCCCGAGATATTGCGCGTGAGCCACCGCGTGCTGGTGATGTGCGAAGGCCGCATCACCGGCGAACTGGCGGGGCGCGAAGCCTCGCAGGAAAAGATCATGCAGCTCGCCACCCGGCGTGAAGCTGCCGCCACCGCATGACGACTGGAGACAACACTTTGACGACCCCCACCGCCACCACCGCCGCCGGCACTGCTGTACCCGGCTTCTCACTGAAGGCGCGGCTCTTTCGCCCCGCCACGCGGCAGAAGCTCTTGGCCTTTGCCAGCCTCATCGTGCTGATGGTGTTCTTCAGCTTCGCGTCGCCGCAGTTCCTGCAGACCGACAACCTCGTGAGCATCCTGCAGTCGACCGCGGTGAACGGCGTGCTGGCCATTGCCTGCACCTTCGTCATCATCACCGCGGGCATCGATCTGTCGGTGGGCACGCTGATGACCTTCTGCGCCGTCATGGCCGGCGTGGTGCTCACCTACATGGGCATGCCGCTTGCACTCGGCATTGCAGCCGCCATCTTCTTCGGCGCGCTGGCCGGGTTCGTCTCGGGCGTGCTGATCGCCAAGCTCAAGATCCCGCCCTTCATCGCGACGCTGGGCATGATGATGCTGCTCAAGGGCCTGTCGCTCGTGATCTCGGGCACCAAGCCGATCTACTTCAACGACACGCCGGACTTTTCGGCGATCTCGCAGGACTCGCTGATCGGCTACTTCATTCCGGCGCTGCCGATTCCGAACGCGGTGCTGATCCTGTTCCTGGTGGCGGTGGCCGCGAGCATCGTGCTCAACAAGACCATCCTGGGGCGCTACACCTTCGCGCTCGGCAGCAACGAAGAGGCGGTGCGCCTCTCGGGCGTGAACACCGATTTCTGGAAGGTCGTGGTCTACACGGTGAGCGGCGGCATCTGCGGCATTGCGGGCCTCCTGATCGCCTCGCGCCTGAACTCCGCGCAGCCCGCGCTCGGGCAAGGCTACGAGCTCGATGCGATTGCGGCGGTGGTCATCGGCGGCACCTCGCTCAGCGGCGGCACCGGCACCATCGTCGGCACGATCATCGGCGCCTTCATCATGAGCGTGCTGACCAACGGCCTGCGCATTCTCTCGGTCGCGCAGGAATGGCAGACGGTGGTCACGGGCGTGATCATCATCCTGGCCGTGTACGCCGACATCCTGCGCCGCCGCAGCGGCAGCACGCAGTGACCCACTCCATTTCTACAACCACAGGAGACTTTGCATGATTCAAAGAAGAGCAGTCACGTACACCTTGGGCGCGGCCCTCATCGGCCTGTCAGGGCTGGCGCAGGCGCAACAGGCGCAGGAGATCTACATTCCGCTCGTGTCCAAGGGCTTCCAGCACCAGTTCTGGCAAGCCGTGAAGTCGGGCGCCGAGCAGGCCGCGAAGGACCTGAAGGTGAAGGTCACTTTCGAAGGCCCGGAGACCGAAGCGATGGTCGACAAGCAGATCGACATGCTCTCCGCCGCGCTCGCGAAGAAGCCGCAGGCCGTCGGCTTTGCCGCGCTCGACAGCCAGGCCGCCATTCCGCTGCTGAAGAAGGCGCAGGCCGCGAAGATCCCCGTGGTGGCGTTCGACTCGGGCGTGGACAGCGACATTCCCGTGACCACCACCACGACCGACAACAAGGCCGCCGCCGCCATGGCCGCCGACAAGATGGCCGAGCTGATCGGCAAGTCGGGCGAGGTCGCGCTGGTGGTGCACGACCAGACCAGCCGCACCGGCGTGGACCGGCGCGACGGCTTCGTCAACCGCATCAAGTCGACCTACCCGAACATCAAGATCGTGAGCGTTCAGTACGGCGGCGGCGACCAGCTGAAGTCGACCGAGATCACCAAGTCCATATTGCAGGCCTCGCCGAACATCAAGGGCATCTTCGGCGCCAACGAGGGCTCCGCCATTGGCGTGGTCAATGGCGTGAAGGAGATGAAGCGCAACGGCAAGGTCGTGATCATCGGCTACGACTCCGGCAAGCAGCAGAAGAACGCGATCATGGACGGCAGCATGGCCGGCGCCATCACGCAGAACCCGGTGGGCATGGGCTACAAGACCGTGGAAATGGCGGTGAAAGCGATCAAGGGCGAGAAGCTGCCCAAGGTGGTCGATACCGGGTTCTTCTGGTACGACAAGACCAACATCGCCGATCCGAAGATCGCCGCCGTTCTGTACGACTGATCCTTTTCCGCGAAGGCTCCGTTCATGACCATCGTCCGATCCATGCGCGTACTGGACGTGCGCTTTCCGACTTCGCAGCAGCTCGACGGCTCCGACGCGATGAACCCCGACCCGGATTACTCCGCGGCGTATGTCGTGTTGGAGACGGACCAGCCCGGGCTCGAAGGCCACGGCCTGACCTTCACCATCGGCCGCGGCAACGAGATCTGCTGCGCGGCCATCGAGGCGATGCGTCACCTGGTCGTCGGGCTCGACCTGCAGTGGGTGGCCGAGGACATGGGCCGCTTCTGGCGGCACATCACCTCCGACAGCCAGTTGCGCTGGATCGGCCCCGACAAGGGCGCGATTCACCTCGCGACCGGCGCGGTGGTCAATGCGATGTGGGACCTGTGGGCCAAGTCCGAAGGCAAGCCGGTGTGGCAGCTGGTGGCGGACATGAGCCCCGAGGAACTGGTGCGCTGCATCGACTTTCGCTACATCACCGACTGCATCACGCGCGATGAGGCGCTGGCGTTGCTGCGTGATGCGGCGGCCGGCAAGGCCGAGCGCGTGACCACGCTACAGGCCGAGGGCTACCCGTGCTACACCACGTCGGCCGGATGGCTCGGCTACTCCGACGAGAAGCTGCGGCATCTGGCGCAGGAGGCGGTCGACGCGGGCTTCAACCACGTCAAGCTGAAAGTGGGGCGCGACCTGCAGGACGACATCCGCCGCCTGAGAGTGGCGCGCGAAGTGCTCGGGCCCGACCGGCACCTGATGATCGATGCCAACCAGGTGTGGGAGGTCGACCAGGCCATCGACTGGGTGCGGCAGCTCGCGTTCGCCAAGCCCTGGTTCATCGAGGAGCCGACGAGTCCCGATGACGTGGAAGGCCATCGCAAGATCCGCGAAGGCATCGCGCCGGTGGTGAGGGTGGCCACGGGCGAGATGTGCCAGAACCGCATCATGTTCAAGCAGTTCATCATGCGCGGGGCCATCGACGTGGTGCAGATCGATGCGTGCCGGCTCGGCGGCGTGAACGAGATTCTCGCGGTGATGCTGATGGCCGCGAAGTACAAGCTGCCCGTGTGCCCGCATGCGGGTGGCGTGGGGCTGTGCGAGTACGTGCAGCATCTTTCGATGATCGACTACCTGTGCATTGCCGGAACGCGCGAGGGTAGGGTGGTCGAGTACGTGGACCACCTGCATGAGCACTTCGTCGAGCCTTGCGTGATTCGCAACGCCGCGTACATGCCGCCGACAGGCGCGGGATTCTCGATCACCATGAAGCCAGAGTCGCTCGAGCGCTACCGTTTTCGCGGATGAATGGAAGAAGGAAGAAAAGAAAGGCATCGCACATCCATGGACCTGCATCTGAAAGACAAGGTGGTGATCGTCACCGGCGGCGGCAGCGGTATCGGCGCGGCCATTTCGCTCACGCTCGCGCGCGAAGGGGCGGTGCCGGTGATCTGCGGCAAGAACCCGCTCGAGGCGCCGTTCGAAGAAGAGCTGCGCGCACTGCAACCACGCGCGCGGTTCATCCAGTTCGAGTTGATGGAAGAAGCGGCTTGCGCCAAGGCCGTCGAAACCACCGCGGCCGAATTCGGCCGCATCGACGGGCTGGTCAACAACGCGGGCGTGAACGACAGCGTAGGTCTCGAAGCGGGCCGCGAGGCTTTTGTCGCTTCGCTGGAGCGCAACCTCGTGCACTGCTACGTGATGGCGCATTTCAGCCTGCCGCACCTGAAGGCCAGCAAAGGCGCCATCGTCAACATCTCGTCGAAGACCGCGATGACGGGGCAGGGCAACACCAGCGGCTATACGGCGGCCAAGGGCGGGCAGCTGTCGCTGACGCGCGAGTGGGCCGCATCGCTGCTGGAGGACGGCGTGCGCGTCAATGCCGTGATTCCCGCCGAGGTGATGACGCCGCTGTACCAGCGCTGGATATCGGCCTTCGACGAACCCGACCGCAAGCTCGCCACGATCACCGACAAGATACCCCTCGGCCGGCGCATGACCACGCCGCAGGAAATTGCGAACACCGTGGTGTTCCTGCTGTCGGAGCAGGCGTCGCACACGACGGGGCAGTGGGTGTTCGTGGATGGCGGGTACACGCATCTGGACCGGGCGCTGACCTGATCGCATCCGGCTTTTTCTTTCATCGACGACCCGGATCGAACGACCCATGCGCCACTGCCTTGCCCTTGACCTCAAAGACGACCCGGCGCTGATCGCCGAGTACGAGGCCTATCACCGCGACATCTGGCCAGAGGTGCGCGCGCATCTGCGTGCGCACGGCGTGACCGGAATGGAGATCTACCGGCTCGGCACGCGCATGGTCATGCTGATGGAAACGGATGATGCAAGCTACGACGCCGAAGCGATGGCGGCTGCGACGCGGAACGATCCGAAGATCCGGGCGTGGGAAGAGCTGATGTGGAGGTTTCAGGCGCCTACGCCCTGGACGCCTGAAGGGGAAAAGTGGGTGGGGATGGATCGGATCTTCAAGCTATAGGCGATTGCGGAGTTCGGTTCCGGCGATCTCCGACCCTTCTTGCGCGCAGCCGCAAATACCAGCTGCCGCGGCCGCCCCGGTGTTCCAATTTTGTCGGTCTTGGCTTGAAAGGCGAGCCACAACTGTCGAACGCCGGGTCCGAAGCGACGCTGCGTGTCACTTTTTGGAACGAAACTGGCGTTTCCAGCCCTGGCCGGAACGTGGGCATGGATCGTGCGCTTTGTGCCGCGGCTACGTGGCCGATTTCTTCCAATCAGAAAAGCGCTCTTTGCATGATCATTTTTTCTCGACGGTGCGTTTCTGCACTGATGTTTTCGGTGCTCCTGTTCGGCTGCGGTGGCGGCGGCGGTGGTAGTCAAGGCGGCTCGGCCGGCCTGATCGGCTTTGCGGGCAACAGCAGCGGCCAAGGCGGCAGTGGCCAGAGTGGAGGCACCGCCAGCGGAGGCACTGCAACAGGTGGAGGCACTGCAGGTGGCGGCACCACGGGTGGCGACCCTTCGCCCATCCCGTCGACCACCGCATTGGTCACCCGGCTCGGCAAGCCCGCTCGCGTGCTGCTCGGACTCGGCGCAGGCAATCCTCTCGATCAGATGAAAAGCCAGGACATTCACCCCGACATCGTGGATACCTACCTCGTGGGCGTTGGCGCGGGCGCCTGGCCCACCTGGAACAGCCCCGACGGGGCGTACATCACCTACACCGCGCAGGCCATCCAGGCTTACGGCGCGGTTCCGATGTTCACGCTCTACCAGATGGCGACGACCGGCGAGGGCAACATGAGTGCCGTCAACGACACGGCCTTCATGACGGGCTACTGGGCGCAGGTGCGGCTGATGTACCAGCGCATGGCAGCCCTCGGAACGCCCGTCCTGGTCAACCTGGAGCCGGACTTCTGGGGCTTCGTTGCGGCGCAGGCGCCGAATCGCGATGCGGCGCAAATAGCGGCGATCGTGAGCAGCCAGCCCGAATGTTCGGCGTTGCCGAACACCGCCGCAGGTCTCGGCCAATGCCTGGTGCAGATGGGCAGGCAGATCGCGCCCAAGGCGCTGCTGGGGTTCCCGCCCGCGTTCTGGAGCGGTACGCCTGCCGAAATCGCCGCGCAGATGCGGGCGGTCGGGGCGCATCAGGCGGACTTCATCGTTGCCCAGACCACCGACCGCGACGCGGGCTGCAGGGAAGTCCCGTCGCCTCCGGCGGAATGCACAGGGCGAACAGGTCCGTTCTATTGGGATGAAAGCAACCAGACCAGCCCGAACTTCCATGAGTCCCAAAGCCAGATCTCGGCCTATCGCGCGGCGCTCGGCAATGGACTGCCGATTTTGTGGTGGCAGACCCCGATGGGCGTGCCGTCCACCACGCCTGGCGGCACCGATCTGCACTACCGCGACAACCATGTCGACTACATGCTGCGCAACGCGCAGGAGTATGGCGACACGCACACGTTCGCGATCGTCTTCAGTACCGGGGGACAGTTTCAGACGTCGATCACCACCGATGGCGGCCAATTCGCCCGCCTGTCGAGTCAGTACCTCGCGCGCGGCGGCGCCACTTTGAAGTAGCCGTTCTTCTAGCCGGGCGCCGCGCCCTGGGTCGCCGTGTAGACGGCATACAGAGACTGGCTGGCCGCCATGAACAGGCGGTTGCGCTTGGGGCCGCCGAAGCAGATGTTGCCACAGACCTCCGGCAGCCGGATGCGTCCGATGAGCCGGCCTTGCGGCGTCCATACCGTGACGCCGCTGTAGCCGACGCTGCGGCCCGCATTGCTGGAGCACCACAGGTTGCCGTCGACGTCGGCGCGCACGCCGTCGGGCCCGCATTTCACGCCGTCGACCATGAAGCTGCTGAAGAGCTTGCCGTTGCTGAGCTTGTTGTCCGCGCCCACATCGAACACATACATGTCGCCCTTGCCGCCGGCGATGGTGTCGCCCGGCCCCTGGCCGGTGCTGACGACATAGAGCTTCTTGAAATCGGGCGAGAAGCACAGGCCGTTCGGGTCGGGCACCAGGTCTTCGCCGGCGACCTGCGTGAGCGTTCCGCTCTTGTCCAGGCGGTAGACCGCGGTCGGCAGTTCGCGCTTGAACGAGCCGATCTCGGGCGGCTGCCCGAGCCTCGGATTCAGCCGCCCCGACTTGTTCGCGGGCCCGCCCGGGGCATCGACCGCGCCTTCGTAGAGCTGGGCGCCGTAGGGCGGATCGGTGAACCAGTAGCTGCCATCGGGATGCGGGACGATGTCGTTGGGCGAGTTGAGTTGCTTGCCGTTGAAGCTGGAGGCGAGGATGGTCACCGATCCGTCGAGCTCGTAGCGCACCACGCGCCGCGTCAGATGCTCGCAGGACAGCTGCCTTCCCTGGTAGTCGAAGGAGTTGCCGTTGCTGTTGTTGGAAGGCGAGCGGAACACGCTGACGTGGCCGTCGTCCTCGCTCCAGCGCATCTGTCGATTGTTCGGGATGTCGCTCCACACCAGGAAGCGGCCGACCGAATTCCACGCCGGCCCTTCGGACCACAGCGCGCCGGTCCACAACCGCTGGATCGGCGCGTTGGGCTGGCGCAGGCCGTCGAAAGCCGGATCGACGGTGAGCACGTCGGGATCGGTGAAGTAGGTGGTCGGAGCCCCGCCTGGACCGAAGTCGCGCGGCGGCTGGGTGATGGTGCTCGGCGGCGCAACCGGTTTGCCGGAGGCCGCTTGCGCGTGCGTCCATCGCGGAAAGACGATGGAGGCGCCTACCGCGGCTCCCACGCCGCCAAGAAGCTTGCGGCGTAGTACCGAAGCATCATCCAGGTTCGAACCGATTTTTTCTTGGGCCATGACTCACTCCATGAAAACGATGGAAGAAGCGTGGAGAACGCGAGATCGCAAAACCGGTCGCATGCTACGCGCTTGTCGGACGCGGCACCAGAGTGTGCGGTGGAGCTCGGCGTTGCAGCAACCCGCTAGCATTGCGCTGAACACCCGACTCCTCACGCGGCGAGCCAAGCCGCCAGAACATGATCACCCTTCACCACTGCGTCAGCGCACGCTCGTTCCGGCCTCTCTGGATGCTCGAAGAAATCGGGCTTTCCTACGAGCTCCAGATGTTGCCGTTTCCACCGCGCGTGCTGTCCCGGTCGTACCTGGAACTCAACCCGCTCGGCACGGTGCCGATGCTGTCCGACGGCGCCATGCGAATGACCGAATCGGCCGCGATCTGCCAGTACCTGGCCGCGCGATTCTCGGCCGGCCAGCTGGATGTCGGTTGCAACGAGCCGGACTTCGGGCCGTACCTCAACTACCTTCATTTCGGCGAGGCCACCTTGACCTTTCCGCAGACGCTCGTGTTGCGGTACGCGCATTTCGAGTTGGGGGAGCGAAAGCAGCCGCAGGTGGCCGACGACTACGCCAAGTGGTTCCTTGCGCGGCTGCGAACGCTGGAGCCGCTGCTCGCCGGGCGCGACCACCTTTGCGCGGGCCGCTTCACCGCGGCGGACGTGTCCGTCGGCTATGCGTTGCTGCTGGCCGAGCACCTGGGCTTGGCAGAGCGCTTCACACCCTCGGTGGCGGCCTACTGGGCGCGTCTGCAGGCACGACCCGGCTTCAAGGCCGCGATGGCCGCGCAATCACGCGCCGCCGAGGCGCAGGGGGTCTCGTCGACCCCGGCACCCGACATCAGGGCCGATCGTCCTTGATGAGCAACCCCAAGGGGTCCGCCACTGCTGCCGGAGCGTAGAGGGCGCGTGCTCTGTCGGCTCGCTGCCTCCTTCACGTCAGTCGGCGTATTCGCCCGCGTCCTGGATCACCTTCGACCAGCGGGCCTTTTCAGCGATCAGGAATTTCTTGTGGCCTGCGGGATCGAGTCTGTCGTCGGCGACGACTGTGAGACCCAGCGCCTCCTCGCGCTTGATCAGTTCGGCATCCTTAAGCGCCGTCCGCAATGCGGCGTTGAGTTTGGCGAGCACCTCGGGCGGCGTGCCGCGGGGCGCATACAGGCCATGCCAGACCTGGACGTTGAAGTCCTTCAGCCCCGACTCGGACAAGGTCGCGGTGTCCTTGAGCGCCGGAAGCGGGAGCCGCTGCAAACTGGTGATGCCGTAGACCTTGACCTTCTTGCCTTCGATCTGCGGCACGGCGTTGGTGGCTTGCTCGCACATCAAGTCGACTTGCCCGCCGATGAGGTCCGTCATCGCCGGTGCAGTGCCCTTGTAAGGCACCGGCGTCATGTTGGTCTTCAACGCGCTCTGGAACATCAACCCGCACAGGTGTGATGCGGAGCCGAGTCCCGCGTTGGCCAGGTTCACCTTGCCGCCATTGGACGCGATCCACTGGCGCAGCTCCGCGAAGCTGTTGGCCGCCAGGGTGGGCTTGCCGATCAGAACGGACGGCGCTTCGTTGATCAGGCCCAGAGGTTCGAAGTCTTCCGGCACCTTGTAGCCGAGCTTGCGGTAGAGCGCCGGCGCGGTCGCCATGCCGATGTGGTGCACCAGCAGCGTGTAGCCATCCGGCGTGGCGCGGGCCACCTTCGCCGAGCCAATCGTGCCGCCTGCGCCAGCTGCGTTTTCGATGATGACGGTCTGCCCAAGAGGCTTGCGCAGCGCCTCGGCGAGATCGCGTGCAATCTTGTCGCTGGGACCGCCCGCGGCGAACGGGACGACCAGCGTGACCGGCTTTTCGGGGAAGTCCGCGCAAGCCAGGGTGGCGGAGCCGGCGAGGGCGAGGCCGGCGACGCAGCGCCAAACGGTGTTGTTCATTTCTTTGTCTCCTTCTTGGATTGGTGCGTACGGGAGTCAGGCCGAGAGCGCCTGCATCTCGCGATACAGGTCCGCCTTGCCTTCAAAGCCGATGCCGGGCAGGTCGGGCAGGGTGACGAAGCTGTTCTCGACCTTCACGCCATCGGGGAAGCCGCCGAAAGGCTGGAACAGGTCCGGATAGGACTCGTTGCCGCCCAGGCCCAGGCCCGCCGCGATGTTCAGCGACATCTGGTGGCCGCCGTGCGGGATGCAGCGGCTCGCCGACCATCCATGTTCCTTGAGCATGTCCAGGGTGCGCAGGTACTCGACCAGGCCGTAGCTGAGCGCACAGTCGAACTGCAGCCAGTCGCGGTCCGGGCGCATGCCGCCGTAGCGGATCAGGTTGCGCGCGTCCTGCATCGAGAACAGGTCCTCGCCCGTGGCCATCGGGTTCTTGTAGAAGTTGCGCAGGGCGGCTTGCAGTTCGAAGTCCAGCGGGTCGCCCGGCTCTTCGTACCAGAAGAGGTCGTATTGCGAAAGCGCCTTGGCGTAGGCGATGGCCGTCTCCAGGTCGAAGCGCCCGTTCGCGTCGACGCAGAGCTTCTGGCCGTCCTGCAGGACTTCCATGATCGAGTCGATCCGGCGCAGATCCTCGTCGAGCGAGGCGCCGCCGATCTTCTTCTTGACCACGGTGTAGCCGCGGTCGATGTAGCTGCGCATCTCGTCCTGCAGCTTCTTGTGGTCCTGCCCGGGGTAGTAGTAGCCGCCGGCCGCGTAGACAAAAATCTTGCGGTTCGGCGTGCCGTTGCCATAGCGGTCGGCAAGCAGTTGAAACAGGGGCTTGCCCTCGATCTTTGCCACCGCGTCCCACACCGCCATATCGATGGTGCCGATGGCCACCGAGCGCTCGCCGTGGCCTCCGGGCTTCTCGTTGGTGAACATCGTGTTCCAGATCTTGTGCGCATCGAGGTTGTCGCCGGTGGCGTCCACCAGCGAGGCCGGTTCGGCTTCCAGGATGCGGGGGATGAAACGCTCGCGCATCAGCTTGCCCTGGCCATAGCGGCCGTTCGAGTTGAAGCCATAGCCAACCACCGGCTTGCCGCCCTGAACCACGTCAGTGATCACGGCGACCAGGCTCAGGGTCATCTTGCTAAAGTCGATATAGGCGTTGCGGATGGGCGAGCTGATGGGGATGGTCTTCTCGCGGATTTCTACGATCTTCACGGTGCTCTCCAGGCGGTTTTGGATGGGAGGCTGAATGGTCGGCCACGCCGGCTGTTTCGGCCAATGTTCAATTTCTCAACTTCTATGTGCTGGACGAACCGCAATGAATCTGATCTGGCTGGATGACTTTCTGGCGCTCGCGGCGACGGGGAATTTCTCGCGTGCGGCAGACGATCGGCACAGCTCGCAGCCCGCCTTCAGCCGTCGCATTCGCGCGCTGGAAGAGTGGATCGGGGCTGACCTGTTCGACCGCAGTTCGCAGCCCGCAACGCTGACCGAGGTGGGTGAGTGGTTCGCGGGCGTGGCGCAGGAATTGAACGCCAGGGTGGCGCGGGTGCCCGGCGACGCCAGGAAGATCGCCGAGGCAAGCTCGGTCACTTTGCGCATCGCGTCCACGCACGCTCTCTCTTTCACCTTCCTGCCGCGGTGGTTGCGAAGCCTCGAATCGCACACGACGCTCGGCCCGGTGCAGCTGATGTCCGATGTGCTCGAGCGTTGCGAAGCACTGATGCTGCAGAGCAAGGTCCAGTTCGTGCTGAGTCACGCGCACAGCAAGGCACAAGGCGCGCTGGACGTGGAGCCGTACGGCTCGGTTCGGATTGGCGAGGATGTGCTGGTCGCCGTGTCGGCGCCAAAAGAAGGAGGCGGCGCGCGCCACCCACTGCGGATCGGCGGCGGTTCGGTTCCCGTGCTCCAGTACACAGAGCAATCGGGATTGGGGCGCATCATGCGCGCCGTTCTGGGGCGCAGGCTGGAATCACTGCCGGTTCAAGTCGTCTTCACCGCGCACCTCGCCTCGGTTCTGCGGACGATGGCGCTCGATGGCAGGGGCATCGCGTGGCTGCCGCGGACACTTGTAGAGGACGACATGAGCGAGGGGCGCCTGGTCGCTGCAGCGGGCAGCGAGTGGGCCGTCCCGCTGGAAATCAGGCTCTACCGCGACAGCGAGCTTTTGGGGAGGGCCGCCAATGCGTTCTGGGATACGGCGGTCGGCGGCTCGTGACGTCCACAGAACTCAAGGGCTTCATCCTCACGCGCCACTGGCGGGATGCACCTGCCGGCACGGAGATCGAGTACTGGCTGGCAACCGACGCGGGGCCGAGGAAGGTGGTGCTGACCTCCCGCAGCAGCGTCGCATTCGTCGCCACCCGGCACCGGGCCGCGGTTGAAGCCCATCTCGCGGCCATGCCGGGCGTGCAGCTGCGTGAGCTTGCGCTCAAGACTTTCCAACAGGAAGCGGTCCTCGGCGTCTATGCGAAGCACTTCCGCCAACTCGGTCGGTTGGCGCGCACCCTCCAGGCGGAGGGCATTCCCTTGCTCGAGGCCGACGTGCGCCCGCATGACCGCTACCTGATGGAGCGCTTCATCACCGCCGGCGTGCGGGTGGAAGGAGGGCGGGCAGAGGACGCCACCATCGTCGACTGCAAACTCAAGCCCGCGCCCGAATACCGGCCCGTGCTGAAGGTCGTCTCGCTCGACATCGAGACGAGCCAGAACGAGGCGCTCTATTCGATTGCGCTGGACGGCACGCCGGAGCGTGTCGTCTTCATGCTCGGCGAGCCGCCACCAGAGCCGCTATCGGACGCGCCATCCGGATCGGATGAGCCCATGGCCTTCTCGCTCATCTATTGCGCGTCCCGCAAGGTGATGCTCGAGAAGCTCAACGACTGGTTCGAGCGGAACGACCCCGACGTTCTCATCGGCTGGAACGTCATCCAGTTCGACCTGCGTGTGCTTCAGAAAACAGCCAACGACTGTGGCGTGCAGCTCCTTCTGGGACGGGAGCGCCGCCCCATCGAATGGCGAACCCATCCGGGCAAGCAGGGCTACCTGTTTGCACCCACACCGGGCCGGGTCGTCATCGACGGCATCGACGCACTCAAGGCCGCGGTGTGGAGCTTCCCGTCGTTCAGCCTCGAGACCGTCTCGCAAGCGCTGCTCGGTGAAGGCAAGGCCATCGGCGACGAGTACGACAAGATGGCAGAGATCGAGCGGCGCTACCAGCAAGACAAGCCTGCGCTCGCGCTCTACAACATCCGGGACTGCGAGCTGGTCCTGCGGATCTTCGACAAGGCCAAGCTGCTGCAGTTCGTGATGGAGCGGGCCCAGGCCACCGGCCTTCAGGCCGACCACTTCGGCGGCTCCATCGCCGCGTTCAGCCACCATTACTTGCCGCGGATGCACCGCCTGGGCTACGTGGCGCCGAATGTGGGCGAGATTCCGAGCAAGGCCTATCCCGGCGGGTACGTGATGGACTCGAAACCGGGGTTCTATGACTCCGTCGTGGTGCTGGACTACAAGAGCCTCTACCCGTCGATCATCCGGACCTTCCTGGTCGACCCGGTGGGCCTCGTCGAGGGATCGAACGCCGGCGACCCGGCCATGAGCGTCAAGGGACCCGAGGGGACAGTCTTTTCGCGCGACAAGCACTGCCTGCCCGAGATCGTGACCACGCTCTGGCGCGCCCGGGACGAGGCCAAGAAAGCGAAGAACGAGCCGCTGTCGCAAGCGCTGAAGCTGCTCATGAACTCCTTCGCCGGCGTGCTGGGTGCGGCCGAGTGCCGATTCTTCAACCCCGCGCTGGTGTCCGCCGTGACCCTGCGCGGGCACGAGATGATGAAGCTCACGCGAGAGTTCGTGGAGAAGCGGGGCTACGAGGCCATCTATGGCGATACCGACTCCATCTTCATCTGGCTCAAGCGCACTCATACCAACGACGAGGCGCATGCCGTCGCGGCAACTCTGGCAGCCGACATCAACGACTGGTGGACGCGCATGCTCAGCGAGGAGCAGGGCCTGGAGAGCTTTCTCGAAATCGAGGTCGACACGCACTACAGGAAATTCTTCATGCCCACCATCCGCGGCTCGGAGGTCGGCAGCAAGAAGCGCTACGCGGGTCTCAGCGCCGATGCCTCGGGCAAGGAGGAGATGGTGTACCGCGGACTGGAGATGGCGCGCAGCGACTGGACTCCGTTGGCGCGCCAGTTTCAGCAGGGTCTGCTGTCACGGATCTTTCAGGGCGAGCCCTACAAGGAGTTCGTGACCGACTATGCGAAGTCGACGCTGGCCGGTGCCAAGGACGACCTGCTCATCTATAGAAAGCGCCTGCGCCATCGGCTCGACGCCTACCTGGTCAACGTGCCGCCGCAGGTCCGCGCCGCTCGCATTGCCGACGAGCACAACAGCCGGGTCGGCCGCCCCATGCAGTATCAGAAAGGCGGCTGGATCCAATACGTCATGACGCAGAACGGGCCGGAGCCGCTGGAAACCCGCCATTCGCGCATCGACTACGAACACTACCTCACCAGGCAACTCCAGCCGATTGCCGACGCCATTCTTCAGCCTATCGGAGAAAGCTTCATGGCTTTGACGACTGCGCAGCGGGGGCTTTTCTAGTCGAGGTCGAGCACCGCCAACGGCACCGAAGACGCGAGGCGCTGATGCGGCGGATGTGCCGCAGCTAGGACGCCCTTTGGATGAAATCCACAAAAGCCCGTAACGGCGCCGGCAGCAGCCGGCGGCCGGGGTAGTAGAGGAAGGGCCCGGAGAAACGCGGCCACCAGGGCTCGAGGACGGGTTCGAGCGCACCGCTGTCGAGGTGCGGCCGCAGCCAGTCTTCGAACAGGTAGACCACGCCGGCACCGGCCAGCGCCGCATCGACCGAGAGATCTGCCGCTGCACCGATTCGCACGGTCAGTTGGCCGGTCACTTCGATGCGCAAGATTTCGCCGTCGCGCTCGAACTCCCACGGAGGCATCGACCCGCTGGCAAAACGTCCGCGCAAGCAGTTGTGGCCCAGCAGATCGCGCGGATGTTCGGGCCGGCCATGCCGATCGAGGTAGGAGGGAGCTGCCGCTACGGCAAAGCGTTGCAAGCGCGGGCCGATCGGCACGGCCACCATGTCCTGCTCGAGCCGCTCGTCGTAGCGAATGCCGGCATCGCAACCGGCGGCCAGCACATCGACGAAGCCGTCCTCCGCAATCACTTCAAGGGAGATATCGGGGTAGGCCGCAAGAAAGCGCGGCACGATCGATGGCAGCACGAGCCGCGCGGCGCTGATCGGCACGTTCAGCTTGAGCGTGCCGGCCGGCCGGTCGCGAAAGCCGTTCACCACGTCGAGCGCCGCTTCGACTTCGGTGAGCGCGGGCCTCAGCCGCTCGAGCAGGCGTTCTCCTGCTTCCGTCGGCCGCACGCTGCGCGTCGTGCGGTGGAGCAACCGTACGCCGAGTTGAGCTTCGAGCCGGCGCACCGCCTCGCTCAAGCCCGACGCGCTGCCGCCGCTCAGGCGCGCGCCGTCGCGAAAGCCCTTGGCGCCTGCCACGGCGACGAAGGCGTTGAGATCCCCGAGATCGACATTCATTGTTCTGAATCCTGCACAGCCCGTGCAGATTATGGCGGCTTATCAAACAGGGGCGAGCTGCCTAGACTGGGCTTCACTACCCCGTTCATCTCTTCAGATCCCAGGAAAAACACCATGTCCACCACGCAGACCCTCAGCACCTTCACCCTCGGCGACCGCGCGGTCCGTCGGCTCGGCTACGGCGCCATGCAGCTCGCCGGCCCCGGCGTGTTCGGCCCGCCGAAAGATCGCGAGGCCGCGCTGGCCGTGCTGCGCGAAGCGGTGGCCAGCGGTGTCGATCACATCGACACGAGCGACTTCTACGGCCCGCACATCACCAACCAGATCATCCGCGAGGCTCTCGCCCCCTACGGGAAGGACCTTGTCATCGTCACCAAGATCGGGGCGCGGCGCTCCGAAACGGGCGGCTGGCTGCCGGCGTTCTCGCCCGAGGAACTGACACAGGCGGTGCACGACAACTTGCGCAACCTCGGGCTCGACGTGCTGGAGGTGGTGAACCTGCGCATCATGTTCGACGTGCACGGTCCGGCCGAAGGGTCGATCGAGGCGCAGCTCGCGGCACTGGCCGAGCTGCAGCACCGGGGCCTCGTACGCCACATCGGCCTGAGCAACGTGACGCCCGCCCAGGTCGCAGAGGGGCGCCGCATCTGCCGCATTGCCTGCGTGCAGAACCAGTACAACCTCGTACACCGCAACGACGATGCGCTGATCGACGACCTGGCGCATGGCGGCATCCCGTACGTTCCTTTTTTCCCGCTCGGTGGCTTCACCCCGCTGCAGTCCTCAGCGCTTTCCGACGTGGCGCAACGCCTGGACGCCACGCCGATGCAGGTGGCGCTGGCCTGGCTGCTGCGACGCTCGCCCAACATCCTGCTGATTCCCGGCACCTCATCGGTCGGGCATCTGCGCGAAAACCTGGCCGCAGGGAAGCTGGAGTTGCCGGCGGATGCGGTCGAGGCGCTGGATCGCGTGGCTGCTCCGGTTATCGGGTGATGGCTTTCTTGAGCAATCGCACCTGGTCATCGGTGGCTCGCGATTCCTCCCTGCTGGTACACGGCTTCGACCAGCGCGAGCGTGCGCAGGTTGTCGGCGGGTTCGGTTTCGAAGGGGCGAGCGTCGCGCAGGCTCTGGACGAAATGCGCGATCGTCGCGGCGTAGGAGGCGAGATAGCAGGCGGGCAGGTCGTAGCGCTTCTCGGCAGGGCGTGCGCCGATGCAGCGCAGCGTGTCTTCCTCGAGCTCGATCGTCCCTTCGGTCCCGACCAGCGTCAGCCGGTCGGGCGGGGCCGGCAGGCGGCCGTGCACCGATAGATTCGCCATCAATGCCACCGGGGCACGGGTGGCGGTCTCGAAGGACAGGAAGGCGCGGTCTTCGCCGCGCATCGACGGGCTCCCGCGCCCGAGTCGCGCATGGACCAGCGTCAGCTCGCCCAGCAGGAAGCGCAGCGTGTCGATGTGGTGGATCAGGATCTCCATCACGAGCGCCCGGTCGAGGCCGGCGATGAAGGGCTGGCGCTCGAGCGCGGGCAGCCGGCCGGTCTCGTCGGGCAGCAGCCCCGAGGTCCACAGCGTCATGTGCGCCTGGACCACTTCGCCGATGCGGCCCTCCGCGAGCCATCCCGCGAGGTCGCGGTAGCACGCGCGAAAGCGCCAGTTCTCGTGGACCATGAGCCGGCACCGGGGCGCCACTTCGTCGGCCAGCGCGCGGGCCTCGGCGAGCGTCGGCGCCAGCGGCTTCTGGCACAGCACGGCCAGGCCGCGCCGGGCCGCGGCGCGCACGATCGCCGCATGGAATTCGCGTGGCGCCGCGACGTCGACGGCATCGAGCGCCATCGCATCGAACATTTCCTCCGCACTCGCGAACACGCGGGGGATGCCGAATTCGCGCGCGCGCGCCTGGGCGTTCGCGGTGTTCGGGTCGGCGATGGCCACGACCGTGGCCTGTTCCGCGAGGGCCCGCCAGCCCGCGAGATGGTGCGCGGTGACCCAGCCCGCCCCGATGAGGCCCACGCGCAACGGTGCCGTCATGCCACGCCCACGTCGGCCGCGGGGATCGCCTTTTCCGTGCCGGCATCGAAGAGGTAGAGCGCGCCGCTCGGAATGCTGAGCCCGACGCGGTCGCCGATGCGGCCCTGGACGTCGCGGTGCAGGCGCGCCATGACATCGCCGGCATTGCCGTCGAGCGAGACCATGAGCAGTGTCTCGGCACCGAGGGGCTCGACGGCCGAGACCGTGCCGCACAGCGTGCCACGGTCTTCGCGCGGCTCGTGCAGCTGCAGTTCCTCGGGCCGCACGCCGACCAGCAGTTCACCGGCCGCCGGCAGCGCGGCCCGCGCCCAGCGCGCGAGCGACAGTTCGCCGCCCGCGAGCGCCGCCACCGGCGAGGGCTGGCCCTGGGCGATGCGGGCCCGCAGGATGTTCATCGGCGGGTTGCCGAGGAAGCGGGCGACGAACGCATCGGCCGGCGCGCGGTAGACGTCCAGCGGGCGGCCGACCTGCGCGACCTTGCCCTTGTTCATGACGCAGATCCGCTGGCCCATGGTCATGGCCTCGACCTGGTCGTGCGTCACGTAGATCATGGTCGCGCCGAGCCGCTGGTGCAGCCGCACCAGTTCGTTGCGGGTGTTCACGCGCAGCGCGGCGTCGAGGTTCGAGAGCGGCTCGTCGAACAGGAAGACCTTGGGTTCGCGCACGATCGCGCGGCCCAGCGCGACGCGCTGCCGCTGGCCGCCCGACAGCGCCGCGGGCTTGCGCGCCAGCAGTTCGTTCAGGCCCAGGATGTCGGCCGCCGATTTGACGCGCGCTGCAATCTGCCGGCCGTCGATCTTGCGCCGGCGCAGGCCGAACGACAGGTTGTCGGCGACAGTCATGTGCGGGTAGAGCGCATAGGACTGGAACACCATGGCGATGTCGCGGTCCTTCGCGGGCACCTCGTTGACTTGGCGGGCGTCGATGACCAGCGAACCGTCGCTGATCGCCTCCAGCCCCGCGATCATGCGCAGCGTGGTCGACTTTCCGCAGCCCGAGGGGCCGAGCAGGACCATGAACTCGCCGTCCTGCACGGACAGCGACACGTCGTCGACGGCGGGCTGCGCGGTGCCCTTGTAGCGCTTGAAGATGTTTTCGAGATGGACGGCTGCCACGGTGGTTTCCGGTCGTTGGGATTGAAGAGGCGGCGAGCCTGGGGCTCACTTGACGGCACCCGCCGTCATGCCCTGGATGAGCTTCTCGGAGAAGAAGGCGTACAGCACCACGACCGGGATGACCGCGATCATCATGCCGGTGGCGATCATTCCGATGTCCTGGAAGTAGTCGCCCATGTAGGCGCGGATGCCGATCGGGAGCGTGCGCGCGCCCTGGTCGCTCAGCAGCACCACCGCGAAGAGGAACTCGTTCCACAGCTGGATGAAGTTCAGGATGATGGTGGTCGCGATCGCCGGCATGCCCACCGGCAGCACGATGCGCCAGAAGATCTCGAAGTCGGAATACCCGTCCATCTTGGCGGCATCGAACAGGTCCTGCGGAATGCGCGCGAAGAAGCCTTCGAGCAGGTACACCGTCAGCGGCAGCTGCAGGCTCACGTAGACGATCATCAGGCCAAGCCGGGAGTTGTAGAGGTCGTACTCCACGAGCACCTGGAACAGCGAGATCAGGATGATCTGCGGCGGGAAGACGATCGAGCTGAACAGGATGAAATAGACCAGCCGGTTGCCGCGGAAGTTGTAGCGCGCCAGGCAGTGCGCCGCCGCCGCGCCCAGCAGCGTGACGATGGCCACCGCCGAGACGACCACGATCGTGCTGTTCCAGAAGTACTGCGCGAAGTTCGAGTCCACCCATGCGATGCGGAACTTCTCCCAATGGAAGGTTTCGGGCCATGCGAAGTGGTTGGCGCTGATCTCGGCGGTGGTGCGCACCGACATCGTGCCGATCCACAGGAAGGGCAGCGCGGCGTAGAGCGTGTAGAGCACCACGGCAGCCATGAGCCCGCCGTTGCGCAGCATGCGCGAAAGCGTGGTCGAGAGCGAGTCGCGATGATCGGCCGCGAAGGGCGGTTTGAGGGCAGGGGAGGCGGAGGTCATGGGATCAGTACTCCATGCGCTCGCGGCGACGGAACAGGACGTTGAAGAAGACGACGAAGCCGACCACCACGAAGAACCAGACGACCGCAATTGCCGACGGATAGCCGAGGTCGAAGGTGTTCCAGTTGAAGGCCCGCTTGTAGACGTAGGTCGACACGGTCTCGGTCGACCACACCGGGCCGCCCTCGGTCATGATCCAGACCAGGTCGAAGACCTTCATCTTCCCGATGAAGGCGAGGATGTAGAGGTTGAGCAAGGTGGGCCAGAGCATGGGCACGATGACGTCGGTGAGCTTGTGCCACCAGCCGCAGTTGTCGAGCTCGGCGGCCTCGAGCACCTCGGAGGGCAGCGAATGCAGCGCGGCGAGGCAGACGACCATGTTGAAGCCCGCCCACTTCCAGGCGTGGGTCACGATCAGCGAGCCGAGCGCGAAGCGCGGGTCGCCGAGCCAGGCCTGAGACCAGGCCTGCAGCCCGACTGCGCGCAGCAAGCCATTGACGACGCCCCAGTCGTAGTTGTAGATCCAGACCCACATGATTCCCACCACCACATAGGACAGCAGTACCGGGGTGAACCAGGCGACGCGCAGGAAGCGCGAGAACGGCACGCCGGCGTACAGGCACAGCGCGAGCAGCAGGCCGGCCACCACGTCGAGGACGGGTCCGATGACCGACCAGATGGCGGTGTTGCGCACGGCCGCCCAGAACGTCTTGTCCTTGAACACCTCGGCATAGTGAGTCCAGCCGACGAACTCCGACGAAGCCAGGTCGGCCACGTTGAAGAAGCTGTTGTAGAAGGTGCGCAGCACCGGGTACGCCGTCAGCGCCGCGTACACGAGCAGTGCAGGCGCGAGGAACAGCATCACGGTGGGCAGGGACGCGCGCCGGGAGTCGGCCTCCGGCGCTGACAACCAGGACGCGAGCGTGCGGCGCAGGGCCGCGGCGGCGCCGGAAGAAGGATCACTCATGTCGATTGCTCCGGGCCGGCCGAATCAGCCCGCGGCCTTGCAGGCCGCGTCCATCTGCGCCGCGGCGTCGTTCACGCTGACCAGGCCGCCGGGGAACGCCCGGTTGAGCACCTGAGCGAAGGTGTCGCCGCACTTGCCGCTCATGTAGTGCAGCGGCGTGCCGATGAAGTACCTGGCGCCGGCTCCGCGTTCCTGCAGTTCCTTGAAGTAGGGCGCGTAGATGCTGGTGATGCGGGAAGGGTCCGTGCGGACTCCCGTCTGCAGCAGCACGCTCTCCATCCACTTGTTGCCGTTCTCCACGGTGGCGAGCGAGGAGAGCATCTTGCCCGCGCATTCCTTGTTCTTGCTTCGCGCGTACATCACGTAGCTGCCGCCGACGGCCAGCGTCTTGCACTCGGGACACTTGCTGCCGTCCATGGCCGGGTACTTCATCAGGCCGAGTGCGAAGTCCTTGGGCTGCCCGCCCTTCTCCGGCGCCACGAAGGCGCGCCCGGTGTACCAGCTCGCAATCGGGAACATCAGCGCGCCGGGGTTGGTGTGGAAGTAGTAGTGCGACTCGCCCAGCTTCATGGTCGCCATGCTGCGGGGGAACATGCCGGCGTCGACAAGCTGCTTGACCCATGTCATGGCCTCGATCACGCGCGGGTCCTGGAACGGCAGCTTGCCGGTCAGGAGCTTCTCGTAGTCTTCGGTGCCCAGCTTGCGCAGCAGGATCTCCTGCAGGAAATACGCGCCCGGATAGGGCCGGTCGCCCACGCCGGTGGCGGTCGGCGTGATGCCGGCCGCGACCGAGCGCTTGACCATCTCGGTGAACTGGGCCTGCGTCATCTGCATGCCCGCCGGCGGCGTCACGCCGATCTTCTTCATCAGGTCGCGGTTGTAGTAGAGCTCGACCGAGTAGGCCTCCTGCGGCATCGCGTAGACCTTGCCGTTCCAGGTCCACGCGCGCTTGGCCCAGTCCTCGAGGTTGGCCAGGTCGATGTACTTGTCGAGCGGTTCGAGGTAGCCGCTCTTGGCGAAGGCAATCTCGTCGGGCTCGAGCCAGAAGATGTCCGGTGCCTGGCCGGTGCGCACCGAGGTCTTCACGGAGGTGTAGAGGTCGGCCTTCTGGACGAACTGCAGGTTGACCTTGCACTGGGGCGTGGCCGCTTCGAACTGCTTCACGCGCTCTTCGATGAAGCTGCGTTTGGAAGCCTCGTCGGGCCAGTGGCTCCACATCGTGAGCGTCTGCGGCTGCGCCATGGCGGGCGTCCCGGGGAGGGCCAGCAAGGCCGCGGCGAGGGCGATTGCCGCCGCTGCGCTTCGGCGGGCGGCGGCGCGGCCGGATCCGGCGGGGGAACGAGGGAAGGGCGTCATGGGGTGTGTCTCCTGTGGATGAACCGGATCGGCAGGTGCGGTCTTCGCCGCTCAGTGGCATCAGGCGCGCGGATAACCCGGCATGCTGAAATCGATGGCCCGCAACCGCGCGTCGAGGCTTTCGCGCAGGGCCGCGTCCAGCGGCACGAGCGGCGGCCGCACGGTGCGCCATGGCGCATCGGTGGCGTACGTGGCCACCGCGTGCTTCATCGCGGGGATCATGGCGCCGCCCTGGAACACCTGGCGCACCGCATCGGCGCTGGCCTGCAGCTCGCCGGCCTGATCGCCGCGCCATCCTTCGAAGAGGCGATGGATGCCCGCGGGATTCATGTTCACCGTCGCGCTGATGCAGCCGGCGGCGCCCAGGGGCAGCGCCTTTGAGAGCAGGGATTCGCTGGCGGGAAACACGTCGAAGCCGTCGGCGGCGAAGTGGTCGAGCATGGCCTGGGTGTTCGCCCAGTCCCCCGAAGAGTCCTTGGCGCCGGCGATGACGGTGGGGTAGCGCTTGCGGAGCCGCTCGATCAGGCCCAGGGTGATCGGCACCTGGGTGAACTGGGGGATGTGGTACAGGTAGATCGGCGCGCAGCCCGGTCCGACCTGTTCGATGATTTCCGCGTAATACGCGAACACGCCGTCGTCGGAGACGCCCTTGAAGAAGAACGGCGGCAGCACCAGCAGGCCGGCCACGCCGAGCTGCGACGCATGCCGCGAAAGCTCGACCGCGTCGGGGAGGGCGCAGGCGCCGGTCCCGGGCATCATCCGCGCGGCGGGAATGCCCGCTTCCAGCAGCGCTTCGGTCAGCGACTTCCGCTCGGCCACGGAGATCGACGCGGCCTCCGAATTGGTGCCGAAGAGGGCCAGGCCCGCGTGGTTGTCGATGAGCCACCTGCAATGCGCGATGAGCCGTCCGACGTCGGGCGCCAGCTTGGCGTCGAAGGGTGTCAGGACCGGCGCAAGGACGCCGCGGAGTCTGGTGGTCATGCTGTTGTGTCTGCTCAGGGGTGGATCGATCGGTCGGCGGATACGGCAGGGGCTGTGGTTGCCGCGGGGCTGAGTTTGAAAGCACGACCCTTTCGGAAAAAGCGGCGGCGGCACCGTCAGACCCAAATATTTTTTGGTTCCCGCGCGGAAAGCGCCGCTACATTCGTCCGCATGGACACCCGCTACCTTCAGAGCTTCGTCGCCGTGGTCGAACTGGGCTCGATGGCCGAGGCAGCGCGCCACCTGGACCTGACGCCCGCAGCGATCGCCGCGCGCGTCAAGGCGCTGGAGGAGGACATGGGGCTGACGCTGGTGCAGCGCGCGGGCCGCTCGGTCCGCCCGACCGCCGCCGGCCTCCAGATGCTCGAGCGCGCGCGCACCGTGCTGCGGGAAATCCGCGACCTCCGGGCCGCCGCGGGCGACGGCGCCGCGCTCGGCGAGCTGAAGCTCGGCGTGTTCGGCTCGGCGCTCACGGGCGTGCTGCCGCCGCTGCTCAAGCGCCTCTACGAGCGCTACCCCGAACTGTCGGTGTTCGTCGCCCCCGGCAACTCGGTCGAGCTCTGCCGCCAGGTGACCCTCGGCGCGCTGGACGCCGCGATCGTGGTCGAACCCCAGTTCGCGGTCGGCAAGGGCTGCGCATGGCAGGCACTGCTGGAGGAAGGGCTCGTGGTGGTGGCGCCGGCGGGCCTGGCCGACCGATCCGCACACCAGTTGCTGGAGACGGAACCGTTCATCCGCTACGACCGCTCCGTGCTCGGCGGCCAGCTCGCCGACCGCTACCTGCGCGACCACGGCCTGGTGGTGCGGCAAAGGCTGGAAATCGACAATCTGATGGCGATTGCGGCGCTGGTCGGACAAGGCCTTGGGGTGGCGCTGCTGCCCGACTGGTCGCCCATGTGGCACGTCGGCTACGGCATCGTCCCCGTGCCGCTGCCGTCCCGTGCGCCGGTGCGGCGCGTCGGCGTGGTGTGGGCGACGCACGGACCGCGCGCGACCCTGTCGCAGGCGCTGCTGAACGAAGCGCAGGCGATGTACGGTCAGGAGAACTGATACAGCCTGGCCGGGTTGTCGACCAGGACCTGCGTGCGCGCGGCCTCGCCCGGCACCGCTGCGGCGAAGGCATCCAGCAGATCCGCATCGTCCGGAATCCTGTCGGGCTGCTCCGTCGGATGCGGCCAGTCGCTGCCCCAGAGCACCTGCTGCGACGCCTCGCGCGCGTAGGCGGCCGCCACCTGCACGGCATCGGCGTAGCCCGGCGCGCCGAGCAACGATTCGTTGTAGAACCCGGACAGCTTGACGTAGGCCTTGCCCTGCTGGAGCAGGCTGCGAACCATCAGAAAGGCCGGATGCTGCGTCGCGTTCGGTTGAGGCACACGCGCCAGGTGGTCGAAGACGACCGGCACCGGAAGGTCGGCCCAGATCGCACGGGCCTCGAGGAGCAAGGCCGCGGGCGCGTTGACCTGCACATGCCATCCAAGGGGCGCTATCCGCGCTGCGAGCGGCTTGACCATGGCCAGCGTGGTCGTACCCGGTGGCGCGAGATTGAACCGGATTCCGCGGACACCTGCGCTGTGCAGTTCGCGCAGCCGGGCGTCCGTGACTGCGGTGTCGACGACGGCGATGCCGCGCGCTTTCCCGCCGAAGTGGCCGATCGACTCGAGCAGCAGCCGATTGTCGGTGCCGTAGCTCGAAGGCTGCACGATCACATTGCGCGTGGTGCCGATCCGCTTCTGCAAGGCCTTGTAGTCGGCAATCGATGCATCGCCGGGCCGCAGCGCCGCTTCCGCGGCAAACGGGTAGCGCGCATCGTAGATGTGGTGATGGCAATCGCAGGCATCGGCTGGAACGCGCGTGTTCGGCTGATCCATGCCTGCGGACCACTTCACCGCCTGGGCAGGCCGGCGGTCCATGCTAGCGCGGCACCTTGCCGGTCATCGTGGCGGCCCGCAGAAAATCGAAATCCACGCCTTGGTCGGCCTGCGTCACGCTCTGCAGGAACAGCTTGCAGTAGCCGCGCTCGGCCGTCGGTACCACGACCGGAGACGCCTGCGCGCGTCGGGCGAGCTCTTCGGCAGACACCAGCAATGCGATCTCCCGGCGCTCGACGCTCAGCCGGATTCGGTCGCCATTGTGAACATGGGCCAGGGGACCGCCGACCGCCGATTCGGGGGTGACATGGAGCACGATGGTGCCGAAGGCGGTGCCGCTCATGCGGCCGTCGGAGATGCGCACGATGTCCTTGACGCCGGCGCGGGCCAGCTTGCGCGGAATCGGGATGTAGCCGGCTTCGGGCATGCCCGGCGCGCCCTTGGGGCCGATGTTCTTGAGCACGAGCACGTCGTCGGCCGTGACGTCGAGTGCGTCGCTGTCGATGCGCGCGACGAGGTCCTCGATGCCCTCGAAGACGACGGCCCGGCCCTCGTGCTCCATGAGCTGCGGGTCGGCCGCCGACTGCTTGATGATGGCGCCGCCCGGCGCGAGGTTGCCCCGCAGCACGGCGATGCCCCCTTGCGGGTAGACCGGGTTGCCGCGCGAGCGCACCACCTCCTGGGGAAAGCCGGGGCCGGTCCGCTCCATCTCTTCGCCGAGCGTGCGGCCGGTGACGGTCATCGCCTCGAGCCGCAGCAGCGGCTTGAGCTCGCGCAGCAGGGTGGCCATGCCGCCCGCATGGTGGAAGTCCTCCATGTACCACCGGCCCGACGGTTTCAGGTCGAGCAGCACCGGCGTTTCCCGGCCCATGCGGTCGAGCGCCGCGAGGTCGATCTCCAGCCCCATGCGCCCGGCGATCGCCGCGAGATGCACGATGCCGTTGGTCGAACCCCCGATCGCCAGCAGCACGCGCATCGCGTTCTCGAAGGCCGCGGGCGTCAGGATCTTGTCGATCGTCAGGCCGGAGCGCGCCATGCGGACCGCCTCGGCCCCGGTCTGCTCGGCGATGCGAATGCGGTCGGCGGTCACGGCGGGCGGCGATGCGCCGCCGGGCACCGTCATGCCCAACGCCTCGGCGATGCACGCCATGGTGCTGGCCGTGCCCATCACCGAGCAGGTGCCCACGCTCGCGACCAGCTGGTCGTTCGCGTCGGCGATCTCCTGCGCATCGATCTCGGCTGCGCGGTACTTGCCCCAATAGCGCCGGCAGTCGGTGCAGGCGCCCACGCGTTCGCCGCGGTGGCTGCCGGTGAGCATCGAACCGGTGACGAGCTGGATCGATGGAATGCCGGCCGAAGCCGCTCCCATCAGCTGGGCCGGCACGGTCTTGTCGCAGCCACCGATGAGGACCACGGCGTCCATGGGCTGGGCGCGCACCATCTCCTCGGTGTCCATCGACATGAGGTTGCGCAGGTACATGCTGGTCGGTGCGGCAAAGCTCTCATGGATCGAGATCGTCGGAAAGTCCATCGGCAGGCCGCCGGCCAGCATCACGCCGCGCTTGACGGCCTCGATGAGCTGCGGCGCGTTGCCGTGGCACGGGTTGTAGGAACTCCCGGTGTTGGCGATGCCGATCACGGGCCGGTCGAGCGCCGCGTCGGTAAAGCCTGCGCCCTTGATGAAGGCCTTGCGCAGGAAGAGCGAGAAACCCTGGTCGCCGTAGCTGGTGAGGCCCTTTCGCATGCCGGCGCCGTCGGCGGCGGGATCGGGCTCGAAAGGAGATTTCTCGTCGGTCATGCGCGCGTTTCCTTGGTTTCGTGCTTCGGGACGGCGGGCGTCATTCGTCCGCCTTGATGTGGGCCGTGGTGATCAGTTTCTCCCAGCGGGCGATCTCCAGCGCAATGCGCTGGGCCGTCTGCGCCGGCGTCATGGGCTCTGCCGCATAGACGCCCTGCTTCAGCAGCATGTCCTGGACCTCGGGCGCCCGCACCAGCCGGCGCAGGGCTTCGTTCAGCCGGCCCACGATGGCCTCCGGCGTGCCGGCAGGCGCGAGCACGCCGAAGGTCGATGCGATGTCGAGCGCCGGCATGCCGGCCTCGGCCGCGGACGGTACTTGTGGCAGCATCGAGATGCGCTGTGGCATGGTCACGGCGAGCGCGCGCAGCTTGCCCGAGACGATGAACGGCAGCGCCGCGGGAACCGTCTCGACCATCATGTTCACCTGCCCGCCGACCAGGTCCGTCATGGCGGGACCGCTGCCCTTGTAGGCGATGTGCGTCATCCGGATGTTCGCCTCGCTGCGGATGATCTCGGCGGCCAGGCGCTGCGGGGCGCCGGCGCCCGACGATGCGTAGTTCAGCTTTTCGGGGTGGACCTTTCCGTAGGCGACCAGTTCCCCGAGATTCTTCACGGGAAGCCCGGGGTTCACGACCACCACCAGCGGCACCGAGCCCACCAGCATGACGGGCGCGAAGTCCTGGGTAAGGCTGTAGCGGAGCTTTCCCTTCTCGAGCGTGGCCATGGTGGCATGCGAGGTGAGCGCGCCCATCAGCAGGGTGTAGCCGTCCGGCACCGCCCGGGCCGCGACTTCGGCGCCGATGTTGCCGCCGGCACCGCCCCGGTTGTCGACGACCACCTGCTGTCCCAGCTCGTCGCCCAGCTTGAGCGCGACGATCCGGCCGATCACGTCGGTCGCGCCGCCGGGCGGGTAGGGCACGATCAGCCGGATCGCCTTGTCGGGGTACGCCGCCAGCGCGAGCGTGGTGCCCAACGACAGGAGGGCCGACACGCCGGCCTGGCAGAGGCGGCGGCGCAGGGGCGGATGCGCAGGGAACATGGGCGGTCTCCAGGGAGGGGCGAGGGCGGGGCGGCCGGACGCGCGTTTCGAATGCGCTAGTGTTGCCACGCCCTTCGGTGCGTTGAAGCGCCGCGCGCACCGACAGACCATAAAAACTTTTGGGTCCGCGCGCCCTCCAACGGAAAAAGGGGCGCTCCTTGTGGGAGCGCCCCTTCGTCTGTCAGTTGAGCCTGGAGCCTTTCGGGAGCCGGCTCGCCAGCCATTCGTGCACGTCGGCTCGCACGTTCCGTCCCTCCAGAAGGAAATCCTCCCATCGGCTCGGAACATACGGAAGGTAGACCAGCTTCATGCCGGCTTCTTCCGGGGTCCGGTCCGCTTTGTCGGCGTTGCACGCGCGGCACGCGGCCACCAGGTTCATCCAGTCCCAGGGACCGCCGCGGCTTTCGGGCAGGATGTGCTCGCAGGTGAGATCCTGCTCGCGAAACCGCTGGGCGCAGTAGGCGCAGATGAAGCGATCGCGCACAAAGAGCTTGCGCCGGCCGAAGGCCGGGGTGTGATCGAACAGGTTGACTTTCGCGCAGCCCTTGAGCGCGATGATGGGCGAAATCACAAGCCGCGAATCCACGCCGCGCGCCACGTTGAAGCCGCCGCGCATGGTGGCCAGCGGGCCTTCTCCGTCTTCCCAGACGACGGCGCCCGTGGCGTAGTGCGATGCCGCCTGCTCGAGCGAAATCCATGCCTGAGGCGTGCCCTGGACATCGAGCTGAAGTACTTGGGGTTTCATGATGACGGCCTCCTTTCATGGCCGAGCGCTGAAGTCCTTGAAGCGAGTGGGGTGCACGAACGGGATCGAACCGTCGTCAGCTGGACCACAACCAGCGGCTCTGCCATTGAGCTACGCGCACCGTTGAACTGGTAGCCGCAGATGGGAACGATCCATCGACCCCCGCCTTATCAAGACGGTGCTCTGCCACTGAGCTATGCGGCTGGAAGATGTTGGCTCCTCGACCTGGGCTCGAACCAGGGACATCCGCATTAACAGTGCGGTGCTTCTACCAACTGAGCTACCGAGGAAAAGAATGAATACCGCGCGGATATCGGCAGTCGCGGCGAAATGTTCGAGTCGCGCAGGGCGCCGCATCGGCGAAAAGATGGCGCCCCGCGGGCCACTCGAAGGCCCACCTGCCGCTTAGAAGGCGGCCGCTCTGTCCAGTTGAGCTAGCAGGGCAGGTCTCGCACTCCAGGTGTATGGTCCCGCGCACACGATTCGAACGTGCAACCCCCGGCTTCGTAGGCCAGTGCTCTGATCCAGTTGAGCTAACGCGGGAAGGAAAAGGTTGTGGCGATCCGTAAGGGAGTTGAACCCTTGGCTTCCTCCTGGACAGGGAGGCACTCTGGCCGCTGAGTTAACGGATCACTGATGGTGGTGGAGAAGAACGGCTTCGAACCGTTGACCGTCTGCTTGCCTTGGACCTCTCGGCCAATGCTCCAATGCTGTCCGGTTACGAGTTCCGGCGACGCCCAATTCTTGCGTCCGGTTTCCACGAGAGAACGATCTGCATCGCCCTGTCTCGCTCTTGTGTGGTCGGGGCGGCAGAAATCGAATCTGCGACCTGATGCTCCCAAAGCAACCGCGCTGCCAACTGCGCTACGCCCCGTATTGGGTATGTTCCTGGCAGGCCGTGCACGATTCGAATGAATCGCCCCGGCTTTCGTGGAGGCCGGTTGGTTTAAGTCATACCGCCGCCGTGGCGGCCTGACTGGCGAGTTGCCGATAGTAGTTTGCCTCAGCCTCTGCAGGCGGGATGTAGCCGATCGGTTCGAGCAGACGATGGTGGTTGAACCAGGACACCCATTCGAGCGTCGCGAACTCCACCGCCTCCTTGGTCTTCCACGGTGCTCGGCGATGGATCAACTCGGCCTTGTAGAGGCCGTTGATCGTCTCGGCCAAGGCGTTGTCATAGGAGTCGCCCTTGCTGCCTACTGACGGCTCGATGCCAGCCTCGCCCAGTCGTTCGGTGTACCGGATGCTGACGTATTGCGAGCCGCGATCCGAGTGGCAGATCAAGCTGCCGTCACGCTCGGGTTGACGGTCGTACAGCGCCTGCTCCAACGCATCGAGCACGAAGTCCGTGCGCATCGAGCTGCTGACCCGCCAGCCCACAATGCGCCGGGCGAACACGTCGATCACGAAGGCCACGTAGAGCCAGCCCTGCCAGGTCGACACGTACGTGAAGTCCGAGACCCACAGCTGGTTCGGACGCTGCGCGCGGAACTGCCGGTTGACCCGGTCCAGCGGGCATGGCGCCCTGGCATCGCTGATCGTGGTCTTCACCACCTTGCCGCGCATCACGCCGCGCAGCCCCAGGCGCCGCATCAGCCGCTCGACCGTGCAGCGCGCCACCGCAGTGCCCTCGCGTGCCAGTTGCCTCCAGACCTTGTCGGCCCCATAGACCTGCATGTTGGCCTGCCAGACGCGTTGTATCGCCGGAATGAGGACATCGTCGCGGCGTGCTCGGGCGCAGCGCTTGTGCGGCTCGCGCAGCAGTGCTGCGTGTCGCCGGTAGCCCGACGGGGCAACCTGCAAGACCTTGCAGATCGGCTCGACCCCGAAGGTGGCGCGATGCTTGTCGATGAAATCCCTCAGGACTTCAGCCGGCGGTCGAGCTCCGCCTGGGCGAAAAACGCGCTCGCCAGCTTCAGGATCTCGTTGGCCCTGCGCAGCTCCTTGACCTCGCGCTCGAGTTCCTTCAACCGCTGCGCCTCGCTGGTCGTGACGCCTTCGCGCACGCCGTTGTCGACCTCGTCACGCTTGACCCATTCGTTCAGCGTCTGCGGCACGCAGCCGATCTTCGGTGCAATCGATTCGATCGCGGCCCACAACGACGGGTACTCCCCACGGTGCTCTTGCACCATCCTCACCGCGCGTTCACGCACCTCGGGTGAGAACTTGTTCGACTTCTTCATGGCTCAATCCTCTCAGAGTGTTGAGCCTCCACGAAATCCGGGGCGATTCACGAACGTGCGATTGCCTGAGTCAAAGAATGATGGAGTCGTATGCGGGATTCGAACCCGCGTCTACAAGGATGAAAACCTTGTGTCCTGAGCCACTAGACGAATACGACGTGAATCTGCGAATGGAGCCCGCAGTCCGGATCGAACGGACGACCTCTCGCTTACAAGGCGAGCGCTGCTACCAGCTGAGCTATGCGGGCAAGCTGTGCAGCTTGCTTGCTTGCTATGACGTGGCGGGCATCGCAGGCCTCGAACCTGCAACCTCCGGTTTTGGAGACCGGCGTTCTGCCAATTGAACTAGACACCCAATATTGGTCCCCCAAGCAAGCCTCGAACTTGCATGACTTTCGTCGCCGGATTCTGAATCCGGTGCGTCTACCTATTCCGCCATCGGGGGGTGTTTTCCATTTCGGTTGTGTCTTCGCGCGATTCGAGCGCTTGCGCGCCCACGTCGACATCGCTGCACATGGCTGGGTCCAGACCGTGCACATCCCTCCAGGCCGCCGACGCGGTTGGCCTCTGGAGGTGCTGCAAAGGCACACCCGAAATGGAATGGAGCAGCACGGAGGGCTTCGATCCCTCGGCCTCAACGTTGGCGACGTTGCGCTCTACCTGGCTGAGCTACGGCTGCATTTTTTTGCGAATCGTTGGCTCCACCAGTGAGGAGCGCGACCCGCGGCAAATTTTTAAGGATCACCCACCGGCGCCACTCGGCGGGTGAGTTCACGGCAGCGCGATCACTGCCGTGGCGTCCGGCACCAGGTGCCATTCGCGGTTGTGTGCGAATCGAGATCCGCCAGGTGAAAAACAAAAAGGCCCGGAATCCATTTCGGAATCCGGGCCTCTGGTGAGAGAGCTTGGAAGGTGCGCGCTTACGCGCTACCTCCACCCGGGTGCGGCTGATCCTCGTACTGCTGTCCAAGCCACAAGCTGGCCGGGATCGCGGGGAGGGAGTTCAGCTGCAAATGCATCTTGGATGTCGTCAGTCTGCGAGCACCGCAAAACGAGACGCGCACGAACGCCCGGCCCGATGCGGGTCGAATATTCAGTGAGCTCAGGTTTGCTTTCACGGGGGTTCCAGTCGGTGGCGAGTTCTCGATGAATCGAAGTTGGTTGCGGAAGAAACGGGACGAAGCAATTTCGTCGATGGATGTAATGTAAACTCGGTTTACTGCGCCGCGCAACCTTTTTTTTGGGCGTTGTGTTTTTTTCTCGCTACACGTCGGCTCCCGTCCATCGCGGCGCCGACATTCAGCTCTGTCGCTTCAAGCATGTCCCTTCCTGCCATTCGCCGCAACAATGTCCTGATCCTTTTCGGAGACTTCGTGGCGGAGCATGCCGCCAACGGCGCAGAGCCGTTGGGCCTCGCGGCCAAGTTCGCAGAGAAGCTGCAGATCTCGGCAAGCATGTGGAGCCAGATCAAGAAGGATCGCGTCATCTCGGACAAGCTGGCCCGGCAGATCGAAAGTCGTTGCGGAAGGGAGCCACTCTGGCTCGACGCGCCTCGAAGCGCTGAGCCGCTGCCGGACCCTGGGGAGGAGCGCTTTATCGAGCTGGCTCGCCAAGCCTATAGAGCTCAGAACGCGCGCGGCAAGCGCGCTCTGAGAACCATCTTGCTGGAGCACGGGGCGCCGCAGAAGTAACGCGTCCCTCCGATCACGACGCCGCCTCGACCCGTTGGTTTGGGCGCAACTCCTACAGCGGCAGCCCCGATTGGCCCACAGAGCGCCACTGCGCCGCAGCGAGCATTGATCTTTGGCATCTTTGCCCGAACGACGAAAGGAGTAGGCATGCCCAAGCGAGCACAAGATCCTGGCGATGAGGCGGGGCGTCTCGACCCGATCGGCCCTCACGGCCCCAATCCGCCGTCGCGCGGCCGCGTGAGCGGTGGTGACGCCGGCGCGGAAGCGGAAGTCAATTTTGACGACGACGAGATCTACTCTGGCACCGGCAACAACGCCCGGCGTGGCGGGACTTCAAAAAGCACGGGCGCCGACAGTGGCGAACTCGGCCCGCCATCGGAGCAGTTGTCGGACAGCAATCAACCGCGCGAGAAGACCCCGAGCGCGACCCGCCGGGGCTGAAGCCGAGGCGGAATCCAACAGCGGCTGCTCAGGGAGGACATTCGACCGTCACATAGTCCGCGGGCGTGTTGATCTCTATCAGCTCGAGGTTGTCGGACTGGCGAATGACGTTGTGCGCCACGCCGGCGGGCTGGCTGAGGCAGGAGCCGGCAACGACGGTCACCGGTTCGGGCATGCCGTCAAATCGGAATTCGACCCAGCCTTTCAGCACGTACACGAAGTGCGCCGTCATGTCGTGCCAATGCCAACCAGTCTCCTTGCCGAACGGCTGGACAGCGCGGATGTGCTTGGCGCTGATGCGGCCCCCCGAGGCCTCGGCCATTCCGAGATCCCGATACTCGACATTCGAGCGAGGACCATCCCGATGAAAGCGGGTGTCCTCGAGGGGCGTGAGAACAAACTTGGATTTCGCCTGGTCAAGCGGCAGTGGACCCTGGTATCGCGCAGTCTTGCTCATTGGATTTCCTTTCAGCTGATTGGCCAGCGAGTGCTGTCAAGATGCACGGCGCTGGCGCAGGTGGCGATGGATGGGCGGTTGGTCGGATCACGCAACAATCGGCGCAAGCGTCTGGAGCGCGCCGCCTTGCCGAGCCGAAGCGTAGGCCGCGTCCATGACCTGCATCATTGCCTCGGCGTCGCGCAATGACGCGATCGGCTTCGCACCCGTGCGACATTCGGCAAGGACCCGCTTGACGAACAAGGGGTAGTAGGCGTCGGTGTCCAGTTCGAGACGCAGACTCCGGGTGCCGGCGGCGAGATTGGTTCGGTCTCGGATCTCGATCCGGTCGGGGCCCGATTTCGCGTACATGCGATCGGATGCAAGGGTGAACGAGAACTCGCGCTGCTCGTCAGGGGTACTGGGGAAGCTGTAGCCGGTCTCCACGAGACCGATCACGCCATCTTCGGTTTGCATCGTCAGCAACGAATAGTCTTCAACCTCACGCCGGTGCGTCCTGGCGTTCATGGTCGCCGAGACGCGTGTGACTTCCTTGCCGGTCAGCAATCTGAAGAGGTCGATGAAGTGCGTCGCGACATTGATCGTGGAACCGCCGCCGGAAAACGCGGGGTCGAGCGCCCAGCCTGCGCCTGCAGCTTCGTAGCGGCCGGGCGGACCGACGATGAACCGGAAGGACATGTAGTTGAAGTCCGACGGGACACGGCCCTCGGCACCGTTGACTGCGTTGAGCAGGTCGCTCATGCGAAAGATGAGCGGGACCGCGCAATAAAGATCGGCTTCCTCGGTCAGTTTCCGCAGCCGGCTCACCTGCGACATGTTGACGCCGCAGGGCTTCTCCAGCGCAAATGGAATTCGCCGCGCAATCACCGCTTCGGCGAGCGTCGGCATTTCGGAATGCCGACCGAACACAAACGCGAAATCGACTTCCTCGCGCTCTAGCAGTTCATAGGCCGACGAATACAGCGTACAGCCGAATCGCGCGGCAATCGACTCTCCCTTGACGTGCTCCGCATCCGAGACGGCGACCACCTCGATCCCGGGCGCCTCGAGCGCATCAAGATAGAGCGGGACATGCCAATGGCTGGCTTCCAGCAATGCAACTTTCATGCGTATTCTCCCCTCGTGCAGCCAGCCGCACCGAATGCTGCGGCAACCCTGGAAACCCTATTCATGACATCTTCCTTTCATTCAGATGGCCACAACTGCGTGGTTTCGGACCCGTCCGGTAGTGACTTCCCGTCAGGTCGCTAGTCGAATCCAAGAAAGCGCAGGGCATGCAGAGCCTGCCCTTCATGCATCGGGCGTCCGCCTTGCGTACGGCAACCGCGCGCGTGGGCGGCGCGGCAAAGCGGCGTCGGCTCGGGCGCATTGATGATGTCTACGACGACGCTGCCGAGCGCGAGCCGTTCGGGGTCCACGGGCATGGCGTCTGTCGCGTTCATGCCCAGCGGCGTGGCATTGATGACGATCTCGAATCCGTGTGGATCGGGTGGGCCGGAATGTGTGGTGCAACCGGTCGCGGCGGCGACGGATCTGGCGAGGTCGTCCGCACGATGCCCGTCGACATCGGAGATGGTCAATGTCCGGGCGCCTGCGGCTGCGACCGCGAACGCGATCGCTCTTCCGGCACCGCCGGCGCCGACCAGAAGAACGGACTTGTTCGCCGGGTGGTTGCCCTCCCACTGCATGCCAAGCACGCAACCGAGGCCATCGAATATGGCACCGACCCAGCGCCCATCCTTGTCGCAACGGATGACGTTGAGTGCGCCGACCTGGCGAGCCGTCGGATGCAGTTCGTCGACAAAGGCCAGCATCCGTTGCTTGTGAGGCATCGTGACCAGCACGCCGGAGAGATTGGCCAACGCCCGTGCGCCGGTGACGAATGCGGGCAGGTCATCACCCTTGACCACGAACGGGATGCACACTGCGTCTGCGCGCTTGTCGACAAAGAGCCGGTTCAATAATTCGGGCGACTTGGCTGTCGTCAGCGGATCGCCCACCAGCCCGTAGAGCCGGGTCGATCCTGTGACATGCGGCATCATGCTTTGGCCAGGGCTTCGGTATAGCGGGTGCGCACCTCGAGCGCCACGGCTGCAGGCGCCAAGTCCTTCAGGATCATGCGCTGGAAGGCTTCGCCGCAGATCTGGTTGAATGTCGACTGGATGACGGAGTAGTTCACCATGCGGCCGCGTTTTTCCACCAGCGCCTTCCAGCCCAGTTGGTCCTCGGCTTCCGGCGTCTTGAAGTAGGGGTCCTTGTAGGCACTGGCGCGCGCCACCACTTCGCCGCCCCGCGCGGCGATCGCCTGGGCGGCCGGGCTGGCCATGAACTTGACGAACTCCCATGCACCGCCCTGGCGCGGCGAATGGCGGTTGATGCACATCTGGAAACCGTACACCGCGTGCTTGTCGTCAGGCTCCACCGAAGGGGCCGGTGCCCAAGCCAGGTCGTCGGCCACGGCGGCCTTCAGGCCACGGTAGCGGTACAGCCCGAAGGTGGCGGAGGCCACCGTGCCCGCCCGCATCCCATCCTGGAGTTCGTTGTACGCGAACTGCAGGCTCACGGGTGTCGCCGCTTTCTTCTGGAACAGGTCCTTGACGATGGTGGCGGCCAGCAGCAGCCGCTTCTCGCTGAAGCCGATCTCGCGGCCGTTGGGCGCGAAGAACGGGTCGCTGTTGCCAGCAACGATGGAGCTCACGATGAACTCCATGAACGCCTGCGCGCCGCCGATCCCGCCACTCAGGCCGATAGGGACGCCGTAGGCCATCTGGTTCTGCCTGGTCAGCAGCGGGCCGAGCGCGCTCACTTCCCCGTACGTGCGCGGCGGTGTCGCAATCTTCGCCTCGTCGAACTTGCTCTTGCGGTAGACGAAGATCGGAATGCGATAGTCCTGCTGCAGGCCCCAGATCTTGCCGTTGACGCGCGTCTGGTCCATGCCGATCAGCCAGTCCGTGGTGTCTACCTTGTCGCGCGCGATCAGCTCGTCGATGGCCAGCACGGAGCCTGTGGACACGAACTCGGGCATCTGGAAGTTGTTCACGCGGATGACGTCGGGGCTGTCCGACTTGGCGCGCGCCGCGCGCACGCCGTTTTGCCCGGCGGGGTCCACCACCACGCGCACCTTCACGCGCGGCTGACTGGCCTCGAAGGCCGCGATCATCTGCGTCTGCGCCGCCGCACGCGGGTCTTTGGCGTTGGCCGGGTCGAGAAAGGTGTCGTAGGCGATGGTCTCGGTGGTCTGCGCGAAGGCCCGGCCCGCGGGTGCGCCCAGCACGGCGGCCATGCCACCCAGGAAGATGCGCCGGCTCGTACGGGGCGCGGGTTTGTCTTCGTTCATGCCTGCTGGTTTCTGCTCGTTCATGTGGGTCTCCTGGTTTGAGTGCGCATGTTGGAAGTGCGCGCGGGGTGGACTAGCCTTTGACGGCGCCGGCGGTCAGGCCGCTGATGAACCATCGCTGCGCCAGCACGAAGATGGCGACGATGGGAAGGGAGGACACCACGGCGTAGGCCATGACGTAGGACCAGGTGATGCCGATGCTGTCGAACACCTGGTTGACCAGGGCCACCTGCAGCGTGCGGTGCGCGACCTCGGGCGCGAACGCGGCCACGGTGATGTAGTCGTTCCAGGTCGTGACCATGCCGATGACCGCGCTTGCGGCGATACCGGGCCGCACCAGCGGCAGGATGACCTTGGTGAAGGTTTGCCAGTGATTGGCGCCGTCCACCTGGGTGGCCTCGTCCAGTTCGCGCGGCACGGCGTCCACGAAGTTCTGCATGAACCACACCGTCTGCGGCACCAGGCGCGCGGCCTGCACCACGATGATGACCGCGGCGTTGTTCAACAGGCCCAGCGCGTCCAGCAGGAAGTAGGTCGGCACCAGCAGCGCAACGCCGGGGATCATGGACGTGGACAGGATCAGCAGCATCACGGTGCGCTTGCCGCGGAATTCGAAGCGTGAAGCCGCGTAGCCGGCGGGCGCGGACAGCACTACCGCCAGCGCGACCGCGCCGACCGCGTACAGCACCGAGTTGAACAGGTCGGAGCCGAAGGTCTCGTTGCGGAACACCGCCTTGTACGCCGAGAGGCTGGGCTCGGTAGGGAAGAAGGTGGGCGGGTAGGCCATGACGCTGGCCTCGCTCTTGAGGGAGGTGAGCACCGCCCAGGACAGCGGGATCAGCACGACCAGTACCAAGGCCGTCAGCACGGCCCAGGACAGCATTTTTTCGGAACGGCGGATATGCATGATGTTCAGCCCGAGACGCGGCCGGTGAGCCGCGTGTAAAGGTAGCCAAGGAAGAGATTGACAGCGAGCACCACGACGGAGATGACCGACGAAGGCGACAGGTCCACCGAGCGGAAAGCGCTGGAGAACACTTCGAAGCTCCAGGTGGCGGTCGAGCCCAGCGGCCCGCCGCCGGTGAGCACCAGGATCAGCGTGATGAGCGTGAGATAGAGGATGCCCAGCGCCAGCGCGGTACTGCCCAGCGTGGGCGCGATGTGCGGCCACACGGCATGGCGCAGGCGCGCGCGCAGGCCGCCCCCGTCGATGTCGATCGCCTCGTACAGCTCCGCCGGGATGCTTTGCAGCGAGGCGCTCATCATCACCATCACGTAGGGGAAGGACCACCACGCGGTGACCAGGATGACGAGCACGAGCGCCAGCGAAGGGTCGCCCAGCATCAGGCCGGGCTCCATGCCCAGGGACCGCATCAGATAGCTCATGGGCCCGTACGAGGGATTGAGCAGCCACAGCCAGAAGCAGCCCACCACACCCATGGAGAGCGTCCAGGGCAGCAACAGCAGGGTGCGCACATATGCAGCGCCGCGCGCAATGTTCTGCAGCGCAAGGGCGCTGGCCAGACCCAGAGGCAGCACCACGGCCAGCGCGCCGAACACGTACAGCAGGGAGTTCAGGCTGAGTTCGAGGAAGGCGGGAGAGGTGATCACCGAGACATAGTTCGCCAGGCCCACGCCTTCCACCACTTCATAGAGACGCGTGCGGTGGACGCTCAGCCACAGCACCACGCCTGTGGGGTAGAGCGTGACGGCGAGCAGCACGGCGACGGCTGGCGCAAACCAGGCGAAAAGCGCCCAGAAGCCCGACGGCCGAGGGTCGGCCTGCATCACTGTCACTGTAGCCGGGTGAGGAATGGCATTCATAAAAGGCGACCTCATCTAGAACATCGTTCCACTGTATTTGCTTATTTGGCGCCTGTAACGAGGAAAACCCTTGGTTCGAGGCCCGAATAGCGTGATAAATTGGAACCACGTTCTAGCTTTAGGAGATTTTCCGTGGCCACTGGCGACATGATCGAGCGCGTTCTGGACATCCTCACGCTGCTGGCCGATCACCCCCAAGGCTTGCCGATCAGCGATATCTCGCGGCGGCTGGATCTGCCCAAGAGCGCCGTGCACCGGTTGCTCTCCGTCCTGGTAGGGCGCGGGCTGGCAGTGCAGGACGAGTACAGCCAGCGCTACCGCATGACCGTGAAGCTGGCCGCCATCGGCTTTCGCTTCCTCGCGGCCTCGGGCATCACGGAGATTTGCCAGCCCTCCCTGGACCGGCTCGCCGCGCGTACCGGCGAACTGGTGCGCCTGGCGTTGGTGGAAGACGATGCGCTGATCTGGATCGCCAAGGCCCAAGGTGCGCTGTCCGGCCTGCGTTACGACCCCGACATGGGCCAGCCCGTGGTGCTGCACGCCACGTCGACCGGCAAGGCCTGGCTCGCAACGCTGGACGACGCACAGGCGGTGGCACTGGTGAAGGCGCGCGGCTTCGTCGTGCCTTCCCGGTTCGGCAGGCCCATCGTGCGCGACGAGGCGAGCCTGCTGGCCGAACTTGCGCTGACGCGCGAACGCGGCTACGGCACGTCCATCGAGGAAGGGGAGCCTGGCACGTGCGCGGTGGGCTGCGCCATCGTGGATCCGCAAAGCCGCCGCGCGATCGGCACCGTCAGCGTGGCCGGTCCCGTGGCGCGACTTCCGCCGGAGCGCATCGCCGCCATCGCGCCCGACGTGCAAGCCACCGCGGCGGAGATCGCCGACCTGTGGCCCAGCCGCAAGGTGATGGAAGCCATGATGGGGATGACGCCGCTGAAAGTCTCCAATGGCTGAAGGCCTTCCCCGTCGGAAGCTCGCCGGAGCCGAGGTGCCATGCGCGCGCCCCGCTCCAGGCGTCGTTCTCGTTCACAGGAGTCCATCGCGCGCGGCCGGCCGAGCGGCTGCGCTGTGTTTCCGAAGGGTCGGCCAAGTCGCGCTCAACCTGCGCGCGGCCGTGCCCACCACATTCAAGGAGCAAAACCATGCTGGCAGGTGAAGGTGCAGTGGCTATCTGGAACGACATCGCCGAGGTCGGGCGCGCAGAGTTTTACGCTTGGCATCTGCACGAGCACATGCCCGAACGCGTCGGCATTCCCGGCTTCGTGCGGGGCCGTCGCTATCGCGCTGCCGATGCAGCGACGCAGCCGGAGTTCTTCACCCTGTATGAAACCGCGAGCTTTCAGGTCATCCAGGGCAGCGACTATCTGTCGCGCTTGAACGAGCCTACGGAGTGGACGCGTGCGACCACCGCCCATTTCCAGACGACCACGCGATCACTCACGCGCGTGGTGGCCAGCCACGGTGTGGGCTCGGGTGGCGCGATGCTGACCGTGCGCTTCGACATCGCGGACGGCACGGTGCGCGAGGCGGTGCCGCGTCTCAGCTCGGCGCTGGAAGCCGCTGCGCGGCTGCCGCGCATCAGCGGTGCGCACCTGCTGGGCTCGGACATCGGCACGTCGGGCCAGCGCACCGCCGAAAGCAAGGACCGCAAGGACCTGCAGGCCCCGGCCCGCTGGGTGCTGTTGCTGGAGGCCTGTGATCCCGGCGCCTTTGACGCGGCCCTTGCGCTGTTGCAACAGGCCGCCGAACTGCGTGACGCTGCCGTGGGCCGCTATCTGCATGAATACACGCGGTTGAAAACCGCATGGCAAGCGGGATGAGCGATCACGAGCTCCTTCGACCCGGAGTGCGCTCGGCGGCACGCGGCCGGCTGTGCGCGACACCGGTTTCACTTTTTGAATGAGGAGACACCAAGATGGCAACAGTTGAGATCCAGGACGTAGCCAAGTCCTTTGGCAGCACGCAGATCATCCGCGGCGTGAGCATCGACATCCTCGACGGCGAATTCGTCGTGCTGGTCGGCCCGTCGGGCTGCGGCAAGTCCACGCTGTTGCGCATGGTCGCGGGCCTGGAAGGCATTGATGGCGGCGAGATCCGCATCGGCGGGCGCCGCGTGAACGGCCTGCTGCCGAAGGATCGCGACATTGCCATGGTGTTCCAGAACTATGCGCTGTACCCGCATCTCACGGTGGCGGACAACCTCGCGTTCTCGCTGAAGCTGCGCCATGCGCCGCAGAAGGAGATCGAAGAGCGCGTGGCCCGGGCCGCCAAGATCCTGGGGCTGGAGCCACTGCTCGCACGGCTGCCCAAGCAGCTCTCCGGCGGGCAGCGCCAGCGCGTCGCGATGGGCCGAGCCATCGTGCGCGACCCGCAGGTCTTCCTGTTCGACGAGCCGCTGTCCAACCTGGACGCCAAGCTGCGTGTGGCCATGCGTGCAGAGATTCGCGAGCTTCACCAGCGCCTGAAGGCCACCACCGTCTATGTCACGCACGACCAGATCGAGGCCATGACGATGGCAGACAAGATCGTGGCCATGCACGATGGCATCGTGGAACAGGTAGGCACGCCGCTCGACTTGTTCGACCGGCCGCGGAACGTCTTCGTCGCGGCCTTCATCGGCTCGCCGTCGATGAACCTGCTGCCGGTCAAGGCGAACGGGGAGGGGGTTGTGGACAACGCGGGCAATCACTGGACCGTGCCCGGCGTGCCGGCCGCAAGCGGACAGGCCCTCACGCTGGGCGTGCGGCCTGAGCACCTGCGGCTGGACGCCAAGGGCGTGGAGGCGCGCGTGCTGGTGGTGGAGTCCACCGGCTCGGAGACGCACCTCATCGTCGATGCGGGCGGTACCAAGCTCACCTGCGTGCTGCGCGAACGTGTGGGTGTGCGCCCCGGCGACCAGGTGCGCCTGGGTGCGGACAGCGCGTATGTTCATCTTTTCCGCGCCGATTCCGGCGAACGGCTCGAGCCGTTGCACTGATCCAGACAGGCAATTTCAGTCGACACAAGGAAACAGGCAAATGAACGGGATCGAGACCGAGGGCCTCAAAAGCACGACCGGCGCCTCTTCGACTGGCGACGAGATCAACGAGATCTTTTTCAGCCAAGGCGTGCTGCGCCGCTCCGACAACGCGGCAGCGCCCGTGGGGCCGGCCGCATGACCCGCATGGAGCCGAGCGCCATCGAGGCCGCCGCACGCTACCTGCACGCACTTCAGACGTCGGGTCGCTCCGGTGCAAGGTTGAAAGCCGGCTTGCGCCCGGCCACTCCGGAAGACGGATGGCGCATCCAGCGGCGAATCAGCGAACTGCGCGGCAGCCCCGCCATCGGCTGGAAATGCGGATTGCCTCCGGGCGATCGGTGGGTCGCCGCCGCGCTGCATGATGCAAGGCCATCGGGTGGTGTGGCTGCCGCGCGTGCCGGACCGACAGGCGCAGCACGCATCGAACCCGAACTGGCATTCGAGTTCAAACAAAGCCTGCCGCCGCGGGCCACCCCCTACACCCGCGCCGATGTCAACGCCGCCATCGGCAGCGTGCGGCTGGCGGTCGAGGTGCTCGGTTGTCGCTATGACGATGCGGCAGACGCCAGCGGCCCTGAACTGATGGCCGACAGCCTGTGGCACCAAAGCGTGGTGTTGGGGCCAACCGTCAACGTGGACTTTGCGCAGGAGCCATTTCCTGGTCCCTTCGAGATTGCACTCTCGGTACAGGGCCAGGACGACATCGCATTGGCAGCCAGCCACCCCAGTGGCGACCCGCGCTTGCCTCTTTATTGGCTTGCCGAGTTTCTGCGCAGCCAGGGCACGGGTCTGGAGGCGGGGCAGGCCGTCATCACCGGCTCGTTTGCGGGGGCGATTGACCTGCCGTTCAAGCGTCCGGCCGTGCTTCGCTATGGCAACTTCGGCGAGCTTGCGCTGACGCTCGAGCAGCTTTGACGACGCGGCCTCGAACCTCGATACATACTTCAAAAGCCAAAAGGATTTCCCATGCGTCTCGTTCGATACGGCCCCCCTGGCTCTGAAAAACCCGGCCTCGTTGATGCACAGGGCACCTTGCGCGACTTGTCTTCCGTCGTGAGCGACATTCACGGGCCAACACTTTCACCCGAGAGCCTTGCAAGGCTGCGCGCCCTCGATACCTCCAGCTTGCCCGCCGTGCCCGCCGATACACGGCTCGGCCCCTGCGTGGGCCAGGTTCCGAATGTGGTTTGCATCGGCCTCAACTATTCCGACCATGCGGCCGAGACCAACACGCCGATTCCCACGCAGCCGATCGTCTTCAACAAGCACACCAGCGCGCTGGCTGGTCCCAACGACCCGGTCGTCGTCGCGCCCGGCTCGGGCAAGCTTGATTGGGAGGTCGAACTCGCTATCGTGATCGGTCGTCCGGCCTGGCATGTCAGCGAAGCAGAAGCGTTGCAATATGTGGCCGGCTACTGCCTTTGCAACGATGTGTCAGAGCGTGCCTGGCAGATCGAAATGGAAGGCCAGTGGACCAAAGGCAAAAGCTACCTTGGCTATGCGCCGATAGGCCCCTGGTTGCTGACGGCTGACGAAGTGCCGGACCCGCAGAACATCGACCTCTGGCTCGACGTGAACGGAACCCGCCGGCAGACCGGCAACACCCGCACGCAGATTTTCGGCGTTGCAACCATCGTCTCTTATCTCAGCCGCTTTATGGCGCTTCGGCCCGGCGACGTGATTCCAACCGGTACACCGCCGGGTGTCGGCCTCGGCCAGAAACCGCCTGTGTTCCTGAAGGAGGGTGATGTGATGACCTTGGGCAGTGACCTGCTCGGCACGCAGCGCCAGCAAACCATTGCCTACAGCGACGCCATGGGCGCCGCCTGGCGCGCTGGTCAATTGCCTGCGCTTTAAGGCGACAGCAAAAGGCGACAGCAAAAGGCGAGTTCTACGGGCGCATGTCGATGTCCATGTCGATGAACTGCCCGAGGCCGAGTGTCGAGCAAGTTGCGCCTCGGGCCGGGGAGGGGGATTTCGCGTCGAGCGGCATCAGGCTGCGGCCTTCGGAACGCCCTCGAGTCGCATCGCGTCGTTCAACACCTTGGCGGGCACGTCCGGCCGCTCGAGAACAATGAAGTGACCGGCGCCAGGCACCTGAACAAACTCGGCCGCGGGCAGGAGTTGCTTGTTGGCTTGTCGGTCGGAAGGTCGTGACCAATCCTTCTCTCCGTAGATGAGATGAACCGGTGCGCTAACCTCGGGGTAGCGGGCGCGTGCCGCGATGAGGCTGGGCAGGTTGCCGTACACCGCGCGGGCGACGACCGGATAGCCGGGGCGGCGTCCGACCTTCAACAGTTCATCGAGGTAGTCCTCTCGCAGGGCGGCCGTGTCGCCGAGGCCCCCACGGAGCACGGCGCGCACGATCGGCTTTGGTTGGACGCCCGCGATGGTCTGGCCGATACCCGGCGCCAGCGCGCCGGTCACGACGAACCGGGCCAGCAGGCTGGACCGCGAAATGCCGCCCGCGTAGTCATAGGCATTGATCGCCACGACACGCCGCACTCTCTCGGACAGATCGGCCGCGGTGGCGAGGGCGAGCGTCGCGCCCATCGACTCGCCGAGCAGCGTGACGTCGCGCAGGTCGAGTCGAGTGATGAGGCTCTTGACCGCCTCGCGCATGGCCGGCTCCTCATAGGACGCGCCCGGCACGATCTGCGAGTAGCCCATGCCTGGGAGATCGAGCGCATACACCGTGTACCGCTCCCGGACCAGCGGGATGAGGTGACGGAAGTGCTCGGCCTGGGTGCGCACGGTGTGCAGCAGCACCAATGGTGGCCCCATTCCGCCCGAGAGATAGCGCAATCGCCCCGGGCTTCCCCCGTTTGATCCGGGCAGATCCAGAAAGTGTTCCCCGGTTCCGGGAATCCTGATGGCGGAGGAAAGTGGATCGTTGCTGGTCAGCGGCACGGTGGGCACGGTGGGATTTCCTTGATTCAGGGGAGCGGGGCGCGGTTCGAATGCGATACGGCCACTCAGCGCAAGGGCTGATAGCGCGATGCCGCTTCGTTGCTGGAGAGGTGGGGCGCCATCGCCTTGCGCGCGCCTTCGTAGGCGTCCCAGAGGGCCACGTCGTGCAGCGAAGGAAGCGTCACCGGCTCGCCGCGCTCGAAACCCTGCAAGGCGGCATCCACCAGGTCTTCGGCCCGCATCACGATCTGCGCCGGCAGGTGCTCCACGGGAAGGCCGCCGCGTGCCCAGAATTCGGTGGCCGTCGCACCCGGCAGCACGGCTTGCACCCGCACGCCCTTGCCGGCCAGCTCGTGCTGCAGCGATTGACTGAAAGCCAGCACGAAAGCCTTGCTGCCGCCATACACGCCATTCAAGGTTTCCGGCGAAACGGCCACGATGGAGGCGATGTTGATCAACGCACCTCTGCCGCGTGCCACGAAGCCTGGCACCGCCGCGTACGTCAGGCGGGTGAGCGCCGTCACGTTGAGGTCGATCATGCGCACCATCTGATCCACGTCGCTCTCCAGCAGCGAGGTGTGTGTGCCGATGCCGGCGTTGTTGACCAGCAGGGTGATGCTCGCATCGTGCTTGAGCTTGTTTTCCACGCTGCGCAGCGCCATGGGATTGTTCAGGTCGGCCGGAAAGACCTCCACCGCGCGGCCGTGGCGGCTAGTGATGTCGTCGGCCAACGGATTCAAACGCTCGCGGTTGCGGGCGACCAGGATCAGGTCGTAGCCGCGGCTCGCCAGGCGGTCGGCGTAGAGGGCGCCGATGCCGGAGGAGGCTCCGGTGATGAGGGCGGTGCCCAGGTTCGTCTGCGTCATGGTGGTGCTCCGTTGAAGGGGGTTGCGATTGAGCGTATGTTGTGCCTTCTGGCGTTTGGCGTAAATGACGCTTATAGTCATGTTTTAGGTCATCGACTCCGAAAACACACATGCACAGAATCGGCTACGTCCTGCCGGCCGGCTTCCAGGTGATGGCGCTGGCCACTCAGGCGGTCTTCGAGTTCGCCAACGTCGTGGCGGGCGAGCCCTTCTACGAGGTGACTTGCCACTCGATGCCCGGCGGCAGCGTGAAGGCTTCGCTGGGCATGGCCCTGCAGACGAGGCCCTTCACCGCACGCAGCACGGCCGACACCTGGATGGTGGTGGGCGTGCTCGACCCGTCGGCCACCCCCTCGTCACCCGAGCTGCTGCATGCGTTGCGAAAGTGCAGCGCTCGTGCGCGTCGGACCGTGGGGCTGTGTACCGGAGCTTTCGTTTTGGCCGACGCCGGTTTGCTGGCAGGGCGACGCGCCACGACGCACTGGGCTTATGCGGACGTACTGCAACGGCGGCATCCCGACGTCCAGGTCGAGCCGGACCGCATCTTCATCGCCGATGACCCCATCTGGACCTCGGCCGGCATGACGGCGGAACTGGACCTGGCGCTCGGCCTCGTCGAAAAGGACCTCGGTGACGACGTCGCGCGATCGGTGGCACACAGGCTGGTCATGCATCAGCGCCGGTCGGGCGGCCAGTCGCAGCATTCGGAGATCCTGAACCTCACGCCGCGCTCGGACCGCATTGCGCGGGCGCTGGAGCATGCTCGCGGCCACCTGGCGCAGTCGCTGGGCGTGGAAGAACTCGCTGCGGCCGCGAACCTCAGCCCGCGCCAGTTCAGCCGTGTCTTTACCGCTGAGACCGGGCAGTCGCCGGCCAAGGCGGTAGAGCGTCTGCGCGTGGAGGCGGCCCGCTTGATGATCGAGCGAAGCAGCCACCCGCTGGAGGTGGTTGCACGCGAAACGGGCTTCCGCGACCGGCGCCATCTTCGCGAGGCGTTCATGCGGGGTTTCAACAAGCCGCCTCAGTCACTCAGGCGCGACGCCCGCCTGGGGTCCTGAAGCGTCGTGTCGAGAGGAGGGTGACAGTAGTCTTGCTATGCGTCGATCGTCGACATCGGCACGGAGCGAGGAGGGCGCCCAGCGCCTGCACCCCCTCAACACCTTCGCCTTGTCTCGCTACCGTCCTACAGCGACCCAGCCGGTAGGGGCCGCACTATCTACTCAGCAGTAATGAAGCCAAACCAAAGTAGGCTTCTTCTTGAACCCCACTCGCCGCCTGCTCCGGCGACATCTATTGGCACCCGCACGACATGACTCTTGATGGCGATACCAGCGCCATCGGGTATGTCGCAGCCTATTGAAAGCCTCGCCTCGCCGATTGGCGAGACCGTTTTCTACCCATCAACTTGCTCCGGGCCCACATCGCCGCCCGTAGAGCCAGGAGTCCGCCTTGACATCGACCACTTCCCTTTTTCGACGCACCGTCTCGACAGCTCATCTGCGCAGCCCAGTTGCGGCAGTGATGATGCTGTTGCCCGCCACTTTCGTGATGACCGCATTGCCCGCCAGCGCGCTCGCGCAGCCCGCTGCCGTTGAAATCCGATCACTCGACGTGAGAACCGATGGCGACCTCGGGCCGGGTTCACGCCTGAGCTTCAGGGCGGTCGCGACCCCGCGCGGAAAGGTCGCGGTGCGCATCCGGGGCATCAGGGAAAGAATCGCGCTGCGCGAAGTCTCGCCCGGCGTCTATGTCGGCCGCTACACCATCAAGCGCGGCGACGTGGTGCAGGACGATCGCGACGTTCGCGTCCTGCTCAGTCAGGGCAATCGCACGGCTGCAGCCGACTACGCCCTGGCTGAACTCATGGCCGGGCCGCGCGTCGCCAATGTTCCACCGCCAGCAGCGGTTCCGCCATCGGGGCCGTTGCGCATCGAGCGCTTCGGCGTAACGCCGATCGAACGCATCGAACCGGGCGCGGAATTGCGCTTCGCGCTCGACGGCCCGCCCGGTGGCTCGGTGACGATCGATTTGCCGGGGGTCTCCAATGATGTGGTGCTGCGAGAGATTCGTCCCGGGCACTATGAAGGCGGCTACACGCTGCGGCGAGCAGACAACTTGAATTCGTCCCTGCCCATCGTGGCGACGCTTCGGGTCGGTGACCGAGTGGTCACCGCCAACTTGGCCGTGTCGCAGGTTCAGCCGCAGGTGGTCGACAATCGGCCGCCCCAAGTCGTGAACATCAGTCCGCGCGAGGGCGACGCCGTCCCGAGCGGCCCCCCCGTCCAGATTTCCGCGAACTTCGAGGATCGCGGCGGCAGTGGAGTGGACCCCGCCAGCGTGCGGGTCCTGATCTCCGGCCGCAACGTCACGCCCGAGGCCCAGGTTACGCCGAATTCGTTCAACTACCGAGCCAACCTCCCGCCGGGCCGCTACACCGTAGACGTCACTGCGCGCGACCGGGCAGGCAACCCGGTGCGGCGGGACTGGAGTTTTGACGTGGGGGCGGTAGCGCCCGTGAACGTTCCGCTGCAGATCCTGAACCACGGCAACAACGGCGCGGTGGAAGGCGGGACCACCGTCGTGCAGGGCCGAACGGCCTCGTTCGCAACGGTGGAAGTCAAGGTCGATGCCAGCACACAGGCGCCAGGCGGCTTCAGCGTTTCGCAGCACGTCTACTCGCAAACGCTGCAGGCCGACGCGAACGGAAACTTCTCGTTCAGCTTCTCGCCGAGGTTCCCGATTCCCGGCACACGCTATGAGGTGTCTCTTGTATCCACCAAGGCCGGGGTGGCGAGCGACTCCCGACTGACCCTTTACCAGCGCTAGGCAAAGGAACATACGAGCGCGCAGCGCGCAACATGGGGCGAGGCGGCCGACCGGCGCTACCAGTGTTCAGGAACAGATGACAGGCCGGGATGCAGAATCGCAGCGGACCGGCTGAGGCGCCGAGCAAGTGGCCGGCTGGCCTCAAAACCCTGAAGCGCAGGGCCATCGACTTGATCGGCCTTGAGCCATCGGCACAAGTCATTTAACATAATGCACATTGTATTATTTCCAGGGTCTGCATTCCACCCGTCCCAAACGAACGGGCTCGCCGTTTAGGCAAGGCCCGTTCCTGAGTTCATCGCTCCGCGAACACCTCGATCTCCACCCGGCGGTTCGGCGCAAGGCAGTCGATCAGTGCTGCACGGCTGGTCTGCGTGCATTGAACCTTCGGCTCCGATTCACCCTTGCCTTGTACCTGCACGGTCTGCGCCGATATTCCGGACTGCACAAGGTAGTCGCGCACGGTATTGGCGCGCGCCAGCGACAGCGCCTGGTTGTAGGTGGCGGTGCCAAGCCGGTCGGTATGGCCCGTGACCCTGATCGCGTTCACCGACTTCGTGCTGCTCTTGATGTCGCTGGCCAGAGCGTCGAGCTTGCGCCGGCCTTCGGGCAGCAAGTCGGCCAGCGAACGGCCGTCGAAGCGAAACAGGCCATCGGCGCCCAGTGTCGTCCGTGCAGGAACAACCGCCGGCTGAACGGCTGCCACGGGCTTCGCCCCCACGGGCGGCGGCTTGAGCAGATCCGCGCAGCCCGGTCCCTTCCAGTACATGCCGTTGGTCAGCACGTCCGCATTGAAGCGGACCATGTATTGGCAGGTGATGTACTCCGGGCCGGTGCCGGTGCGAAAGTGGAAGATGTAGTTCCACTCGCGCACGCCGCCGAGGCCTTCACGAAAGTGCGGATGGCCCAGCAGGTTGCGCACCTGGTCCTTGCCCAGGCCGGTGCGCATGGCGCGCAATGCCTCCAGGCTCGGGAAAGCGCCCTGCTCCCATTTGGCCGAATTCAGCGCGGGAAAGTCTTCGTCCTTTGGCGGTGCGGGGTTCTCCGATGCGGCCCTGGCGTGCATCTCCGGCGTGATGGTGTGGCTCGGGCTGGCGCAGCCGCCGGCCACCAGTGCCGCGAGGCAAAGCGCGGCGAGCGGCACGGCGCGACCCGTGAAAGAGGTCTTGGCTTGAAAGAGCTTGTTCATGATGTTGGAGTTCGTCCAGTTCGTCTGTATGGCGATCAGTTGAAGACCCATTCCGCGCCCACGGTGGCGCCCACCCCGGCACGGCTGGTGGCCACGCCGCCGGTGAGGCTCCAGGCGTTGTTTTCGGAGGTGCGCCGGAAACTGATGCCCACCGCGCTCTGGCCCTTGAAGGAACCCGCGCCGATCCGCATGACCGTCTTGCCCGGAACGTAGACCCCGGGCATCTGCAGCGCCATGGCCGCGGCCACACCGGCATAGGCGTTCTTCTCGACCCCATCGATGCGGTTGTTGACCGCATCGATACGGTTGTTCAGGCCGCCGCTGACCGTGTTGAGCTGGTTGACGTTGACGGCGTCGGTGCCCGCCACGCCCGGTGCCACGTTGTGCACCGCCACCGGGCCGGTCGCATTGCCGCCGCCCATGGTCACGCTGTTGTAGTTGACCGTGCCATCGGGGTTCGAGTCGTACTTGACCGTCGACTGGTCGATCACCGCGACCACGCCCTGCACCCCGCGCAGCTGCGAAACGTTGACCGCGTCGCTGTCCGCCGTGCCCGCGGCCACGCCGGTGATCTGCCGGAACTGGCCGCTGGCGGCATTGCCCACCGATACGGCCGCCAGCGTGCTGGTGGTCGCGCCGATGGCGATGCGCTGCGCATCCGTGGCCGTGGGCGGCACGTAGCCGGCGACCCCCGCGGAGGTGGAAGCCACCGAGCCCGAGCCCAGGGCCACGCCCCCGGCCTGCGTCACGTTGCTGCCCGCGCCGAGTGCGACACCCTGGACGGCCGCGGCCGAAGAGCCAGTGCCCACCGCAATGGAATCGGCCAGGTGCGAGGTTGCGCCCTGCCCGATCGCCACGCCGCCCGGCGCGCTTTGCTGCACCACGGCGCCGTTGCCGATGCCCACGCCGTTGTTGCCGTTGACCACCGTCTGCGGGCCCACGGCCACCGATTCGGCGCCGATGGCCAGCGAATCCGCCGCTGTGGAGTTGGCGTGGAAATACTGTGTCGGCGTGACCGCAAAAGACTGCAGCGCACCGGACAGCTGCCGTACCGTGACCGCGTCCTGCAACTGCGTACCGTCGGCCACGTTGGTGATCTGGCGGTAGGTGGTCGCGCTGCCGACAGAAAGGGCCCCAAGCAGCGTGCGGTCGGTCGTGTTGTATTCGATCAGGCTGCTGCCGGCGGGAATGCTGCCGGTGGTGGGCGCGATCACGCGGTCGGTGACCGAGCCTGCGCCGAGAGCAATCGATCCGTCGATGGTGGCGCTGGCATTCTTGCCCGATGCGATGGCATCGGCCCCTGTGGCTCCGAGGTTGTCTTCGTTGGTGCCGCCGGTGGAGTTGACGCTGTAGTACTTCGTCTTGTTCGCGGTGACCGTGGTGCTGAGATTCTCGATCGACTGGTTGGTCGCGAACAGCTGCGAGCCGTTGATCGCGTCCGTAGAGCCTCCGGAGATCCTGCCGGCCGCCACGTTGGTGATCGTGCGCTCGGCGCCCACCGCCCCCACGCTGACCGTGCTCACCGGCGTGGTGCCGGCAAAGTTGTACGTCGTGCCGTTGATCACGGTGCTGGCCGTGCCGACCGCCGTGTCCGTCACAGAGCCGGAGCCCAGCGCCACGTCGCTGGTGTTCTTGGCCACGGCATTCGGTCCGATGGCGACGGAGTTCGTCCCCACGGCCTGCGAATCGGGCAGAACCGAGTTGGCGTGGAAGTACTTGATGCCCGCGCCGTTGTTGATATTGCCGACCGTGTTGTTCAGGTTGCTGATCTCGGTCGTGTTCAGCGTCACCTGCTGATTGGTGGCGAACAGTTGCGAGCCGTTGATCGCATCGGTGGAGCTACCGGAAATCCTGCCGGCCGCCACGTTGGTGATGGTGCGTTCAGCCCCCACCGCGCCCACGCTCACAGTGTTGGTCGGCGTGGCGCCGGCAAACACGTAGGGGTTGCCTCCGATCACGGTGCCGCCCGTCTGGACTGTTGCGGTGGTTACCGAACCCGAGCCCAGCGCCACGTCGCCAGCATTGTTGGCCACTGCGTTTGGACCGATGGCGACGGAATCCGTTCCCAGGGCTTGCGAATCGGGCAGGCTCGAAGTGGCGTGGAAGTACTTGATGCCCGCGCCGTTATTGATGCCGCCGACCACGTTGTTGAGGTTGGTGATCTGGTTCGAGTTCACCGTCACCTGCTGGTTCGTGCCGAACAGCTGTGAGCCGTTGATGGCATCGGTCGAGTCGATCGCGATACGACCAGCCGCCACATTGGTGATAGTTCGCTCTGCACCAGGGGCGCCGACGCTGACCGTGCTTGCGGGCGCGATGCCTTTGAAGTTGTAAGTCGTGCCGCCGATCACAGCGTTGGGCGTACCGACCGCCGCGGCGGTCACCGAGCCCGAGCCCAGCGCCACGTCGCCCGCGCTCGTGCTCGCTGTCGCGCCGTCGCCGATCGCCACGCTGCCCGCCTTGCCGATTGCGCCCGCGACGGAGCCGTTGCCCAGCGCCACACTGCCCTGCCCGATCGCTTTGTTGTTATTGCCGATCGCCACCGCGCCGTTGGCCTGGTTGGCGGCGGTCGCTGTCGTTGTTCCATCGCTATTGGCAATGTTGTCCGCGCCGCCTACGAACGCGCCGGTGCCGCTCGCGTAGCTCGGGTCGCCGATCGCCACGGCGCCGTTACCGTAGGCCGTGTTGCCGGCCCCGATGGAAACCGCCTTGCCACCTGTGGCCCGCGCACCAGTGCCGATTGCCACGGCATCGCCAGAGTCCGCGACCGCGGTATTGCCCATGGCGATCGCGTTGGTCGCGCTCGCTTTCGCGTTCCGGCCGATCGACGTCGTCGCGTTGGCCGCGACGCCAATACCTGCGTTGGTGCCGATGGCGACATTGTCGTTGCCGCTGACCAGGTTGCCTGCCGAAGCCTTCAAGGTGCCGTCGTAGGCGACCGAGCCATCGCCGGTTCCGAAGGCGACGTTGCGCGTTCCCGTGACGCCCGAACCCGCGCCCCGCATCACGCTTGCAGTGCCTCCCCCCACGGCGGTGTTCAGCGCGCCGCTGACCAGCGTTCCGGCAGCAATGCCCATTGCGACCGAACCCGTATTGGCGATCGTCGAGCCCGCGCCGGCACCCTGGCCGACCGCAACTGTGCTGGTTCCGATGGCGAGCGCTTGTGCACCGAGCGCAAGCGAGCTATCCCCTTGCGCCTGAGCGGCGTTCCCGACGGCTGTGGCTGCCGCGTTGGTCGCCGTTGCCAGATGTCCCAACGCGACAGCATCCGACGCGGACGCGCTCGCCTCACGTCCCAATGCTGTACTGCGGTCTCCGCTTGCGACGGACTTCCAGCCGCCAGCAAATGCAGTAATGCCACTGGCCGTGGAACTGACACCAAGCGCCGTGGAATTCCCTCCCGAGGCATTGGCGAAGGTGCCCAACGCGCTGTCGCCAGCTCCGGTGGCAGTGGCGGAAGCTCCCAGCGCGACCGTATTGACGTTGCTTGAGACCGTGCCGGTACCTACCGCCACTGCTGATATCGCGGTCGCATTCGCGTTCAAGCCGATCGACGTCGTCCCCGCGGCCGCGACGCCGATGCCTGCGTTGGTGCCGATGGCGATATTGTCGTTGCCGCTGACCAGGCTGCCTGCCGCAGCCTGCAAGGTGCCATCGTAGGTTTTCGAGCCATCGCCCGCGCCGAAGGCGATGTTGCGCGTTCCCGTGACGCCCGAACCCGCGCCTCGCATCTTGCTCGGGATGCCACCGCCCATGGCTGTGTTCTGCGCGCCGGAGACAAATTGTCCCGAGGCAACGCCCATTGCGACCGAACCCGTATTGGCGCTCGTCGAGCCCGAACCGGCCCCGTTGCCGACTGCAACTGTGTTGTCCCCGATCGCCCCGGCTTGGAAGCCAACCGCAAGGGCATACTTCCCACTAGAAGTTACGTCTGTTCCGATTCCAATGGAGCTCTCGACCAGCGCGCCGGTCCCTGCAGCGGTGCGAGCGCCGAGATAAATCGAGTTGACTCCGGCGGCAATGGCTCCGGCGCCAAGAGACACGCCATTGAATCCCGAACTCGTGGCACCGCTGCCCACTGCGACCACGCCCTCCGCTGTGCCAACGGCTTGCACTCCCAAGGCAATGCCGTATTTTCCAGTTACCCGCGACTGCAGGCCGATGCCGACGGACGATAAGCCGCTGGAGGTTACGTCTGTGCCGATGGCAATGGTGCCGTCGGCCAATGCGCCCGTCCCGGCAGCGCTGCGCGCACCCAGGTAAAGGGAATTGGTCCCGGAGGCAATGGCTTGGTAGCCGAGAGTCGTGGCATTCAGCCCTGTACTTTGGGCGTTATAGCCTATGGCAGTGGCGCCGCCGGCAGTCGCTTGGGCCTGAAAACCCGCGCACGTCGCGCTGCCGCTGTAGTCGTTGAACGGCGCTGGAGTGCAGTTCGCCTGCGCCTGCGCCAACGAGGCCCATCCCATCCCCCCCATCGCTATCAGCGCAGTCATGATCCCCGCCCGCAGGCGACCCGGCGGACGAGATGCCCGCGCGCCGGATGCGCTCGCGGCCGTCACGCAGCTTCCGCTTCGCTTGCCGCGGGCGCAAGTGATCTCCGACGCCGCAACCCAGGCGCCTAGGGATTCGTTCCAAAGCGAGCGGTAAGTTGTATTCATGTGCTCCATCCGTCTGTTTTAAGAGGTAGTGAATAGTTGTAAATCTATTCATGCGACTGCAATCTTTGAAATTGTTCGCAAACAAATCTTAAGAGCGAGAGAGGGAGCTGCAACTCGATATGTCGCATTTTGGAGTCATTGTGTCGAATTGATTTAAATTCTCAATTGATACTTTGCATCCAATAGTAATACAAAGATACCAAAATGGTCGTCTTCCTACCACATTCGAAAATTCGCGCCATCATGGTTTTTAATCCTAATAATTGGCTCGATAGCAGTGGTGCGCGGTGCCGGATGCTCGCCATGAATGCACTATTCACGGGCGAGTGCACTAAATGAGAGCGCGGCGCCGTCCCTCGTGTGCACGAATTGCGGGATTCGATGACCGACCGGCGCCAGGCAGCACGGGTTTTGGCGGGAACGGTTAAGTCGAATTGATGAAGGCAGCGATTGGCTGCCGATTTCATCGCAGGCCGCACGGGCGCGCAAAAAAACACCAGTTAGGAGAATTCAATTGGCTGTGCAATTAGTGCACAAATCCGAGTCGAGTTACTACCGGTTACGCCGAGCGGTGCGGATTCTCAATTGGAGATATGGCAGGCAGTGCCTGCCGCAACTGGCCTGATGCCAATTGCGAAAAGCCGGGCGGCCGGCGTCGGGTGGCCGTCAGGAGCCCATCGGGCTTACCGAAGCCAACGTCGGGTCGAAATCGGCCTCCACGCGCCCCACATCGGGAAGCCGGGGATAGCGCAGCACGCGGTAGCCGGCCTCCACAAGCAGCGCATCCCGGTCCAGGTCGCGTTGCGACTTGCCCTTGTTGCTCTTGTCGCCGCCGAACGTGACCACGGCCACGACCTTGAACGAGCGGTCGCACACGACGAAGTCGGCGATCTTCCGGCTGAACGAGCTTCGCGCCGCGCGCGTGCGGGCCGTGAGCAATGCGCCGAAACTGACTTGTGGCAGCACGACGAGATCCGGCAGCGTTTGCACCAGGCGGTTGTACATCGCTTGCTCGCGCGCGGTAAGCGGCGGCCGTGCCTTGGGCTTGTCGACAAAGCCGCTCTTGCTTTGTGTCGACCTTTTTCTGGCCACTGCCGCGAAAACCAGCAATCCGATGGCCAACAAAAAGACCATGAATAGGAATGTATTCATCTCTGCTTCTCCTTCTGCGCAGAGTCTCGCATGACTGCGCAGGCGCCCTTTTCAGGGCTTATCCGGCCTGCGCCGCGCGGCTGCTTTCGCCCCTATGGTGCGGGGCGGCCCGCCGCTGGTTTCACCATTTGCCGTCCTTGGGCAGGGGCTTGGGGCCAGCCTTCACATTGGCAGCCGCAGCAATCAGCTGCGCGGCTTCCGACCGGTTCGCCTTGGTGGCGAAGTCCACGGCGGTCATGCCGAGCTGGTTCTTCATCGTGGTGTCGGCGCCTTCGGCCAGCAGGAGCTTCACGGCCTCGTTGGAGCCGTACATCGCGGCCATCATGAGCGGCGTGGTGCCGTTGGGCGATTGCGCATCGATGAAGGCGTAGTTGTCGAGCAGCACCTTCATGATGCTCAGCTGGCCGCTGCTGGCGGCGTAGTGCAGCGGCGTCCAGCCGGTCTTGTTGACGGCGGCGTCGCGCTTGAGCAATTGGGTGACCACGTCTTGCTGGCCCTTGATGGCCGCCAGCATCAGCGGGGTTTCGTCCTTGGCGTTGGCAATGTCGACATCGGTTTGCGGCGACTCGAGCAGCACCTGGACGACCTTGGGCGACGGCTCGCGCAGCGCGATGATCAGGCCCGTCTGGCCATGTTCATCGCGCGTGTTGGGGTCGAAGCCGCGTTGCAGCAGGGTGCGCACACCGCTGGCGTTGTCTCCGCGAACGGCCCGGAAAAAGTCTTCGAAGGAGCCCGCATGAGCAGCAAAAGTTGCTGCTGCGACAGCCAGATACAAGAACTTTTTGATGTATTTCTTCATGTTGTTTTGACTCCCTTGAACAGCGTTTCGAAGTTGTCGCTGGTGGCCTCTGCCACTGCTTCGACGGGCAGCTTGCGCAGTTCGGCGATCTGCTTGGCGACATAGGGCACGTACGACGGATTGTTGGTCTTGCCGCGGTACGGCACGGGGGCCAGGTAGGGGCTGTCGGTTTCGATCAGCATCCGGTCGAGCGGCACGAAGGCCGCCACGTCGCGCAGGTCTTGCGCCTTCTTGAAGGTCAGGATGCCCGAAAACGAAATGTAGAAGCCCAGGTCGAGCGCCGCGCGCGCGACTTCGGCGGTTTCGGTAAAGCAATGGAACACGCCGCCCGCGGCATTACCGGCGCCGTCTTCGCCCTCCTCCTTGAGGATGGCCAGCGTGTCGGCCGAGGCTTCGCGGGTGTGAATGACGAGCGGCAGGCGGGTTTGCTGTGCGGCGCGAATGTGCACGCGAAAGCGGTCGCGCTGCCATTCCATGTCGGAAATGCTGCGCCCGCCCTTGCGTTCTTCCATCTGGTAATAGTCGAGGCCGGTTTCACCGATGGCCACCACGCGGGGCAGCGCGGCACGGCGCACCAGGTCGTCCACCGTGGGCTCGGCGATGTCCTCGTTGTCGGGGTGCACGCCCACGCTGGCCCAGAAGTTGTCGTAGCGGGCGGCCAGCGCCTGCACGTCGTCGAACTCTTCGAGCTTGGTGCAGATGCACAAGGCCCGGTCGACCTGCGCCTCGGCCATGGCGGCGCGGATTTGCGGCATCTGGTCCGCGAACTCGGGAAATGTCAGGTGGCAGTGGGAATCGGTAAACATGGCGTATCAGGGGAGCGGCGGCGGTTGGCCCCATTCCAGAAATACCGCGGAACCGGCTCTGCCGGGCCGCTGGTATTGCCCCCGGTAGGGGGTGGGCGTAGCGACACGAAGTGCGCGCAGCCTGGGGGCGAGCCTAGCCTTCGAGCCTAGATAGTTTGTGTCGGGCGGTCGGAAGCCATCGAGCCGCCGAGCGCCGCTTCGATGCGTGCCTTGAGCTGACGCGATTTTTCGTCGGACGGGAAACGGATGCCCACGCCCGGCGCGCGGTTGCCCGCGGCGCGCTGCGGCGTGATCCAGGCGACCTTGCCGGCCACCGGGTAGCGCTGCGGGTCTTCGGGCAGCGTGAGCAGCACGTAGACGTCGTCGCCCAGCCGGTATTCGCGCGCGGTCGGAATGAAGATGCCGCCTTCGGCAAACAGCGGAATGTAGGCGGCATAGAGCGCGCCCTTTTCCTTGATGGCGAGCTGGATGACGCTCGGCCGTTGAGGTGCGGCGGCGGGGGCTGGGGCGGCGGGTTGGTTCATGGTCGGCGAGGAGCAGAGTTTAGGGTGGTTCGCGCTTCGCTCACAAGCGCTTCCAGCATGAGGCCCGCATTGAAGGGGTGTTCGGCGGTTCTGGCGGCGCTGGCCAGCGACTTCGACCAGCGCGCCAGCGCCAGGTGAGAAGGCACGGCGGCCGGCAGATCGGCGGCATCGAAAAACCGTGGCGCGGCGCCGCTGCCGACGGCCATCAGGTCGTGGCAAAGCTTTTGGAGCGTTCCGATGGCCTGCGAAGGCGCCTGGTCCGCCAGCGCCGCGACATCGCCGCGCAACACGGCCTTGGGCAGCAGCGCCCAGGCCTTGGGCGACTGGCCGGAGCGCGCGAGCCGCAGGGCATCGCTGGGCCGGCCGCCGGCCGCGCGCAGCAAGGCGGTGGCGTCGGCGGCGGGCACATCGTGTGCGCCGAGCCAGGCTTCGGCTTCGGCTGTTGCGGGCCACGGCAGGGTGAAGCCGAGGCAGCGGCTGCGAATGGTCGGCAGCAATTGCCACGCCGCTTCGCTGGCCAGCACAAAGCGGACGTCGCCGACCGGCTCTTCGAGCGTCTTGAGCAGCGCGTTGGCGGTGATGGTGTTCATGCGCTCGGCCGGGTACACCAGCACCACCTTGCCGCGGCCGCGGGCGCTGGTGCGCTGGGCAAAGCCGACCGCGTCGCGCATGGCCTCGACGCGGATCTCACGGCTCGGTTTGCGCTTCTTGTCGTCGATGTCGGCTTGGGCCTTCTCGTCGAGCGGCCAGCCCAGTTCCAGCATGGCGACCTCGGGCATCAGCACGCACAGGTCGGCATGGGTTCGAACGTCGATGGCGTGGCAGCTCGGGCAATGGCCGCAGGCGGCGCCGCCCTCTTCCGCCTTCGGCTGTTCGCACAGCCAGGCGGCGGCCAGTGCCAATGCGAGTTCGTATTGGCCCAGGCCCGAAGGGCCCTGCAGCAGCCAGGCATGGCCGCGCTGGCGCAACAGTTCGCCGAGCGGCCGGTGCAGCCAGGGCGAAAGCGCCGGGGTGCTCATGGCAAAGCTCCGCTCGAAGCGGCCAACGCGCCGCGTGCGACGAGCGCCGTTTGGACCTGCTGCCAGACCTGGTCGCGGGTCTGGCTGGCGTCGATGCGCACGAAGCGCTGCGCATCGGCGGCCGCGCGTGCCGCGTAGCCCGCCGCAACGCGCCGGAAGAATTCGACCGGCTGGGATTCGAACTTGTCGGGTACGCGGGCGCCGGCCAGCCGCTGGGCGGCCACCTCGGGCGCAAGGTCGAACCACAGGGTGATGTGGGGCTGCAACAGTCGGATCGCATCGGCGGAATCCGCCCTGCCCTGCACCCATCGCTCCAGCGTCGACAGCACCTGCGCATCGAAGCCGCGGCCCGTGCCCTGATAGGCAAAGGTGGCGTCGGTGAAACGGTCGCACAGCACCACGTCGCCGCGTGCCAGCGCCGGCTCGATCACCCGCGCGACGTGGTCCCGCCGGGCCGCGAACACCAAAAGCGATTCGGTCAGCGGATCCATCGGCTGTTCGAGGATGAGGCCGCGCAGGGTTTCGGCCAGCGGCGTGCCGCCGGGCTCGCGCGTGCGCACCACCGCGCGGCCCTGCGCCTTGAAGAGCGCTTCCATCGCATCGAGGTGGCTGGACTTGCCGGCACCATCGATGCCCTCGAGCGTCAGAAACAAGCCTTCACTCATTGCGCGACTTTCGGTTTGGGTTCGCCGTTGCCGCCGCCGCGCTGGTAGCGGTTGACCGCGCGGTTATGGTCGTCGAGCGAACTGCTGAATTGGCTGGTGCCGTCGCCGCGCGAAACGAAGTACAGCGACTTGCTCTGCGCCGGCTGCACCGCCGCCAGCAGCGCCGCCTTGCCGGGCATGGCAATGGGCGTGGGCGGCAGGCCGCCGCGCGTGTAGGTGTTCCAGGGCGTGTCGGCTTGCAGGTCTTTCTTGCGCAGGTTGCCGTCGAAGGTGGTGCCCATGCCGTAGATCACGGTGGGGTCGGTTTGCAGCGGCATGCCGGTGCGCAGCCGGTTGACGAACACGGCGGCAATCTCGGCGCGGTCCTTGGCTTTTCCTGTCTCTTTTTCGACAATGCTGGCCAAAATAAGCGCCTCATCGGCCGTTTTGATCGGCAGGTCGGCCGCTCGGGCCGCCCACGCGGCTTCGAGCTTCTTGTCCATGGCCCGCATGGCGCGCTGCAGCAGCGCGGTGTCGGTCGAGCCCTTCGAATAGGTGTACGTGTCAGGGAAAAAGCGCCCCTCGGGGTGCACGCCGGGCCTGCCCAGCTTGGCCATCAGGGCGTCGTCGGGCATGCCGATGGTTTCGGGCTTGAGCTGCTCGGCCTTGGCGAGCGCGGCCCGCATCTGGCGGAAGTTCCAGCCTTCGACCAGCACCAGGCTACGGGTGGCCTCTTCGCCGCGCACCAGCACGTTGAGCAGCATCTTGGGTGTGATGCCGCGCTCCAGCTCGTAGCTGCCGGCGCGAATCTGCCGGTCTTGTCCGGAAATGCGGAACCAGAAATAGAGCAGTTGCGGCTGCACATCGGCGCCGGCATCGGCCACCGCCTGGGCCACGCCGCGCGGCGTGGTGCCGGGTTCCACCGAAAGATCGAGGCTGGGCGCGGGCAGCTTGAGCGGCTGGTGCACCCACCAGAGTCCGGCGGCGCCGAGGCCGAGCGCACCCAGGGCGGCGAGCAGGAAAAGCGTAAGGAAGAAGCGGCGCACGGGTCCGATGGAAATGGCGGAGAAAAAGAAAACGAATCGAGGTGAATCGAGCGAACCGGAGTATTTGGGGGCGAAAGCCCGGTGTCCCTGCGGGAACTACGGCGAGATTCCCTGCAGACCGGACGGAACGGCTTCGACCATGATAATTCAGCGATGACTACTGTCGTTCTCAATGGTGTTACCGCCCTCTCCCATCTTGGCGTGATTCGCGCCGAAGGACCGGATGCCGCCAGCTTCCTGCACGGCCAGCTGACCCAGGATTTCTCGTTGCTCGGTGCCACCGAGGCCCGCCTGGCCGCGCTTTGCACGGCCAAGGGCCGCGTGATCGCGAGCTTTATCGGCATTCGGCCGCAGCCCGACCTGGTGCTGCTGGTCTGCAGCCGCGACATCCTGGCCGCCACGCTCAAGCGCCTGTCGATGTATGTGCTGCGCGCCAAGGCCAAGCTCACCGACGCCACGGAGCAGTTCGCGCTGTACGGCCTCGCCGGTACCGCGTTGGCCGCCAATGGGCTCGACGCCGCGGCGCTGCCCGGCCAGCGCACGGCCATCGGCGAAGACATCAGCTCGGTGTCGCTCTACCCGGCGGACGGCGTGCCGCGCGCCCTGTGGATTGCGCCCGCCGGCAGCCCGGTGCCTGTGGGACCGTCGCTCGACGCGGAGCTCTGGCAGTGGAGCGAGATTCGAAGCGGCGTCGTGACGGTGACCACGCCGGTGGTCGAGGCCTTCGTGCCGCAGATGATCAACTATGAATCCGTGGGTGGCGTGAACTTCAAGAAGGGTTGCTACCCGGGCCAGGAAGTCGTGGCGCGCAGCCAGTTTCGCGGCACCCTGAAGCGCCGCACCTACCTGGTGAAGGCCGGTGCGCCGGTGAGCGCGGGCCAGGAAGTGTTCGCCGCCGCCGACGCCGAGCAGCCAGTTGGCACGGTGGCGCAGGCCGCGCCAGCGCCGGGCGGCGGCTGGGCCGCGCTGATCTCGATCCAGATCTCGGCGCTCGAAACCGGCGGGCTGCATGCCGGCAGCGCCGACGGGCCGGCGCTCACGGTGGAGCCGCTGCCGTATCCGTTGCTCGAAGACATCTAGCCTTTTCCTCCGAATCCCCCAGCGTCCGAAGATCCGGACGCTTGGCGCCACCCCGAAAGAGGCGGCGCCATTTTTTTTGCGCGCGTTTAACCCTGCCTCCGGTGCTGCCCCGTAGAAGCCGTACCGATTCACTCCTGGCAAGGAAAACCCCCATGAAGCGCAGACTCATCTTTTCGACCGTCCTCGCATTGACCGCCCTCTCGGCCTGCGCTGAAAGCCCGATACGGCCGCCTTCTCCGCCCTCGCCGCCTTCGACATACAACCGCATCGGCTCGCTCATGCAGGTCAGCGTGGTCGACCGCACCACCGGCCGCGAACTGCCCCTCTACCGCCACCGCGGCGAATATTGGGTGGCGGGCCGGCCCGGCGCGCGCTACGCGATTCGCGCGCGCAATGCGATGGGCGAACGCGTCATGGCCGTGATGTCGGTGGACGGCGTCAACGTGGTCACCGGCGAAACCGCGGGCGTGCTGCAGAACGGCTACGTGTTCTCGGGCGGCGAGCGCAGCGACATCACGGGGTGGCGCAAGAGCGATTCGCAGATCGCGGCCTTCGAATTCACCTCCATGGCCAATTCTTACGCGAGCCGCACCGGCCGGCCCGACGACGTGGGCGTGATCGGTGTCGCGATGTTCCGCGAACGGGCGGCCATGCCACCGCCTCCGCCGCCCATCACGTTTCCGCATCGCGACGACAGCAGCAGCAACAAGAGCAGCCGCGAGATGGAGCGCCGCAGCGAGGCGCCATCGGCCGTCGCGGAGGCCGCACCGGCTGCACCCGCTGCACAGGGCCGCGCCGCCGACAGTGCCTTGGGCGCCGAGTCCGCCGCATCGGCCAAGGGCGGGCTGGCCCGGCAATCACCACCGAGTCCGAGCTTGGGGACCGGCCACGGTCGGCGAGAGACATCGCACATCGGCCACACGACCTTCGAGCGCGCGCAATCCACGCCCGACGAACTGGTTCGCATCCGCTACGACAGCCGCGAGAACCTCATTGCCGCCGGCGTGATTCCCGTGCCGCCTTCGCCGCGCTGGCCGCGCCCGGAAGGCCCGTCCGCCTTCCCTGGCTCGGAGATGGGCTACGTGCCCGATCCGCCCGTCCGCTATTGAGCTACTGATTCAGCGCGCGCCGCATCTCGATGTGCGGGATGCCGGCTTCCTCGAAAGGCTCGCCGTGCACCGTGTAGCCCAGCCGCGCGTAGAAGCGCTCCGCGCTGCGCTGCGCATGCAGGCCGATCTCGCGATCGCCGCGCGCCCGGGCCGTCGCCTCGAGCGCCTGCATCACCGCAGCGCCGTGCCCGCCGCTGCGCAATGCGCGGTGCACGGCCATGCGGCCGAGCATGGCCGTGCCGTCCACCGCATTCAGCAGCCGGCCGGTCGCAATCGCCTGGCCGAGCCGGTTGCGGACCACCGCATGCAACACCACCGCATCGTGCGCGTCCCATTCCAGTTCCTTGGGAATGTTCTGCTCCTCGATGAAGACGGCTCGGCGCAAGGCGCTGGCGCCTTCGCCCAGGGTTTTCCAGTCACCGGTTTCCACGGTGCGCATCGGCTCGCCGGCCTCGAAGCCTGTGAGAATTTCGCGCAGCACGGGTGGCACCGGCTTCGAGGTCTGCGTGGCCGGGTCGGCAAACACATAGACGAGTTCGCAGCCCACCAGGTACTGGTCCTGCCGGAACAGCGCGCCTTGAAAGACCATGGACGAATTGCCGATGCGCGCGCACTTCATGGCCACATCGATCACGTCGTCCATCCGCGCCGAGGCGCGAAAGTCCACCGTCGCCTTGCGCACGTACAGATCGCCGCCCAGCGAATGCATGGCCTCCTCGTAGGGCAGCGCGAGCGCGCGCCAGTAGTCGGCGATGGCGGTGTCGAAATACATCAGGTAGTGCGCGTTGAACACGATCTTCTGCATGTCGACTTCGGCCCAGCGCACGCGCAGGCGGTGGAAAAAACGGAAGTCTTTTCTCTGGGGAACGGTTTCGTCGGTCATGGTTTCAGTGCTTCTTTGAGTGCGCGCGCCGCGTCGTCCTGCGCCTGCAGCGCCTCGGGAATGGCGCGGCCCATTTTCAGGAATTCGTGGATCACGCCGCGGTAGATTTCGAGATCGACCGCCACGCCCGCCGCGCGCAGCTTGTCGGCGTAGGCAATGCCTTCGTCCACCACCGGGTCGCATTCGGCCAGCCCGATCCAGGCCGGCGCGACGCCCTCGACATCGTCCGCCAGCAAGGGTGCAAAGCGCCAGTCGTCGCGGTCGGCCGGCGTGCGCACGTACTGGCCGAAGAAATAATCGATCAGCGCCTTGGTCAGGAGCGGGCCGTTGGCGAAGCGCTGGTGCGAGGCCGTGTCCTGGTGCGCCGCGGTGCCGGGATAGATCAGCATCTGCAATGCGAGCGGCAGGCCCGCGTCGCGCGCGAGGATGGCGCACACCGCGGCGAGCGTGCCGCCTGCGCTGTCGCCGCCCACCGCGAGACGGCTGGTGTCGAGGCCGAGGCGCGCACCTTCGTTTGCAATGAAGGCGAACGCATCCCACGCATCGTCAGAGGCGGTCGGAAACTTGTGCGCGGGCGCCAGCCGGTAATCGACCGACACCACCGCGCAACCGCTCTTCAGGCTCAGCACCCGGCACAGCGTGTCGTGCGTGCGGATGTTGCCGACCGTGAAGCCGCCGCCATGAAAATACACCAGCACTGGCAGCTTCGCCAATGACGGGGCATAGAGCCGCGCCGGCATCTCGAAGCCGTCGCGCGCGGCAATGCTGAAGTCTTCGATGCGCGCGAGGTCGGGCTTCGGCACTTCGAGCACGCCGGCTCCTTTTTCGTAGGACGCCTTGGCCTCCTCGGGCGTGAGCTGGTCGAGCGAGGGATGGCCGGCCCGCGCCATCCGCTCGACCACGCTGGCCATCTTCGCGGTGAGCGGAGGCTGCCATGTGCCGGGCGCGACAGCGGCAAGGGTTTTGTTCATGTGCAAGACTGTTCCTGCTTGTTAGATTTGGGTGGTCTGCAATCGTACTGCCCCAGGCAAACCCACCTCATGGCCCTCATCCAATACCTCACCCAGATCCAGTTCGAGTTCGGCGCCATCCAGCTGCTGTCCAGCGAATGCGCACGCATCGGCATCACCCGCCCGCTGATCGTCACCGATGCGGGCGTGCGCGCGGCGGGCGTACTGCAGAAGGCGCTCGATGCCGTCGCCGATCTCGAGGTGGCGGTGTTCGACCAGACGCCTTCCAACCCCACCGAAGCCGCCGTGCGCTCGGCTGTCGAGCTGTACCGCAGCGCACGCTGCGACGGACTCATTGCCGTGGGCGGCGGTTCCGCCATCGACTGCGCCAAGGGCGTGGCCATTGCGGCCACGCATGAAGGCCCGCTCAAGACCTACGCCACGATCGAAGGCGGCTCGCCGAAGATCACCGACCGCGTGGTGCCGATCATTGCCGTACCCACCACCAGCGGCACCGGGAGCGAGGTGGCGCGCGGCGCGATCGTCATCGTCGACGACCACCGCAAGCTCGGCTTCCACAGCTGGTTTCTCATGCCCAAGGCCGCGATCTGCGACCCCGAACTCACGCTCGGCCTGCCGCCGCGCCTCACGGCCGCCACCGGCATGGACGCGATCGCGCATTGCATGGAAACCTTCATGTCGGCCGCCTTCAACCCGCCGGCCGACGGCATCGCGCTCGACGGCCTGGAGCGCGCTTGGCTGCATATCGAGCGAGCCACCAAGGACGGCAGCGACCGCGAGGCGCGCCTGAACCTCATGAGCGCCTCGATGCAGGGCGCGATGGCCTTCCAGAAGGGCCTGGGCTGCGTGCACTCGCTGAGCCACAGCCTCGGCGGCGTCGATCCACGACTGCACCACGGCACCCTTAACGCCCTCTTCCTGCCGGCAGTGATCCACTTCAACGCCGGCGCGGAGTCTGTGCAGAAGGAGCAGCGGCTGCAGCGCATGGCGCAGGCCATGCACCTCGACTCGGCCGGCGATCTCGGCGAAGCGATCCGCGACATGAATGCGCGCCTCGGCATGCCCAAGGGCCTGGCCGAGGTGGGCGTAACGCCCGACCTGTTCGAGAAGATCATCGACGGCGCCATGGCCGACCATTGCCACAAGACCAATCCGCGGCTGGCTTCGCGGGACGACTACAAGGCGATGCTCGAAGCGTCGATGTAGGAGCTGCCTGTTTGTTTGGGGCGCTGCTGTTCAGGGCGGCGCTCCCGCCGACGGGGTACCTTGCTCCGCGAATGTCCTCCGGCCTGCGGCCTCCCCCTTGATTTCGCTGCGCAAGGCACCCCATCGACGGGAGCGTTGTTCAGAGCAGTTATTGAACAGCCAGCACAAGCGCAGCGCCCGGTGTGCACAGGGCATCGGGTGCTCCTCGCAGCGAAATCAAGGAGGAGGCGAAGCCGGGGGACATTCGCGGAGGGGAGTACCCGGTGGCCTGTGCACGCGCCCTGAACCAGAGCGCCCACATCAAGAGCGCTCCTGAACAACAGCTCCCGGAAACAACAGCGCACAACCTGCACGTCATGCATATGACATAAGGAATTTCTAGACTGCCACCCGAAGGCTTCGCATCCGCAGAAGCCCCAAGGGTCAGGGAATTTCGAATGACGCGCACCGTCCAGGTTCACACGGTACTGAACGCCGAGCAGCTCAAGTTCCGCGCGATGCGGGGCCGGGAAGCACTGTCGCAGTTGTTCGAGTTCGAGGTCGACATGGTCAGCCCGAGCTTCAACCTCGACCTGAAGAAGCTGCTCGGCACCTCCTTGACGCTCGAATTGACGGACGGCAGCGCGCCTCGCTTTCTCAACGGCACCGTGGTGCGCTTCGAACTCGTGGGCCGGGCCAACGAAACCGGCCGCCACTATGTGTACCGTGCGCTGGTGCAGCCCTGGCTTTGGTACCTCACGCGCACCACCGACTGCCGCATTTTCCAGAACAAGAGCGTGCCCGAGGTGCTCGACGACGTGCTGGGCAAGTATGGCTTCGAGTTCGAGAAGCGCCTCACGGGCAGCTATCGCCCCTGGGAATATTGCGTGCAATACCAGGAGAGCGACTTTGCTTTCGTGAGCCGCCTCATGGAACACGAAGGCATCGCCTATCACTTCGAGCACACCCATGGTTCGCATCTGCTGGTGCTGGCCGACGACACCGGCGGCTACGGCGAGCTGCCGGGCTACGCCGCCATTCCGTACCGCCCGCGCGATCGCGTGCTTCATGCGATGGAGCCCTGCATCGACCAGTGGCGCGTGGCCGAGCAGATCACTTCGGGCCGCGTGATGCTCGACGACTTCGACTTCAAGAAATCGCGCGCCTCGCTGCAGAGCGTGCGCCAGGACCCCAAGGGCCACGACCATTCCACGTACGAGGTGTATGAATGGCTGGGCGGCTACAGCGAGCACCAGCAGGGCGACACCTACGCGAAGATTCGCCTGCAAGAGCTGCAGTGCGCGCACGAGCTCGCGGCGGGCCACACCAACGTCGTCGGCATGGCGCCGGGCTACCTGTTCGAGATGACGTATTGCCCGCGCGAGTCGGACAACCGCGAATACCTGGTCACCGAAACCCGCTACGACCTGCAGGAGTCCGAATACGCCACGGGCGGCAGCATGGAATCGGTCTGCCGGTTCGACTTCACGGTGCTGCCTTCGAACGTGCCCTACCGCCCTGCGCGCAAGACGCCCAAGCCGCGCACCAACGGCCCGCAAACCGCCACCGTCGTCGGGCCCGAGGAAATCTGGACAGACCGCTTCGGCCGTGTGAAGCTGCAGTTCCGCTGGGACCGCTACGGCCAGTCGGATGAAAACAGCTCGTGCTGGGTGCGCGTGTCGAGCAACTGGGCCGGCGCCAACTACGGCACCATGCACATGCCGCGCGTGGGCCAGGAAGTGATTGTCGATTTCATCGGTGGCGAGCCCGACCGCCCCATCATCACCGGCCGCGTCTACAACAATGACCAGATGCCGCCGTGGGAGTTGCCCGCAAACGCCACGGCCAGCGGCATCCTCACGCGATCGAGCAGCGGCGGCGCGGCCAACCAGGCCAACATGCTGCGCTTCGAAGACCGCAGCGGCGCCGAGCAGATCCTGCTGCACGCCGAGCGCAACCTCGATGTGGAGGTGGAAGCCGACGAAACGCACACCACCGACGGCACGCGCACCACGGTCATCGGCGGGCATGAATCGTCGACCTACAAAAACGGCGAAACGCGCGACATCACCGCGGGCGCGAAAGAAACCATTACCGGAGGCGATACCCGGGATGTGGCCGGCGGCTTCAGCGAAACAGTGACGGGTGGCGTCAGGCAGACCATTTCGGGCGGCAAGAAGCGCACGCTCAGCGGCGGGCTGAACGACACCATCAGCGGCGGCGTCAACCTGGCGATCACGGGCGGCTTTCACGGCACCATCGATGGGCAGGAGATCCGCTTCGTGAGCGGCGGGCGCAACGACACCATCGACACCATCAACAACGTGAAGGTGAACGGCCCGTCGAACACGGTGGTAACCGGGCCCACGGTGCATACCTCGCCCGACGTGACCTTCAACACCACCAACCATATCCACAACACGACGCAGCACGTCATCAACACGAACGTCTACGCCACCACATCGAACGTCTACAGCAACCTGGCGGTCAACTACACGAACAACTCGCAGACCTACACCAACAACTACGCCAAGAGCAGCGACTGGCGCCTGACGCGCTCGGGTGGCGCGGGTTTCCGCTTCGGTGCCGTGGGCATGTCGCTGGACTTCTGGGGTGTTCGCCAGCAGTTCTACGGCATCAACTCCCAGTATGCGGTGCTCAAAGTCGATCTGCTGACCTACAAGATTGCCAACAAGGGCATCGACATCACCAACGAAGCGGTGCAGGTCGGCAAGGCGGCGATGCGCTTTTTCGTGGACGGCATGGCGGCCTATGCGCAGGCCATGCATCTTGTCATGTGACACCGCCGAGCCATGCCTGAGTGGGAGACGCTTCTCTGGATTTTGTTCGGCATCGTGATGACTGCGGTCGTCATCGGGGGCGTGGGTGCCGTGGGCTACATGCGCAAGGAGAACCGGCACTACTCCGCCGAGGAGAAGCTCTGGCCTGTGCTGGCGCAGGCCGGGCAGTCCGCCGACGGCGTGGTCCGCAATGTGCGGATGCACCCCAACAACATGACGCGCGGTGGCTCCGATGGGCAAACCGTCCGGGCCCTGGTGCTCGACATCGACTACACAGACAGTGCCGGCGTGGCCCGTGCCGCATCGATTCCCACCTTCGTCGAAGACGCGCTGGTGCCGCATTTCCTCGAGCCGCACAAGGCCGTCCACCTGCGCTATGACGCGAGTAATCCGGCATTGGTGGCCATTGACCGCGAGCGCACGCCGCTGGAGCTGCCCCGTGCGCGCTGAGCGCCGGGGCCCGCGGATGCCGCGCCCATGAAAACCGTCAAACCGCTTCGGTTGAGCGTGACGACCCGTCCGTTCCTGCGCCAGGGCGATCAGCGCCTTGCCGTGACCACGCTGTGCATGGTGCCGATGAGCGGCAAGCCCGTGCTCACGCCGGAGGCCGAGTTCTGGAAGACGCTGTCCGAAGAGCTGGGTCCGACGACGGCCATCGACCTGGGCATTCCGAAGGTGCGTGCCGAAATACTCGCCACCGGCTTCGCACACACCGCGCACCAGGACCAAAAGACAATCTGCGCCGCGAGGCTGCAGGTTGCAGGACTATCGAAGGACCTGACCGTGTTCGGCGACCGCTTCTGGGTGGACGGCCGCCCCACTCCGCCGCAGCCGTTCGAGGCAATGCGCATCGACTGGACGCGTGCCTATGGCGGCCCCGACTTTGCGGACAACCCGCTGGGCCGCGGCCATGGGCTGGAGGTGGTCGATGGCCTCGAAGTGCAGCGCCTGCCCAACATCGAAGATCCGGCACATCGCCTGCGCCATCCGCGCGACCAGCCCGAGCCTGCCGGCTTCGGCCCCATCGACATTGCTTCGCCGCGGCGCATGCGCCTCATGGGCAGGCAGTACGACGCCAACTGGCGCGCCCATCTCTTTCCGGGCTTTGCCAGTGACATGGACTGGCAGCTCTTCAACGCCGCCCCGCCCGACCAGCGCTTTCTTCAGATGGAGATTCCGCCCGGCGCTCCCTACGCCATCTGGAACATGCACCCTCTGGTGCCGCTTCAGCAGGGCCGCGTACCCGACTGGCGCGCCCTTGCCGTTGTTGCGCGGCATCGCTTGCCCGGGCACGTCGAGGAAGTCGCCCAGCGCTTGACGACGGCCTGGTTCTTTCCGCATCTGGACCGCGTCGCGTTCGTCTTCCATGGCGAAACGCGCATCGACGAGGACGATGCATCGGATGTTTCCCATGTGATGCCCGCGATCGAGATGTGCGACGCACCGCGCGGCCTGGCGCACTACGCCGCCGTGCTGCAGCAGCGATGCGATCCGGAAAAAGGCGCGCTCTACATGTTTCGCGACAACGAGCTCGTACCCGAAGAAGCCATCGGTCCGCAGCCCGATGGGGCCGACAACCCGGAATCGGCATTGGTGCGCAACATGCGCGAGCGCGGCGCGCAGGGCTGCGAAGAGTTGAAGCAGATGGCGATTGCGGCGGGGCACAAGGCACGCCATTTCAACGACCGCCGGCTTCCCGCCCCGTTTACCCGAATGCCGACGCTGCGCGAACTGCCCGAGTTCGTGGAGCAAGCCGAGCGCTATGCCAGCGCGCAGCGCGAGCACGGAGCCGTCGAACGCGAGCGGCTCCAGCGCGAAGCCGATGCCAACGCCAGCGAGTCGAGAAAAGTTGGCTTCGATACCGGCAAGCTGGTGCGCGAGCACGACCGCACGCAGTTGAAAGGCCCGCCAAGCGTCAAAGGCGCGGCCATGGTGCGCGGGTTCGAAGGCATCTCCTCGGCGACCGGTTCCGCGCCGCTGCCCGCAAGCCAGATCGACGCCATGCGCAAGCTGGCGGAGAACGGCGAACGCGGATTGCTGGCGTTGTATCGCAGCTCCGCGCAGCACCAGGCGCCCGTCGACCCCCTGCCCGCCGATCGCATGGCGGCGTTGGGCATGCAGATCGCCTCGGTTCTTGCGGGCAACCGCGACTTCACCGACATGGACCTGACCGGCGCCGACCTGTCGGGCCTCGATCTGCGTGGCGCGTGCTTTCGGCGTGCGCTGCTCGAAGGAGCCGACCTGGCCCGCGCCAGGTGCGACGACGCCGACTTCAGCGACGCGGTGCTGGTGCGGGCCCGGCTCTCCGGCGCCGGCTTTGCCCGCGCTGTCTTCCGCAACGCCAACCTCGCAGGAATCGATTGCAGCCAGGCCGATTTCTCGCATGCGATCTTCGAAGGAACGACGTTGGAAAAGTTGAAGTTCGAGCAGTGCGATTTCTCCTCGGCCCGCATGCATCACCTGCACATCATCGAATCGCAGCTGTTGCGCTGCACCTTCGACGGAATGGATGCAGCCTACATCGGCTTCCTTTCGGACACGGCCATCCTGGACTGCAGCTTTCGGAACGCACGCCTGGAAAAAGCCGGATTCATGGCCTGCCGGCTCGCCGGACTGGACTTTTCAGGCGCTGAACTCGAAGCCTGCATGTGGACCCACACCAACGGCGATGACCGCATCGGGTTCCAGCGCGCCCTGCTGCGCACCTCCTGCTTTGTCGGCCGCAGCAGCCTGCGCAGTGCAAACTTCGAGGAAGCCACGCTGGTGCAATGCAGCTTTCGGGAGATACCCATGGAGGGCGCACGCCTCGCCCGCGCCACGCTCGACACCTGCGACTTTTCTTCCTGCAACCTGACTGGCGCCGACCTTGGCGCGGTACAGGCACCCGAGAGCCTTTTCATCCGCAGCAAGCTGACGCGCGCTTCCCTGCGCACGGCCAATCTCATGACCGCCAACTTCAACAAGGCCCGCCTGCTCTCGGCCGACCTTCGCGAGACCAACCTGTTTCGCGCCGACATGTCCCAGATTCAGATCGACACCGTCACCGAGACGCACGGCGCCTACCTCGAGCAGACCAAGACCGTGCCGGCTCCGCAGGCCACACGCGCCGAATGAGCCCGCAGGAGCTGGTGTCCAAGGTTCGCAACGGAGTGCAATTGCAGGGAGAAGACTTCACAGGCATGCCACTGAACGACCTGGACCTGTCGGGCGGGCTGTTCAGCGAATGCAGCTTTAGGCAGGCCGGGCTCGAGCGCGTGCGCTTGAACGATTCGGTGTTCGAGCGCTGCCGCTTCGACGGCGCGGCGCTGGCCGGCATTCACCTGGAGGGCGCGTCTCTCCTGCGCTGCAGCCTGCAAGACATGCAGGCGCCCGCCAGCCGATGGATTGGCACCGTCGTGGCCGATTCGGACCTGCGCGGCACGCACGCGGAAGGCGCCGAACTGAAGGAAGCCGCCTTCCAGGATTGCGAGTTCCAGGGCGTCAGCTTCGAGCGGGCCACAGTCACCAAGACGATCTTCAACCAGAGCCGGCTGGGCAACGCCGACTTTGCCGGCGCCGAGCTCGCGACCGCCGTGTTCTTTCGATCAGACCTGCGCGAGGCCGGATTCCGCGGCGCCAGCTTCCACAACGCCATCTTCTCTGAGGCCGACCTCCGGGGACAGTCGTTTGCCGGCCAGTCGTTCGTGCATTGCCAGTTCGTGGACGCGCGCATGTCGAACTGCGTGTTCGACGAGGCAAAGCTCGTGCAATGCAATTTCAAGGGTGCCGCCCTCGACGGCGCGCGCATGCACCGCGTGCATGCACCGCAATCGCTGTTTCCGCAAGCCAGCATGCGCAACGCGGACTGCCGCGCGGGCGTGTTCGACCAGTCGCTGTGGATCGATGCGTTGCTGTGCGGCGCCGATTTTTCGGATGCCAGCCTCGAGCAGTGCGTGTTCCATCGCGCGCGGTGCGAGCGCGCCTCGTTTGCGGGAAGCCGCCTCACGTACGCCGACTTCTCGTATGCGGACTTGCGCAACGCCGGCTTCGAGAAAGCCCGATGCCATCGCACCCAGCTGCACCGCGCCCACCAGGAAGGGTCCCGATGGAGTGACCGCATCGGCGTGCTCGATGCCGACCCCGAGCTGTTCGAAGCCGAGCGGGCCGCCTGGCAACGCTCTCCGCGCGCGGTTCGGCTCGACCGTGATGCACGGGGCCTCATGCGGCTTGGCGACTATCCACAACCCGACGCAGAGGACACCGCATGACGATGGCGGCCCACCCTTCTTCCAGCGCTGCGCCTGCGGCACCGCTAGCTTCCCGGCCCACGAGCGAGCTGGAACCGTTGCTGCGAAAGAACGCGCCGGCGCAGCGCCAACCGGCACCCGCGGTGGCCGGCATATCGATGGCCACCGTCGTCGCATGCGACCCCGACAGCGACTTCTGCGACCTGCAGCTTGCCGACGGCCAGCCCCCCTTGCGCTGCCGACGCGCTGCCAGTTGCCTGCTGGTTCCCGCACCCGGCGATACGGTCATGGTTGCGGGCCCGAGCGACGGCGCGCTCTATGTGATTGCCGTGGTGGCCCAGGCCGACAAGCGACAGGCAACGCTCTCGGTCGATGGCGATCTGCGCTTGCAGTCGAAGCGCGGGGCCATAGCGATCCGCAGCGCGGGCACGCTCGACCTCCACTCGGATACCGCCATGGCCACGAGCGCGCCGGAATGGAAGCTCACGGCGGAGCGCGGCCAGTGCAATGTCTCGGAACTCGATTACCGCGGCGCGGAGCTGCGCTTCAGCGTGCTCGTCACGCGGTTTCTGGGGCGCGCTTGCGAAGTCGTGCTCGACCGGTTTCACCTGCTCACGCGCTCGAGCTTCCGCGTTGTCGAGGAGGCCGAGCACGTGCGTGCCGGGCACATCGACATCCAGGCCTCGCAGACGCTGCGGCTTCATGCGAAGAACACGCTCGTCACCAGCAAGGAACTGGTCAAGGTCGATGCCGAGCAGATCCACATGGGTTGATTGAAGGAGCCTTACGCATGTTTGCCAACGCACAGATGATGGGCATGGACCTCGCGTTTCCCGATGTCTGCAAGACACCGCCCGCGATTCCCGTTCCGTATCCCAACTTCGCGCTCGGGCCCACGGCCATTCCCAATGCCTGGAACATCCTCTACGGCGGCACGCCGGCCCACAACCTTGCAACCACCACGCCCATCACCAACGGCGACAACGCGGGCGTGCTGATGGGCGTGGTGTCTCAGACGGTGATGGGGCCTTCGCGCCACATCACCGGGGCATTCACGGTGCTGCTGAAGGGCTCGCCCTGCACGCGCATGACCAGCCTGTCGGTCCAGAACCGCAACAACATTGTCGGCATGCGCATCGTGCCCAGCCAGTTCAAGGTGCTGGTGCTCGCGGCCTGAGGCTTCCTGTTCTTACTCCGCCTTGACGCCCGCCGTGCGGATCACCTTGCCCCACTTGGTGGTCTCGGCCTTGATGAAGGCGTCGAATTCCTCCGGCGTGCTGCCGGCCGGGAAGGTGCCCATGGCGTCGAGCCGGGCGCGCGTTTCGTCGCTCTTGATGATGCGCGCGACCTCTTCCGACATGCGCTTGACGATGTCCCGCGGCGTGCCCGCCGGCGCCAGCATGCCGGCCCAGGTGCTGCCGGTGAAACCCGCGAAGCCCTGCTCGATGAAGGTCGGCACCTCGGGCACGGCGGGCAGCCGCTTGTCGCCCGCCACACCGATCAGCCGCACCTTGCCGGCCTTGGCCTGGTTGATGAGGCCGGTCGGCGCATCGAAGAACAGCTGGATCTGGCCGCCCATCAGGTCCGTCAGCGCGGGCACCGCGCCGCGGTACGGAATGTGGATCATGTAGGTCTGCGTGAGCGACTTCCACAGCTCGGTCGTCAGGTGCGCGGCCGAGCCGTTGCCCGACGAGCCGAAGCTCACCTTGCCGGGGTTGGCGCGCGCATAGTCGATGAGTTCGCGCGCGGTCTTGAACGGCGCATCGATGTTCACCGCGGCCAGCAGCGGCGACACGCCCATCAGCGAAACACCCGTCAGGTCTTTCTGCGGGTCGTAGGGCAGCTTGGGATACAGCGTGGTGTTGGCCGCATAGGCCGCGATGACGACGCCGAAGGTGCTGCCGTCCGGCGCGGCCTTGGCAATGGCATCGACACCGATCAGGCTGTTGGCGCCGGGCTTGTTGTCGACCACCACGGGCTGGCCGAGCCGCGCTTGCAAGCCGACCTGCACCAGCCGCGCCATCTGGTCGGTGAACCCGCCCGGCGTGTACGGCACGACGATGCGGATCGGCTTGTTCGGCCAGGCACCTTGCGCCAACGTGGGCATCGGGATCGTCGCGGCCGCAGCGGCGGCAAGGGTGAACCGGCGGCGTGAAATTCGGGCCTGCTGCATGGGTGGCGGCTTTCTCTGAAAGAGTGAGCCGGCCATTCTCGAAGGCCTGCGTGCGCACCCCGTCAGGGTTTGCCCGGCGGCGTCGTGTTCAGAGCGGCAGGATGTCGCGCGTGCGACCTGTCCCGAGCCACGCCTCGAACTCGTCCGACAGCCGCTCTGCCTCGCGCGTGGCCCTGCTCCACGCGCTGATGCGGGCCTGCGCGTCGTTCGCGAAATGGATGAAGTCCTTGCGGTCGGGCAGCTTGCCATTGGGCAGCGACCGCACCCAGTCGGCATCGGGCGCGAGCACCACCATGCGGTCGAGAAAGCCGGTGGACTTGTGGCGCCAGCGCAGGCCCTTGTCGAGCCAGCCCGGCACCACCGCGCGCTGGAAATGCGGGTACAGCACGATGCCCTCGTCGGCCGGCTGGTAGTCGAGGTGCAGGTGATAGTCCGTAATGCCGCCGTCCCAGTAAGCGCCGCGCGGCGCGCCCGGAATGTCGTGCACCGCGGCGAGCAGGAACGGAATCGAGCACGAGGCCTGCAGCACCAGGTTGAAGTTCTCTTCGCTCAGCGCGTGCTGGCGTGTTCGAAAGTCTTTCGTGCCGAAAGGCAAGGCCGCGCCTGGCGTGGAGAAAACGCAGCGCTCCAGCCACGCGCCCAGGCTCTTGCGGTGCAGGCTGTTGGTGGCAAAGGCACCCAGGTAGCCGAAAGGCGTGCGCGCCCTGCCTTCGCGCCCGAGGATGTGGCGGCCGCGCGAGGTCACCACATGAAGGCGGTAGCGCGAGTGGCTCAGCACCTCGCCGATGCGCCCGCCATAGAAGTCGAGCAGGCTTTCGGCAAAGCGTTCGCTGAGCTGGCGCGGGCTGAGCCGCTTCTGGCCCGGTGGCACTTCGAACTGCTGGCGCACGTAGTCGTGCTCGAAGCGCTCGAAGGCCTTTTGTGGATCGGCCAGGCAGGCCGTTGCAAGCCGCCATGCACCGATCGACGCGCCCACCAGGTGAACCGGCTGGCTGGCCTGCGTGAGCCAGCGGCCGAAGATGAAACGGTCGAGCGGCCCGAGGATCAGCCCCTTGGGGCCGCCCGCCGCGCCGGGAACGGTGCGCACGTCCTGCGGACGCAGGCCGTGTTCTTCGATGTGCTCGCGGGCCGCGGGACCGGCGTAGATGCGCAGTGCTTTCATGAGGCCGGTTGCATCAGCAGGAACGGTGCGGCACGGCTTACTTGCGCAGCCCCTGCAGCTTGGCGAACGCGCTGGCCATCTGCCCTGCGGGCTGCGGCGAGTTGTCGCGGCGCGGCTGCTGTTGCTGGCCGCGTCCCGCGCCCTCGAAACGGTTGTCGCGCGGTCCGTCGCGGCGCGCGGGCGCTGCATCCAGCTTCATCGACAGGCCGATGCGCTTGCGCGCCACGTCCACTTCCATCACCTTGACCTTGACGATGTCGCCGGTCTTCACCACTTCGCGCGCGTCGTTCACGAACTTGTGGCTCAGCTGGCTCACATGCACCAAGCCGTCCTGGTGCACGCCCAGGTCGATGAAGGCGCCGAACTGCGCCACGTTGCTGACCGTGCCTTCGAGGATCATGCCCTCGACCAGGTCCTTGATGTCGTCCACGCCGTCGTTGAAGCGCGCCACCTTGAAGTCGGGGCGCGGGTCGCGGCCGGGTTTTTCGAGTTCGCCCAGGATGTCCTTCACCGTGATGACGCCGAACTTTTCGTTCGCGAACAGCTCGGGCTTCAGGGTCTTGAGCATCTCGGCGCGGCCCATCAGCTCGGCAATCGGCTTGCCGGTCTTGACGATGATCTGCTCCACCAGCGGATAGGTTTCGGGGTGCACGCCGGTGATGTCGAGCGGGTCGGCGCCATCGCGGATGCGCAAGAAGCCCGCGCTCTGCTCGAAGGCCTTGGGGCCGAAGCCGGTCACGTCGAGCAGCTGCTTACGGGTGGAAAACGCACCGTTCGATTCGCGCCAGCGCACCACGGCCTTGGCCACGCTGGCCGAGAGGCCGGACACGCGCGACAGCAAAGGCACGCTCGCGGTGTTCAGGTCCACGCCCACCGAGTTCACGCAGTCTTCGACCACGGCCTGCAGCGTGCGCGCGAGTTCGCTCTGGTTCACGTCGTGCTGGTACTGGCCCACGCCGATGCTCTTGGGATCGATCTTCACGAGCTCGGCCAGCGGGTCCTGCAGGCGGCGCGCAATGGAGGCGGCACCGCGCAGGCTCACGTCCACGTCGGGCATTTCCTGCGAGGCGAATTCGCTGGCCGAATACACCGAAGCGCCGGCTTCGCTGACCACGACCTTGTCGACCTTCATCTCGGGCGCGCCGGCCTGTGCAGCCATCTTCTCGAGCAGCTTGATGAGGTCGGCGGCGAGCTTGTCGGTCTCGCGGCTCGCGGTGCCGTTGCCGATGGCGATCAGGTTCACGCCGTGCTTGGCGCAGAGCTTGCCGAGCGTGTGCAGCGAGCCTTCCCAGTCCTTGCGCGGCTCGTGCGGGAACACGGTGGCGGTTTCGACCAGCTTGCCGGTCGCATCGACCACGGCCACCTTCACGCCGGTGCGAATGCCGGGGTCCAGGCCCATCACGACGCGCGGGCCGGCCGGTGCGGCCAAGAGCAGGTCGCGCAGGTTGTCGGCAAACACCTTGATCGCGACCTTCTCGGCTTCTTCGCGCAGGCGTGTGAACAGGTCGCGCTCGGTGGAAAGCGCCAGCTTCACGCGCCAGGTCCAGGCCACGCACTTGCGCAGCAGGTCGTCGGCCGGGCGGCCCGCGTGGCTCCAGCCCAGGTGCAGCGCGATCTTGCCTTCCGCGATGCTGGGCTTGCCCGGCTCGGGCTCGACGGGCAGCACCAGCTTGGCGTCGAGGATGTCGAGCGCGCGGCCGCGGAACACGGCCAGCGCGCGGTGCGAGGGCACGCGGCCGATGGGTTCGTCGTAGTCGAAGTAGTCGCGGAACTTGGCAACGTCGGCGTTGTTCTCGTCCTTGCCGGCCATCAGCGTGGACTTGAGCAGGCCTTCGGCCCACAGCCATTCGCGCAGGCGCTGCACGAGCGCGGCATCTTCGGCCCAGCGCTCGGAAAGAATATCGCGCACGCCGTCGAGCACGGCCGCCGCGGTGGAGAAATCGGGGCCCGGCTTGCCGTCGTCCAGCGTGGTGGCCGGCTGCAGGAAAGCCTTGGCTTCCACGGCCGGGTCGAGCGTCGGGTCGGCCAGCAGCTTGTCGGCCAGCGGCTCGATGCCGAATTCGCGCGCAATCTGGCCCTTGGTGCGGCGCTTCTGCTTGAACGGCAGGTACAGGTCTTCGAGCTCCTGCTTGGTCGGCGCGAATTCGATCGCAGCGCGAAGCTGGGGAGTGAGCTTGCCCTGCTCGTCGATGCTCTTGAGCACCGCGACGCGGCGGTCTTCGAGCTCGCGCAGGTACGAGAGACGCGCTTCGAGCTCGCGCAGCTGGATGTCGTCGAGGCCGTCGGTCACTTCCTTGCGGTAACGCGCAATGAACGGAACCGTGGCGCCGCCATCGAGCAGTTCGATGGCCGCCTTCACCTGGTGCTCGCCTACCTTGATCTCGGCGGCGAGCTGGCGAATGATTTTCTGCATTTCTGAATGACGTCCCTGTCACGCACGGCCGGCAAGGCCGACGGTGCTTGGCGAATAAAGCGTCGAAGTTTGCCATAGGGCTGGAGGCGGCCACCCCGGGGCAACCTGCACAATCGATGCGGTGCAAACCCCTCTTCCTCCGCCTCCCTCCTCCCCACCCCCTTCGCCCGGCCGCCCTCCCGCCTCGGGACTGCGAAGACTGCTGCGCGGGCTGATGGCCGTGCTGCTGGTGCCGGTGCTGCTGTTCGAGGAATGGGGTTGGGTGCCGTTGGCCGCCCTGGCCGCCCGGCTGGCCCGCCTGCCGCTCTGGGCCCGTGCGGAGAACTGGCTGCGCAGTCTGCCGCCGTGGGGCGGGCTGCTGGCATTTTTTCTGCCGGTGGTTCTGCTGCTGCCGGTGAAGGTGCTCGCGCTCTTTCTCTTCGGCCGCGGCCATGCCGCAAGCGGGGTGACGGTGTTGATCGTCGCCAAGCTGATCGGCACCGCCTTCGTCGCGCGCATCTTCCAGCTGGTCGAGCCGGCGCTCATGCGTATTCCGCTGTTCGCCCGCTGGTATCCGCGCTGGAAAGCCTGGAAGGACCACGTGCTGACGCTGGTTCGCGAGAGCCGCCCATGGCGCGTGGTGCGCGCCTTCAACCGGCGCATGCACCGCCTCTGGCGCCGGCTGCGGGGCGAGGTGTCTTGAGTATTTTTACCCGGGTATATTGCGCATTCTATTTTGCCCGGGTAATATTCGACACATGAACCTGCCGCAAGAGACGAGGCGCGCCCTCGTCAGGAAATACAAGGAAACCGTGCTCCCCGCGGGCGTCTTCGCCATACGCAACACGCTGAGCGGCCGCATCTATGTGGCCGGAAGTCTCGATGTCGGAGGCGCGATGAACCGGGCGCGCTTCGAACTCGGCCTGCGCTCGCACCGCAACAAGGCCCTGGTGCGCGACTGGGCCGCGCACGGCGCCGAGCACTTCAGCTTCGAGGTGATCGACCGGGTCAAGGAACGCGACGACCCAGCCTTCGACCGCGCCGACGAGCTGGAGAAACTCCTCGCGCTTTGGCGCGAGGAACTCCAGTGCGATGGCGACAAGGGCTACAACACGCCATGACAACCGTCGATGCGCTGGGCTTGTGCCTCAACGTCAGCCGCGCCCACGCCAGCCTGAACCTGAAGCTGAACGAAGATCTGGGCGCCTTCCACGGCCTGGCCTACGAAGACTTCACGCTGCTCTATCTGCTCCTCTGCGCCGAAAGCGGCCGCATGGTGATGGCCGACCTTTCGCGCGCCCTGGGGTTGCCGATGTCGGCGCTGATTCGCAAAATGGTCCTGCTCGAAAAAACAGGACTGGCCGAACGCACGGCCGGCTCGAACGAAGACGACCGCCGCCATGCGACCATCCGCCCCGGCGGCAAGAAATTGATGCGGGCTGCGGTCACGACGGTTGAAGTCCTCTGCGCCGATGCGGTGAAATCGCTGGCACCGCAAAGCCTGCCGCAACTCAACGCCGCGCTCCTTGCGCTTTGCCACCACGACACCTCGCCGAGCGCCTGAGCCGGTCAACGGGTAGATTCCGCAGCTCGTTTCGACGGACCAGAAAAACAACGAATCCGACATGCCATCCGATACGCCACCCATCTCCCTGATTGTTTTCGCCGGCTCCAAGCGCATCGCGCAGGGAAGCACGGCCGACGTGCTCGCGCAGCTGCAGGAACGCAAGGACGACACGCCCTACCTCGTGTTCGACGAACAGACGGGCGAGCCGCTCGACTTCGACGTGCACAACCGGGCCGGCGTCCCGACGCCGACCGCCAGCACCGAGGCCCACGGCGAAACCCCGCGCGGCGTGGGCCGTCCGAAATTGGGTGTCGTGGCGCGCGAAGTCACGCTGCTTCCGCGCCACTGGGACTGGCTCAACCGCCAACCGGGCGGCGCGTCGGTCGCGCTGCGGCGTCTGGTGCAGGAGGCGAGCCGCGTCAACGCCGACCGCGACGCGGTGCGCGCATCGCGTGAAGCCGCCTACCGGTTCATGACCGCCATCGCGGGCGACCTGCCCGGCTTCGAGGAGGCCACGCGCGCGTTGTTCGCGGGCGAGCGCGAGCGCTTCGAGGCACTGATCGGCGCCTGGCCCGCGGACCTGCGCACCCATCTTCAAAAACTGTCCGCCGCCGGCTGGAGCACCACTGCATGAGAGCGACCCCCGAGAACGCAAGCACCGGCCGAAGCGGCCTTGAAGGCGCGCCGGTCGCGCCCGTGGGTGCGCCGCGCGCGCTGTGGAAGACCTTTCTGTTCTTTCTTGCGCCGATGCTGCTCAGCAACATCCTGCAGTCGCTGTCCGGCACCATCAACAACATCTACATCGGGCAGATGATCGGCGTCGGCGCCCTGGCTGCCGTCTCGAGCTTCTTTCCGGTGATGTTCTTCTTCATCGCCTTCGTCATCGGCCTGGGTGCCGGGGCCTCGGTGCTCATCGGCCAGGCCTGGGGTGCGCGCGACGCCGCGAAGGTCAAGGCCGTGGCGGGCACCACGCTGTCGGTCGGCATGCTGCTCGGGCTCGCGGTGGCCGTGTTCGGCGGCGCCTTCACCACGCCCCTGCTCGCATCGCTCGGCACACCGCCCGACGTACTGGCCGACTCCACGCGCTACGCCCGCATCATGCTGATCGCGATGCCGGGGCTGTTCGTGTTCCTGCTGTCCACCGCCATGCTGCGCGGCGTCGGCGACACGGTCACGCCGCTGCTCACGCTGATCATCTCCACGGTGACCGGCCTCATCGTCACGCCCGCGCTCATCCGCGGCTGGGGCGGCCTGCCGCAGCTCGGCGTTGCGAGCGGCGCCTGGGCCACGGTGGTGGCGTTCGTTGTCGCGACGCTGTGGCTGGCTTGGCGCCTTCATCGCCGCGGCAGCCCGCTGGCGCCCGACAGGGAATTCATTCGCCACATGCGCATCGACCCCCAGCTGCTGAAAGCCGTGCTCAAGGTCGGCGTGCCCACCGGCGTGCAGATGATCGTCGTGGCGCTGGCCGAAATCGCCCTGCTCTCGCTGGTGAACGGCTATGGCTCCAGCGCCACCGCGGCCTACGGCGCGGTGAACCAGGTGGTGGCCTACGTGCAGTTTCCGGCCATCTCGATCGCGATCACGGCGTCGATCCTCGGCGCGCAGGCCATCGGCGCGGGCCGTGCCGACCGGCTGGGCGCCATTGCCAAGACCGCGCTGCTGATGAACCTCGTGCTCACGGGCGGGCTGGTGCTGCTGGGCTATTTGTTCTCGCGCCATCTCATGGGCTTTTTCATCACCAGCGCGCCGGTCATCGAAATTGCACAGACGCTGCTGCACGTCATGCTGTGGAGCATGGTCATTTTCGGCATGGCCTCGGCCATCTCGGGGATCATGCGGGCCAGCGGCTCGGTGCTGGTGCCCACGGCCATCACCATCCTCTGCCTGATCGGCGTCGAGGTGCCGGTGGCCTGGTTCATGAGCCACCGCATCGGGCTCAACGGCATCTGGTATGCCTACCCCGTGACCTTCGGCGCCATGCTGCTGCTGCAGACCGCCTACTACCGGCTGGTGTGGCGCAAGAAGGCCATCCGCCGGCTGGTGTAGCCCGCGCGGCGCGGCGAATCACTCGCCGTCGAAGGCCTTCTTCACCTCGGCGAGGTCGAGCTTGATCATCTTCATCATCGCCTGCATCGCGCGGGCGGCCTTGGCCGGGTCCTTGTCCTGGAACATGCGCAGGATGGCCATGGGCGCGACCTGCCACGACACGCCGTAGCGGTCGGTGAGCCAACCGCACTGCACCGGCTGGCCGCCGCCTTCGAGCAGCCTGTCCCAGTAGTGGTCGACCTCGGCCTGCGTATCGCACTTCACGAGCATCGAGATGGCCGGGGTGAACTTGTACTGCGGCCCGCCGTTGAGCACCATGAACTCCTGCCCCTGGAGCTCGAAAGTCGCGGTGAGCAGCGAACCCTTCAGGCTGGGGTTTTCGTCGCCCCAGAGCTGCTTGTCGGTCATGCACGAGTTCGGGAAGATGGCGGTGTAGAACTTCAGCGCGTCTTCGCCGTTGCCGTCGAACCAGAGGCAGGGAACGATCTTCTGCATGGGAATCTCCTGAGTCTTTGATAATGAACCTTGAGGTTCAGTATCGAGGCGGCGCGAGGTGCTTGTCAACCCCTCGGGCCCACCGGCAGTACGACGCGGAAGCCCACGCCCTTCTTCGCCAGGCCTTCGGTCACTTCCACCCTGCCTTCCATGCGGGCGGCCGCCTGGCGGACGATGGCGAGGCCCAGGCCCGAGCCGCTCGCCTCGTGACCGGCTCCGCGATAGAAACGCTCGAACACCCGTTCACGCTCGGCCTGCAGAATCCCGGGGCCATCGTCGGCCACGGTGAGCACCAGGGTTTTGTTTTCTTCGCGCAGCATCACGGCCACTTGCGCGCCCTGCTGCACATAGCGAATCGCATTGTTGAGCAGGTTCTCCAGAATCGACTGGAACGCCGGCACGTCGATGGGCGCGGTCAGGCCGTCCGGCGCCTCGAACGTCAGCTCGATGCCGCGTGCCATGGCCCCGGGCGCCGCCTGCGCGAGGATCTCGCGGGCTAGTTGCGCAACGTCCACGCGCTTCGCCGCCGCGGGCAGGCCATCGTCGAGCAACGCGAGATCGAGCAACTGCTGCGTCAGGTGCGAGGCCCGCGCAATCGCCTGCTCCAGGTGGGCCTGGGCGCGGCCCCGGCTCTCGCTGCTGTCCGCGCCGGCCAGCGCATGCGCCTGTGCCGCAATCACCGCCATCGGCGTTCGCAGTTCGTGGGCGGCGTCATGCACGAAGGCGCGCTCGCGCTCCACCTTGTCGCGCAGCTGCTGCAGCATGCGCTCGAGCGCGGAGGTCAGCGGCCTGAGTTCCGCATAGGGCGGATCGACGCCAAGCGGCGAAAGGTCGGACGCCTTCCGGTGGCCGATGCCGTCGGCCAGGCGGCGCAACGGCCGCAAGCCGTGCTTCACCGCGAACCACACCGGCAGCAGAACGATGGGGAACGCAAGCAGCAGGTACGGCAACATGTTGCGCGTGTTGTTGGAGAGCACCTTGGCGAACGTGCGCTCCGGCTCCGCCATGCGCAGCGACCAGCGCGGGGTTTCGTCCTGGTAAACCCAATAAGGCTCGCCGTCGACACGCTGCGTCGTCACCTGGCGCACCGGTCCCGCAAGAACATCACCTCGCAGTTCCGGCGACGAATGAATCAGCTTGCCCTCGCGGCTCCACAGCTGGAACCGGAGGGTTCCCGCCGCGTTGCCGCTGATCCGCATGGTCTTGTAGATCGTTTCGGCCGAGGCGACGACGGCACGCGCGCGCGCTTCGTCGTCGAGCTGCCCGATTGCTTGCGCCAACGACCTGCCAAGCTTGCTCAGCCCCTGGTCGACGGCCAGCGACTGCCGGAAACTGACGTACATGTAGGCCTGCAACGCCAGCAGCACGAAGACGAAGGCCAGCAGCACCGCGAGAAAAACGCGCTGCACGAGCGTCGCCCGCCACAGTGTCCTCATCACGCTGCGAGCATGTAGCCCACCCCGCGCACGGTGTGCACCATGGTGCCGCCGATCTTGCGCCGCAGGTTGGACACATGCACCTCCACCGCGGCGAAATCCACCGGCTCGCCCAGCGGCTCCAGCTTTTGCGCGAGCACGCCCTTGGCGACCACGGCCCCCGGTTCACGCGCCAGCTCGAGCAAAAGCCGGAACTCGCGCGGCGACAGTTCCAGCGGCTTGCCATTCAGCGACGCCGCATGCCGGCGCGGCTCGATTGCCAAGGGCCCCAACGTCCAGACCTCGCCAGCCTGCCGCGCCGAGCGGCGCAGCACGGCGCGAATGCGCGAGATCAGCTCGGCGGTGGCAAAGGGCTTGATGACGAAGTCGTCCGCGCCGCCGTCGAGCCCGGCCAGCCGGTCTTCCACCGCGGAACGGGCGGTGATCACGATCACGGGCAGGCTGCTTCCTTCGCGCCGCCAGCGCGCGAGCAGTTCGAGGCCGTTGCCATCGGGCAGCGACAGGTCGAGCAGCACGCAATCGAAGGCCGTGCCTTCCAGTGTGCGCGGCGCATCGGCGGCCCGCCGGCGCCATTCACTGCTCAAGCCGTCGACCTTCAGCGCGGCCTGCAAGGCGCGGCCAAGGTCGAGGTCGTCTTCGATCAGCAGGATGTGCACCCGGCCATTGTGCGCGAGCGAACCTTTGGCAAAGCCAAAGGTTGCGGCCCGCAGAATCCAGGCGCGGACAAGCCGCACACCAGAACATTCAAGAGGGAAAGAAAGAATGAAAACCATCGGAACTCCAGGACGCTGGCCCGCCACTATGGCTGCGCTGTGCGGCACCCTGGCGCTGCTTGCCGGCTGCGCCACCGGCCCGACGCACCCCGCGCTCGTTGCCGCGCGGCAGGACAACACGCTCCCGCCTCTCGTGCCGATGCGGCGCTTCGTGGCGAACATCGACGCGGTCAATGGCCACGTGCTCTCGCCGGATGGCCAGCAGCTCGTCTGGGTGCAGGCGGTCGGCACCGATGTCGGCCTTGGCGTGCGCAAGACAGCCGATGCCGCCGAGGTCAACAGCGCCAGCACCCGCACCTTCGCGACCGGCACGCTCGCGCGGCCCTTCGTGTCCGGGCCCACCTACCTGTGGCTGCCCGACAGCCGCCACCTCGCTTACCTGAAGGATTTCACGGGCGACGAGAACACGCAGATCTTCGTGCTCGACACCGAAGCGCCGGGCGCCAAGCCCTGGGCCGTCACGCCATGGCCCGGCGTGCGCTCGGCCATGCTGGGATGGGGCGCGCCCGGCAGCGCCACCTTCTTCTTCGCGAACAACCAGCGGGACCGCTCCAGCATGGACCTGTTCGAAGGCGATGCCCGCACGCGTACCGTGCGCGAAATTGCGCGCAGCGAGCCCGACAGCCGCGTGCTCGCCTGGTTCATCGATACCCGGCGTGAACTCGCGGGCCGCATGCGCCAGCTCGGCAGCGTCGACGGCTCCGACTCGCAGCTGGAGCTGCGCCAACCCGACGGCAGCTGGCGCGCCTTCAAGACGGTGAAGGCCTTCAACTCCTTCTGGCCCCAGCGCATCGACCGCGAGGCGGGGCGGCTCTGGGCATTGACCAATGCGGAGCGCGACAAGGTCGTGCTGGTCGAGGCCGATCTGGCCACCGGCGCGGAGAAGCTGGTGGCGGAAGATGCGGCCGTCGACCTCGACTACGGCGTGTTCCCGCCGCAGCAGGGGGCGCCGCTGGCCTACGTCTCCGAACCTGGCCGCCCTCGCATCGCCTACCTCGACACCGCGCTGGGCGGCGAAGTGGCCGGCGCCGTGAAAGTGGCCAGGGAACGCGGCTGGCTGAATGCCGAGCCCGTCATCACGCGGCCCGCGAGCATGACCACCGACCAGCGCCGCATGGTGCTGCGCTCGACCACCGAAAACGAAAGCGTGGAGCTGCTGCTCGACCGCAACAGCGGCCAGGTTGCGCGGCTCACCCCGCCGCGTGAGCCGACCGCCGACCTCTTTTCGCCGATGGAACCCTATTCCTTCAAGGCGTCCGATGGCTTGGTGGTCCATGGTTACCTCGTGCGGCCGCGCGGGGTGCAAGGGCCGGCGCCGCTGGTGGTCAACATTCATGGCGGCCCCTGGGTTCGAGACTCATGGCAGTCCGCCAGCTTCACGCCAACGCAGATGCTGGCGAACCGGGGCTACGCGGTGCTCCAGGTGAACTACCGAGGCTCCGGCGGCTACGGACGTGCCTTCATGATGGCCGGCGCACGAGAGACCAGCGGACGGCTGCAGCGCGACATCGCAGAGGCCGTGCAATGGGCCATCGACCAGGGCGTGGCCGACCCGAAACGCATGGCCGTGCTCGGCGGCAGCTTCGGCGGTTTCTCGGTGCTCGCCCAGCTCATTCAGAAGCCGCACGACTACCGCTGCGGCGTCGACCTGGTGGGCGTTGCCAACTGGCCCCGCGTGATCGAGAACTGGCCGCCCTTCTGGCGCAACCGCCATTACTTCGCAGCATTCTTCGGCGACGTGAACAAGCCGGAAGAACGCGCGCGCATGCTGCAGGATTCGCCCATCTCGCAGATCGACCGCATCACCGCGCCGCTGCTCGTGATTCATGGCGCCAACGACGTGCGCGTGCTGCGGGAGGACTCGGACGAGGTCGTGGCCACGCTCCAGAAGCTCGGCCGGCCCGTCGAGTACATGAGCTTTCCCGACGAAGGCCACAGCGTGCGCAAGTGGCGCAACCGGCTCGCGCAATGGCGAAAGATCGAAGACACCCTGGCGGTGTGTCTCGGCGGGCGCAGCAACGGGTTCGACTTCTACGAGCTGATGCCCCGGTCATAGCCGCCGGACGATGGGCCGGCACGGCTTTGTCAGCCGTCGCTCTTGCGCTCCTTCGCGGGCCCGCCGCCAATCATGAGCCAGGCGCTCAACGCGCTGAGCACGGCCAACCCGGCGCTCAGCAGCATCACCCATCGAAAGCCGGCCACGAAAGATTCGGCCACGGCGCGCTTGACGGCCGAAGCCGTTGCGGCATCGACGCCCGGCGGCAGCGCGGCGCCGGCCAGCTTGCTGCGCTCGCCTTCGAGAAACGCCGACACTTCCGCCGAAGCTCCCATGCCGCGCAGGCTCTCGGCCAACGCGCCATCGAAGGCCCACGCCATGACCACGCCGAACACCGCAATCGCCAGCACGGCGGCCGCGCGCGACACCGCATTGTTGACGCCCGACGCCACGCCGGCCTGCTCCGGCCCGACCGCGTTCATCACGGTGGTGGTGAGCGGCGCCACGGTCACGGTCATGCCGAAGCCCAGCACCACCACGGCGGGAAAGAAGCCGCGCCAGTAGCTCGCTTCCACGCCGGGCACCGCGAACAAGGCAAAGCCCACGGCGGCCATCGCGGGACCGATCACCAGCGGCAGCCGCGGGCCGAAGCGGTCGACCAGTTGGCCGGCCCAGCCCGAGAGCGCGAACATGATGAAGATGAACGGCAGCAGCGCCGCGCCCGCCACGGTGGCCGAGTAGCCCTGCACCTGGATCAGGTTGAGCGGGAAGAAATACAGCCCGCCGCCGAGCGCCGCATACAGCAGCAAGGTCAGCAGGTTGGCGCCGCTGAAGTTGCCGATGCGCAGCAGCGCCAGCGGCAGCATCGGCGTGCGCGCCTTGCGCTCCACGGCAATGAAGCCTGCGCTGGCCGCGATGCCGATGGCCATGGCGGCCAGAACCGCGGGCGAATTCCAGTGCTGCGTCGGTGCCTCGATGAAGGCGTAGACGATGCCGCCAAGGCCGGCGGTTGCCAGCAGCGCGCCGAAGAAGTCGAGCCCGCCGCTGGCCGACGAGCCGCGGCTTTCAGGCACGTGCCGCCACACGATCCACAACACCAGCAGCGCCATCGGCACGTTGATGAGAAAGGCCCAGGCCCATGAGAAATGATCGACCAGAAAACCGCCGAGCACCGGCCCCGCGGCCGCCGTGATGCCGCTGAAGCCCGACCAGATGCCGATGGCCTTGCCGCGCTCTTTCTCGGGAAACGACGCGCTGATGAGCGCCAGGCTGCCGGGCACCAGCAACGCGGCGCCGACGCCCTGCACCGCGCGTGCGGCAATCAGCTGCTGCACGTTGCCGGCAAGCCCGCAGGCCACCGAAGCGACGGCGAAGATGCCGACGCCGATCGCAAAGATGCGGCGCCGCCCGAAATGGTCGCCGAGCGCGCCGCCCACCAGCAGCAGCGCCGCCAGCAGCAAGGCATAGGACTCGACCACCCACTGCGCCTGGAACGCGGTGGCCCGCAGATCGGACTGAATGGCCGGCAGCGCGACGTTGACGACCGTGCCGTCGATGAAGGCCATGCTCGAGCCGACGATGGCGGCGGCCAGCACCCACGGTTTGGAGGCTTCGGGACAGGCGCCCTCTTGCGTCTTGGCGCCATGCAGGATCAGCGTGTTGTCGCAGGGTGCCTTGCCGATCTGTGCCATGGTGGTCTCCGATTATTCGATTCGGGTCTTGCTCCTTCCCCCTCCGGGGAAGGTTGGGATGGGGGCAGCCGCCAACTGAGGGAGAAAGAATCAGAGCGTGCACGCGGTCGCCGCGGGGTTCGCCCGCGCCGCGCTCACGCTGCGCGCAATCGCCGCGGCCGCGGCCGCGGTCACGCGCTGCGCGCCTTGCGCCACCGCGTCGATACCGCCCCCAACCGCTTCGCCAACATTCAGTTGGCACACCACCGTGCGGGCTTCATCGGAGCGACGCAGCGTCCAGTTGAAGCCCGCGTCCACGCGGCCGCCATCGACAGCGTCGAACTGGCGCACCTGCACTGCGATGCGCCACACGGGCTGCGATGTTTGCCGACCGCCCTTGGTGACGTCGAGCGCGCCGAGCCGCGCCGCGATGCCGCTGGCCAGCGCATCCTGCAATTCGTTTTCGAACGACGCGGCCCAGCGGTGCTGTTCGAGCACGTCGACCTGCACGCTGCCGGTTTGCCGGCCCACCACCATCTGCGGCCGCGCGAGCCGTTCGGGCACGGCCACCGGCGCGAGCTCGATGTGGAGCGGCGCGGCGGTGCCGAGGGTCGATGGCGCGGCGTCCGCGGCTGCCACCGGGCTTGCCAGCGTGTAGTAGTTGTCGGGCTTGCTCGCGCAGCCTGCAAGCACCATCAGCCCGGCGGCCACTGCGGCGGCAGCGAGCGGGAACGCTTGTTGTTGTTTCTTCTTCATTTCTTGTCGTCCGGTTTGCCGCGCAGCAGCGACTCGGGGTGCCGCTCGAGGTAGTCGGTCAGCACGCGCACCGAGCCCGCGGCGCGGGTCAGTTCGCGCAGCGTCTGGCGCATGTCCTGCTGCAGCGGCGAATCGTCGGCCAGCGTGCGCTCGGCGTTGTTGACCGTCTTGCGCACGTCCTTCATGGCGGCCGCGAGCTCGGGCGTCACGTCGGTGTTGATGCGGGTCACCGCCTGCTCGGTGCTGGCGAGCGTCTTGTTGAGCGCGGTGAGCGTGGTGCGCAGGTCTGCCGCAATCTGCTCGTAGGGCACCTTGTTGAGCTTGCTTGCAATTTCCTGCACCTGCGACTGGATCTCGTCGAGGCTGTTGGCCACGGTAGGCAGCTCGATCGGGTTTTTCGCCACGTCGATCTTGACGGGCGGCGCCTTCGGGAAGAAGTCGAGCGCCACGTACACCTGCCCCGTCAGCAGGTTGCCGCTGCGCAGCTGGGCGCGCAAGCCTTTCTCGGTCAGGAAGCGCAAGCGCTCCTGCTGCGTGGCGCGCGATTCGACGCCGGTTTCGCCGGCGCGGCGGCGCAGCCGGTCGGGGTAGACCTGCACCAGCACGGGCATGCGGAACTCGCGCTCGGCGCGGTCGAACTCCACGCCGATGGACTTGACCTCGCCGATCACCACGCCGCGGAAGTCGACCGGCGCGCCCGGCGTGAGGCCGCGCAGCGACTGGTTGAAATACATCAGCAGCGTTTGCGGCGGGCCGTCGGGTTCCTTCATGGCCGTGGTTTCGTCTTCGGCCAGCGTGAACGCCGTGTTCTCCTTGGCCAGAGGCCCCATGGCATCGTCCGGTGCCTTGAAGGCGATGCCGCCGAGCAGGATGGTGGCGAGCGACTGCGTGCGCAGCGTGAACCCGCTGGCGCTCAGTTGGGCGTCGATGCCGCTGGCCTGCCAGAACCGCGTGTTGACGCCCACGAACTTGTCGTACGGCGCGTTGACGAAAATGCGCATCGTCACGCCGCGGCCGTCGCCGTCCAGTTCGTAGGCCGCCACCTGTCCCACCTTGATGCGCCGGAAGTACACCGGCGAGCCCACGTCGAGCGAGCCGACGTCGGTGGCGCGCAGCAAAAACTGCTGGCCCGAGGCATCGCGCGTGACGATGGGCGGCACCTCCAGCCCCTTGAACTCGCTCGCGGTTTCCGTCGACACGCCCGCATCGGCGCCGATGTAGGCACCCGACAGCAAGGTGCCCAGGCCTGAGATGCCCGAGGTGTCGAGCCGCGGCCGCACCACCCAGAAGCGCGAGTCTTCGGCGGTGAAGCTCTTGGCCTCGTTGCTGAGCTGCACCGTCACCCGCACGTGCGACCGGTCGCGCGCCAGCCGCAGGCTCTGCACGGTACCGATCTGCACGTCCTTGTACTTGACGGCCGTCTTGTTGGCCTCCAGGCCCTCGGCGGTATTGAAGGTCAGCACGATCTCGGGCCCGCGCTCCATCAGGATCTTGACCACCAGCATCACGCCGACCAGCGCGGCGACGATGGGAATCAGCCAGATCAGCGAAGGCAGCCATTCGCGCCGGCGCACCACGCGCGGCGGAGGCAAGCCCGGCGGGGCCTGGTTGTCGTTCGGTTTGAGGTCTTCATCACTCATGCTGGCTTTTCTTCCCTGTTGTCACGTGCCGGTTCGTTGCGTTCCCGTTCGGCTTCCTGCTGCTGCCTGCTGTCCCATGTGAGCCTGGGGTCGAAGCTCAGCGAGGCCAGCATGGTCAGCACCACCACCGAGCCGAACGCCGCAATGCCCACGCCCGCGTTGATGACCGCAAAGCCCTGGATCTGAACCAGCCCGGTGAGGAGCGACACCACGAACACGTCGAGCATCGACCAGCGGCCGATGATCTCGACGATGTGATAGAGCCTCGCCCGCTCGGGCCGTCGCCAGCCGCTGCCGCGCTGCGCCAGCAGGGCGAGCAGGATCAGCACCGTGAGCTTGAAGAGCGGCACCAGAAAGCTGGCAATGAAGATGATGGCCGCGAGCCCATAGGCGCCCGACACCCAGAAATAGATCACGCCACTCAGGATGGTGTCGTATTGCGCCCCGAACAGCGTGCGCGTGATCATCACCGGCAGCAGGTTGGCCGGTATGTACATGATGCAGGCCGCAATCAGGAAGGCCCAGGTGCGGTTCAGGCTGTAGGGCTTGCGCGTGTACAGGTGCGTGCCGCAGCGGCCGCAGGGTTCGCCCTCGGCGGCATCGCGCCAGACGGCATCGCAATGCGGGCAGGCCAGCAGCCCGAGCGAGGCGGCTGTCGCGGCCGGGGTCTCGTCTTCGTCGTCTTCGAGGTGGCGGAAGGGGCCGTTCACGCCGGCTCCTGCTCGGGCTCGCCGGGCGGGCGAAAGGTCATTTCCCAGAAGGCGTTGGGATTGAACGAGAGCACGGCGGTGAGCATGACCGTGAGCGCCATGAAGGCCCAGAGCGCCGGCCCGGCCACCACGGTGGCCATGCTCGATAGCTTGACGATCGCCACCAGCACGCCGAGCAGGAACACCTCGACCATTCCCCAGGGCCGCAGCATCTGCATCGCGCGCACCAGAATGGCAAAGCCGGGCGGCCTGTGCTCGCGCCTGAGCGGCACCAGCAGATAGGCCAGGATGCACAGCTGCAGCAAAGGAAAAAGAAGCGTCGTCGCCAGCACCAGCAACGCCACCGGCGACATGCCTTCGGTGCTCAGCACCAGCACGGCGCCGGCCAGCGTGGTCTGGCTGCGCAGGCCCTTGATCTCGATCTCGACGATCGGAAACAGGTTGGCAATGGCGAACATGATCAGCGACGCCACCGTGAGCGGCAGGATGCGGCGCTGCTGGTCGCCCGGGTGGCGGTACAGCTCGGTGCCGCAACGGGCGCAGCGCGATACCTCTCGCGGCTTCAGGGGCGCGCGGCTGAAGACCGCATCGCAGCCCGGGCACACCACGGTTTCAGGTACTTCCGTCATAGGGCCGTACCCTAACCTATTCAGCCGTGGTGCCCTGTCGTCTTCAGCCGCAGGCTGCTGAAGACCGCCGCGACGCCGGCGCAACAGGCGGCCAGCACCAGCGCCACCACCGGCCCGTGGCCGCCGTGCGGGCTCCAGACGCTGAACACGCCCGCCAACACCACGGCGCCGAGCGTCTGGCCTGTGAGCCGCGCCGTCCCGAGCATGCCGCTGGCTGCGCCGCTGCGGTGGGCCGGCGGCGCGGTCACGATGGTGTGGTTGTTCGGCGACTGGAACAGCCCGAAGCCCAGGCCGCACAGCGCCATGCGCCAGGCAATGTCGGCATTGGCCGGATGCTCCGGCAGCAAAGCCAGCAGGGCCAACCCGATGGCGAGCAGGCCCAGCCCGATGCCGCCCAAGAGCCCGTCGGGGTAGCGCCCGATGAGCCGGCCCGCGATGGGCGCCATGACCACGATGGCCAACGGCCAGGCGGTGATGAGCAAGCCCGCTTCGATGTGGCTGCGGCCGTACACGTCGAGCAGCAGGAACGGCAGCCCGATGTAGGCCAGCATCTGGGCGCAGAACGCAGCCACCGATGTGCCCATGGAGAGCGCGAACACCGGAATGCGCAGCAGGTCGATCGGAAAGAGCGGCACCGCCAGCTTGCGCTGCCGCCGGATGTAGACGAAGCCCACCGCCAGCCCGGCCAGCAGGATGAGCCAGGCGGTCGATTGCGAACCACCACCGGCCGCACTCCCCTCGCGCACGCCCAGGCGGTCGACGCCCAGGAACACCAGCGAGAACATCAGCACGTTCAGCGCCACGTCGATGGGCGAAAAGCGCAACCCCGCCGCCGGCGCCACGCGGTTGAACGGCAGCGCCTTCATGCCCAGCGTGAAGACGAGCAGCCCGAGCGGCACGTTGATGGCGAACAGCCACGGCCACGATGCCACCGACAGGATGGCCGCGGCCACCGAAGGCCCCGCCACCGACGACGTGGCCACCACCATCGAGTTGATGGCCATGCCGCGGCCCAGCAACGCCGAGGGAAAGGTCAGCCGCACCAGCGCCGCATTCACGCTCATGATGCCGGCCGCGCCCAGGCCCTGGAACGCGCGCGCGGCGATCAGGGTGGCCAGCGAATCGGCAAAAGTGGCGCCGATGGAAGACACGGTGAACACCGCCATGCCCACCAGGTAGACGCGCCGGTAGCCGACCAGGTCGCCGAGCGATGCGAGCGGCAGCAGCATGACCAGCGTGGCGATCTGGTAGGCGTTGACCACCCAGATGGCGTGCGACGGACTGGCCTGCAGTTCGCGCGCGATGCCCGGCAGCGCGAGGTTGACGATGGTGCCGTCGAGCACGGCCACCATGATGCCGAGAATGATCACCAGCATCGCGCGCTGGCGCGCGGGCTGGTCCAGGCCGTCGATGGGCTGCGCGGGGTTGATGTCTTCGGACGCTCGGGCTTCGGCGCCTGCGCGTGTCGTGTTCAAGCCTCTTGCGCCTCTTGTGCCCTGCGGGTGGGTGCCGACCGCACGTGGCCCAGCGTGAGCCAGGTCAGCACCAGCGCGATCAGCGCGCCGCCGGCCATGCCGGTCACCATCGGCAGCGGGCGCCCGTCGCTGAACAGGCCCACCACGCCCATGGCCAGCGCGCCGGTCAGCATCTGCAGCGTGCCGAGCAATGCCGAGGCCGTGCCGGCAATGGCGCCGTGCATCTCCAGCGCCAGCACGCCGGTGGTCGGAATCACCAGGCCCATGAAACCCGAGGCGATGAAGTACAGCACGATCAGCACCCAGAGGCTGTCGCCGCCCGTGGCGAAGTACGCGAACATGGCCAGCATGGCCGCGCTCGAGGCCGCCACGCCGAACTTGACGAGGCCCACCAGCCCGAAGCGCTCGCCGAGCGAGCCCGTGAGCTGCGAGGCGCCGATGAAAGCCGCCGCGTTCACGCCGAAGGCCACGCTGTACAGCGTCGGCGACAGGCCGTAGTGGTCGATCATCACGAACGACGAATTCGCCAGGTAAGTGAAAAAGCCCGCCAGTGCGAAGCTGCCGATGAACACCAGCCCGAGATAGTGCCAGTCGCGCAGCAGCAGCCAGTACGCCGACAAGGCGCTGCCGAGGCTGCTTTCCACGCGCTCGGACGGAGGCCGCGTTTCCTGCAGCTGCGTGACCATCATCGCGAGGCCGGCCACGGCGGCGATGGTCACGGCCCAGAACACGCCGCGCCAGCCCGCCACCGCAATCACGGCGCTGCCCGCCAGCGGCGCGAGGATCGGCGACACGCTGAACACCAGCATCAGCAGCGACATGAGCCGCGCCGCATCGGTGCCGGTGTGCAGGTCGCGCACCACCGCGCGCGGAATCGCCATGCCGGCGGCCGCGCCCAGGCCTTGCACGAAGCGCAGCACGATCAGCGTCTGGATGTCGGTGGCCAGCGCGCAGCCCACGCTCGCGAGCGCGAACAGCGCCAGCCCGGCATAGAGCGGCGGCTTGCGCCCGACCATGTCCGAGATCGGTCCGTACAGCAGCTGGCCCGCGCCCAGCGAGAGAAAGAACGCCGTGAGGCTCATCTGCACCGCGCCGATGTCGGCCCGCAGCGTCTGGCCGATGGCCGGCAGCGCCGGCAGGTACATGTCGATGGCGAACGGGCCGATGGCGGAGAGCAGGCCCAGCAACAGGGCCATCTTGAAGAAGGGAGAAGAACGCATTCGACCGATTGTCGCCAAGCGCGGGCAACGATGCAGGCGTGGGGTCGGCATCGCGCCGTTGCTAATTCTGGACAAAGAGTACGAACTTGGTATTCACGTCCTTTGCATGCGCGCTGTCCGATATTCGCAAGACAGCAAACCGCAGCTACGCTATCGGCTTCCCGGAATTTTTACAACGATTCACAACAACAGTCTCCTGGAGGGAGTTACCCATGGCCGTCGCGCGCACGATCCACAAAGACCTTTTTCGCGTGTTTTTACTGACCCTGGTGTCGCTTTTCGCCATTCCGGCGGCGACGCTGGTTTTTACCGAATACGCGCTGCGTTCGCAGGACACCGAATTCCTGCAGGCAATCGAAGCCCGCATCGCATCCGACACCCGGCTGTCCGCGAGCGACAAGGCACAGACCGCCGAGTTCTATCGCAGCCACCCGCTGTCCAAGGCCTGCGATGCCACCGCACCCGAGGACAAGGACTTTCACGATCAGGTGTGCAGTCCTTATTCGATGCAATGGCAGTTCCATTGGGCCGACCGCGCAGCCCTCTGGACGCTGGCGCTCGGTGCAGCGCTGCTGGCAGCCGCCCTGGTGCTGGGCGCCCTCGCCTTCGCCAACCGCGGCTTGCGCTATGCCAGCTTCGTCGCGGGCTGGCGGCTCATGACGGTGTCGAGCGCGGTCGAGGTCGTGCTGCAGAGCGCGATGCTGGTGTGGCTGTCGTTCTGGCTCACTGCGTACTTCATGGAGCGCTATTACGTCAAGCTGATCGCCATCGCGGGCATTGCAGCGGCGGTGGCCGTGTTCTATGCGATCTACACGCTCTTCAAGAAGCTGCCTTCGGGCAACGAGATCGAGGGTGAAGTGGTGGCCGAGGCCGATGCGCCTCGCCTGTGGGACCGCATCCGCGAACTGGCCACGCGCGTGAAGACCGCGCCGCCCGACCAGATCGTGGCCGGCATCGACACCAACTTCTTCGTGACCGAGGCGCCCTGCGAAGTTCGCGGCCGCGCGCTGCACGGCCGCACGCTGTTCGTGAGCATTCCGCTGCTGCGCGTGCTCGACCAGACCGAAGCCGACGCGGTGCTCGCGCACGAGCTGGCCCACCTGGGCGGTGGCGACACCCGCAGCAGCGCCGCGCTCGGCCCCAAGCTGCTGCAGTTCGATCAGTACACCTGGGACATGCGCAGCGGCGGGCTGACCATCGTGGCGCACTTTCTGCTGCGCCTGTACCGCATGATCTTCTCGTTCGCCCTGGCGCGCGACAGCCGCGAACGCGAATTCATGGCCGACCGTGTTTCCGCCGGCCTCACGGCACCGAACGCCATCGTGCAATCGCTCATCAAGATTTCGGCCTACGCGAGCTATCGCAACGACGTCGAACGAAAGCTGTTCGAGCAGAACCGCCAGCATGACGGCGCGCTCGGCATTGCGGGCTTCGTGGCCGCCGGCCTGCCGCCGTATGCCGGCTCGGATGCGTTCATCGAGACGATGAAGACCGCCGACGTGCCGCATCCCTACGACACCCACCCGCCGCTCCTGGAACGCATGCGCAACGTCGGGCATCACGTGCCCGAAAGCGCTTACGGCGCCATTGTCTCGACCGCGCCGGAGGCCTCGTGGGCCGACGAGATCGAGACTGCGGCCGACATCGAGGCGCGGCTCTGGAGCGACTACGAGCAGCGCTTCGTCCAGAACCACGAACTGAGCCTTGCCTACCGCTACGAACCGGCCACGGAAGAAGAACGCGTCGTGGTGCTGCGCCACTTTCCGCCGGTCGAATTTGCGCTGAAGAACAACGAACGCGTGCAGGTGAGCCATGAGGGGCTGCACCAGAGCGTCGAGGGCGGCTCGACGATCGGATGGGACGAGGTCAAGGACCTGACCTTCCAGGACAACACCTTCGGCGACGTGCTGATCGTCACGCACCACGACAAGGGCATGCTGGGCGCGCGCACCACCAAGGTGAAGGTGGGCGGCCTCGGCAAGCAGAAGGAGAACTTCAAGGGTGTGGTCGGGCGCTACTGGCAGCGGCACCAGATCATGAGGGCGCAGCAGCAAGAGCCGCAAGAACAGGCGTCATAGCCGCGCCCGGCCAAAATGAATTCGAGCGCCGAGACGCAACTGGCTCAGAGGCTGGTTGCCATCGTCCACGCATCCGACGCGTTGATGGAGGCGCTGCGAACCGTCCGCTCGCTCGGACTCCCCTCCTGGTGCATCGGCGCCGGCGCCGTCCGGTCATTGGTATGGGATGTCCTGCATGGCTTCGACCAGCGTTCGCCGGTGGAAGACATGGACGTCGTCTACTTCGACGCGAAGGCGGCGCCAACGCAGGATGCCGAGCTCGAGGGCCGGCTTCATGCGGCCATGCCCCACCTTCGCTGGGAGGTCACGAACCAGGCGGGCGTGCATCGCTGGTTCGCCGCCGCGCTGGGCCAGGTGGTGCCGCCTCTCGCATCGCTCTCGAAGAAGGTGTCGCGACATGGCCGGAATTTGCGACCTGCGTCGGCGTGTACCTGAACGAGAACGGTTCGGTGGGCGTCGTCGCACCGCATGGACTCGGCGACCTGTTCGAATTGCGTGTTCGGCACAACCCGCTCCGGGCCACCGCCGCGACCTACCTGCAGCGCGTCGAGTCGAAGCGATTCGGCGAGCGGTGGCCGCGGCTTTCGATCGGCATGGCCTGAACGCAGGGTCGGCTGCGAACGGCCGGTCCGGGACCGCCGTTTTCTCCTTCCCGGTTCAGGGCGGCTTTCTCAGCCGCGCGCCTGGATCATCTTCCATCCGTTCCCCGACGGGTCGCGAAAGCCGGCATCCACGGTGCCGTAGCGATCCACCGGCTCCTGCGTGAACTCCACTCCCAGGCCCAGCATCCGGTCGAAGGCAGCGCGGCAGTTGTCCACCGTCAGCACGAGCGGGGGCATGGCACCCTTGGCCACCAACTCGCGCACCGTCTGTGCCGTCGCGGCATCGAGCACCGGCGGCCCGGGCCTGAACAGGCCGAGCTGGAACAACGGCTGTTCGGGGTGCTGCACCGTGAGCCATCGATAGTCGCCGTTTCCCACGTCGGTGTGCACGCGGAAACCGAGCTTCTCCACATAAAACGCAAGCGCCTCGTCTTGATCGCGCACGTACAAACCGACGACTTCAATCCCTGGCTTCATGGACTCTCCTGTTGTTGAGGCTCGTTTGTACCGTCCGCCGTTCGGCGCCGCTTCTCCGAAACTGCGGTCGTGAGGTCGGGCCGCTGCGCTGCACTGGCGATGCACAGCGGCACGCGGCCGAGCTCGTGCGCGGTCGCCCTTCCGCGCGAGCGGATCGCGCTGGGGCTGTCGCCGGTGACGTCGCGGAACGTGCGCCCGAAGGTGCCCAGGCTCGCCCAGCCCGTGTCGAAGGCGATGTCGGTGATGGGCCGATCGGTTTCGCGCAGCAGCGCCATCGCCCGCTCGATGCGCCGCGTGAGCAGGTACCGGTGCGGCGGGATGCCGAAAGCCTGCTTGAACGATCGCGCAAAGTGAGCCTCCGAGACGCCGCTCACCTGCGCCAGCCGGCCCACGGGCCACTCCTCGTGCGATGCGGCGTCCATCCGGTCTTTTGCGCGCAGCAGCCGACGCAGCAGCGCCGGGTCCTGGCTTGCGGGAGGCTCGCTCATGCCGCTGTCGGCTGCACGTTGAAAAGTGGTTTCCTTTGCTTCCGACATCTCAGTACAGCGTCGCCCGCTGCCTCGCCGGCAGTTCCCGGTCATACGCCGCGCCATCGAAGGCCGCATCGGTGAGCGCGGAAAGAATGGCCCCGGCCGTCGGCACTTCGGGCTTGGCATTCGCCGCCCGCGGGGTCCAGAGCTTCGATCGCTGGATCGCGCGGGCGCACTGGAAGTACACCGACTCGACCCGGATCTCGATCACGCACTGCGGCGGCTTGCCCTCGACCGCGAAGCGTGCCATGAGGTCCGGGGCGACCGTGATGCGCGCCCTTCCGTTCACGCGCAATGTCTCGCCCACCCCAGGTATCAGGAACAGCAGCGCCACGCGCGGATCGGCCACGATGTTGCGCAAGCTGTCGATGCGGTTGTTGCCGCGCCGTTCGGGCAGCAGCAGCGTCTTCTCGTCCTGCACCGCGACGAAACCCGGCGGGTCGCCGCGCGGCGATGCGTCGAGGCCGCCCGGTCCCGTGGTGGCGAGCACCGCAAGCGGCGACGCGGCAATCAGCGCTTGGTAGCTCGGGTGCAGGTACGGCACTTCCTTCTTGAGCGAAGCTTCGCCGGGCTGGCCGAACAGCGCTTCGAGCTGCTCGACGGTGTCGATGGCATGGGTCACGGGGTCGCTCCTTGTTTTTTGTCTACCGGGGCTGACGGGTTTTTACCGCACGCCAGCGCCGCCGCGGCCAGCAGCAGCGCGCAACTGCCGTAGAGCCACGACGATGCCACAACCGGCAACAGGAGCCCGGCCAGCAGCGGCCCGATGCCAGCGCCGATGTCGCGCCACACCGCACGCGCGGCCAGCGCATGCATGCGCTCCGGCCCCGGCGTGCGGCGCGCCACGATGGGCGGCAGCAAGGGCAGCTGCAAGGCGCGCAGCACCACGATCGATGCCGCGCAGCTCCATAGCCAGCCAAGGCCGAAGCCGGCCAGTGCAATCGCCGTCACGAGCGACAGGCTCACCAGCAGCCGCTCGGCACCGAAGCGCTCCGCCATGCGGCCGCCGACCGGGCTCAGCAGAATTTCCGCCAGGTAGCGCAGCGCCATCAGCGAACCGGCCATGACCACCGCGCCGCCCGGCATCAGGTCCTTGCCCAGATAGGACAGGCCGACGATGAAGAGCCCGTCGAGCGTCAGCCCTTCCATGAACGACCAGGCATCGAGGCTGTTGGGCCACTTGAAGCGCCGTGCCCGTTGTGGTCCGGTGCCATGCGGCACAGAAGGCAGCCGCCTCGCAGCAAGCACCGCCAACAGCGAGAACACGGCAAGAATGCCGAAGATGATGCGCGGGCCGGCCCACTGCGCCAGCAGCGCACCCAGCGGCAGCGCCAGCACCGGCCCCATCGCGATGAGCGCGCGCGAACGCCCGCTGCGGCGCGCCGCACCCAACTGCTCGGCGGTGGCCAGCGATTGCGTCGACAGATTGAGCGCGGCAAAACACAGGCCCCACACGAGCCGCAATGGAAGCAGCGCCCAGAAACCCGACAGCGTGGCGTAGCCGAGTCCGCAGAACGCAGCCGCGACGACCGCGATGCTGCATGTGAGCCGGTCGCCGTTGCGCGCATAGAAGCGCGCCACCGCGCCGTAGCCTGCAATGCGCACGAGCCGATTGGCCGCAAGCAGCATGCCGGCTTCCGCCAGCGTCACGCCGAACTGCCCGGCATACATCGGCAGCAGCAGGTAGAGCACCACGTCGGCGGGCAGCGAAAGCCCGAGCGCGATGGCCGCGTGGCGCGAGTTCAGGTCGATGGCAGTGGGAGCGGGAGCGGGGGTGGTGCGAAACATCGAGCGCGCATGGTGCGCCTTGGGGTGGCATGCCGACAAACGACATTAACGCCCGCCATGCGTGAGAAAATTGCACGCATGCCGCTTCGCGAACCGCCTCTCAATGCCGTGCGCGCTTTCGTCGCCGCGGCCCGCCACCAGAGTTTCACGCGGGCGGCCATCGAGCTTCATGTGACGCACAGTGCGGTGAGCCGGCAGATCAAGAGCCTGGAGGAATGCCTGGGCGTTGCGCTGTTCGAACGCCGCGTCCGCCAGGTCGCGTTGACCGCGGAAGGACAGCAGTTCTTTGCCGAGGCAGGCCCGGCCATCGCGCAGATCCATGCGGCGGCGCGCGCGCTGCAGGCGCAGGGGCCGGCCCGTGCCGTCAGGATCAACGTGCGGCCCTCCTTCGCAGTGCGGTGGCTCATTCCGCGCCTGCCTTCGTTCGTCGAGCGCTACCCCGAGATCGAACCGCAGGTGGTCACGAGCACGGTCATGCCCGAGCAGGCCGCGGGCAGCTTCGACATCGCGGTGCGACGCGGGCTCGAGGGCTGGCCGCCCTCCATCGAGGTGCGCCCGTTCCTCGAAGACGAGGTGCTGGTGGTCGGTGCGCCGGCGCTGTTCAAGGCGCATCCGCTCGCGGACTTGCGCGCGCTGGCCTCGCACGTGCAGCTGTCGGCCCGCACGCGCAAGGAAGACTGGGACGACTGGAAGAAGCACGTCGGCGCACCGCGTACCAAACCGGCGGGCCGGCTCCAGTTCGACCACCTGCACTTCGTGCTGCAGGCCGCGGTCGACGGGCTGGGCATCGCGCTGGCACCGACCTCTCTCGTGGCGCACGACCTGGCCTCGGGCCGGCTGCAGTCGCCGCTCCCCGCACTGCGCATGACGCTGAACCGCTACTACTACGGCCTGGCGCCCGATGCCGCACCCGAAGCGGTGTACGTCGCGCAATGGTTCGAGGAGATGATGGGCCCGCGCTAGAACAGCGAAGCCATCCCGTTCGGCCGCGCGCCTTCGATATCGAGCATGCGCAGTTTCGTCAGCGCGCCGCCGCCCGCCGAAAAGCCGCCGGGCTTGTTGCCCGCGGCCAGCACGCGGTGGCACGGCACCACCGGCGCGAACGGGTTGTGGCCCATGGCCTGGCCCACCGCGCGCGACAGGCCCTTGTCGCCCAACTCGGCCGCAATCTCGCCATAGGTGCGCGTCTGGCCTGGCGGAATGCGCCGTGCAATCGCATAGATGCGTTGATGGAATTCCGACACCTGGCTCATGTCGAGAACGATGTGCCTCAGGTCGTCGGCCGCGCCTTGCAGCAAGGCCTGGATGGCCGCGACAGCCTGCTGTGCGCTCCCGGTCGGTTCCGATTCGGGCAGCTCGGGGAAGCGGCGCCGCATGCGTGCGCGGGTGGCGGCTTCGCCGTTGTCTTCAGGCAGTTGCACACCCACGAGCCCGCGCGGCCCCCAGGCCAGCGCGCAAATGCCGATGGCGGTGTCGAACAGCGCGAAGCCGGGCTCGATGATGTCGCTGCCGATGGATGCTGCGTTCATCGCGTCATTTTGTGCCACTCCGCTCACCCGGCTCGGCCGCCCGGGTGGGCGGCAGCAGATGCCGCTCCAGCAACACGGCCACGTGCACGGCCTCGCGCTGCGCGCCGTCTCCGATCTGGTGGCGGCAGCTGGTGCCGTCGGCCACCACGATGGCGTTCGGAACCGCGCGAATCGCCGGCAGCAGGCTGGCCTCGGCCATCTGCATCGACACATCGATGTGGCGCGCCTCGTAGCCGAAGCTGCCCGCCATGCCGCAGCATGAGCTTTCGATCAGTTCGGGCTCGGCGCCGGGAATGAGCCGCAGCACGTCGAGCACCGGGCTGACCGCGCCGAAGGCCTTCTGGTGGCAATGGCCGTGCAGCAAGATCGGCGCCGTGGCGGGCGTGAGGGCAAGCTCGAAGCGGCCCGCCCTCAGCTCGCGCGCGATGAACTCTTCGAACAGCAGGGCCTGCTTGGCCACGGTTTCGGCCTTCTTGCCGAAACCCATCACCAGGGTTTCGTCGCGCAGCGTGAGCAGGCAGGAAGGCTCGAGCCCGACGACGGGAATGCCCGCCTCCGCAAAGGGCCGCAGCGCATCGATCAGCGCCTCGGCGCGGCGCTTGGCCTCGGCCACCATGCCGCTGGCCAGGAAGGTGCGACCGCAGCAATGGTGCCCGCCGCTCTTCTCGACCGTGTGCAGCGTGTAGCCCGCGGCCTTGAGCACGCGCGCCGCCGCCAGCGCATTCTCGCTTTCGAAGGTGCCGTTGAAGGTGTCGACGAAAAGCACCGCGGCCTTGCCGCCGCTCGCCCGCACCGACAACACCGCCTCGCGGCTGGCGAACATGCCATGCATGTCGGCCTTGGCGCGCCAGAACGTGTCGGAGCGCCATTCGGGCAGCGACCGGCGAGCGGAAAAGCCCAGCAGCTTTTCGCCGAGCCAGGCCGCGCCGGGCAAGGTGTTGCGAAGATTCATGAGCCACGGCACGCGGCTCGCCTTGTGCGCGTAGTCGGGCATGTAGGCCACCAGCCTGTCCTTGAGCGTATGGCCGTGGCGCTTCTTGTAGTGGTCGAGAAACTCGATCTTCATCTTCGCCATGTCGACACCGGTCGGGCAGTCGCGCTTGCAGCCCTTGCAGCCGACGCACAGGTCCATGGTCTCGTGCATCTGTTCGCTGGTGAACGCATCGGGGCCGAGCTGGCCCGAGAGCGCGAGCCGCAGCGTGTTGGCGCGTCCGCGCGTCAGGTGCTGCTCGTCGCGCGTCACGCGGTAGCTCGGGCACATGGTGCCGGCGTCGAACTTTCTGCAGTGGCCGTTGTTGTTGCACATCTCCACGGCCTTGGCGAGGCCGCCGGTGCTGTCGCCGCCGGTACCGGGCGCGGTGGTCTTCTCGGTCACCGGGTCGGCATTGACGTTCCAGGCCGACCAGTCGAGCACCGGCTTGAGTTCGATGCGCCGGTACGGCTTGGGCGCCGTGGGCGGCGCAAAGCGGAACAGCGCACCGTCGTCCATGCGCGGCGTGTCGACGATCTTGCCGGGGTTGAAGAGGTTGGCCGGATCGAGCTTCTGCTTGATGGCGCGAAAGGCCTCGTTGACGGCTGGTCCGAACTGCCATTCGATCCACTCGCCGCGGCACAGGCCGTCGCCGTGCTCGCCGCTGAACGCGCCCTTGTACTTGCGCACCAGCGCCGCGGCTTCTTCGGCAATGGCGCGCATCTTGGCGCCGCCGTCGGCGCGCATGTCGAGAATCGGCCGCACGTGCAGCGTGCCGACCGAGGCATGCGCGTACCAGGTGCCGCGGCTGCCGTACCTGGCAAACACTTCGGTGAGCGCATCGGTGTATTCGGCCAGGTGCTCGAGCGGCACGGCGCAGTCTTCGATGAAGCTCACCGGCTTGCCGTCGCCCTTCAGGCTCATCATGATGTTGAGGCCGGCCTTGCGCACTTCCCACAGGTTTTTTTGGCGCGCCTCGTCGGGCATTTCGACCACGCTGCCGGGCAGGCCGAGGTCGCCCATCAGCTCGACCAGTTGCCTGAGTTGCGGCAGCAGCGCGGCCTTCTCGGTGCCGGCAAACTCGACCAGCAAAATGGCCGCCGGCTTGCCGATGAGCGCCGTTTCCACGGTCGGCTTGAAGGCCGGATTGGCAAGGCTGAGCTCGATCATCGTGCGGTCGACCAGCTCCACCGCCGTGGGGCCCAGCTTCACGATGTGCTGCGCCGCGTCCATGGCCGCATGAAAGGTCGGGAAGTTCACGATGCCCAGCACCTTGGCGCTGGGCAATGGCGCCAACTTGAGCTTCAGGCTCCTGGTGTAGGCCAGCGTGCCTTCGGCACCGATCAAGAGGTGCGCGAGGTTCACGCTGCCGTCCGCGGTGTAAGGCTTCTCGCTCTGGTTGTCGAAGATGTCGAGGTTGTAGCCGGCCACGCGGCGCAGCACCTTGGGCCAGTGGGCATGGATCTGCTCGCGGTGTTCCCGTGCCAGCCCGTGCACGAACTGCGCAATGCCGGCCGCGCGCGCGCCCAGCGTGGCCTCGGGCCCGAATTCCACCAGCTCGCCGTTCGAGAGCCAGGCGGTCGCCCCCAGCACGTTGTGCACCATGTTGCCGTACGCGATGGAGCGCGAGCCGCAGGAGTTGTTGCCCGCCATGCCGCCCAGCGTGGCCTGCGCGCTGGTCGACACATCGACCGGATACCAGAGCCTGTGGGCCCGGAGCTGCGCGTTCAGATGGTCCAGCACCAGGCCGGGTTCGACGGTGGCGGTGCCCTCTTCCACGTTCACGTCGAGCACGCGGCGGAAGTGCTTGCTGTTGTCGATGACCAGCGCGGCGCCGGTGGTCTGTCCGCACTGGCTGGTGCCGCCGCCGCGCGCGAGCACCGGCACCTTCAGGTCTCGAGCGATGTCGATGGCGGTGGCAATGTCGCGCTCGTTGGTCGGCACGAAAGCGCCGACCGGCGTGATCTGGTAGATCGACGCGTCGGTGGCGTAGCGCCCGCGCGAGCCGCTGTCGAACAGCACCTCGCCCTCGGTCTCGGCACGCAGCCGGCGTTCGAGCAGTTCGCAGGTGTCGTTGGGTGGAAGAACCGTTCCGGCGGGCTGGATCTGGCTGGCGGGATCGATGCGCATGATGTGGGCTCAGCTCGCCTTGTTGTGGGCCTGGGGATAGATTTCGCCGGCGCGCATCAGCTCCAGCACCGTGTCTCGCTTGCGCATCAAATGCGCGACAAGCACCTTGCGCATGGCGGCGGCGTCGCGCGCAGCCAGCGCATCGATCATCTGCTCGTGCTCTTCGACCGCGTGCTTCCACTTGACCTCGTTCTGGTTGGTTCTGAAGCGCAGCGACTGCACGCGGGCGTTGATCGAGCGATAGGTACTGGCAAGCACCGGGTTGCCCGCGGCCTCGTTGATGGCCGTGTGAATGCGTGCGTTGAGCCGGTAGTAGCCCGAGAGATCGCGCCGCGCGAAGCAGGCCATCATCTCGTAGTGCAGCGCGCGCAACTCGGCCAGTTCTTCGTCGGTGATGCGCTTGGCCGCCAGCTCGCCCGACATGCCTTCGAGCATCGCCAGCACCTCGAAGGTGTTGAGCACGTCGGCCTCGGTGAGCTTCACCGCCACGGCGCCGCGATTGGGCAACAGGTCGACCAGCCCTTCGGCCCCGAGCAGCTTGATGGCTTCGCGCAGCGGCGTGCGCGACACGCGCAGCTGAAGGCACAACTCGCGTTCGTTGAGCTTGGCGCCCGGGGCAATGTGCCCTTCGACCAGCATCGTGCGCAGGCGCGCGGCCACCTGGTCGTGCAGCGCGAGGCGTGAGATTTCGATGATGTCTGCGGTCATGTCTGTTGTCCTTCAATGCATTTTGAATGCAAAAAACCACCGCCGCAATTCTGAGAATTAGGCGTAAACCCTCATGCTCAAATCAATTTTGAATGCAAAACTGAAAGCGAAAGGACAGTCCATGCTGCAACTCGACATCCATCCCACGGGGCGCCACTTCCTCCAGATTCCGGGCCCGAGCCCGGTGCCCGACCGCATCCTGCGGGCCATGAGCCTGCCCACCATCGACCACCGCGGACCCGAGTTCGGCACGCTGGGGCTCAAGGTGCTCGGCGGCATCAAGCAGATCTTCAAGACGAAGCACCCGGTCGCCATCTATCCCGCTTCCGGCACCGGCGCATGGGAGGCCGCGCTCGCCAACACGCTGAGCCCGGGCGACCACGTGCTGATGTACGAGACCGGCCACTTCGCGTCGCTGTGGCAGAAGATGGCCACGCGGCTGGGGCTTTCCACCGAGTTCCTCGCCTGGACCGGCAAGGACGAGCAACTGCCCGCCGCGCCGGGCTGGCGCCGCGGCGTGCAGGCCGACCTGATCGAAGCGCGCCTCCGCAAAGACACCGAAAAGAAGATCAAGGCCGTGTGCGTAGTGCACAACGAGACCTCCACCGGCGTCACCTCCGACATCGCCTCGGTGCGCAAGGCCATCGATGCGGCGGGCCACCCCGCGCTGCTGATGGTCGACAGCATCTCGGGTTTGGCGAGCGCCGATTTCCGGCACGACGAATGGGGTGTGGACGTCACCATCAGCGGCTCGCAAAAGGGCCTGATGCTGCCGCCGGGCATCAGCTTCAACGCACTCTCGCCGCGCGCGCTCGAAGCCTCCAAGAGCGCAAAGCTGCCGCGCGCATTCTGGGCCTGGGACGAAATCGTGGAGATGAACAAGGACGGCTACTGGCCTTACACGCCCAACACCAACCTGCTTTACGGCCTCTCGGAATCGCTCGACATGCTGCTCGGCGAAGGGCTGGACAACGTCTTCGCGCGCCACCAGCGCTGGGCGGCGGGCGTCCGCGCCGCGGTCAATGCCTGGGGCCTGCCGATCCAGTGCGCCGACCCGGCCGTGTATTCGCCCGTGCTCACCGGCGTGATCACGCCCGAAGGCGTCGACGCCGATGCGCTGCGCCGCCTCATCCACCAGCGCTTCGATCTTTCGCTGGGCACCGGCCTCGGCAAGCTCAAGGGCCGCATGTTCCGCATGGGCCACCTGGGCGACAGCAACGACCTGACGCTGGTCGCCATGGTGGCGGGCGTCGAGATGGGCATGAAGCTTTCCGGCATCAAGCTGGCGGGCAGCGGCGTGCAGGCGACCATGGACCATTTCGCGAGCCACGCCGCGGCGCCTGCCAGTCTGCAGAAGGCGGCGTAGCAGCAAGCAACACACGGGCCGCAGCGCACCGCTTAAGCAGGGCAGCGATCCACCACCTTGCCAGGCTTTCGGGCCCGGCACGCATCGGACCCACCACGCACTGGAGACAAAGATGATGCAGAGACGTTCGCTGATTCAAGCCGCGGGTGCCGCGGCCGCCACGCTGGGCGTGCCCCGCCTCTTCGCGCAGGAGTGGCCTTCGGGGCCGGTGCGCATCGTGGTGGGTTTTCCCCCAGGCGGCGGCACCGATGCGCTCGCGCGGGTGGTGGCCCAGAAGCTCACGGTGATGTGGAACCAGCAGGTCATCGTCGAGAACAAGGGCGGCGTGGCGGGCGTGCTGGCGGCCGAATACGTGTCGCAGCAGCCCAGCGACGGCAGCACACTGCTCATGGCGCACATCAACAGCCACGCGCTCGCGCCCAGCCTGCAGCCCAAGCTGCGCTACAGCGTGGAGCGCGACTTCGTGCCGATCGTGCTCGTGGGCGTCACGCCCAACCTGCTGATCGCCAGCCCGGCGCAAAAGGCGCTCACGACAAAAGACATCGTGGCCGCATGCAAGGCGGCGCCCGGCACGGTGAGCTTCGGCTCCGCGGGCGCGGGTTCGGCACAGCACCTGGCGCTGGAGATGTTCAAGCTGCAGGCCGGCGTCGACGCGCTGCATGTCCCGTACAAGGGCAGCGGCCCGTTGCTGGCCGACCTGATGGGCGGCCAGATCCAGTACAGCTTCGAGACGATGACCGCGGCCACGCCGCACGTGAAGAGCGGCCGCGTACTGGCCGTGGCGCAAACGCGCGCCAAGCGCGCCAAGGGCCATCCGAACGTGCCGACCATGCAGGAACAGGGCTTCGCGGGTTTCGAGGCCACCACCTGGTACGGCCTTGCGGGGCCGGGCAAACTGCCGCAGGGCATTGCCGACAAGGTCAACCGCGACGTCAACGCGGCGCTCGCGATGCCCGACGTCCAGGAGAAGCTCGACACCTATGGCGCCGAGGATGGCGGCGGCTCGCAGGACAAGTTCAAGCAGTTCATTTCCACCGAGATCGCCAAGTGGGCGAAGGTGGTGAAGGACGGCAAGGTGCATGTGGACACTTGAGTGCGGTGCGGCTGTTCAGGGCGCGCTCCCGCCGACGGGGTATCCGGTGGCCTGTGCACGCGCCCCGAAAACGGCAACTGAGAAAATCTCCAAATGAACCCGCAAACGACAGCCCTCGCCGACGCCCTGATCGCCGCGCGCCGCAGCAACTGCACCCTCGACGCCGCGCCCTGGACCGATGCGCTGCAAGACGCAACCCAGGCCTATGAAGTGCAGGACGCCGTGGCTTCCGCACTCGGCTGGTTCGAAACCGGCGCGGTGCCGGGCTGCTGGAAATCCGGCGGCGGCTCGCGAAGCGCCACGCTCACGCATGCGCCGCTGCCTCCGGCCGGCGTGCGCCAGAGTCCAGCCGACTTCAATGACCTCGCGTTCCACGCAGCCGGCATCGAGGCCGAAATCGCACTGCGGCTCGGCCAGGACGTGACACCCGCCATGGCCGCGAAGCTCGACCACGGCAACGCGGCTTCGCTCATCGATGCCATGGCCGTTTCGGTCGAGATCGTCGACTCGCGTTGGCAGGACCTGGCCGCCACGCCCGCATTGCTTCGCCTTGCCGATTCGCAAGTGCACGGCGCCTTGGTGCTCGGCGAATGGCAACCGTATGCGGCTGTCGACTGGGCTTCGCAGCGCTGCGAGACAAAAATCGGCGATGCGGAAGCCGTGGTGCGCGAAGGCACGCATCCGCTGGCCGACCCGGCGTGGCTGCTGCCGACCTGGCTGCGCCACGTCACGCGGCACGGGCAGACTGCGCCGGCCGGCACGGTCGTTACCACCGGCTCGTGGGTCGGCGTGCTGCCCTGCCGCCGCGGCGATCAGGTGACCGCGGAATTCCCCGGCATCGGCGCGGTTCGCTTGATCGTGTAGCGCCCTCCCCCCACGCCCGAGTACGCCACCAGAAAGTCGAGCACCGCGCGCACGCGCGCCGGCAAGGTGCCGGCCTTGCCGATGTACACCGCGTGAATCGGCTCCACCTCGCCTGGGTTGAATTCCTCGAGCAACGGCACGAGCCGGCCCGCATCGACGTCGTGCTGGATGTGGTACAGCGACAGCCTCGCCACGCCCGCGCCGGCAATGGCCAGCTGGCGCAAGGTTTCGCCGTCACCGGCGCGCACCGGCCCGGCCACGGGCAACGAGATCATCCGCCCATCCACGCGCAACGGCCAGTCGGGCGTATTGCGCCGGTAGCTCCAGCCCAGGCGGTTGTGGGCTTCCAGCTCCTGCGGCGTGCGCGGCGTGCCGTACTTCGCAAGGTAATCGGGCGAGGCCACGATGGCCTGGCTGGTTTCGCCCAAACGGCGCGCGACCAGGTCGGACGGCGGCAGCTGGCCCCAGCGGATTGCGATGTCGGCGCGCTCGTCCATCAGGTCGACGATGCGATCGGTCAGCGCAATGTCGAGCGTGATCTGCGGATGCAGCTCGAGCAGGCGCGGCACCAGCGGCACCAGCTTGTGGTGCCCGAAGGACACGCTCGCGTTGATGCTCACACGCCCGCGCGGCGCGGCACCCGCTGCGGCGCAGCGCTCGGCCTCGTCCATGTCGGCCAGCACGCGCGTGCTGCGCTCGTAGAAATGCAGGCCCTCGGGCGTGAGCTGCAGCTTGCGCGTGGAGCGGTGCACCAGCTGGATGCCCAGCCGAAGCTCGAGCCGTGCAACGAGCTTGCTCACCGCCGAAGGCGTCATGTCGAGCAGGCGCGCCGCGGCCGAGAAACCGCCGGACTCGACCACCTGCACGAAGGCTTCCATTTCGCCGGAGCGGTTGACGTCGATGCGCGGCATGATGGCTCCTTGTATCCGTTTATTGTGACTTCAACTCACAAGTCTATGTCCAAGCGGCATTCTAGTCATCGATGGAGATAACCCGCACAGTAGAGGCATCATGCCAATTGCTCTACTCGCCCTTACCGCCGGTGCCTTCGGAATAGGCACCACCGAATTCGTCATCATGGGCCTGCTGATGCAGGTCTCGGCGGATCTCCATGTCTCCATCACCGCGGCCGGACTGTTGATTTCGGGCTATGCGCTCGGCGTCGCAGTCGGCGCGCCATTGCTCACCATTGCCACCCGCAAGCTGCCGCGCAAGACCGTGCTGCTCGCGCTGATGGCGATCTTCACGCTCGGCAACCTGGCTTGTGCACTCGCGCCCAACTACGAGCTGCTGATGGCCGCGCGCGTGGTCACCTCGCTGGCGCACGGCACCTTCTTCGGCGTGGGCTCCGTGGTGGCGACCGGGCTCGTGGCGCCGGAACGCCGCGCCTCGGCCATTGCCATCATGTTCACCGGCCTCACGGCCGCCACGCTGCTGGGCGTGCCAACCGGTGCCTGGCTCGGGCTGCAGTACGGCTGGCGCGCCACCTTCTGGGCCGTGACGCTGATTGGCGTGCTGGCCTTCGCCGTGCTCGCGCTGTTCGTGCCCCGCGTCAAGGGCGAAGCCAAGCCGGCGCCGCTGCGCGACGAACTCGCGGTGCTCGCGCGGCCGCAGGTGCTCCTGGGTCTGGCGATGACGGTGCTCGGCTTTGCGGGCGTCTTCGTGGTGTTCACTTATATCCAGCCCTTGCTGACGCAAGTCACCGGGCTGCCCGAATCGGCCGTGTCGCCGATCCTGCTGGTGTTCGGCGGCGGCCTTGCCGTGGGCAACATCCTGGGCGGCAAGCTGGCCGACAAGTCGACCATGCCCGCCGTGCTCGGCACGCTGGTGGCATTGGCCGCGGTGCTCGGCGCCATGCAGTTCACCATCGGAACGCCGTTCACGGCCGTGGTGTTCGTCGGCCTGCTCGGCATCGCTTCGTTCGCGACGGTGGCGCCGATGCAGCTGCGCGTGCTCGAGAAGGCTTCGGGCGCCGGCCAGAACCTGGCTTCGAGCCTCAACATCGCAGCCTTCAACCTGGGCAATGCGCTTGGCGCATGGGCAGGCGGCGCGGTCATCGACCATGGCCCGGGCCTGCGCGCACTCGGCTGGGTGGCGGCGTTGCTCACGCTGGCGGGGCTGGCGATTGCGCTCTGGAGCCGTTCGATCGATCGGCGTGAAAACAGCAATGGCGCTCCGGCAGATTGCGCATCATCCGCGCAAGCCTGAACCCGCACTCAACGACAACAACAAAGCAAGGACACATCATCATGGAACAACGCTTTCTCGGCCGCTCCGGCTTCAAGGTCCCCGCACTCGGCTTCGGCGCCGGCACCTTCGGCGGACAGGGCCCGCTCTTCAGCGCCTGGGGCAACACCGATGTCGAAGGCGCGCGCAGCATCGTCGATCTGGCGCTCGATGCCGGCGTGACGCTGTTCGACACGGCCGACGTCTATTCGAACGGCGCCTCGGAATCGATTCTTGGCGCTGCCCTCAAGGGCCGCCGCGACAAGGCCATCATCTCGACCAAGCTCTCGCTGCGTGCCGGCGAGGGGCCGAACGATGTCGGCGCGTCGCGCCACCACCTGATCGCCGCGACCGATGCCGCGCTCAAGCGCCTGGGCACCGACTACATCGACATTCTTCAGCTGCACGCCTTCGATGCGATGACGCCGGTCGAGGTGGTGCTCGACACGCTCGACGACCTGGTGCGCGCGGGCAAGGTGCGGCTGATCGGTGCATCGAACTTCTCAGGCTGGCAACTGATGAAGTCGCTTTCGGCCTCCGAGCGGCTCGGCCTGCAGCGCTTCGTGGCCAACCAGACGTATTACTCGCTGATCGGCCGCAACTACGAATTCGAACTGATGCCGCTGGGCATCGACCAGGGCCTCGGCGCCATCGTGTGGAGCCCGCTCGGTTGGGGCCGCCTCACCGGAAAGGTGCGCCGCGGCCAGCCGCTGCCCGCCGGAAGCCGGCTGCACGAAACCGCCGGCTTCGCGCCACCGGTGGACGACGAGCGCCTGTACCGCGTGGTCGATGCCATGGACCAGGTCGCCGAGGAAACCGGCAAGACGCTGCCGCAGATTGCGCTCAACTGGCTGCTGCAGCGGCCCACCGTGTCGAGCGTGCTCATCGGTGCGCGCAACGAAGAGCAGCTGAAACAGAACCTCGGCGCGCTAGGGTGGCAACTCAGCGCCGACCAGATCAAGCGGCTCGACGCGGCCAGCGCGGTAACACCGCCCTACCCTTACTACCCGTACTGGAACGGCCAGTTCGCCGAACGCAGTCCGGTGGCGGTACTCGCCTAGAGATCGCCCAGATCGCTGAGCACGCCGAAATCGCTGTCGCCCTGCTGCACCGCGTTCACCAGCTGCACGCGGTTGCGCGCGGCAAAGCGGCGGCGCAGCTGGCGCATGTGGTAGTCCACGGTGTGGGCCGACAGGTCGAGACGGTTGGCTATCTCCTTGTCGCTGCGCCCCTGCAGCAGGTGCTGAAGAATGTACTGCTGCGTCGGCGAGATCTCGATGCGCGCCGCCGCGCCCGCTTCGCTCGGCATGCGCGAATGGCGCAGCACGTACTCGTGCAAGCTCAGGCCCAGCGTCAGGGCCTGGCCGACAACCTCGTCGGTGATCCAGCGGCGGCCCGGCTCGCTCGACTGCAGGCTGATCACGGTGTGCTGGTTGACCTGCGCCGGCAATGCCAGGCGAAACATCAATCCGCTGCGAATGCCGCTCGCGCGCAGATCGTCGACAAAGCGCTGCCGCCGTCCGGCGACGTCCTCGGTTGCGGATGTGGCCGCGGCCAGAGGCGCAGCCTCGATCTGCTCGACATCCCACACCAGCGGCAAACTGGAAGCCGGCACGCCCGGCTGCCGCAAGTCCATTTCGTAGAGGCGATGCGAAAAGTAGCGCTGCGTCCACTCGGGGTTTGCATGCGCGGTGAAGAAGCTCAACGGCCACCAGCGCCCGCGCAGGAAAGTGATCGTGCCGTAGCCGAGCCAATCGAAGCCGAGCGCATTCAGCATGGCCTCGATGAGATCGCGGCGCTCCTTGGTGCCGGAAGCATTCAACAGATCGCCGACGACGCCCGGCACGCCTTCCGCATGCCGGTCCGCGGATGGGGGCAGATAGAGCTGCTCTTCCGAGTAAAGCTGCGGAAACGGAGCGTCGAGCGGTGGCTCGGCCGCCTCGGCCGGCTGCATTGCCGGGTCGAAACCGCGCGCGTCCGGCAACGATGCCGCCGCATCACGTGGCAACAAATTGAAAGGAATCATGAGGGGCCTGATGGAGATGCCGCATGCACCGGTCGGCGTTGCGGGCTTGCAGCCAAACTACCAAAGGGCGATGGCGCCGCCTTGTAGATTCTTAGCGTCGGACGCATCGGCAGCGGCGAAGGCACGCCATCGCATCCTGCATCCGCGTGCAATTGAATACCTTTGCATGAACTGCGCACCCAGTCCACTCCGTCACGCATGATGGACACTTGCAGGAGTGCCGCCCACACTGGCATGCGGCTTGCTGCCTTCAACAAGAACGACATTCGAGGGACCCCGCCTTTGATGGAACTCCAGGCTTCCCGCTACTGGCGAGATGCTGACCTCACAGGTCTTCAACTGACCGCCAACACCTTGCTGCATCGCGAGATTCGGCCGCACAGGCACGTCGGATTCACGCTCTCGGTGTCCGACACCGAACTGCACGTGCGCACCGGCAACCGCGTGACGGTCGTCCCCCCCGGCACGCTGCTGCGCATCGCGCCGCAGGTCTGGCACGCGGTGCAGGCGCGCAGCGCGCCATGGCACGAAGACGCGATGTACTGCAGCTCGGCCGTCGCGCGCTGCATCAGCGCCGCCCACGAAAGCACGCAGTTGGCGCGCGCGGAAGACGATGTCGGCGTCTCGGTCTTCCTCGATGCTTCGGCGGCCGCCGAATTCATCGAGTGCCACCGCCTGCTGCGGGAGTCCACCGGCACTGGCACGGGCATCGGCAACGAAGAAGACAGCGCGGTGGGCCGCGCCTTGCTGCGCCAACGCCTGGCCCGATGGATTCCGTTGTGCGCACCGCCCGCGCGCGCCGTGGGCAGCAGCGACGACCGCATGAACAGGCTGTATGAGCTGATCGTGTCCGGCTTTCATCAGCGCATGACGCTCGACAGCCTGGCCGATGCGGCGGGCCTGCATCCGGTGCACGTGCAGCGCCGCTTCAAGGGCGCGATGGGATTCACGCCGCATGAAATGCTGGTGGGGCACCGCATCGAGTACGCGCGCGACCTCATCGCGGGTGGCGCCCGCGTCACCTATGCGGCGCATGCCGCCGGCTTCACCGACCAGAGCCATTTGCACAAGACCTTTCTCGGCACCTATGCGGTGCTGCCTGGCGACTACCGCAGGCTCTCGGCGCTCGACGCCCTGCAGCCGGCCTCGGCGCGGAACGGCATCGTCGGTTGAGCCCTCAGGGCTGCCAGTCCGCCGCGGCGCTCACCAGCTGCACCCTGTTGCGCGCGCCGAAGCGGCGCCTGAGCTGGCGCATGTGATAGTCCACCGCATGGCTCGACAGGCCCAGCGCGTAGGCGATCTCCTTGTCGCTGAGCCCGCGCAGCAAGGATTCGAGAATCGATTGCTGCGTGGCCGACATCGGCGTCCTGGCAGGCAACAGACCGTCCAAGTCGAGCGCGGCGCCGGGCTTCTGGACATGGCGCGATACATGCTCATGCACGCTGAGGCCGAGCACCAGCGCGCGGCCCACCGCACCGTCGAGAATCCATCGCCGGCCAGGCGTGCCCGACAACAGGCTGATGAAGGTGAACTCGTGCGTCTGACCCGGCGACGCGAGGCGGAAGAAGATGCCGCTGCGAATGCCGGCGGCCTCCAGGCCGTCGAGCAGCATCCGTTGCCGCGCGGCAATGCCGACGGCCTCGGCTTCGGCCTGCATCGGCTGCCGGCATTGCGATTGCGCGAGCGATTCCAGGTCCCACACCAGCGGCAGGCCCGAGACCGGCGCATCCTTGAAGCGCGTGTCGACCTGGTGCCAACGCTGCGAGAAGTAGCGCCGCGCCCAGGCTTCATGCGCATGGCTCGTGAGGAAGCTCACGGGCCGCAGAACGCCCTGCCGTGTTTCCATCGTCGCGTAGCCCAGCCATTCGAAGCCGATCGAGCGCAACTGCGCCTTCACGAGCGCCTGGCGCGCCGCGGGCTCGCGCGCCTCGCGCAGCGCCGCGACGAGCCCGGTCGCATGCCGCTGCGAATCGGCGGTGGCCGGCGGTGCCGGCTTGTCGTCGGGATAGAAGAGAGGGAGTGCCCCGGCCGGATCGTCGCCGCCGCCGGGCGGCACCATGGGCGCCGCCCCCCTGCGCGCTGCCACCGCCGGAGCAGCACCGCGGCGCCGCGCGAACAGTAACGGCGGGATCGCGGCGGAGCCGATCAGGGTCGCAAATGCGTTCATTGCAACCAGTCTAGGAGCGGCCGCACTGCCGCACCAATGGCAATTGCGGTATGCGCCATAACGCAAATGCATGGCCGGCTCGGCGCTACAACTTTCGGCTCACAGCGGCGCAGCTGCGCGGATCAGATGTGCAAATTCCAGGTCTCGCGCGCGTAGTTCTCCAGGCCCTCGATGCTCTGCGGCAGCACGGTCGATTCCGAAGCCACGCTGCCGCCGCGCACCGGAATGTGCCGCACCACGATCTGTCCGGCCTCGGCGGCGTTCGGATCGCTCGCGGGGAAGCTGCCGTCGTTGTCGTTCATCCTGTCGTCGGTCAGGCCGTGCATCACGCGCACCCATTCGTCGGCCGGAATGCCGTGCGGCCCATCCTTGGCGAGACGGTCGCGCAGCAGTGCCATGCCCTCGTCCACCGTCTTGCCCTGCGACTTCATCAAGGCATTCCACGCCACCATCGGCGACACGCCTTCGTGCGTGCAGTCGAGCATGGCCCTGGCCTGCGCATCGCTGAAGCCGCGGTCGACCAGCGCGTTGCGCAGCGCCGGATCGCGCTGTGCTTCGCGGGCATCGACTTGGTCGTAGTGATGGGCGATGTTGTAGAACTGCTTGATGCCGGTGAACACCGCCACGCCCAGGCCGCCGATGGTGGCAACCTCGCCCGGGATCGCGAGCAGCGCGCCCAGCTCGACCGCGCCCGCCCGCGTGAGGGCCATGCCGGTCACGTTGACCAGCCCGACGCCGCCGTCCACGACACCGCCGACCCCCATGCCGATGTTGGTGTAGGTCACCCAGGTCGGCACCGTCTTCGCCTGCCCCACGGCCAGCGAGAGGTCGGCCACGCCCACGCCCGCCGTGCCGAGGCCGAACACGTACTTCCAGGCCATCTTGCCCTCGACGTCGGCCGCCGCGCCGTCGATCACGCGATTGCCGGCCAGCGAGCGCTCGGCCATCAGCGTGGTGTAGGGCTTGGCCATGAAGAAGGCCTGCGTCGGCACATAGATGCGGTGGTACCACTGCGCGTAGTCCTGCACGCCGTTGGCCAGGGGCCGCAGGTTGGTGAGTTCGGTGCTCACGTTGTGTGTCACGAAGCCGGCATTGGCGACCCAGCGCAGCGCCTGCCCGAAGGCGGTGTTGGCGTTGGTGGCGTTGTTGATGGTCTTCGCGCCGACCCCCAGCAACTTACCCAGCTTGCCGTCGAGTTCGCCGCCCAGGCGCGCGTACTCGTTGATGCGCGCCGCATCGGACAAGCCCGGGTCCACTTTCCCGATCAAGCCCACGTACTCGTCGACCAGCGCGGTGCCCTGGCGCACCTCGTTCGCGTTCAGGCCCAGCACGTTCGCCATCTTCTCGGTCTTGAGCTTGAAAGCTTTCCAGCGCTCGGCATATTTCACGGGCTCGGCCATCATGCCGTTGAACTGCGCGTCGGCCACCATCGACCACACCATGCGCGTGGTGCCCGACACGTGGCGCGTGACGAACATGACCGGGTTGATCAGGTACTCGGTCATGGTGCGCGGATCGGCCACGCCCTGCCTGGCGCGGCTCAACAGCGTCTGCCGCAGCTGCGGGCTCTGGCTGATCGCGAGCTTGACGTCGTCGCTGTCGTACACGTTCTTGAGCGTGCCTTCAAGGCCCTGCTCCGCCTCGCTGGGCTTGGCCCCCACGCGGAGGCCGTGCAGGCTTTCGTGCGTCTGCTCGAGCGTGCGGCCCCATTCGCCGACCACGCGCGTGGCATCGTCCACCCTGGCGGCCGCGTCGGGGTTCACGCGCCGGTACTGCGCCATCGCGTTGGCCACGCCCTGCGGCGTGCCGTCGGAGAAGTTCGCCACGTAGAAGGCCATGGAAGCGCCGGTGGCGTTGTAGCCGGCGGTACCGCGCAGGTTGCCGATGGCTTCGCCCAGGTGCTGCTTCTGCGCCTGCACGCCCTTGTCGATGCCCCCGAGCACGCTGTCGCGCAGATCTCCGCGGCCTTGCCGCTCGAGCGCATTTGCGAGCTCGACCGGCAGCTTCGCGCCGCCCTGCACGACCGCGCCCTCCACCGCGCGCGGAAGGCTGGCGGCGAACTCGGGCCGGGCGGCGAAACGGTCCTTCAGCAGCTCGGTGGCAAAGCGCTCCGACCATGCCGAGGTCGGCGAACGCGCATCGGCGGCATCGGCCACGATGGCGAGCCCTTCGACGAACTTTTCGAACTGCGCCATGCTGGCGAGGTCGTCGCTCGCACGCGGCAGGTTCCGGTGCATCAGGTCGAGCGCGCCCTGAGCCACCGGTTCGCCGACTTCGGGTGGCGCGTCGCGGTACTGCGCGAGATAGTCCCCCACGTCATGCATCTGCATGTCGTCGAGTTGCCCCATCGCGCGCGTGCGCTCGGCGTCGAACAGCGGTCGCAGGCCGGCGGCGGCCTTGTCGCGCTCGGCCGCGTCGCGGCTGGCATCGAGCCGCTGCCGTGCCTCTTTCGCGGCGCCGGCCACGTCGCCCTCGGCCAGGCGTTCCTTCACCACGCCTTCCGAATACAGCCGGCCCAGCATGGAGGCGTTGTTCTCGACCAACGACTGGTAGGCACGGCCATCGGGCCCGATCTCGATCAGCGTCGCGGTCGCGAATGCGGCCGGGTCCTGGCGCGCCAGCTCGCGGCTCTTGTCCGTGGCCAGCGCGGGATGCTCCGCCACGAGTTGCGCATAGTCCATCTGCGCCTCGACGTCCGCCGTGGTCCCTTTGAGCAGGCCCGAATCCCGCAGCGCATCGCGCACCGCAATGTCGCTGCGTGCGTCGAACTTGCCGAGCGCGACGAGTTGCGCCCGCTGCCGGTTCGCCGAGGCGACGGGATTCGCGCCGCGCTGCGCATCGCTGCGGATGGCCTTGAGCATCTCCGCCGAGAAAGCACCCCAGTGGCCGTCGGCCTTGGCCTGCAGCGCGCGCACGTCGGCAGGGTCGGCCCCGGGTTGCCTGGCCAGTGCATCGGCCTCGTGCTGCTGGTGCAGCGCCAGGCCGAGCGTCACTTCGGCCGGTACCGAGAAGGCTTCGGGCGCGGCCCGGAAGCCGGGCTCGCCATGGCTGTGGGGCGCGGTCGCGGAAATCGGATTGCGCGGCAGCCCGACCACGCCGCTCGGCACGTCATGGCCGGTGTCGATCGGGCTGATGGCATTGGCCGTGGTGATGCCCACCGCGGCCACCAGGCCCAGCGTGATCTGCCGCTTGATCACCTTGCTGACGCTCCAGCCCGTGGGCAGCGTGGCCTTCTTCTCGACGCTCGGCAGCGTGAAGCTGCTGTCGCCGCGCGTCACACCGCGCAGGCCGTTGGCGGCATCGATTCGCGTGGGCGACTGGTTCGACACGATGAACCAGTCGTCGGTCGACTGCGGCAGCGCCTCGCGCGGCGGCCGCACCTTGCTGGAACGGATCAGCAGGTTCGGGTCCTGCCGCTGCTCGGTCGTGGGCTTCTCCGTCTGGCGCGTGATCTCTCCCGTCTCGCGGTTCTTGACGCGGTAGACGGTTTCCTTGGCCTCCTTCGGTTCCAGGCCGAACTTGGCACCCATCTCGCGGCGCGGCATCAGCCCGCCGACGCCCTTGCCGGGCGTGCTGTTGCCGTACCAGCGCACCGTATCCGTACCCTTGGCCGCTCGGCCCTGGCCGGCGATCTGCTGCAGCGGAAGGTCTACCGCGGCGGCCTGGTCGCCATACAGGTCGGGCTGGCCCTTCACGCGGTAAACGTAGATGTTGTCGTTGCCGAAGCCCCCGCTCGTGAGCCTGGCATGCACTTCGGGCCATTCGTCGCCGCGGAAAGCGGCGCTCTGCGGCTCGGCCGGGCCGGGACCCCCGGGCTTCGGCCCCGCGCCCTTCGGCGGCGCCGCGCCGCCTTCGGGATCCGGGCCGCCGTCGGCCTTGACCTGCAGCGCCGCCTGCCGATAGAGCTCGGTCACGCCCACGTGCACCGTCGGCTCGTAGCCGGCGGCATGGTCGATGCCGGTGCGCGACTGGCTGTCCACGCCGCCTTCGCGCGTGATGGCGCGCATCACGCGCCGCACCTCGTCGGCCGTGGGCAGCAGGTCGCTGCGGTTGTGGTGCACCTCGAGCGCGGCCAGGGTCGCGTCCGCACCCCAGCTGCCGACGCCCGCTGTCACCAGCTGGTCCACCGTGACTTCGGAAGCAATGCGCTGGCCGTCCGGTGCGCGGCGCACGCGCTTGTCGACGTTGCCGCCGCCGACCTCGTTGCCCACGTCGAGGATTGCGAGCTGCTTGATCTTCGCAGCGCCGCTGCGGCCCTCGTTGATCGTTCGCGCCGCATAGAAGAATTCATCGAGCGCGGCCACGTGGTCGGTCACGCGCTCGCCCGTGGAGCTCCAGTACTGGCCCTTGGCATCGCGCCCGGGCGCCTCCACGCTGATGATCGCGTCGGGGTTGAGACGCTGCAGCATCCGCAGGGCTTCGCCTTCGGCGTGCGGGCCGATCTTCAGGCCGAAGGCCCGCACCTCGATGTCGCCCCGCCCGAGCACCGCGAGCGCGGCCTTCAGCGGCTTGACGTTGGCGGGAATGGTGATGCAGACCGTGTCCTTGCCGAGCTTGGCCAGCCCGGCGGCCAGCACCGCCGCACCCTTGGTGCTGTCCGACTCGGGCGCCACGCGGCCGGCGGCGGTGCGGATCGGAAAGCCCGCCACCACCGCGACCTTGCCGGCGTCGCCGAGCATCTTTGCCGCGGCATAGGCGCCGCCCGGCACGTGGATCGGAAACCCGCGGCCCGACGGATCGAAGGCCTGCAGCGCATCGATGGGATCGCCGGCCTCGTCCTGGTCGAGCAGGCGCTGGGCCTCCCCGACGTCGACGTCTGCGCCAAGCTTCTTCAGCGGCACCAGCGTGACGTCGTCGCGCTGGAGTGCGATGCGCAGCGTCTGCAGCACCTCGCTCTGCTGCACGGTGGCCTTGCCTGGATCGGTGCCGGTGCGGATGGCCTCGGCCTTGTCGGCCACCGCCGTGGTGATGCCGATGGCCCGGCTTGGGCCCGTGCCGGTGCCCGGCGGCAGATGCTCGGCCACTTCGATGGCCCGCATGGCTTGGTGGGCCATCGGATTGATCATCTTCACATCCGAGCGGCCGCGGTCCTGCAGCGACTTGGTGAAGAACGGCTCGAGCTCGGGATAGTGCGTGCAGCACCACGAGACGGTCGTGACATCGGACTTCGCAGCCAGGATCTTGTCGGCATAGTGGTCGGCCGCGCCCTGCATGCGCGCCCGCATGTCGGCGTTCATCGGATCGGCCATGTACTGGTTCACGATCGATGCCACGTCGAAGCCGTCGTCGGTGCCGCCGACCGGCAGCACATCCTTGTCGCGGTAGACGCCAATCAGGTCCGTGCCGGGCAGCGGCAGCGTCGCGCTCGCCTCGGTGGAGAACGCGACCACGCGTTCCCCCCGGTCCACGAGGCCCTTGTGGAAGGAGCGCGTGCTGTCGATCAGGTCGATGACCGGCGCGTTGATGCCGCGTGCGTACTCGCCCTTGCCCGAGGTGCACGCGGTGTTGCACGCCATCACGATCAGGTCTACGCCGAGCTTGTCGAGCGTCTCGAGGCCAGCGCGCGTGTGGTCGGCAATTTCGGTCTTGGTCTTGGGGCCGTAGGTGCCCGCCCCGTGGTCGCCCACCATCACCAGGTCGACGCGCGCGCCCGTGGTCTCTTCGACCACGCGCTTGATCTCGGCCGCGGCAATGATGCCGCCCGAGCCCGAATCGAACACGCCCAGCCGTAGCCGCACGCCGCGCAGGTCGATGGCCGGCGCCATGTGGATCTTCTCGGCGCGTATGCGCAGCATCGCGGCCACCGCGGCCTCGACGTCGGGCGACATGCCGCCCACGCCCGAGGTTCGCCCCCGCGAATCGGTCGAAAACGGCACGCGGCTGCGCGTCTCGCTGTCCACGCCGCCGGCCTTCATCATGTCCATGACCATGCTGCGGATGGCGCGCTCGTCCGGCACGGCACTCAAGGCGCCGGCGCGCCGCAGCACCTCGGTGCCGAAGGCATAGCCGACCCAGTTGGTGCGCCCGCCCGTCATCGCCACGTCGGCCGTGACGATCGAGGCGATGGGAGTGCCGTTCGGCGCGGGCTGCACGCGCGTGTGCACGTCGGGATGGCCGCCGCCCACCTCGTTGCCAAGGTCGAAGCCGGCCACGGTGGTGATGCGGTCGTTGCGCGTTGCATCGATGAAGAGCTGGTCGCGCGCGGCGGTGTGGTAGCCGATCGCCTGGCCATGGCTGTTGTGGTATTCGCCCTTCTCGGTGCGGCCGGGCACGTCGAAGCCCATCAGCAGGTCGGGCTGGTGGCGCCTGAGCAGGCTGGCGGAGCGCCACTCGGCGAGCCTGCCGCGCGCGTTGAAGCTCACGATCTCGTAGTGCTCGCCCTTGCGCTCGCCAAGCGCCTCGAGCGCGGCCTCGAGCACCTTGCGCTGCCGGCGGCCCGCGGCCACGTAGGTGACCTGCGCATCCACGCCATGCATCTGGCCCGAGTACAGGCGCGCCGCCTTGCCGGCCACTGCCGCACCGCCGGGGCCGCTGGTCTCGGCGCGGCCGTTCTCGATCGTGTAGCCCGCCGCGATCATCACGCGCGGCGCACGGCCCTCGGCCACTGCGCGGTCGATGGCCGCGGTCGCTGCATCGGCGCCCTCCTCGATGCCGCCCTGGCGGAAGATGCCTTCGGCCGGACGGCCGACAGGCATGGTGAGCGTTGCGTTGTAGACGTGCGGCTTGCCTTCCGGGGCTGCCGCCGTGAGGTCCCAGCGGTCGAACTGCGGGTTGGCAATGCCGACGGGGAAGACGCTCTTGTCGTTGCCGACGTAGAAAGCGCCGAGGATGTTGTGCGAGCGCGCCTTGCCGACGCGGGTCATCTCGCCGATGCCGCCTTCGGGCGCGACGCGATAGACCCATGCGCCGCCGCTGCGCTTGGAAACCGCTTGCTGCACCTTCTCGATGGTGTCGAAGACCTCCTTGCGCTTGGCGCGCACGTCGTCCCCGCTGAAGATGCCCTTGCTCGGGGGGCGGGTCGACACCACGAAGCACTCCTGCGACTCGGGGGTCGGGTTCTTCATGAGCGCCTGCGTCACGGCCTTGTCGGCGTCGGACAGGATCATGCCGGGCGGCAGCTTGCCAGGCTGGCCGGCCTCGCGCTGCTGCGCGATCGTGTCCTCGAGATGCAGCGCGGCGGCCATCCAGTCGCCATCGGTGCCGAAGGCCGATGGCTTGAGCGGCATTCCGTCGTCGCCGGCGCTCGCGGCGCGCTGCACGGGGCGGCTGTTCAGCACCACCGGGCCCTGTGCATCCGGGGGCGCCGCGCCCTCGGCGGGGCGCATGGGTATTGGGCCGCCGCGCTGCACGGCGTTGTACAGGTCGCTGGCCCACTGCTGGTGCGCCGGTGACGACAAGTCCTCGGCGCCGGCATAGAAGGCGTCGAACTTGCGGCCAAGAACCTCCTGCAGTTCCTGGTGTGCGGCATTGGAGAAGCGCGCGCGTTCCATGAGGGCTTCGAGCCCAGGGGTCATGCGCAGCATCGCATCGAGCGTCACGGCGGTGTATGCGCCGTGGTCGGCGCTGTCGACGCCCGGTCTCTGGTAGCGGGAGAGTTGGCCGGTGTAGCTGTCGTCAACGGACCTCGGCCCATAGGTTGCTTCGTCGAACTGCTGCGCCATCCGCTCGGCATCGCCCTCCTCGATCGCCCGGCCCGAGTAGCGGCCGGACTCGGGATCGAAACGCAGCAGGCCGCTCACCGGCTCGATGTCGAAGGTCGGCCTCAACGTGTCGCCGTCCTGCGCGTCGCGCAGCACGAAGACCTCGCGCTTTCCCTCGTGGCCATGTCCGCTCTCGTGCGCGACCCGACGCTGCACCGGCCGCGCACCCGCCTCGCGCTCCAGGGCCGGATTGCGCGCGACGATCGCCACGCCCTCGCTCTGGAAGTAGCGCCCCTCCATGCCCGGCATCTCCTCCGGGTTCAGCACGCGCAGGTCGACCGGCTTCATGCCCGCCTGCTCGCGCCAGGCCTGCACAGCGTCGAGGCCGAGGCCCTGCTCGCGGCTCGGCAGGCGCAACAATTCGGCGCGCGAGCGGTGCGCCCGTTCGAGCGCCTGCGCCACTCGCGGATCATTGGCCGAAATCTGCGTGACGCGCTTCGACCTGTCCATGTAGTAGACGGTGGCGTCGTCCGGCACATGCAGGAAGTTGTCGCGCGCGGCGCTGCCCGGCAGGATGAGCCCCGACGCCGCGCGGGTGGCGGCTTGCACGACCGGATAGCTCACCCGCAGCGCCACGGTCTCGGCGATGTCGCTGTGCGGATTCGGGCTCACGTCGCGCAGCGTCGCGGGGCCTTCGCCGGTCTTGTCGATGTGGACCGTGGCCAGCACCGCCTCCGGCGGCACCCGGCCGTCCGCGCCGAGCTTGGGCTCGTAGACAAGGGCGATGTTGTCGTGCCCGCGATCGCCGTTGCCGGCCTGCGCGGCATTCATCGCCTCCTTGAGCGTGGTGTAGCGCGCGGGCGGCAGCGCGGCCAGCGCCTCGGGGCTGTCCGCGCTGGCATACGCGGCCTTGCGCTGCGCGGGCGTTTCGCCGTCCACCGCCCGCGGCAGGCCGCTGTCGGTGGCATTGAGCGCCAAGCCGGTGTTCTCGTCGTAAGGCGTGGCGTGCAGGTAGAACGCGGTGTCGCGCAGCGTGCCTCCCGATTGCAGGATGGCCCTGAGCGTGCCGCTCCAGCTGACCGTGTGCAGGCTGCTGCCGGGTGGGGGCAGCGCGTAGTCGGAAGCGTCGTTGTTGTTGTTCGGTCCGTCGACGCCGTTGTTGCTGCCATCCAGGGCATCGGCCGTGTTGGACGGGTCCTGCCCCTCGGGTTCGGTCGGCACCGTGCGCGAGAGCAGCGGCACCACGCCGTCGGTCTGGATTTCGCCGCCTTCCTTGATGGCATGCACGATGAAGCCCGGCTGGCCGGCTTCGGCATCGGGGTTGCGTTCGATGCGGATCTGCTCGAAGCCCGCGCTGCGCAGCCGCTCGTGGATCGCCGCCGCCTGGTCGGGATCGATGTCCGGGGCTTCGCCGTTGCGGGGCAACGGACCTCCCGGATCATCGGCGGCGACGTGCAGCTCGACCCGCCCGCCCGGCGCCATTGCCTCCGACAACTGCGCGGGCACCAGGCTGTCTTCGTTCGCCAGGTGCGGCATCGCGAGGCCGGGCAGCACGAGCTCGTCGTGCAGCGTGCGGGAGGGGGCCGCGTTCTGCGCGGCCTGTGCCTGGCTACGTGCGCGTGCGGCCATGGCCGGGTGCAGCGCCACGTTGTTGAGCGTGCCCGGAATCACCTGCAGCGAGGCCGCGATGAACTCGCCGCGGTTCATGTGGCGGCCCTCGTTCGCGAGCGCGATCAGGTCACCGGTACCCAAGCCCGCCACGCCATCGTTCACGAACTGCGCACCGAGCCCGAAGTAGGCCAGCTGCTGCTTGGCGGGAATGCCGCCGGCCTGCGCCTGGGCCTGCGCGGCCGGCGAAACCGCCTTCCACAGCGGAATGGCGCCCGACACGCCGCCCGTGAGCGGCGCTGTGACCAGGCCCGCCGCCGAACTGACGAAGGTGGCGCCGATGCGCTTGTTGCCCTCTTCCGTGCCGAGCTTGCCGTCGAGGCCGACGCGTCCGGTTTCCACCAGGACGCGGCCGGTGCCGTCGAAGGCCTGCGAGGTCACGCCCGCGCGCGCGCCGACCACCGCGCGGCCCGCGATGTTCAGCGTGCCTTTGCTGCCGACCATCGTGCCGTTGGCCAGCAGCTTGGCGCTGACCGAAGCGCTGGTCTTGATGCCTGCACCCACGCCGGTGGCGGTGACGGCATTGGTGGCCGCGTCGACAAGCTCGTCCTTGAACGTGAACTTGACGTCGTCCCAGCTCGCGTTGCCGGTCAGCGCCTTGGCTTCGAGCGTCCACAGCGACGTGTGGCCATCGGCATAGATGTCGCGCCCCTGCGCGGCGGCGACGATGTCGCCCGTGGTGTCCCACAGCGCACTCACCGCCATCGCCGTGCCGAAGCCCACGGCCACGTTGCCGCCCGAGGCAATGGTGGCTGCAATGCCCGCAGCCGCCGTGACGGTCATGCGCACCGCATCGTCGACCACGCTCCAGGTGCCGTCGCTGTCGCGCACCCGGTCGGCCATCTTGTCGGACTGGACGTCGTAGGCGTCCATGAACTCGTTCTCGCGGCGCGCGTACTCCGAGGCCGAGATCCTTCCCGCGCGGAGGTCGTCGCGCAGGTCGCGCAGCCCATCCCGCTGCTTCTCCGTGTAGTTCTTGGCGTCTTCGGCGGAGTCGCCGGCCATGCTGCCCCAGACGTCACGCACCCAGGTGTGCCCTTCGATGCCCTTCTCGATGCCCTCGAGGTCCTTCTCGAGGCGGTCGTCGTCCTTGTCCCCGATCTTCAGCCACTGGTCTGTGAGCGAATAGCGCAGGTTGATCGCCGCCTGGAGCTCCTTGCCCTGGTCGGACGCGGACAGGAGCTTGTGGATTTGCCCGCTGCGATATTCGGCCGCGCGCAGGCTGCGCTGATCCTGGTCGGTGCCCAGCGCGTCCAGCTCTTTCTGGATCTCGGGATTGCGTTTGCCCCACTCGGCGATGTAGTCGTCCACCGAACGCGTCTTGTCGCGCAGGGGCCGCTCCGAAATGTCCTTGATCTGGCCGTTGAGCTTGGTGGTGGCTTCCTGGTTGTCCTCGGTGTATTTGTCCTCGGCTTTCTTGAGTGCCTCGGGATCGGCGCGGTCGGCGGCGGACACCGTCTTCAGGTACTCCGAATGTTTCTTGTTCTCTCCGATCTTCAGGTCGCTGATCTTGCCGTCCGCCACGTTCTTGATGAGTTCATCGAGCTTCTCCTGGCCCTTGAACTTCTCCGGCAAGACCGTCGGGTTGGCTTTCGTCCACGCGTCCTTCTTTTGCTGCAGCCGGTCGACCTCGCCCTGCGTCAGGTGGGTATTGGCCGCGCCGCTCGCGATGGAAGCCTGGTCGTAGCGGATGCCGGAGTCGAGCGCCGCATCGCTGGCCTTGTTGCGGTTCAGCCAGGCATCGCGCGCGGGCCGCCCCGCATCGGTGAGGTATTTCTCACCATGGTCGTCCATCATCTCCTGCTGCAGGACGAAATCCTTCCAGGCCGCCTTGTTCTCTTCCTCGTCGTTGCGGTACATCGGGCCTGGGGGACTTGCGCCCTGGGCCTCGCGCTTCTGGATTTCCTTCTCGTCGAGGCCACTCCAGCGCCAGGTGCGCTTCCATTTCTGGAATTCCGCCTCCAGGTCGGCGTCGGCCTGCACCTTGGCATCCTGCGTCTTCACCTGGTCGAACCCGGCCTCGGCCAGGTCCACGTCCTTGTTGGCGACGTCGACGATCCGGTCGACGTGGTCCAGCAATTCGAGGCGGTCGCTCAGCGCCTTGGCGGCTTCTGCCTGGTCCTTGCTGCCGGGCCGCGCATACGCGAGGTTCTGGTAGGCCACGCGCGCCTGCTCGTCGATCGTCACCCGCTGCTGCTTGGTGAGGGCCGAGGTGGCCTTGGCGTTGGCGATGGTGGCCTCGCCGCGCGCATCGGTCTGCTGCGACACCAGCTGCTTGCGCCGGTCGACCAGGTCGTCCACCGGTTCGCCCATGCGCCTGTAGAGGCGAATCGTCTTGTCGAGATTGCCGATCTGCTCGCCGTAGCTGTCGGCGTACTTGGCCTTGTCCTCGGCCTGGTGCTGCAGGTAGCCGAGGCCGCCGCTGGCCTCGACGCGCTCGGACTTGCCGGTTTCCGGGTTCTTCTGCGTGACCGTGTACTTGGTCTTGTCGTCGATGTCCTCGCGGCTGCCGCCGCCATGGTTCCAGTCGTTCCTCTCGACCACCAGCCGGTTGGTGGCGGGATCGTAGATCGTGCGGGTCTCGATGTAGCTGTTGTCGGCGCTGGCCTTGCTTACATCGACGGTACCTTCGGGCAGAGCCGCGAGCACTTCGTCTTCCGTCATGCCCATCGCCTTGGCGGTTTCGGCCACGGACTTCTTGTCGTCGAAGATCGACTTGCGCGCCGCCTCGCCGGGGCCGTTCTTGGCGTCGGGTTCGCCCATCAGCACCGTGCGGCGGCCGCTCGCGCTCGTGGCCACCACCTGCAGCGTGCCATCGCTCGCGGTGGTCTTCTCGAGCATCGAGCCGTCCTTGTTGAAAGTCTTCACCGTGGTCGGCACGCCGGCCACCACCAGTTCCTGGCCCGGCTTGAGCGCCTTGCCGTAGTCGACGTCGGGATTCAGCGCCAGCAGCTGCTCGGGCGTCAGGTCCGCGGCCTTGGCCACTTCGAGATAGCCTTCGTAGTCGTCCACCGCACGCGTGACCTGCCCCCCGGTCAGCGAGGTCGTGGTGTCGGTGCGCAGGCCTTTCTTGTCCACCACACTGACCGTGCGGGTGCCGGCGCGGCTGTCGATGGTGGTGGTGGTCGTGTCGCCGGTCTTAGCGTCTTTCGTGGTCTGGCTGTAGCGCCCGTTGCCGTCCTCCTTCGCGTCGACGGCCTCCTGGCCGCACGGTGCCTTCGGGTCCGGGAGATTGCCCTTGACCGCCAGGGTGTCATGCTTCGCGTCACGGCTGTAGGTGAGCGAGGCATCGCCGCGCTCGATGGTGGTGGCCTGCACGCCGTCCTTCGGCGCGGCCGTGGTGATCTGGACGCCCGCCGCGTTGGCCTCCGACAGCACCTGGTCGACGCGCATCTTGCGGTCGCTCGCGATCTGCTCCACGCTCTTGCCGTCCGCGATGCCAGTGAGCGTTTTCTTCACCTCTGGCGTGACGACCGGCTCGGGCGTCTTGAGAAAGGTGGTGAATGGCGAGGTCGCGTTCGTGCCGGTGCCGGACGACACGGTCGACGGCGGCAAGAGCAGGCTGCTGCTGGTGGTTCCCGCGGTGCCGGAGGTCAGCGTCGGGGTGAACACCAGGCCGTTGTTGGCGGCCGGGTTGGTGGTGGTCTTCGGCGAGACTTGAAGCAGCTGGGTGAGCGGCGTTTGCAGCGGATCGTCGGTGGCCTTGGCGGGCGGCCCCGCCGTGGTGGCGGGGGCCGGCGGACTGCCCCAGAACTCGGTGTTGGCCTCTTCACCGACGGCGCTGCCGAACTTCTTCGTCGCGGCATCGGCCTCGCCGCGCAGCTTCTGCGCCTTGTCTTCGGCCTTGGTGAGCGCCGTGCGCTCCTTCTCGGTGATGGTGGCCGACGGACGGCCCGGCGTCGGCGTCAGCTCGACCACCTTGGCCTCGGCGTCCTGCGCCTTGCTCTCCTTCTCTTGCGAGTCGAGATAGAGCTTCGAGAAGTCGCTGGTCTTCTGCGCGTCGTTGCGGTCGGCCTTCGCGTCCTGCACCTTCTTGTCGGTGGCCGCGGAGGCCTTGGCGTCGGGGGCTTTCGTTTCTTCCCGCTTCTGCTTGACTTCGGCCTTGAGCAGCGCGGCGTTCTTGTCTTTCAGGTCGGCGTCGGCGGTTGCATTCTTGGCGCGCGCATCTTCCAGCTTGGCGTCCTGCTGCGCCTTCTTGGCCTTGTTGGCGTCGGCCAGTTGCTTGGTCTTCTCTGCCTGGGCCTCCATGGCCTCGGCATGCTTCCTGGCTTCGCGGGCCTTGCGCTGCGCCTCGATGGCGCGCTTGCGGGCTTCTTCGGCTTGGCGCTGCATTTCGCGCAGCTTCTCGAGCAGCGCCTCCAGCTGGCGTTGCAGTTCCCGCGCGCGCGCCGCGGCGTCCGACTCGGCCGAACTCGCAGGCTGCTTTGCCGTGTTCACGGGGTTGGGTACGTTCACCGGCACGCGAGCGCTGCCGCCTCCATCCGCAATCAACATGGTTCATTCCTTTCGGTCGTCGGTTTCTCAAGATTCATTCGCTGCCCTGCGCCCAGCGCAGAAGCTTGGCGACGGGCGCATAGAGCGCGCGGGGAATCGGCTGGTCCTCGGGCACGTCCTCGTAGATGCGCTCGGCCAGCGCGGGCTCGAATTCGGTCGGAATCAATCCTTCGCTGGCAAAGCGCCGGATCTGCGCGGCCACCTCGCCCTCGCCGCGCGCGATCACGCGCGGCAGGTCGGTTTCGCCGAGGTATTGCAGGGCGACCGCAATGCGCGGCGAATGGATCACGGCCGACGCCGCGCGCACCCGGTCGTTGAGGCTCGCGTACACCGCCTCGAAGTGGGCCGAACGCCGGCGCGAGCGGTTGATCGGGTCGCCTTCCATCTCCTTGTATTCCTGGCGGATCTCTTCGATGGACATGCGCTGCTGCTTCATGAACTCGTGGCGTTCGTGCACGTAGTCGACTGCGGCCATCACCGCGTAGATCACCACCGCCCAGCCGAAGGCAACCAGCACCATATGCGCCGCGGCCGTCATGATTCCCTCGGGCCGCGCATAGCCCAGCTTGAGCGCGGTATCGACAAAGCCGCGCACCACCACGAACATCAGCAAGGCCAGCAGCGCAGTCTTGGTGCACATCTTCAGCAGGTTGATAAGGCTGCGCGTCGAGAAGATGCGCGTCAGCCCCTCGGCCGGGTTCATGCGGTTGACGTCGGGCTTCAGCCGCTCCCAGGCCGCCACGCCACCCACCTGGAACAGCGAACCCACGATCCCGGCCGCGGCCGCAATGGCCATGACCGGCAGCGTTCCCCACACCAGGGTTTCGCCCGTGTGCAGCAGCAGTTCGACAAACCGGTCGTCGGGCGCCGTGAGCAAGGTGGTGCTGGTGGCATGCAGCCACAGCTCGCGCAGCAGGCTGTAGATGAGCTGGCCGCCGAGCCACAGCGACAGCACGACCACGACGAACACCACCGTGGAAGCCACGTCGGTGCTGAACACCACCTCGCCGCGCTTGCGCGCATCGCGCAGCCGCTTGGCGGTGGGGGCCTGGTCTTTCTCTGCCATGCCTTGCCCGCTACAGCGTGGACCTCAGGAAATCGAGAACCCCGTTCTCGGGCCGCAAGAACTCCTGCAGCGACTCGTACACGAAGAACAGGAACAGCAGCATCATCAAGTGGGCCAGCAGGCTCTTGAGCGGCTGCGCGAAAACGAACACGTTGAGCTGCGGCGCCACCCGGCCCACCAGGCCCACGCCCAATTCCACCAGCAGCAGCACCACGATGACCGGCGACGCGAGCTTCACGATCCAGAGAAACAGCGTGTCCCCCTGGCGGATGGCGAACTGTTCGAGCACCAGACCGAGGTTGGGAAAGAACGACCCCACCGGCCAGATGCGGTAGGAGTCGACGATCACGCCGAGCATCGCGAGCAGGCCGCCCGCCGAGACGAACAAGGTGATGACCATCCAGCCCAGGAACTCGCTGGTCGCGCCGTTCTCGTGGCCAGCCACCGGATCGAAGAACGAGGCGTTGCTGGAGCCGGTCTGGAAGTCGATCAGGTCGCCCACGCTCTGGATGGCCCAGATGAAAATGCCGAAGCCCAGGCCCAGCATCACGCCGATCAGCGCCTCCTTGCCGGCAATGAACACCCAGGTGGCCATCGATGCGGCCGGCACCTCGCCCGCCACCGGCGACATGAAGATGGCGAGCATCAGCAAAATGCCGTTGCGCACCGTGCCGGTGATCATGCCGCCCGAGAGAAAGGGCACGACCGCGAAGATCGCGAACAGCCGCGGCAGCGTGAGCACCACCGCCGAGAAAAACTGCTCCATGTGGCCGAGTTCGAAGCTTTCCATGATGGCTCCGTGCCTAGGCGGGCCGGCGCATGGCCCAGGCCTGCGCGGTGCTCTCTTCGTTGGCGTCTGCCAGCCGCAGCTCCTGCAGGTGCACGCGCTCGGCGCGCGCGCGCTGCTGCATCTGTTGGGCCTTTTCGAGCTCGCCGTAGGCGGCGCGCAACTGGCGGCGGCTTTCTTCCAGCACCTGTTCGCGCTCGGTATGCGCCCGCGCGGCTTGCGCGGTGGCTTGGCCGGCCTCGGCGATCTGCGCATCGAGCGCGCCGCTCCAGGCGCCTGCATTGCGGAACTCCGCCATGCTGACCTGGCCGCCCGACAGCGCGCCGCGGGTCGCCTCCCAATGCCGCAGCTTGTTCTGCACTTGTTGCTGCTGCGCGGCCTCGGCCTGCCGCAATTGCACCTGGCTCTCGTCGGCCGCCGCGCGGTCGCGCGCGACCACGCCCATTGCGGCGGTTTTCTGCCGCTCGCGCACGTCGGAAAGAAGCTTCCAGTCGACGCTCATCTTCGGTGCTCCGTGCGGGGTGCGTGGCGCGCGTGATGCAGCAGTGCCGCCACCGATTGCTCGAACGGCTGGCTGCTCCGGGGCGGCTGCGAGAGAAAGTCGAGCATCGCGGGCCGCGCGTGGATCGCCTCGTCGGCCAGCGCATCGCTGCCCGGGCGGTACTCGCCGATCTGCACCAGCAGCTCCATCTCCTGGTACTTGGCCAACAGGCTGCGGAAGTGCGCCGCGGCCGCCCCGTGTTCGCGCGAGGTCACCAGCGGCATCACGCGGCTGATGCTGGCCAGCACGTCGATGGCCGGGTAGCGGTTGGCCGCCGCGATCTTGCGGGACAGCACGATGTGGCCGTCGAGAATGGAACGCACCTCTTCGGCGATGGGGTCGTTCTCTTCGTCGCCCTCGGTCAGCACCGAATACACCGCGGTGATGGAGCCGGTCTTGCCCTGCCCCGCGCGTTCCAGCAGCTGGGGCAGCATCGAGAAGATCGACGGCGGATAGCTGCGCCGCGTCGGCGGCTCGCCGCTCGCCAGGCCGATCTCGCGCTGCGCGCGCGCGAAGCGGGTGAGCGAATCGACCAGCAGCAGCACCTTCTTGCCCTGGTCGCGAAAATGCTCCGCGATGGTGGTCGCCACGTAGGCCGACTTGATGCGCTCCATCGGCGGCCGGTCGGAGGTCGAGACCACCATCACGGTCTTGGCCAAGCCCTCCGGCCCGAGGTTGTGTTCGAGGAACTCCTTCACCTCGCGCCCTCGCTCGCCGATCAGCGCAATCACGTTGACCTCGGCCGTCGAGCCGCGCGCCAGCATGCCCAGCAAGGTGCTTTTGCCGACCCCGGGCGGCGCGAACACGCCGATGCGCTGGCCCTCGCCCACCGTCAGGAGTGCATCCACGGCGCGGATGCCCGTGGCGATCGGCGCATCGATCATGCGGCGCGCGAGCGGGCTCACCGGCTCGCGGTGCACCGGCACCCGCGTGTGCGTGGCGAGCGGACCGAGTTCGTCGATAGGCTGGCCGAGCGCATCGAGCACGCGGCCCAGCAATTGCACCCCCACGGGGCACACATGCCCGCGTCCGGTCGGCACCACCTCGGTCAGCGCGGAAATGCCGGTGATCGAGCCCAGTGGCGTGAGGATGGCCGTGTTGCCGCGGAAACCCACCACTTCGGCAAGCAGCGGCGGCTCGCCGGGCGTGACGAGTTCGCACAACTCGCCCACGTGGGCCTGGATGCCCGTAGCGTCGATCAGCATGCCGACCGCCTTGCTGACGCGGCCGCGCATGGCCACGGGCGTGACATGCGCGAAGGCCGCCTCGAGCTCGGCCACGATGCCGAGCGCGGCGTCGGACATCCCGCCCTGCGGGTTCACACGCCTCTCCCGGAAGGCGCCAGCATGCCGCCCTGTTCGACCGCACGGCGAAAGGCCTCGAGCTGCGCGTCCACACCGATCTCGAGCACGCCGGTCGAGGTTTGCACCATGCAGGCGCCGGCCGGCAGGTCGGGATCGGGCGTGATGGTCATGGCCATGTTCCAGTTGGCATCGCTGCGCAGCCGGTGCAGGGTCTCGCGCATGTGGGCCTCCTGCGCCGGCGCCACGCGCACCGTGATGAACGACTCCGCGCGCAGCAGCGCCTCGACGCGAACGAGCGCCGAACGGAACAGCACCGCGGGATCGGCGTCTGCCAGGAACTGGCCCACCGCCTTGACGACGATCTGCGCCATCGACGTGCGCAGCGCATGCAGCTGCCGTTCGAGGGCGATGCTCTCCGAGACGAGCTGCGTCGCATATTCGGCCCTGGCCCGCGCCAGCCCTTCCTCGTAGCCCTTGCGGCGGCTCGCCTCGGCGCCGTCCTCGGCGTGCTGCGTGATGCGCACGGCCTCGCGGCGCGCGGTGTCCACCACGGCCGATGCGTCGAGCAGCGCCGCATATTCGTTTTCCTTCAACACCTTGCGCTCGCTCAGGAGCTGCAGGTTGTCGGTGGTGATCAGAAAAGCCAGTCCCATTGCGGCAGTCTTTCGGGAACGATGCAGGAGAGCATCAGTTCATTGAGTTGCAAGGCCTGGCGTGGCTCGAAGGCCGGCACGCTCAAGGCGGAGATGCGGCGGGGCAGCTTGTGCTTCAGGCGGCCCTGCACAAGCGCTCCCTCGGACGAGGCTGTGCCCAGCAGCAGGCGGTAGCCGCGGTCGAGCACCACGCGGCCCGTACTCATGGGACGCTGCTGCACCACGGTGCTGTCCATGCGCAGTTCGGTGAGCTGCGGCACGCGGTCGAGCACGAAGTCGACGGCGTCGCGATCGAAGCGGCGCGCCTGGCGGCGGATCTGCAGGCCCGCACCGCCGCGCAGCTTGAAGAGCGGCAGGTGTGCGCAGAAGCCGAGGTAGGCCGCCAGGCGGCGCAGGGAGGCGGCATCGAGCAATGCCAGCCGCTTGAGCCGGGAGTCGAAGTTGTAGTCGGCCGCTGTATGCGGCTGTGCAGGCGGCTGTGCAAGCGACGGTGCAGGCGGCTGCGAATGGCCCGGCACCTGTTCGCGCCGCAGCATGTCGGCCAGCACGGCGCGGCCCGCGGACCCCATGCGTGCCACCGAGCGATGCCGCGCCGGCCAGTTGGCCGGAAGCCAGCTCGGATGCAGGTCGGCTTCGGGGTGCAGGTTGAAGCGCATCACCAGGCGCAGCAGGTCCATCGGGCCGGGCATGGCCGCAGGCGCAACGGGAGCGGTGTTCGGCATCTGCATGAATGCTGCGTGGTCAGCGCTTGAACACCTGGCGGCGCATCCAGGTGCGCCAGTCCTGGCCCTGCCGGCGCAGCAGCGTGGGCAGCACCATGAGGCAGATAGCAGCGAGCAGCAGCAGGCCGAGCAGCACCATGGCGGTCTGTGTCGAGAAAAGGCCGAGCACCATCGGCTCGCCGGCCGCGTTGCCCGCGGGTGCGGCGCCGGTCGCGCGGCGCGCCTCGAAGAGCGACAGCGACACCTGGTCGTGCGTGAGCCCTTCGATGCTGTGGGCGACCATGTCCTTCACTGCCGGCGCCAGCAGGCGCAGGTCGACATCGGGCCGGTGCTTGATGAACACCGCCGCGGACGAAGGCCGGATCTTCTCGCTCAGCGGATCGTTGGCCGGAATGACCACGTGAACGCGCGCGGACACCACGCCGTCGACGTTGCGCAAGGTCTGCGAAAGCTCCTGCGAGATGGCGTAGATGTAGCGCATGCGTTCCTCCGAAGGCGTGGACACCAGGCCCTGCTTCTGGAACACCTCGCCCATGCTGACGTAGCGCTCGGCCGGCAAGCCCTGCACCCGCAGCACGTCCAGTGCCTGGCTCAGGCGGTCTTCCTCCACCTCGACCTGCCAGTTGCTGCCTTCCAGCTTGCTCTTGGCCGCGCCGATGCCTTCGGCCGACAGCGCGGCGAGGATCTCGTTGGCCTCCTGCTCCTTGAGGTTGGAATAGAGCGCGACCTTGCAACCGGCCAGCGCCAGCAGCAGCACGAGCGCGGCAAGCCAGCGCGGGCGTAGCGGCGTCTTCATTGCTGGTTCTTCAGCAGGCTGCCGAACAGGCTGGTCGCGGCGCTGGCCAGCCCGGTGGAAATATGCATTCGCGCGAACATCATGTTGGCTTCCATGGCGTGATCGGTCATCACGAACATGGTCTTGATGGGGTCCGCGAAATCGATGGACTCGAGCATGCTCTTGCGCATGTCCTCGATGGAGCGCACGTTGCCCGAGAGCTGTGCGGCGAGCGACTTGGCCGCGTCGCCGATCGCGCTGGGCGCGCTCGTTCCGCCCTGCGCCTGCACGCCCTGCATCATGTTGGCGAACATGCGCGTCTCGCCCGGCTCGAAACGCGACGGGCTCACGGCCTGCTGCGCCGGTCCGGTGTTGGCGGACGCAGTGGATGCGGCGACTTCCGGCGGCGGCGCGCTGAGCGCGGCGGAGGCAATGGGATCGGTCATGGTTCACTCTCCTCGGAAAGAAAAAAGGGCCGCGCGAAAGCCCGTCGGCTTCGCGCGGGCCTCCCCGTCAGTTCTGCTTGGCGGACTGGCGGATGTCGTTGCCAGTGGACTTCGCCACTTCGGTGCCGGCGGCGTTGGCGCCGTTCACCGTCTGCGCCGTGGCGGCGGCCCCCGAGATGGTGGCGCCCGCAGCCATGCTGACGCTCATCAGGCGAGCCTGGTCGGCCGCGGCTTGTTGCATTTGCTGGATCGAGGTGTCGACTGCGCTCATAGGAAACTCCTGTCAAAGGGTTGAGGTTTTTTTACTTGCGGAGAAAGCTCCGTGCCCCGCGGGGACGAAGCCATTCCATGCGGCGAAGCCGGCAGCGCCGACGCATGAAATCGGGGAACGCGAACAGGGAGCGGCATGGCCATGCATGTCGGCTACCTCGCGGGTTTCTTGTTGGGCACACCGCCGCTCAGGACCAGCCCGTCGGCGTCGATGCGCTTGAGCTCGGCGCCGGAACGCAGCACCGAGCCTTCGTAGTAGCGGTTGCCGTTCGAGAGCTGGATGTGGCGCAGGCCTTCGCCGTCTTCGGTGATGCTCACCATGCGGGCCGGCAGCACGCTCTGCCAGCTGTCCCACTGGGCGCGCATGTCGTCGTCCTTGTTCTCGGTCTTGGGCTTTTCGCGGTACTGCACCTTGTCCGAAACCAGCACCGAGGGATGCAGGTCTTCGCTGAGGCGGCGGATCTTCTGCCGCACGGCCGCGTCTTCCACCGTGCCGGTCAGCGCCAACCGGCCCTGCCCCGTGTAGGTCACGGCCACGCCGGGGTCGTCGACATAGCGGCGCGCCTGCTCCACCATGTCCTCGGCCGAGTGCACGTTGACGCTGACCTTGCTGCCGAAGCGCGCCATGGCCTCTTCCAGCGTCTTGCGGCGCTGCTTCGATTCCACATAGCCCTTGACGCCGAACTGCCCGCCCGGCGCCGCGATGACCTCGACCTCGGGAAATGGCACCAGCGCCTTTTCCACCTCTGCCAGGTTGACGCTGCCGCCGCTCATCGCGCCGCCGCGGCCGCCGCCGAGCGACATGGCCGCAAGGCCGAGCACGGCCAGCAATGCCACCACGCCGCCGACCCACAGGCCCAGGCGCTGCGCCCCCGACGCCGGTTGCCGCGCCATCGCTTCGCCTTCGGGCAGTGCGCCATGCACCGGTGCGAACATCCGGTCTTCCTGCGCGCTCGCCGGATAGGTGCGGTCGAGCTGAAAATCGATCTGGCCGACGCTCACGATGTCGCCCGCCACCACGCTCTTGCGCGGCTGCTGTATCTCCTCGCCGTTGAGGCGCGCCGAGGCGGTTCCCAGGCGCTGCATCGACACCACCAGCTCGCCGACAGTGAACGCCAGGTGGCGCGGCAGCACGTCGCCGCCCGGCAGCATCACCTCGCATTCGCCGCCCGAGCCCAGCACGTTGATGCCGGGCTTGAGCACGATGGTGCGGCCTTTCACCGCGCCGCTCAGGAAGCGCAGGCACCAGCCGGCAGCCTGCGCGTGCAGGCCCTGCGGCGCCGGCGGCTCGGCGTGGGCGTGGTCGTCGAACGGAACTTCTTCGCGATCCATGCTCAACCTCCGGGCTCGGGCAGAGGCAGCATCGGCACCGAGGCCGTGGAGCCGGGCGTCACGAGGCGCGGCGTGAGCAGGTAGAAGCGCTCCATGTTGGCCTGCTTCTTGTCGGTGTACCTGAAGAGGCCGCCCACGCCGGGAATGTCCTTCAGCAACGGAACGCCGGTGACCGCATTGCTCTTCTCTTCCGACGAATAGCCGGCAATCAGCAGGCTCGCGCCCTCGTCGACCAGCGCCTGCGTGTTGACCGTGCGGCGGCGCACGATCGGAATCTTGTCGACGGATTGCGGGCTCAGGTCGCCGTCGACGATGTCGATCGACATCATCACGCCGCGCCCGGTCTTCTCGTCGATGATGAGCGGCGTCACGCGCACGGCGGTGCCGGCCGTGATGCTGAAAAGGCCGGCGTCCTGGAAGCCGTCCACGCGCACGTAGAACTCGCTCAGGTTCTCGAGCACCGCCTCGGTGTTGTCCAGCGTCATCACCTTCGGGCGGGCCACGAAGTTGGCGCTGCCGTTGGTGGCCAGCGCCGTCACGCGGGCCAGCAGGTAGTTGCGCGCGCTGTTGCCGATGGCGGCGGTGAACATGCCGCCCAGCGGCGTCAGCGGATTGCCCGTGGAGTCGAAGCTTCCGATCTGGCCGGCCTCGCTGCCGGTGCCGCCCCAGGTCAGCGGCCCGCGGTCGCCGCGGCCGGTCTGGAAGTCGGCATGCCGGCCGTGCAGGCGCCAGTCGATGCCCAGGCTGCTCAGCGTGTCGGAGCTGATGTCCATGATGGTCACTTCGATTTCCACCAGCCGGGGGCGCGTGTCCATCGATTCGATCAGCCGCGCGTACTGTGCCATCTTGTCGGGCATGTCGCGCACCAGCACCGCGTTCATGCGCGTGTCGGCCTGGAACTGCGGCAGCTCGTTGCCGGTGATGCCCGACAGGCCGCCGAGCGTGGCGCTGTCGCCGCCCTGGCCCGCGCCTGCAATATCGATCTTGGGCGCGTTGATGGTTTCGCCGCTGCGCAGCTTGATCTGCCGGTTCGGCCCCACCGAAAGCGGCCCACTGGTTCCGCGTCCGCCCGCACCGCCGCTGGAAGACTGGTTGCCGGCGCGGCCGTACAGGCTGCGCAGCACGTTGGCCACACCCGGAATCACCGTCTCCTTGCCCGAGCGGTTGATGCGGAAGTCGGAGGCCCAGGCGTACTTGAGCGGGAACAGCCGGATTTCGGCGCCTTCGGCCATCGCGGTTTTCTGGTCCGCAAGCTTCACTGCCTGGCGCACCATTTCCACGTATCGGCGCGGGCCGGTCACGTAGACGCTCGCGTCGCGCTCGCTGATGCTGAGCGGATAGCGCTCGTCGGAAATGTGCAGCCGCACCAGCGTTTCGGCGATGCGGCCGGCGTTCTCCGCGGCGATCGGCAGCACCTCGCTCTTCGCGTCGGCGGCCAGGTCCACGAACAGAAAGGCGCCGTCGAAATACCAGGTGAGCCCGTTGACCGAGCACACGCTGTTCAGGATGTTCTTGGCCGACCCGTCGAACTTGCCGCTGATGACGCCGTTGACCTTGGGATCGATCACCGCCGTGATGCCTTGCGAAGACGCCAGCTCGCGCAGGAAGTCGGCGAGCGGCTTCTCGTTGGCCACGATCTGGAAGGGCTTGTTCTGCCAGCGGAACTCCGCCGCCATGCCGTGCTGCACGAGCAGCAGCATGAGCACGGCGCCGCAAAGCTGCATGACGGCCCGGTGCCGGGCGAGAAGAAGGCGCGCAACGATCGTCATCGCGGCATTCATGACAGCGAAGTGAGCGACAGGAACGCCCGCTCCGCGAAGCGCATCACGTCGCGGCCCAGCCAGCCGGCCGTGACGATGATCGCCACCATCACCGCGATGAGCCGCACCGACTGGCCGATGCTCTGGTCCTGCACCTGCGTTACCGCCTGCAGCACCGCCACCACGAGCGATGACAGCGTGGCCACCACCACCACCGGCAGCGAAATCCAGAGCACGAGCAGCAGGCCCTCGCGCGTGATGTCCAGAATGTTCTGCGGTGTCATGGTCGGCTTGGGCTCCCTCGGAAAACAGGTCGTTGTTGTCGTTCATCAATGCGCTTGGGGGTTGGTGATCCAGCCCACGGGTTGCAGGGCCACGTCGTCGTCGATCTCCTGATAGGACAGCACGGCCATGTGCGGCGCCACCGGTTCGATCAGGTTCTTGATGTAGCGGCGCACGTCCGACGACGCGATGGCCACCACCCGGTTGGCCGTGGAACCGAGAATCCTGCGCAACTGCTCGCGAATGTCCTGCGTGACCGCCGGGCTCAGCAGCAGCAGGTTGCCGCGCGGCGAACGCTCGATGGCGTTCTGCACGCGGTCGAGCAGGCTCGACTCGAACAGGATCGCCTCGAGCTGCCGGTTCGCGCCGACGTAGCGGCTCGTGATGTAGCGCCCCAGATGGATGCGCACCAGCTCGGTCAGCGCAATGCCGTCCTGCTCCTTGGCGGCCCACATGGTCAGGCTCTCGAAAATGGCGTGAAGGTTGCGAATCGGAATGCCTTCCTGCAGCAGCCGGCGCAGCACCTCGGCAATACGCTGGGCCGAGGTCACGCGCAGCACCTCGGCCGCAAGCTCGGGCGCATCGCGCTGCACCGAGTGCAAGAGCCGCTGCACCTCCTGCAGGCCGATCAGGTCCTTCACGTGGCGACGCACGGTGTGGTCGACGTGCAGGCCCACGACTTCTGCGCCGGTCCACGCCGTCATGCCGGGCTCGGGGCCTGGAACCCAGACGACGCGCGCGAAGGGATCGAAGGGCTCGGCAACTTCCGCGCCGGGCGGCATGGCCACCGCCTGCGCCGGGTCGAGCAGCAGCCACCCGGGCTTGAGCCTGCCGTGCGCCACCGCCACGTCGTGCACCAGCACCTGGTATTCGTTGTCGGCCATGCCGTCCGCGTAGTTCAGCTGCAGCCGCGGAAAGATCGGACCGAGATCCGATTCGACCGAGTTCTTGACCAGCGACAGGTGCTGGTCCAGCACGAAGCGGTCGACCGAAGCGCGCAGGCCCGAAGACAGCCGCACCGCCAGCGGCGCGGCAATGGCGTGGTCGGTGTCGGTTTCCTCGGACGCGACGCCGTCGCCATGGGAGATCCAGCCCGGCGTGTTGCGCTGCCGGCGCAGCATGCGCATGGCCAGGCCCAGGCCGATCAGGAGCGCGGCCAGCAGGCCGAACACCCACTTCGGAAAACCGGGCACCACGAGAAAGCTGGCCACCGCGAGACCGGCAATGATGAGCGCGCGCGGGTGCGCCATCATCTGCTCGCCGATCTGCTGCGCGAGCTGCGAATCGCGGCGGTCGCCGGTGCTCACGCGCGTGATGACGATGCCCGCCGCAATCGACACCAGCAGCGACGGAATCTGCGACACCATGCCGTCGCCCACCGTCAGGATGGCGTAGCGTTGCAGCGCACCGCCCAGCGTCATGTCATGCATCAACGTGCCGATGGCGATGCCGGCAAGAATGTTGACCAGCGCAATCACGATGCTGGCGATGGCATCGCCCTTCACGAACTTCATCGCGCCGTCCATGGCGCCGTGCAGCTGGCATTCCTGCTCCAGCAACTGGCGCCGCTTCTGCGCCTTGGCGGAAGAAAGGACACCGGCGCGCACGTCGGCGTCGATGCTCATCTGCTTGCCCGGCATCGCATCGAGCGCAAAGCGCGCCGCAACCTCGGCCACGCGCTCGGAGCCTTTGGCGATGACGATGAACTGCACGATGGCGATGATCAGGAACACCACGCCGCCCACCACCACGTTGTTGCCGACGATCAGCTTGCCGAAGGTGTCGATGATGTGGCCGGCGTCGGCGTGAAGCAGGATCAGCTTGGTGGATGCGATGTTGAGCGCAAGGCGGAACAACGTGGTGAACAGGAGCAGCGACGGAAAGGTCGACAGCGACAACGCCGAGGGCACATACATCGCGACGATCAGCAGCACCAGGCTGATGGCCAGGTTGCTCGCAATCAGCAGGTCGAGCAGCGGCGTGGGCAGCGGCAGCACGAACAGCGCCACCACCACCACCAGCAGGCCGGCGAGCAGAAGATCGTTGTAGCGGCCGGCATTGCCCAGCAGGTCGCGGAAGCTGCCGCGGTACTGTTGAAGAGATCGCGAGGGACTCGCCATGACGTCCTTGCTCAAGTGAAATCTTGGAGTTGTTGTTGGACGCGCATCGCCTTGCGCTGCACGTCGGACGTGAAGGAGCTCACGTCGCGTTGGACTCTAAGCGGCGCCCTCCGATCACGGCAACCACGAGTTCTCGTAAGTACGAAGGACTTGTGGCGCGCGCGGCACTACGCGTTTGCGTACTACCTGCGCCCTGCCCCTTTCGCTAAGCTGCGTCGACCCCGAACCCGAAGGTCTTTGCGTTGCTTGAAAGTATGTAGACAGTGACAAGACGTAGCAGTTGTTCGAACGAAAGCATGCATGCCGCCCCGGTCCGCTGAAGCGGTGACCGAGCTCGGAGAGGCTCGCACGTTGCCTCGCGCCGATGCAGCGAATGTGCGTGCGCTCAATCGCCTGTATGCGGCGGCGCCGTTCCAAGGCGTGGCGGCGAAGGGCGCGAGCTACCGGATCGGGTGGCATCACGACGAGGCCTTGGCCCACACATCGCGCGAGAGCTACAGCTTCAGGCTCGGCGCGCACACCGGCCATCTCGCGATGGATGCACCGAGCATGCAGGCCCTGCTCGGCGAACGCCGCATCGACCTGCTGCCGCGCGACCTGCGCTACATCCTGCTGGCCGATGCGCTCCACCCGCTGATCGATGCGCTCGAAAAAACGCTGCGCCTGCACTTCGAATGGCAACCCTCCGATGCCGACGCGCACCGGTTCCGCGACCGGCATGGTGCCCGTGAATCGAGCGAGCCGCAGCCGCTGCTGCATTGCGACCCCGAGCGCGCCGCCTTCTTCGTTGCCACGCCGAACGACGGCGGCGCGATGCTGCGCGGCTGCGTGCAGTTCGACGACGCCGCCACGTTCGACGCCCTCGTGCCCGCGGCCACCGGCCCTCGCCATGCCGCGCGGAGCAGCGAATCCTTTCATGCGTTGCGGCTGCCGGTGAGCTTCCGGCTCGGCAGCACGCCGATCCGGCTTCGCGAGATCGGCAGCATCCGCCCCGGCGACATCGTCGGCATCGAGCAATGGAGTTCTTCGGGTGCCGGGATCGTCGTCACCGCGGAGTTGGGAGGCGCCGCCGGGCTGCATCTCTCGGCCGTTGCCGAAGGCTCGCGCATCACCGTTCAGCAATCGAGAGACAGTGCCATGAAGCCAGACACGCCCGCCGACTCCGCGACCGCCGCGGACAATGTCAACCTGCCGCTCGACCGGCTCGATGCGCTGGAGGTGACGCTGCGCTTCGAGGTGGGCGAACTCTCGCTGTCGCTCGGCGAACTGAAGAGTATTCGCGCCGGCCATGTGTTCGACCTGGGCGAGCCGCTCAATCGCTGCCCGGTTCGCATCCTTGCGCACGGCAACGTGCTGGGCAAGGGCTACCTGGTGGCCGTGGGCGACCGCCTGGGCGTACGGGTGTCGGAGTTCGCTCCCGGCGAAGTCTGAGCGGTTCCCATGCAAGGCGGAATACCGGAGCCTCTCACACTTGTCGCGGTGATGGTCGCGTTCGGCTTCGCGACTTTCGCGGCGCTGATGGTCACGAGCTACACCAAGCTGGTCATCGTGTTCGGCCTTCTGCGCACGGCGCTGGGCCTGCAGCAGACGCCGCCGAACATGGTGCTGAACGGCATTGCGGTCATCCTGACGGTCTACATCATGGCGCCGGTCGGCATGGACATCGGCGACACGCTGCGCAACCGCAACTTCGGCAACAAGGGCGAGAGCATGGGCGACATCATGGCGGTGATCGATGCCGCCAAGGTGCCGGTGAAAGAGTTTCTGCAGAAGCACACGCACGAACGCGAGCGGCAGTTCTTCCTGAAGTCGGCCTCCAACATCTGGCCCAAGGCCCGCGCCGAGCAATTGAGGGACGACGACTTCATGGTGCTGGTGCCGAGCTTCACGCTCAGCGAGCTCACGCGCGCCTTCCAGATCGGCTTCATCATCTATCTGGTGTTCGTGGTGGTGGACTTGATCGTCGCCACGGTGCTGCTGGCACTCGGCATGTCGATGATCGCGCCCACCACCATCTCGCTGCCGTTCAAGCTGTTGCTGTTCGTGATGCTGGATGGGTGGACGCGATTGGTGCACGGACTGGTGCTGTCGTACCGCTGAGGTCGTCGACGAGCCGATCGACCGCGGCTTCGGCCTTTTGCATCGACTGCGCGAGCTGCTCGCCGCCGAACTCGTCGCATTCCACCGCCGCCTCGAACACGTCGGTGATGCCGATGTAGCCGAACACCGAGCGAACGCTGCGCTCCGCGTGGTTCAGGTGCGCAATGCGCCCGCCGGGGTCGTAGCCGTGGTCGCCGCGTGCGCCGAGCAGCACCATGCGCTTGCCCGCATCCGCGAGCATCGGCCAGTACGGCACAGCGCCGCGTGCACGGTCGAAGCCGAAGGTACGCCCCACGCGCACGATGTTGTCGATGTAGGCCTTGAACTGCGCGGGCACGCTGAAGTTGTACATCGGCAAGCCCACCACGATCAGGTCGGCGGCAACGAGCTGGTCGACGAGCCGATCGCTCTCGGCCAATGCCTCGGCCATCCAGGGCTCACGCTCGGCGGGCGGGGTGAAGGCGGCGTGGATCCAGCGTCCGTCGACGTGCGCCGGCGGATGCTGGCCGACGTCGAGGTAGTCGATGCGGTCGTCGGGCCGGGTCTTGCGCCAGCGCTCGACGAAGCGCGCGGAGAGCCGGCGCGTGTGCGAGCCGTGGGCGTCGGTGTCGGAGCGTCCTGGGCGGGCACTGCTGTCGATATGAAGGAGGTTCAGGTTCATGGTCTTCATGGGTGAGTTGATCTGTTCTGTATTGCGCTGCCACAATGGCCTGGCACGTCTCGAATCTAGAGATGCAACCCGCTGACGACAAACGATCATTTCTCCACCGATGAACGAATCTGGCTCATCCGTAAGGCGACCGCGCCGCCTGCCGCCCCTGCTTTCGCTGCGCGCGTTCGAAGCGGCTGCCGCGCATCTGAGCTTTCAGCGCGCCGCGATCGAGCTGTCGGTCACGCCCTCGGCCATCAGCCACCAGGTGCGTGCGCTCGAGGACACGCTGGGCCGGCCGCTGTTTCGGCGGCTCACGCGGCAGCTGGCGCTGACGCCGGCAGGCCAGCGGCTCTTCGACGATCTGCGCGCGGGCTTCGATGCGCTCGAGGCGGGCATCGAGAGGCTGCGCCAACCGCCAGCCTCGCACGCTGTCACGCTCACCACCAACACCGCTTTCGCGGCCCGTTGGGTGCTGCCGCGCATGGCCGGCTTCCGCAAGGCGTGCCCTGGCATCGAACTGCGGCTGCATGCCAGCGACACACTGGTCGACCTCGCGCGCGGCGACGCCGACATTGCCGTGCGCTCCGGCAGCGGCAACTGGCCCGGCCTCGCAGTGAGCGAATTGGTGCCCGAGCAATACGCACCGCTGTGCAGCCCGATGCTGGGACTGAAGCGCGTGAGCGACCTGCCGAAGCACCAATTGATCCATGCCGACTGGCAGCCGGGCGCGCTCGCGCCCGCAACGTGGCCGCGATGGTTCCGCGAAGCCGGCCTGGCTGTGCCCAGGGGTCGATCGATGAAGGCCGCGGGCCTGTCGTTCTCCGACGAAACCCACGCCATCCTCGCCGCGCTCGCGGGCCACGGCGTGGCGTTGCTCAGCCTCACGCTCGCGGCCGAAGAACTGCGCAGCGGCGCGCTGGTGCAGCCCTTCGGGCCCGCGCTCGATACCGGGAGCTACTTTCTTGCGACGGCGAGCGGGCGGGAGCACGAACCCGCGATTCGCACCGTGTGGAAGTGGATTGCCTCGCAGGCCAAGGCCGGCTGATCAAGCCGCCCGCAACTGCTCCCGCAGTTTCAGCCCGATCTCAGGCCGCTCGAGAAACGGATCGGCAGGATTCGTGCCCAGCACGATGTTCTCCATGCGGGCCCTTACATTGCCCAGCGCCTTCGGGTGGCTGAACACGTAGAACTGGTTGTCCGTGATTGCGTCGAACACCTTCACCGCCACTTCGGTTGCCGTGATCTTGCCGCTGCTCACGGCCTTGTTGCTCATGGCCTGGCCGATGAGCTGGCTCTTTGTGAGTTCGGTTTCCTTGGGTGCGTTCGGCCGGTTGCGCTCGCTGCTCGTGATGCCGGTCGGCACGAAGTACGGGCACAGCAGGCTCGCGCCGATCTGGTCGGTCACGAGGTTCAGGTCCTGGTAGAGCGTTTCGGTCAGGCTCACCACCGCCGCCTTGGCGGCGTTGTAGATGCCCATGTTGGGCGGCGTGAGCAGGCCGGCCATGCTGGCCGTGTTCGTGATGTGGCCGCGGTAGCCCGGGTCCTTGGCGGCCGCTTCGAGCATCATCGGCGTGAACAGGCGAACGCCGTGAATCACGCCCCACAGGTCGACGCCGAGCACCCATTCCCAGTCGGCCACGGTGTTTTCCCACACCAGGCCGCCCGCTCCCACACCGGCGTTGTTGAACACGAAATGCGGCGCGCCGAAGCGCTCCTTCACCGCAAGGGCCAGCGCTTCCATCTGCGCGGCATCGGACACATCGACCTTGCGGGCCAGCACCTGCACGCCGGCGGCTTCCATCTCGGCCCGGGCCTTGTCGAGCGCGTCCTGCTGCACATCGACCAGCACGAGGTTCATGCCCCGCGCGGCCCCGATGCGTGCGCACTCGAGCCCGAAGCCCGAACCCGCGCCGGTGAGTACGGCCGTCTTGCCCTTGAAGTCCTGAATCATTTGCCGGTGTCCTTCTTGCGTTGAATGTCTCTGACCTTGGAGGCGCTATTGAAATACGGAAAGCGCTCCGGCGCAGTCACGAAGGTGCCCCGCTCAACGGTCTTCAGGCTTCCGCTTTCTTCAGCACGTAGCCGATGCGCGGGAAATGCACGTGCACCGTGCCCACGCGCTCGTGGCTGCGCTCCAGCGTGTAGTGCGTGCGCGTGGCGGCCACCAGCGTGCCGGGGGTTTCCTCGAGGCCGAAGCTCTCGGCGCGGACCGTCACGGCGCTGCCGAGCGGAATGCCGTGGTCGTCCTGGAAGGTGCTGTCGGTCAGCAGCGTGTGCGGCGTTGCGGCCTTTGCAGCGGCAATGGCTTCGTCCGAGCTCGACTTCTCGAGCACGCCATGGCCGATGGCGGCCATGCGGTCCATCCAGTCGAGCACCGCCGGTGTGAGGTCGAGGATGCCCCGCACCGAGTCGATGCGGCGCGTGTACCAGAGCGGGTGGTACACCGAGAAATCGGCAATGGACGGCACTTCGCCCAGCAGGTAGGGCTTGTCGTCGAGCATGTCGGACAGCCGGCGCAGGTACGACTTGTAGGCGCTGGTGGCGTCGGCCGAGCGCAGCCGCGCCATGTTGCCCGCGCTCATCTTCGCGCGGTCTTCGCCGAAGGCCTTGGCCACTTCGGGCGGCGCCTTGGCGAACAGCTCGGCCGCGCCGCGGGGCTGCATGCTCCAGGCCATGGCGGCCCAGAACAGCGTGGTGTCGGCCCACTGCGCGAGGATGCGCGACATGCCTTTTTCGGGCTCGGGGTACAGCGTGGGTTCGAACTGGAGGTGCTCGAGCACGTCGGCGATGAGCGCGCTGTCGCAATACATGTCGGCGCCGATCTGCAGGAACGGCGTCTTGCGGTAGCCGCCGGTGAGCACTTCCACATCGGGCTTGGGCATGATGGCCGGGATGAGAACGGACTTCCACGGCAGCTTCTTGGCGCCGAGGATGAGCCGCACTTTCTCCGAGAACGGCGAGGTGTTGTAGTGGTGAAGAATGAGTTCGGCCATCGGGGTCCTTGTGGTCTTTTTCTTTGAAGGTTCGGGAAATGTGCTCAACGAGGGCTGGCGCGCTCGATGATCGAATCGAAATCGGTGCCCGCGCCCAGCGTGCCGAAGGCGCTGCCCCAATCACCGCCAAGGCGCGATGTGCAAAACGCGCCCACCACAGCCGGCGGGGCGGTTTGTGCGAGCAACGCAGCTTGCACCGCCAGGGCCACGTCCTGTGCCAGACGGCGCGCCTCGGTTTCGGAGGCCATGGCCTCGATGCGCGCCGGCAGTGCGTCGGCCAGGCGGTCGAGCGCGGCGTGCTGGCCGCGCGCCGGCGCCAGCTCCTTGGCGAGCGCGGCCACGGCATCGCCCTTGCGCAGCCCGCGCAAGAGATCGAGCGCCATGATGTTGCCCGCGCCTTCCCAGATCGAGTTGAGCGGCATCTCACGGTAGATGCGCGCCATCGTGCCTTCGCCACCCTCTTCCACATAGCCGTTGCCGCCCAAGCACTCCATGGCTTCCTGCGCGAAATGGCTGCCGCGCTTGCAGATCCAGAACTTGGCGACCGGCGTGAGCAGGCGCGCCATCAGGCGCTCGTGTTCGTCGCCCGGGTGGTCGAAGGCGCGGGCCAGGCGAATCGCCAGCGCGGTCGCGGCTTCGCTTTCGAGCGCCAGGTCGGCCAGCACGTTCTTCATGAGCGGCTGTTCGACCAGCGGCTTGCCGAAGGCGTTGCGCTGCGTGGTGTGATGGATGGCCAGGCTCAGCGCCTGGCGCATCAGCGCGCTGGTGCCTAGCGCGCAGTCGAGCCGCGTCATCGTGCCCATCTCGAGGATCTGCGGAATGCCGCGGCCTTCTTCGCCCACGCGCCACGCGCTGGCGCCATGGAACTCGACCTCGGAGCTCGCATTGGCCTTGTTGCCGAGCTTGTCCTTCAGGCGCTGGATGTGAATGGCATTGCGTGCTCCCTCGCCCATCCAATCCGGCAGCACGCGCGGCAGGAAGAAGCAACTCAGCCCTGCGGGCGCCTGCGCCAGCACCAGGAAGGCATCGCACATCGGCGCCGAGAAGAACCACTTGTGGCCGGTGATCGCATAGCGCTCGCCCCATGCGTCGCTGCCTTCGCGCACGGCGCGGGTGGTGTTGGCCCGCACGTCCGAGCCACCCTGCTTCTCGGTCATGCCCATGCCCATGGTGACGCCGGGCTTGTCCTTGAAGGATTTGAGTGCGGGGTCATACCAGAGGCTGCCGAGCTTTGGGCCCCAGTCGGCATACACGGCCTCATTGCCGCGCAGCGCGGGTGTGGCGGCATAGGTCATGGAGATCGGGCAAAGGACCGACGACTCCAGCTCGGTGAAGAGCATGAAGCCGGCGGCGCGCTGCACGTGCGGGGATGCCGATGTGCCGGTCCAGGGCGTGCCATGCAGGCCCGCGCCGACCGCTGCCTTCATCAGCACGTGGTAGCTCGGATGGAACTCCACCTCGTCGATGCGCCGCCCGAAGCGGTCGTGCGTGTGCAGTTCGGGCGTGTGCGTGTTGGCGAGCCGCGCATGCGTCTGCATCTCGGCGGAGCCGACGGTGCCGCCCAGTTCGTTCAACTGCGCCAGCTGAAGCGATGGCGCGTTGAACTTCAACGCATCGCGCAGGGGCCGGTTGGTTTCGAACAGGTTGTAGCCCACCAGCGGTTCGGGCTGGTTGAACACCTCGTGCGTCGAATTCATTCGAATACCTCCGTGCTTCGCAGTGCGGTGCACGCTTGCTTGGGGCGGCCGGCGCGGCGCGCACGACCGGCCTTTTTTGCCGTGCGTTCAGTTCATCATCAGATCAGTTTGACGAGTTGCTTGCCAAAATTCCTGCCCTTGAGCAAACCCAGGAAGGCCTCAGGGGCAGACTCGATGCCTTGTGCAATCGACTCGCGCGGCTTGAGCTTGCCGGTGGCCACCAGCGTACCGAGCTCGGTCAAGGCCTCGGGCCACACGTCCATGTGCTCGCTGACGATGAAACCTTCGATCTTCATGCGGTTGATGAGAATGAGCGCCGGGTTCGCAAGCGGCAGCGGCTGGCCGTCGTAGCCCGCGATCATTCCGCACAGCGCAACGCGCGAGAAGGCATTCACGCGCAGCAGCACGGCGTCGAAAATGTAGCCGCCCACGTTCTCGAAGTAGCCGTCGATGCCGTTCGGGCAGGCTTCCTTGAGGGCGGCGCTCATGCTCTTCACGTCGGGATGCTGGCGGTAGTCGATGCAGGCGTCGAAGCCGAGCTCTTCGGTCACGTACTTGCACTTGTCCGGGCCGCCCGCGATGCCGACGACGCGGCAGCCGCGCGCCTTGGCCAGCGCGCCGAATGCGCTGCCCACCGCGCCACTGGCGGCCGTGACGACCATCGTCTCGCCGGCCTTCGGGGCAATGATCTTCACGAGGCCATACCAGGCGGTGACGCCCGGCATGCCAACCGCGCCCAGGTAGTGCGACAGCGGCACGTGCGTGGTGTCGACCTTCTTCAGCGCGCCGGGCTGCGAGGCGTCGACCACGCTGTATTCCTGCCAGCCGCCGAAGCCCACCACCTTGTCGCCGACAGCGAACTTGGGGTGCTTGCTTTCCACCACTTCGCCCGCGGCGCCGCCCTGCATCACTTGGCCCAGCGGTTGCGGCTGGGCATAGCTTTTGGAATCGTTCATGCGGCCGCGCATGTAGGGGTCGAGGCTCATGTAGTGGTGGCGTACCAGCACCTGGTTGTCGGCCAGCGCGGGCGTCTCGGCGGTCACGAGCTTGAAGTTGCTGGCAACGGCTTCGCCGTCGGGGCGGTTGTCGAGGTGGATCTGTTTGTTGGTGGGCATGAAAGTCTCCGGAGAAAGGCCGTTAATCGGTAGAAGGCGGACGCATCGCGTTGGCGCTGGCGGGGCCCGTGGGCAGGCGGCGCTTCACGTACTTGAAGGTGCCGGTGGCATGCGCGCACACGCGCTCCTGCTCGTCGTAGATCTTGGCTTCGGTAAAAGCCAGCGTCGCGGTGCGGTGGATGAGCGTGCCGCGCGCATGCAGCGGGCCGACCGAGGGCTGCATGAAGCTGGTCTTCATCTCGATGGTGACCACGCCGGTCTCAGGCGCCACGCTGCGCGCAGCTGCCGCCATGGTGATGTCGAGCAGCGTCATGCAGGCGCCGCCGTGCGTCACGTCGAAGGTGTTCAGGTGCTCGGGCTTGGCGGTGTAGAGGATTTCCGACTCGCCGCCCTCGAACTTCGTGAGCTCGAAACCCAGGTGGCGCGCGAACGGAATCTGGCTCGTGTACGAGCGGATGTTGATGTCGTTGGATTCTTCAGCCATTGCGTACCAAGGTTAGGCGCCAAGCACGACGCTGACACCGCCATCCACCGCCAGCCACTGACCCGTGATGTGCTTGCCGGCATCGCTTGCGTACAGCAGGGTCAGGCCCTTCAGGTCTTCCTCGTCGCCGAGGCGGCCGAGCGGTGCGTGGGAGGCCATCTTTTCCTCGCCCAGCGACTTGATCAGGCCGGCGGCCATCTTCGTCATGAAGAAGCCCGGGCAGATCGCGTTCACGTTGATGCTGTACTTGCCCCATTCGGCAGCCAGCGTGCGCGTGAAGCCGATCACCGCGGTCTTCGAGGTGTTGTAGGCCAGCGTCTGCATCTCGGGCGGGTTGCCGTTCAGGCCCGCAATCGAGGCGATGTTGATGATGCGGCCCGTTTTCTTCGGGATCATGTAGCCGTTGGCGATGTGCTGCGACAGGATGAAGTAGCCGCGCACGTTGAGGTTCATCACCTTGTCCCAGGCCTCCACCGGATGGCTCTCGGCCGGAGCGCCCCAGCTGGCGCCGGCGTTGTTCACGAGGATGTCGACCGCGCCCAAGCGCTGCAGCGTTTCGTCGGCCAGGCGGCGGGTGTCTTCTTCCTTCGAGCAGTCGGCGGCGATCCAGCGCGCGTCGATGCCGGCGGACTGCAGTTCGGCCGCGGCCTGCTCCAGGTCTTCGGCCTTGCGCGAACTCAGCATGATCTTCGCGCCGGCTTCACCGAGCGCATGGGCCATCTGCAGGCCCAGGCCGCGCGAGCCGCCGGTGATGAGGGCGGTCTTGCCGGTCAGGTCGAACAGCTGCTTGGTGGTGCGAGGGGTCATGGGTGTCTCCGGCTTTCAGAATATTCAGATCGGGCGATTGCTATTTGTCGCCCAGGCGCGAGCGCACATAGATGAGCACGACGCCCACAAGGGCGATCACCGCGCCGGGCACGGCCATCGACCAGCCGAACGCCGGCTCGGCGCGGCCCGTGGCAATGCCCAGGATCACGAGGAACAAGCCGCCATAGATCAGGATCCAGATCCACTTCTCGAGCCGCGCATGCGGCTTCGGCGGCTTGACGGGGGTGGGCGGGGTGTTGTTGGGGGCGGCGTTGGCCATTGTCAGAAAGCGTCCTCGGGCAAAGCGATACAGGTCGGATCACGGCTCTCGACCACGTTGAGCCAGGCACCGATTTTCGGTAGCTCGTAGTGGAAGAAGTAGTCCGTGGCGCCTATCTTGCCAGCTGTTACCGCCCTTGCCTTTTCCGCGTCGATTTCCAATGCGCGCCGCGCCACGTCCAGCCAGATCCAGGCCAGCACGGCGTGGCCGAAGGCCTGCATGTAGGGCACGGCGTTGGCGAGCGCATCGGCCGGGTCGCCGGTGGACCAGGCCGCCTCGGTCGCGCTGCCGATGCGCTGCAAGGCGACCTTCAGTGTCCTGGCATGCGCGGCCAGCGCCGGCACCTCGGTCGCGCGGCCGATGGTGTCGGTGATGCGTCCGGCCAGCAGCTGCAACCCCCGGCCTTTCTCCATCAGCACCTTGCGGCCCAGCAGGTCGGCCGCCTGGATGCCGTGCGTGCCCTCGTGGATCATGTTCAGGCGGTTGTCGCGCCAGTACTGCTCCACCGGAAAATCGCGCGTGTAGCCGTAGCCGCCGTGCACCTGAATGGCCAGCGAATTGGCTTCGAGGCACCATTCGCTGGGCCAGCTCTTGGCGAGGGGCGTGAGCACCTCGAGCAGCAGGCGGGCGTCGTCCGCGGCCTGCGCGCCGCCGGTCTTCTGCTCGTCGACCAGGCGGGCGCAGTACAGCTCCAGCGCCAGCGCACCTTCGCAGTACGCCTTCTGCGCGAGCAGCATGCGGCGCACGTCCGCGTGCTCGATGATGCGCACCTGCGGGCTGGCCGAGTCTTTCGCGACTGCCGTGCCGGGCTGCTCCGCCTTCTTCACGAGCCGGCCCTGCGGCCGGGTCTTCGCGTAGTCGAGCGAGGCGTAGTAGCCGGCCATGCCCAGCATGGTGGCGGCCGTGCCGACGCCGATGCGCGCCTCGTTCATCATGTGGAACATGCAGTGCAGGCCCTTGCCCGGCTCGCCCACGAGGTAGCCCACGGCACCCGCCTTGCCATCGACGGGGTACTTGCCTTCGCCGAAATTCAGCAGCGTGTTGGTGGTGCCGCGCCAGCCGAGCTTGTGATTGAGGCCCGCGAGGGCGACGTCGTTGCGCTCGCCGGTCAGCTCGCCTTTTGTGTTCACCATGCGCTTGGGCACGATGAACAGCGAGATACCGCGCGTGCCGGGCACCAGCTTTCCGTTGGCATCCGGAATCTTGGCAAGCACGATGTGCACGATGTTCTCGGTCAGCTCGTGGTCGCCGGCCGAGATCCACATCTTGTTGCCCGTGAGTCGATAGCGCGGCCCGAGCGGGTCGTTTTGAGAGTCGGCGCCGTCGGGCACCGCGCGCGTGGCCACGTCGCTCAGCGAAGAGCCCGCCTGCGGCTCCGAGAGGCACATGGTGCCCGCCCAGCGGCCGGAAAATTCGTTCTTCGCGAACACCTCTTTCTGCATCTCGGTGCCGTGCACCATCAGCAGGTTGGCGTTGCCGCTGGTCAACATGTTGGAGCCGATGCTCACCGACGCCATGGCGAAGAAGCTGTTGGCCGCGGCATGCAGCGTGTAGGGCAGCTGCATGCCGCCGATGTCGTAGTCCTGCGCCGCGCTCATCATTCCGGATTCGACAAACGCCTTGTGCGCGTCGTGCGTCGCCTGCGGCAACACGACCTTCTCGCCATCGAAATGAGGCTCCTGCGTGTCGACGATGCGATTGGCCGGTGCGTACTTTTCGCGTGCGATGCGCTCGCAGGTATCGAGCACCGCGTCGAAGGTTTCGCGCGAATGGTCGGCAAAGCGCTCGCGCTGGCTCAGCGATTCCGCGTCGAGCCAGTCGTAGAGCAGGAAGTCGAGGGTGGGACGCAGGCTCATGATCGATCTCGGTGTGAATGGATGCGCGGGTTCTGCGCCAGGAACACCGCAGAGGCGGCTCAGCCGGCCCGCCGGTGTCGCCCCGGGAAAGGGGCTGGCGAAGGCGGCGACGCGCTATGCGCCGCCGGCCGGGGAAGAGTCAAAGAACTTCAAAGACGCCCGCGGCACCCATGCCGCCGCCGATGCACATCGTGACCAGCACCTTCTTCGCGCCGCGGCGCTTGCCTTCGATGAGTGCGTGGCCGGTCAGCCGCTGGCCGCTCACGCCGTAAGGGTGGCCGACAGCGATGGCGCCGCCGTCCACGTTCAGGCGGTCGCCCGGAATGCCGAGCTTGTCGCGGCAGTAGATCACCTGCACCGCGAAGGCTTCGTTCAGCTCCCACAGGTCGATGTCGTTGACCGTGAGGCCCAGGCGCTTGAGCACCTTCGGAATTGCGAAGACCGGGCCGATGCCCATTTCGTCGGGCTCGCAGCCGGCCACGGCAAAGCCGAGGAAACGGCCGAGCGGCTTCAGGCCCTTTTGCTGCGCGTACTTCTCGTCGACCACCACGCAGGCGCCGCCGCCGTCGGAGAACTGGCTGGCGTTGCCGGCAGAGATCAGGCCACCGGGCATGGCCGAACGGATGCCGCTGATGCCTTCCTTGGTGGTGCCGGCGCGGATGCCTTCGTCATGCTCGACGGTGACTTCCTTGGTGCGCAGGCCCAACACGGGGTCGGCCACGCCGGCCAGTACGGTGATCGGTGCGATCTCTTCCTTGAAACGGCCGGCCTCGAGTGCGGCGGTGGCCTTCTGCTGGCTCGCGGCGCCGTACTCGTCCATGGCGTCGCGGCCGATGTTGTAGCGCTTGGCGACCTGCTCGGCCGTCTGCAGCATGTTCCAGTAGATCTCGGGCTTGTGCTTCACGAGCCAGGGGTCGGCCAGCATGTGCTTGTTGGCTTCGTTCTGCACGCACGAGATGCTCTCGACGCCGCCGGCCACGTACACGTCGCCTTCGCCCGCAATGATGCGTTGCGCGGCGGTGGCAATGGTCTGCAGGCCCGAGGAGCAGAAGCGGTTGATCGTCATGCCCGAGGTGGTGACCGGGCAGCCGGCGCGCAGCGCGATCTGGCGCGCGATGTTGGAGCCCGTGGCGCCTTCGGGCGTGGCGCAACCCATGATCACGTCATCGACTTCGGCGGCTTCGATGCCGGCGCGCGAGATGGCGTGCTGCACCGCGTGGCCGCCGAGCGTGGCGCCGTGCGTCATGTTGAAGGCACCCTTCCAGCTCTTCGCGAGCGGCGTGCGGGCGGTGGAAACAATGACGGCGCTGGTCATGATGAGGTCCTTTGAAGATGGAAGGGAAAGAGGGTTGTGGTCGTCATTGCGCCGGCGCAGCGTGGGTGTTGCGCAGGAGCTGGTGATAGAAGCCGATCATCTCGCCGTAGTTGGCGATGGCGATGCGCTCGTTGTTGCCGTGGAAGCGCGCCAGGTCTTCGCTCTTCATGCGGAACGGCGAGAAGCGGTAGACGGCGTCGCTCACCAGGCTGAAGTGGCGCGAGTCGGTGGCGGCGGTCATCAGGCCGGGGGCGACCAGCACGTCTGGAAACGACTGGCGCACCGCCTGCTGGATCGCGCGGTAGCCGGTGCTGTCGGTCGGCGACACGGGCGAAGGCTCGGAGTTGCCGGGATAGCGCTTGATCTTGATGTCGTCGTTGGCCAGCGTCTTGCGCAGATGTGCCTCCACGCTGTCGATGCTGTCGCCCGGCAATATGCGGAAGTTGACAGCCGCCTCGGCGCGGCCGGGCAGCACGTTGTCCTTGTTGCCGGCGCGCACGATGGTCAATGCGGTGGTCGTGCGCAGCATCGCGTTGCTGCTCGGGCTTTTTTCGAGCTGGCCGCGCACCAGCGGCTCGGTGAGCCACAGGTTGGAGAGCATCACGCGGTTGACGCCGCCCATCTCGGGTGCCAGCGCGCCGAACATCTGGGCGGCCACGCCCTGGATGCCGCCGGGCATCGGGTTGGCTTCGAGCCGTGCGAGCGCCGCGCTCATGCTGCCGATGGCGCTGCGCTGCGGTGGCATCGACGAGTGGCCGGGAGCGGTGTCGAGCGAAAGAAAAAAGGTGCCGTAGCCTTTCTCGGCCAGGCCGATGAGCGCAGCGGGCTTCGACAGGCCGGGCAGCACGCCGTCGAGGATCAAGAGGCCTTCGTCGAGCACCCACTCGAGCCGCACATTGCGCGACTTGAGCAGTTCGGCAATGGGCAGTGCGCCGCGCAGGCCGCTCACTTCTTCGTCGTCGCCCATCACCAGGTAGACGGTCTGCTTCGGCTGAAAGCCGCTGCCGAGCAGCAGCTCGATGGCTTCCATCTGCGCGAACAGGTTGCTCTTGTTGTCGAGCGTGCCGCGGCCCCAGACGAAGCCGTCCTTGATCTCGCCGCTGAAGGGCTCGACCGTCCAGGCCTTCTCGGTGCCGGGCGCGATGGGCACCATGTCCTGGTGCGCCATCAGCGCGATGGGCTTGGCCTGCGGGTCGGCGCCGGTCCATGTGTAGAGCAGCGCCCTGCTGCCCACGACTTCCTTCTTCAGGGTGGCGTGGACCTTCGGAAACTGCTGTTCGAGGTAGGTATGCAGCTTGTCGAACTCGGCCAGGTTCGCGGCCGGATCGTCGAGGCTGGACACCGTGCGGATCGGAATCGCACCCGAGAGCCGCTTGGCGGCGGCCTGCAGGTCGATCTCGAGCTTGGGTGCGGGCGCCACCGCCAGTTGCTGCGATGGCGTGGTCCAGGTCTTGACCGCCACGGCCGCCACCAGCGCGAGGAGCGCCAGCAGCAGCCCGAGAAAGATGCGTTTCAACATGGGCGGTCAGGGTTCCCGGATCAGCTGAAGGACTTGCCTTCGGCCACGAGCTTCTGGATCAGCGGGGCCGGCTGCCAGAACTCGGCGTCGTCGCGCGGATTCTTCGCAAAGCGCTTCATCGTCTCGGCCACGTTGTACAGGCCGACCTGCGATGCGTAGTGCATCGGACCGCCGCGCCAGATGGGGAAGCCATAGCCGGTGAGGTACACCATGTCGATGTCGCCGGACTTCGAGGCAATGCCGTCTTCCAGGATGTGCGCGCCTTCGTTGACCAATGCGTACACCAGGCGCTGAACGATTTCCTCGTCGGAGATCTTGCGCGGCGTGATGCCGAGTTCCTTGCGGTGGTCCTCGATCATCTTGTTGACGAGGTCCGACGGAATCGCATCGCGCTTGCCGGCCTGGTAGTCGTACCACCCTGCCCCGGTCTTCTGGCCGAAGCGGCCCAGTTCGCAAAGCTTGTCGGCCGTGCGGCTGTACTTCATGTCGGCGCGTTCGGTGGCGCGGCGCTTGCGAATGGCCCAGCCGATGTCGTTACCGGCCAGGTCGCCCATGCGGAACGGGCCCATGGCAAAGCCGAACTTCTCGACGGCCTTGTCGACCTGCTGCGGCGTGGCGCCTTCGTCGAGCAGGAAGCCCGCCTGGCGCGAGTACTGCTCGATCATGCGGTTGCCGATGAAGCCGTCGCACACGCCCGAGACCACGGCCGTCTTCTTGATCTTCTTGCCAATGTCCATGACGGTGGCCAGAACGTCTTTCGCGGTGGCCTTGCCGCGCACTACTTCGAGCAGCTTCATCACGTTGGCCGGGCTGAAGAAGTGCATGCCGACCACGTCCTGCGGACGGTCGGTGAACGCGGCAATCTTGTCGACGTCGAGCGTCGAGGTGTTCGAAGCCAGGATCGCGCCCTTCTTGGCCACGCGGTCGAGCTCCTTGAACACCTTCTCTTTCACGCCGAATTCCTCGAACACGGCTTCGATGATCAGGTCGGCGTCCTTCAGGTCGTCGTAGCTGAGCGTGGTGCTCAGGAGCGCCATGCGCTGCTCGTACTTGTCCTGCTTGAGCTTGCCCTTCTTGACCTGGGCTTCGTAGTTCTTCTTGATGGTGGCAATGCCGCGATCGATCGCTTCCTGCTTCATCTCGAGAATCTTGACGGGGATGCCCGCATTCAGGAAGTTCATCGAAATGCCGCCGCCCATGGTGCCGGCGCCGATCACGCCGACCGACTTGACCTCTCGCTTGGGCGTGTCTTCGGCCACGTCGGGAATCTTGGAAGCCGCGCGCTCGGCCATGAACAGGTGGCGCAGCGCCAGCGATTCGGGCGTGAACATGAGCGCGGTGAACAAGCGGCGCTCTTCGGCCATGCCCTCGTCGAACTTGAGCTTGGTGGCCGCCTGCACCGCATCGACGCATTTGAGCGGCGCCGGATAGTTCTTCGACATGCCGCCGACCATGTTCTTGGCGAACTGGAAGTAGGCATCGCCCTGCGGATGCCTGCACGGCAGGTTGCGCACCAGCGGCAACTCGCCTCCCTTGCCCGCGACGGATTTCGCGAAGGCCACAGCCTCCTCGAACACCGATTCGGCCGAGGCCGCGAGCCGGTCGAACAACTTTTGGCCCGGCAGCGAAGCGAGCAGCTCGCTCTTGACCGGCTCGCCGCTCACGATCATGTTGAGCGCGGTTTCCACGCCCAGCACGCGCGGCAGGCGCTGCGTGCCGCCGGCGCCCGGCAGGAGGCCGAGCTTGACTTCAGGCAGTGCGACGCTGGTGCCGGGAGCCGCCACACGGTAGTGGCAGCCGAGCGCCAGTTCGAGGCCGCCGCCCATGCACACGGAGTGAATGGCTGCGACGATGGGCTTGGGAGAGGCTTCGAGCGAGAGGATTACGCTCAGCAGGTTGGGCTCTTGCAGCGCCTTGGGCGTGCCGAATTCCTTGATGTCCGCACCGCCCGAGAACGCCTTGCCGGCGCCCGTGATGACGATGGCCTTGACGGCGTCGTCGGCATTGGCCTTCGACAGCCCATCGGTAATGCCGATGCGGGTCGAAAAACCGAGACCGTTGACCGGCGGGTTGGTCAGTGTGATCACGGCGACATCGCCGAGCACTTTGTATTCAGCCGTCATGCTGCGTTCCTTGGTGGGTGAAGAAAAAGAAGAAAAAGCACGAGTGTTCTTTTTCGAGGATTCTAGGCTTTTGTCGCGACGCAACAATGGCACGCAGTCGCTGCCGAGACAAGAGGGATCCGGGGCGCGGCCCCGAATCCCGGAAGTATCAAACTTCCAACCACTCTTTGCGGGTGGTGGCATCGGCCCTGAGGCTGTCCGGTGTGCCGTCGAACACGATGCTGCCGTGACCCATCACCAGCGCGCGGTCGGAGATCTGCATTGCAATGGTCAGCTTCTGCTCGATCAGCAGCACCGAGATGCCCTTGTCCTTGAGCGTCTTCAGGTATTGACCCACCAGTTCGACGATTTTCGGCGCCAGGCCTTCGGTGGGCTCGTCGATGATGATCAGGTCGGGGTCGCCCATGAGCGTGCGGCATAGCGTGAGCATCTGCTGCTCGCCGCCCGAGAGCACGCCGGCTTCAGTGTGCTGGCGCTCCTTCAGGCGCGGGAACATGCCGTACATGTCGTCGAAGGACCAGCGGCTGCCCTTGCCCGAACCCTTCTGCCCCAAGAGCAGGTTCTGGTGCACCGTGAGCTTGGGGAAGATGTCGCGGTTCTCGGGCACGTAGCCGATGCCCAGGTGGGCGATTTCGTAGGCCTTCCTGCGCAGGATGTCCTGGTCTTTCCAGCGTAGCGTGCCTTCGGCATGCACCAGGCCCATGATGGCCTTGGCGGTGGTCGAGCGGCCCGAGCCGTTGCGGCCCAGCAGCGCGACGATTTCGCCGGCGCCGACGCTGAACGAAACGCCATGCAGCACATGGCTCTTGCCGTAGTAGGCGTGAATGTCGTGAAGCTTCAGCATGGTGTCAGTGTCCCTGGCTCTGTGCGTCGGCGACGGAGGAGCCCAGATAAGCTTCCTGCACCCGCGCATTGGCGCGAACGGCGGCCGGTGTGTCGAAGGCGATGACCTCGCCGTACACCACCACCGCGATCTTGTCGGCCAGCCCGAAGACCACGCCCATGTCGTGCTCCACCGTGAGCAGCGTCTTGCCGACCGTCACGTGCTTGATGAGCGAGATGAAATGCGCCGTCTCGGTCTTGCTCATGCCGGCCGTGGGCTCGTCGAGCAAGATCACGCCGGCTCCACCCGCGATGGTCACGCCGATTTCGAGCGCGCGCTGCTCCGCATAGGTGAGGTTCACCGCGTGCACATCGCGCTTGCGTTCCAGCCCGATCTGCTTGATGAGTTCTTCGGTGCGCGCATTGGCATCGTCGAGGTTCGAGAGAAAGCGCAGGAAGGTGTAGCGGTAGCCCAGGCTCCACAACACGCCGCAGCGCAGGTTCTCGAACACGCTGAGCTTCGGAAAGATGTTGGTGATCTGGAAGCTGCGCGACAGGCCCAGCCGGTTGATCTCGTAGGGCTTCTTGCCGTCGATGCGCTGGCCGCTCAGCAGCACCTCGCCGCTGGTGGGCGTGAGGCGTCCGCTGATCAGGTTGAACAGCGTCGACTTGCCCGCCCCGTTCGGGCCGATGATGGCCACGCGCTCGCCGGCGTTCACCGCCAGGTCCACGCCGCGGATGATCTCGGTCTTGCCGAAATTCTTGCGCAGCGCCTTCAGTTCCAGTGCGTATTGCGCGCTCATTACGCCGCCTCCCGACGTTTGATTTCTGCTTCGATTTCTTCTTGCGCCTGGCCCCAGACACGCACGAAGCGGCGTCGCGCCACTTCCAGCGCGGCCAGTCCCACGGCCAGGATCGCGGCGGCGCCGATCCAGCTCGCCGTGCCCGAGGTGTCGAGCGTCACGCCGAAGAAGTTCAGGTTGGGCCCGAGCGCCGAGTTCAGCTGGATGTGATAGATCATCTCGATGAGGGCGGCGGCACCGATGATGACCGGCACCAGCGCCACCGCGAGTGCGATGTACAGCAGCCAGAAGCGGTCGAACTTGCCGAACTTGGCGACGCGCAGGTTCATCATGATCAGGCTCGCGATGCCGCCGGGCGCAAACATCACCATGAACACGAACACCAGGCCGAAGTAGAGCTGCCAGGCCTTGGAAAGCTCCGACAGCAGGATCGACGCGAACACCAGCAGCACCGCGCCGATGATCGGCCCGAAGAAGAACACCGCCCCACCCAGGAAGGTGAACAGCAGGTAGCCGCCCGATCGGATGGCGCTCAGGCTGTCGGCCGCGTTCACGATCTCGAAGTTGATCGACGCCAGGCCGCCGCCGATGCCGGCGAAGAAGCCCGCGATGATGAACGCGAAGTAGCGCACGCGCTGCGTGTTGTAGCCGATGAACTCCACGCGCTCCGGGTTGTCGCGCACCGCATTCAGGATGCGGCCGAGCGGCGTGCCGGTGAAGGCGTACATGAGCGCGGTGCAGATGAAGCAATACACGGCGATCAGGTAATACACCTGGATCTGGGAGCCGAAGTTGAAGCCGAAGAAGGTCGGGCCGTACACGCGGTCGGTGGTGATGCCGCCCTCGCCGCCGAAGAAGCTCGGGAACATCAGCGCCATGGAGGCCACGAGCTCGCCGATGCCCATGGTGATCATCGCGAAGGTGGTGCCCGATTTCTTCGTGGTGACGAAGCCCAGCAGGATGGCGAAGAACATGCCGGCCAGACCGCCTACCAGTGGAATGAGCACCAGCGGAATCTGCACGCCGCCCTTGCTGCCCATGTTCATCGCATGAATGGCCAGGAAGGAGCCGAGCCCGACATACACGGCGTGGCCGAAGCTCAGCATGCCGCCCTGCCCCAGCAGGATGTTGTAGCTCAGGCAGATGATGATCAGGTAGCCCATCTGCGAGAGCATGGTGAGCGCCAGGCTGCTCTTGAACAGCAGCGGCGAGACGATCAGCGCGATGGCGAACAGCGTCCAGATCAGGAAGCGCCCGATGTTCCAGGGCTTGAAGCGGTAGTACCGGGTCGGGCTTGTCATGGTGGTCGTGGTCATGGCGTCAGTCCTCCCGGGTACCCAGAAGACCCTTGGGCCGGAAAATGAGGATCAGCACCAGGAACAGGTACGGCAGGATCGGCGCAACCTGCGAGATCGTGAGCTTGAGCAGTTCGTAGCCGAAGGTCTGGTCGGTGACGGTAAAGCCCAGCATCTGCAGGCCGCCGGCAAACGATTGGTCCATGGCCACCGCAAAAGTCTGGATGATGCCGATCAGCAGCGACGCCAGGAATGCGCCGGCCAGCGAGCCCATGCCGCCGACCACGACCACCACGAAGATGATCGAGCCGACCGAAGCCGCCATGGCGGGCTCGGTGACGTAGGTGTTGCCGCCCACCACGCCCGCCAGGCCCGCGAGCGCGGCGCCGCCGCCGAACACCAGCATGAAGACGCGCGGCACGTTGTGGCCCAGCGCCTCGACCATATCGGGGTGCTTGAGCGCCGCCTGGATCACCAGGCCGATGCGCGTGCGCGTGAGCAGCAGCCACACCGAGATGAGCATCAGCACCGCCACCAGCATGATGAACGAGCGCGACTTCGGAAACTGCGTGCCGTAGAGCGAGAACAGCGGCCCCTGGAGCTGGGTCGGCAAGCCGTAGGGCACCGTCGACCGGCCCCAGGCCAGCTGCACCAGTTCCAGAATCAGGTATGAAAGGCCGAAGGTCACCAGCAGTTCGGGCACGTGGCCGAACTTGTGCACCCGGCGCAAGCTGTAGCGCTCGAAGGCGGCACCCAGCAGGCCCACCAGCAGCGGCGCGATGAAGAGCGCGGGCCAGAAGCCGATGATGTTCGACAGCGTGTAGGCGATGTAGGCGCCGAGCATGTAGAAGCTGGCGTGCGCGAAATTGAGCACGCCCATCATGCTGAAGATCAGCGTAAGGCCAGAGCTCAGCATGAACAGCAGCAGCCCATAGCTGACGCCGTTGAGCAGCGAGATGACGAAGAATTCGACGTTCATCGGTCTTTCGGGTACGTGGAAAAGAAAAAGGCCCGAGTGGTGAAGTCGGGCCTCGACCGGTCAGCGCGCGATCAGGCGATCACGAGTTGTTGGGCCGCTTCATCTGGCACGACGTGGGCGTGCTCGCAACGTAGGCTTCGTAGAACTTGACGGGCGCCAGCGTGTAGCCGGTGTTCTCCGGGCTGTACGGGTTCTTGGCGTCGGCCTTCTGCCAGCGCGTGATCCACAGGCCTTGCTGCAGCTGGTGGTCGGACTTGCGCATCTCGACGTCGCCGTTGAAGCTCTTGAACTTCATGCCTTCCAGCGCGGCCGCCACCTTGACGGGCTCGGTCGACTTGGTGCGCACGAAGGCCTCGCTGAGCATGGCGTACACCGTGTAGATGTCGGTGGTGTACATGTCGTCGTTGAAGCGCTTCTTGTACTCGCCCATCAGCGGCTGGACCGGGCCCGGCGCGTTGTAGTGGCTGTAGCCCACCTGGTACACCTTGCCGTCCGAGGCCGCGCCCATGGCGGTGGGCGTGCCGGTCGTCACCGCGTAGTAGGTGTAGAACTTGACATTCAGGCCCGAGTCGTTGGCCGACTTGATGAGCAGCGCAAGGTCGGAGCCCCAGTTGCCGGTAATGACCGAATCGGCGCCCGAAGCCTTGATCTTGGCGATGTAGGGCGAGAAGTCGCGCACCTGGGCCAGCGGGTGCAGGTCGTCGCCGACGATCTCGACGTCGGGCCGCTTGTCCTTGAGGTTCTGCTTGGCGAACTTGGAGACCTGCTGGCCGTGCGAGTAGTTCTGGTTGATCAGGTAGACCTTCTTGATGTCGGTCTGCTCTTTCATGAAGGCGGTCAGCGCTTCCATCTTCATGGAAGTGTCGGCGTCGAGGCGGAAGTGCCAGTAGCTGCACTTGCTGTTGGTGAGGTCGGGATCGACGGCCGCATAGTTGACGTAGAGCACTTCCTTGCCCGGATTGCGGGCGTTGTGCTTTTCGAGCGCGTCGATGATGGCGAGCGCGGGACCGGAACCGTTGCCCTGCACCACGTAGCGAGCGCCCTGGTCCATGGCCGAGCGCAGCGCGCTGGTGGTTTCCTGCGGGCTGAGCTTGTTGTCGATGGCAATGACCTCGAACTTCACGCCGGCCGCGTTCTTCTTGTTGAACTCTTCGGCCAGGAACTGGAAGGTCTTGAGCTGGTTGGTGCCGACGGCCGCCATCAGCCCCGACAGCGGGTCGAGCCAGGCGATCTTCACGGTCTCACCCTTCTGGGCCAGAGCGCCGGTGGCGGCTGCGGCAAGGATGGCTGCGGTAGCGATTTTCAGAGTGAACTTCACGATCTATTTCTCCTGGTCAAACCGAATCAAAAAGCCTCGCACGAGCGTACAAGCGTTCGCAGCCCCTCCCCTCAGGGAATGCCCGGAGGGGGCGGCCGCAAAGGCCCGTTTCTATCGCGCAGGCGACAGCGCATTTCTCCTATTCCTACCCATGGGTAGACAGCTTCTACCCACGGGTAGGAAATGCGTTCACAAGGGCGCCTAGGGGCGCTTCATCTGGCAGGTCGTCGGCGTGCTGGCCACATACGACTCGTAGTACTTCACTGGAACGTTGGTGTAGCCGGTGTTCTCGGCGTCATAGGGGAACTTGGCGCTGGCTTTCTCCCAGCGCGAGATGTAGAGGCCCTGCTGCAGCTGGTGGTCGGCCTTGCGCATCTCTACCTCGCCGTTGAAGCTCTTGATCTTCATGCCTTCGAGCGCCGCCGCCACCTTGACCGGATCGGTCGACTTGGCCTGCACGAAGGCGGCGTCGAGCAGCGCGAACGTGTGATAGATCGACGATTGCGTCAGGTCGTCGTTCATCTTCTTCTTGTAGCCGGCAAGCAGTTTCTGGATCTCGCCACCCATGTTGTAGTGGCCATACGCCACCGTGTAGATCTTGCCGACGGAGGTGGCGCCCATGGCCGTCGGAGTGCCGGTGCCGAACGAGTAGTAGGTGAGGAACTTGACGTCCAGGCCCGAATCGTTCGCCGCCTTGATGAGCAGCGACAGGTCGGAGCCCCAGTTGCCGGTAATGACGGTGTCCGCGCCCGAGGCCTTGATCTTGGCGATATAGGGCGAGAAGTCGCGCACCTGCGCGAGCGGGTGCAGGTCGTCGCCCACGATCTGGATGTCGGGGCGCTTGATCTTCAGGTCTTCCTTGGCGAACTTCGACACCTGAACGCCGTGCGCATAGTTCTGGCCAAGGATGTACACCTTCTTGATGTCGGGCTGGTCCTTCATCCAGGTGGTCAGCGCTTCCATCTTCATGGAGGTGTCGGCGTCGAGGCGAAAGTGCCAGTAGCTGCACTTGCTGTTGGTGAGGTCGGGGTCGACGGCCGCGTAGTTCAGGTAGAGCAGTTCCTTGCCGGGATTGCGCGCGTTGTTCTTCTCGACGGCGTCGATGATCGCCAGCGCCGGGCCCGAGCCGTTGCCCTGGGTGATGTAGCGCGCGCCCTGGTCTTGCGCCGAGCGAAGTGCGGCGGTGGTCTCCTGCGGGCTGAGCTTGTTGTCGATCGCGATGATCTCGAACTTCACACCCGATGCATTCTTCTTGTTGAACTCTTCAGCCAGGAACTGCGTGGTCTTGAGCTGGTTCGTGCCCACCGCGGCCATCAGGCCCGACAGCGGATCGAGCCAGGCGATCTTGACGGTCTCGCCCTTCTGGGCGAAGGCAGCGGTCGCGCTCGCCAACATGGCACAGGCAGCGACCGACTTGAGGACAAATTGCATGAAGAGTCTCCTGAATGAAAGGCGAAAGAGGCGGGATGCAGCGTACAAGCGCCCCTTTCTTCCCCGCACAGGGAATGCCCGCAAGGAAGGCCGCGAAGGCGGCCTTCCTATCGCGTGCGCGACAGCGCGATCAGGGCGTCGGCAGCTTGTAGTCCTTCAACAGCTCGCGCAGCTTGGTCTTGAGGATCTTTCCGGTCGCCCCGATCGGGATGGCCTCGACGAACACCACGTCGTCGGGAATCTGCCACTTGGCTGTCTTGCCTTCGTAGAACTTGAGAAGCTCCTCGCACGTGACTTCCGCATTGGGCTTCTTCACCACGGCGATGACCGGGCGCTCGTCCCACTTGGGGTGCGCCACGCCAATGCAGGCCGCCATGGCGACGCAGGGGTGCGCCACCGCGATGTTCTCGATTTCGATCGAACTGATCCACTCGCCGCCGGACTTGATCACGTCCTTGCTGCGGTCGGTGATCTGCAGGTAGCCGTCGGGGTCGATGGTGGCGACGTCGCCGGTGGGAAACCAGCCGCGGCCCTGCTCGTCGGCGATGAGCGGATCGCCGCCCTCGCCCTTGAAGTATTCCTTCACGACCCATGGACCCTTGACCAGCAGATCGCCGTAGGCCTTGCCGTCCCAGGGCAGTTCCTTGCCGTTGCCGTCGACGATCTTCATGTCCACGCCGCAGATCGCGCGCCCCTGCTTGAGGCGGATGGCAAGCTGCGCGTCGGCCGGCATGGCCAGGTGCTTGTTCTTGAGCGTGCACAGCGTGCCGAGCGGACTCATCTCGGTCATGCCCCAGGCATGCAGCACCTCGACCTTGTAGATATCCTGGAACGCGCGGATCATGGCCGGCGGGCAGGCCGAACCGCCGATCACCGTGCGGTCGAGCCTGGAAAACTTCAGGTCGTTGGCCTGCATGTGGCCCAGCATCATCTGCCACACGGTGGGCACGCCGGCCGCGAAGGTCACTCCTTCGGTCTCGATGAGTTCGAACACCGACTTGCCGTCGAGCGCCGGGCCGGGGAACACCAGCTTGGCGCCCACCAGCGCGGCCGAATACGGAATGCCCCAGGCGTTGACGTGGAACATCGGCACCACGGGCAGCACCGCGTCGCGCGCCGAGATGCGCATCACGTCGGGCAAGGCCGCGGCGTACGCGTGCAGCAGCGTGGAACGGTGGCTGTAGAGCGCGGCCTTGGGGTTGCCGGTGGTGCCGCTCGTGTAGCACATGCTCGAGGCGGAGTTCTCGTCGAAGGTCGGCCAGTCGTACTCGGTGGGCTGCCCGCCCATCCAGGCCTCGTAGCTCACGAGATCCGGAATGCCGCTGTCGGCCGGCAGTTTGTCTGCGTCGCAAAGCGCCACCCATTTCCTGATGGTGGCGCACTTGGCATGCACCGCCTGCACCAGCGGCAGAAAGCTCAGGTCGAAGCACAGGATCTGGTCTTCGGCGTGGTTGGCGATCCATGCGATCTGATCGGGGTGCAGGCGCGGGTTGATGGTGTGGAGCACCCGGCCCGTGCCGCTGACGCCGTAGTACAGATCCAGGTGACGGTAGCCGTTCCAGGCCAGGGTGGCGACGCGATCGCTGAAGAGCAGCTGTTCGCCGTCCAACGCATTGGCCACCTGCCGGGAACGGGATGCGATCTGGCTCCAGGTGCTTCGGTGGATATCGCCCTCGACACGGCGCGAAACGATCTCGGCGTCGCCATGGTGGCGCTCGGCGAACTCGATCAGCGACGAGATCAAGAGCGGTTGGTCTTGCATCAAACCCAGCATCTACAGGCTCCTCTTTTTGTGAATGGCTGCTAAAAACTTTGCGGACAACGGATTCACGCAATCTTCGGCCATTCGCACAACGACACAAACCCGCACTGACCGCTCGATGGCCCCTTGGAAAAGGGGTTTCGCGCTCTGCCGGACAATCCGGGCATGAGCTTGCTTGCAGAAGATTCGGCCGTGGTGGACCTCGGCCTGCGGTGGACGCCGGGGTTTTCCACCCTCGGGCCCGAGTTTTTTACCGAACTCCGGCCGACCCCTCTTCCCGACCCTTATTGGGTGGGCCACAGCGACACCGTGGCGCGCGAACTCGGCTTGCCCGAAGGCTGGCGAAGCGAAGGCGCGCTCCAGGCGCTGACCGGCAACCTGCCCGTGGCGGGCGCGCGGCCGCTGGCCAGCGTGTACAGCGGCCACCAGTTCGGCGTGTGGGCCGGCCAGCTCGGCGATGGCCGGGCCATATTGCTCGGCGAAACCGCAGGTGAAGGCCAAGGCGGGCTCGAAGTCCAGCTCAAGGGTGCCGGCCGCACGCCCTATTCGCGCATGGGCGACGGCCGTGCCGTGCTGCGCTCCAGCATCCGCGAGTTCCTGTGCAGCGAAGCGATGCACGGCCTGGGCATTCCGACCACCCGCGCACTCTGCGTGACGGGCTCCGATGCGCGCGTGCGGCGCGAAGAACTCGAAACCGCCGCCGTCGTGACCCGCGTGGCGCCCAGCTTCATCCGTTTCGGCCATTTCGAGCACTTTGCCGCCAACCAGCACGAAGACGCATTGCGCAAGCTGGCCGACTACGTCATCGACCGCTACTACCCGGCTTGCCGCACCACCGGGCGCTTCAACGGCAACGCGTATGCGGCGTTCCTCGAGGCCGTGAGCGAACGCACGGCCGCCCTGCTCGCGCAGTGGCAGGCCGTGGGCTTCTGCCATGGCGTGATGAACACCGACAACATGAGCATCCTCGGGCTCACGATCGACTACGGGCCGTTCCAGTTCCTGGACGCCTTCGATCCGCGGCACATCTGCAACCACAGCGACACCAGCGGGCGCTACGCCTTCAACCAGCAGCCCAACGTGGCCTACTGGAACCTGTTCTGCCTGGCGCAGGCGCTGCTGCCGCTGATCGGCGACCAGGAAATCGCGGTGGCCGCGCTGGAGTCTTACAAGACGGTGTTTCCGCGCGAATTCGAGGGCCGCATGCGGGCCAAGCTCGGACTGCTCGATTCGGCCGACGGCGACCGCGCGCTCATCGAGGGCGTGCTCAAGCTGCTGGCCGCGGAAAAGGTCGACTACACGATCTTCTGGCGCCGCCTTTCGCAGCACGTGGCGGACGGCAACGCCGAGCCGGTGCGCGACCTGTTCCTGGACCGCGCGGGCTTCGATGCATGGCTGCTATTATTTTCGGAGCGGCACGCGCAAACCCCTCGGCAGGAAGCTGCCGATTCGATGCTCGGATCCAACCCCAAGTTCGTGTTGCGGAACCACCTGGGGCAGCAAGCCATCGAAGCGGCTGCGCAGAAGGACTTCTCGGGTGTGGCAACCTTGCTGACCCTGCTCGAGACCCCATTTGAAGAACATCCCGGTGCCGACGCCTATGCCGGCTTCCCGCCCGACTGGGCCTCCACGATCGAAATCAGCTGCTCATCATGACCACTCCCGTACAGAAAACCGATGCCGAATGGAAAGCCCTGCTCGCTGAAAAAGGCGCCGAACCTGCCGCCTTCGAGGTGACGCGGCATGCAGCCACCGAGCGCCCTTTCACCGGAAAGTACGAGGCGCACTGGGAGGACGGCACCTACCATTGCATCTGCTGCGGCGCCAAGCTGTTCGAGGCCTCCACCAAGTTCGACGCGGGCTGCGGCTGGCCCAGCTTCTCGGAAGAAGCCGTGCCGGGCGCCATCAGGAACATCGTCGACCGTTCGCACGGCATGGTGCGTACCGAAAACGTCTGCGCCAATTGCGGCGCGCACCTGGGGCACGTGTTCCCCGACGGCCCCACCGAAACCGGTCTGCGCTATTGCATGAACTCGGCCTCGCTCGACTTCCAGAAGAAATAACCACCAACCGGCTCCCTACAGCGCATGAAACTGCTTCTCGATTTTTTCCCGATCCTGCTGTTCTTCGGCGCCTACAAGCTGGGCGACATCTACACCGCAACGGCCGTGCTCATGGGCGCCACCGTGGTGCAGATGGGCATCACGTATGCGCTGGAGCGCAAGCTGCAGGCCATGCAAAAGGCCACGCTGGTGCTGATCCTGCTGTTCGGCACGCTCACGCTGGTGCTGCATGACGACCGCTTCATCAAATGGAAGCCGACGGTTCTCTACGGTGCCATGGCCATTGCGCTGGCGGTGGCGCTCTGGGCGCTGAAGAAGAACTTTCTCAAGATGCTGCTCGGCTCGCAACTCCAACTGCCTGACCGCATCTGGGGCCGCCTCAATGTGGCGTGGATCGGCTATTGCCTGTTCATGGCGCTCATCAACGGCTACGTGGCGGCGTACTTCACCACCGAGGCCTGGGTCAACTTCAAGCTGTGGGGCTATGTGTTCCCGATCGTCTTCCTGGTGGCGCAGGGCCTGTACATCTCGCCGCACCTCAAGAGCGACGACAAGCCCGCTGCATGATGAGCACCGCGACCGCACACCCCCCGCCCACGGCGCGCGCCCTCGAGGAGACGCTGCGCCAGACGCTGCAGCCCACCACCCTCGAGGTGATCGACGAGAGCAGCGCCCACGCGGGCCATGCAGGCGCCAATGCGGAGGGCTACGGCACCCATTTCCGGGTTCGCATTGCTTCCCCGCTCTTCGACGGGAAGCCCCGCGTGGCGCGCCATCGGCTTGTGTATGATGCCCTCCAGGTTTTTATCGCCCAGGGTCTGCACGCCATTGCCATCGAGGTGCTCTGAGTCGTTCGATCGGTGAACCGACCGATCAAATGCCACGCCGCTTTCGCCGCGGCGGCGCCGCCCCTCCCGATTTCTCTTCGTTCTTTCGCCTTTTCCGCTTTTTCCCACGCGCTTTTCCTACACGCGCATTTCCCTTCAGCCTGATATTCATTCCATGAAAAAACAACTCTTGCAGGCCGTTGCGGCCGCAGCGCTGCTCGGTGCGATTCCCCTGGCGGCCGTGGCACAGAACGCGGCCATCGTCAACGGCAAGCCCGTGCCCAAGGCGCGCATGGACGTGCTGGCCCAGCAGCTGACCGCGGCCGGCCGCCCGGTCACACCGGAAATGCAGGGCCAGCTGCGCGAAGAAATCGTTGCGCGCGAAGTGTTCATGCAGGAAGCGCAGAAGCAGGGCCTCGACGCCACCGACGACTACAGGAACCAGCTCGAACTCGCCCGTCAGGCCATCCTGATTCGCGCGCTGTTCGAGAACTACCGCAAGACCAGCCCGGTCTCGGACGCGGACGTGAAGGCCGAATACGACAAGTTCGTGGCGGCCAACGGCGGCAAGGAATACAAGGCCCGCCACATCCTGGTCGAGACCGAAGACCAGGCCAAGAAGATCATGGCCGACCTGAAGAAGGGCGCCAAGTTCGAAGACATCGCCAAGAAGCAGAGCAAGGACCCGGGTTCGGGCGCCAACGGCGGCGACCTCGACTGGGCCAACCCCGCGAGCTTCGTGCCCGAGTTCTCGGAAGCGATGATCAAGCTCAAGAAGGGCGAAACGACCCCTGCGCCGATCAAGACGCAGTTCGGCTATCACATCATCCGCGTCGACGACATCCGCCAGGCGCAACTGCCGAAGCTGGAAGAAGTGCAGCCGCAGATCACGCAGCAGCTGCAGCAGCAGCGCCTGCAGAAGTACCAGGAAGAACTGCGCGCGAAGGCAAAGGTCGAGTAAGCCCCAGGCTTTCTTCTCTCCACAAAAAAACGGCCCGCGGGCCGTTTTTTTATGGGGCTGCCGCAACAGCCTTCAGGCGATGATCAACCCACCCAGCGGCGGGCGTTGCGCCAGATCTGCATCCATGGGCTCAGCTCGCTCTTGTCGCCCGGCGTCCAGCTCATCTGGATGTTGCGGAACACGCGCTCGGGGTGCGGCATCACGGCGGTGAAGCGGCCGTCGGGCGTGGTCACCGAGGTCAGGCCGCCGGCACTGCCGTTCGGATTGAACGGGTACTGCTCAGTGGCCCTGCCGTGGTTGTCGACGAAGCGCATTGCCGCGATGGCCTTGGCCGCGTCGCCGCGGTGCTTGAAGTTGGCATACCCCTCCCCGTGCGCCACCGCGATCGGCAGGCGGCTGCCGGCCATGCCCGCAAAGAAGAGGCTTGGCGATTCGAGCACTTCGACCATCGACAGGCGCGCCTCGAAACGTTCGCTCTGGTTGGTGGTGAAACGCGGCCAGGCCTCGGCACCCGGAACGATGTCGGCCAGTTCGGCGAACATCTGGCAGCCGTTGCATACGCCCAGGCCGAAGGTGTCCTGGCGGCCGAAGAAGGCCTTGAACTGCTCGGCGAGCTTCGGGTTGAAGGTGATGCTGCGCGCCCAGCCGATGCCGGCGCCCAGTGTGTCGCCGTAGCTGAAGCCGCCGCAGGCGACCACGCCCTTGAAGTTGGCGAGGTCCGCCCTGCCCGTCTGCAGGTCGGTCATATGGACGTCGTAGGCCTCGAAGCCGGCTTCGGTAAAAGCGTAGGCCATCTCGACGTGCGAGTTGACGCCTTGTTCGCGCAGGATGGCGACCTTGGGGCGGTTCTGAAGGATGGCGGGGGCGTTGAGGCTGCGGCCCTCACCCCTGCCCTCTCCCGGAGGGAGAGGGAGAAATACGTGCATGCCGGGGTCTGAAGGTTCACCGGCCGCAGCGTGCTCGGCATCGGCGCAGGCCGGGTTGTCGCGCTCGCGGGCGATCTTCCAGCTGACCGAGTCCCACACCTGGTGCAGGTCGTGCAAGCTTGCGCTGAACACCGACTTGGCATCGCGCCAGACTTCGAGTTTGCCCTTGCCGGCATCCATGGTCGAGCTTGCGGGCCGCGTCTTGCCGACGAAATGGCTGTGTGCGCTGAGGCCGTGGGCGCGCAGCACCTGCATCACCTCGTTGCGCTCGGCCGTGCGCACCTGCAGCACCATGCCGAGCTCTTCGTTGAACAGCGCCTTGAGCGTGAGCTCCTCGCGCCGCGCGCTGACCTGCTGCGCCCAATTCTTGGCGTCGCCCGTTTCCATGCGGCTGTCGGAGATGCCGTCGCCTTCGGTGACCAGCATATCGACATTGAGCGCCACGCCGACATGGCCAGCAAAGGCCATTTCGCAGGCGGTGGCGAACAGGCCGCCGTCACTGCGGTCGTGCATCGCGAGGATCTTGCCGTCGGCGCGCAGCGCGTTCACGGCATGGACCAGCGCCACGAGCTGCGCCGGGTCGTCGAGGTCGGGCACCGTATCACCGCTCTGGTTGAGCGTCTGCGCCAGGATGCTGCCGGCCATGCGGTGCTGGCTGTGGCCCAGGTCGACGAGCACGAGCGTGGTGTCGGGTTCTTCTGCATCGAGCTGCGGCGTGAGCGTGCCGCGCACATCGGCGAGCGAAGCGAAAGCAGTGACGATCAGGCTGACGGGCGACGTGACCTTCTTGGCTTCGCCACCGTCTTTCCACTGGGTGCGCATCGACAGCGAATCCTTCCCGACCGGGATCGACACGCCCAGCGCCGGGCACAGCTCCAGGCCCACGGCCTTCACGGTTTCGTACAGCGCAGCGTCTTCGCCGGGCTCGCCGCAAGCGGCCATCCAGTTGGCCGAGAGCTTCACGCGCGAGAGTTCGATCGGTGCGGCCAGCAGATTGGTGATGGCCTCGGCCACGGCCATGCGGCCCGAGGCCGGTGCGTCGAGCGCGGCAAGCGGCGTGCGCTCGCCCATGCTCATGGCTTCACCGGCGAAGCCCTTGTAGTCGGCCAGCGTGACAGCGCAATCGGCCACCGGCACCTGCCACGGGCCGACCATCTGGTCGCGGTGGCTCAGGCCGCCCACGGTGCGGTCGCCGATGGTGATCAGGAAGCGCTTGGACGCCACGGTCGGGTGCGCGAGCACCTCGATGGCGGCCTTCTGCAAATCGACGCCGGTAAGGTCGAGCGGCTTGAAGCTGCGCGCGACGGTCTTCACGTCGCGGTGCATCTTGGGCGGCTTGCCGAGCAGCACGTCCATCGGCATGTCGACCGGCTGCACGGCCGCGCCTTCGTCGGCCACCAGCAGCTGGCGCTCTTCGGTCGCCACGCCCACCACCGAGAACGGGCAGCGCTCGCGCTCGCAGAAGGCCTTGAACTGTTCGAGCGATTCCGGCGCGATCGCCAGCACATAGCGCTCCTGGCTTTCGTTGCACCAGATTTCCTTCGGCGCCATGCCCGACTCTTCGAGCGGCACGGCGCGCAGGTCGAAGCGCGCGCCACGGCCGGCGTCGTTGGTCAGTTCGGGGAAGGCATTGCTCAGCCCGCCCGCGCCCACGTCGTGGATCGCGAGGATCGGGTTGGCCGCGCCCTGCTGCCAGCAGTGGTTGATGACCTCCTGCGCCCGGCGTTCGATCTCGGGGTTGCCGCGCTGCACCGAGTCGAAGTCGAGTTCGGCCGCGTTCGCACCGGTCGCCATCGAACTCGCGGCGCTGCCGCCCATGCCGATGCGCATGCCGGGGCCGCCGAGCTGAATCAGCAGCGAGCCGGCCGGGAAAAGGATTTTCTTGGTCTGGGTGGCGTCGATGCTGCCGAGGCCGCCCGCGATCATGATGGGCTTGTGGTAGCCGCGCTGCACGGTGTCGAGGTCGCTCGATACGGTTTGCTCGTATTCGCGGAAATAGCCCAGCAGGTTGGGCCGGCCGAATTCGTTGTTGAACGCAGCGCCGCCCAGCGGGCCCTCGGTCATGATCTGCAGCGGGCTCGCGATGTGCTCGGGCTTGCCGTAGTGGCCCTCTTCCGGCCAGAGCTTGGAGACGGTGAAGCCCGTCAGGCCCGCCTTGGGCTTGGAGCCGCGGCCGGTGGCGCCTTCGTCGCGGATCTCGCCGCCCGCGCCGGTCGAGGCGCCGGGGAACGGCGAAATGGCGGTCGGGTGGTTGTGCGTCTCCACCTTCATCAGCACGTGGCTCAGGGCGCTATCTTTTTGATAGCTCTGCGAATCCGAGGCCGCGACGAAGCGCTCGATGGTCGCGCCTTCCATCACCGAGGCGTTGTCCGCGTAGGCGATGACCGTGTGCTGCGGGTTCTGCTTCTCAGTGTGGCGAATCATCGAGAACAGGCTTTGGGGCTGCGCCTTGCCGTCGATGGTGAACTGGGCGTTGAAGATCTTGTGGCGGCAGTGCTCGCTGTTGGCCTGCGCGAACATCATGAGTTCGACGTCGCTGGGGTTGCGGCCCAGGCGGGTGAAGGCCTCGACCAGGTAGTCGATCTCGTCCTCGGCCAGCGCCAGGCCGAAGCCGGTGTTGGCGGCCACCAGCGCCTCGCGGCCGCCGGCCTGCACGTCGACCTGCGCCATCGCCTGGGCCGGCAGTTCGCTGAACAGGCTGGCCGCCTGCTCGACGGTGGCCAGCACCGATTCGGTCATGCGGTCGTGCAGCGGGCCGGCCACGGCGGCGAGCGTGTCACCTTCGAGCACGGGCGCCTTGCCGATCAGCGGGGCCTTGAGCTTCAGGTGGTATTGCGTGACGCGCTCGACCCGGCGCAGCGCCAAGCCGCAGTTGTGGGCGATGTCGGTCGCCTTGGAAGCCCAGGGCGACACGGTGCCCAGGCGGGGTGTGACGACCACCGAGGCGCCCCCCTTGGCCAGTGCCTCGAAGGGCTCGCCATAGGTCAGCAAGGCGGCAAAACGCTCGTGGTCGGCCGGGCTCAGGGCTGCGTCGGTGACCACCAGGTGCACGAAACGCGCGGCGATGCCCTCGATGCGCGGCTCGATGGCCTGCAGCTTGGGCAGCAGCTGCCGCGCGCGGAAGTCGCTGAGCGCGCTGCCGCCCTCGAAAAAGGTTACGACGGGAAGGGCTTGAGATGCAGGCTGCGTCACGGTCGATGGGCCTCGGGGGCCGCGTTGGAAATCAAGAAATCGAGGGCGGATGGTCGCTGACTGGGGCCATCCGCGTTAACCCGGAATTTTAGGCCAATGCAGGGCCGCCCCGAGTTCGCCATTCCACAAGGAGGCGGCAGGGACACGAAGTGCGCCGCACCGGGGCAGGTTCATCTGCTGGATGGGATAATTCCGGGATGAGCATTACCTACAAAGACGCGGCAGGCATCGAAGCCATGCGCGTCGCCTGCCGTCTGGCCTCCGAGGTGCTGGACTACCTCACGCCCTTCATCAAGCCGGGCATCACCACGAACGACGTCGACCGGCTGGCCGCCGAGTACATGGTCAAGCAGGGCACCACCTCGGCCACCGTGGGCTACATGGGCGCCAGCAGCGTGCCCTTTCCGAAGTCGCTCTGCACCTCGGTGAACCACGTGGTCTGCCACGGCATTCCCAATGACAAGCCCTTGAAAAAGGGCGACATCATGAACGTCGACGTGACCGTCGTCAAAGACGGCTGGTTCGGCGACAACAGCCGCATGTACATCATCGGCGATGCCTCCATTGCGGCCAAGCGCCTGTGCAGCGTCACCTTCGAAGCCATGTGGCACGGCATTCTGCAGGTGCGCCCGGGGGCCCACCTGGGCGACATCGGCCATGCCATCCAGAAATTCGCCGAGGGCCAGGGCTATTCGATCGTGCGCGAGTTTTGCGGCCATGGCGTGGGCCAGCGCTTTCACGAAGAACCGCAGGTGCTGCACTACGGCCGCCCGGGCACGCTGGAAGAACTCAAGCCCGGCATGATCTTCACCATCGAGCCGATGATCAACGCCGGCAAGCGCGAGGTGAAGGAAGACTTCAAGGGCGGCCAGTACGACGGCTGGACCATCGTCACCCGCGACCATTCGCTCTCGGCGCAATGGGAGCACACGGTGCTGGTCACCGAAACGGGCTACGAAGTGCTCACGCTGTCGGAAGGCAGCCCGCCCCTGCCCTCGTTCGTCACCTCCACGAAAACGTGAGCCGCGCGAGCGGCGCACGGCCCCGGACAAAGCCGTGATCGAACCCGCCAAGATCGATGTCGCCACGCTGCGCGAAGCCTATCGCGCAAAGAAGCTCGCGCTGTTCGACACCCTGCGGCTTGCACGCGCGCCCACGCGCAGCGTGCACACGGTGCTGCGCCAGCTGTCGGCGCTGGCCGACCAGACGCTGTGCGCGCTGTGGCGCGAAGCCGATTTCGGCGATTCGCTCGCGCTGGCGGCCGTGGGCGGCTTCGGCCGCGGCGAGCTGTTTCCGTATTCCGACGTCGACGTGCTGTTGCTGCTGCCGCCCGAAGGCCACGCCAGCGAAATCGACCCGGCTCGCATCGAGGCCTTCATCGGCCACTGCTGGGACGCGGGCCTTGAAATCGGCTCCAGCGTGCGCACGGTCGAGGAGTGCCTGGCCGAAGCCGAGAAGGACGTGACCGTCCAGACATCGCTGCTCGAATCGCGGTTGATCACCGGCAACAAGAAGCTCTTCGTGGCTTTTCGCCGCCGCTTTGCCCGGGCCATCGATCCGCAGGCTTTCTTCATGGCCAAGTCGCAGGAAATGCGGCACCGCCACCAGAAGTACGACAACACCCCCTACGCGCTCGAACCCAATTGCAAGGAGTCGCCGGGCGGCCTGCGCGACCTGCAGACCATTCTCTGGATGACCAAGGCGGCCGGATTCGGCAGCCGCTGGGACGACCTTGCCAAGAACGGCCTGGCCACTTCTTTCGAGGCGCAGCAGATCAAGCGCAACGAGGCCCTGCTCTCGCTGATCCGCGCGCGGCTGCACGTGATTGCCAACCGGCGCGAAGACCGCCTGGTGTTCGACCTGCAGACCGCCGTGGCCGCGAGCTTCGGCTACGAGAGCGAGTCCCAGCGCAAGTCGAGCGAGGCGCTGATGCGGCGCTACTACTGGGCGGCCAAGGCGGTGTCCCAGTTGAATCAGATCTTGCTGCTCAACATCGCGGAGCGCCTGCAGCCGATGGACGAGCAACACACGCCCGTCAACGAGCGCTTCTACGAGCGCGCGGGGCTGATCGAGATTGCGAGCGACGACCTCTACGAGCGCGAGCCGCACGCCATTCTCGAGACCTTCCTGCTCTACCAGAAGACCATCGGCGTGAAGGGCCTGTCGGCGCGCACGCTGCGCGCGCTCTACAACGCGCGCCACGTGATGGACAGCAAGTTCCGCAACGATCCGGTCAATCACGAGACCTTCATGCGCATCCTGCTGCAGCCCTACGGCATCACGCATGCCTTCCGGCTGATGAACCAGACCTCGGTGCTGGGGCGCTACCTGCGGGTGTTCCGCAGCATCGTGGGCCAGATGCAGCACGATCTGTTCCACGTGTACACGGTGGACCAGCACATCTTGATGGTGCTGCGCAACGTGCGGCGCTTCTTCATCGCCGAGCATGCGCATGAATACCCGTTCTGCTCGCAGCTTGCGGCCGGCTGGGACAAGCCCTGGATTCTCTACGTGGCGGCGCTGTTCCACGACATTGCCAAAGGCCGCGGCGGCGACCACTCCACGCTCGGCGCACGCGACGTGCAGCGCTTCTGCAAGCAGCACGGCATCGCGCGCGAAGACTCCAAGCTGATCGAATTCCTCGTGGCCGAACACCTGGTGATGAGCCAGGTGGCGCAAAAGCAAGACCTGAGCGATCCCGAGGTGATCGGCGCCTTCGCCAAGCGCGTGGGCAACGAGCGCTACCTCACCGCCCTTTATCTGCTGACCATCGCCGACATCCGCGGCACCTCGCCGCGCGTCTGGAATGCCTGGAAGGGCAAGCTGCTCGAAGACCTGTACCGCTACACCCTGCGCGCGCTCGGTGGCCGCATGCCCGACCCGGACGCCGAGGTCGAATCGCGCAAGCGCGAGGCACTGGTGCAGCTCGCGTTGCACGCGCAGCGCTTCGAAGCGCACAAGGCGCTGTGGGACACGCTCGATGTCGGCTACTTCATGCGCCACGACGCGGCCGAGATCGCGTGGCATGCCAAGCAGCTCTCGCGCTTCGTGCCGCCATCCAACGTACCCGTCGACCCCAAGGCGCCGCCCATCGTGCGGGCGCGTCTTTCGCCGGTGGGCGAAGGGCTGCAGGTGGTGGTCTACACGCCGGACCAGCCCGACCTGTTCGCGCGCATCTGCGGCTATTTCGACCAGTCGTCGTTCAGCATCCTTGACGCAAAAGTACACACCACGAGCAACGGCTACGGGCTCGACACCTTCCAGGTTGTAACTACTTTCCTGCCCGACCACTACCGCGATCTCATCAGCATGGTCGAGTCCGGCCTTGGACAAACGCTGACCGAAGCCGGCCCTCTGCCTCCACCCAGCGTGGGACGGGTGTCGCGCCGCGTGCGCAGCTTCCCGATCAAGCCGCGCATCAGCCTGTTGCCCGACGACAAGGCGCAGCGCTGGCTGCTCAACATCTCGGCCAGCGACCGTGCGGGGCTGCTGTATTCGGTAGCACGCGTGCTCGCACGGCATCACCTGAATCTGCAACTCGCCAAGGTCACGACCCTGGGCGAGCGCGTGGAAGACACGTTCCTGATCAGCGGCCCTGAGCTGCAAGGGCAGAAGACGCAGCTGGCCATCGAGACCGAACTGATGGACGCTCTGGCCTCCTGAGGCGCTTTCCGCTTGTTTCGTTCGCAGGCGCATCCTGCGGCATGATGTTGCCGACTTGATTCAACTCGATCGGCAACACTCGACATGAGCCAAAAGACCCATCCTCTCGCGGGCCAGCCCGCACCGCTGGACCTCCTCGTCAACGTCCCGCGCCTCATCTCGGCCTACTACACGGGCCGGCCCGATCCGTCGGTGCCCGCCCAGCGCGTGGCCTTCGGAACATCGGGGCACCGCGGCTCCTCGTTCGACGACGCGTTCAACGAATGGCATGTGCTGGCCATCAGCCAAGCGATTGCCGACTACCGCAAGCAAAAAGGCATCGACGGTCCGCTCTTCCTGGGCATCGATACGCATGCGCTCTCCACGCCCGCATTCAACAGCGCGGTCGAAGTGCTGGCCGCCAACGGCGTCGAGCTGATGCTGTCGAAGGACGACGAGTACACGCCGACGCCTGCCGTCTCGCATGCCATCCTGGTCTACAACCGCGGCCGCACCACGGGGCTGGCCGACGGCATCGTGATCACGCCTTCGCACAATCCGCCCGAAAGCGGCGGCTTCAAGTACAACCCGCCCAACGGCGGCCCGGCGGGCACCGACATCACCTCCGCGGTCGAGGCTGCGGCCAACAAGATGCTGGCAAACGGGCTCGAAGGCGTGAAGCGCATGCCGCTCGCGCAGGCGCTGCGCGCTTCGACCACGCACCGGCACGACTACCTCAACACCTACATCGAAGATCTGGCCCAAGTCCTCGACATGGATGCCATCCGCGGCGTGGAGATCGACCTCGGTGTCGACCCGTTGGGTGGCGCCGGCGTGCACTACTGGCCAGCCATCGCCGAGCGGTACAAGCTCAAGCGCCTCACCGTGCTGAACCAGGAGGTCGACCCGACCTTCCGCTTCATGTCTCTCGACTGGGACGGCCGCATCCGCATGGACCCGTCGTCGCCCGACGCGATGCACCAGCTGATCGCGCTGAGAGACCGCTTCGGCATCGCCTTTGCCTGCGACACCGACCACGACCGCCATGGCGTGGTCGCACGCAGTTCGGGCCTGATGCAGCCGAACAGCTACCTCGCGGTGATGATCGACTACCTCTACACGCACCGGCCGCAATGGCCGGCGCAGGCGGCCGTGGGCAAGACAGTGGTGAGCAGCCAGATGATCGACCGCGTCACGGCCCAGCTCAGCCGCAAGCTGTACGAGGTGCCGGTGGGCTTCAAGTGGTTTGTCGATGGCCTCGTCGACGGATCGCTCGGCTTCGGCGGCGAAGAAAGCGCAGGCGCGGCCTTCCTGCGGCTGGACGGCTCGGCATGGACCACGGACAAGGACGGCATGGTGCCCGCGCTGCTCTCGGCCGAGATCGCCGCACGCACCGGGCGCGACCCGGGCGAGCGCTATGCGGAATTGACGCAGGCGCTGGGACTGCCGGTGTCCGACCGCGTGGATGCGGCAGCAACAGTCGAGCAGAAGAAGAAGCTGTCGAACCTGTCGCCGCAGCAGGTCAGCTCGACCGAACTGGCGGGCGACAAGATCGAGGCCGTGCTGAGCCATGCACCGGGAAACGGCGCAGCCATCGGCGGTGTGAAGGTCGTCACCACCAACGGCTGGTTCGCCGCACGGCCCTCGGGCACCGAGAACATCTACAAGATCTACGGCGAGAGCTTCAAGGGTGCGGAGCACCTGGGGCGCATCCTCGAAGAGGCGCAGCAGCTGGTGGACAAGGCGCTGACGGCGAGCTGATCGAAACCGGGGGGCGGCCGATTCAGCGTGCACCCTCTCCCAGCCGCCGCTCCAGCCACACGCTGTAGCGCGAGAGCCCGAAGCACAGCACCCAGTACACCGCCGCGATGAAGAGGTAGCCCTCGAGATAGAACGGCCGCCAGGTCGGATCGCCGCCTAGCGCCAGGCCCAGAGCGCCCGTCAACTCGAACAGCCCGACCACCGTGACCAGCGAAGTGTCCTTGAGCGTACCGACCACGCTGTTGGTCAGCGCCGGCACCACGAGCCGCAACGCCTGCGGCAGCACGATGTCGCGCTGCACGGGCCAGCGCCCGAAGCCCAGCGCCATCGCCACCTCGGTCTGCCCGCGCGGAACGGCCTGCAGGCCGCCGCGGATGATCTCGGCCAGGTACGCCGCAACGAACAACGCGAGTCCCGCGAGCACGCGCACCAGCACGTCGGGTTGCCAGCCCGCCGGCCACAGCAGCGGCAGCAGGAAAGAGGCCATGAACAGCACCGAGATCAGCGGCACGCCGCGCACCAGTTCGATGTAGCTTGCGCTGAGCGTGCGGACCACCGGCCAGCCCGAGCGGCGGCCGAGTGCGAGCAGCAGCGCGAGCGGAAACGCCAGCGCCAGGCCCACCACCGCCAAGCCGATGGTGAGCGGCAAGCCGCCCCAGCGGCTGGTCGGCACATGGCTGAGCCCGGCGACGCCGCCGCGCATCAGCAGCACGAACAACAGCAGCGCCGCGATCCAGAGCGGCACCAGCCACCAGCGCCAGCTGCGCGGCCAGGCGCTCAGCACCGTGACGGCAGACAGCACGACCACCGCAATGGCCGGACGCCATTGCTCTTCATAGGGGAAGCGGCCGAACAGCATCGGCCGCCACTTCTCGGCCACCACGCCCCAGCAGGCGCCGTGCTGCACCGCGCGGCAGGCTTCGGCATCGGGCCGGAACACCGCATGCAGCACGCCCCAGTCGACAACATGGAAACCGCCCCACGCGAGCAGCACGAGCAACAGTACCGTGGCAAGCACCCGCAGCGGCGAACCCCAGAGTTCGCTGCGCCACGCAATGGGCCCTTGGGCGACGTTTCTCATCGCCACCCCCGGAGCGCAACGCGCGCGTTGTAGCGGTTCATGCCGAAGGAGATCAAGAGCGACAGCAGCAGGTACACCGCCATGATGATCGCGATGCATTCGAAGGCGCGGCCGTTCGAGCCGATGGTGGTGTTGGCCACCGACACCAGTTCCGGGTAGCCCACGGCCACCGCGAGCGATGAATTCTTGACGAGGCTCAGCAACTGGTTGGTGAGCGAAGGCACGATCACCCGCAGCGCCTGCGGCAGGATCACGATGCGCAATTGCTGTACCGAGGTCAACCCCAGCGCCTGCCCGGCCAGCACCTGCCCCTGTGACACCGAGAGGATGCCGGCCCGCACGATCTCGGCGACGAACGCCGCCGAATAGAAAGACAGGCCCGCGACGATGGTCACGTACTCGGGGCTCAGCGCCGCGCCGCCGCTCACGCCGAAGTCGCCCTTCTCGGGCCATTCGAAGTGCGTGGGCCACCAGCCGCCCTCAACCGAAACCGGCCAGGGCACGCTCAGCCCGCCCTTGCTGAGCCACACGCCCGGCAGCAGCCGCACGGGTTCGGTCGGATCGGGCAGCAGGTTGGCAATGGCAAAGGCCAGCATCAACAACTGCACGAGCAGCGGCACGTTACGCAGCAATTCGACATACGCCGTGCAGATGCCGCGCAGCAGCACATGCGGCGCGAGCCGGCCAATGCCGATCAGGGTGCCGAGCACGACCGAGAAGATGGCGGCGGGCACCGAGGCGCGCACCGTGTTGACCAAGCCCGCGAGGAAGGCGCGCCAGAACGGCTGGCTGGCGTCGAAATCGATCCAGCCTTCGCTGATGGAGAAGCCCGCGGGCTCGGTCAGAAAGTCGAAGCCCGACCGAACGCCGCGTGAGCGCAGGACTTCGAGCGCATGGTTCACCACCCAGGCGGCGCCGGCCAGAACGGCCAGCACCAGCAGCGCCTGGACGACCCAGGCCAGCCAGGCGCCGCGGCGCGAGGCTTCCCGGCTCATCGAACCGGTGGTGCGTAGATCAGGCCGCCCTTGTTCCAGAGGTTGTTCGAGCCGCGCGGCAGCTTGAGCACCGATTTCGGCCCGACGTTGCGCTCGAACATCTCGCCGTAGTTGCCCACGGCCTTGATGGCGCGGAACGACCACTCCTTGTCGAGGCCCAGCAGCTTGCCCAGGTCTTCGCCGGTGCCGACCAGGCGCTGTTGCGCCGGGTCCTTGCTGTTGGCCTTGAGCTCGTCAGCGTTGGCTTGGGTGACACCGAACTCCTCGGCCTCGATGAGCGCATTGGGCACCCACTTGGCAATGGCAAACCATTCGTCGTCGCCGCGGCGCACCAGCGGTGCGAGCGGCTCCTTGGAGATCAACTCGGGCAGGATGACGTAGTCGTCTGGGTTGGGTGCTTCCTTGTTGCGCAGGCCCGCAAGCGCCGAAGCGTCGGTGGTGAAAGCCTGGCACCGGCCCGAGAAGAAGGCCTTGAACGAGGCTTCGAAGCTTTCGAACACCACCGTCTTGACCGGAATGTTCTGCGCACGGAAGTAGTCGGACACGTTCTTTTCGTTGGTGGTGCCCGACTGCGTGCAGATGGTCGCGTTCTTGAGCTGCTTGGCGCTCGTCACCTTGAGCTTCTTCGGCACCAGGAAACCTTGGCCGTCGTAGTAGGTGATGGTGGTGAAGTTGAAGCCCAGCGAGGCGTCGCGCGTCAGCGTCCAGGTGGTGTTGCGCGCGAGGATGTCGATTTCGCCGGCCTGCAGGGCCGAGAAACGCTGCTGCGAATTGAGCGGCACGAAGTCGACTTTTTTCGCGTCGCCCAGCACGGCGGCCGCAATGGCGCGGCAGGTGTCGACGTCCAGGCCCGACCAGTTGCCCTGCGTATCGGGTGCGGAAAAGCCGGCCACGCCGTTCGTCACGCCGCATTTCACGGTGCCGCGCTGCTTGACGGCATCCAGCGTTTTGCCGGCGATGGCCGGAGCGGCGGCCGCAAAAGCGACAACGGATGCGGCAACGGCCAGCGCGGGGCGGAATCGGTTCTTCATTGGTGTGTTCTCCTCAACAACAAGCAAAAGGCAGTGTACGGGGCGGCGCGCCACTCTGCCAAAGAACGGACGGTGGAATGCATATGCCTGATCGGCCCAGGTCCGGGCTTTTCTTGTCCACGGCACATTCACTAACATATGGCCCTTCAATCACTTTCACCAGGAATCTGTTCATGACCAAATCCGATGACACCGGCAAGCTCGTTCTGCGCGTTGCGCTCGGCATCCTCATCCTTTTGCACGGCATCGCGAAGGTCGGCAAGGGGGTCGATGGCATCGGCGGCATGTTGGCATCCCATGGCTTGCCGGCCGCCATGGCATACCTGGTCTACGTCGGCGAGATCCTCGCTCCCGTGCTGCTGATCGTCGGGCTGCTCACGCGTCCGGCCGCGCTGATCGTTGCGCTCAACATGGTGGTGGCGATCTGGCTCGTGCACCAGAAAGATCTGGGCGGGCTCAATGGCCAAGGCGGCTGGGCGCTGGAACTGCAGGGCATGTTCCTGTTCTCGGCGATTGCAATCGCGCTCTTCGGCGGCGGCCGCTTCGGCCTCGGCGGCAAATACAACTGAAGAAAGCATGCGGCCGGTGACGAACCGGCCGTTCTTACTTTTCAGTCGTCGTCGTTGGCATCGAGCCCTGGAAACAGGACGTCGGTGTAGCCGAAGCGTGAGAAATCGCGCACCCGCATCGGGTAAAGCTTGCCCAGCAGGTGATCGACTTCGTGCTGCACCACGCGCGCATGAAAGCCGCTCGCCGTGCGGTCGATCGGGTCGCCGTACGGGTCGAAGCCGGTATAGCGGATGCTAGAGAAGCGCGGCACCACGCCGCGCAGTCCCGGCACCGACAGGCACCCTTCCCAACCCTCTTCTTCCTCGTCGCCGATCGGGGTGATGACGGGATTCAGCAGCACGGTGCGCGGCACGGGCGGCGCGTCGGGGTAGCGGGGGTTGACGGCATCGGTGCCGAAGATGACGAGCTGCTGGTCGACGCCGATCTGCGGCGCGGCCAGACCGGCCCCGTTGACCGCAAGCATCGTCTCGAACATGTCGCGCACCAGCAGGTGCAGTTCGTCGGTGTCAAAGGCGGCCACCGGCTGCGCGATGCGCAGCAACCGGGGGTCGCCCATTTTCAGGATTTCGCGAATGGCCATGGCGGGATTATCGCGACAGCCGAGTGGTGCTGTTCGCCTCCGGCCCACACCGCGATCACCAGCGATCAGGGAGGCGTTTGCGAGGGTGACTTGGAGTCGGGCGACGTGTAGAGCCGTTGGCGAGCGGTCGGTGGCGGCGTGCGGTACTGCGGCAAGGGCGACACGCCCGTGTTCCCGGTCGGCGGCACGATCGCGCCGCCACCTGATGGCCGCCCACCGCCCCAGCCCGGACGCACGGGCGCCACCGGGTAACCGGGGCGCACCGCCGGATAACCCGGCCGCCCGTAGTAGGGCCGGTCACCGTAATAAGGCCGACCACCGTAGTAGGGACGGCGCCCTTCGTAGTAGCCGCCGCCCTCGATGTAGACGGGCGCTGGCTGAACGACCACCGGGTTGTCGTAATACGGCTGAGAGTAGCCCCCGCTGTAGTAGGGGTCGCCAGGAACAGCCACGCAGCCGCCGAGCAGCGCGAAGCCGCCGATGGCGACGCAGGTACCGAGAACACGAATTTTCTGCATAAGGGACTCCTTGTCAGCCTTCTGTCTTCAACGTCAGCTTGTAGTCCCTGTTGACTGCGCTGGTGTGAAGTGGCGTAACTGGCGGTAAGAACGCTGCGTTTTCACTCTTCAGCCGGCACTCCGCTGGCGAGTATCTCCAGCATACCCGCCTCGTCGATCACGCTCACGCCGATCTCGCGCGCCTTCTCGAGCTTGCTGCCGGCTTCCTCGCCCGCAACCAGGTAGCTCGTCTTCTTGCTGACCGAGCCGGCCACCTTGGCGCCAGCTGCTTCCAGTTTGTCCTTTGCTTCGTCCCTGCTCAGCGTAGGAAGGGTGCCGGTGATCACGAAGGTCAGCCCCGCCAGAGGCTTGGGCGCCCGAGCGGCGGGCTCGCCCTCCTCCCAGGTCAGCCCGCAGGCTCGCAACTGCTCGACCACTTCGCGGTTGTGCGGCTGGTCGAAGAAGGTGCGCAGGCTTTGCGCGACCACGGGGCCGACGTCGTTGACCTCGAGCAGTTGCTCTTCGGTCGCATCCATGATCGCGTCGAGCTTGCCGAAGTGCTTGGCCAGGTCTTTTGCGGTGCTTTCGCCCACATGCCGGATGCCAAGCCCGAACAGGAAGCGCGGCAGCGTGGTTTTCTTCGACGCTTCGAGCGCATCGACGAGGTTCTTGGCCGACTTCTCGGCCATGCGGTCCAGGCCCGCCAAGGTGGTGAAGCCGAGCTTGTAGAGGTCGGGCAAGGTGCGGATCAGATTCGCATCGACCAATTGCTCGACCAGCTTGTCGCCCAGGCCGTCGACTTCGACCGCGCGCCGCGCTGCAAAGTGCAGGATGGCTTCCTTGCGCTGCGCCGCGCAGAACAGCCCGCCGGTGCAGCGGTAGTCCACCTCGTCTTCTTCGCGCAGCGCTTCCGATCCGCAGACGGGACACTGGCGTGGCATGGTGAACAGCGGCCCGCGCTCGGTGTCGGGCTTGGCCAGGCTCTCGGGCACCACGCCGACCACTTCGGGAATCACGTCGCCGGCGCGGCGCACGATGACCTTGTCGCCCACGCGCACATCCTTGCGGCGGGCTTCGTCTTCGTTGTGCAGCGTGGCGTTGGTCACGGTGACGCCGCCGACAAACACCGGCGCAAGCTTGGCCACCGGCGTGAGCTTGCCGGTGCGGCCCACCTGCACCTCGATGCCGAGCACCTCGGTGAATTGCTCCTGCGCAGGGTACTTGTGCGCCACCGCCCAGCGCGGCTCGCGCGAAACGAAACCGAGCTGCCGCTGCAACTCGATGCTGTCGACCTTGTAGACCACGCCGTCGATGTCGTAGGGCAAGGCGTCGCGCTGGCGACCGATGTTCTCGTGGAAAGCGATCAACTCGATCGCGCCCTTTGCGCGCGCAGTTTGCGTGGCAACCGGAAATCCCCACGCGTGGAACTGCTGCAGCCAATCGAACTGGGTCGGAAAGTCGGGTCCGCCTTCGCTCGCCGGCGTGACCTCGCCGAGGCCGTAGGCAAAAAAGCTCAGCGGGCGCGCCGCGGCAATCGCCGGGTCGAGTTGGCGCACCGCGCCGGCCGCTGCATTGCGCGGGTTGACGAACACCTTCTCGTTCTTCTGGCCGGCCGCGATCTTCTCGCGCTGGCGCTCGTTGAGTGCGTCGAAGTCTGCCCGCTTCATGTAGACCTCGCCGCGCACTTCGACCACGGGCGGCGCCTTGCCTTTGAGCCGCAGCGGAATATCGCGCACCGTGCGGATGTTCTGCGTGACCTCTTCCCCCACCTCACCGTCGCCGCGCGTGGCGGCCTGCACCAGCACGCCGTTCTCGTAGCGCAGATTCATGGCCAAGCCGTCGAACTTGAGCTCGCAGACGTACTCGACTTGCGGCCCGTCTTCGGCCAGGCCGAGCTCCTTGCGCACGCGCGCGTCGAAGGCGCTGGCGCCGCCGGGCGTGATGTCGGTCTCGGTGCGGATCGACAGCATCGGCACCTTGTGGCGCACCTTGACGAAGCCGTCGAGCACTTTGCCGCCCACGCGCTGCGTGGGTGAATCGGGCGTGCGGAGATCGGGGAACTCGGCCTCTATGGCCTGCAGCCGCTGAAACAGCTTGTCGTACTCGGCGTCAGGCAGCTCCGGCGCGTCGAGCACGTAATAGAGATGGGAGTGCTTGTGGAGCAGTTCGCTCAGTGCGGCGGCTTCGCGTGCCGCTTCGTCGCGCGTTGTCATGGTGTCTCCCGAAGAAATCGGACTAGCTGAAGAGGCGACGCGCCAGCGGCGAACCGGCGGCCAGGTCGCGCGATTCGAGCGTGTCGTAGAGCTGCTCGAGGTCGGCGCCGATCACATCCATGGTTTCTTCGCGCAGCAGCTGTCCGTCGCTGTCGGTCACCACGCCGTCCATCTCGCGCGCCAGCGTGGCGGCGGCTTCGCGCATGCGGCTGAACGGCTGCTCGGCGCGATCGACCTGCGGCACGTCCAGGCTCAGGCTGAGTTCACGGATGGCCGATTGCGCGGGATCGTCGGCCAGCGCCGCCTGGGTGTCGAACGAGAGCCCGAGGATCGGCGGCAGTCCCGCTTCGCTGGTCGGCAGCACCATGCGGCCCGGAATGATGCCGGCCACGAAGCCCAGCCGGGCCGCGTTCTGCTGCACGTAGCCGGGGCTCCAGGCCGCGTGCAGCGCGCGCAGCACAAAGCCCAGCTGGGCATCGTGCGCGCTGGCGAACTGGTCGAGTTCGCGGGCGCGCGCCACTTCGTCGAGCATCTCGGGAAATTCGAGCGCGCCGTTGACGGCATCCGCAAAAGCCTGCGCCTTCACGACGAACTCGGAATACTCGATCTCGTTGAGCGCGCCGGTGCGGTTGGCCAGTTGCACGCCCACCTGGAACGCGCTGTAGCGCTGGCCCGGCACAGGCGGCTCCCACTGGCCGGTGTGCTCGTTCAAGCCTTCGATGGCCACGGGCTTGCTGCCCGCGCGGCGGGTCGACGGCATGGCCGCAATCGCCGCGTCGCCCGAGGCCAGCCCGTCCAGCGAGACCGGTGCAATCACGTCGATGAGCGGATCGAGCCCGCCGCGCCGTTCGGCGGTCGGCAATGGACTGGCGCCGGGCGCCGGCAGATCGGGATCGAACAGGGGCTCGTGGCGTTCATGGCCCGGCGCCGTCTGATGCGGGTCGACGTGCAGCATCGGCTCCGCACCGTCGGCCAAGGAAGACGGCGAACGGTCGGCATTCGAAAAATCGCCGCCGGCCGCATCGGGCTGCCGCGGCGCATTGCGGCGCGAGGTGACGGTGTTGTAGGCCACGACGGCCGCGAGAACGAGGCCGCCGAGGATGGCCAGGGCGAGAGTGAGATTGCTCATGCGCTGCTCGGCTTACGCAGCTTCGACCATGGAGGCGGCCGCTTCCATGTCGACCGCGACGATGCGCGAGACGCCCTGCTCCTGCATGGTGACGCCGATCAGCTGTTCGGCCATTTCCATGGCGATCTTGTTGTGGCTGATGAAGAGGAACTGGGTTTCGCGGCTCATGGCGGTCACGAGTTTGGCATAGCGTTCGGTGTTGGCGTCGTCCAGCGGCGCGTCGACCTCGTCGAGCAGACAGAAAGGCGCAGGGTTGAGCTGGAAGATCGCGAACACCAGCGCGATGGCGGTGAGCGCCTTCTCGCCGCCCGAAAGCAGGTGAATGGTCTGGTTCTTCTTGCCGGGCGGTTGCGCCAGCACCTGCACGCCCGCGTCGAGGATTTCGTCGCCCGTCATCACGAGCCGCGCATTGCCGCCACCGAAGAGCTCGGGGAACATGCGGCTGAAGTGCTCGTTGACGATCTTGAACGTGCCGCCAAGAAGTTCGCGCGTTTCGCCGTCGATCTTGCGGATGGCATCTTCGAGCGTGCCGATGGCCTCGTTCAGGTCGGCCGACTGCGCATCGAGAAAAGTCTTGCGCTCGCTGGCGATGGCGAGTTCGTCGAGCGCGGCCAGATTGACGGCGCCCAGTGCGACCACTTCGCGGTTCAGGCGGTCGATTTCGCTTTGCAGGCCCGTGAGGCGCACCTTGTCGGTTTCGATCGACTGGGCAATGGCCTCGAGGTCGGCACCGGCATCGTCGAGCAGCTGCTGGTACTGCTCGACGCCCAAGCGTGCGGCCTGTTCCTTGAGCTGGAATTCGGTGATGCGCTGGCGCAGCGGATCGAGCTCGCGCTCGAGCTGCAAGCGGCGCTCGTCGCTGGCGCGCAGCTTCAGCGTGAGGTCGTCGTATTGGCTGCGCGCCGCGCCCAGGGCGGTTTCGCGTTCGAGCTTGAGTGCCAATGCATCCTGCAGCCCGGCTTGGGCTGCGGCATCGGACAAGCGGCCAAGCTCGGTTCTGGCGCGCTCGTCTTCGTCGGTCAACGCCACCACCTGCTGCGACGCGGTTTCGATGGCCCGGTTCAACTCGCCGCGACGGGCTTCGAGCGTGCGCTGCGAGAACGTGGCTTCCTGCGCCTGCCGCTCGAGGCTGCGGTGCTGCTCGCGGCTGGCGGTCAATGCACGGCCGGCCTCGATCACGCGTTCGTCGAGCTGCGCGTGGCGCTCCTGGCTGTCGGCAAGCTGCATGTCGAGCTCTTCGAAGCGGCCTTCGGCGGCCATGCGCTTTTCCTGCAGTTCCTCGAGCTGCGCATCGACCTCGGCCAGGTCGCCGGCCAATTGCTCGCTGCGCGCGCGGGTCTGCTCGGCCAACTGCGTCATGCGCAGCGTTTCGACCTGCAATTCATGCGCGCGGGATTGCGTCTCCGCCGCTTCGCGGCGTGCCGCCACAAGGCGCTGCGCGGCGTCGGCGTAGGCCGCCTCGGCACGGACCAGCGCGGTGCGCGCTTCTTCGCTGATGAGCGTCTGGGCGCGCAATTGGCGCTCGAGGTTTTCCATTTCCTGCTGGCGCGCCAACAGGCCGGCCTGCTCGGAATCGGGGGCGTAGAAATTCACGCTGTGCGAGAACACGGCATGGCCGCTCTGCACGTAGATGACTTCGCCCGGCTTCAGTGTTGCGCGCTGCGCAAGGGCTTCTTCGAAACTCTGGGCCGTGTAGCAGCCGTGGAGCCAATCGGTCAGCAGGGCTTGCAAGCCCGCATCGTTCAGGCGCAGCAGGCTCGACAGGCGGGGCAGCGTGCCGGTGTCTTGCGAAACCCCGGCCGCAGGCGGGCTGTAGAACGCCAGCTTGGCAGGCGGCGCGTCGTTGCCGAAGGCGCGCACCATGTCGAGCCGGCTGACTTCGAGCGCCCCCAGGCGCTCGCGCAGCGCCGATTCGAGCGCGTTTTCCCAGCCCTGCTCGATATGAATGCGGCTCCACAGGCCCTGCATGCCTTCGAGGCCGTGCTTGGCGAGCCAGGGCGCGAGCTTGCCGTCGGTCTTGACCTTTTCCTGCAAGGCGCGCAGCGCTTCGAGCCGCGCCGAAAGCTCGGCGTGCCGGGCGCTCTCGGTATTGACGGCCTGCTGCTTTGTCCGGCGGTCGTCGTCGAGCTGCGGCACCGATTCCTGCAGTTCGTGCAGGCGGGCGTCGGCTTCGCTGGCGGCGTCCTGAGCGGCCGCATGCTCTTCCTGCATCGACTGCAGTCGCGCTTCGTCGGGTGCGGCCAGCGCGTTCTGATCGGCACGCAGGCGTTCGCCGCGCTGCGTGAGCTGCCGGCTCTGGTCTTCGATGTTGCGCTGGTCGGCGGCCAGCACCTGGATCTGCTGCTGAATCTGCACCACGGCGGCCCGCTGCGCATTGGCTTCGTCCTGGGCGCGCTGCTGCGCTTCTTCCAGTTCGGGCATGCGCGCGTCGTGCTCTTCGAGTTGCGCGGCCAGCATGACGGCCTGCTCTTCGGCATCGACGCCCTGGCCGGCCAGGGTTTCGATTTCTGCCTCGGCTTCTTCGCGGCGGCGGCCCCATTGGCCCATCTGCTCGCGCAATTGAACGAGCCGCTGCTCCACGCGCTGGCGTCCTTCGACCACGAAACGGATCTCGCCTTCGAGCCGGCCGACCTCGGCGCTGGCTTCGTAGAGCTTGCCCTGGGCCTGGTTGACCTGGTCGCCGGCCGCGTAGTGGGCTTGCCGCACGGTTTCGAGTTCGGCTTCGATGTGGCGCAGGTCGGCCGTGCGCGACTCGAGGTCGTTGATCGCCTTTTCGGAGTCGGTCTTGATCTTGGCCTGGTCGGCGTCGCTTTCGCTGCGCTTCAGGAACCACAGCTGGTGCTGCTTCTTCGTCGCGTCGCCCTGCAGCGTGTTGTAGCGCGCGGCCACCTCGGCCTGCTTCTCGAGCTTTTCGAGGTTCGCGTTCAGTTCGCGAAGAATGTCTTCGACGCGCGTGAGGTTCTCCCGCGTGTCGCCCAAGCGGTTCTCGGTTTCGCGCCGGCGCTCCTTGTACTTCGAGACGCCCGCCGCCTCTTCGAGGAACAAGCGCAGTTCCTCGGGCTTGGATTCGATGATCCGGCTGATCGTGCCCTGCCCGATGATGGCGTAGGCGCGCGGTCCGAGGCCCGTGCCCAGGAACACGTCCTGCACGTCGCGGCGGCGCACCGGCTGGTTGTTGATGTAGTAGCTGCTGGTGCCGTCGCGCGTGAGCACGCGCCGCACGGCAATTTCGCCGAACTGGTTCCACTGGCCGCCCGCGCGGTGGTCGGCGTTGTCGAACACCAGTTCCACGCTCGAACGGCTGGCCTGCTTGCGCGTGGTCGTGCCGTTGAAGATCACGTCCTGCATCGACTCGCCGCGCAGCTCCGACGCGCGCGATTCGCCCAGCACCCAGCGCACCGCATCCATGATGTTCGACTTGCCACAACCGTTGGGCCCGACAACGCCGACCAGTTGGCCGGGCAGCAGGAAGTTGGTCGGTTCGGCGAACGACTTGAAGCCTGAAAGCTTGATGGAATTGAGACGCACGACTTGTCGGCCTGCCTTGGCATAGCGCCAAGGTATTGATTTGTAAGGAAAATTGCACGGGCCTGCCGCTTGAAGCAGGCCGCCGCCCCAGCCGTGGATGATAACGTCAGGGCATGAGCGAATCCCTGGTTTTACCCTTCACCGCGCGCCGCGGTTACCTGCTGGCCGGAGCGGCTTCCCTGCTGGGCCTCGGCGGTTGCGCGGCCGTGCGTTCCACCGAACGCGCCGAACCTTATGCCAACCAGGAATGGCTGCAATCCAGCGCCAACCGCATTGCCAACCTTTCCCTGCGCGACAACCTGCAATCGATCCGGCGCGTGCAAACCACGCTGTACCGGCGCAACCCGCGCGAATGGCGCAAATCCGCGGCAAGCATCGACGCGGCCATCCAGCGCACCTGGGATGCGGTGCTGACCGGCCCCGCCTTGCCCGAGTTGCGCGGCGCCACCGGCATTGATGCAATCCGCCTGGCGTTCGACGCCAGCCCCCAGGGCTACCAAGGCGACCGGGTTGCCGCGCTGGTTGTCGGCTGGGCTTCGATGCTCAAGCAGGCCAACGGCGACACCTGGGACCAGACGATGCTCGACGGCGTCAACGCCGAGAACAGCTACCGGGCGGCGCGCAACTTTGAAATATCGCTCTGGCTGATCTCGTCGAAGACCGGTCCGGACGGCCAGCCCCTGTTGCTGGCGACCGAAATCAGCGAGCGCGGCCGCAACCTCGTGGCCGACCGCGAGTTGTCGAAGGTGGTGGCCCGGCTCGACCTGCTGGCAGCCCAGGCCGACGAAAAATACCGGCGCGCTGCGCTCGATTTCGGGCAGAACTGGGTCATGGGCGTGGTCATGCCCTTCTTCACCCTGATACCCAGATAGGCAATGGTCGCTTCGAGGAAATAAATTTCCCAAATAGCGCTTTGCGGTAATATGTTTCCGTGACCAAACAGGAACTCATCACCGCCCTCACGGCCCGGCGCGATGCTGCCGGCCTTTCCAATGCGGAAATTGCACAGCGCTCCGGCCTGACCGAGCGTTCGGTGCGCAATGCGCTGAGCCTGAAGGGCAACCCGCAGCTTTCGTCGCTGCTGGCGCTGGTCGATGCCATCGGCCTCGAACTGCAGCTTGCGCCCAAGGGCTTTGGCGAAAGCGCGGCCACCGATCCTGATTACCGCCCCGTTGCCACCCGCGTGGGCCATGCGGTCGCGCAAGCACCCTCCCCGCCGCCGTACACCAGCAAGCGCCGCTCGCCATGAACGTCAAGATCCTCGAGATCTCGCTGGGCACGCGCCGTTTCGGCAAGCTCTTTCAGTTCGCGGACCTGTGCCGGTTCGTGGCGGAGCCCGAACTGGTCGCCGCGCCGCCCGCGGAGGTGCTGTCGCTTTCCATGGTGGCGAGCGATCCCGCCGCGCAGGCGGCCCTGTGGAGCGACGTGAAGAACCCGCTTTTCAACGCCCAGGGCGGCCAGCTGCCGCGCTTCTTCCAGAACCTTTTGCCTGAAGGCGTCTTGCGAAGCCACATCGCCCAATTGCGCGGCTGCCGTGAGAACGATCATTTCGAACTCCTCGCGGCCTGCGGCGGCGACCTGCCCGGCGCGGTGAGCGCCCGGCCGGTCTCGGTCGACCGCGGAACGCTGCAGCGGCTCATCACCCAGGATCAGGACGCGCTCGAGATGTCGGTGGTCGAACTGCCCATGCCGCAGGGCATTTCGGTGTCGGGTGTGCAGCCCAAGCTCGGCCTGCGCCGCCAGGGCGGCCGCTACGTGGCCCGCACGCGTGCCGGAGCAAGCACGCGCGTGATCGCCAAGCTGCCCATGGCCGGTCGTCCTCACATGCCGCAACTCGAAATGCTCTCGCTTCGCCTGGCCGGCGCGGCCGGCGTCGAGGTCTGCCACGCCGAGCTGGCACCGCTCTCCGCCATTGCGGCCGAGCACAGCTATGCATTGCCCGACGAGCCCGAATTTCTGGCCGTGACGCGCTTCGACCGCGAAGGCGCGCGCCGCATTCATTTCGAAGATTTCGCACAGGTGCTCGCGGTCGACCCGATGCACAAATACAGCGCCAGCTACCTCGACATGGCGCTGGCCATGCGCGCCTTCCCTTCGCTGGGCGAAGAGGCCGTGCTCGAACTCGTGCGGCGCCTCGCGGTGAACGACCTGCTCGGCAACCCCGATGCGCACCTGAAGAATTTCGGTGTGCTCTATCTCGACGGCATTGCGCCAAGGCTGGCACCAGCCTACGACATCGTCGCGTATGCCGCGATTCATGGCGTCGAAGGCCACGCGCTCCCTCTTCTGCCGGCAACCGCTGGCAGCGCCGCGGCCAAACGCACAGCCTTGTTCACGCCCGCCAACGTGCGCGCCTTCTGCTTCTCGACCGGCGTGCACGAACCGCTGGTGCGGCGCGTCATCGCAGAGACCGTGCGGCTCGCGCGCAGCCAATGGCCGGCCATGATCGACGCATCGACGCTGCCCGCGCCGTGGAAAAAGCGGCTGCAGCAGCGCTTGCAGGCACATCCCTTGCTGCAAGGCATGGCCAGGCGCGGCAAATGAGAATAAGAAAACGCACCCCTAGAATGATTCAGCCCTTCACCCCTCAACCCTTTCGAGGCAGCAGCAACTCATGAGCTCCATCAATTTCATCGGCGGCGAAAAAGGCGGTGTCGGCAAGTCGGTCACGGCGCGCGTGCTGGCGCAATACTTCATCGACCACAGCCGGCCTTTCACAGGCTTCGACACCGACCGCTCGCACAGCTCGTTCACCCGCTTCTACGAAGGCTTTGCATCGCCCATCGTGGTCGACAGCTTCGAGGGGCTCGACACCGTGGTGAACGGTTTCGAAACCAACCCGCAGCAAAGCGTCATCGTCGACCTCGCGGCCCAGACGCTGGCGCCGCTGTCGCGCTGGATCAAGGAATCCGATCTGTTCGACGTGTTCGTCGAACTGGGCGTGGCCGTCAACTTCTGGCATGTGCTGGACGACGGCAAAGACTCCACCGACCTGCTCGGCACGCTGATCGACACCTTCGGCAACCGGCCCAACTACATCGTGGTGCAGAACTACGGCCGTGGCAGCGACTTCGGCATGCTGCTCGCATCGCAGTCGCTCTCGAAGGCAACCGCGAACGGCGCCCGCGTGATCACGCTGCCGCGCCTGCACGAGGCGAGCATGCGCAAGATCGATGCGCAGAACACCAGCTTCTGGAAGGCCGTGAACGACCGCGAAGGGCCGCACGCGCTCGGCATCCTGGAGCGCCAGCGCGTGAAGTCCTGGCTGGCTACGGCCTACGCGGCCTTCGACACCCTGCCGCTGTAACCTTCAGGCTCAGCGCACTGCCGCGCGCTTGCGGAAGATCAACACCAGCAGCAGGATCGTGAGAACGGCAAATGCAACGAACGCCCAGTTCGCCAGCGTCAGGCCGAACAACGACCAATCGACCTTCGAGCAATCGCCGCCGCCGCGGAAGATCATCGGCAGCGCCCGCTTGAGCGGGAAGGTCTCGATCATTCCGTACAGGTCACGCCCGCACGACACGACCTCGGGCGGATACCACTGCAGCCAGCTCTGCGCCGCGGCCGTGTAGCCGCCGCCGATGGCCGACACCAGCGCCAGCACCCCGCCGGCCACCTGCAGGCCGCGGCTGCGGAACATGGCGGCCAGCCCGGTGAAGAGCGCCACCAGCACCAAGGCATACCGCTGCACGATGCACATGGGACAAGGCTCGAGCCCGACCACGTGCTGCAGATAGAGCCCGAAGGCCAGCATGAGAACGCAAGCCAGGCAGATCAGCCCATACGCGCGGCGCGGCGCGCCGAAGTACCAATCGATCAAGGGGAAACCCAATCTTCTTCTACGAACACCCGGGCCTTGCGCGGCGTGGCGACCACTGTGTCGCCCTCGTTCAAGCCCAGTTCACGGAACTGTTGCGCAGGGATTTGCGCTTCGATGATGGTTCCGGAGCCCGGATTATCTGGATTCGTTTCGGTGGGCTCAAGTTCCAGCCGCGCAATCGGGCCGACCACGATGGCACGCGACAAGGTCGCCACGATGCCGGTCGCGCCGGCGGTGTAGCGCTCCACGGTGAGATCGTGCGGTCGCACGTAGGCCATGGCCTTGGCGTCGCGCGCGCCGCTGTGTTCGGGCGAGTCGAGGCGCATGCCGTCCAGCTGCACCGCGCCGTTGTCGGCCCGGCCGTGGAACAGGTTCACGTCGCCCAGGAAGCCGTAGACGAAAGGACTGGCGGGCTGGTCCCAGACCTCTTGCGGCGAACCGACCTGCTCGATGCGGCCCTTGTTGATGACCACCACGCGGTCGGCCACTTCGAGCGCCTCTTCCTGGTCGTGCGTGACGAAGATCGAGGTGACGTGCAGCTCGTCGTGCAGCCGGCGCAGCCAGCGGCGCAGCTCCTTGCGCACCTTGGCGTCGAGCGCACCGAAGGGTTCGTCGAGCAGCAGCACCTTGGGCTCCACCGCCAGCGCACGCGCCAACGCGATGCGCTGCCGCTGGCCGCCCGAGAGCTGCGAGGGGTAGCGGTCGGCCAGCCAGTCGAGCTGCACGAGCTTGAGCAAGTCGGTCACCTTCTGCTTGATCTGCGCGTCGCTCGGACGCTCCTTGCGCGGCTTCACGCGCAGGCCGAACGCCACGTTCTCGAACACCGTCATGTGGCGGAACAGCGCGTAGTGCTGGAACACGAAGCCCACCTGGCGTTCGCGCACATGCACGTCGGTCGTGTCTTCGCCCGAGAACAGGATGCTGCCGGTGTCGGCCGTTTCCAGGCCCGCGATGATGCGCAGCAGCGTAGTCTTGCCGCAGCCCGACGGCCCGAGCAGCGCGACGAGTTCGCCCGACTCGACGTCGAGGTTCACGTTGTTCAACGCCCGGAAGTCGCCGAACTGCTTGCTGATGTTGCGGATTTCGATGCTCATGGAATCTCTTCCTCTGCCTTCTTCTGATGACTCCCTCTCCCCTTGGGGGAGAGGGTCGGGGTGAGGGTTCTCCCCTCACCACGGGACTTTTCAAGCGTGCGTGGGACGCTCCGGCGGCAGCTCCGCAATGGCCTTCATCTCACGCTCGTGGCGCCACTCGATGACCGACTTGATCACCAGCGTGACCAGCGCCAGGATGGCGAGCAGCGAGGCCACGGCGAACGCAGCCACCGACTGGTACTCGTTGTAAAGCACCTCCACATGCAGCGGCATGGTGTTGGTCTGGCCGCGGATGTGGCCCGACACCACCGACACCGCGCCGAACTCGCCCATGGCGCGTGCGTTGCAAAGAATCACGCCGTACAAGAGGCCCCACTTGATGTTGGGCAGCGTCACGCGCCAGAAGGTCTGCCAACCGGTCGCGCCGAGCACGATGGCGGCCTGTTCTTCGTCGGTGCCCTGCGCCTGCATCAGCGGCACCAGTTCCCGCGCAATGAACGGAAAGGTGACAAAGATCGTCGCCAGCACGATGCCGGGCACGGCGAAGATGATCTTGATGTCGTGCTCGGCAAGCCACGGGCCGAACCAGCCCTGTGCGCCGAACACCAGCACGTAGATCAGGCCCGCCACCACCGGCGACACCGCGAACGGCAAGTCGACCAGCGTGGTCAGAAACGCCTTGCCGCGGAATTCGAACTTGGCGATGGCCCAGGCCGCGGCCACGCCGAACACCAGGTTCAGCGGCACCGCGATGGCGGCCGTGATCAGCGTGAGGCGAATCGCGCTCCAGGCGTCGGGTTCCTTCAGCGCTTCGAGATAGGCGCCGACACCTTTGCGCAAGGCCTCGGTCGCCACGGCCGCCAGGGGCAGCACCAGAAACAGGAACATGAACGCGAGCGCAACGCCGATCAGCGTCCAGCGCACCCAGGCCGACTCGGTGGTGCCGGCCTGCGCGCGGCGAATAATTTTGGAAGGGGCACTCATGTCAGGCTCCCGCGCGGCGGCGCTGCCAGGCTTGCAGGCCGTTGATGACCAGCAGCAGGACGAATGAGATGACCAGCATCACCAGCGCGACCGCCGTGGCGCCCGCAAAGTCGTACTGCTCCAGCTTGCCGATGATGATGAGCGGCGTGATCTCCGAAATCATCGGCATGTTGCCCGCAATGAAGATCACCGAGCCGTACTCGCCGATGGCGCGTGCGAAGGCCATCGCAAAGCCGGTCAGCAGCGCGGGCGCAATCGACGGAAAGATCACTTTCGTGAAGGTCTGCAGCCGCGTCGCACCGAGCGAGGTGGCGGCTTCTTCAAGCTCTTTCTCGGCATCTTCGAGCACCGGCTGCACCGTGCGCACCACGAACGGCAGCCCGATGAAGATCAGCGCAATCACGATGCCCGCCGGCGTGAACGCCAGCTTGATGCCGTGCGGCTCGAGCAGCTGCCCGATCCAGCCGTTGCCCGCAAGCAGCGCGGTCAGCGAAATGCCGGCCACCGCCGTGGGCAGCGCAAACGGCAAATCGACCAACGCGTCGACGATGCGCTTGCCCGGAAATTTGTAGCGCACCAGCACCCAGGCCACGAGCAGGCCGAACACGGCATTCACCAACGCCGCGATCAGCGAGGCGCCGAAGGTCAGCCGGTAGGAGGCCATCACGCGCGGTGCGGTCACGGCCACCCAGAACTGCTCCCAGCTCAGCGTGAAGGTCTTGAAGACCAGCGCCGACAGCGGGATCAGAACGATCAGGCAGAGATAGAAGATCGAAAAGCCGAGCGTGATGTGAAAGCCCGGCAGCACCCGCCTTGCGCCCCCTGCCCGGTTCACATGCGAAAGCGGCGCTCCCGCGGACGGGAGCGCCGAAGAAACAGCGCCGCTCATTTACTTTGCGCCGGGCGTGTAGAGCTTGTCGAACTGGCCGCCGTCGTTGAAGTGCACCTTCTGTGCATCGCCGAGGCTGCCGAACAGTTCCTGCACGGTGAAGAGCTGCAGCGGCTTGAACGTGGCGGCGTACTTCTTGAGCACGGCTTGCGAACGCGGGCGCAATGCATGTTTGGCCGCAATTTCCTGCGCTTCTTCGGAATAGAGCCAGTCGAGGTACGCCTTGGCGAGCTCGCCCGTGCCCTTCTTCTTGGTCGTGCGATCGACCAGCGCTACCGGGTTCTCGGCCACGATGCTGATCGATGGATAGACCGAGTCGACCTTGCCCGAGCCGAACTCGCGGTCGATCGACACCACTTCGGATTCGAAGGTGATCAGCGCATCGCCGATGTTGCGCTGCAGGAAGGCGGTGGTCGCATCGCGGCCGCCGCGTGCCAGCACCGGCACGTTCTTGAACAGCTTGCCGACAAACTCGGCCGCCTGGGCGTCGGTGCCGCCCTTCTTCTTCACGTAGCCCCAGGCCGCAAGGTAGGCATAGCGCCCGTTGCCGCCGGTCTTGGGGTTGACGATGACGACCTGCACGCCGGGCTTGACCAGGTCTTCCCAGTCCTTGATGCCCTTGGGGTTGCCGTTGCGCACCAGGAACAGCATGGTCGAGGTGGTCGGCGATGCGTTCTCGGGGAATTGCTTGTTCCAGTCCTTCGCGACCACGCCGGTGCTGGCAAGAAAGTCGATATCGGTCGAGGTGTTCATGGTCACCACGTCGGCATCGAGGCCGTCGGCCACCGCGCGCGCCTGGGCGCTGGAGCCGCCATGCGACTGGTCGATCTTCACGTCCTTGCCGGTGGTCTTCTTGTAGTGGGCCACGAACGCCGCGTTGTAGTCCTTGTAGAACTCGCGCGCCACGTCGTACGAGGCGTTCAGCAGCGTGGTGCCGGACGAACCTTGGGCGAAGGCACTGCTGCCTGCAAATGCGGACGACGCCAACGCGAGCACGGCGACGAAGGTCTTGAGTCTGGAAATCATGTAGTTGCCAAGGTTTCTGAAAATTCACGGCCCGCCGGCCAGGCGGTGGGCTCGTCGGTCAACGACTGGAGCAAGGCCAGGCCGAGCGGCCAGTCCCCATGCCCCGAATCGATATTGATATGCCCCGCATTCTGCATGCGGACAAACTCACTGCCCCAGGCGCGGGAATATGCGCCGGCCAGACGAATCGGGCAATACGGGTCGTTGCTGCTCGCCACCACGATGCTGCGGTACGGCAGCGCCGCATACGGCACGGGCGCGAAGTCGGACAGCACGGCCCGGCGCTCGGGGTCGGCCGGTGCCACCAGGAGCGCGCCGCGGATGCGCGCCACCGCCTCCGCCGGCAGGTGCGCCGTGGCAATGCAGCCCAGGCTGTGCGCCGCAATCACGACCGGACCGTCGCTCTCGAGCACCAGCTTGGCCAGCGTGGCGACCCAGGCTTCGCGTTTGGGCGAAGCCCAGTCGTCCTGCACCACCCGCGCCGCACCCGGAATGCGCTCTTCCCAGAGGCTCTGCCAATGGCCGGGACCGGAGTCGCGCCAGCCGGGCACGATCACCACACGGGTCTGCACGATGAAAATCGCCTTGCCGCGTGCTTACTTGTTGGGCTGCGGCGTGATGCGCAGATAAGGCTTCACGGCCTTGAAGCCCTTGGGAAAGCGCTCCGCGAGTTCGGCCGGGTCCTGGATGCTCGGGATGATGACCACGTCGTCGCCGTCCTTCCAGTTCACGGGCGTGGCCACCTTGTGGCTGTCGGTGAGCTGCAGCGAGTCGATCACGCGCAGGATCTCGTCGAAGTTGCGGCCGGTCGATGCGGGGTAAGTGATGGTCGCGCGAATCACCTTCTTCGGATCGATGATGAACACGCTGCGCACCGTGGCCGTGGCCGAGGCGTTCGGGTGAATCAGGTCGTACAGGTCGGCCACCTTGCGATCGTGGTCCGCAACGATCGGGAAGTTCACGGTGGTGTTCTGCGTCTCGTTGATGTCGCCGATCCATTCCTTGTGCTTGGTGGCGGGGTCGACGCTCAGCGCAATCGGCTTCACGCCGCGCTTGGCGAATTCGCCCGAGAGCGCCGCGGTCTTGCCGAGTTCGGTGGTGCACACGGGCGTGAAATCGGCCGGGTGCGAGAAGAACACCACCCATGAATCGCCCGCCCATTGATAGAAGTCGAGGGGGCCTTCGCTGGAGTCCTGGGTGAAATTGGGGGCTGTGTCGCCGAGTCGCAGGGTTGCCATGGTCGCTCCTTGAATGGATGGGACCTGGGATTGTGCGAAGGGCTGCTTCAACGTCAAACGAATATCTACTTGTTTGGTTATGGCGTTTTTCGCATAAGGAGCAACAAGCCCAGCTATTTGGAGCCTAGAACATGCCGGATCCGCTTTCGTGCAGGTGCTCGGCCAGGAAATCGATCAGCCGGCGGACGGCCGGCACCAGCGCCCGCCGGGCCGGAAAAACCATGTGCGCGATGACCGGCCCCGGCCCCCAGTCCGGCAGCACCCTCACGAGCCGGCCGGCGTCCACGTCGTCACGGCACATGTAGCCGGGCAAGAAGGTCGCGCCCGCGCCCTCCAGCACGGCCAACCGCAGGGTCGTGAGATCGTCGGCCACGTAGCGCGGCGCATGAACGTGCACATGGATTTCGCCTTTGGGGCCTTCGAGCCGCCACTCGCTGCGCCCCTCGGCGTTGGCCGACATCGCCGCAGTCTGGAGGCGCGCGAGGTCGGCTGGCGTGTTCACCGGCCCTTGGCGCTCGAGCAAGTCCGGCTTGACCACCAGCACCGCGCGGCTCGTTCCCAGAACCTTGGCCACGAGCGTCGTGCTGTCCTCGATGGCCGGGCGTACACGCAGCGCGATGTCGATGCCCTCCTCGATCAGATCGACCGGCCTGTTCATCACCCGCAAGTCGATCCGAACGGCCGGGTAAAGCGCCATGAACCGGGTCAGCAATTGTCCCAGTCCACTGTGCGCGATAGTGATCGGGCAGCTCAGCCGCACGGTGCCGCTGGGCTCGGTCTGCACCTGCGCCACCGCTTCGGCCGCTGCCTGCGCCGCATCGCGCATGGCGGCCGAATGCCGGAGATAGATTTCGCCTGCAGGGGTGAGCGAAAGCCGCCGCGTGCTGCGCTGCATCAGCTGGACGCCGAGCCGCTCCTCGAGTTCAGCCACGCGGCGCGACAGCCGCGATTTGGGAATGCCGAGCGCGCGGCTTGCTGCGGCAAAGCCACCGCGCTCGGCCACTTCAGCGAAGAAAACCATGTCGTTGAGGTCCTGCATGGCGCTCATTGTCCCGTAAACAGAACAATGTAGGCAGATTTTGCCTACTTATCAATAACTAGCACCAAAAATAGAATTCCCCCATCGCCGGCCACTTTTGAGCGCCGACCTCCACACGAAAGTGAATGACCATGAAGCTGCTCCACATCGACTCCAGCATCCTGAGTGCCTACTCCACCTCCCGCGTCCTTACGGCCGAGATCGTGGCTGCATGGAAAGCCGCGCATCCCGATACCACCGTCGAGTACCTCGACCTCGCTGCCAATGCCCCGGCGCACTTCAGCGCCGACGCCCTCGGCGTCAAAACCGGCATCCAGGCCCAGCCGACCGAAGCCCAGCTGCGCGAGAACGAACTTTCGGAAAAGCTCGTGAGCCAGTTCCTCGCCGCCGACGTCATCGTGGTCGGCGCACCGCTGTACAACTTCTCGATTCCGACCCAGCTCAAGGCCTGGATCGACCGCCTGTCCCAACCCGGCCGCACGTTCAAGTACACCGAAAAGGGCCCCACCGGCCTCGCCGCCGGCAAGACCGTGATCGTGGCGTCCAGCCGCGGCGGCATCTACTCGACCACCGAAGGCGGCCAGGCCACGGAACACCAGGAGAGCTACCTGAGGGTGATCTTCGGTTTCTTCGGCATCACCGATGTGCGCTTCGTGCGCGCCGAAGGCCTGGCCATGGGCGATGCCTCCAAGGCCGCCGCGCTGACAGCCGCACGTGCCGACATCCTCGCGGCGACGGCCGAAGCGGCCAACCAGAAGAACCTGGCCCAGACCGCCTGAGCCGCTGCTTTACAAAGGAAAGCCGCCCCTCGCCCAGGGCGGCTTTTTTCATGGGTACAGTTCGCCGCGAGTGCTGCCCGGCCCGACATCCCGGGCGCGCGTCAGGCCGCCGCGTGGCTCTTGATCCACGCCACGTACTTGTCCATCCAGCCTTGCAGGAATTTCTTCGTGCCCTCGTTGCCGATGTGGCCCCTGTCGTCGAACAGGTCGTCCTTGAACTGCAGGAATATCTCGGGCGCTCCCAGCGTCGGCACGTCGAGGTAGGCCAGCACGTTGCGCAGATGCTGCTGCGCCAACGCAGTTCCGGTGGCGCCCACTGAAATGCCCACCACACTCGCAGGCTTGCCCGCCCAGGCGCTCTGGCCGTAGGGACGCGAAGCGTGGTCGATCGCGTTCTTCAGCACGCCCGGAAACGAACGGTTGTATTCGGGCGTGACGAACAGCAACCCCTGGGCCGCGGCAATCTCGGTCTTGAGCCGCTTCACCGAAGGGGCCTGGTTGCCGTCGTCGTCCTGGTTGTACAAAGGCAGATCGTCGATGCGCAAATGCTCGAACGTGAAATTCGAAGGGGCAAGATGCGCCAGCGCCAGGGCCAGCTTCTGGTTGAACGAATCCTTGCGAAGGCTGCCGACGATCACGGCAATTCGGGTCTGGCTCATGGATGAAGCTCCTTGAAAAATAGATGAATCGGGGAATGGAGTGGCGAAAACAATTATGCGAAGCACCCAAGACCTTTTCCAGAAAAGCTCATCCGTCCCGCTGCGCCTTTTCGGCGCGCTAAGCAGCCTTGCGCAATCGCGTGCATCATCGCCAGAGTCCTTTCGACTCAGGAGCGATTCACGATGCGATTTCTGATGGTGGGCGCCGGCGCGCTCGGCGGTTATTTCGGCGGCCGGTTGCTGGAGGCGGGGCGCGACGTGACCTTTCTGCTGCGCCCGCGGCGCGCGGCGCAAATCGCAAAAACCGGGCTGGTGGTTCAGAGCCCGTTCGGCAACCTGCACCTGCCCTCGCCGCCCCATGTGTTGGCCGAAGACATCAATTCGCCCTTCGACGTGATCGTGGTCGGCAGCAAGGCCTACGACCTCGACTCGACCATGGATTCGTTCGCGCCCGCGGTCGGCCCGAGCACCGTCATTCTTCCGCTGCTCAACGGCATGAGCCACATCGACCGCCTGGTCGAACGCTTCGGCGGCGAGCGCGTGCTGGGCGGCCTTTGCATGATCTCCGCCACGCTGGACGACGAAGGCCGCGTGCTGCACCTCAACGACATGCACGGCCTGAGCTACGGCGAGCGCGCGGGCGGACGCTCGGCCCGCGTCGACGCCATTGCGGCCCAGTTCGCGGGCGCCGGATTCGACGCGACCGCCAGCGAGACCATCTCGCAGGACATGTGGGAGAAGTGGGTCTTCATCGCTTCGGCGGCGGGCCTCACGAGCCTGATGCGCGCTTCCATCGGCGACATCGTGAGCGCGGGCGGCCAGGATGTGGCGCTTGCGATCTTCGACGAGTGCTGCGCCATCGCCGCTCACAACGGATTCGCACCGCGGCCGGCGGCCATCGAACGCGGCCGCAAGATCATGACCGCGCCGGGCTCGCCGATGACCGCATCCATGCACAAGGACATCGTGCGCGGCGCGCCGGTGGAGGCCGACCACATCGTCGGCGACCTGCTGAGCCGCGCGCCCGCTGGCCATTCGCCGGTGCCTTCGGTGCTGCGCACGGCCTACGTGCACCTGAAGGCCTACGAGGCGCAACGCGCCCGCGAAACCGCCTGAGGTTTTTCAATGACCGACGCCATCGCCTTCCTCCACACGGCGCAGGTTCATGTGCCGACCTTCGAGCGCCTCACCCGCGAGATCGCGCCTGAACTGGAGGTGCGCCATCTGGTGATGGAAGAGCTGCTGCACGAGGCCCGCGCCACCGGCATCGACAACCCGCAGTTGGCCACACGCGTGCACGAGGCCATGCGCGAGGCCGCATCCGGCGGTGCCGCCGTGGTTGCCTGCACCTGCTCGACCATCGGCGACATCGCGGAAAAAACCGCAACGGGCGGCGCCTTCACGGCCCAGCGCATCGACCGTGCCATGGCCGACCGTGCGGTGCGCGCCGGTCCGCGGGTACTGATTGCCGCGGCGCTCGAAAGCACGCTGGAGCCGACGACCGCACTGGTTCTTTCAGCCGCCGCGCAGGCCGGCGTCGGTGTCAAGCCGAGCGTGCTCCTGGTCGAAGGGGCCTGGGCGCACTTCGAAGCCGGCGACACCACGCGCTACATCGAGACACTGGCCGATGCGATTCGCACCGCCGCCGTCGCCGCGGATGTCGTGGTTCTGGCGCAGGCCTCGATGGCGCCGGTCGCGGACGAGCTCGCAGACCTCGGCATCGAGGTGCTCGGCAGCCCTGCCCCGGGTGTTGCGCATGCCGTGGCAACGCTGCGCGCCTCGCGCACGGCGTGGGCCGCGCAGGCCGCTAGTCCGATTTGAGAATCGTCTCGCCCTTCAACGCACCCATGTCGCGGGTGTTCACGCGGTGCTGCTTCCATCCTTCCCATGTGCGGCGCATGTGGGTGACCGAAATGAAGTAGTAGAGAAACTTGAACATGCCGAGCGCCCGCCACATCGGCGTGCCTCGATAGATATCGCCGGCCAACAGCGACATCAGTGCCTCCTTCACGCGGAACGGATTGCCCGGGTGCATGAACATGTCGCGGATCGTCGGGTTGGTCACGCGGTAGATGAACCACGAATACTCGCGCGGGCCCTTGCGCATCATGGCCTCGAAGGCCTCGCGTACCGGCGCCAGCTCGGCCGGCTTGTCGAGGGCCGTCGCCACCAGCTGGGCACCGTCGAAGGCGCTGTGCATCGCCAGATAGACGCCCGACGAGAACATCGGATCGATGAAGGTGAAGGCGTCGCCGAGCATCAGGTAGCGGTCGCCCGTCGCGTGCGTGCTCGAATACGAGAAGTTGCCCGTGGCGTGCACGGCGTCATCGACCAGCGTGGCGTTCTTCAGCCGCTCCACCAGCACCGGGCAGAGCGCGATGGTGTCGTAGAAGAAATCTTTCAGCGGCTTGTCGCGCGTCTTCAGGTAGTAAGGCCAGCAGACGGCGCCGACGCTGGTGGTGCCGTCGGCCAGCGGAATGAACCAGAACCAGCCGTGCGGAAACCAGCAGATGCTGATGTTGCCTTCCTTCTTGCCTTCGAGGCGTTCGGCATTGGTGAAGTGGCCGAACAGCGCGGTGCTGTTGTGGTCGGGGTTCTTTTCCTTGCAGCGGAATTTGTTGGCCAGCAGCGTGTCGCGGCCGGTGGCGTCGACCACGAAGCGGGCGCGCCAGCTGCGCTTGGCGCCGTCGTCCATCTCGGCCTGCACCGTGGCGCCGTCAGCATCGAAAGCCACGTCGCGCACCTTGCAGCCTTCGATGGCCTGCGCACCGCGCGCGGCGGCGTTGCGGAACAGAAGCTCGTCGAGTTCCGAGCGGCGCACCTGCCAGGCGGAGTCGAGCGACTTGTCCCAGCCCTCGGCAAAGTCCACATAGCTGCGGTATTCATGGTCCGGCGAAACGAACTCGATGCCGAACTTGGGCATGCCGATTTTCTCGACCTGGTCGCGCACGCCGAGCTTGTCGAAAAGCTCGACGTTCGCCGGCAGCAGCGATTCGCCGATGTGAAAGCGCGGGTGGTGCGCCTTTTCGAGCAGCACCACCTTGCGGCCCTGCTGCGCCAGCAGCGCCGAAATCGTGGAACCCGCTGGGCCGCCGCCGACCACGAGGACGTCGCAGGATTCGTCGGCAGCCCGGGGCATGGGAGAAACGGATGAAGTAGCTTGAGGCAAGGACATGCGGAGGCAAGCAACATTGTTGATGACGGCGAAGCATAGCGCGGCCGGCGCCCCGGCACGAGCCGCGCCTGCTCACCACCACCGCATCAACCGGCGCGGCGCTGCCCCGACAAGCGCCGCACCACGGCCACCAACCGATCGATTTCATCGAAGGTGTTGTAGAACGCGAGCGAAGGCCGCACCGTCGTCTCCACACCGAAGCGCCGCAAGATGGGCTGCGCGCAGTGGTGGCCGGTACGCACCGCAATGCCTTCGTCGTTCAGCGCATGCCCCACCTCCTCGGTGGTGTAGCCGTCGAGCACGAAAGACATCACGCTGGCCTTGTCGGCCGCCGTGCCGATCAGCCGCACGCCCCGGATCGCACCGAGCTGCGCCATGCCGTACACCAGGAGGTCGTGCTCGTAGCGCGCGATGTTCTCGATGCCGATCTTGTTGACGTAGTCGATCGCGGCGCCCAGGCCCACCGCATCAGCGATGTTGCCGGTGCCGGCCTCGAACTTGTTCGGGATCGGCTGGAACACGGTCTTCTCGAAGGTCACATCGGCAATCATGTTGCCGCCACCCTGCCAGGGCGGCATGTCTTCGAGCACTTCGCGCTTGCCCCAGACCACGCCGATGCCGGTCGGGCCGAACACCTTGTGGCCGGAGAACACGAAGAAGTCGGCGCCGAGGTCCTGCACGTCGACCCGCATGTGCGAGACCGACTGCGCACCGTCGACCAGCGCCTTGGCGCCGGCGCGGTGCGCGAGTTCGACGATCTCCTTCACCGGCACCACGGTGCCCAGTGCATTCGAGACCTGCGTGACGGCGACGATCTTCGTGCGGTCGTTCAGCAGCTTGCGGTATTCGTCGAGCAGCACCTGCCCCGAGTCGTCCACCGGAATCACGCGAAGCTTCGCGCCCTTGGCGGCGGCGAGCTGCTGCCACGGCACGATATTGGCGTGGTGCTCGAGGTTGGAGACGATGATCTCGTCGCCCTCGCCCACGTGCTGCCCGCCCCAGCTCTTGGCCACGAGATTGATGGCCTCCGTGGTGCCGCGCACGAAGATCACTTCTTCGACTTCGGGTGCGTTGATGAACTTTCGAACGCGCTCCCGCGCGCCTTCGTAGGCGTCGGTGGCGCGAGCGGCCAATTCATGCGCCGCGCGGTGGATGTTCGAGTTTTCGTGCGCGTAGAAGTACGCAATGCGGTCGATGACCGATTGCGGCTTGTGCGTGGTGGCGGCGTTGTCGAACCACACGAGCTGCTTGCCGTTGACGCGCTCCTGCAGGATCGGGAAGTCGCGGCGCACGGCATTGACATCGAACGGCGGATGCTGGCCGCTGCCGGCCAACGGCACGGCATCGGGGCCACGCGGATCCGGCTTGGCCGGCGTGACGAAGCCGCTGGGCAAGCGCACTGCATCGACGAAGTAGAACTGCGGCTTCTCACTCCCTTGCACCTGGGATCGGCTCCCTCGCCCCTCTGGGGAGAGGGTTGGGGTGAGGGGTGACCCCGCGCCCTGGCTCGGCCGCAGACCCTCACCCCAGCCCTCTCCCGCAAGCGGGAGAGGGGGCAAGACCTGCGGAGGCGCGGAGATGGCAGAGGCTACACCGGCCGTCGGGTGCCCGTAGCTGTTGTTCAGGAAGTAGAACGGCGATGCTGCCGTTTGCGGCGCAGAGGGTGCAAGAGGCGCCCCGACCTGCTGCGGCACCCCCATCACTGCGCCGCCCGAACGCGGCTCGAAGGCCGGCGCCACCGACAGCACGTTGTCCGGCACGCCGTTGCCCGCCACCGCATGCGGCAGCAAGGCCGGCGCGCGGTTCGCGAGCGAAGGCAGCTGGGTCGGCGAAGCCGGCAGCACATTGGCGCCCGGAATCTGCCCCTGCGGGATCGGCGTTCCCGGCACGCTCGGTCCGAAGCCCGCGGGGCTCACCAGCGGCGAGCCCGGCGGCGCGATGTTGGCGGGGAACTGCGCGCCCGGCACCAGCCCGCTCGCCACGCCGGGCAACGAGGTCGGCGGCGTGCCCGGTGAATAGGCAGGTGCCGTACCCGGCAGGGCGGAGAACATGGCGCTCGCCATGCGCGCGAGGATGGCCGGGTCGAACGGCGCCTCGCCCGGAGTCGTGGGTGTACTCACCGCGGCTTACTTGTAGGTGTCGGGATAGTCGTGGTACTTGCCGATCTCGACGTCGTCGAGCACGGCCAGCGCGTCGGTGGTCAGCACCGCCAGCGAGCAATACAGCGAGATCAGGTACGACGCGATCGCATGGTTGTTGATGCCCATGAAGCGCACCGACAGCCCCGGGCTCTGCTCGCCCGAGAGACCCGGCTGGAACAGGCCCACCACGCCCTGGCGCTTGTCGCCCACGCGCAGCAGCAGGATCTTGCTCTTGCCGTCGGCCACCGGCACCTTGTTCGACGGAATCAGCGGAATGCCGCGCCAGGTGATGAACTGCGAACCGAACAGGCTCACGGTCGGCGGCGGTGTGCCGCGCCGCGTGGCTTCTCGGCCAAAGGCGGCAATGGCGAGCGGGTGCGTGAGGAAGAACGCGGGCTCCTTCCACACCTTGGTGAGCAGCTCGTCGAGGTCGTCGGGCGTGGGCGCGCCGGTCAGCGGAAAGATGCGCTGCTCGTCGGTCACCTGGGCCAAGAGGCCGTAGTCGGGATTGTTGATGAGCTCGCTCTCCTGGTTCTCCTTGATCGTTTCGATCGTGAGACGCAGCTGCTCCTTGATCTGATCGTGCGGGCTGCTGTACAGGTCGGAGATGCGGGTGTGCACGTCGAGCACGGTGCTCACGGCGTTGAGGTAATGCTCGCGCGGGTTTTCTTCGTAGTCGACGAAGGTTCGCGGCAGCTGGTTTTCTTCTTCGCGCGACGTGCAGGTGACCTTGATCGACTCGGGGTTCTTGACCTTGTTGACGCGGTAGATGCCCGCCTCCACCGGCACCCATTGCAAGAGGTGCGTCAGCCAGCGCGGGCTGATGGTCTCGAGCTGGGGAACTGTCTTGGTGGCATTGGCCAGCTGGCGTGCGGCGTTGTCGCCAAGGGCGGTGGTACCACCGACTGTTGCGCTCATGTATGAAGACTCCGTGGAGGGTAAGAAATTGGTCGCCAGTGTCCAGCGGCCAAGGGTTTTCCCTCAACAGGCTATAGCCGCCAAGTTGATCCGGCGTGCGAGGCGCGATTGTTCGAGTTGCTCGCAGCGCGCGAGCAGGTTGACGATGTTGATCTCCAGTGCGGTCGCAAGCTTTTGCGCGGTGACGATCGACGGGATCACGCGGCCGCGTTCGACCTCGCCCACATACGAGCGGTTGAGGTCCGAGCGCTCGGCCAGTTGTTCCTGCGACCAGCCTTGCGCCTCGCGCAGCTGGCGCACGGTCAGGCCGAAGTCTTCGACAAAGGCCTTCATGGCGCGCTCGCTTTCGGTGCATTCTGCAAACTGGCCTGCGTTACGCTGGCGCCCGGCTTCACGTCGTCGGTGATCCACACGTTGCCGCCGATGACCGCGCCCTTGCCCAGCGTCACGCGGCCGAGGATGGTCGCACCGGCGTAGATCACCACGTCGTCTTCCACCACCGGATGCCGCGGCAGGCCCTTCTGCAGGTTGCCCTCGGTATCGGTCGGAAAACGTTTGGCGCCGAGTGTCACGGCCTGGTACAGGCGCACGCGCTTGCCGATGACCGCCGTTTCGCCGATCACGACGCCCGTGCCGTGATCGATGAAGAAACCCGCGTCGATCTGCGCGCCGGGATGAATATCGATGCCGGTCTGCCCATGTGCGAGCTCGGCAACGATGCGCGCCAGCAGCGGCAAGCCAAGCTTGTAGAGCTGGTGCGCCAGGCGGTGATGAATCATCGCGAGCACGCCCGGGTAGCACAGCAGCACTTCGTCCACGCTGCGCGCGGCGGGGTCGCCCTGGTACGCCGCGAGCACATCGCTGTCGAGCAGGCGGCGCAGCCCGGGCAGTGCGTTCGCGAACTGGCGCACGGCCTCGGTGGCGGTATCGTCGATCTCGCTCGCGGAGCGCGGCTGATGACGGGCATTGAAATTGAGCTCCAGCCGGGCCTGCACCAGCAGCGACTGCAGGGCCGCGTCCAGCGTATGGCCGACGTAGAAGTCTTCGCTCTCGTGGCGCAGGTCCGGCGGGCCGAGCCGCATCGGAAAGAGCGCCCCTTTGAGCGACTCCACAACCTGCGCCAGCGCGTCGCGCGACGGAAACTCGCGTGCGCCGGGCTCGCGCGATCGCCGCTGCGAATCGCGCCATTCGTCGCGCACGGCATGCAGCGCGCGCACGATATCGCTCACCTCGAAATGGGCCATTTGTATGTTCTCCGGTGAACGTCTTGTCGGGTGCGCGCCGGTCAGTCCTGCACCCACGGCAGCCCGTGAAAGCGCCAGCCGTCGGCACCGCCGCGGTGCTGGCGTTCGTCGATTTCGCCCTCGAAGCCTTCGAGCACGTTGAAGACATTCGTGAAGCCGGCCTTGGCTGCCGCTTCGGCCGCGAGCGCCGACCGCTTGCCGCTTCGGCACAGCAGCAGCACCACCGCCTCCTTGCCGCCGTCCTTGGCAAGCTTGGCTTCGAGTTCGCGCACGAAGCGCGGATTGCGGCTGAGTGCCGTGCCCGTGGCCCACGCCACGTGCAGGCTTTCGGGCACATGGCCGACGAACTTGCGTTCCTCGCCGGAGCGCACATCGACCAGCACGGCCTGGCCCTTCTGCACCAGTTCCCAGGCCACGGGCGGCGTCACGCCGCCGGCGTAGGGCCAGTGGGCTTCGGCCGCCTTGGCGCGCGCCTGTTCCAGTGCTTCGGGCAAAACGAGTTCTTCGACTTCGGCTGACATGCGGTGCGGCTCCTGTGATGCGTTCGAATTTGCCTTGGTGGCGATAGCCAACACTGTAGGAGCCTCGCGCCCAAGGTCCAACAACTGAAAAGTCGATTCCTAACAACCACGCGTTCTATAGAACGATGGCAGGGCGCGCAAAAAAACCCGACGCCAAACAGCGCCGGGTTGTTCGCAAGCCCGAGGGTCCGTCAGAGCTTGGCGATCGAAACTTCCGTCGATTTGACGAGTGCGACCACGTCGGAGCCCACCTTGAGCTGCAGTTCGTCGACCGAGCGCGTGGTGATGACCGAGGTCACGATGCCCCAGGCGGTTTCGACATCGACTTCGGAGACGACGTCGCCGCGGATGATCTCGCGGACCTTGCCCTTGAACTGATTGCGCACGTTGATGGCTTGAATGGACATGATGGTTTCTCTTTCGGGTTGAAGTAAGGATGGATGAACTGATGGGTGAATGGGTCGGCCGGACTTCAGACGATCTCGGCCACGTCGTCGAACGCCAGCCGGGGTCCGCGCTCGAAGGTGCCGGCATGGTCGGCCACGCCGAGGTTGACGAGAAAGTTCGCGCGATAGCGGCCATCGGGGAAGAAGGCTTTGTCGACCAGGTCCGCGTTGAAGCCCGATTGCGGCCCCACGTCGAGCCCGAGCGAGCGCGCCGCGAGGATCAGGTAGGCGCCTTGCAGGCTGCTGTTGCGAAAGGCCGTGGCCTGTGCGGCTTCGGCGCTCTTCTCGAAGAAGGGCTTGGCGTCGTAGGCTGGGAACTGCGTGGGCAGGTGCTCGTAGAAACGCGTGTCGTGCGCCACGATCACCGTCACGCCGGCTTGCAGGGTCTGCGTCGTGTTGCCTGAGGAAACGGCGGGCTTGAGCTTCGCCTTGGCCTCTTCGCTGCGCACGAACACATAGCGCGCGGGCTGCGCGTTGTAGGCGGTCGGGCCCCACTTCACGAGATCGTAGAGCTTGCGGATCAGTTCGTCGGTCACGGGCACCGGCTTGAAGGCGTGCACGGTGCGCGCCTTGCGGAACAGCTGGTCGAGCGCCGCTTCGGGAATGGCGTTGAGTGTTGTCATGGTCTTGTTCGTGAAAACGTTCAGGACGCGGCGGCCAGGGCCACGTCGAGGTCCGCGATCAGGTCGTCGATGTGCTCGATGCCGACCGACAGGCGCACGGTGTCTTCCGTCACGCCGGCCTTGGCGAGTTCTTCGGGCGACAGCTGCCGGTGCGTGGTCGAGGCCGGATGCGTGGCCAGCGAGCGCACGTCGCCGATGTTGACGAGGCGCGTGAAGAGCTTCAGCGCATCGAGGAACTTCGCCCCGCCCTCGCGTCCGCTGCCGATGCCGAAAGTCAGCACCCCGCTCGATTTGCCGCCGAAGTATTTCTGCGCCAGCGCATGGTCGGGATGGTCTTCGAGCGCTGCGTAGTTGACCCAGTTCACCGCCTTGTGCGTCTTCAAATGCTGCGCCACCGCGAGCGCGTTGCTGCTGATGCGGTCCATGCGCAGCGCCAGCGTCTCGATGCCCTGCAGGATCAGGAAGGCATTGAACGGCGAGATGGCTGCGCCCGTGTTGCGCAGCGGCACCACGCGCGCACGGCCGATGTAGGCGGCCGCGCCCAGCGCCTCGGTGTAGACCACGCCGTGGTAGCTCACGTCGGGCTCGTTCAGGCGTCTGAAGCGCTGCTTGTGCTCGGCCCAGGGGAACTTGCCCGAATCGACAATGGCGCCCCCGATGCTGGTGCCGTGTCCGCCCAGGTACTTGGTGAGCGAATGCACCACGATGTCGGCGCCATGCTCGATGGGCCGGCTCAGGTATGGCGAGGGCACGGTGTTGTCGACGATGAGCGGAACGCCGTGGCGGTGCGCAATTTCGGCGATGGCCGCGATGTCGGTCACATTGCCGGCCGGGTTGCCGAGCGATTCGACGAAAACCGCCTTGGTCTTCTCATCGAACAGCTTCTCGAAGCTGGCCGGGTCGCGGTGGTCCGCAAAGCGCGTGGTGATGCCGAACTGCGGCAGCGTGTGCGCGAACAGGTTGTAGGTGCCGCCATACAGCGCGGTGCTGCTGACGATGTTGTCGCCGGCTTCGGCAATGGTCTGGATGGCGTAGGTCACGGCCGCCTGCCCCGATGCCAGCGCGAGCGCCGCAATGCCGCCTTCGAGCGCGGCCACCCGCTGCTCGAGCACGTCCTGCGTCGGGTTGTTGATGCGGGTGTAGATGTTGCCCGGCACCTTCAGGTCGAACAGGTCGGCGCCGTGCTGCGCGCTGTCGAAGGCATACGCCACCGTTTGATAGATGGGCGGCGCCACGGCGCGCGTGGTCGGCTCGGGCGAATAGCCGGCGTGCACCGAGAGGGTTTCGAATTTCCAGTTCTGCGACATGCAACTGCCTTTCTGTTTTTGTGGATGAACGGAATCAGATGGCCCAGCGCAGGGTGTGCGCGGAGGGCTGCAGCCAGCTTGCGTCGGTGTCGGCGGCTTCTGTTTCCCCGGCCTTCTGCAGCACGCGGTCGAGAATGCGTTTCTCGATGGCCGCAAACGCCGGGTCGCCCTGCGAGCGCGGCCTTGCGAGCGCGATGTTCTCGTCGAGCGCGATGCGGCCGTCTTCGATCAGGATCACGCGGTCGGCGAGCGCCACGGCTTCCTGCACGTCGTGCGTCACCAGCAGCGCCGTGAAGCGGTGGCGCTGCCAGAGGTTTTCGATCAGCCGGTGCATCTCGATGCGCGTGAGTGCGTCGAGCGCGCCCAGCGGCTCGTCGAGCAGCAGCAGCCGGGGGTGATGCACGAGGGCCCGCGCGAGCGACACCCGCTGGCGCTGCCCGCCCGAGAGGCGAGCCGGCCATTCGTTTTCGCGGTCGGCCAGGCCCACCTGCGCGAGCACTTCCTTGCCGCGCGCCTTGGCCTCGCTCGGCAAACCCAGCGTCACGTTGTCGAGCACGCGGCGCCAGGGCAGCAAACGCGCTTCCTGAAACATGATGCGGGTGTCGTCGTGCAGGCCGTCGATGGCCTTGCCGTCGGTATAGAGCCCGCCCGACGTGGCTTCTTCGAGCCCCGCAATGAGCCGCAGCAGCGTGCTCTTGCCGCAACCGCTGCGCCCCACAATGGCGATGAACTGGCCGGGCTCGATGGTGAGCTGCGTGTTGCGCAGCACCTCGCGTTCGCCGTAGCGCTTGTGCAGCCCGCGCGCCTCGAGGCGCACGCCGCCTGCGATGGCCAGCGGCTGGATGTCTTTCAGAACGGCACTCATGATTTCAGGCCCGGTTGAAACAGCGCCACGTCGAGCGCGTTGATTTTTCTTGGCAGCAGCTTTTCTGCAAAAAATGCATCGGCGATGCGCTGCTGTTCGGTGAGTGCTTCGGCCAGCACCGGACGCACCGCGTAGCTGCGCCGTGCGTTGGCCTGTTCGATCGTCGCGGCGTCCAGCCCCCACACGGGCGACAGCAGCGCCGCCGCTTCCTTGGGGTTCTGCTTGACCCACTTGCCGGTCTTCTCGAGTTCGGCATACACCACGCGCAGCACGTCCGCCCGCGCCTTCGCGAACTTGGTGCTGGCGAGGTAGTAGCGCTGGTACGAGGCAATGCCGGTGCCATCGGCCAGCACGCGCACCTTGGCCTGGCGCTGGGCCGCGGCAAGGAACGGATCCCACACCGCCCAGGCGTCGATGGCACCGCGCTCGAAGGCGGCGCGGCCGTCGGCCGGCGTCAGGTAGGCGGGATCGATGTCCTTGAAGGACAAGCCGGCTTTTTCCAGCGCCGCGATCAGCAGGTAGTGCGCGCCGGCCGCCTTGGCGAAGCCGACCTTCTTTCCCTTGAGGTCGGCCACGGACTTGAGCGGCGAGTCTTCGCGCACAAGAATGGCCTGCGCGGCGGGAGAAGGCGCTTCCTGCGCAACGAAGGTCAGGTCGGCGCCGGCCGCTTGCGCAAACACCGGCACGGTGTCCGCCACGTCGGCGCTGATGTCCAGGTTGTCGAGGTTCAGCGCCTCGAGCAGCGGTAGGCCGCTGGTGAACTCGTGCCAGCTCAGCGTGGCATTGAGCGGCGCAAGCTGCTTCTCGAGCGTGCCCTGCACCTTGAGCAGGGCGATCAGCGTCGACGATTTCTGGTAGCCGAGCCGCACCGTGGTGGGCCGTGCGGCGCCCTGGGCCAGCACGGCGCCGGCACCGATCGCGCCGATCGCTGCAATGGCCGCTCGACGGGAAATGTTGGCATGCGTGGTCATCTGCCCTGCCCTCACTTCGCGGCCTTTTTCTGGTAGCCCGGGTGCCAGCGCAGCCACCATTGCTCCAGGCCGCGCGCGAACAGGTCGGCCAGCTTGCCGAGCAGCGCATACAAGAGGATGCCCACCAGGACGATGTCGGTCTGCAGGAACTCGCGGGCGTTCATCGTGAGATAGCCGATGCCGGCCTGCGCCGAGATGGTTTCGGCCACGATCAGGATCACCCACATCAGGCCGAGCGAAAAGCGCAGGCCCACGAGAATGGACGACAGCGCGCCCGGCAGGATGACCTCGCGGTACAGCTGCCAGCGCGAGAGGCCATAGGTGCGCCCCATCTCGATCAGCTGCGGATCGACGTTGCGAATGCCGTGAAAGGTGTTGAGGTAGATCGGAAAGAACACCGACACCGAGATCAGGAACAGCTTGGCCGACTCGTCGATGCCGAACCACAGGATGACGAGCGGAATGAGCGCCAGCGCGGGAATGTTGCGCACCATCTGGATGGTCGAATCGAGCAGCGTCTCGAAGAACTTCACCGAACCCGTCAAGAGGCCCAGCACCAGCCCTGTTCCGCCGCCGATGGCCAGCCCCGCGAGCGCACGGCCCGCGCTCACCTTGACGTGCGTCCAGAGTTCGCCCGACACCGCGAGCGACCAGGCCGCCTTGACCACGTCCACCGGCGCCGGCAGCACCCGCGTGGAGAGCCAGCCCAGCGACGAAGCGATCTGCCACAGGACGATCAGCCCCACCGGCACGAGCCACGGCACCAGCCGCCCCGCCACGTTGGCGCCGAAGGCTTTGAGCGCGCCGAGCGTGCTTCCTTGCGAAGAGGAGACCGCCGGCAATTCCTGCACTTGTTCCGTCATGGGGGTCCTTAGCTTTGAGAAGCGAAGCGCGAAGGCGCATCGAGATTGGCCACGACTTCGCCGAAGGGCCCGCTCAGCGAGCCGCCGGCAAGCCGCGTCTGCGCCTTGCGCGAGAGCAGCGGAAACACCAGTTCCGCGAAGCGATAGGCCTCTTCGAGATGCGGGTAGCCCGAGAGAATGAATTTGTCGAGGCCGAGCGCCGCGTATTCCTCGATGCGCGCCGCCACGGTCTTCGGGTCTCCCACCAGCGCCGTGCCCGCGCCGCCGCGCACCAGGCCCACGCCGGCCCACAGGTTGGGCGAGATTTCCAGGTCGGCACGCGAGCGCTTGGCGCCGCCCGCATGCAGCGCGGCCATGCGGCGCTGGCCTTCGGAGTCCATGCGCGCGAACGCGGCCTGGGCGCGGATCACCGTCTCGTCGTCGACGCGGCTGATCAATTCGTCGGCTGCCTTCCAGGCGGCTTCTTCCGTCTCGCGCACGATCACATGCAGCCGAATGCCGAACTCGACCTTGCGGCCTTTGCGCGCGGCGCGGTTGCGCACATCGGCAATCTTTCGGGCCACCTCGGCGGGCGGTTCGCCCCAGGTGAGATAGGCATCGACCTGCTCGGCCGCGAGCTCGTGCGCGGCGGCCGACGAACCGCCGAACCACACCGGCGGATGAGGGTTCTGCACCGGCGGAAACAGGAGCTTCGCGCCCTTCACGCTCAGGTGCTCGCCTTCATAGTCGAAGGCCTGGCCGTCATGGCTGCGCGCAAGAATCTCGCGCCAGATGCGAATGAACTCGGCCGACTGCTCGTAGCGCGCCGCATGGTCGAGGTAGACACCGTCGCCTTCGAGCTCGGCCTGGTCGCCGCCCGTGACCAGGTTCACCAGCAGGCGGCCGCCCGAAAGACGATCGAAGGTCGCCGCCATGCGCGCCGCCAGGCTCGGCTGGTGCAGCCCCGGCCGCACCGCCACCAGGAACTTGAGCTTCTTCGTCGCGCCGATCAGGCTCGATGCGATCACCCAGGGGTCTTCGCACGAACGGCCGGTGGGAATCAGCACGCCTTCGTAGCCGAGGTTGTCGGCGGCGCCGGCAATCTGCTGCAGGTAGGCCAGATCGACCTGGCGCGCGCCTTCGGTTGTGCCGAGATATCGGCTGTCGCCGTGGGTGGGGAGAAACCAGAAAATCTGCATGTCGTCTTTCCGTCGGGTAAGGCCTGGCGTCAGATGGCAAAGAAAAAGCCGCGCACGCGGGGCAGCGCGAAGCAGAGGCGCGGCGATACGGCACGAGCGCGGCGGACCCGCGGCCCGGGAATGCCCCAGGCGCGCGTGGTCGTGGCCACCACGCAAGCGGCACGGTTGCGCACGGCTTCCTCGATCACGCGATCCCCGCCGGAGCGGCCTCGAGCACGTTGATCTTTCGGGGAATCAGCTTCAGGTCGAAGAAGGTGTCGGCAATCTTCTGCTGCTCGGCAAGAATCGCCTTGGTGATGGGGCCGGTGCCGTAGACCGCGCGCGCCACCGTCAAGTCGGCCACCGGCTTGGGCAGGCCCCAGAGAGCAGCCAACTCGGCGGCAAGATCGCTCTTGTTGGCGGTGCCCCAGGCGTCGATCTTGCCGATCTCCTCGGTCACGATGGTCAGCACGTCGGCGTTCTTCGCCGCATAGTCGAGCGACGAGAAGTAGTACGAGCGGTTGCCCACCACGCCGGTTGCGTCGGCCAGCACGCGGGCCTCGAGCGATTTTTCGGCGGCGGCGAGGAACGGATCCCAGATCACCCATGCGTCGACCGAGCCCTTCTCGAAGGCGGCGCGCGCATCGGCCGGCGCCAGGTAGACGAGGTTCAGGTCGCTGTACGCAAGGCCGTGCTTCTCAGCCAGCTTTACGATGAAGTAGTGAACATTCGAGCCCTTGTTGAGCGCGATCTTCTTTCCCTTCAGGTCGGCCACGGTCCTGATGCCCGAGCCCTTGGGCACCAGCACCGCTTCCGATTGCGGGCGCTGCAGCGTGGCCGCCACGTAGGCCAGCGGCGCGCCCGCGGCCTGCGCGAAGATCGGCGGCGCTTCGCCCACGTCGCCGAAGTCGATGGAGCCGACATTCAGCGCTTCGAGCTGAACCGGGCCGGCGGCGAACTCGGTCCACTTGAGCGACACGCCGAGCGGCGCCAGGCGCTTCTCGAGCGTGCCTCGGCCCTTGAGGATGTTGAGCGTGCCCTTCTGGTTGCCGATGCGGAGCTGGCGGGCCGGCGCCTGCGCCAGTGCGGCGAACGAAGGCAGCGCCACCGCAGCGGCGGCGCCCTGCAGCAGGCGGCGGCGCGGAATGGAGATGGAAGTCATGAGGTGGTTCTTTCGTGTGCGGAGGAGCAGACCCGGCTCAGGCCGAGATGAAGCCGACGATGAGCGCTATGGCTGTGACCACGAGCGTGCTGATGGCGAGGTCTCGCAGCGCATGCCAGATGGAACGAGGCGGCGTGTCGAGCGCGGAGTCTTCGGTGGCAACGGGGTTCACGTGTGGGTTCCTTTGGGCAAAGCTGTCCCCTCGCCGCGTACGGGCGACCAAAAAACGGGAACGGAATTGGGGCTGGCTGGAGGCGGGCTCGACAGGGAACCCGTCAGACGCTACATCGCACGCGAGAAAACGGCACCGGTTCGAAGCCGTGGGTTGCGGGCAGCTTCAGCCCTTCGGTCGCAAGCACCTCGACCGCCTCGTTGAGCCGTTCGGCCAGGTCGGCATGCACCTGGTAGGCGTTTTCGGGCGTCAGCGTGATCTGCGAATCGGTCGCGTAGACGCCCGGAAGAATGTGCCGCGCCGACAGCGCATGCAGCACCGGCCGCAATGCGTAGTCGAGCGCAAGCATGTGGTGCGGGCTGCCGCCGGTGGCCAGCGGCAGCACCGTCTTGCCCTTGAGCGCGTTCTGCGCGAGCAAGTCCAGAAAGACCTTGAGCACGCCGCTGTAGGCCGCCTTGTAGACCGGTGTGGCCACCACGACCACGCGCGCATGCGCCACCTGCGCAATGGCGCGCACGATGGCCGGATGGTTCCAGTCGGCCAGAAGCAGCGCCTCGGCCGGCAGATCGCGGATGGCGAGCCGCTCGATGTGCGCATGGCGGCCGGCCAGCCGCTCGCCCACGGCCTCGAGCAAGGCGGTGGAACGCGACGGTGCCGAGGGGCTGCCAGCAATCAGGAGAACGGACACAAGAGCTTTCTTCGTTGTCTTACTTGTAGATCTGGTCGAAGGAGCCGCCGTCGGCGAAGTGCGCCTTGTCCGCCCTGCCCCAGCCGCCGAATGCTTCGTCGATGGTCACCAGCGTGAGCTTGGGAAACTGCTTGTCGTACTTGGCCTTGGCCTTCTCCGAGGTCGGGCGGTAGAAATTGCGGCCGGCAATGTCCTGGCCCTCATCCGAATACAGGTACTTGAGGTATTCCTCGGCCACGGCACGGGTGCCCTTCTTGTCGACCACCTTGTCGACCACCGCCACCGTGGGCTCGGCCAGGATGGAAATCGATGGCACCACGATCTCGAACTTCTCGGCGCCGAATTCCTTCAGCGCCAGGAAGGCCTCGTTCTCCCAGGCCAGCAGCACGTCGCCCACGCCGCGCTGAACGAAGGTGATGGTCGAGCCGCGCGCGCCGGTGTCGAGCACCGGCACGTTCTTGAACAGGCTGCCGATGAATTCCTTGGCCTTGGCGTCGCTGCCGTACTTGCGCTTGGCGAATTCCCACGCGGCCAGGTAGTTCCAGCGCGCGCCACCGGAGGTCTTGGGGTTGGGCGTGATCACCTGGACGCCTGGCTTGACCAGGTCGTTCCAGTCCTTCAGGCCCTTGGGGTTGCCCTTCTTCACCAGGAACACGATGGTCGAGGTGTACGGCGCCGAGTTCTGCGGCAGGCGCTTCTGCCAGCCTTCCTTGACGACCCCGCCGTGCGTGACCAGTGCGTCGATGTCTCCGCCCAGGGCCAGCGTGGCCACGTCGGCGTCGATGCCGTCGATGATCGAGCGCGCCTGCTTGCCCGAGCCGCCATGCGACTGCTTGATGGTCACGTCCTGGCCGGTCTTGGCCTTCCAGTATTTGGCGAAGGCGCGGTTGTAGTCGACATACAGCTCGCGCGTCGGGTCGTACGACACATTGAGCAGCGTCACGGGGCCCGCACCCTGTGCGAACGACGGCAACGCCGTCAGGGCCATGGCACCGGCCACGCCGGCACCCAGGGAAAGCTTGATAAAGTCGCGGCGATGGCTCATGGTGTCTTGCTCAAAAAGGCATATCAATGAAGCTACGTATTCTGAATACGACATATAGAAACTGGAACGACCGAGTTGTCAGTTCTAAATAGCAAAATCAACTAAGCAACCGCTTTCCCCACCAGAGGCAATCAAAAATGGCACGCATGGTTCAGTGCATCAAGCTCGGCAAAGAGGCCGAAGGGCTCGACTTCCCGCCCTATCCCGGGGACTTGGGCAAGCGCCTGTGGGAGAACGTCAGCAAGGAAGCCTGGGCCGCCTGGCTCAAGCAGCAGACGATGCTGGTCAACGAAAACCGGCTGAATCTGGCCGATCTGCGCGCCCGCCAGTACCTTGCCCGCCAGATGGAAAAGCACTTCTTCGGCGAAGGCGCCGATGTGGCCCAGGGATACGTTCCTCCGCCCGCGCCCTGAACACCACGGCCGGCCGTGACCGCTGAGCCGGTGGCATGGCGCGCGGACGGCGTGCCGTACAGCGAGCGCTTCGGCGACAGCTATCACACCGAAACCGGCGCGCTGGCGCAATCGCGCCACGTGTTTCTGGGCGGCTGCGGCCTGCCCGGGGCTTGGTCGGGACGGCCGCAATGGCTGATTCTCGAAACCGGGTTCGGCCTGGGCCTCAATTTTCTGACAACCTGGCAGGCGTGGCGCGCGGACGCGAGCCGGCCGCGCATGCTGCACTTCGTCTCGATCGAGGCGCACCCGGTCGGGCCTGAAGACCTGCTGCGCGCCGCACGGGCCTACCCCGAACTGATGCCGCTGGCCGAGGAACTGGCCGCGCAGTGGCACGGGCTGCTGCCCGGCTTTCACCGGCTGGCCTTCGACGCTGGCCGCGTGCTGCTCACGCTGTGCGTCGGCGATGTGCAGCCGATGCTGCGCGCGCAGCGCTTCGAGGCCGACAGCATCTTTCTCGACGGCTTCAGCCCCGAACAGAACCCCGCCATGTGGTCGCCCGACACGCTGAAGGCCGTGTCGCGCTTCGCCCGCCAGGGCACTGGCCTCGCCACCCGGACCGATGCCCGGGCAGTGGACGACACGCTTTCGCAGAATGGCTTCCAGCTCGAGCGGCGCCAAGGGCTGCCACCCCAACGCGACGGCCTGAGCGGCGTGTTCGCGCCCGCCTGGACGGTGCGCCGCCGCGCCCCCGCGCTCGAGCGCATCGAGACGCCCGGCCATTGCGCGGTCATCGGTGCTGGCCTTGCCGGTGCGGCCGTCGCCGCCAGCCTTGCGCGGCGCGGATGGCAAGTGACGGTGCTCGATGCCGCCGAGCGACCCGCCGCCGGCGCTTCCGGGCTGCCGGTCGGCGTGCTGGCGCCGCATGTCTCACCCGACGACGCCCTGCTCTCGCGGCTTACGCGCGCGGGCATTCGCGCTACCTGGCTGGAGCTGGAGCGCCTGCTGAAAGAAGGCCGCGACTGGTGCGCCTCCGGCGTGCTGGAGCGCCGGCCTGAACGCGACACGCGCGTGCCCACCGGATGGAGCGAAAGCGGCCCCAATGAATCGTGGCCCGCAAGCACTGCGCAACTAGCGGAAGCCGGCTTGCCCCTCGACGCGCCCGCGCTCTGGCATGCGCGGGCGGGCTGGGTCCGTCCGTCGAGGCTGATCGAGGCTTGGCTGCGCGAGCCGGGCATCGAGTTTCGCGGCAACGCGCAGGTCGCACGCCTGTCACGCGGCGCGGCGGGCTGGCAGCTCTGGGATGCTGCCGACCGGTTGCTTACCGAAGCCGATCGCGTGGTCGTAGCCGCGGGCTATGAATCGGGACGCTTCGCACCCGCGCTTCCGCTGCAGCCGGTGCGCGGGCAAGTCGCTTGGGGCCGCATGGCGGACGACCTTGCATTGCCCACCACGCCGCTCAACGGCGACGGCCACCTGATCGCGCATGTGCCCGAGGGCGAAGGCGCCCTGCTCTGGCTTTCTGGTGCCACCTTCGACCGCGACAGCACCGATCTGGCGCCTCAGGCCGCTGATGCCGAAGCAAACCGCGAGCGACTGGAACGCCTGCACCCGGCGGCCGCGGCCACACTGTCATCGGCTTTCGAGAGCGGCGAGGCCAAGACCTGGGTGGGCATCCGTTGCGCCTCGGGCGATCGCCGCCCGCTGGTCGGCCCGCTGGACGATGCCGGCCTCTGGGCCTGCACCGCGCTGGGTTCGCGCGGCCTCACGTTTGCGGCCCTGTGCGCCGAGCTGCTGGCTGCGCAATGGCACGGCGAGCCGCTGCCGCTGCCCACCAACCTGGCGAAGGCCCTTGGCACCCAGAGGGTCGGGCCGCCGATCTAGGTGCCGGTGCTGCCGGCCGGCGCCAGCATGTGGTCGATCTTGCTGTCGCCGTAGATGCGCACCACCTCGGCGATGACAACCTTGTAGCCGTCGAGCCAGTTCGCCTGCGCCGCCTTGGCTTGCTGGTGCACGGGGTGCTGAATGAGCGCCTGCAGCGCATCGAGCGAGTCCCAGTAATAGACGTTCGACACCAGCCCGTTGCTCGCGTTCTCCCAGGTTTCTTCGCCCAGGTAGCCGGGCAGCGACTTCGCGGCCGCCGCAATGGTCTGGTCGAGGCGATGGAATTCGTCGTCGAACTGCTTCTTGGCAAAGATGAAGGTGGCGGAGTACATGTGGCGTCGATGCGGGTGACGAGGGCCGAACGGGCGCCGATTCTGCGGCATAGGGCCGGGCAAGCCGACGGAAAGCCACCGCTCGCCCCGCCGACACGTGAGAATGCACCGCATGGCCATTCAGTACGACATCACGCACACCACCGTCTACCGCTACAAGAAACCGGTGACCTTCGGGCTGCACCGCGTCATGTTCCGGCCCCGCGACAGCCATGACCTGCGGGTGCTGGCCACCGACTTGCAGGTGAGCCCGCAGTCGTTCACCCGGCTGATCCAGGACCCGCATTCGAACTCGGTCGCGCTGGTGCAACCGATGGGCGAGGCCATGGAGCTGCGCATCGTGTGCTCCTTCACCATCGAGCATGTGCCGGCGCAGCAAGACCAGCTCGCGCTCGACCCGGCCGCCGAGTTCCTGCCCTTTGCCTATTCGGTGCAGGAACGCCTCGACCTCGAGCACTACCTGCGCCCGCACCACGACGACGACGCGAACGGAACGCTGATCCGCTGGGCGCACCAGTTCCTGCACACCGACAAGCCCAACAGCACGCGCGAAGTGCTCACGCGCATGAACGCGCATATCGGCCAGAGCCTCGAATACAAGGCGCGCGACGAGGAAGGCACGCAAACGCCGCTCCAGACGCTGGCGCTCGGCAGCGGCAGCTGCCGCGACTACGCGCTGCTGATGATGGAAGCCACGCGCCGCCTGGGCATTGCCACCCGTTTCGTCTCGGGCTACATCTACGACGCGGCGCTTGACCGTGCAGCCCAGTCGCCCGGCGAATCGATGACCGGCGCCGGCACCACGCACGCCTGGCTTCAGGCCTACCTGCCGGGCGTCGGCTGGCTCGCGTTCGACCCGACCAACAACCTCATGGGCAGCGGCCAGTTGATCCGCGTCGGCGTCACGCGCGACCCCGCGCAGGCCGCGCCGATCTCCGGCAGCTGGTATGGCGACGCCGAGGCCTATGACGGGCTGGAGGCCACGGTGGTGGTCACGCGCCGCAAGGAGTGACGCCTCCACGCGCTGGCGTGGCGCGGGTGTCGCGCACGAGATAGCAGCTACGGGAAAGCCCGGGCCGACGTGGCCGGCAACGCCCCTACGCTGCCCGCCGGTCCAGCGAAATAGCACGGTCGTTCTCTGCGGTCGGGTGAGGTTGCGCTGCGCCAGGCTTCTTCTTCCCAACACCACAAGAACGGAGAGAGACATCCATGCATTCCGCGCGCCTGACATTTCTTGCCCTTGCAGCCAGCCTTGCCGTCGCATCCTGCGGCGGTGGTGGCGGTGGCGGCGGCTTCGCGTTCACACCGCTGCCACCCGCCCCGGCACCCGCGCCGCCGGCACCGCCCCCTCCTCCTCCCCCCGCGCCCCCACCGCCTGAAGAGACGCGCCTGCAGGACAGCCGCAATTCATTCGCGCCCGCCGACCCGGCGGCCACCACCTTCGCGGCGCTCGCCGCCGATGCAAGCGACACCGTCGACAACGCCACCACGAGCCGCTGGGCCGGCATGCTCGAAGGCGCTCAATACCGCGTCGAAGTGCCGGCCAACTGGAACGGCAAGCTCGTGATGTACGCGCATGGCTATGCCGGCGACGTCAACCTGCTGGTGGTAAACAACCCGTCGATCCGCCGCTACCTCATACAGAACGGCTACGCCTGGGCCGCGTCGAGCTACAGCAAGAATTTCTACGACGTGCGCGCGGGTGTGGAAGACACCAACGCCCTGGCCCTGCAGTTCAACGCCATCGCCAAGGCCAACGGCCGCGAGCTCGCTGCGCCTTCGAAGACCTACATCACCGGCCATTCGATGGGCGGCCACATCACGGCGGCGGCCATCGAGGACGAAGCGTACGCCACGGCCAACCACAAGATGAAGTACCACGGCGCGGTGCCCATGTGCGGCGTGGTCGGCGACACCGAGCTGTTCGACTACTTCTCGGGCGCGCAGATTGCCGCCCAGGCGCTGGCCGGGCTGCCGAAGTACCCGATCGTCAACTGGCTGGACATCAGGACGCAGGTGACGGGCACGCTGTACACCGCGTTCCCGGGCACGCCCACGGCCACGGGCCTGAAGTTCGGCTCCGTGGTGAAGAACCTCACGGGCGGCGAGCGGCCGATGTTCGACCTGGGCTTCACGCAGGGCGGCACCTTCGCGGCGGTATGGGGTGTGTTCGGCAGCGACGGCACAGTCAACGGCATTCTGAACCGGAGCACGATCGATACGAACCGCTTCACCTACACCATCGACGGCGACGTGCCGGGGACCACGGCGCTGAATGCCTCGGTGCTCAAGCTCACCGCCGCGGCCGACGCCAACCGCCTGCGCACCGACGGCCTGCGCTGGATTCCGAAGGCAAACGGCGAGTTCAAGATTCCGGTGGTCACGCTGCACACGCTGGGCGACCTCTACGTGCCCTTCAGCATGGAGCAGATCTACAACCGGCGCGTGGCGGCCAAGGGCAACAGCGACTGGCTGGTACAGCGCGCGGTCCGCGGCATTTCGCACTGCGACTTCACGATCGCCGAGCAGGTCGAAGCCTTCGACGCGATGGTCAAGTGGGAGCGCGACGGCGTGAAGCCGGCGGGTGACGATGTGGTCACCGCGGCCACGGTGGCGGACCCGGCCTATGGCTGCACGTTCACGCGCCCGCTCGGCACGGTGGACGAAAGCGGCACCAGCCAGGCAACCCGGCCGGGCGCAGCCGCCGCACGCCCCTGCCCGCCCTGATGAACATGGGCTGCGCGTGATCAGCGCTGGGCCATGGGCTTTTTTCTCCGAGTGGGGCTTTGCGCCCCTCTTGTAGCATCGCCCCACCCACAGGCGAACCACGGCGCTAAACATGACCGCGACATTCAGGATTTCCGAAGACGACTACGTCGATGCCATGAAGCTTTACGCGCGGTTGCCGCGTTTGGCGCGATGGATCCTGATTGCCGTGGCCGTGCTGCTCGTGCTGGCCGCGGTATTCGGCACGCGGCAGATCCAGGCGAGTACGCTCGGCGGGCTGATCGGCGGCACGGGCGTTCTGCTGGCCATCCGCTTCGTGGTCATGCCGATGACGGCACGCCGGCATTACCGGAAGTACAAGGCGATCCGGGAAGAGTTTTCAGCGGAACTGCTGGACGATGCACTGCGCCTCCACGCCCGCCACGGCGAGAGCAGGATCGTCTGGGAGAACGTGCTCAAGTGGCGCCAGGACGATCGCTTCGTGCTGCTCTATCTGATGCCGCGCCTCTTCCATGCGCTGCCCAAGTCGGTGGCCGCGCAAGGCTTCGACGTGTCGGCGCTCATCGAACGGCTGAACCAGCACGTCGGCCCCGAACACTGAACCGCTTCAGGCGCCTTCAAGGACAAACCCATGAGATTCCTCGTACTCACCGCCCGCATCCTGGCGGCCGCAGCGCTGGCGTGGCATGCGGTGCCTTCGTTCGCCGAGCCGGCCCGACGCGTACCGGCGCCCACGGCCGATCTGATGGTCTCGCCCACCGTCAAATACGAAACCGCCGTGTTCGCCGGTGGCTGCTTCTGGGGCGTGCAAGGCGTGTTCCAGCGTGTCAAGGGCGTGAACAACGCCGTATCGGGCTATGCCGGCGGCGAAGCGAAGACGGCGCGCTACGACGACGTGGGCTCGGGCCGCACCGGCCATGCCGAATCGGTGCGCATCACGTATGACCCGCAGCAGATCAGCTACGGCAAGCTGCTGCAAATCCTTTTCTCCGTGGCGCACGACCCCACCCAGTTGAACCGGCAAGGTCCCGACACCGGCACGCAATATCGCTCCACCGTGTTTGCCGAGAACGCCGAACAGGCGCACGTTGCCAGGGCCTACATCGCGCAGCTGAACCAGGCCCGGACCTTCGGCAAACCGCTGGCCACCACCGTCGAAATGTCGAAGCCGTTCTATGCGGCCGAGGCCTATCACCAGGACTTTCTCACGCGCCATCCGAACCACGAGTACATCGTTTTCAACGACCTGCCGAAGATCGAAGACCTGAAGAAACTCTTTCCGGAGAGCTACCGGCAGGTGCCCGTACTGGTGAATGCACCGAAAGGCAGCTGAGGGCCATCCGGCCTGCCGGCATCCTGATTCGCGCGCACCCTGTCCTGAATCTCAGCCGGACTGCGGCGCATCCACCAGCGCGTCATAGTCACCGCGACGGGCAGCCTGGTTGCAGCGGGCTCGATGCACCAGGGCCTTCTGCGCCGCAGCGACATTGCCGGCATCACCCTTCCAAGCGTCGAGCGCCGGCTGCTGAACGGCGCGCGAGTAGGAAAACGCCAACGCCCACGGCAACCGGGACTTGAACCGCGCATTCATGGCGTTCAACCGGGCCGATGCGAGCTGCGCCGACTGTCCACCCGACAGAAATGCGATGCCCGGCACGGCCGCGGGCACGGTACGCAGCAGGCAGGTCACCGTGGCGTCGGCCACCTCGTCCACGCTCTCCTGATTCGGGCAGGCCTGGCCGGGCAGGACCATGTTGGGTTTCAAGAGCATGCCTTCCAGCAGCACGCCTTGCAAACGCAATTGGACGAAGACCGCATGCAGCGTTTCTTCCGTGATTACCGCGCAGCGTGCGAGGGAATGGTCTCCCTCCATCAGCACTTCGGGTTCGACGATCGGAACCAGTCCCACCTCCTGGCACAAGGCCGCATAGCGAGCCAGCGCATGGGCGTTCACCTCGATGCACGCATGGCTGGGCAGGCCCTCGCCCGGCGTGATGACCCCGCGCCATTTGGCGAAGCGCGCGCCCATGCCGGCGTATTCGGCCAGCCGTTCGCGCAGGCCGTCCAGGCCCTCGGTCACTGTCTCGCCGGGATGGCCCGCCAGCGGCTTTGCGCCGGTGTCGACCTTGATGCCCGGAATGATGCCCGCCGCTTCGAGCGCCGACACGAACGACGCGCCTGCGCTCGTGCGCTGCCGGATGGTCTCGTCGAAAAGAATCGCGCCGCTGATGCATGCGCCGAGGTCCGGCGCGGTGACGATCAGCTCGCGCCAGCTGCGGCGCGCCTCTTCGGTCTGGGGAATGTTCAGCTTTGCAAAGCGCTTGTGGCAGGTGGCGTTGCTCTCGTCCATGGCAAGCAAGCCCTTGTCGCCGGCAACCAGCGCCCGTGCGGTATCGATCAATGCCTGTGCAGTCATGATGCTGTGGCCCTCGCTTGCGGATGATCGTACGCCTGTACCCGGCCTCCGGCTAGATCACGTTCTTCTCGACCAACGGCCGGTTTTCGAGAATGCGCGTGAACGAAACGGGCGACAGGTCGAGGCTGCGGTATTCACCGTAGCGGACGAGTTCCGCCACGCCGCGCCCCGCCGCGGGGCATTGCTGCAGCCCGTGCCCCGAAAAGCCGTTGGCGAAATAAAGGTTGTCGCAGTCCGGATGCAGCCCGAGGATCGCGTTGTGGTCGAACACGTTCATCTCGTAGTAGCCGGCCCAGGCGCTTGTCATGCGAATGGCCTCGAACACCGGCACGCGCGCAGCCAGCGCAGGCCAGATGAAGTCGTCGAAAACGCGGTAGTCGACCTCGAGCGGGGCATCGTCGCGGTCCCTGTCCTGCGGCGGTGCAAAGCCGCAGATGAAACGGCGGCCCTCGGGGCGCAGCCAGATGCCCGATGTGTCGATGATCAGCGGGCAGCCCGGCAAGGTCTCGGGGCACGAAAAGCTGAACACCATGCGGCGACGCCCGCGCACCGGCAGATCGATGCCGGCCCAGCCGGCCACCTTGGCGGCCCAGGCGCCGGCGGCGTTGATCACCACGTCGGCCTCGAGCGGGTCGCCGATGTCCAGCTCCACGCCCGTGAGAGCGCGGCCGCTGCGCCGTAGCCCGGTTGCCTTCGCCTGCACATAGCGGGCGCCCTGCGAAATGGCCTTCTTGCGAAACGCCTGCAGCAGGCTGTAGCCGTCGTACCAGCCCTCGCCCGAAAGGCCCAGCGACCCCAGTGCGATGCCTTCGGCCGAGATCCACGGAAAGCGGGCCTTCAGCTGTTCGGGCGTCAGCAATACCACGTCGACACGATGCGCCTTCTGCGTCGCATGGTTCTCCCGCAGCACGTCCACGCCGTCCGGCGAAGCCAGGTACAGATAGCCGGGCTCCACCAGCCCGATGTCGGGCACGTTGTCGCCCACGCGCAGGGTTTCGCCGAGGTGGCGAAAAAAGTCGATGCCATAGAGCGACATCTCGATGTTGATGGCGGTGGAGAACTGCTGCCGGATGGAGCTTGCCGACAAGGCCGACGACGCTTGCGTGTACGAGAAATCGCGCTCGACCACGGTCACGTCGAACGGCTCCTCCGACGGGTCCTGGTTCAGAAAATAGGCAATGGCGGAACCGATGGCCCCGCCGCCGATGATCACCACACGACGCATGAAATCCCTTTCTTGCTGTTCGCCCACAGGTCCATTCTTACAAGCGCCGGGAAAAACCGCGAGACCCGCACGCAGAATAGCAACGATGAGAAAAGACATTCCCAACCTGGGCGCGCTGCAGGCCTTCGAGGCCTCGGCGCGCCTGGGGAGCTTCACCCGCGCGGCGGCCGAACTGGCCCTGACGCAAAGCGCCGTCGGGCGCCAGGTGGCGACGCTGGAGCAGCGGCTGGGCGTACCGCTGTTTTCGCGCGTGCGCCGACGGCTCACGCTCACCGACACCGGCCGCGAATACGCCGCGCGCATCCGCCGGCACCTGGACCAGATCCGCCGCGACACGCTCGAAATCAGCGCTGGCCACGACATGGGTTTTGTGCTCGAAGTGGCGGTGGTGCCCACCTTTGCGACTCAATGGCTGATTCCGCGGCTGCCCGACTTCAGCCGGCAGCACCCGAACATCACGGTCAATCTGTCGGTGCGCACGCAGCCCTTCTCGTTCCAGGAAAACGCGTACGACGCCGCCATCTATTTCGGCGACCAGTTCTGGCCCGGCACGCAGGGTGGGTTGATCTTTTCCGAAGGCGAGATGGTGCCTGTCTGCAGCCCGGCGTTTCGCGATGCCAACGGGCCCTGGGACGAATCGGCCTTCGAGCGCTGCCGCCACGTGCACCTGAGCACGCGCGCGCATGCCTGGCGCGACTGGTATGCGCACCAAGGCTGGGACTACACGGTGCACGCCTCGCGCGGCCCGCGCTACGAGCTCTTCACCATGGTGACCGCCGCAGCCGCAGCCGGCATGGGCGTCGGCCTGGCGCCGCGCCTCCTGATCGAGCGCGAACTGAGAACCGGCGAACTCGTGGTGCCGATCGACCGGCACCTGAACGTGAGCCAGGGGTACTACTTCGCCTACCCCGAAGGAGCCCCGGCCTCGGGGGCGCTGGAGCACTTCAAGGGCTGGGTGCTCGGCCTCACGCCCGGCTGACAAGGCCCCGGCCGGGGCTCATAAGATTCGCCGCACCCAAAGAAACCCCATGAACATTGCTCTCGAACACCCCGACCAGCCCGAGGTCGTCCAGCTCATAGAGGCGCTCGACGCCTACCAGAAGCCGCTTTATCCGCCCGAGTGCCACTACGGCATCGACATTGCCGCGCTCTCGGCGGCGCATGTGCTGTTTGCGGTTGCGCGCGACGAGCACGGAGCGGCCGTGGGCTGCGGCGCCATGGTGCTGGAGCCCGCATACGGCGAGCTCAAGCGGATGTTCGTGCGGCCGGAAAACCGCGGACAAGGCGTAGCCGCAAAGGTGCTGGCCTTTCTGGAAAGCGAGGCGGTCGGCAAGGGATGCACCCGATTCGCGCTCGAGACCGGCATCAGCCAGCCGGAAGCGCTGGCTTTCTACGCCAGCGCGGGCTACGTGAAGCGAGGACCGTTCGGGAGCTACCCGGACGACCCGTTCAGCGTGTTCATGGAAAAAAACGCAGCCTAGCCTCCGGCCGGCAATCTCCGCCCTCTCACTTCGGCCTCGCGGGCCCGAAATTTGCTCATTCGATCAAAAATGACAGAAAATTTTCTTTTTTGTCTTATATTTGAAAACTGATTTACATAAAGCACCCCCTTTGGAGTGCGCGGCCCCACGAATGAGCACCAACGTCGACACCACTGGCACCACCGTGGCCCAGCGCATCGCGCAGGCGCTGCCGCGGCTGACGCGCTCGCACCGCCAGGTGGCCGATTTCGTGCTCGAGCACCCGCTGCAGGTGGCCACGCTGCCCATCGACGAGCTCGCGGCCGCGGTGGGCGTGTCTGTCGCCACCGCCAACCGCTTTGCCCGTGCGCTGGACTTCGACGGCTACGCCACCTTCCGCGCCGAGCTCGTGCGCGGCTTCGAGTCCCTGGTGGCGCCGGTGGAGCGGCTGCGCGGCAACCTGGAGCATCCGACGACCGTGGCCGAGGTGTTCGCCACTGCGCTCGACGAAAGCCGCCGCAACATCGAAGCCACGCGCCAGTCGCTGGACTACGCCGCGTGCGAGGCTGCGGTGCAGCGCATCCTGAAAGCGCGCTCGATCTACATCGGGGGCTTCGGCGCCAGCGCATGGCTCGCGGGACTGCTGCAGCACGGGCTCGACGGCAGCTGCAACGACGTGCGCATGCTCTCCAGCGTCAGCGGCGTCACGCATGCGGCGCGCACGCTCACGCATGCGGGCCCGCAAGACCTGTTCATCGGCCTGACCTTCCCGCGCTACCTCACGGACACGGTGGCGCTGGCGCAGATCGCCAAGGGCCAGGACTGCGCCGTGCTGGCGCTGACCGACCGCCCGAGTTCGCCGCTGGCGCCGCTGGCCGACGTGGTGCTCTATTGCCAGACCGAAACCAGCTACCGGCCGAACTGCGAAACCAGCGTGCTGGCATTGATCGAGGCGCTGACCAGCGCGGTTGCGCTGCGTGCACCCCGCGCGGTGCAGTCCGCGAGCCGCATCCTGCAGGCCGTGCGGCCCTGGCTGCACGGCGCGCAAGGCCTGCCGCGGGCGGACTTCTCCTCCGCGCAATCCGCCAGCGCCGCACCGGCCGGCGCCCGCAAGAAAAAGAAGAAAGCTTCCCCATGAAGAACAAAAGCATTCCCGTCATCGCCATTCATGGCGGCGCCGGCACCATCAGCGCCGCCACGACCAGCGCGGCGCAGGCGCAGGCCTATCACGACGCGCTGCAGAACATCGTGCACGCCGCGCAGGCAGCGCTGCTCCAGGGCGCATCCGCGCTCGACGCCACCTGCCTGGCCGTCGAAATGCTCGAAGAGTGCCCGCTCTTCAATGCAGGCCACGGCGCGGTTTTCACGCACGAAGAAACCCACGAGCTCGATGCCGCCGTGATGGACGGCGCCACGCTGGCCGCCGGCGCCATTGCCGGTGTGTGCCACGTCCGCCGCCCGGTGCGCGCGGCGCGTGCCGTGCTCGAAGACGGCGCGCATGTGCTGCTGGCTGGCGCGGGCGCCGAAGCCTTCGCACGCGACCACGGACTCGAAATGGTCGAGCCATTTTTCTTCTCGACCGAAGCACGCCGCCAGCAGCTCTACCGCGTGCGCGACACCGGCCGCGTGGTCACCGATCACGAAGGCGCGGCGATGACGCCGCCGCTCGACGAAGACAAGAAGTTCGGCACCGTCGGTGCCGTGGCGCTGGACATGCACGGCCACGTCGCCGCAGCCACCTCCACGGGCGGCATGACCAACAAGCGCGTCGGCCGCATCGGCGATTCGCCGCTGATCGGCGCCGGAACCTACGCCGACGACCGCACTGCCGCCGTCTCGTGCACCGGCAGCGGCGAAATGTTCATCCGCGTCGCAGCCGCCTACGACATCTGCGCGCGCATGGCCTACGGCGGCGCGACGCTCGAGGCCGCCACGCATGCGGTGGTGCACCAGTCGCTGCCCGCCATCGGCGGCACCGGCGGGCTGATCGCCGTCGACCGCCACGGCAACCTGAGCCTCGCCTTCAACACCGAAGGCATGTACCGCGGCCATGCGCGCGGTGACGAAGCGCCCATCACGGCCATCTTCGCCTGACACGCGCGCGCCACTATTTCTTTCCGCATTCCAATGTCCTCCCCTGCCCTCGCCCTGCCAGACGGCCGCGTTCTCGCCGTCGACGACCTCACCGTGCGCTTCTCGACCTCCGAGCGCACCGTCGATGCCGTCAAGAACCTCTCGTTCCACGTCGATCACGGCGAAACGCTCGCGGTGGTGGGCGAATCGGGCTCGGGCAAGTCGGTGACCTCGCTCGCACTGATGCGGCTGGTGGAGCATGGCGGCGGCCGCGTCCTCGGCGGCCGCATGGCGTTCCGCCGCCGCAACGGCGAAGTGCTCGACCTGGCCCAGGCGCGCGACGGCACGATGCGCAACATCCGCGGCGCGGACATCGCGATGATCTTCCAGGAACCGATGACTTCGCTGAACCCGGTGTTCACCGCCGGCGAACAGATCGCCGAGGCCATCCGCATCCACCAGGGCAAGAGCAATGCGGCCGCGCGCGCCGAGGCACTGCGCATGCTGGAGCTGGTGCGCATTCCCGAAGCGCGCAACGTGCTCGACCGCTTTCCGCACCAGCTGTCGGGCGGCATGCGCCAGCGCGTGATGATCGCGATGGCGCTGTCGTGCAAGCCGCAGCTGCTGATTGCCGATGAGCCGACCACGGCGCTCGACGTGACCATTCAAGCGCAGATCCTCCAGCTCATCCGCGGGCTGCAGAAGGAGATGCACATGGGCGTGCTCTTCATCACGCACGACATGGGCGTGGTGGCCGAAATTGCCGACCGCGTGCTCGTGATGTACCGCGGCGACAAGGTGGAGGCTGGCAGCTCCGACACGGTTTTTGCCTCTCCACAGCACCCCTACACCAAAGCGCTGCTGTCGGCGGTGCCCAAGCTCGGCGCGATGCAGGGCACCGACCTGCCCGCCAAGTTCGAATTGCTGCGCACCGAAGGCAGCCCCGATACCGTGCCATGCACGAACACAACGCCGCAAAGCACCGTACGCGAAGAGGCCGGCCCGATCCTGCGCGTGCGCGATCTCGTCACGCGCTTCGACGTGCGCAGCGGCCTCTTCGGCCGCGTGAAGCGCCGCGTGCATGCGGTCGAAAAGATCAGCTTCGACCTGTACCCGGGCGAAACGCTCGCGCTGGTCGGCGAATCGGGCTGCGGCAAGTCGACCACCGGCCGCTCGCTGCTGCGCCTGGTCGAAAGCCAGAGCGGCGCCATCGAGTTCGGCGGCCAGAACATCCGAGAGCTGCCGACGCGCGAACTGCAGGCGCTGCGCCGCAATATCCAATTCATCTTCCAGGACCCGTTCGCCTCGCTCGATCCGCGCGTGACGGTGGGCTTCTCGATCATGGAGCCGCTGCTCATCCACGGCATCGCCAAGGGCGCCGAGGCGCAGCAGCGCGTCGACTGGCTGCTGCAGAAGGTCGGCCTGCCGCCCGAGGTGGCGCAGCGCTATCCGCACGAGTTCTCGGGCGGCCAGCGCCAGCGCATCGCGATTGCGCGCGCGCTCGCGCTCAACCCCAAGGTGGTGGTGGCGGACGAATCGGTGTCGGCGCTGGATGTATCCATCCAGGCGCAGATCGTCAACCTGATGCTCGACCTGCAGCGTGAGCTGGGCGTGGCGTTTCTTTTCATCTCGCACGACATGGCCGTGGTGGAGCGCATCAGCCACCGCGTGGCCGTGATGTACCTCGGGCAGATCGTCGAGATCGGCCCGCGCCGCGCGGTGTTCGAAGCACCGCAGCACGCCTACACCCGCAAGCTGATGGCCGCGGTGCCGGTGGCCGACCCCTCGCGCCGCCACAAGCCGCGCGCGCTGCTCGAAGGCGAGATCCCGAGCCCGATCCGCGCCGTGGGCGACGAGCCCGACGTGCCGCCGCTGGTGCAGGTTGCGCCCGGCCACTTCGTGGCACGGCACGCCGTCGGCGGGGCTTTCTGATTTTTCACGCCCTCGGCGCTTTCTGATTTTTCTACCCGCAGGCCCTCCTGCTTTTTTCCTCGAACCGACTGGAGTTTCTTTCCATGAAGCAATCTTCTTCTTCCCTGCGATGGGCATCGGCACTGCTGGGCCTGGCCGCGCTCGCGATGACCGGCACGGCAATGGCCGCGAAAGACGCGGTGCTGTCGATCGGCTATCAACCCGAAACGCTCGATCCGTACAACACCAATACCACCATCACCACGGCCGTGACCAAGACCTTCTACGAGGGTCTCTTCCAGTTCGACAAGGACCTAAAGGTGCAGAACGTGCTGGCCGAAGGCTACGAGGTGTCGAAGGACGGCCTGGTCTACACCATCAAGCTGCGCACCGGCGTCAAGTTCCACGACGGCACCGACTTCAACGCCGAAGCCGTGAAGTTCACGCTCGACCGCGTGCTGAACCAGGACAACAAGCTGCTGCGCTACAACCAGTTCAACCGCGTGGGCAAGGTCGAGGCGCTGAACCCCACCACCGTGCGCATCACGCTGAAAGAGCCGTTCGGCCCCTTCATCAACTCGCTGGCCCATGCCTCGGCCGCGATGATTTCGCCCACCGCGCTGAAGAAGTGGGGCAACAAGGACATCGCCTTCCACCCCGTGGGCACCGGCCCGTTCGAATTCGTCGAGTGGAAGCAGACCGAAGCGGTCAAGGCCAAGAAGTTCGACGGCTACTGGAAGAAGGGCTACCCCAAGGTGGACACGGTGCAGTGGAAGCCGGTGCTCGAGAACAACACCCGTGCCGCAATGCTGCAGACCGGCGAAGCCGATTTCGCGTTCCCGATTCCCTACGAGCAGGCCGAGCTGCTGAAGAAGAGCGACAAGCTCGAAGTGGTGGCCATTCCTTCGATCATCACGCGCTTCCTGGCATTCAACATGCTGCAGAAGCCGTACGACAACCCGAAGGTGCGCGAAGCCATCGGCTACGCCATCAACAAGGAAGCACTCGCCAAGGTCGCGTTCGGCGGCTATGCCTTCCCCGCCCAGGGCGTGGTGCCGCAAGGCGTGAAGTACGCCGAGAAGATGGCGCCGATTCCGTACGACGTGAAGAAGGCCAAGGAACTCCTCAAGGAAGCCGGCTATCCCGATGGCTTCGAGTCGGTGCTGTGGAGCGCCTACAACAACACGACCAGCCAGAAGACCATTCAGTTCGTGCAGCAGCAGCTCGCGCAAGTCGGCATCAAGCTGCAGGTGCAGGCGCTCGAAGTGGGCCAGCGCACCGAGATGGTCGATGCATGGCCGGACCCCAAGACCGCCAAGGTGCGCATGTACTACACGGGCTGGTCGTCGTCGACGGGCGAAGCCGACTGGGGCCTGCGCCCGCTGTTCGCCTCTGAAGCCTGGGCGCCCAAGCTGAACAACATGTCGTTCTACAAGAGCGAGGTGGTCGACAACGCGCTGGCCAAGGCGCTGATCACTGTGGACGACAAGGAAAAGGCCGCGCTCTACAAGACCGCCCAGGAGGAAATCCGCAAGGACCTGCCGCGCGTGCCCCTGGTGACCGAGCAGAACCTGTCGGCGCACTCCAAGCGCCTGTCGGGTGTGTACGTGATGCCTGACGGCAACATCAACATCGACGCCATCTCGATCAACTGACCCACCCCCGAAGCGGCTCACTGCGTGTAGCCGCCTCCCCCTCGAGGGGGCGACACCTGCGGCCCGGCAAAGCCGGTTCTGCGGTGTCTCCCGACTGGCTCCTATGCCGCAATGAGGGCTGATTGCCTGTATGCCATGCTGAATTACTTTCTCAAACGACTGCTGGGCCTGATCCCGACGCTGCTCATCGTGGCGGTGCTGGTGTTCCTGTTCGTCCACATGCTGCCCGGCGATCCGGCGCGCTTGGCCGCCGGCCAGGAGGCCGACGAGCAGACCGTGGCCATGGTCCGCAAGGAGCTGGGCCTCGACAAACCGCTGCCGCAGCAGTTCGTGAGCTTCTTCACCCACATGCTGCAGGGCGACTTCGGCACCTCGATCCGCACGCGGCGTCCGGTGGCGACGGAGATCGGCGAGCGCTTTTTCCCGACGGTGATGCTCACCATCACCAGCATGGTGTGGGCGGTGATCTTCGGCATGGGCATCGGCATCGTCTCCGCGGTGTTCCGCAACCAATGGCCCGACCGGCTCGGCATGACGCTGGCCGTATCGGGCATCTCTTTTCCTGCATTTGCGCTCGGCATGCTGCTGATGCAGATCTTCTCGGTTCAGCTCGGCTGGCTGCCCACGGTAGGCGCCGCGACCTGGAAGCACTACATCCTGCCCTCGATCACGCTGGGCGCGGCAGTGGCCGCGGTGATGGCGCGCTTCACTCGCGCATCGTTCGTCGAAGTAATCCAGGAAGATTTTGTTCGCACCGCGCGTGCCAAGGGTGTGCGCGAGCGCACGGTCATCATCAAGCACTGCCTGCGCAACGCGCTGATTCCGGTCGTCACGATGATGGGCCTGCAGTTCGGCTTTCTGCTGGGCGGCTCGATCCTGGTCGAGGCGGTGTTCAACTGGCCCGGCCTCGGGCGCCTCCTGGTCGACGCGGTGCAGATGCGCGACTACCCCGTCATCCAGACGCTGGTGCTGCTGTTCTCGCTCGAGTTCATCCTGATCAACCTCGTGGTCGATGTGCTGTACGGCTACATCAACCCGACCATCCGCTACAAGTGAGGCAGCAGCCATGACGCAAGCTACCGGCGTGTCTGCCGAAACCATCATTCCGCCCATCGTGGCGGTGCAAACCGCGGGCAAGGTCCGCACGCCCTGGGGCGAATGCTGGCGGCGCTTCAAGAAGCAGCCCGTGGGCATCGTCGCCGCGGTGTTCGTCGGGCTGCTGGTGTTCGTCGCAGTGTTCGCGCCGTGGATCGTTCCCTTCGACGCGGAGAATTTCTTCGACTACGACATGCTGAACACCGGGCCGTCGGCCGCGCATTGGTTCGGCGTCGATCCGCTGGGCCGCGACATCTTCAGCCGCATCCTGATGGGAGCGCGCATTTCACTGATGGCCGGCTTCCTCTCGGTGCTGGTGGGCGGCTTCGTCGGCACGGCGTTCGGCCTGCTCGCGGGCTACTACGAAGGCTGGTGGGACCGCATCGTGATGCGCATTTCCGACGTGCTGTTCGCCTTCCCCGGCATTCTTCTCGCGCTCGGCGTGGTCGCGATTCTCGGCAGCAGCATGACGAACGTGGTGGTGGCCGTGTCGGTGTTCAGCGTGCCCGCCTTCGCACGCCTGGTGCGCGGCAACACGCTGGTGCTCAAGCAACAGACCTACATCGAGGCCGAGCGCAGCATCGGCGCCTCGGACTGGACCATCATCGTGCGGCACATCCTGCCGGGCACCATCTCGTCGATCGTGGTGTACTTCTCGATGCGCGTGGGCACCTCGATCATCACGGCGGCCAGCCTGTCGTTCCTGGGCATGGGCGCGCAACCGCCGACGCCCGAATGGGGCGCGATGCTCAGCGAAGCACGCGCCGACATGGTGACCTCGCCGCACGTGGCGCTGTTCCCGAGCCTGGCCATCTTCTTCACGGTGCTGGCGTTCAACCTACTGGGCGACGCGCTGCGCGATGCGCTCGATCCGAAGATCGACCGGCAGTAAATTCGTTCTTCTCATGGCATCCACCACCCTGCCCTATATCGGCCATCTGCTCCAGGGCGCGCGCAACGCCATCACCGATGTCGAAGGCGTCACGGTGGGCCACCAGACACTGGACGACGGTGCCTTGCAGACCGGCGTGACGGTGATCCGTCCGCATGCCGGTGATCCGTTCCGCGACAAGGTGCCGGCCGCGGCCGTGGTGCTGAACGGCTTCGGCAAGAGCGTGGGGCTGGTGCAGCTCGCGGAGCTCGGCGTGCTGGAAACGCCGATTGCACTGACCAACACCTTCTCGGTCGGCACGGTGGCCACGGCGCAGATCCGCCATTGCGTGGCCGCCAACCCCGAGAGCGGCCGTTCGCTGCCGACGGTCAATCCGCTGGTCTTCGAATGCAACGACGGGTTCCTGAACGACATCCAGCGGATGGCCGTGACGGAGGCGGACTATCTTCGCGCGCTCGACAGCGCCGGCGCCGAGTTCGCACAGGGCTCTGTCGGCGCGGGGCGTGGCATGTCGAGCTTCCAGCTCAAGGGGGGCATCGGAAGCGCCTCGCGCCGTGTCTCGGCGTCCGACGGCAAGCTGCACACCGTGGGCACACTGGTGCTGGCGAACTACGGGCGCCGGCCGCAACTGGTGCTGGCCGGCCACGCCGTCGGCGAGCAGTTGTCGGCCCAGCGCCCGGCCGAATGCAAGGAGCCGGAAAAAGGCTCGATCATCATCGTCGTCGCCACCGATGCCCCGCTCGATGCACGCCAGCTGCGCCGTCTGGCGCTTCGCGCGGGCGCGGGGCTGGCCCGCACCGGCTCGGTCTTCGGCCACGGCAGCGGGGACATCGTGCTGGCCTTCTCCACGGCCTACACCGTGCCCGAGCGCGTCGACCGACCGATGCCCGCGATTGCGATGCTCCACGACGGGCTGCTCGACGGGCTCTTCCAGGCTTCGGCCGACAGCACCGAGCAGGCGATTATTCATGCGCTCTGGCGCGCAACGGCCGTGACGGGCCGCGACGGCAACCACCGGGCGGCGCTCAGCGAACTGCTGCCACCCTCTTCCCTTTCTTCTTTCGCGCCTCCCACGCCCTTGCAGGCCCTCCCATGAAAGTCCTGATCTCCACCGACATCGAAGGCGTCGCCGGCGTCTACCACCACGAGCAGGCGCGGCCGGGAAACCCCGAGTACGAACGCGCCCGCCTGCTGATGACGCAGGAAGCCAATGCCGCAATCGCCGGCGCCTTCGATGCCGGTGCCACCGAGGTGCTGGTCAACGATTCGCACGGCGGCTTTCGCAACATGCCGCCCGACGTGCTCGATGCGCGCGCCCGCGTGGTGCAGGGCAAGCCGCGCTACCTGAGCATGGTGGCCGGCGTGGAAGAAGGCGTGGACGCCGTCTGCATGGTGGGCTACCACTCGCGCGCCCAAGGGCGCGGCATCCTCGCCCACACCATCAACAGCTTCGCCTTTGCCGGCATCTGGCTGGGCGACCGGGAGCTGGGCGAGGCCGGGCTCTACGGCGCATTGGCGGGCGAGTACGGCGCGCCGGTGGTCATGGGCAGCGGGGACGATGTCTTCATCGCCGAAAACCGGTCGCTCTTTCCGCATGCGACCTTTGTCGAGACGAAAAAGGCGACGGGCTTCAACAGCGGCGTGTCGCTTTCGCCGGAGCAGTCGCGGCTGGCGATCCGGGCCGGCGTGGCCGAGGCGCTGGCTGGCCGGACCAAGGCAAGTCCGCTGGTCTTCAAGGGCCCGCAGGTGGTCACGCTGCGCACCCAGTCGCCGATGATGGCCGACCTGTTCTGCCAGTGGCCGTCGTTCGAACGCATCGACGGTGTGACCTTGCGTTTCACCGCGGATACGGTGGAAGCCGCGGTGCGCATGCTGAACTGCTGCTCGGCCATGTCGTCGATGCTGCGCTGAAGGTACGGCTCCCTCTCCCAAAGGGAGAGGGAACAAACTCACGGCCGCCTCGGACTCTCCGCGGGTTTATCTTTGCTGGCTGAGAGCACTCGCGCCCTTATCCAGAATAAGCATCCAACCGCCCGGAAACCCGCATGGGCATTGGAGAATAAGCTTATCCGCATAAAGCGCGAACCAAAAAATAGTTTGCTTCCATAAGGCCGGCTTTCAGAATCTCGGCTTCTTGCTGGGGCGCCCCGTTGTACGTGCGGCACCGCACTTCTTCAAGACACACGCACGATGTACCAATACACAGAATTCGATCGCCAGTTCGTTCACCAACGGGCCGCCCAGTTCAGAGACCAGCTCGAGCGCTGGCAAAAGGGCCGCCTCCATGAAGACGAGTTCCGTCCTTTGCGCCTGCAAAACGGCTGGTACGTGCAGCGCTACGCACCGATGCTGCGCGTGGCCGTGCCCTACGGCGAGCTTTCGAGCCGCCAGCTGCGCGTGCTGGCCCGCATCGCACGCGAGTACGACGAGCCCGAGGCCGAGGTCTACAAGAAGGCGCTGGAAACCCAGGGCCTGCTCGGCACCAAGAAACTGCCCACGCACTACGCCCACTTCTCGACGCGCCAGAACGTCCAGTACAACTGGATTCCGCTTTCCAAGTCGGCCGATGTGATGGACCTGCTGGCTTCGGTCGACATGCACGGCATCCAGACCAGCGGCAATTGCATCCGCAACATCACGAGCGACGAGCGTGCCGGCATTGCCGTCGACGAAATCGCTGATCCGCGCCCGTTCGCGGAAATCATGCGCCAGTGGAGCACGCTGCACCCCGAGTTCGCGTTCCTGCCGCGCAAGTTCAAGATTGCCATCACCGGCGCCACCGAAGATCGCGCCGCCACCGGCTGGCATGACGTGGGCCTGCATGTCGTGAAGAACGAGGCCGGCGACATCGGCTTTCGCGTGCAGGTGGGCGGCGGCATGGGCCGCACGCCCATCATCGGCACCGTGCTGCGCGAATTCCTGCCGTGGCACCAGATCATGAATTACCTCGAAGCGGTGATTCGTGTCTACAACCGCTACGGCCGCCGCGACAACATCTACAAGGCGCGCATCAAGATTCTGGTGAAGGCCGAAGGCCAGCGCTACATCGACGACGTGGAAGCCGAGTACAAGCAGATCGTCGAGCACGACGGCGCACCGCACACCATCACGCAGGAAGAGTACGACCGCGTGGCCGCCTCCTTCGTGCCGCCGACGCTCGCCACCCGTGTGCTGCAAAGCGCTGAAAAAACCGATGCCGAGCTGCGCGCCCACGCTGCCGACGACGTGCAGTTTGCCCGCTGGCTGGCCCGCAACGTGGCGCCGCACAAGAACCCCGCACTGCGCGCCGTCACGCTCTCGTTCAAGCGCCTGAAGCAGGCACCGGGCGATGCCTCGGCCGACCAGCTCGACACCCTCGCCGTGCTGGCCGACCGCTTCTCGGCCGGCGAAGCCCGCGTGACGCACGACCAGAACATCGTGCTGCCCTGGGTGCATGCCGAAGACCTGCATGCGCTGTGGCTTGCCGCCCGCGCGGCCGGCTTTGCCAGCGCGAACGTGCACCTCTTGACCGACATGATCGCCTGCCCGGGCGGCGACTTCTGCTCACTGGCCAATGCGCGCTCCATTCCCATTGCCGAAGCCATCACCGAGCGCTACCAGGACCTCGACGAGCTCGACGACCTGGGCGAAATCGATCTGCACATCAGCGGTTGCATCAACTCCTGCGGCCACCACCACAGCGGCCACATCGGCATCCTGGGCGTCGACAAGGACGGCAAGGAGTGGTACCAGGTGTCGCTGGGCGGCTCCGACGGCTCCGCGCTCAGCGGCACGCCGCAGGCCGGCAAGGCGGTCGGCCCCTCGTTCTCGGCGGCCGAAGTGCCGGGCGTGATCGAGGCCGTGCTCACCACCTACCGCGACACCCGCGAAGGCGGCGAGACCTTCATCGACACGCTGCGCCGCGTGGGCCACGACCCGTTCAAGGCCGCGGCCAACGGTGCGCGTTTCAAGGTGGAGGAAGCAGCATGAACAGGACCCTCAACATCCTGGCCGCCGACGAACACATCGACGACGGCGATCCGAAGGTTCTGCAGTTGCCGAACGATGCCGATCCGCAGGCCATCGAGGTGTGCCTGGAAGACATCGAGCGCATCGACCTGAGCTTTCCGAAGTTCACCGATGGGCGCGCCTATAGCCAGGCGTTTCTGCTGCGCCGCCGCCTCGGCTTCAAGGGCGACATCCGCGCCACGGGCGATGTGCTGATCGACCAGCTGGTGCAGATGGAGCGCACCGGCTTCTCCAGCGCCGTGCTCAAGGAAGGCGTGGACGCCACCGACGCACAACGCCAGTTCGACCGTTTTGCCGCCTTCTACCAGGGCGACGCGGTAAAGACAGCGCCGCACTTCGCGGCTGCCGGCAGCTGAAGCCGCACAGGAACCTTCGACATGAGCATCGCCACGGACATCGACTTCGCACGCATCAACACCGAACTCGGCCGCAACGCCGAGGGCCTGGTGGACTGGGCGATCGGCCTGGGCCAGCCCGCAATCGTCACCACCAACTTCCGCCCTTTCGAGGCCGTGATCCTGCACATGGTCACGCGTGCAAAGCGGGATGTTCCCGTGGTGTGGATGGACAACGGCTACAACACCGAGGCCACCTACCGCTTTGCCGACGAGGTGACGAAGCAGCTGGGCCTCGACTTGCACATCTACCTGCCGCGCCGCTCGCGTGCGCATCGCGAAGCGGTAGAGGGCCCAACCCCGGCGCTCGACGATCCGCGCCACGCCGCCTTTACCGAAGAGGTGAAGCTGGAGCCCTTTGCCCGCGCGCTGCGCGAAACGGCGCCCAAGGTGTGGTTCACCGCGCTGCGCGCCACCGACACGGCCGTGCGCGCGCAGATGGACCCGGTCAGCGTCAATCCGGACGGCCTGATCAAGGTCGCGCCGCTGCTGCACTGGTCGTCCAAGGATTTGTACGAGTACTGCGAAGCGCACGGCCTGCCCAACAACTTCGACTACGTGGACCCGACCAAGGGCGAAGACAACCGCGAGTGCGGATTGCATCTCGAGCACTGAGCGCCCACGCCACACCGACTCTTCGCATCCAGAGCCCCATCCGATGAACGCCCGTACCGAAAACGAACTGCTGCTGCCGCCCATGCACTCTCCCGCGCGCCTGTCCAACACGCACCTCGATGCGCTCGAAGAGGAAACCGTCTTCATCCTGCGCGAAGTGGCCGCCGCCTTCGAGCGGCCCACCCTGCTGTTCTCGGGCGGCAAGGATTCGCTGGTGCTGCTGAAATGCGCCGAAAAGGCTTTCGGCGCAGGCCGCATTCCTTATCCGCTGCTGATGATCGACACCGGCCACAACTTCCCTGAAGTAACGGCCTACCGCGACCAGCGCGCACAGGAACTCGGCGCCAAGCTCATCGTGCGCAGCGTCGAAGACTCGATGGCGCGCGGCACCGTGCGCCTGGCGCACCCCGGCGAATCGCGCAATGCGCACCAGTCGGTCACGCTGCTCGAAGCGATTGAAGAGTTCCGCTTCGATGCGTTGATCGGTGGCGCCCGCCGCGACGAGGAAAAAGCGCGCGCCAAGGAGCGCATCTTTTCGCACCGCGATTCCTTCGGCCAATGGCAGCCCAAGGACCAGCGCCCTGAACTCTGGACGCTGTTCAACACGCGCCTTGCACCGGGCGAGCACTTCCGCGTGTTCCCGATCTCGAACTGGACCGAGCTCGACGTGTGGCAATACATCGAGCGCGAGCACGTCGGCCTGCCCTCGATCTACTACACGCACAAGCGCGAAGTGGTCGAACGCCGCGGCCTCTTGGTGCCCGTGACCGAACTGACCCCGCCGCGCGACGGCGAAACGGTGCAGGTGCGCAACGTGCGCTTTCGCACCGTGGGCGACATCACGACCACCTGCCCGGTCGAAAGCCTCGCGGCCGATGCCGGGGACGTGGTGCTGGAGACGCTGTCGGTCGACGTGAGCGAACGCGGTGCGACGCGCATGGACGACATGACCTCCGAAGCTTCGATGGAAAAACGCAAGAAAGACGGTTACTTCTGATGAGCGCGACGACAGCAACCCTCGATAGCACCGCCCTGCACGGCGACACCGGCACCGCCCTGCGCTTCATCACCTGCGGCTCGGTCGACGACGGCAAGAGCACGCTGATCGGCCGCCTGCTGGTCGACAGCAAGACCGTGCTGCAAGACCAGCTCGCCGGCGTGCAGCGCGGCGGCGAAACCGACTTGGCCCTCTTGACCGACGGCCTCTCGGCTGAGCGCGAACAGGGCATCACGATCGACGTGGCCTACCGCTACTTCTCGACCGCCAAGCGCAAGTTCATCATCGGCGACGCGCCGGGCCATGAGCAGTACACCCGCAACATGGTCACGGCCGCCTCGGCCGCCGATGCCGCCGTGGTGCTGGTCGACGCCACCAAGCTGGCCTGGGCCGCCGAAGTGGAAGACGGCACCGTGGTCAAGCGCGAACTGCTGCCGCAAACGCGCCGCCACACGCTGCTGAGCCATCTGCTGCGCGTGCAGTCGATCGTGTTCGCGGTCAACAAGCTCGACGCCATCGACGATGCCGGCCTGGCCTTCGAACGCATCTCGACCGCCCTGACCACCTTCGCCGAGGCGGCCGGCGTGCAGGTGGCCGGCATCGTTCCCATCTCGGCCCTCAAGGGCTGGAACGTGGCCACGCGCCATGCCGACTGGGTGGGCTACGAAGGCCCGAGCCTGCTCGAACTGCTCGAGGACCTGCCGGTCACCGTGCAGGACGAGGCCGTGCCTTTCGCGTTTCCGGTGCAGTGGGTCGAAAAGTTCTCTTCCTCGGCCGACACCTCGCAAGGCCGCCGCGTGTTCTGGGGCCGCGTGGCCTCGGGCCACGTGGAACCCGGCCAGCGCGTGACCGTGCTGCCCAGCAACCAGACCGCCACGGTCGCCCAGGTGCTGAGCCATACGCGTCAGCCGAAGACCGTGCACGCGGGCCACAGCGCCGGCATCGTGCTCGACCGCGAAGTCGACGTGTCGCGCGGCGACTGGCTGCTGGCGCCCGACGCCTTCGAGCCGGTGCGCGAAATCACCGCCACCGTGGCCTGGCTCGACGACGAGCCACTGGTCGCGGGACGCGTGTACTGGGCGCTGCAGGGGCATCGCTGGGTCAAGGCCAAGGTGGCGCGCATCGTCGATCGCGTGAACATCACGACGCTCGAATCCGAACCCGCCACGCAGCTGGAAGCCAATTCCATCGGCGACGTGGTGCTGGCGTTGCAGCAGCCCTTGGCGGTTCTGCCCTTCACGCAATCGCGCGCCTTGGGCTCGCTGGTGCTGGTCGATACGGCCTCCCACAAGACCGCCGCGGCGGTGCTCGTGCAGCCTGCCGCCGCAAAGGCCTAAAATCTCGGGTTTTCCCGACCACACACATTGACGTTAGAAGACAAATGACCCACGTCGTCTCTGAAGCCTGCATCCGCTGCAAATACACCGACTGCGTGGACGTGTGCCCCGTGGATTGCTTCCGCGAAGGTCCGAACATGCTGGTGATCGACCCGGACGAGTGCATCGATTGCGCGGTCTGCATCCCCGAATGCCCGGTCAATGCGATCTACGCCGAGGAAGACCTCCCGGCCAACCAGATCGCCTTCATCAAGCTCAATGCCGAACTCGCGCTGGCCGACGGCTGGAAGAGCATCACCAAGCGCAAGCCTGCGCTGCCCGATGCCGACGACTGGAAAGACAAGACCGACAAGGTCGGCGAACTGGTCCGTTGAACCCCGAAGGCGCAGCCCCCATCGAAACCGACGCGCTCATCATCGGCGCCGGTCCGGTCGGGCTGTTCCAGGCCTTTCAGCTCGGCCTGCTCGAGATCTCCTGCCACATCGTCGATGCGCTGCCCGCCGCGGGCGGCCAGTGCATGGCGCTCTACGGCGACAAGCCGATCTACGACATTCCCGGCACCCCGGTCACCAGCGGGCGCGGCCTCGCGCAATCGCTGCTGGAGCAGGTGGCGCCGTTCAAGCCGCAGTTTCATTTCGGCGAACAGGTCGCCACGCTCGAACGGCAGGCCGATGAGCGCCTGCTGCTGACGACTTCGGCGGGCACGGCTTTCCTGGCCAAGACGGTGTTCATCGCGGCCGGCGTCGGCGCCTTCGTGCCCAAGCACATTGCCGTCGAAGGCATTGCGCGATTCGAGGGCAGCTCGCTTTTCTATCACCCCGATTCGCTGGACCGCTTTGCGGGGCAGACGGTGGTGGTGAATGGCGGAGACGACGTTGCGCTGGAAACCGCCATTGCGCTCACGGGCATCGCCAAGCAGGTCACGCTGGTGCATCGGCGCGATGGTTTCCAGGCCGATGAGGCGAACATTGCCTCGATGCGCGCCCTCGTGACCGCGGGCAAGCTGGCCTTCAAGGTCGGCCAGCCCACCGCCTTCGACGGCAAGCAACTGCAGATCACCACGCCCGAGGCAACGACCGTCGACTTGCCGCTCGATGCGCTGGTCGCCTGCCTCGGCATCTCGCCCCGCCTCGGCCCCATTGCCGACTGGGGCCTGGAGCTCGAACGCAAGCAGGTGCCCGTCGACACCGAAAAATACGAAACGCGAGAGCGCGGCGTGTTCGCGGTGGGCGACATCAACACTTACCCGGGCAAGAAGAAGCTCATCGTCTGCGGCTTCCACGAGGCCACTCTGGCCGCCTGGGGCGCCGCTGCCCTGGTGTTCCCGGGCAAGGCGATTCCGCTGCAGTACACGACCACCAGCACCCGGCTGCATGAACTGCTGGGCGTGGCCGGCGCTCGCCGCTAAAGATCGCCGAAGCCGTCGGCGGGCCGATTGCCCCCCACCGTCTGGATGCTGCGCGCCGAGGCTCGTACAATAGTTTCCGCTTTGCGCCACGGCGCGGAGCACCACCGCTAGGGGTGTCGAACCGGAATCAGTTCCGGGGCTGACTGAGAGAGTCCCTTTGAACCTGACTGAGGTAATCCTCGCGCAGGGAAGCTGGTCCGGCGGCCTGTCGCGTTGTCTCGCGCGATGGCTCCACCGCCGGAGCCTCGCCCACCTGCCAAACCTTTTGCACTGGAGCAACTGGATGGCACACGACGATGAACTTTCTTCCGCCAACGAGGCGCTGGCGCCGTTGCCCGCGTCGCAGCGCGTGTTCGGCTGGCACGACCACGCCTCGCTCTGGTTCAGCCTGGGCGTCGGGCTGCTGGTGATGCAGATCGGCGCCTACCTGGTGCCGGCGGTGGGCACGCGCGACGCGGCCATCGCGATCGTGCTGGGCTCGCTGCTCGGCGCGGGTCTGCTGGCCTGGACCGCGCGGCTGGGCTGCGAAACCGGCCTGGCGAGCGCCGGGCTGATGCACGCCACCTACGGCAGCGCCTTCGCGCGGCTGCCGGTGCTGCTCAACATCGTGCAGCTGGTGGGCTGGACCACCTTCGAGCTCGTGATCATGCGCGAGGGCACGCAGGCGATCGGCCAGCAGGCATTCGGTTTGACGCTCACCGGGCCGCTCGGCGGCGCCCTCACCACGCTGCTCTGGGGCGCGGTGCTGTTGGTGCTGCTGGCAGGCTCCATGGTCAAGCTGGTGCGGCGCTTCGTCAGCCGCTTCGGCCTGCCGCTGGTGGTGCTGTCGCTGCTCTGGCTCAGCTGGCAATTCGCGACGCGGCTGCAGGCCAAGGGGCTGGATGCCTTCTGGGCGCGGCCGGGCGACGGCAGCATGGGCATGTTCGGCGCGCTCGACCTCGTGATTGCCATGCCGGTGTCGTGGCTGCCGCTGGTGGCCGACTACGCGCGCCACGGCAAGCGCAGCGCCTCGGGCAAGGGCGGGCTCGGCAGCGCGTTCAGCGGCACCTGGATCGGCTATGCGCTCGCCAACATCTGGTGCTACGCCCTCGGCGTGATGGTGGTCAGCGTGGCCGAGCCGGGCACGGGCCTGGTCACCGCACTGCTGCTCGCGCAAGGCGGGCTGGTAGCGCTGGGGCTGATCCTGATCGACGAACTCGACAACGCGTATGGCGATGTCTATTCGGGCTCGGTGTCCACCCACAGCCTGCTGCCGCGCTGGAGCGTGAAGCGCTGGGGCCTGCTGCTGGCCGTGCTGTGCATTGCGCTCGCGCTGGTGCTGCCGATGCACACGCTCGAACCTTTCCTGCTGCTGCTGAGTTCGGTGTTCGTGCCGTTGTATGGCGTGATCCTCGGTCGCCTCGGCAGCGGCCAGGCTGCGACGGCCGCCAGTGCGCGCCAGATCGATTGGGGCGCGGCGCTGATCTGGATCGCAGGCATTGCGGCTTATCACGCGCTTGCCAAATGGGCACCGCAGTTCGGCTCGGCGCTGCCCACACTGGCAGCCACCTTCTTGCTGGCCTGGATCAGCCGGCCCAAGGCTACGTCTACAACGGCAAGCGATGCGCCGGCACTGGCGCAAAGCCGTGGTTGAGCGGACCGTGTCCCGCACCGACCTTCACATCCGCACCGGCGGCCATGGCGCCGACGACATAGGCGCGCGCACGCTCGACGGCCTCGGGCAACCCGAAGCCCAGCGCCAGATGCGCCGCAATGGCGGAAGACAGCGTGCAGCCGGTGCCGTGCAGGTTGCGGCTCGCGATGCGCCGCGAGGCCAAGCGCTTGCGGGCGCCGTCGGACTGCAGCAGCACGTCGACCACGTCGTCGCCGGGCAGGTGGCCGCCCTTGAGCAGCACGGCCTGCGCGCCGAGCGCCAGCAGTTCGCCAGCCGCAGCGTCGAGTGCATCGACACCCTCGATGGCATGCCCGATCAGCAAGGCGGCCTCGTCGAGATTGGGCGTGACCACCACGGCGCGCGGGAACAGTTCGCGCACCAGCACCTGCACGGTTTCCGAAGCAATCAGCCGGTCGCCGCTGGTGGCAACCATCACCGGGTCGAGCACCACGTTCGGCAGCCGGTAGTGGTCGATGGCCCAGGCCACCACCTCGACGATCTCGGGAGCGTGCAGCATGCCGAGCTTGACCGCATCGACGCCGATGTCTTCGACCACCGCCTGGATCTGTGCCTTGAGGAAAGCCGGCGGCACGCCGTGGATGCCCGAGACGCCGAGCGTGTTCTGCGCGGTGAGCGCGGTGATGGCCGTCATGCCGTAGCAGCCGAGCGCCGCGAAGGTCTTCAGGTCGGCCTGGATACCGGCACCGCCGCCGCTGTCGGAGCCGGCGATCGAGAGCACGCGTGCGTAGCGCAGGGGCGCCTGCGGTGCGGTGGAAGGTGCGTGGGTCATGCTGAAAATTATCGGCGACTGGCCCGGTCTTTCTCCCTCCCCTTCCGGGGGAGGGTTGGGGTGGGGGCACGCGGCGTGCCCAAGGGGCGCTCTGGCTTCCCCCATCCCAGCCTTCCCCCAGAGGGGGAAGGAGCAACACCATGAGCGTGCCATTCCAATCGGCCGCCATCCTCGGCGCAGGCCTCATGGGCCGGCTGCTCGCGGTCACGCTGGCGCGGGCCGGTTGCAAGGTCGATCTGTTCGAAGCGGGCGGCCCGCAGGCCGAAGGCGCCGCCGCGCGCGTGGCCGCAGCCATGCTCGCGCCGTTGGCGGAATCGGCCGTGGCGCCGGTGTCCGTCGTGCGCATGGGCCAGTACGCGCTGTCGCGCTGGCCTGAGCTGCTGGCACCGTTGGCACAGCCTGTTTTCTTCCAGCGCGAAGGCACGCTGGTGCTGTGGCACCGTCAAGACGCCGCCGAGGCCGCACGGCTCGCGCGCGTGCTGGCCCGCACCGGCGCCGACGTGCCGGAGCTCGCGCCGATGCAGTCGCTCGACGGCGCCGGCATTGCCGCACTCGAGCCTTCGCTGGGCCAGCGCTTCGCACAGGGCTTGTTCCTGCCGGGCGAGGGCCAGCTCGACAATCGCGCGCTGCTTTCCGCCCTGCTCGCCACGCTGCAAGCCAGCCCCGGCGTGACGCTGCACTGGCAGTCGCCGCGCGCACCGGGCGACTTTTCCCCGAGCGCGCCGGGCCAGCCCGACTGGGTGATCGACTGCCGCGGCGTCGGCGCCCGGCCGCAGTGGAACGGACTGCGCGGCGTGCGCGGCGAAGTCATTCGCGTGCATGCGCCCGAGGTGGCGTTGCAACGGCCGACGCGGCTGGTGCATCCGCGCTATCCGCTCTACATCGCACCCAAGCCCGGCGGCGTGTTCGTGATCGGCGCGACCGAGATCGAGTCGGACGACATGTCGCCCGCCAGCGTGCGCTCCACGCTGGAGCTGCTGAGCGCGGCCTACGCGGTGCACAGCGGTTTTGCCGAGGCCCGCATTCTGGAAATTGCAACCCAGTGCCGCCCCACCCTGCCAGACAACCTGCCGGCGATCCGCCGGCCGCAGCCGCGCGTGCTGCAGGTCAACGGCCTGTACCGCCACGGTTTCATGATCGCGCCGGCCGTGCTCGACGCAGCCATGGAGCTGCTCGTGCACGGGCATTCCGCGCTCGCACAGAACCTGGGCCTGCAAACCTCCGACGCATGACGATGAACGTCCTGATCAACGACAAGCCCTACACGCTGCCGGACGGCGCCACCGTGATCGACGCGCTGGCCGCACTCGATGCCGTGCCGCCGTTCGCGGTGGCCGTGAACCGCGAGTTCGTGCCGCGCTCGGCCCACGCAGCGCGCGCACTGCAACCCGAAGACCGCATCGAAGTGATCCGCCCCGTAACCGGCGGCTGAACAAGCAACCCACAGAGATGGAGACAACACACACCATGACGACCGCATCTTCAATTCCGGACAACGATCCGCTGGTTCTCTACGGCCAGACCTTTCACAGCCGCCTGCTGCTGGGCACCGCGCGGTACCCTTCGCCGGACCTGCTCGAAGCCGCGGTGAAGCGCGCCAGGCCCGCGATGCTGACGGCCTCGCTGCGCCGCCAGTCCGCGAGCCCGGGTGCAAGCGACAGCGGCAACGGTTTCTGGGAACTGCTGCGCCGGCTCGCGGTGCCGGTGCTGCCCAACACTGCTGGCTGCCACAGCGTGCAGGAAGTGATCGCCACCGCGCAGATGGCGCGCGAGCTCTTCGACACCCCGTGGATCAAGCTCGAGCTCATCGGCGACGATTACACGCTGCAGCCCGACACGCTGAACCTCGTCGACGCCGCATCGCAGCTGATTCGCGACGGCTTCCAGGTGCTGCCCTATTGCACCGAAGACCTCGTGCTGTGCCAACGGCTGGTCGATGTGGGCTGCCAAGCCGTGATGCCTTGGGCGGCCCCCATCGGCACCGGCCGCGGGCCGGTCAATCCCTACGCATTGCAGTTGCTGCGCGAGCGCCTCCGCGTTCCGATGCTGGTCGACGCGGGCCTGGGCCTGCCTTCGCATGCCTGCCAGGTGATGGAGTGGGGCTACGACGGCGTGCTGCTCAACACCGCGGTGGCGCTGGCGCAAGACCCGGTGTCGATGGCCGGCGCCTTTGCGGACGCCGTGCAGGCCGGCCGCGCCGCCCACCGTGCCGGGGCCATGGCCGCGCAAGACTCCGCACAGCCGAGCACGCCGGTGCTCGGCACGCCCTTCTGGCACCACACCGCATGATCACCTCGACAGATTCCCGCACTGTGGCCCACGCCATCGTTGCGGCTCAAGGACTGCGCTTCGGCGCCATCACGGCCGCGGCCGTTGCGGCGGGCCGTTTTTCCTCGGACGACCCGGTGTATCGCGGCGCGAAGCAGGCCTGCGCGGCGCTCGGCTTCATCGACATCGACGCCGAATGCCTTGCGCTCGCATGGCAGGCGCAGACAGTGCGCACCGGGGCGTTCGACGCGAGCCAATGGCCCGAAACGCCCGTGGATTTCGGCATGCGCGTGTTTCCACCCGCGGCACGTGACGATGCCTTCGCGCCCTGCCCCGAACGGCTCGGCCTCTATGCGGTTTTGCCCGATGCGCAATGGGTCGGCCGCATGGCGCGCGCCGGGGTTCCCACGGTGCAGCTTCGTTTCAAGTCGGACGACGCGGCCACCATCGAACGCGAAGTGCATGCGGCGGTCGATGCCGTGCGCGGTACGGGCGCGCTGCTCTTCATCAACGACCACTGGCAGACAGCCATTGCCGCCGGTGCCTACGGCGTGCACCTCGGCCAGGAAGACCTCGACGCGCTCGAATCCGCACAGGTGCGGCAGATCCGCGATGCGGGGCTGCGGCTCGGCGTCAGCACTCATGGCTATGCCGAGATGGTGCGTGCCGATGCGGTGAGCCCGAGCTACATCGCCATGGGTGCGGTGTATCCGACCACGCTCAAGAAGATGGCCACCGCGCCACAGGGCGTGGAACGACTCGCGGCCTATGCGCGCCTGTTGCGCGGCTATCCGCAAGTGGGCATCGGCGGCATCGATGCGGTGCGCCTGCCCCAGGTGCTCGCCACCGGCGTCGGCTCGGTCGCGGTGGTGCGCGCGCTGGTCACGGCAGAAGACCCCGAGGCTACGGCCGCGCAATGGATGGCGGCGATGAGCGCTGCTTCCGCATGAACAGAACAAGATGACAACAGAGCAATTCCTTTCTTCTGCGTGGCCACTGTCGCCCGTTTCGCGCGCAATGGCGGCCGCCTTCCTTCTGGCCGCCTCTGCAGCCCATGCGCAGCAGCCAACCGAATTGCCGGCCATCACGGTGAACGAAAGCAATGCGGCGCCGCAGGCCGAGGTGAGCGGCTTCGGCGACGTGCCGCTGCGCGAACTGCCGCTCTCGGCCACGGTGGTCGACAGCGCGCAGCTTCGCACCAGCGGTGCGCGCCGCCTCGCGGACCTGACGCAGTTCGATTCCTCGGTGACCGATGCCTACAACTCGGCCGGCTATTGGGACTACCTGACGGTGCGCGGCTTTGTGCTGGACAACCGCTTCAACTACCGGCGTGAAGGCTTGCCGATCAGCGCCGAGACCTCGATCCCGCTCGACAACAAGGAACGCGTCGAAATCCTGCGCGGGACCAGTGGCATCCAGGCCGGCACCAGTGCGCCCGGCGGCTTGGTCAACTACGTGGTCAAGCGGCCGACCGAGCAAGACCTGCGCACGCTGCGCCTCGAAACCACCAGCCGCGGCAGCGTGCTCGGCGCGCTCGACCTGGGCGGCCGCTTCGGCGCGAACCGCGAGTTCGGCTATCGGCTCAACGTGGCGAACGAAAACCTCAAGCCGCTCACGCACAACCTCGACGGCAACCGCAACATGTTCTCGCTCGCGGGCGACTGGCGCATCACGCGCGACTCGGTGCTCGAATTTGAAATCGAACGCAGCCACAAGACGCAGCCGAGCCAGAACGGCTTCAGCCTGCTGGGCAACACGCTGCCCGCGCCGGTCGATCCGAAAATCAACCTGAACAACCAGCCGTGGTCGCAGCCCTCGGAGTTCAACGCGTTGACCGGCAGCGTGCGCTTCAGCCAGGCGCTGAATGCCGACTGGCGCTGGAGCGCACAGATCGGGCAGCAACGGCTCAAGAGCGATGACCGCCTGGCCTACGCGTTCGGCTGCGGTGCCGAGGGCAACTACGACCGCTATTGTTCCGATGGCACTTTCGACTTCTACGACTTCCGCAGCGAGAACGAGCGCCGCACGCAAACCGCCGGCAGCGTGAACCTCAAGGGCAATGTGATGACCGGCAGCGTGCGGCACGAGCTCGGCTTCGGCCTGCTCGCGAGCCGCGTGCGCAATCGCTTCCAGGATCAGGCCTACAACTACGTCGGCGCCGGGAACATCTGGGCCACGGCCATCGTGCCGCCGGACCCGACGCTGACCGACGCCAACACCAACCGAAACGAGCGCTCGACCGAGCTTTCGGTGCAAGACGCCATCCGCTGGAACAGCCGCTTCACCACCTGGCTCGGCGTGCGCCACACGCGGCTGGACCGCGACGGCATCCGCACCGACGGCTCGCGGCCCACCGGCTACAAAGACGGCATCACCACGCCATGGATTGCCGCCAGCTACGCCATTCAGCCCGGGCTGCTTGCGTACGGAAGCTGGGGCAAGGGCGTGGAGTCGCAAGTCGTGCCGAACAAGAGTTCGCAATACACCAATGCCGGCGAGGCGCTGCCGGCGTTGACCTCACGCCAGTGGGAGCTTGGACTCAAGGGCGGCAACGATGTCTTCAATTGGCAGCTTGCGTGGTTCGACATCAAGCGTCCGATGACGAACCTCGATGCCTGCAGCCGGCTCGGCACCACACCCTGCGATGGCCGCTACGACGGCAGCGCCGTGCACCGCGGGCTCGAAGCCGGCGCGCAATGGAATACGGGCCCGTGGCGCCTCGGCGGCAGCGTCACGCTGATGGATGCCAAGCGCCGCGGCAGCACCGCCGAGCCCGCCATCAATGGCCAGTGGCCCACCAACGTGCCCAAGCAAGTGCTGCGCGCACAGGCCGCCTACCGTGTCGCATCGCTGCCCGGCCTCGAAGTGCTGGGACAGCTCTCGCATGAAGGCCGGCGCAACGTGCTGCCCGACGGCTCGATCACCCTGCCCCTCATGGACGCGAGTCGATGCGGTGCTGCGCTACGACACGAAACTGCGCGGCGTTCAGACGAGCTGGAGCCTCGCCATCGACAACCTGTTCGACCGCCGCTACTGGAAGGAATCGCCTTACCAGTTCGGCCACGTCTATCTCTTTCCCGGAGCGCCGCGCACGCTGCGTCTCGGGTTGAGCGTGTCGCTTTGAAAGGCGCTTCAAAAAATCTGCAGAAATTTATTGCGGCCGTGTTCGCGCGTTCAAAAGGCCAAAAAAACCACGCTATAATCTGAGGCTTGTTCCTCGATAGCTCAGTTGGTAGAGCGCCGGACTGTTAATCCGTAGGTCCCTGGTTCGAGCCCAGGTCGAGGAGCCACTACATGCCGCAAGGCCTCTGAATGCCCCGCTACTTCAAAGGTAGCGGGGCATTGTCTTTTGGGGCCCCGCAGCGGCAAGCGCAAACAGCGCGCAATCGCTGCGCGGCGTTACAAAAAGACGGGGCTCCGTCTGACATGTTTGGTTTTGAAACACCCCAATCTCCGGTGTTCTCGATAGGAGGTTGAGATGGTAGATCGTGAAAAGAAAAGCGGCCCCGGTTCGCAACCGGCCAGGGGCGTCTTGTGGGTGATCGTCGCAATGGCGGCCGTCATCTGCACCCTTGCGCTCCTGCACCTTGCGGTACAGCGCGAGCGCGCGGCGGCGGCAGCAGGCCAGGTCGATTTTCAGTTGCTGTCGGGCGTCTCTGTCGGCGCCTCGAAGTAGACGCTCAGCAGCAGCAGCAGCAGCGGGCGGCTCACCTTTCGGAAGTCGCCTTGGTCGCCGAATTTGCCCCGGTCAGGTTCTCCCGGTCTGGGACGAGTGGCTCATCCCCTCCTTCGAATTCGTCTGATCGCCAACAGCTTCTTCGTCCTCCGATCCGGCGGTCGCCTTGACCGTGTCGATGTCCCTGTTGCGGTGTCCCTTCGGCGGGATCACGGTCGACGGGTCCTCGGATGCGAGCTTCGGATCTTCGGAAGGCTGAAAAGGTTTGCGCGTGCGCGGCATGGTGGTACCTCCGGTGTTTCGAACACCGTAGGCCAGCCCGCCTGCCGGTGCCTGTAGGAGCGAGCCGCGGAAGGCCTATCGACCGAGCGCTACGGCGCGGCTCTTGAATCGGAGGTCGCGCGCCCACATCATTGATGCCATTCAGAAAAACTGGAGGAAAGATGATGTCGAGGTCTTCGGATGCACGCGCCATCGCAAAGCTCGCTTGGGAGGCAGCGTGGGAACGTCTTGGCAATGCACTGCAGCCGCCGCCGGGTTATCCCGAGCCGACGCCGGAACAATTGCGCGAGTGCTTTCGCGTGGCGCAAGAACAACTCGATAGCCTGGGCGAAGCCCATGGGATCGCAGCGCCGCACGCGTCATGGACCAGCGCCGCCAACCCCATGATCCCGGACTGCTCGCCTAGAACAAAGCAAGATGCAGCGAAAAGAGGGTATATCCCAGAGCGTGAGTCAGGCGCCGAACAGTAACGCCGCGTACATTACCGCCAATGTACTATCGGCTGGGTCCATGCGCTTGAATTCCTTAATCTTGGTTGCGCTGCTTCTGATTGCAAGCGGCTTGTTCTGGTGGTGGACCTTCGGGGGAGGCCTTTTCGCCGTGATCTTCGTGGTCGTCATTGGCTTGGGCGCCGTCCTCTTCCTGGCCCTTCGCGGGGACAGGAGCATCAAGGACGAACTCGATGCGCAAGCCCCCGATAAAGACGCCGGCAAGAAAGAAACCTGAGCCGCTTTCGGCTGTTCAGAGATACCTCGTCTCTGCCGGCGCTTCGAACCAGTTGTTGTTGCGCCCGTCCATGTAGCGGACCGGTGCATTGACCAGTTCCTCTATCGCGGCGTCGTCCAGGCAGGCCACGTTCACGCTGACGTAAGCCCCCCCGATCTCCGGCACGTTGCCGCGGCCGAACGGCCGGATGCCGCAGTGCCTGCAGAACAGATGCTCGGTGCTGTGCGTATTGAACTGGTAGACCGAGAGGTCCTGCTCGCCCGAAAGAAGCCGGAAAGCGTCGGGCTTGACGATGGCGCCCCAGGCCCTGGCCTTGGTGCAGATCGAACAGTTGCACTTGCCGGTGCCTTCGCTCAGGTCGACGTCCGCCTGAAAGCGAACCTTGCCGCAATGGCAGCTTCCGTTGTATGTCTTCTTCATGGGTCGTGTTCCGCAGGGTTGGAGGAGAACCAAGGCTAAGCCCCATTGCGGACAGATCCTGTCCTCGATCGAAGGCATCATCGGCCCATGCTGTCTGCCACCGCACGCCTGATACGGCTCCTGTCGTTGTTCCAGGCCCAGCGTTCATGGACCGGCGCCGAGTTGGCCGCCCGGCTTGAAATTACCGAGCGCACGTTGCGCCGCGACGTCGATCGGTTGCGCAGCCTCGGCTACACGGTCGACTCGACGTCCGGCGTGGCCGGCGGATACCGCCTTGGCGCCGGCGCATCGCTGCCGCCGCTGCTGCTCGAAGACGAAGAAGCCATCGCGGTGGCGCTGGGTCTGGGCAATCCGGCTGGCGGCGCGATGAGCGATATAGAGAACGCTTCGATGCGTGCATTGGCCAAGCTCGAGCAACTGATGCCGCCACGCCTGCGGCGGCGCCTGGACAGCGTGCGCGCGTCGGTGGTGCCGGTCATGCGCACCAGGTCGGGCGTTCGGCTGAAGGCCGTGTCGCTCTTCGCCGAGGCCTGCACCGAACGGCAGGAGTTGCGCTTCGACTACCGCGACCATCACGACAACGCCAGCGCACGCACAGTGGAGCCGCATCGCGTGGTGCAGACGGGGCAACGCTGGTACCTGCTGGCGTGGGACACGGCGCGCCAGGACTGGCGCACTTTCCGCCTCGACCGCATCGTCGACCCCACGCCGACGGGCGCCCGGTTCACGGCGCGGCGCCTGCCCCATGGGGATATCGAGGCCTACATGCAGCATGCGCTCGCGGTGTCGCCCTTTCTGCACCATGCACGCGTGGTGGTACACGCGCCGATCGGGGCGCTCGAGGCGCACATGGGGTGGGTCGGCGGCGTGCCCCAAGCGCTGGGCCGCGGCCGCACGCGCATCGAGACCGGCGCCAATTCGCTCGACGCATTGGCCGTATGGCTGGCCTGCCTGGGTCACGATTTCGAGATCGAGTCGCCCAAGGAACTGGGCGGGCATCTTGCACTCGTGGCGGCGCGGCTCGACAAGGCCGCTCGGCGGTAGCTGCGGTTTCAACGCCAGCGCCGAGTCAGCACAGGGCAAACGCCAGTATGACGGCCCCCAGCGCCAGCAACGCCAACCCGGCGATGAAAACCATCTCGCCCCAGGCCTCCAGGCGAACCCCCGAGCGGCGTGACCGCATCGACATGAAAGACAGCAGCGCACTGGCCAGGAAGACCAGTGCGTCGATGGCCAGCATGCGGTCGACCAGCAGCCGCATGTCGTCGCGCGGTCCCAGGTGGCGAATCGACATCACGGTCATGCACACGCCGATCATGGTGGCCGACGTGGGCAGGATGTGCGCCGAAAGGCCGCCGGTCGATGAACCCACGTTTCGCCCTGAAGGCCGAGGGCGGGTCTCAGCCGATGCGGACCGGCACGAAGATCTTGTCTTCACCGCGCTGGATCAGGAGCGCCACCGACTTGTCGGCCTTCGCCACCACTTCCTTCACTTGCTCCAGGCTCTTGGCGGGCGTGCCGTTGATGGCCAGCAGCACGTCGCCGGCCTGCACCCCGGCAATGGCGGACGGCCCCGCTACGTCTTCGATCAGCAGTCCGTTCTCGATCGCGGCTTCGCGTTTTTCCTGCGGCTGCAAGGGCCGCAGTGCGAGGCCGAGCTTGCCTTGGCCCGCCGCACTGTCGTTCTTCGCGACCTGCGCGGGCTTGTCGCTCGCGTCGCCCAGTTTGGCGGAAAGCTCCTGGCGTTCGCCCTGGCGCCACACTTCGAGGGTGACTTTTTTACCCGGCGTCTGCTGTCCGATGACCGCGGGCAGGTCGCCCGACGAGACAATGGGCTGGCTGTCGACCTTGCGGATCACGTCGCCCGCCTTCAGGCCGGCCTTGTCGCCGGGGCCGCCCTTCTCGATGTTGGAGACCAGCGCGCCCTCGGGCTTGTCGAGCTTGAACGAGTCCGCAAAGGCCTGGTTCACTTCCTGCACCGCGACGCCGAGGCGCGCATGCGTGGCCTTGCCGGTCGCGACGATCTGGTCCTTCACCTGCACGGCCACATCGATCGGAATGGCGAACGACACGCCCTGGTAGCCGCCGCTGCGGCTGTAGATTTGCGAGTTGATTCCGACCACTTCGCCGCGCGTGTTGAGCAGCGGCCCGCCCGAGTTGCCGGGGTTCACCGCCACGTCGGTCTGGATGAACGGCACGTAGCTGTCGTCGGGCAGCGAGCGGCCCTTGGCGCTCACGACACCGGCGGTGACCGTGCTCTCGAAGCCGAACGGAGAGCCGATGGCCAGCACCCATTCGCCGACCTTCAGCTCCTTGGTGTTGCCGAGCGCGAGCGTGGGCAGGTTCTTGGCCTCGATCTTGAGCACCGCGATGTCGGTCTTGGCGTCGGCGCCCAGCACCTTCGCGCGGTATTCGCGCCGGTCGGTCAGCTTGACGGTGACCTCCTTGGCATCCTTCACGACGTGCGCGTTGGTCATGATGAGGCCGTCCGGGCTCACGATGAAGCCCGAGCCCTGCGCCCGCACCGGCACGTCGCGCTGCTGGCCGCGCGGGCCCATCTGGCCCTGGAAGCGGCGGAAGAACTGGAACATCGGATCGTCCGGATCGATGCCCTGCATCTCGGCCGCGGCTTCGGCGTCCGAGGCCTTGGCGGTGCCGGTCACGCTGATGTTGACCACCGCGGGGCCGTCGCGGGTGGTGATGGTGGAGAAGTCGGGCAGCGTCACCATGGCCGCGGGCGCCATACTCGTGGCGTTGGTGGTCGGGCCGTTCACTGCGCGGGCACTGGTATAGGCGCCGGCACCGACGGCACCGACCACCCCGGCGGTCGCCAGGGCAATGACCAGGGCAGGAGGAGAAATCAGGCGGGTGTTCATTTCTGGCTTTCCTTTCAATGCGTCTGCACGCAAACACGATGAAGGGAATGTCGGTGCGCTGGCTTAAGCGCGGCTTAAACAGTCGGGCGGATCTGGATCTACTCCCTCTCCCCCTGGGAGATTTTCTCCCTCTCCCTCTGGGAGAGGGTTGGGGTGAGGGCATCGGCCTTCACCCAACCGCCGCGCCTCATCGGCGGCACAGCGCCCTCACCCCAGCCCTTTCCCGGAGGGAGAGGGAGCGAATACCACTCGGACTCTCAGCCCGCCCAGGCTGGGCGACGTTTCGAGCGCCACCGTGGCGCCGTGCAGGTCCGCAATCGACTTGACGATGGCCAGGCCGAGCCCGCTGCCCGGCGCCTGCGGCTCGCCCGAGCGGTAGAAGCGATCGAGCACCCGCTCGCGTTCTTCCTCGGGCAGGCCGGGCCCGCTGTCGTCCACGGTCAACGCCACCGCCTCGCCGAGCTTGGCAATGCCGACGTCGACGCGCCCTTCTTCCGGCGTGTACTTGACGGCGTTGTCGATCAGGTTGCGCAGCAGCATGCGCAGCGCCTCGGGCTGGCCATGCACCACGGCGGCGTCGGCGTGCGAAACACCGATATCGATGCGCCGCGCCTGCGCCGCCGCGATGGCGTCCGAAATGGCCAGGCGCGCGACTTCGGCAAGGTCGACCGCCTCGGGCTTCGCGCCCGCGGCCATGCTGGCCTCGTGCCGGGCCAACGCCAGCATCTGCTCGACAAGCCGCGTGGCGCGGTCGATGCCTGCGACCAGCCGGCTCACGGCCACCTCGCGGGCCGCGGCATCGGGTGCGCGCTGCAGGCCCTGCACCTGGAGTTTCAACGCAGCGAGCGGCGAACGCAGCTCGTGCGCCGCGTCGGCGACGAAATGCTTTTGCGCATCGAAGGCGCGGCGCACCCGGTCGAACAGGAGGTTGAGCTCCTGCACCAGCGGACGCACCTCGTCGGGCAGGCCTTCTTCGCTGACGGCGGAAAGATCGTCGGCCTGCCGCGATGCCACCTGCTTGCGCACGCGCGACACGGGCGCGAGCGAAAGGCTCACCACCCACCAGACGACCAGCATGAGGAGCGGCGCCATCAACGCCACGGGCGCGACGGTGCGCAGGGCCAGCGCGCCGGCCATGTTGCGCCTGGCCGCCATGTCCTGCGCCACCTGGATCACCAGCCCGCTCGTCTGCATCGAGAACACGCGGTAGGTGGTGCCGCGCGCGCGCACATCGGCAAAGCCCAGCACCGCCAGTTGCGGCAGCGCTGCCTGTTCGGCGGATTCGAAGATGCGCACGCCGTCGGCCGTCCACACCTGCACCACGAACTCGAAGTTCTGCTCGCCGCTGCCGATGCCGCCGACGGCCGCGCTCGGCGGCAGGCCGGCGCGCAGCGACAGCGCCATCTGCTGCATGTGATAGTCGAAGATGTCGTCGGCTTCCCTGAGCACCGTGCGATAGGCCACCACCGCCTGCGCGCCGGCGGCGAGCACGATGGCCGCGAGCAGAAACCACAGCAGGCGCGCGCGCAGCGAGCCGGTCAGCGCGCGCATCATGCCTTCGGCACCATGTAGCCGACGCCGCGCACGTTTCTGATCAATTCGGCACCGAGTTTCTTGCGCAGGCCATGCACGTAGACCTCGACGGCGTTGCTGCTGATTTCGTCCTTCCAGCTGTAGAGTTTTTCCTCGAGCTGCGCGCGCGACAACACCATGCCGGGCCGCGCGATCAACGGCTCGAGCACGGCCCATTCGCGGGCCGAGAGCACCACCGGCTGGCCCGCCACGGAGACTTCACGCGTCGCGGGGTTGATGCTCACGCCCATGTGCTCGTACACCGGCTCGGCACGCCCCGCCGCGCGGCGCAGCAAGGCACGGATGCGCGCCAGCAGTTCGTCCAGGTCGTAGGGCTTCAGCACGTAGTCGTCGGCGCCCGCGTCGAGCCCTTCGATGCGCTGTTGCACCGAGTCGCGCGCGGTGGCAATCAAGACCGGCGTGCGCTGCTTGCGGGCGCGCAGGCTGCGCAGCACTTCGAGCCCGTCGCGGCGCGGCACGCCAAGGTCGAGCAGCACCAGGTCGTATTGCTGCGTGCGCAGTGCCGATTCGGCCGCTTCGCCGTCTTTGACCCAGTCGACAGCGTATTGCTCGGCCCGCAGCAGGTCGAGCACGGCTTCGCCGATCATCACGTCGTCTTCGAGCAGCAGGAGTCGCATGGTTGTTGGGGTCCGTTTCGGAATTCGAGGTCGCCGCGCCGCGGAAGTTCAGCCCGGGCGTCAGTTCACAGGAGCGACCTGACTTCGCGCGCCGCCTCGAAGAGCAGCGGCAGCATCTCGCGCTGGAGTGCTTCTTCCTGATAGCGCGTGCCGGACAGCACCACGTTGAGCGCAGCCACCGTGTGGCCCTGCATGTCGCGCAGCGGCACCGCGAGCGCCTGCACGCCGAGTTCGTGCTCTTCGCTGGCAAAGCAGTAGTCGTCCCTGCGCACGCGGGAAATCAGCTGGCGCAGGGCTCGCGCCTGCGTGGTGGTGTGCGGCGTGAGCCGCGGCAAGTGACGCCCCTTGAGCCATTGCGTGAGCTGGGCCGGCGCCATCGCCGCCAGCAGCACACGCCCGGTCGACGTGGCGTGGGCCGGTAGCCGGGCGCCGAGGTGCAGGCCGTAGGCCAGCACGCGCGTGGGCATGCCGTAGCTGCCGCTGCGCGCGATGATGACCGCCTCTTCGCCGTCGAGCACCACGGCCGAGAACGACTCTCCCGTTTGCGCGGCAAGGCGATTCAGCGTGGGCTGCAATGCGCGCGGCAAGCGGGACGATGCCAGGTAGCTGCCCGAAAAACGCAGCACCTTGGGCGCCATCCAGAAATAACTGCCGTCTGTCTCCAGGTAGCCCAGGTGGGCCAGCGTCAGCAGGTGCCGGCGGGCGGCGGCGCGCGTGAGGCCAGCGCGCTCGGCCGCCAAGGTGGCGTTGAGGCGCTGGCGCTCGGTGTCGAAGCTTTCGAGCACGGCCATTCCCTTGGCAATGCCCTCGATGAAGTCAGCTTTGGCGATGGTCATCCGGTCAATGTACGAAGTGTTGCGCGATGATCGCGCAGCCGTTCGCATGATCGCACAGAGCCTCGCGGAGCGCCGCCCCGGCGTGCCGCGCACGCCCTACGCTCCGGGAAACCTCATCGGAGACACGAACATGCGCACACAGGTCGCGATCATCGGCGCGGGCCCGGCCGGCCTGCTTCTCGGACAGCTGCTTTTCAAGGCGGGCATCGACAACATCATCGTCGAGCGCCAGAGCGGCGACTACGTGCTGGGGCGCATCCGCGCGGGCGTGCTCGAGCAGGTGACCATGGATCTCCTGGCGCGCGCCGGGGTCGATGCGCGCGCCAAGGCCGAAGGGCTGCCGCACGAAGGCATCGAGCTGCTATTCAAGGGGGCGCGGCATCGCATCGACATGCACGGCCTGACGGGCGGAAAGCAGGTCACGGTCTATGGCCAGACCGAGGTGACGCGCGACCTGATGGAAGCGCGTTCGGCCGAAGGCCTTGCCACCATCTACAGCGCCGCCAACGTCAGCCTGCACGATTTCGATTCGCAGCGCCCGCGCGTGCGCTACGAGAAGGACGGCCAGACGCACGAGATCGAATGCGACTTCATCGCCGGCTGCGACGGCTACCACGGCGTGAGCCGCGCCAGCGTGCCGGCCGACGCCATCCAGACCTATGAGAAGGTCTACCCCTTCGGCTGGCTGGGGGTGCTGGCCGATGTGCCGCCGGTGTCGCACGAACTGATCTATGCCAACACCGAGCGCGGCTTTGCGCTGTGCAGCATGCGCAGCGCCACGCGCAGCCGCTATTACGTGCAGGTACCGACCGAAGAGCGGGTGGAGAACTGGTGCGACGAAGCCTTCTGGAACGAGCTGCGAGCGCGGCTCGATCCCGAGGCCCGCGAGCGGCTGGTGACCGGGCCTTCGCTCGAGAAAAGCATCGCGCCGCTTCGCAGCTTCGTTGCCGAACCGATGCGCTTCGGTTCGCTGTTCCTGGCCGGCGATGCCGCGCACATCGTGCCGCCGACCGGTGCCAAGGGCCTCAACCTGGCGACCGCCGACGTGGGGTATCTCTCGCGCGCGCTCGAAATCTTCTACGGCGAGAAAACCTCCTCTGCGCTCGACCGGTATTCAGACCTCTGCCTGCGCCGCGTATGGAAGGCGGAACGCTTCTCGTGGTGGTTCACCTCGCTGATGCACCGCTTCCCCGAGACCGGCGCCTTCGGCCAGAAGATCCAGGAAGCCGAGCTCGACTACCTCGTGCATTCGCATGCCGCCTCCACCGCGCTGGCGGAAAACTACGTGGGCTTGCCGCTCGAAGATTTCTAGTCGGCCGAGGGCGCCGGGCTTTTCTTTTCGAGCGTCTTCTTCATCGCCAGGCCGCCCTGCGCCATCATCGGCTCGATGTAGGCGCCGAGTTCGTTGGGCAGCACGTCGGTAATCCAGACGAAGCGGGAGCGCCCTTCGCCGTGCGCGAACACCTGCGCCGATGCGTGGTGGTGGCTGGCCTGGCCACCGGTGATGGTGTAGGCCAGGCGCCGGTTCGGCTCGTCGATGCCCACGAGCAGCTCGCGCGCCACCAGGCCATTGGAAAAACTGACGACGCGGGCGCCCTTCCCGTCCAGTTTGCAGTCGGTCAGGAAGCCAGGCGCAAGGCGCGTGTGCACGGCGCCGAAATCGCGCAGCGCATCCCAGACCTGGGCTGCGCCGGCTTCGACGATGAATTCCTTGTAGATCGTGGCCATGGTGTCCGTTCGCCTCAGCGATGTGTCAGGCGGCCATCATTGAACAAGGCTGCCAAGCGGTCTTGGAAAATCTTGCGATCGCCTTTGGCCGCCTGGCGAAAGCGGCGCGGCGACACGCCCGCCGCACGGTGGAACGTCCGAACGAAGTTGCTCAAGTCGGCAAAACCCACATCGAAGGCCACGTCGGTCACGGGCCGCTCGTCGTCCGCCAGAAGGCGTGCCGCATGGCGCAGCCGCGAACGGACCAGGTACTGGTGCGGCGTGACGCCGAGCACCTGCGAGAACAGGCGCAGGAAATGGAAGGCGCTCAGCCCGGCTTCGGAAGCGGCGCTCTCCAGGCCGATGTCGCGGTGCGAGTGCGCATCGATCCACATGGCCGCATCGACCGCGCGGCGCCTGTCGCGCGGCGCCGCCGCCTGCGGCATCGGCTTGCTGCGGCCGCTCGCCACGTCGACGAAACGGCTGGCGAACCACATGCCCAATTCGTCCAGGCCGACGTCGGTCTGGCCCTCGATTGCCACCTGGGCGAGTTCGCCGAGCACCATGAGTTCGGGCAGCGGCGGAAGTCCCGCGGTGCGCCAGGTCCTCTGGTCGCCGCCGATCAGATCGACAAAGCCGGGCGACAGGTGGAATGCCAGGCATTCGTCGCCGCACACGTGGTGGTCGTGGGTGCAAACGTATTCGTCACCCGGAGACCCCACCAGCACGGAACCGGCCACCAGCTCATAGGCATTGCCGCGCGTACGGTAGCCGAAGCTGCCCTTTCGCACATACGAAACCGAGTAGTCCGTGTGCATCTCGGTGAACGGCCGCGTGCCGGGTTCCGCGTCGCAGCGGTAGCTCGAAATGCGGATGGCGTCGGTCTGCAGTTCGGTCGTGACGAGCATGGTGCGTGCGCCTTTCGAACATCCGGCCTGGCGATGCTCAATCGATGGTGTGCATGGCTTGCCACACGCGCGCCGGGCTCAAGGGCATGTGCAGGCGCGGCGCGCTGGCCGCGAAGCCGTTGCGCGCGAAGGCGTCGGCCACCGCGTTCACGATGGTCGGCGTGGCACCGATGGTGCCCAGTTCGCCCACGCCTTTCACGCCGAGCGGATTGTTGATGCACGGCGTCGACTCGTCCATTTCCATGTGGAACATGGTCTGCACGATGTCGGCACGCGGTGCGGCGTAGTCCATCAGACTGCCGGTGACGGGTTGGCCGGTTTCGTGGTCGTACACCACCTGCTCGTACAGCGCCTGGCCGATGCCCTGCACCGCGCCGCCTTCGAGCTGGCCGCGCACGATCATCGGATTGATCACACGGCCCACATCGTTGACCGAGCTGTAGGCCACCACGCTGATTTCGCCGGTGGGCGGATCGATTTCGATCTCGCAGATGTGGCAGCCGTTGGGCCAGGTCGGGCCGGCCACGGTGCTGGTGGAGTCGACGAAGATTTCGCGCTCGGGCTGCTTGCCCGCGAGGGCGAACAGGTCGAGCTCGAGATCGGTGCCAGCCACGTTGAACACGCCGCGGCTGTAGATGATGTCGTCGACAGAGGCTTCCAACTCCTGCGCCGCGAGCTCGCGTGCCTTGTCGATGGTGCGCTCGGCGCCGATGCGAACGGCCGAGCCGCCGGTGAACAGCGAGCGCGAACCGGCGCTGCCGAAGCCGTCGCCGCGGTCGGTGTCGCCGAGCACGACGCGTACCTTCTCGATGGGCACGCCGAATGCATCGACCGCCAGTTGCGCCAGCGAGGTGGCAATACCCTGCCCCATGGCGTTGACGGCGGAAAACACCTCGATCACGCCGTCGGCCTGCACCGAGACCGTGACCCGCTCTTCGAACACATTGCCGCCGGTCCATTCGAGAAACGTGGCAATGCCCAGGCCGCGGTGCTTGCCATTCTTCGCCGACTCGGCCGCGCGCGCATCGAAACCCTGCCAGTCGGCCAGCGCCAGCGCCTGGTCCATCACCGACTCGAACTTGCCGGTGTCATAGGTCTGCGCCATGGGGTTCTTGTAAGGCATCTGCTCGGGGCGGATGAAGTTGCGGCGGCGCAGCGCGACGCGGTCGATGCCGGTCTGGCGCGCGGCTTCGTCCATCAACCGCTCGATGGTGAAGATCGCCTCGGGCCGGCCCGCGCCGCGGTAGGCGCCCGTGGGTGCGGTATTGGTGAGCACCGCCTTGAAATGGAAGTCGATGGTCTGAATGTCGTAGACGCTGGTCTGCACCCAGGGGCCGATCAGGAGCTGGATCGCAACGCCGGCGCCGGTGGCGTAGGCGCCCACGTTGGCCAGTGTCTTGATGCGCAGCGCAAGGATCTTGCCGTCGGCGTCGAGCGCGAGTTCAGCCCTGGCCTCGATGTCGCGGCCGTGCGTGCTCGAAAGAAACTCTTCGCTGCGCTCGGCCACCCACTTCACCGGGCGCTTGACCTGCAGCGCGGCAAAGGCGACGGCAATGTCTTCGGGATAGGCGCCGGTCTTCATGCCGAAGCCACCGCCGACATCGCCCACCACCACGCGCACTTTTTCCTTGGCGAGGCCAATGGCCGCGCAGACCGAATCGCGCACGCCCGAGGGCATCTGCGTGCTCATGCGAATCGTGAGGCGGTCGGATTCGCCGTCATACGCCGCAAGCACCGAGCGCGGCTCTATGGTGAGGGCGACGACGCGCTGGTTGATCACGTCGAGAGCGACCACATGGCTGGCCTTGGCAAAGGCGGCGGTCGCGGCGTCGCTGCTGCCGTGCTTCATTTCGGCGGCAATGTTGCCGGTGGCCTCCTCGCACAGCTGCGGCGCATCGTCGGCGGTGGCGCTCGCGAGGTCGACCACCATCGGGAGTTCGTCGTAGTCGACCACCACGGCCTCGGCGGCGTCGCGCGCCTGCTGGACTGTTTCGGCCACCACCGCAGCCACCGCCTCGCCGACGAAGCGCGCTCGTTGGTGCGCCATGGCGAGGCGCGGCGGGCTGGCGCAGTCACCGCCATCGGCGCGCTTGAATCCGGCCGCGCCAGGTATCGGCTGAACGCCTGCCCCGACCAGTTGGGCGCCGGTGAGCACGCGCAGCACCCCGGGCATGGCGGCCGCGGCGGCGGTGTCGATCGACACGATGCGCGCATGCGGATAAGGAGACCGGAGAAAGACGAGATGCGCCTGGCCCGGCAGCGTGACGTCGTCGGTGTAGCGGCCTGCACCGGCCAGCAGGCTCTCGTCTTCGAGGCGGCGAACCGCCTGGCCGCTGCCGAAACGCGTGGGGTTGGATTCAGTGGTCAACGTGGTCCTCTTGGGCTGGCCGCCCGCAAGGCAATGCCGGCCTGGCGGGTCCGCTATGGGTCTGTGGGGTGGGAAGCAGCACTATATGGGCTCCGGATATTCCTGTGCGCTTTGTTCGGAACACCTTGCGGGCCCGCAGGCTGCAATCGTTTGCGATCCGCTGGAGAGCGGCCATTTTCCCTCACGCGGATGAAGCGCGCCGCGAAGCCGTGTATACCTACGGCCATGCAACAACTGCCCTGGCTCGAACCCGGCGACGCACTGCCCGACCCTGCCTCCGCCTGGGGCGAGACCGACCCCGTACCCGGCCTGCTCGCAGCCGGCGGGGCGCTCGATGTCGATACGCTGATGCAGGCTTATGGCCGCTGTGTGTTTCCGTGGTTCAGCGAAGACCAGCCGATCCTCTGGTGGAGTCCCGACCCCCGCATGGTGCTGCAGGTGGCCGACTTCAAGCTTCACCGATCGCTGCGCAAGACCCTGGCCCGGTTCGCGCAGACACCGGGCTGCGAAGTGCGCATCGACCACGACTTCGCTGCGGTCATCAAGGCGTGCTCGCAATCGCCGCGCGTCGGCCAGTCGGGCACATGGATCGTGCCGGACATGGTCGACGCCTACCTGGCACTGCATCGGGCCGGCCACGCGCACAGCGTGGAAACCTGGATCGACGGCAAGCTGGCGGGCGGGCTGTATTGCGTGGCGCTCGGGCGCGCGGTGTTCGGCGAATCGATGTTCACCCGCCGTCCCGACGCTTCGAAAATCGCGCTGGCGGCGCTGGTGAGCCTGTGCCGCCGCTTCCAGGTGAAGATGATCGACTGCCAGCAAAACACCTCCCATCTGGCGAGCCTGGGCGCGCGCGAAATGTCGCGCGCCCGCTTCGTGGCGCACGTGGCCAAAGCCCGCGAACAAGAGGGGCCACGCTGGCATTTCGAGCCCGTATACTGGACGGAACTCCTTTCCACGCGACCTGTTCCATCGACGTGACGCACCTCAAGGATCTCCCGCTTCACACGCTGCAGTTCTACGCGACGGCGCCCTACCCGTGCAGCTACCTGCCCGATCGCCAGGCCCGGTCGCAGGTGGCCACGCCCAGCCACCTGATCCACAACGACGCCTACTCGGACCTCGTGCTGAGCGGCTTCCGGCGCAGCGGAATGTTCACCTACAGGCCCTACTGCGACGGCTGCCGCGCCTGCATTCCATTGCGCGTGCTGGTCAACGGTTTTCAGCCCAGCCGCAGCCAGCGCCGCGCCGTGAAGCAGCACAAGAACCTGCACGCGCGCGTGCTCAAGCTGTGTTTCGTGCCCGAGCACTACCAGCTTTATCTTCGCTACCAGAACGGTCGCCATGCCGGCGGTGGCATGGACCACGACAGCATCGACCAGTACACGCAGTTCCTGCTGCAGAGCCGGGTCAACTCCAGGCTCGTCGAGTTCCGCGAGACCCTGCCCGACGGCAGCGCGGGCCCATTGAAGATGGTGTCGATACTCGACGTGCTGAGCGACGGCATTTCGGCCGTCTATACCTTCTACGAGCCGGAGAGCAGCGCGGGGTACGGCACCTACAGCGTGCTGTGGCAGATCGAGCAAGCCCGCAAGCTGGGCCTGCCGCACGTCTATCTCGGCTATTGGATCGAAGGCAGTTCCAAGATGAACTACAAGGCCCGTTTCACTCCCCACGAAGTTCTGATCGAGGGGCGCTGGCAGGCGCCAAGTGATTTCACAAGGTAAAATGGCGCCCGGTCCACACCGCATCGCGCCATGAGAAAAACCCAATCCGACGTTCCTGCCGTTCCAGTCATCCAGGTGATCGAGCGCATGTTCGCGCTGATCGACGTGCTCGCCTCCCGCGAGGAGGCGATCTCGCTGAAGGAAATCAGCGAGAAAACGGGCCTGCACCCCTCCACCACGCACCGGATCCTCAATGACCTCGCGGTCGGGCGCTTCGTTGACCGCCCCGAGGCCGGGAGCTACCGGCTCGGCATGCGGCTGCTGGAGCTCGGCAACCTCGTCAAGGGCAGGCTCAACGTGCGCGACGCCGCGCTGGGGCCGATGCGCGAGCTGCACAAGCTCACTCAGCAACCGGTCAACCTCAGCATGCGGCAAGGCGACGAAATCGTTTATATCGAGCGCTCGTACAGCGAGCGTTCGGGCATGCAGGTGGTGCGCGCCATCGGCGGCCGGGCCGCATTGCACCTGACCTCGACCGGCAAGCTCTTCCTTGCCGCCGACGATCCGCAGCGCGTGCGCAGCTATGCCACCCGAACCGGCTTGGCCGGCCATACGCGTAACAGCATCACCCAGCTGCCTGCGCTGGAGCGCGAGTTGTCGAAGGCACGCCAATACGGCATTGCGCGCGACAACGAAGAGCTGGAGTTGGGTGTGCGCTGCATGGCCGCCGGCATTTACGACGACCAGGGCAAGCTGGTGGCGGGACTGTCGATCTCCGCGCCCGCGGATCGGCTGGACGAAGGATGGCTACCCAAGCTGCAGGCCACGGCCAATGAAATCTCGGGGGCACTCGGCTACAAGGATGGCGCGGCGGCGCCAGCGGGGGCTGCGACGGGGAGCGGCAGCCCCTCTTCAGCCGCCGCCTGAATCGACCCCTGCCGAGCTTCTCAAGCCCTTTTCAGGGCCGTTCCACCGCTCAACCGGCGACCTGATAGGACGCAGCGCGCGACGACGACGCGGCCGGCGAGCCCGTCGAGGCGTGCGTGGCCTCGACCCAGCGGCGAACGCGTTCGGCATCGGCGATGCGGCTGAACTTGCCGGCCGAGTCCAGGAACACCATGATGAGCTTGCGTCCGGCCACCTTGGCCTGCATCACGAGGCATTGGCCGGCTTCGGAGATGTAGCCCGTCTTCTGCACGCCAATTTCCCAATCGGGGCTCTTCACGAGGCGGTTGGTGGTGTTGAATTGCAGCACGCGGTTGCCGACCTCGACCTGGTACTCAGGCGATGTCGACAGCGAGCGCACCGTGGCGTCGGAATAGGCGGCATTGACGAGCAGCGCGAGGTCCTGCGCGCTCGACTGGTTGCGGCTCGACAGGCCGGTAGGCTCCACGTAGCGCGTGTCCTTCATGCCGAGCATCTTCGCCTTGGCGTTCATGATGCTCACGAAGGTGGCAAGGCCACCCGGATAGGTGCGGCCCAGCGCATGTGCCGCGCGGTTTTCGCTCGACATGAGGGCGAGGTGCAGCAGTTCACCGCGCGACAGCGTGGTGCCGACCGTCAGGCGCGACCGGCTGCCCTTTTCGGTGTCGACGTCGTCCTGGGTGATGGTGATCAGTTCGTCGTTGGGAAGGCGGGCTTCGCTGATCAGCAAGCCGGTCATCAGCTTGGTGAGCGATGCAATCGGGAGCACCGCGTGGTCGTTTTTGCTGAACAGCACCTCGTGCGTGTCCTGGTCGATCACGAGCGCAACGCTCGACTTCAGGTCGAGCACGTCGTCGGTTCCGTGCAAGCCGGCCAGCTGGCCGAAGGACTGGCGCGCGGGCGTTTCGACCCGAACCACCGAGCGGCGCTGCACGGCAACCACCGTCTTGCCGTTTTTCTGGCGGATGCTGGCCACCACGTTGCGGCCACCACGAACGACCTTTTCGCTTCGTTCGGCTTTGCCGCCACGCGGCGCCTTTGCAGAACGTTTGACTTCCACCGGTACCGGACCTCCGGCCTTCTTGGCTTGGGAGGTTTTGGCGGCAGCTGCTTTTTCCTTCTTCGCGGCCTGTGCGCCGGACAGCAAAAACGCCGTGGCGCAGAGCGCGACGGCGACGAATTTGACTGCGGGCAAGAACCGCTGGCTGGAAACTCGGCGGGGGCGGGTTTCAGGCATTTATAAATCTCCAGCGGCGAAAATGAGAACCGCAGTGTATCGAAATCAAAAAAGGCACGCAATATCAGTTACTTGCGTCCTTTTCTTCAATCGAATCCAAGGAACACTCGTAAACCTAACCTTGTGCCGCCACTCTCTCAGCTTGGCTCTGTAACTTGTTGAGCGCACTCAAATAAGCCTTGGCCGATGCGACCACGATGTCGGGGTCCGCACCTACTCCATTCACCACCCGCCCTGCATTTTGTAACCGAACTGTAACTTCTCCTTGGCTTTCTGTCGAGCCACTGATGGCATTGACCGAGTAAAGCACCATCTCCGCACCGCTCTTGACAAGCGATTCGATGGCTTTCAGAGAAGCATCAACCGGGCCATTGCCATCGGACTCGCCGGTGACTTCCTTGCCCTGAACGGTAAAAACGACCTTTGCCTGGGGGCGTTCGCCGGTTTCGCTGTGCTGGGAAAGCGAGACAAAAGCGAACTGTTCATCAACGTGCGCCAGTTCCTCGGCGCTGACGAGCGCAAGGATGTCCTCGTCGAAAATTTCGGACTTGCGGTCGGCCAGCTCCTTGAAGCGCAGAAAGGCGGCATTGATGTCGGCCTCGCTGGCCATCGTCGCGCCGAGGTCCTGCAGGCGCTGCTTGAACGCATTGCGCCCGCTGAGCTTGCCCAGCACGATCTTGTTGGCGGCCCAGCCCACGTCCTCGGCACGCATGATTTCGTAAGTGTCACGCGCCTTGAGCACGCCGTCCTGGTGAATGCCCGAGGCATGCGCAAAGGCATTGGCGCCCACCACGGCCTTGTTGGGCTGCACCACGAAACCGGTGGTCTGGCTCACCATGCGGCTTGCGGCCACGATGTGCCGGGTGTCGATGTTGAGCTCGAGCCCGAAGTAGTCCTTGCGGGTCTTCACGGCCATGACGACTTCTTCGAGCGAACAGTTGCCCGCGCGCTCGCCCAGCCCGTTGATGGTGCACTCGACCTGGCGTGCGCCGCCGATCTTCACACCGGCCAGCGAGTTGGCCACGGCCATGCCGAGGTCGTTGTGGCAATGCACCGACCAGATCGCCTTGTCGCTGTTGGGCACGCGCTCGCGCAACATCTTGATGAAGTTGCCGTAGAGCTCGGGGATGGCGTAGCCGACGGTGTCGGGCACGTTGATGGTGGTGGCGCCCTCGTTGATCACGGTCTCGAGCACGCGGCAGAGAAAGTCGGGGTCGCTGCGATAGCCGTCCTCGGGACTGAACTCCACGTCGGCCACAAGGTTGCGCGCAAAGCGCACGGCGAGCTTTGCCTGCTCGTGCACTTCGTCGGGCGACATGCGCAGCTTCTTTTCCATGTGAAGCGGCGAAGTTGCAATGAACGTGTGGATGCGCCCGCGTGCCGCGCCCTTGAGCGCCTCGGCCGCACGCGAGATGTCGCGGTCGTTCGCGCGCGACAGGCCGCATATCGTCGAATCCTTGATCGCACCGGCAATGGCCTTGACGGCTTCGAAGTCGCCGTTGGAGCTGGCCGGAAAGCCGGCCTCGATGACGTCGACCTTGAGCCGTTCGAGCTGCTTGGCGATGCGCAGCTTCTCATCGCGGGTCATCGAAGCGCCGGGCGATTGCTCGCCGTCGCGCAAGGTGGTGTCGAAAATAATGAGTTGGTCGGTCATCGTGGATTTCCTTGGGTTTTATTCAGCCGTCGATCAGGCCGACGCGGGGCCGCTCCCAAGGCGGCCTGCGGCCCCCTTGGGGGGCAGCGACGACACGCAGTGCGAGAGCGTGGGGGTCATGTCTTCAGGCGAGTTCAACCACCGATTGTGCGCTGTGCGCGCCCCGGCCACGCGCGCGCTGCACGCCCGAGACAATGGCCTTGAGCGATGCCGAGACCACGTTCGCGTCGATGCCCACGCCGAACAGCGTCTGGGCTTCGTCCACGCGCAGTTCGAGGTACGCAACCGACTTGGCATCGGCACCGGCGCCGATCGCGTGCTGGTGGTAGTCCATCACGCGCACGGTATGGCCGGTGGCCTTGCTCAGCGCTTGCGTGAAAGCGTCGATCGGCCCGTTGCCTCGGCCTTCGATGGCGCGAATTTCGCCGTCCCATGGCAGGTCGCCGCGCAGCACGACGGAGGCGTTGGCGCCCTCGCCTTCTTCCTCGATGACGCGGTGCTGCAACGAATGCGCGGCTTCGAGGCCGTATTCACGCACGAACAGCTCCCAGAGATCGGCGGCGGTGAGTTCCTTGCCGGCAACGTCCATCACGCGCTGCACGGTTTGCATGAACTCCATCTGCAGGCGGCGCGGCATCTCGAGGCCGTATTCGCTTTCGAGCAGGTAGGCCATGCCGCCCTTGCCGGACTGGCTGTTGACGCGGATCACGGCCTCGTAGCTGCGGCCCACGTCCTTCGGATCGATGGGCAGGTACGGCATGTCCCAGATCTCGCCTTCCTTGCGCGCGGCAAAGGCCTTCTTGATCGCGTCCTGGTGCGAGCCCGAGAACGAGGTGTAGACGAGGTCGCCGACATACGGATGGCGCGGGTGCACGGGGATCTGGTTGCAATGCTCGACGGTTGCGCGGATCTCGTCGATGTTCGAGAAATCGAGCTCGGGCGAAACACCCTGCGTGTAGAGGTTGAGAGCGACGTTCACGAGGTCGAGGTTGCCGGTGCGCTCGCCGTTGCCGAAGAGACAGCCTTCGATGCGCTCGGCGCCCGCCATCAACGCCAGCTCGCCGGCGGCGGTGCCGGTGCCGCGGTCGTTGTGCGGGTGCACGCACAGCACGATGGAATCGCGCCGCGCAAGGTTGCGGTGCATCCATTCGATCATGTCGGCAAAGATGTTCGGCGTGGAATGCTCGACTGTCGTGGGCAGGTTGACGATGCACTTGTGGTCGGGCGTCGGCGCCCAGACTTCGGTCACCGCGTCGACCACGCGCTTGGAGAACACGACATCGGTGCCCGAGAACATTTCGGGCGAGTACTGGAAGGTCCACTGCGTGGCCGGCTGCTTCGCGGCGAAGTCGTTGAACATGCGCGCATGGCTGCTGGCGAGCTCGACGATCTGGTCTTCGTCCATGCCGAGCACCACGCGGCGCATCACCGGAGCCACCGCGTTGTAGAGGTGAACGATGGCGCGCGGCGCACCTTGCAGCGACTCGAAGGTGCGCGCAATGAGGTGGTCGCGCGCCTGCGTCAGCACCTGGATCGTCACGTCGTCGGGAATGCGGTCTTCCTCGATCAGCTTGCGCACGAAGTCGAATTCGATTTGCGAGGCGGAGGGAAAGCCGACTTCGATTTCCTTGAAGCCGATGGCCACGAGCGTCTCGAACATGCGCATCTTGCGCGCGATGTCCATGGGCTCGACCAGCGCCTGGTTGCCATCACGCAGGTCGGTCGACAGCCAGATCGGGGCCTTGGTCAGCACGGCATCGGGCCAGGTGCGGTCCTTGAGGCCGATCGGGGCGAATGCGCGGTATTTGGCTTGAGGTTGCTTGAGCATGTCGATTCTCTGGATGGTTGGTAATCAACCAGCAACCCCAAAAACAAACGGCCCGTTGCTGGTGCGAACGGGCCGTGGTGAGGGATTTGCGCGTGCGCTACCGTCTCCGCCCGTGAGGGAGGACTAGTAGGGCCAGCAGCGAAATCTTGGTCATGAGGGTTTCGAATGTAGCACAAGCCGCGGTCAGCTATGCAAGCCCCGCTCGTCCGGCTCTTCGGTCGAGGTGCTGATCACACTCGCCTGCTGGCCCTTGGCCTTGCGCCACGCGTAGACCACATAGCCGCTCAGGCCGTAGGCCACGAACAGGCCGAACAGGACGGTGGGCGGATGAATGTTGATGACCGCGATGCCGAGCGCAATCAGCACGATCACCACGAAGGGCACGCTCTTCTTCATCTGCACGTCCTTGAAGCTGTAGAACGGCGCATTGGTGACCATCGAAAGCCCGGCATAGAGCGTGAACGCGAAGGTGATCCACGTGATCTGCGTCCACGAGAGGTACAGCACCTCGCCGCCCCGCTTGCCCCATTCGGTCATGAGCCAGATGAAGCCGGCCACCAGCGCGGCCGCAGCCGGCGACGGAAGGCCTTGGAACCAGCGCTTGTCGACCACACCGGTGTTGACGTTGAAGCGCGCGAGCCGCAGCGCCGCACAGGCGCAATACACGAAGGCGGCAATCCAGCCCCAGCGGCCCAGGCCCTTGAGCGACCATTCGTACGCGATGAGCGCGGGCGCAGCGCCGAAAGACACCATGTCGGACAGCGAATCCATCTGCTCGCCGAACGCGCTCTGCGTGTTGGTCATGCGGGCCACTCGGCCGTCGAGGCTGTCGAGAATCATGGCGGCGAACACGCCGAGCGCCGCGAGATCGAAGCGCCCGTTCATGGCCATCACGACCGAATAGAAGCCGCCGAACAGCGCGGCAAGCGTGAACAGGTTCGGCAGGATGTAGATGCCCTTACGGCGCTTGCGCGGCGGCACCTCGTCGGGAACCGTGTCGTCATGCATTGAGTTTGCCTCCGTCCCTCGTGGACACTGCGCGAGCGGCTATCCGCTGGATAACCTCTTGATCTGTGAATCGCATGGGTTCGCAGTGTAGTTCAGGGGCCTGGTTCGGCCCCTCATGAAAAAGGCCACCCAGCGGGTGGCCCTTGGAAATGGGCGCCGCGGCACCCACTCGCTTGCGGATCAGTTGCGGGTCTGATCGACCAGCTTGTTCTTCTTGATCCACGGCATCATCGCGCGCAGCTTTTCACCGACGACTTCGATCTGATGCTCGGCATTCAGGCGGCGGCGGCTGATCAGCGTGGGCTGGTCGGCAGCGGCTTCGAGCACGAAGCTCTTGGCGTATTCGCCGGTCTGGATGTCCTTCAGCACTTGCTTCATGACCTTCTTGGTCTCGTCGGTCACGATGCGCGGGCCCGTGACGTACTCGCCGTATTCGGCGTTGTTCGAGATCGAGTAGTTCATGTTGGCGATGCCGCCTTCATAGATCAGGTCGACGATCAGCTTGAGCTCGTGCAGGCATTCGAAGTACGCCATTTCGGGCGCGTAGCCGGCTTCCACCAGCGTTTCGAAACCGGCCTTGATCAGTTCGACCGTGCCGCCGCACAGAACCGCTTGTTCGCCGAACAGGTCGGTTTCGGTTTCTTCGCGGAAGTTGGTCTCGATGATGCCGGCCTTGCCGCCGCCGTTGGCGGTGGCATAGCTCAGCGCGAGGTCGCGCGCCTTGCCGGTCTTGTCCTGGTGCACGGCCACGAGGTGGGGCACACCGCCACCTTGCGTGTAGGTGCTGCGCACGGTGTGGCCCGGTGCCTTGGGGGCAACCATCCACACATCGAGATCGGCGCGCGGCTGCACGAAACCGTAGTGCACGTTGAAGCCGTGCGCGAAGACCAGCGAAGCGCCTTCCTTGATGTGCGGGGCCACGTCGTTCTTGTAGACGTTGGCGATCTGCTCGTCGGGCAGCAGGATCATGACGACGTCGGCGGCCTTCACCGCGTCGGCCACTTCGGCGACCTGCAGACCGGCCTTGCCGACCTTGTCCCACGAAGCACCACCCTTGCGCAGGCCGACCACGACCTTGACGCCGCTGTCGTTCAGGTTCTGCGCGTGCGCGTGACCCTGCGACCCGTAACCGATGATTGCGACCGTCTTGCCCTTGATGAGGCTGAGGTCAGCGTCCTTGTCGTAGTAAACCTTCATTTGCGTCTCTCCTAAAAAGTCTCGAGTGCCCCGTCGCAGGGCACGATTAACGTCACAGGCCGGAGGGATTCCGAGCCTTCATTCTTGCTGGTCGATGGGCACGAGGTTGTCGCGGATGCAGAACAGCTGCAAGTCTTGCACGACCACGCCTCGTGTTGATTGGATGGATACGGAGGGCGTTTTCACCTCCTATACGCGCAGGATGCGCTCGCCGCGGCCGATGCCGCTGGCACCCGTGCGAACGGTTTCGAGGATGGCGCTGCGGTCGATCGCTTCCAGGAAAGCGTCGTTCTTGCCGTGGTCGCCGGTGAGTTCGATGGTGTAGCTCTTGTCCGTGACGTCGATGATGCGGCCGCGAAAAATCTCGGCCATGCGCATCATTTCCTCGCGCTCCTTGCCCACGGCGCGCACCTTCACCATCATGAGTTCGCGCTCGGTATAGGCGCCTTCGGTCAGGTCGACGACCTTGACCACTTCGATCAGGCGATTCAGGTGCTTGGTGATCTGCTCGATCACCTCGTCGGAGCCGGCGGTGACGATGGTCATGCGCGAGAGGCTCGCGTCTTCGGTCGGCGCGACCGTCAGCGATTCGATGTTGTAGCCGCGGGCCGAGAAGAGGCCCACCACGCGGGAAAGAGCACCCGGCTCGTTTTCCAGCAGCACTGCAATGATGTGTTTCATGTTTGCGCGACTCCTCTTTTCGCCGCCCTCCCCCGTGCACGGTAATGCGCGGGCTTGGCGGGCAATAGATTCGTCAAAGAATTGGACGATAACCCGGTCCTTCGGACACGGGAACTTTTGGCTTCGCTCTGGCTAGAGATCTTCGGAACCCAGCAGCATTTCGGTAATGCCCATGCCGGCCTTGACCATCGGGAACACGTTCTCGGTCGGATCGGTGCGGAAATCCATGAACACTGTGCGGTCCTTGAGCTTGCGTGCTTCGCGCAGCGCGGGCTCCACGTCTTGTGGACGCTCGATCAGCATGCCGACGTGGCCGTAGGCCTCGGCGAGCTTCACGAAATTGGGGAGCGCATCCATGTAGCTGTGGCTGTAGCGGCCGGAGTATTCGATCTCCTGCCACTGGCGCACCATGCCGAGGTAGCGGTTGTTGAGCGAGCAGATCTTGATCGGCGTGTTGTACTGCAGGCAGGTGGAGAGCTCCTGGATGCACATCTGCACAGAGCCTTCGCCCGTGATGCAGAACACTTCCGAATCGGGCTTGGCGAGCTTGATGCCCATGGCGTACGGAATGCCCACGCCCATGGTGCCCAGGCCGCCCGAATTGATCCAGCGGCGCGGCTCGTCGAAGCGGTAGTACTGGGCGGCCCACATCTGGTGCTGGCCGACGTCCGACGTGATGTACGTGTCGGCGTCCTTGGTCATGTTCCAGAGGGTTTCAACCACGTACTGCGGCTTGATGACGTCCTTGTTGTCGCGGTCGTACTTGAGGCAGTCGCGCGAGCGCCAGGCCTCGATGGTCTTCCACCAGTCGGAGAGTGCGCCGGCGTCTGGCTTGGTGCTGCTTTCGCGGATCATCGAGATCAGTTCGGTGAGCACGTCCTTCACGTCGCCGACGATCGGAATGTCGACCTTCACGCGCTTGGAGATGCTCGACGGGTCGATGTCGATATGGATGATCTTGCGTTCGTTCTGCGCGAAGTGCTTCGGGTTGCCGATCACGCGGTCGTCGAAGCGCGCGCCCACGGCCAGCAGCACGTCGCAGTTCTGCATGGCGTTGTTGGCTTCGATGGTGCCGTGCATGCCCAGCATGCCCAGGAACTTGCGGTCGCTCGCCGGATAGGCGCCCAGGCCCATCAGCGTGTTGGTGACCGGGTAGCCGAGCATGTCGACCAGCGTGCGCAGTTCATTGGTGGCGTTGCCCAGCAGCACGCCGCCGCCCGTATAGATGTACGGGCGCCTGGCGGTCAGCAGCAGCTGCAGCGCCTTGCGGATCTGCCCGCCGTGGCCCTTGCGCACCGGGTTGTACGAGCGCATCTCGACCTTGTCGGGATAGCCGGCGTACGGGGTCTTCTTGAAAGAGACGTCCTTGGGCACGTCCACCACCACCGGACCCGGACGGCCGCTGCGTGCGATGTGGAAGGCCTTTTTGATCGTCATCGCCAGATCCTTGGGATCCTTGACGAGGAAGTTGTGCTTCACGATCGGGCGCGTGATGCCGACGGTGTCGCATTCCTGGAAGGCGTCGAGGCCGATCGCGGCGGTGGGTACCTGGCCCGAGATGATCACCATCGGGATCGAGTCCATGTACGCCGTGGCAATACCGGTCACCGCATTCGTCAGGCCCGGGCCCGACGTCACCAGCGCCACGCCAACTTCGCCCGTGGCGCGCGCATAGCCATCGGCCGCGTGGACGGCGGCCTGCTCGTGGCGTACCAGCACGTGCTGGATGGTGTCTTGCTTGTAGAACGCGTCGTAGATGTACAGAACCGCGCCGCCTGGGTAACCCCAGATGTACTGGACGCCTTCGGCCTGCAGTGCCTTGACCAGCACTTCAGCGCCCATGAGTTCTTGCGTTTGATTGCCGGCGCCTGAGGACGCGGCTGCCGCGGAAGCGAGTTCCGCCTTCGAGATTTCCATGATCAACCTTTGGAGTTTTTTCGGGAACGAAAAACCTTGGGTGCCCCTTGCCAGCCCTTGTGGGGCCGCGCCAGGACTTGAGGCCATAGCCATGAGCGGACTGATTTTCCGCCGGACCTTGACCCGTTTGCCTTTTGACTTGCAACTCGGATTATGACACCGATGGGGCGGCTGCCCCGTAAAAACCGTGCCCAAAAGCCAGGGAGGCATAATCCCCAACGAAAAACATCAGCGCTTCACAGACATCCGTTCCCCATGCGGTGCCTGCGGCGCCCCCTCTCGCTTGGCCACTGAACAAGAACTTTCCGACTTTCTGAAGAGCGTCGAACGACGCGCTTTCAAACGCTCGGTCTACCACGTGCGGGACGAGGAAGCGGCACTCGACATCGTGCAGGACAGCATGATGAAGCTGGCTCAGCATTACGGCGACAAGCCGACGGCTGAACTGCCGATGCTGTTCCAACGCATTCTGTCGAATTGCACCCTCGACTGGTTCCGCCGGCAGAAAACCCGACGCGCCCTGTTTTCGAACCTGGGCGACTTCGAAGCCGCCGGCGACGACGGAGATTTCGATCTTCTGGAGAACTTCGTCTCTCCAACCGACTCCAGAGAAACGGAGAGCGCCGAAGACACGACCCGCCGCGCCCAGGTGTTCCACGAGATCGAAGAACAGATCGCAGCTTTGCCGGGCCGTCAACGCGAGGCTTTCCTGATGCGTTACTGGGAAGAAATGGATGTGGCGGAGACGGCCGCTGCAATGGGCTGCTCCGAAGGCAGCGTCAAAACCCATTGTTCGCGAGCCGTGCACGCCTTGAGCAAGGCGCTAAAGGCCAAGGGAATTTCGCTATGAGCACTAAGGTTCCAACCTCTTCTTTCGCTGCCGAAGATCAATTCGGCCAGCGTGTGGCTGCGCGGCTGTCCGCCGGCAACCAGGAGCTGCCGCATGACATCGGCGAGCGGCTGCGCGTGGCGCGGGCGCAAGCTGTTGCGATGCGCAAGCAGGCCCCCCAGTTGCGTACGGCATCGGCCGTCATGCAGTCCGGCAACGTGGCCGCGATGGGTGGCGGCTGGTGGACCCGCATCGGTTCGGTGGTGCCTCTGATCGCGCTGGTTGCCGGCCTGATCACCATCAGCGTCATGCAGGACGAAGACCGCGCGAGCGAACTTGCGGAGGTCGATTCCGCCCTGCTGACCGGCGACCTGCCTCCAGCGGCCTACACCGACCCCGGGTTCGCCCAGTTTCTCAAATCGGACGGCGCGTCCGACTGAGTCTCGCCGAACGAACGAATGCGACCCCTTTCCGTTTCCAGCACCGCCACGCCCCGCCCGATGCGCCCGCAAACGTCGGGCGCACTCATTTGGGCGGGTGCACTCGCCGCGGCGGTTTTCGGACTGACGCAGGCGGGAGCCCACGCTCAATCGCGCTCCGAGCCGCTCAGGTCTGCTGCCGATACCGCGCAAGCTGCACCGGCCTCCGTCTCGCCCTCTTCCTCTTCCGCCTCGAAGGCGGTGTCGGCCACCAAGCCGTACTGGAGCGAGCTCACCGCCGAGCAGCAACAGGCGCTGCAGCCGCTCGCGGCACATTGGCACACGCTGAACACAGGGCACAAGCGCAAATGGCTCGCACTGTCGCGCAATTACGCGAACATGTCGGCCGATGACCAGACCACCCTGCACAGCCGCATGATCGAATGGGCCGCGCTGAGCAACCAGCAGCGGGCCCAGGCGCGCCTCAACTTCGCCGAAGTGAAGCGCGTGCCTGCGGATGAGCGCAAGGCCAAATGGGAGCAGTACCAGGCACTGAGCGAAGAAGAAAAACGCCGGCTTGCGGAGCGCGCCCCCGCTAAACCGCGCGGCGCCGCCGTTCCGGTGCGCCCGGTTCCCGCTCAAAAACTGGTCACGGTTCCGGCCGTGACTCCGGCCGGGCAACACACGCCGCGCATTCTTCTCGCGCCGCCTGCCTCGGCGGCAGCACCGGCCGCGGCACCCGCGGCCATCATGGTGGCGTCGCCCCCCGAACGGATTCCGGGCAGCGTGTCCGGCCCTTCGCCCGCTTCCGGTGGGTCTTCTCCCACGGTTCCGCCCGAAGCGCAGGTGCCGACGCCTTCGCCCACGCCCCCCTGAACAAGATTTCGATGGCTTCACCGTCCCCCGAAGTTTCGGAATCGAATTCCCCTTCCTCCCCCGCAGACTCTTCGACCAGCGCTCCTCTTTCAATAGTCCCCGGCCTGTGGCGGCGAATGGCCTGTTGGCTCTATGAAGGCATGCTGCTGTTTGCCGTGGTGTTCGTTGCGGGCTGGCTGTTCAGCACGCTCGGCCAGATGCGGGACGCCATGGATTCCCGCCGCCACCTGCTCCAGGCGTTCTTGTTCGTGGTGTTCGGCGTCTATTTCGTGTGGTTCTGGGCCCGAGGACAGACGCTGGCCATGAAAACCTGGAACATCCGCATCGTCGACCTGCACGGCCGACCCATCAGCCAACGCCGCGCCCTCGTACGCTACCTGCTGAGCTGGGTCTGGTTTCTGCCGCCTTTGGCCGCCATTGCTCCTTTCAAGCTGTCGGGCGGAGAATCGACGGTGCTGATCTTCGGATGGGTCGCCGTCTGGGTCTTGCTGGCGCGCTTCCACCCCGAGCGCCAGTTCTGGCACGACGCCTGGGCCGGTACGCGGCTCATCACTTCCAAGCCAATGAGCCGCCGATGAGTGCCTTGCCCAAGCTTCCCGATCCCGCCGTGAACCCGCAAAAGGCCCGCAAGGGCTTCGAGCGCGTGTGGCATGCCACCCTCATTTCCCTGCACGGCCTACGCGCGGGCTGGAGCGAGCCCGCCTTCCGCCAGGAAGCTGTCATGGCCATCGTCATGATCCCAGCCGCGTTCTGGCTTGGCCGCAGCTGGGTCGAAGTGGCGCTGCTCGCCGGCAGCGCCGTTCTGGTGATGATCGTCGAACTGCTCAACACCGCGGTCGAAGCCGCCATCGACCGCATCGGCCCCGAATGGCACGATCTTTCCAAGCGCGCCAAGGACATGGGCAGCGCCGCCGTGCTGCTGTCACTCGCCCTGTGCGGCGGCATCTGGCTGGCGGCGTTGTGGCAGCGCTTCGCGTCATGAAGACGCCCGCCGCACGAGGCATGATGGCGGCATGAATCCTGAATTTTCGATCTGTGTGTATTGCGGCTCGCGCCCCGGCGAGCGGGTTGAGTTTTCCAAGGCCGCGCAAGCCGTCGGGCAGTGGATCGGCGAACATCGCGGCCAGCTGGTCTACGGCGGCGGACGCACCGGGCTGATGGGCACCGTGGCCGAGGCCACCCGCAACGCCGGCGGCCGGGTCGTCGGCATCATCCCCAAGGCATTGGTCGACCGGGAACTGGCCAATCCGCTTTGCGACGAACTCCACGTGGTCGACACCATGCACGAGCGCAAGGCCATGATGGGCGAGCGCGCCGACGCCTTCATCGCCCTTCCGGGCGGCATCGGCACCTTCGAGGAACTGTTCGAGATCTGGACCTGGCGCCAGCTCGGCTACCACGACAAACCGACCGGCATTCTGAACACGGCCGGCTACTACGACGGCCTGCTGGGCTTTCTGGCGCACAGCGTGCGGGAGGGTTTCATGGGCGAATGGCAGATGGAACTCATCCGTACGGGCTCCAATCCCACCGAGTTGCTCACGGCATTGCGTGCCGAAGTGCCCCTGCACCCCCGCGGCGACCGCCTGGCTGAAAACCTCTAGGCTCGGCCAGGCCGGGAGTGCGCCGTTTAGACGGCGTTTTCGTTCTCTTCGCCGGTGCGGATGCGCACGATGCGCTCGACTTCCGTGACGAAGATCTTTCCGTCGCCGATCTTGCCGGTACGCGCCGAACTGACGATGGCCTCGATGCAGCGCTCCACATCGCCTTCGTTGACGACCACTTCGACCTTCATCTTCGGCAGGAAGTCGACGACGTATTCGGCACCACGATAGAGCTCCGTGTGCCCTTTCTGGCGGCCGAAACCCTTGACTTCGGTCACGGTCAGGCCGGTAACACCCACTTCGGCCAAGGCCTCGCGCACGTCCTCGAGCTTGAAGGGTTTGACGATGGCGGTGATCTGCTTCATGGTTTTTGCGCTCCGGCGGTTTCGTTGAATTTGCTGGTGATAGGGTAACGCCAATCTTTGCCGAAGCTGCGATGGGTGACCCGAATGCCCACCGGCGCCTGGCGCCGTTTGTATTCATTGATCTTGATGAGCCGTGCAACCCGCTCGACCACCGCGCGTTCGTACCCCGCCGCGATGATCTCGTCGATGCCCTCGTCGTCCTGCATGTAGCGTGCCAGGATGCCGTCGAGGATGTCGTAAGGCGGCAGGCTGTCCTGGTCGGTCTGGTCGGGCCGCAATTCGGCGCTCGGTGGGCGCGTGATGATCCGGTCGGGAATCGGCGAGGCGCCCGTTCCATACGGGTCGTGGGCATTGCGCCAGCGGGCCAGCGCAAACACGGTGGTCTTCAGCAGGTCCTTGATGACCGCGAACCCGCCCGCCATGTCGCCATACAGCGTGCAGTACCCCGTGGCCATTTCGCTCTTGTTGCCTGTGGTGAGCACGATCGAGCCGAACTTGTTCGACAGCGCCATCAGGAGCGTGCCGCGGATGCGGGCCTGGATGTTCTCTTCTGCCGTGTCCTCGGGCAGCCCTTTGAACTCCTCGGCCAGCGCACCCTTGAACGATTCGAAGGTGTGCTTGATCGAGATTTCGTCATAGCGCACACCCAGGCGAGTGGCCATCTCGCGCGCGTCGATCCAGCTGATGTCAGCGGTGTAAGGCGAAGGCATCATGACCGCGCGCACCTTGTCCTTGCCGAGTGCGTCGACCGCAATCGCCAGCACCAAGGCAGAGTCGATGCCGCCCGAGAGCCCCAGGATGGCTCCCGGAAAACCGTTCTTTCCGATGTAGTCCCGCACGCCCAATACCAGTGCGTCCCACAACTGGGCTTCGGCGTCGCGCGGCGGTGCAATGGATTGCGTTGCGGCGACGAAGCCGATACCTGTGCCGCCCTGCGGCGGCCGCTCCAGTTGCATGAAAACCAGGCTCTCCTTGAAACTCTCGGCCTGCATGGCCAGGGCGCCGTCGGGCTGCAGTGCGAAGGACGCACCGTCGAAGACCACTTCGTCCTGTCCGCCGACCAGATGCGCGTAGACCAGCGGCAGGCCCACGGCGAGCGCGCGGTCGGCCATGCGCGCCACGCGCTCGCCTTCCTTGCCGACGTGGTACGGCGAGGCGTTGATGACGGCCAGCACCTCGGCGCCGGCCGCGCGGGCCAGTTCGGCCGGCTCGTCGAACCAGGTGTCTTCGCAGATCAGCACACCCACCGAGACACCGCCGGCTTCGAACACGCAGGTGCCCTGCCCCGGCGTGAAGTAGCGGCGCTCGTCGAACACCTGGTAGTTCGGCAGTTCGCGCTTGGCGTAAGTTTCGAGGATGCGGCCTTCCTTGATCACGCTCGCGGCGTTGTAGCGCATCTGCACCGCCACCGAGCGGCTGCGCAGGCTCCCGCCCGTCGGATGCCCCACCACCACGACCATGTCTTTGAGACCGGCCAGCGCGGCGGCAATGCCTTTCACGGCATCATCGCAGGCTTCGGTAAACGCGGGACGCAGGAAAAGATCCTCCGCCGCATAGCCGGCAATCGAGAGTTCGGGCGTCAAGAGAAGACGCGCACCCTTTGCATAGGCTTCATGCGCGGCATCGACGATTTTTTTCGCGTTGCCGGCGAGGTCGCCCACCACAAAATTGAGTTGCGCGATGGCGAGCTTGAGCGTCATACAAAAGGAAGAAAAAGGCTTGAACGATTATGTCATTCGGGTGCTGGCGTCGCTGTCGGACCTGAGCCCGAAAGCATGGAACGCGCTGCTCTCCGCCGAGGCCGAGCCGTCGCCTTTCATGCGCTACGAGTACCTTTCGGCGCTGCACGACAGCGGCAGCGCCTCGCCCGAGAGCGGGTGGACGCCGCAGTTCCTCACGCTGTGGCGCGGCGACGAGTTGCGGGCCGCCTGCCCGGTCTACATCAAGACCCACTCCTATGGCGAATACGTCTTCGACTGGGCGTGGGCCAATGCCTACGAGCAGCACGGGCTCGCCTACTATCCGAAGGCGGTGGTGGCGGTGCCGTTCACGCCGGTGCCGGGCGCACGTCTGCTGGCCCGCGATGCGCACAGCCGCACGCTGCTGGTGCAGGCATTGGTAGCGTGGTGCAAGACGCAAGAACTTTCGTCATTGCATTTGCTGTTCGGCGCCGATGCCGACATTGCCGCCTGCACCGAAGCGGGCCTCATGCTGCGCAACACAGTGCAGTTTCACTGGACGAATGCAGCCCCGGCCGGGCTTGAGGGTGCCGAGCCTTATTCGGACTTCGAATCCTTCCTTGCCAGCCTTTCCCACGACAAGCGCAAGAAGATTCGCCAGGAGCGCCGCAAGGTGGCCGATGCCGGCGTCACCTTTCGCTGGTCGCGCGGCACCGATATCGCGCCATCGGATTGGGATTTTTTCTACCGCTGCTACGCACGCACCTATCGCGAACACGGCAATCCGCCCTATCTTTCGCACGACTTCTTCCAGCGCATGGCCGACACCATGCCCGAAGCCTGGCTGCTTTTCGTCGCCGAGCGCGAGGGCAAGCCCATTGCCACGAGCCTGATCGCGCTGTCCACGCATGACGACGGCGCGCTGGTTGCCTATGGCCGCTACTGGGGCGCCATCGAACGCGTCGACTGCCTGCACTTCGAAGCCTGCTACTACCAGCCGCTGGCCTGGTGCATTGCGCAAGGCGCCAGGCGCTTCGAGGGCGGCGCGCAGGGCGAGCACAAGATGGCGCGCGCGCTGATGCCGGTCAAGACCACCAGCGCCCACTGGCTGGCGCATCCCGCGTTCGCCGACGCGGTCGAGCGATTTCTCGAGCGCGAGGGCGAAGGCATCGAGAACTACATGGACCACCTGGGCGAACGCAGCCCGTTCAAGGCCGAGTGAGAAGGAGTGGATCGCGGCCGGTTTGCCGCAATCCGGGGGCTGCTATAAACGCGCCCAACATCCAACAACAGAAAGAAACCGATGCCATTCGTCGGACTGGGGCTGCACATTCTCATTGCGCTGTTTTTCGCGGTGCATGCCATGCGCCATGGCAAGCAGATGTACTGGCTGATCATCCTGTTCAGCTTTCCGCTCCTCGGCAGCGTCGTGTACTTTCTGGTCGAGTACCTGCCCGCCTCGCGCATGCAGCGCACCGCAGGCAAGGTGGCCACGGCCGCCATCGGTTTTCTCGATCCCGAGCGCGAGTACCGCGCGGCCACCGAGGCTTACGAGCTCGCACCCACGGCCCAGAACAAGCTTCGCCTCGCCAAGGCGGCCCTGGACAAGGGCCAGGCTGCGGACGCGGTCGGGCACTACCGGGACGCGTTGAAAGGTCCGCTCGCATCCGATCCGGAACTGCAATTCGGCTTGGCGAGCGCCTTGCTCGCCGCCGGCGGTGCGGCCTCGGGCCGCGAAGCGCTGCAAGCGCTCGAGGCCCTGCGCGCCACGCGCGGCGACTACCGAAGGGACGAGGTTGCGGTGCTCACCGCGCGTGCACTCGCCGCCGACGGGCGCCAGGCGGAAGCACGCGAGGCTTTCGAGGCTGCGCTGAGCCAGTACAACACGGTCGAGGCCCGGGCCCGCTACATCGCCTGGCTGGCGGGGCAAGGCGATGCCGCCGCCGTGCAGCGCCAATGGAGCGAACTCCAGCAGGCCGCGCGCCACTGGAACTCGCACGCGCGCTCCGTCAATCGCGAGTGGATGCGGCTGGCCGGCGACGCAGCACAGAGCTGACGCCCGCTGCCCGGTCCCGCCCATCGGGCAGTTCAGGCAGAAAGACTTTTTACTTCTTGTAGGCGGCAATGCCGTCGACAACTTCCTTCTTGGCCGCGTCGATGCCTTCCCAACCGAGCACCTTGACCCACTTGCCGGCTTCCAGGTCCTTGTAGTGCTCGAAGAAGTGGCTGATGGCCTTCAGGCGCATCGGATTCACGTCGTCGACCGACTTCCAGTGGCTGTAGATCGGCAGCACCTTGTCGGTGGGCACGGCCAGGACCTTGCCGTCCACGCCGGCTTCGTCTTCCATCATCAGGATGCCGAGCGGCCGGCACGGCACCACGACGCCGGGCAGCAGCGGATACGGCGCAATCACCAGCACGTCGACCGGGTCGCCGTCGCCCGACAGCGTCTGCGGCACGTAGCCGTAGTTGGCCGGGTAGTACATCGCGGTCGTCATGAAGCGGTCGACGAAGATCGCGCCCGATTCCTTGTCGACTTCGTACTTGATCGGGTCGGCGTTCATCGGGATTTCGATCACGACGTTGAAGGCGTCGGGAACGTTCTTGCCGGGGGAGACTTTGTCGAAGGACATGACGTTTTACGAGTAGTTGAAAAGTATGAGGAGAGATCGGGACAAACCCGGAGTTTACTTTCCGTGTCACGGACCGGTCGCACACGTTCCTGTTTTTGCCTGTAAATTGCACCCGTTGGCCAATCGGCTCCGCACCTTGGTGCGCGAGCTTCGAGGAAGCAACGCGACGGAAAACCTGGGTCCCGTACGCGTTGCGCGCAGGACCCATGCTGTCCGTCTCCACAAGTCACAACGAACGAATGGAGAAGCAAAGCATGATCGGCAACACCCCCCTGATACTCGCCATCGTCTGCGGCCTCGTGGCCGTGGGCTACGGTTTCTGGGCCCGAAGTTGGATTCTCGCCAAGGACCCCGGCAACGCCCGAATGCAGGAGATCGCGGCGGCCATCCAGGCCGGCGCCTCGGCCTACCTCGCCAAGCAGTACACCACCATCGCGGTGGTCGGCGTGGTCCTGGCCATTCTCATCGGCATCTTTCTCGACGTGACCACGGCCGTCGGCTTCGTGGTGGGCGCGGTGCTTTCGGGTGCCTGCGGCTTCATCGGCATGAACGTGTCGGTACGAGCCAACGTGCGCACTGCGCAGGCGGCCACCCAAGGCATCGGCCCGGCGCTCGATGTCGCGTTTCGCGGCGGCGCCATCACCGGCATGCTGGTCGTGGGTCTGGGCCTGCTGGGCGTCTCGGTCTTCTACTGGTTCCTGGCGGGCAATGGCAACCTCACGCCGGACCGCAGCCTTTCGGCCATCCTAAACCCGCTGATCGGCTTCGCCTTCGGCTCCTCGCTGATCTCCATCTTCGCGCGGCTCGGCGGCGGCATCTTCACCAAGGGCGCGGACGTGGGCGCCGACCTGGTGGGCAAGGTCGAGGCCGGCATTCCGGAAGACGACCCCCGCAACCCGGCCGTGATTGCGGACAACGTGGGCGACAACGTCGGTGACTGCGCCGGCATGGCGGCCGACCTGTTCGAAACCTACGCCGTCACGCTCATCGCCACCATGGTGCTGGGCGCGCTGATGGTCACGGCGGCACCCGTCAACGCGGTGCTTTATCCGCTGGCCCTGGGCGGTGTGTCGATCATTGCCTCGATCATCGGCTGCTTCTTCGTCAAGGCCTCGCCGGGCATGGTGAACGTGATGCCGGCGCTCTACAAGGGCCTGGCGGTGGCGGGCATCCTGTCGCTGATCGCATTCTGGTTCGTCACGGCCTGGCTGATTCCCGACAACGCCATTGCCGCGAGCGGCAGCCAGCTGAAGCTGTTCGGCGCCTGCTTCGTGGGCTTGGCGCTGACGGCCGCGCTGGTGTGGGTCACCGAGTACTACACCGGCACGCAATACAAGCCGGTGCAGCACATCGCGCAGGCCTCGACCACGGGCCACGGCACCAACATCATCGCGGGCCTTGGCGTGTCGATGCGTTCGACGGCCTGGCCGGTGATCTTCGTCTGCATCGCCATCATGGCTTCGTACTCGCTCGCCGGCCTGTTCGGCATTGCCGTGGCCGCAACGGCCATGCTCAGCATGGCGGGCATCGTGGTGGCGCTCGACGCCTACGGCCCCATTACCGACAACGCCGGTGGCATTGCCGAGATGAGCGAGTTGCCCGACAGTGTGCGCGCCATCACCGATCCGCTCGACGCCGTCGGCAACACCACCAAGGCCGTGACCAAGGGCTACGCCATCGGCTCGGCCGGCCTCGCCTCGCTGGTGCTTTTTGCCGACTACACCCACAAGCTGGAGAGCTTCGGGCTGAACATCAGCTTCAACCTGAGCGACCCGATGGTGATCGTCGGCCTCTTCATCGGCGGCCTGATCCCCTACCTGTTCGGTGCCATGGCGATGGAAGCCGTGGGCCGTGCAGCCGGTGCGGTGGTCGAGGAAGTGCGCAGGCAGTTCCGCGAGATCCCCGGCATCATGGAAGGCACCGGCAAGCCCGAGTACGGCAAGGCCGTGAGCATGCTGACCGGCGCGGCCATCAAGGAAATGATGATTCCGTCGCTGCTGCCCGTGGTGGTGCCGATCCTGGTCGGCCTCGTGCTCGGACCGAAGGCACTGGGCGGCCTGCTGATGGGCACCATCGTCACGGGCCTGTTCGTCGCCATCTCGATGTGCACGGGCGGCGGCGCGTGGGACAACGCCAAGAAGTACATCGAGGACGGCCACCACGGCGGCAAGGGCTCCGAAGCGCACAAGGCCGCCGTCACCGGCGACACCGTGGGCGACCCCTACAAGGACACGGCCGGCCCGGCGGTGAACCCGCTGATCAAGATCATCAACATCGTGGCGCTGCTGATCGTGCCGCTGGTGGTCAAGTTCCATGCCGGCGATGCGGCTGCGGCTGTGCCGCACAAGGTCGAGGCCCCGGCGGCCGTGACTGCGCCGGCTGCTCCTTCGGCCCCTGCTGCCTCTGTTGCCCCGGCCGCCCCCGCTACGCCGCCGGCAGCGGTCGCCTCAGGCGCTGTGAAATGAAAGTCAAGACCTGATGCCCTCCGCGGAAAGACTCGAAGCCTTCATTGCCGCCGTGGAAAGCGGCGCGCATGCCAAGGCCATCGAAAACTACTACACCGAAGACGCGACCATGCGGGAGAACCAGGCCGAGCCCCGGCGCGGCCGGGGCACGCTGGTTGCCCACGAGCAGGCGGTGCTCGAGCGTACGGCCTCCGTCGTTTCGACCTGCGTGCGCCCCGTGCTCGTGAACGGCGACCACGTGGTGATCCGCTGGGTCTTCGATTTCCGCTTCAAGGGCGGCAAGACCATGCGCATGGAAGAGCTCGCCTGGCAGCGCTGGGAGGGCGACCGCATCGCCGAGGAAGAGTTTTTCTACGACCCGGCGCAAGCCAAACCGGCCTGATGGCCTGCCGACGGGCCCGGTAGGCGCCCGGTGGAGCTTCGCACGAGCGCCCTCGCCCTTCGCCGCCCGAAGCTCCGGGCTGCCGCCCCTCTTCAGTAGAAGCTGGCCCGGTGGGTGGGGGGGTTGCCGGCCACCCGCTGCTCGGGGCGCATCCCCAGGTCATGCAGGGTATCGAAGTCCGAGGGAGCGTCTGGAACGCGCATCACGGCCTCGAGTTCGTTCAACGAGGCAACCCACAGGCCTGCAGCCGACTCGGTCGGCTCGTCGTTGGCGAAAGTACCGTCGCGGATATAGAGGGTCTCGTTGTCGGGGCGTTCGGCGTGCAATTCGATCAGCCGCGCAATCGAAAAATTGTAGGTGACCAGTTTCTCGCGCGTGTTGCGGTCCTTGCCGCCGCAATTGAACGAGCCTTCTGCGGCGATCACGATGCAGGAGCCCTCCACGCCGTCGTCGACGTGGCTTCCGGTGCGCCAGATGGCATTCGGAAGCCGCACGCGCACCTTGTCGATCACCAGGTCCCGCTGCTTGTTGAGGCTGCCAAGCGGCGGAACCAGCGACCGCAGCTGCCGCAGCCGCTCGGCAAAGATGTTGTCCATGAAGAATTCGACATGGTGCGTCGCGCTGCCCGAAGAGCGCTTGACCACCTGCATGACCACATGACGCGACTTATTCATTGCAGGTCCTTCCGCACATCGCCCAGCGTTGGGCGCCTTGCCTATACAAAATCATTTGTCGTCGACTACAAATTAGAACTTTTTATTGAATGCAATGAGTTGCATCAATTGTGTCCAACTGTATATCGATTGCGGCAAATGTGGAAGGAAATTTGCAATGCGAATGCTCGGGCATGTCGCAAAAGCGTCGTCCGGCCCTGCTGGCCAGACGAGGCGGAATTCACTCGAGGGACTCGTCCAGCGCCTTGCACGACGGCGCGCAAACGGTTTGCGACTTGCCAAGCACCTGCCGGGTACGCAACTGCGACCGTACACGATGCTTTCCGCACATGAAGCACGACATGGTCGCCCCGCTGAACGACGCCGAGGCGCGAAACGGGGACCCTGGTGTTTTCGACTTGTAACGCAAGCCATCGGCCACGACGGCAGTCTTTACCTCAGCTTTGGCCATCGGCTTTGTCCTTTTTCGGTTCGGTATTTCGCATGGCGCGTGCAATGACGTCTCTGGCGCGGACTTCGGCTGCAAGCGCCGCGTCCAGCGCCGAGCGGCACAGGCCGGCGTGTTGATAGTTCAGATTTTCGTACACCTCGGCCGCGGCCGGGTAGGCATCGAGCAAATGGCCCAGGTCGGCGCCCGGTTCAATGTCGCTGAATTCGTGCACGAGATGCTCGACCACGGAGCGGTATTGTTCCGCACCGACGGGAACGGTGCTGTGCTCGAGCCGTTCCAGCAGTTGAGCCAGTACGTGGGTCGCCGCCAGATCGGCCTTGGGAGACGGATTTTGGGTCGTGTTCATGGGTTGGATGTGGGGACAGCATACGCTTTATGCAAGTGCCTCCTCCCGCGCGGGGGTTGCATCGGGGGTCGCGTCAGGTGTCACCTCATGCGCGGCTTGCATGCGCCGGAGCAGGCTGTGCAGCATTTCCGTCGACAGCCCGTGAATGACCAGCCGGTGCCCCGCCCGCAAGGTCGAAAGCGGAACCAGCGGATGCTTGTTGTTCACCAGAATCAGGTGCTCGGGAGCTCCCAGCACGGTGGCGGCGTAGATGCCGATGGTTTCGTCGAGTTGCAAGGAGTTGGCCGCCCGCCAAAAGTCGTTATCGGTCAACATCAGCTGATAAAGAGGCGTAAAAAGTTCGATCGCACTTTGCAGGTCAAGGAAGTTGAGCTTGCCTTGCGGCATGTCCGAAAGCCGCAAACCGGGGTCCCTGATCATCGAAAAATCGACTTTCGGTGCCTTGCCCAGCACCAGCCCCTGGTCTCGCAGCGCCTGATTCAGGCGGATCACGAAATTGAACAGGTTCAGGTCGTGCTTCAGGAAGGTCTCGTCCTTGAGCGCATCGATATCGGCCGGCTCCAGCGGCGAGGTCCTCACCGGCGCGGGCGAATTGCGGCCGATGAAGCTCAGCACCTGGGAGCCCAGATGAAAGTGCCGCAGGATCAGCCAGTTGGCCTCCGGCGACACGAAGCGCTTCAGCCCCCAGGCGAGCAGGCGGTGCAGCAGCTTCGAATGCGACCAGTTGCGCGGCACGAACACCTTGACCACCTGAATGAGGATGATCGTGAGCCGCGCCACCGGCCGCAGGAACGGCAGCAGGTACTGGCGCGAGCCCGAGCTCGAGTCGGTCAGCCATGCCGCCTTGACTTCGTCGGGCAGCGGCGTGCTTTGGTCGAGGTAGAGCGCGAGCCAGGGGCTGGGGTCGCGCTCGTCGTGGCTCTGCGCGAGAAAATCAGGCAATCCGCTCATGTGACATACGCTCCGTGATGTGCTGAAACTGCATCAGGTACAGCGCGGCCGTATGGCGCGCCGTGTCGATGATCTGCCGGGCTGCCCGGCTCTGCCCTTTACCGTCCTTACCCGCCTCCACGGCCATCACCATCTCGACCGCGGCGAGCCAGCGGTTCAGGTGGTTTTCGTCGTTGTGGCCGTGGTACTCGAGAAAGCGGAACGCGTCGGGCGGCAGCTTCAGGCCGGCCTTGATCAGCGGCAGCAGTGCCGGCACGATGCGCTGGCCCGTGCCTTCGATGATGTAGATCGCACCCAGCAAGCCGATGGGGTCTGGCGTGGCGGCCAGGCCGTGCAGGTAGGCGTTGAGCGCCTCCCCGCCTGGGTTGCGGCGCAGGTCGCCGATTGCGGCCACCGTGCCGCCGGCCTTCTTGTAGTCGCTGAAGAGAATGTTGAAGTCGTCCTGCTCCTCGCCCGCGTGCACGTCGATCAGCGCCGCCAATGTCTTGTACGGCCCGGTCAGCGAAGCGGCGCCTTCGCGCATCCAGCGGCTGCCTTCGCGCACCTGCGGAACCCACTGTTCCATCCAGTTGAGGTAGTCGGGCAGCGCGAAGCGGCGTTCGCGGATCTGGCGGATCAGCGGCGTGCGCCAGACGTTCGAGCGGTAGTCGTGCCAGATGCCGGCCAGTTCGGTCAGCAGTGCGCCCAGGCCTTCGGACGCCGCGGCCGGATCGTGCGGCGGCGCAATTGCAATCTCGTCGTCGGGCGCCGTTTCGGGCGCGATGCGCGGCCCGGCCACCGTTTGGACGGGCGCATCGGCGGCTTCGACTTCCAGCAGCATGTAGGCGGCCATGAAGCGCCCCGATTCCGGCACGTAGCAGAAGATCTGCTCACCGGGCTTGAGCGCCTTGGTGTGCAGGAACTCCGACAGCATGACCAGGATCGACGCCGCACCGGTGTTGCCGCGCCAGGCCAGGTTGCTCCACCACCGCTCGCGCGGAATCGCGAGGTCGGCCTTGGTCATCAGGTCTTCGACCACCGGAATGAATTTTTCCGACGAGTAGTGGCACAGGAAGTGGTCGACCCGCTTCGGATCGACCCATCCATCGCGCACCAGCGTCGCGTATTCGTGGATGCCGATGTCGAACAGGTGCGGCAGCAGGCGGATGTCCTGCCGCAGCGACAAGGCGCCGGCCGCTTCCGCCTCGGCCCAGGAGCCGAAATCGAGATGGCCGCGTGCGCGGTCTTCGGTCAGGCCCAGCTGCATGCACACCGGGTAGTCGCCCGAGAACGCGCGCTGGTGCACCCATTTGAGCCTCAGGCGCAGCCCCGGGTTGCCGGCCAGCCCGGGCGTGCCGTCGGACAGCAGCAGCGCGCCCGCGCCGTCGGAAAGCATCCAGCGCAGAAAGTGCGAGTCGAAGTCGGTTTCGTAGCCGCGCGCCGCGAAGCGCGAGCGCTTGAAAAGCCGCGACGGCATTTCGCTCGCCACGGCAAGCGCGCTGCGGTGCGCGCCCAACTCGATGCCTTGCGCGGCCGACTGGATCGCCGATACGCCCGCGGCGCAGATGCCGTGCACAGACAACGTTTCCATCGGCGCCGCAGCCAGTTCGCCCTGGATCATGTTGGCAAAGCCCGGCATCAGCGTGTCGCCGCCCGATGAGCCGCTGGCCAGCAGCGAGACGCGCGACAGCTCTGCCCCGCCGCGCTGCAGGCAATCGCGGATTGCGCCGGCCGCCAACTGCGCGTTGGTTTCACGGGTCACGCCCTCCTCGTCGATCGCGTAGTGCCGCGTGAGGATGCCGTTCTCCGCCAGGATGCGCCGCTTGATGCGCTCCGACATGCGGTTGAGCGGCGCGATGTAGGCATCCATGCGCTCGTTGGGGATGGGCTCGCCGGGCATGTAGTAGCCGGCGCTCTCGATGTAGACGCGTTGAAATGGAACAGGCATGGTTCAGTGGGTTGGAGATTCGGGCGGCACACAAGGCATAAGTGACATCAGCGAACGGCTGCGAAAGCGCGGCCACAGCGCTCCGAGCACGAACACGCGAACCATGTAGGGCAGCAGCCCGCCCTCGTTGAGTGCGGGATCGACCTGCGCGCGGTATTGCGTGCGGTGCAATTGCGTGAGTTCGGACCAATGGGCATGCGGGTTCTCGTGATGTGCGGTGTGCAGGCCGATGTTGAACAGCAAAGGGTTCACCAGCCCTTCGAAATTGCGCGCGTAGTTCAGGCGGGTACCCGCGGTATCGCGCCGCGCCTCCACATCCGGCGCTTGCCTGCGTCCGTCGGCATGCGCGTGTTGCAGGTAGTTGGTTGCGAGCAGCCAGTGCAGCCCGTGCAGTTGCGGCACGATGACGAACAGCAGCGCCTTGCGCCAGTCGATCAGCAGCAGCGCGCTCCAGCTGCCGAGCCACAGCGCGTACTGCGCCATGCAATAGCGCCAAGGCCCAGGCCGGTGCCTGCGAAGCCGCCCGAGCCAACCGAAGAACACCGGCACGAGCACCCATATGGCCTGGAACGGATGCAGCAGGTAGCCCCGCAGATGGTTGGTGTCGCCGCCGAAGCGGTAGGTGCGCGCCACATCCCGGGGCCCATGCCGGTGGCGGTGGTGATTGGCCACGTGCGCGGGCCAGAAGACGAAGGTCGGGTGTCCCTGCAGCAGCGTGATCCAGAAATCGGTGACCCGGTTCATGCGCCGGCCGCGCCACATGCGCAGGTGCACGTGGTTGTGGTGGATCACGCCCACGCCGAGCGTGAGAAACAGCATCGGCGCATAGAGCCGCACGTCGAACCCATGCATCCACTGCCAGGCCGCCAGCGCCGGAAGCGCGGCCAGATAGGCGAGGCTCTGCCAATCGCGCCAATGGCGCAGCCGTGTCGGCAGGCGCGGCGCGTCAGGCCGGCGTGCCATGCTGCTGCTGTCGCTGCTGCTTTTCGCGGAAGGCCTGGAATTGCGGCTCGGCCGCGTCTGCCGCTATGCGCGTGCCGAACAACCGGTCCATGAAAGTGAACTGGAAGCCGTAGTTGCCGCTGTGGCAGGCATGGTGCAAATGGTGCCGACGGCTGGCGGCAAACCAGTGGCTGTACGAAGCGCCGGGAAAGAAGTCGTAGTTCGAATGGCCGACGCTGTTGAAGAAAATGCTGAACAGCGGCACCGCCGCGAGCGACCAGAAACTGAAGTCGTGCAGCAGCATCGGCAGCAAGATCACGTTGCCGAGCATCGCTGCTTCGATCGGGTGAAAGCTGTAGGTGGCCCAGGGCGTGGTCACGACAGAGCGGTGATGCGGCCCGTGAAAGCGCCGCAACCATCGCGTGTGCAGCGCGCGATGGTTGAGCCAGAAGTGCACGTCGTTCCAGACCGCGAGCGCCACGATTTCGACCGCGATCTGGCGCCAGCCGGCATCCGCGTCGAGCCGCGCCCACCCCAGCTGAAGCAAACCCCAAGGGAACACCATACCGAGCCCGAACACGAGCACCGAAACGCCCGATTGCGTCAGTTCACGGCGCAGTTGCCCCGGCTGCAGCGGACGCGGATCGAGCACCCGGCCGATCCCGAGTGCCGGCAGCACGCGCCGGGTCAGAAGCCAATTGAGAGCGCCGAACCCCAGGTAGATGGAACCGAAAAACGCCAGCCCCCACAACATCACCTGGAGGGCGGACAAAGATGTAAAAGTTTGCGCCATCCCCCGAGGCTACAGCAGCATTTCGGGAATGAGAGGCGCAATGATCATGTTGTGAAGCCGCTGGAAGAAGCTCGACTCCGGCTCCGAAGTCAGGATGACTTCCTTTTCTCCATCGTTCGTGAGCCACTGCAGCGTGCCCGTGTCCTTGGCGAGCCGCAGCCGGTACGAGTTCTGCAGCTTGCTGATGTTGATGACCCGCAGCATCTCGCGCGCCAGCTGCGGGCTGTCGACCACCAGTCCCATCTCGGTGTTCTGGCTCGCCGAGCGCGGGTCGAGGTTCATCGAGCCGATGAAGATGCGCGTCTTGTCGATGGCCGCGGTCTTGGAATGCAGCCGCCCCAGCGATTTGCCGAACATGCCGAAGCGCTCACCCGCGGTGGTGCGCTGCGGGCTCAGTTCGTACAGGTCGGCGCCGCCTTTCAGCAGCCGTTCGCGGTAGCGCGCATAACCGGTGTGCACCAGCGGCTCGTCGTTGGCGGCCAGCGAATTGGTGAGCAGCGTGAGCTTGACCTTGCGTTTTGCCAAGTCTTCGAACGCGGCCATGCCGCGCTCGCCGGGCACCAGGTAGGGCGAGGTCAGGTCGACCTCGACCTTGGCCTCCATCAGCAGCGTCCAGACCTGCATCGTCACGCTGGTGGCAATGGCCTCGTCCTCCGTCATGGTGGTCGGCTTGGTGGGCGGATCGGCAATGGCGCGGGCCTCGCCCCACAAAAGCCCCATGCGGCCGCCGTCGAGCTCTTCCGCGATCGGGCCGTAGCCCAGGATGTCGGAAGGCGGGAGCACGATCTTCGGCGGCGCCGCCGCCATGCCGATCCAGGCATCGAAGTCTGCGGTGGTGGGCATGCGGCCGCCCTCCCCGCGCACGATGTCGGCAATGGGCCAGACCTGTTCGCTGTTCCAGTAGGCATCGAAGATCGATTCCAGCTGCGGCAGCACCTTGCCCACCACCAGCGCGTCCATGTCGATGAAGTTCTGCGCCTCGCTCAACACGAAATACTCATCGGCGATATTTCGCCCGCCCACCACGGCCATCACCCCGTCGGCAATGAAGAGCTTGTTGTGCATGCGGTGGTTGAGCCGCCCGATTTCGTGGGGCGACGCCGCGAAGCGCGACAGAAAACCGTTGCGCCCGCAACAGAACGGGTTGAACAGCCGCACCTCGACATTGGGCGTTTGCGCAAGCGCCAGCAGCAGTTGCTGGCTCCGCGCGGTGTAGAGATCGTCCACCAGCAACCGCACCTGCACCCCGCGCGCCGCTGCCTCGCGCAGCGAGCGCATCAGCAGCCGGCCCGTGGCATCGTTCTCGAATTGGTAGTACTGCACCACCAGCGACCGCTGGGCGCGCTGCGCGAGCTGCACGCGCGCGTCCAGCGAATACACGCCGAGCGGCATCAGCCGAAAGCCCGAATGCTCGCCGGGCGGCGTCGAGGCCGCTGCGATCTTCGCGAGCTTGGTGGAGGGGTCGACCGCATCTGCAGTCACCGCCGCCCGCTCGCGCGCCGCCGGCAGCGAGCCGCAGGCTCCCAGCGACGCGATCATCGCGCCCACAAGGCAAATTCGAAGAAGTCGAGACCAGGCATTCATGATGATGGATCGGTGTTCTTTTCTGGTTTTCTTTGGTTTTTCTTGGCTGCTGCCATGGATACGCCGGCCGGCGCCTGCCGGTTTCATTCCAGCCCTCCTGAAATGCCCGCCCATCCTAGAATTCGCTTCACATCTGCTCGGAGTTACACCATGGCACGACCGATCCTCTCACGCATTGCACTGGTGTCGGTCGCAGCCGCCATCGCGCTCCCCGCCTGGGCCGCCCTGGACATCGGCGACCCGGCCCCTCAATTCACCGCCAATGCCGCGCTGGGCGGCAAGACCTTCCGCTATTCGCTGGCCGACGCCCTGGCCAAGGGTCCGGTGGTGTTGTACTTCTTTCCGGCGGCCGACTCCAGCGACTGTTCCATCGAAGCCCATGCCTTCGCCGAAGCCGTCGACCAGTTCGCGGCGCTGGGCGCCACCGTCATTGGCGTGTCGGCCGACGACATCGACACCCTGTCGAAGTTTTCGGTCAAGTCGTGCCAGAGCCGCTTTCCCGTCGCCTCGGACGAATCGAAGACCGTGATCAACGGTTTCGACGCCCTGATGCAGACGCGGCCGGACTTCGCCAACCGCCTCTCCTATGTGATTGCGCCAAACGGCAAGGTCGCCTACTACTACCAGAACCTGAACCCGGACAAGCACGTGGAGCGGATGCTCAATGCGGTGCGGGCGCTGCCGCGGCCAGCGTCGCCCCGATAGGGAGGAAGCGCCGGCGGGTTTGGCCGGCTTCGCGCAAAATCCTGCCCCATGCAACTCAACTTCATTGCCAACGCCGACGTTCCGTCCTCCTCCGGCCGCACCCTGCAGGTGCTCGACCCGTCCGACGGACAGCCCTTCGACGAAATCCAGCGCAGCAACGCCGCCGACATCGACTCCGCCGTGCGGGCGGCGCGCGATTGCTTCGAAGGCGTCTGGCACAAGGTGAGCGCGGCCGACCGCGGCCGCCTGCTCTACAAGCTCTCGCAGAAGATTGCCGAGCATGTCGACGAACTCGCGCTCATCGAGCAGCGCGACTGCGGCAAGCCCGTGAAGCAGGCCCGTGCCGACGCGGTGGCGCTGGTGCGCTATTTCGAGTTCTATGCCGGCGCCTGCGACAAGCTGCACGGCGAGACCATTCCCTACCAGGACGGCTACAGCGTCTTCACCTGGCGCGAGCCGCACGGCGTCACGGGCCACGTCATTCCGTGGAACTACCCGATGCAGATCTTCGGGCGCAGCGTGGGCGGCGCGCTGGCGGCCGGCAATGTGTGCGTGGTGAAACCGGCCGAAGACGCCTGCCTCTCGCTGATTCGCGTGGCACAACTCGCGGCCGAGGTCGGCTTTCCGGCCGGTGCGCTCAATATCGTCACGGGCTACGGCCATGAGGTGGGCGACGCGCTTGCGCGGCACGAAGGCATCGACCACATCAGCTTTACCGGCAGCCCGAAGATCGGCACGCTCATTCAGCAAGTCGCGGCCGAGCGGCACTGCCCGGTCACGCTCGAGCTCGGCGGCAAGAGCCCGCAGATCATCTTTGCCGACGCCGACCTCGACGCGGCCATTCCGGTGATCATCAACGCCATCGTGCAGAACGCCGGCCAGACCTGCTCGGCCGGCTCGCGCGTGCTGATCCAGCGCGGCATCTACGAGCCGCTGCTCGAACGCCTCGGCCACGCCTTCGAGGCGCTGCGCGTCGGCCCCGCGGCCATGGACCTCGACGTCGGCCCGCTGATCCGCCAGACCCAGCAGCAGCGCGTGTGGGACTTCTTGAGCGACGCCCAAGTGGCGGGCATCCCGATGGTGGCCCACGGTGTCGTGGTCGATGAAGCGCCCGAAACCGGCTTCTACCAGGCCCCCACCCTGCTGCGCGATGTGCCGGCCGGCCATCGCCTTGCGCAGGAAGAAGTGTTCGGCCCGGTGCTTGCCGCCATGCAGTTCGCCGACGAAGACGAAGCGGTGGCGCTCGCCAACGCCACGCAGTTCGGCCTGGTTGCCGGTGTGTGGACAGCCGACGGCTCGCGCCAGTTCCGCATGGCCAAGCGGGTGCGCAGCGGCCAGGTGTTCATCAACAACTACGGCGCCGGCGGCGGCGTGGAACTGCCGTTCGGCGGCGTCAAGTCGTCGGGCTACGGGCGCGAAAAGGGCTTTGAAGCGCTCTACGGCTTCACCACGCTCAAGACCGTCGCCATCAAGCACGGTTGACGGCAGCCCCGGCCACTACAGCCCGATACACTGGCCCGCTGAACTTTTCGAGGAGACACCCCGTGCGCGTCAAGGACAAATCCATCATCGTGACCGGTGCCGGCGGCGGCATCGGCGAAGGCATCGCCAAGCGGCTCGCGGCCGAGGGTGCCCAGGTGCTCGTGAACGACATCAATCCGGCAGCCGGCCAGCAAGTCGTGGAAGCGATCCTGCGCGACGGCGGCAGGGCCTCCTTCTTTGCCGCGGACGTGACGCAGTCGGCCCAGGTCAAGGCGCTGGTCGAAGCCGCGGTGGAGCGCCACGGCAAGCTCGACGCCATGGTCAACAACGCCGGCTGGACGCACCGCAACCGCCCTGCCCTCGAAGTCGGCGAAGACGAGTTCGACAAGTGCTACGCGGTCAACGTGAAGAGCATCTACCTCGCCACCGTGCACGCAGTGCCGGCGTTTCGCGCCAACGGCGGCGGCTCGTTCATCAACATCGCGTCCACCGCCGGCGTGCGTCCGCGCCCGGGGCTCACCTGGTACAACGGCTCCAAGGGCGCCGTCATCACCACCAGCAAGTCGCTGGCCGCCGAACTCGGCCCCGACAACATCCGCGTCAACTGCATCAACCCAGTGTTCAACCCCGACACCGGCCTGGCCGCCGAATTCGCAGGCGGCCCGCTCACCGAAGAGCGCAAGGCCAAGTTCCGCGCCACCATTCCACTGGGCCGCTTTTCGACCGCGCTCGACGTGGCCAACGCCGCGCTGTACCTCGCAAGCGACGAAGCCGCGTTCATCAGCGGCGTGTGCATCGAAGTGGACGGCGCGCGCTGCGTCTGACCGCTGACCACCAGGGCGATGCGCAGCTCTCGGGAGTAGCCTTTTCCGGGCCGGTGCATGCGCGATGGAGTAAATTGGCTGCTGCCCCATGAACAGCAAAAGCACCACCGTCATTCCGCTCACCGAAATCGGGCGCGCACGCCCGCCCGTTTCGGTGCCGGAGATCGCCGTGCCCGCCACGGGGCAGTTGATCGACCGCCTCGGCCGTCCGCTGACCGACCTGCGCATCAGCGTGACCGACCGCTGCAACTTCCGCTGCAGCTACTGCATGCCGAAGGACGTGTTCGACAAGGACTACCAATACCTGCCGCACAGCGCGCTGCTGAGCTTCGAGGAAATGACGCGGCTCGCGCGCCTGTTCGCGGCCCACGGCGTGCGCAAGATCCGCCTGACCGGCGGCGAGCCACTGCTGCGCAAGAACATCGAGCGGCTGATCGAGCAACTGTCCGAACTGCGCACCCCCGGCGGCGAACCGCTCGCGCTCACGCTCACCACCAACGGTTCGCTGCTCCAGCGCAAGGCGGCGGCGCTGGCCGCCGCCGGCCTCCAGCGCGTGACCGTGAGCCTCGACAGCCTGGACGACGCAGTGTTCCGCCACATGAACGATGTCGATTTTCCGGTGGCCGACGTGCTGGCCGGCATCGATGCGGCCCTGGCGGCCGGCCTCGGGCCGATCAAGGTCAACATGGTGGTCAAGCGCGGCACCAACGAACAGGAAATCCTGCCGATGGCGCGCTACTTTCGCGACAACCACGGCGGCAAGGTGGTGCTGCGCTTCATCGAATACATGGACGTGGGCGCCACCAACGGCTGGCGCATGGACGAGGTGCTGCCTTCGGCGGAGGTCATCGCGCGCATCGGCGCCGAGTTTCCGCTGGTGCCGCTCGAGCCCAGCGCGCCCGGCGAAACCGCCCAGCGCTGGGCCTATGCCGACGGCGGCGGCGAAGTCGGCGTGATCAGCAGCGTGACGCAGGCTTTCTGCCACGACTGCAGCCGCGCGCGCCTGTCGACCGAAGGCAAGCTCTACCTCTGCCTTTTTGCCAGCGCGGGCCACGACCTGCGGCCCCTGCTGCGCGGCACGGCCACGGATGAAGACATCGGCTCCGCCATCGGCCATATCTGGCAAGGCCGCGCCGACCGCTATTCCGAACTGCGCGCGCTTCGCGGCCCTGAAAGCGCCGAGGACGACGCCAACAACAAGGCGCCACGACGCGTCGAGATGAGCTATATCGGCGGATGAGCCCCACACAAGAATCCATTTCCCCCAGCGAGATCACCGGTCTGCTGCTGGCCGGCGGCCGCGGCTCGCGCATGGGCGGCGTCGACAAGGGCCTGCAGAACTTCAACGGCTCGCCGCTCGCGATGCACGCCGTGCTGCGCCTGGGCATGCAGGTCGGCGAGGTGATGATCAACGCCAACCGCAACCTCGCCGCCTATGAGTCCTTCGGCGTGCCGGTCTGGCCCGACAGCCTGGCCGACTATGCGGGTCCGCTCGCGGGCTTTCTGACCGGCCTCGAACGCTGCGAAACGCCCTATCTCCTCACCGTGCCATGCGACACGCCGCTGTTTCCGCTCGATCTCGCAAGCCGGATGGCCGAAGCGCTCGTCGCCGACAACGCTGAAATCGCCATGGTCAGCGCACCCGAAACAGCCGCCGAACCCGGCGCGGCGCCGGTGCTGCGCCCGCAGCCGGTGTTCTGCCTGCTGCACACCGCGCTGCTCGAAAGCCTGGTGAAATTCACCCAGTCCGGCGGCCGCAAGATCGACGCCTGGACCGCACAGCACCGTACGGTGCTCGTGCCTTTCGACCGGCCCGGCGACCCGCCCGACGCTTTTTTCAACGCCAACACGCTGGCCGAACTGCACGCCCTTGAAAACCGATGAGCCGCATCGCCGACATTGCCGCCGCCCTTGCGGGCTATGACCCCCAAGCGCTGAGCGTCGACGGCGTCCAGGCTTTTCTGACGCAGCTCGTGCGGCCGGCCGTCGTTTCGGAGCGCGAAGAGGTCGCTGTGCGCGAAGCACTGGGCCGCGTGCTGGCCGAAGACATCATCTCGCCCGTGAGCGTGCCGCCGCACGACAACTCCGCAATGGACGGCTTCGCGTTCGACGGCAGCGTCCTGCGGGACGATGCGCCCATCGACGCATCCATCGCGCTGCGCATGGTCGGCACGGCATTGGCCGGCACGGCCTGGCGCGGCGCACTGGCGGCAGGCGACGCGGTTCGCATCATGACCGGCGCGGTGATGCCCGATGGGCTCGACACCGTCATTCCGCAGGAGTTCTGCAAGGTCGACGGCGATCGCGTGAGCTTTCCCGCCAAGGTGCTTCGGCGCGGCGACAACCGCCGCTTTGCCGGCGAAGACCTGATGCAGGGCCAGCCGGCCTTGCGTCGCGGCGAGCGCCTGTCGCCCGCTGCGCTTGGCATGGTCGCAAGCCTGGGGCTGCCCTCGGTGCGCGCGCTGCGGCGACTGCGCGTGGCCTACTTTTCGACCGGCGACGAGATCCTGAGCCTCGGCGAACCGCCGCGTGAAGGCGCCGTGTACGACAGCAACCGCTACACGGTGTTCGGCCTTCTCACCCGGCTGGGTTGCGAGGTGATCGATCTCGGGCTGGTGCGCGATGACCCGGCCACGCTCGCCGCAACGCTGCAGCGTGCCGCGAGCGAGGTGGACGCCATCATCACCAGCGGCGGCGTGAGCGTCGGCGCCGCGGACCACACACGCGCCGTGATGCAGCAGCTCGGCGACATGGCCTTCTGGCGGGTGGCCATGCGTCCGGGCCGGCCGTTGGCGGTCGGGCTGATTCCGCGCAATGGGACTTCTTCATCGCAGCCCGGCGCCGCGGTGTTGTTCGGCCTGCCCGGCAACCCGGTGGCCGTGATGGTGACTTTTCTTGCCTTCGTGCGACCTGCGTTGCTGCGCATGATGGGCTGCCACGACATCGCGGCCGCGCCGCCGCCTTTGCTGCGCGCGCGCAGCGTGAGTGCCATCCGCAAGAAGCCCGGTCGCACCGAGTACCAGCGTGGTTTCGTCAAGGCCGTGTCGGGCGCGCTGCCCGAGGTTCGCATTGCCGGCAACCAGGGCTCGGGCGTACTGAGTTCGATGGTCGAGGCCAACGGGCTCGTGGTGCTGCACCACGATCAGGGCAATGTGGCCGCAGGCGACGAAGTCGACGTGATGATGTTCGACGGCGTTATTTAGCTCGCCGCCGGTCTTCGCGCACTTCAGGGCTCAGATCCGGCCCAGGGCCTTGTCCACGCCCTTGTTGGCGAGCATGTCCGCGCGCTCGTTGCCGGGGTCGCCCGAGTGGCCTTTGACCCAGCGCCATTCGATGGTGTGGCCGCCTTCCGCCACCAGCTTGTCGAGTTTTTGCCAGAGTTCGACGTTCTTCACCGGCTGCTTGGTCGAGGTGCGCCAGCCTTTGGCTTTCCAGCCACGGATCCACTCGGTGATGCCCATGCGCACGTACTGGCTGTCGAGATAGAGAATGACTTTGCAGGGCCGCTTGAGGGCGGCAAGGCCTTCGATCACGGCGGTGAGTTCCATGCGGTTGTTGGTGGTGTTGAGTTCACCGCCGAACAGTTCCTTTTCGGTGGGGCCCGACTTGAGCCACGCACCCCAGCCGCCGGGGCCCGGGTTGCCCTTGCACGCACCATCGGTGTAGATCACGACTTCGTTCAAAACTTTCTTTTCCTTCTTCTTTCAACAATCGATCATTCATGCACTCAATCGGTGTGGTCGGCCTTGTGCACCTTGCCTACAAGGGGAACGGGAGCGGTCGCGCGCGCCGCGGCGCGGCGCCATTCCGCTCCCAGAAGGCGCATGCCCCGCACCCGTTTGATGGCCACCAGGAAATACACCGCGCCGAAGATGGGCCACCAGCGCTCGCCGGCGGTGTCCATCCAGCGGCAACGCTCGAGCCACGCCTCGCTGCGCACCGCGGGCCGGTAAACGCCAAAACGGCCCGATTCCACCTCGAAGCTCAAAAGCCGCAGCCAATCCCGAATGCGCCAGTAGCCGATGAACTCGCCGCCTTCGGGCAGAAAGAGGTCGCCGAAACCAAGCTTGCGGTACAAGTGGGCGCGGCGCTGCCGCATGCCCCAGAGGCTGGCCGGGTTGAGCCCGCAGATCACCACACGGCCTTCGGGCACCAGCACCCGCTCCACTTCGCGCAAGGTGGCGTGGGGATCCGGGCTCAGTTCCAGCGCGTGCGGCAGCACCACCAGGTCGAGGCTGTTGGCCGCAAAAGGCAGCGCCGCAAAATCGGTGAGAAGCGCGGCCCTGCCGGGCTGCTGCAACGGATCGCTCAGCGCCAGCCAGCGGTGCGGCATGCGGTTGGTGCGCAGCCCATCGACCTCGGCGGCGCCGAGTTGCAAGGCGTGGTAGCCGAACACATCCGCCACCGCCTGGTCGAACTGGGCCTGCTCCCACGCCAGCAGGTAGCGGCCGGGAGGGGTCCCGAACCAATCCTGCAAACCTATAATTTGACCGCTCATGACCCTCGTTCCGCTGCCCGCCTTCGCTGACAACTACATCTGGATGCTGCAGGACGGCTCCAACGCGATCGTGGTGGACCCGGGCGACGCTCAACCGGTATTCGACGCGTTGACGCGCGACAAGCTGCAGCTCGCCGCGATTCTAGTCACGCACCATCACCCCGATCACACAGGCGGCGTGGCCGCGCTCCATGCGGCAACAGGCGCGCCGGTCTTCGGCCCCGCGCGCGAGCGCATTCCCGAACCCTTCACGCCGCTGTTGCACGGCGACACCGCCGAGGTGCTCGGGCTGCGCTTCCAGGTCGTCGACGTGCCGGGCCACACGGCCGGCCACATCGCCTACTTTCTTCCGGCAAGCCGAGGCGAGGCGCCGCTGCTTTTCTGCGGCGATACGCTGTTCTCCGGCGGATGCGGCCGCCTGTTCGAAGGCACGCCGGCGCAAATGCTCGCCTCTCTCGATGCGTTGGCGGCGCTGCCGGGCGACGCCCGCGTGTGTTGTGCGCACGAATACACACTTGCTAACCTGCGTTTCGCCCAGGCGGTGGAACCCGGCAATGCCGATCTGACTCAGTACACCGCGCATTGCGAAAACCTGCGTGCCCAGGGGCAGCCCACGCTGCCTTCGCAACTGGCGACCGAACGCCGAATCAACCCCTTTCTTCGCAGCCGCGAAGCCACTGTCCTTAGAGCGGTGCGCGCGCACGCCGGGCTTTCCGCAGACGCGGGCGAAGCCGATGTGTTCGCCGCGCTGCGCCAATGGAAAAACGACTTCCGATGAAATTTATCGCTGCTGCCTGCCTTGCAGGCTCACTGTTGCTCGCGGGCTGCGCGGGCACCACCACCTCGTCTTCCTCCGGCACCTCCGCACAATCGGCCGCCACTACCGGCAGCACCGGTTCCAAGGTGGCCGGCAGTGCGGCCCCGGTCTACCCGGGCGGCCCGCTCACTCCCATTACCAGCAGCGAGACCCGTTCGCAGAGCGTCGTCACCCTCGCGCCACCGGCCGATATGTGGGACCGCATCCGCCGCGGCTTCAAGATGCCGAACCTCGAGAGCGACCTGGTGCGCGACCGCGAGCAGTGGTATGCCAGCCGGCCCGACTACATCCAGCGCATGACCGAGCGCTCGAACAAGTACATGTTCCACATCGTCGAGGAACTCGAGCGGCGCAACATGCCGACCGAACTCGCGCTGCTGCCCTACATCGAGAGCGCGTTCAACCCGCAGGCCATCTCGAGCGCGCGCGCCGCGGGCATGTGGCAGTTCATGCCGGCCACGGGCACCGACTTCGACCTGAAGCAGAACGTCTTCCGCGACGACAGGCGCGACGTGCTGGCGTCCACCCGCGCCGCGCTGGACTACCTGCAAAAGCTCTATGGCATGTTCGGCGACTGGCAGCTCGCCCTGGCTGCCTACAACTGGGGCGAAGGCAGCGTGAGCCGCGCCATTGCCAAGAACCAGCGGCTGGGCCTGCCCACCAGCTACAGCGACCTCTCCATGCCGGCCGAAACGCGGCTCTATGTGCCCAAGCTGCAGGCGGTAAAAAACATCGTGGCGAATCCGCAGGCGTTCAATGCCGAACTGCCGCTGATCGCCAATCACCCCTACTTCCAGACTGTCACGCTCACGCGCGACCTCGACGTCGAGCTGGCCGCCAAGCTGGCCGACGTGCGCATCGAGGACTTCCGTGCCCTCAATCCCGCGGCGCACAAACCGGTGCTGATTGCGGCGGGTACGCCGCAAATTCTGCTGCCCTGGGACAACGCCGCCGTGTTCCAACGCAACTTCGACGCCTACTCGCAAGGCCAGTACGCCAGCTGGACCGCATGGGTCGTGCCCAACACCATGACGGTGGCCGACGCCGCCCAGCGCTCGGGCATGAGCGAGGCCGATCTGCGTGCCCTCAACAACGTGCCGCCGCGCATGCTCATCAAGGCCGGCTCCACGCTCATCGTGCCGCGCGGCGCCCGCGTCAAGGAAGACGTCACGGCCCTCGTGGCCGACAGCGGCCACCTGAGCTTTCAGCCCGAGATCGTCAACCGCCGCACCACCGTGAAGGCGGGCCGCAACGACAGCGTGGCCAGCATCGCGCGCCGCTACAAGCTCCAGCCCGCCAACGTGGCCGAATGGAACGACGTCAAGCCCAACCATGCATTCAAGCGCGGCTACAGCGTCGTCGTGTACCTGCCGGTTCGGGCCGCCGCCCAGACTCACGTCGGCTCCGGTGCGGCGCCGGCGCGTGGCCGTGCCGCTGTTGCGGCCACGCGCGGCGGCCCGGTGAAGGCGGTTGCCGCACGCGGCGTCACGGTCGTGAAGTCGCCGGCCGGCAAGCAGGCGCAGATCGTGCGCGAGAAGCGCGGCGGCACGCCGTCGAAGAAAAAGAAGCACTGAGGGCGACAGCGTCGGAGCCCGCGAGCACTGCGACTGCACCGAGCCTGCGCGCGGCGCAGCGGCCGCGCGCTAGAGTTTCTCGGTCTCCCCGCTGCGCGGTTGCCACTTCATCAGGCGCTTCTCGATCAGGCCGACCAGCCCGTCGAGCAGCAGCGCGAAGCCCGTCAAGACGACGATGCCGGCAAAGACGGTGTTGACGTCGAAGGTGCCTTCGGCCTGAAGGATCAGGTAGCCCACGCCGCGCGCCGAGCCCAGGTACTCGCCGACCACCGCGCCGACAAAGGCCAGCCCCACCGACGTGTGCAGGCTCGAGAACACCCAACTCGTCGCGCTCGGCAGGTACACCGTGCGAAGCAGTTGCCGCTGGTTGGCGCCGAGCATCTTCGCGTTGGCCAGCACCACCGGGCTCACTTCGCGCACGCCTTGGTAGACGTTGAAGAACACGATGAAGAACACCAGTGTGACCGCCAGCGCCACCTTGCTCCAGATGCCCAGGCCGAACCACAGCGCGAAGATCGGCGCGAGGATCACGCGCGGCATCGAATTGGCGGCCTTGATGTAGGGGTCGAGAATCAGGCTCGCGGTCGGCGCCAGCGCCAGCCAGAGCCCGCAGGCCAGACCGAGCACGGTGCCGATGCCGAAGGCCAGCACCGTTTCGAGCAGTGTGGTGCCCAGGTGCCGGTAGATGTCGGCATTGCCCTTCAGCCCGTCAGGGAACAGCAGGTTCGGCGGCACCTCGAACGGCAGAAACCAGCTCCAGATGCGCCCCGCCACCTGGATCGGTTCGCCGAGGAAGAAGGCGATCTGCTGGTTGCGCGATGCCACATGCCAGCTCACCAGGATGATCGCCAGCAGCACCAGCTGCCAGAAGCGCGCATTGCGTTCGTTGAGACTGAAGTTCATCTCAGGCCGCCTTCTTCAGTTGCTGCGCGTAGCCCTTGAGCACTTCGTCGCGCAGCACTTCCCATATCTGCGTGTGCAGCTCGACAAAGCGCGGCTGCGTGCGCACCTCGGCCACGTCGCGCGGGCGCGCGAGATCGATGGCGAATTCGCCGATCGGATGCGTGGCCGGCCCCGCCGACAGCACCACCACGCGGTCGCTCATCGCAATGGCTTCGTCGAGATCGTGCGTGATGAAGAGCACGGCTTTTTTCTTCGCGCTCCAGAGATCGAGCACCTCGTTCTCCATCAGCTGACGCGTCTGGACGTCGAGCGCGCTGAAGGGTTCGTCCATCAGGATGATGTCGGGGTCGAGCACCAGTGTTTGCGCCAGTGCCACGCGCTTGCGCATGCCGCCCGAGAGCTGGTGTGGATAGCGGTCGCCGAAACCCGAAAGGCCCACGCGAGAGAGCCATGCCTCGGCCTGCGAGCGCGCCTCCGCGTCGGACACGCCGCGGTATTGCAGCCCCACCATCACGTTGCCAATGGCGCTGCGCCACGGCATCAGCGCCTCGGTCTGGAACATGTAGCCCGCGCGCGCGTTCACGCCCGCGAGCGTCTGACCAAACACCTTGACGGTACCCGACGAAGGCTCGAGCAAGCCGGCCCCGACGTTCAGCAACGTCGACTTGCCGCATCCCGTGGGCCCTACCACCGAGACGAACTCCCCGGCTCGGACGCGCAGCGTGGTGTCCGCCACCGCGGTGTAGCGCTGGCCCGGATCGTCCTTCGAATGGAAAGTGCAGCTGATGGAGAGAAGTTCGAGTGCGTAGTCGGACATGTCTGGCAGGAATTCTGGCATCGGCCGCCACAAGAAAAAACCCGGCCGAGGCCGGGTCGCGGGGACGTTCGGAGGTCAGGCTTTGAACCTGTCCTTCGCGCGCCGAGCAAAATCGTTGGTGTAGGTTTTGGCGAGGTCGATCTTGTCGGCCTTCACTGCCGTGTCGAAACTCGAGATGGCGGTGAGCGCCGTCTTGGGGCCGTCGGACGGCACGAGGCCGTCGGTGGCAATCGATTCGCGCACCTTGTCGAACGACGCAAGGTACAGCGCGCGGTCGCCGAGCAGATAGGTTTCCGGCACCGTCTTGATGATGTCGCCGGGCCCTGCCGTCTGCAGCCACTTGAGGCCGCGGACGATGGCATTGGCCAGCGCCTGGCAAGTGTTGGGATTCTTCTGGACAAAGTCCATCGGCGCGTAAAGGCAGGCGGCGGGCATCGGGCCGCCGAACACCTGCTGCGTGCCCTTGAGCGTGCGCGTGTCGCTGATGATCTTCACGTCGCCCTTCTGCTCGAGCATGGTCATCACCGGATCGGTGTTGCTGATTGCATCGATCTGGCCCGAGCGCAGCGCAGTGAGCGCACCGGCCGCAACGCCCACGCCGATATAGCTCACGTCGCTGGCCTTCAAGCCACCGCGCGAGAGCACGAGGTTGGCCACCATGTTGGTCGACGAGCCCGGTGCCGAGACGCCGATCTTCTTGCCCTTCAAATCGGTAATGCCGGAGTAGCCCGCCATGTTCTTGGTCGACACGCCCACCGCGATTTGCGGTGCGCGGCCCTGCAGCACGAAGGCCTGGAAGAACTGGTTCTTGGCTTGCAGGTTGATGGTGTGTTCGTAGGCACCCGAGCAGACATCGGCCGAGCCGCCCACCACGGCCTGCAGCGCGCGTGCGCCGCCGGCGAAATCGGAGATTTCCACTTCGAGACCTTCGGCCTTGAAGTAACCGAGCTGTTCTGAAATGGTCAACGGCAGGTAATAGAAAGCCGCTTTGCCGCCGACTGCAATGGAGATCTTGGTCTTTTCGAGCTTGGCTTGCGCAAAGACACGCGGGAGTGCAATGGCCGCGGCAGCAACTGCGGAGGCTGTAACAAGGGTTCTGCGACGTAGCATGAAGCGGGTCCTGCGGGCTCTTTGATTCTTGTGAACTGAATCGAGCTTAGGGGTGCGCCCCTGTTGCCTGCATCGGGGTCATCCCGTGCGGGTTTTCACGTAAGTACGAAGGCCTCTCCGAGGCCTCTTTCAAACGCTGTATCGGCGGGCCTATCGCGCGATAAAAAGAATCGCGACGTTGACCAGGAACCCGAGCGACCAGACCGCGCTGCGTGCGCCGCCAATGCCCTTGATGTAGAGCGCGATGTAGATCACGCGCAATACGACGTAGGCCGCCGCCAGCATGTCGAGCCTTGCCTGCGCCAAGCCCAGTTGATGCGCGATGATCACCGCGCCGATGAAGAACGGCAGCCCTTCGAAGCTGTTGGCCTGCGCGCTGTTGGCGCGGGCACGCCAGCCGCTCTGTTTGGCGGCCCAATCGCGCGGTTGCACGTTGTCGCGCGGACCGAAGCTGCCGATCTTGGCGATCCAGGCCGCGAGGTACGGCAGGCCGCACGCGATGAACACGCACCAGTAGGCGACGGTGAGCAATGAAAAAGTCATGTCGGGGTTGTCTCCGTTCGGCTGCGGCTGCAACGGCCGCTGCGCGCGATGGCCAGCGGACTACCGGCGGTCGACCAGTGCATGCGCGATGGTGCCGAGGTCCACGTATTCGAGCTCGCTGCCGGCCGGCACGCCGCGCGCAAGGCGCGTTACGTTGAGGCCGCGCTGTTTCAGCGCTTCGCCGATCACGTGCGCGGTGGCTTCGCCTTCGGCCGTGAAGTTGGTGGCCAGGATCACTTCGCTCACCGTGCCGTCGAGCGCGCGGTCGAAGAGCTTCTGCAGGCCGATGTCCTTGGGCCCGATACCGTCCAGCGGACTGAGCTTGCCCATCAGCACGAAGTAGTAGCCGCGGAAGGCTCCCGTGCGCTCGAGCGCCGCCTGGTCGGCGGGTGTCTCGACCACGCAAAGCTTGGTCGCGTCGCGGCGCGCATCGAGGCACACATGGCAGACGGGTGCTTCGGTGAACGTGTTGCAGCGCTCGCAATGCCGCACGTTGCCGGCCGCCTGCTGCAACGCGCGCGAAAGCAGCTGCGCACCCTCGCGGTCGTGCTGCAGCAAATGAAACGCCATGCGCGAGGCCGACTTGACGCCGACACCGGGCAGGCGGCGCAGCGCATCGACCAACGCGTCGAGCGAACTGGCGTCGGCCATCAACGGCTCAGAACGGCAGCTTCATGCCGGGCGGGAGGCCCGGCATGCCGGCCGTGAGCTTGCCCATCTTCTGCTCGCTGGTTTCCTCGGCCTTGCGCACCGCGGCGTTGAAGGCTGCGGCCACGAGGTCTTCGAGCATGTCCTTGTCGTCGGCCAACAGGCTCGGGTCGATGGTGATGCGCTTCACGTCGTGCTTGCAGGTCATCACGACCTTGACCAGGCCGGCGCCCGATTCACCTTCGACCTCGATGGTGGCCAGCTCTTCCTGGGCCTTCTTGAGGTTGTCCTGCATTGCCTGCGCCTGCTTCATGAGGCCGGCCAGTTGTCCTTTGTTGAACATCGTTGGTCCTGATTGGTTGGTGAAAAATGGGGAAGGATAAGAGATGGCGCTCAGGCGGGTTTGAGCGTTCCAGGCACGATCTTCGCATCGAAATCACGCATCAGCATCTGCACCTCGGGGTCGCTGCGAATGGCTTCTTCGGCCACGCGCTGGCGTTCGTCGGCGGCCTGCTTGTTGCGCCGTGCGGGGCTGTCGACCACGCCGCCGATTTCAATGGCGAGCTTCACACCGTGGCCCAGCGCGGCCAGGGCATCGGTGAGCTTCTCGCGGGCAGAAGGCTGGTTGAGCAGCTCCCGCTCCACGCGAAGTATCCACTGGTCGACATCGCGCGCCACCAGCTGCGACTGCAGCGCGAGTTCGCGCGCCAGGGCGTTGATGCTCTCGGCCGCGATCATCTGCGTGACCGTGGCGTGCCAGAAATCACCGTCCTCGCTGGGCGGAATGGGCGGCGCAGGGGCGCGCTGCTCGTCGGGGCGCGGCACGTCCCGCTGGCCCGGCGGCGGCTGGACGCGCATCGGAACTGCAAGCACCTTGGCGCCCTCTTCCTCCCACGGCGGCCCCTCTGACGGCGCGGATGGCCTGGGTTCGCTCCGCCGCACGGGCTCGCTGACCACGGCAAGACGCTGGCCCGCGGGCGCCGGAGGGGCCTGCCGGGGCACCGGCGCGGCAACTGGAGCCGGCGCTTCGGCAACCGGCGCAACCCGGGGCGGCGGTGCGGCCGCGGGGGCCGAAACCGCCCCCGGGGCTTCATTCAGAGTTTTTTTTTCCGGGGAGGCCGAAGAAGCCGATGAAGACGTTGCCGTACTGGAAGGCTTGAAGGCCAGCAGCCGCAACAGCACCATCGTCAGCGCCGCATACTCGTCGGGCGCCAGACCCAGCTCACCGCGCCCGTGCAGGCACAGGCTGTAGAGCAACTGGGTTTCGTCCGCCGGCATCAGCGACGCGAGACGCGCCGTGTCGGCCGCATCGGGATCGGTCGCCGAATCGGCCGATTCCGCCCGCGAAGGCACCGCCTGCAGCACGGCCATGGCCTGCAGCACGGCCGTCATTTCTTCCAGCGTGGACGCGGCGGACATGCCGTCGCGGCGCAGCGCCTCGGAGGTGTCGACCACCGTCTTGCCGTCGCCCTGCGCCAGCGCCTCGATGAGCTTGAATACATGGCCGCGGTCCACGCTGCCGAGCATCTGGCGCACGCCGGTCTCGAGCAGTTCGCCGTTGCCGAATGCGATGGCCTGGTCGGTGAGCGACAGCGCATCGCGCATCGAACCGCGCGCGGCGCGTGCGAGCAGACGCAGCGCCTGCGGCTCGGCCGGCACCTCTTCGGTCTGCAGCACACCCGTCAGGTGTTCGAGGATCGTCTCGGGCGCCATCGGCCGCAAGTTGAACTGCAGGCAGCGCGACAGCACCGTGACCGGCACCTTCTGCGGATCGGTGGTCGCCAGAACGAACTTGAGGTATTCCGGCGGCTCTTCGAGCGTCTTCAGCATCGCGTTGAACGCGGTGTTGGTGAGCATGTGCACTTCGTCGATCATGAAGACCTTGAAGCGCCCCTGCACCGGCTTGTACACCGCCTGTTCGAGCAGCGACTGCACCTCGTCCACGCCGCGGTTCGAGGCCGCGTCCAGCTCGGTGTAGTCGACGAAACGGCCCGAATCGATGTCCTTGCAGGCCTGGCACACCCCGCACGGTGTGGCCGTGATGCCGCCCTGCCCGTCCGGGCCCTGGCAGTTGAGCGACTTGGCCAGAATGCGCGAAACCGTGGTCTTGCCCACACCCCGCGTACCGGTAAAAAGATAGGCGTGATGCAGGCGCTGCGTGGTCAACGCGTTCTCGAGCGCCTGCACCACGTGCCCCTGGCCAACCATCTCACCGAAGGTTTTCGGACGGAACTTGCGAGCGAGCACGAGATAAGACATTGCGGGCATTCTAAAAGGCGCGGCTGTGGTCCTCCGCCCCATCCCGCAAATCAAAAAAGACCTGTCTTTTCGAGGGACGCCGGAGCCCCGGCTTTGCCCGGCCGCCGGGTTACAATGCAAGCTGACGGGCCTCCCTGCATGGTGAAGTGGCCAACCGGGTCAGGTGGGGAACCAAGCAGCCCTAACTGCGTAGTCAGTGCCAGGGGTAAGGCTCGTCAACCTAACATCGAAAAGACGAGGCATGGCAAGCAAGCCTCCTCACGGGGCTGGTTCCGCAGCCTCTGCATCCAACTAACCAATCTGTCGTAGTCCGGCCATGACCTCTTCGGTCGGCGGCAACTCGCTGGTTCGCCAGACCAGCCGGGCGTGACGATCGAACAGATAAACCTGGCCGGTATGGCGGTCACCCGCTGCCGCGCCTCCCGTGAACAGCGAGAGCATCGACTCAAGTGCCTCGGGGGTTGGCGCCGCCGCGCTCCACGTTGGCCTTGCGCCGAAGCGCCGCAACCAGGCGCTCAGTGCAACAGGGTCGTCGGACAGCGGATCGATGCTCAGCGACAGCAGGCGCACCGCCGTGTTGCGCTCCGACAGCAATGCCGCCTGCAGCGTCGAGAACAAGGCCCCCTGGATCGGGCAGACCGTACTGCATCCGGTAAACATCAATTGAACGGCAGTTGGGGCGCCTCGCAGCTGCGCCGCGAGCATCCGTGTGGCGCCGTCGTGGCGCCGCAGCGGCAGGGCCGGGGCCGACACCGCCGGCAGCACCGGGCCGATGCTGGTGTTTGCGCGGGCCGAAGGCACGCCCAGCCACGCCAGTGCACCGGCGGCAAGCAGGCGCCGGCGCCCGCGGGATGCCACCCGCGAGGGTATGAAGAGGCGCCGCGCGTTCATTGGGTTCATTGAGTTCATTGAGAAAGGGCTTGCGTCAGGTAGTCCCACAACGCCGCGCACTGGCCTTCGTCGGCATCGAAGCGCGGCATGGCTCGGGGCAGCAGGACATGGGCCGGGTCGATGCCGGTGCGCAGGGTGCGGCAGAAGGATGCGCGCTCGTACCCGACAGGCGGGCCGCCGCGGCGCGGGAGAACTTCGCGCAATTGACGCCGGTCGAGCGGCGGCGCGAAACCGGAGACAGCGGCAGCGGACTTGCCGGGGCCCGCGTGGCACTGGATGCAGCGCGTCGCAGCGCCCGGCAGCGGCGCGCTGTGGCCGGACAACGTGCCGGCGAGCGGCTCGGTGCCATCGAACAGGCGCGCGCCGCGCGCCACCGAGAAAGGCACGGCGGCTTCAGGCTTTCCGGACCACGCCGGTCCAACGGCCAGTGCGGTTCCGAGCGCCAGCGCCAGCATCATCATTGAAAGCCTCGGCTTCGCGAAGCGCGCCGGCCGCTACCGGATGTTGATGGTGCGCGCCACGCTCGGCACGCCGCTGCTGTCGAGTGCAAACAGCATGTAGTTGCCCGGCAGCACCGTCCCGCGATCGGCCGGAATGCCCAACTGGTAGTTGCCTGCCGTGCCCGTGAATGACAGCGGGATGCGGCGCTGATCGGTGTTGACCGAGTGAGTGGCCGATGCCATGCGCACCAGCGCAAAGCGGGCCGCCGCGCGGTCGGTCGCGACGGCGATCTGGCTCCCCCATGTGGCGCTGGCCGGCGCGGCCGTGATGGCCGGGCGGGGCGCCGGCGAACCGTCGCTCGCCAGCAGGTACGGTGGCGTGTAGATCTCCGCATCCGGGTGGTCGCCCGCACAGTCGCACAGCCCGCCGCCGCCCGACAGCACGCGTCCGTCCGGCAGCAGCAGGGCCACGCTGTGATAGTTGCGCGGTTTCTGCATCGGCGGCACCGTGATGAAACTCTCCAGCTCCGGGCTCCACAGCTCGGCCGCCAGCACACTGTAGGAGTCGGAAAACGGAACGGGCTGCGTCTGCCCGCCTATCACGAACACCTCGCCGTTGGGCAGCACCACGCTGTTGACAAAGGTTCGGCCATAGGCCATCGGCGAAAGCTTGCGCACCGTGGGCGGCGTCGGCGCGCCCGCGCTGATGTCGATGATGTAGGCGGTCTTGAAGGCGTTGCCGCTGTCGTGGTTGGGCGCGCCGCCGAGCTTGAGGATCTTGCCGATGTCGTACATCACGGCGCTGGCGGTCATGGCATAGGGATCGTCGCTGCGCAGCCCGGCCTGCAGGATGGCGCCGCTGCCGCGCGTGTCGATCCAATGCATTGCGGCCGCAGGCCCGGCGTGGAATACCCAGCCGTTGGCGGCGCCGAACAGCCACATGTGGTTGTCGCCCCGGTAGACCCCGGCCGCGTCCGGGCCGGCCAGCGGCGGGTTCGAGACATTACTCGCATCGGGCATGTAGGCCGGTACGCCGGACAGCGTGCGCCAGGTCTTGGTGTCGGCCGACCACACCTCGCCGTACTTGCCGCCCTGCCCGCCGTTCCACGACCCGCCGACCGTGAACACGGAGCCGTCGGACATCGTCGTGCTCGCCTGGTAGGCACGTGCAATGCCGAGTTGCGCGCCCGTCACCCAGCCGCCCAGCGCCGGGTCGTAGATCGAGGTCTTCGTCGCATCGCTGCCGCCGCTGACCAGCACGCTGCCATCGGCCAGCATGCTCAGGCCGGGGCAGAACATCTGGTGGCCGGTGGCCGTGACGACCAGTGTGCTGGCGCTTCGCGTGACGGGGTCGAACACCGAGGTGTAGGTGTACGCCTCGCTGCTGCTCGTGCTGAAGCTGGTGGGCGAGCGGGCTGCCCACAGCAGCAGCTTGCCGTCGGGGAGGTTGGCGGCCGATGCGGGCACGAGTGGCAGCACGATCGGATCGGACCAGGGCTTCACCGCTGCGGTCGATTGCGCCGCGGTGTACCCGGCTGCCGTAAACAGGTACTCGTTGGCCGGCAGCCACTTCCCCTTGAATCGGGAGCGCAGCCGGACCACGAGCCCCGCGCCGTCTATGGGAAGGTTCGTTACCGTCAGCGTTGTCGCACTTGTCGAGGCGTCCACCACAGGCGTCGCCGAAGAGGCCGACAGGATCGTCAAGCCGTACTGGTTGGCACCCGTGTTGTTCCAGATGAAGGTCGCGCTGCGGCTGGCGAACTTGGTGCCGGGGGACGGACTGGTGAGGGTCGCCGGCTGTCCGTCTGTTGGCGCCGGCTTGTTTGCCGATGCGGACGTGCCCGCCAGCGTCGGATTTGCGCCCTGCGCGCGGGCGCCGCCTCCTGCGTCACCGCCGGACCAAACCAGGAACACCAGGGATGCATAAGCAAGCCCGCGCGCGGCGCGCGGCGATGGAACGCTGGTCATCGCTGCCCCTTTATTTTTGTCTGATCGCAGCTTATTCCTTGCGCGCGCAACAATCAATACAAAAGTATTCAATCATGCCCTCAAAGGCCCAACTGCTTGATCGCTCCGCGCGCCGCGGCAGCCCCGCTGGCCATGGATGCCGTCAGCAGGTAGCCGCCGGTCGGCGCCTCCCAGTCGAGCATTTCTCCCGCCACGAACACGCCCGGCACCGCACCGGCCATGAGCCCTTCGTCGAGCGCTTCGAAGCGCACGCCGCCCGCGGTGCTGATGGCTTCGTCGATGGGCCGGGTTGCCACCAGCCGCAGCGGCACGGCCTTGATGGTCGCTGCCAGCTGCGCGGGGTCTTGCATCGCCTCGCGGCCCAGCACCTCGTGCAGCACGCCGGCCTTGATGCCCTCCAGGCTCAGCCGGCTCTTCAGATGGCTGCTGAGCGAGCGGGCGCCGCGCGGATGCTTCACTGCGGCCAGCACCTGTTCGGCGCTGCGGTCAGGCAACAGATCGAGCAGCAGCGTCGCGCTGCCGTGCACGGCGATCTCGTCGCGCAGCAAGGCCGAGGCCGCATAGATCAGGCTGCCCTCGATGCCGGTGGCCGTTGCAACGAACTCGCCCTTGCGTGCAAAGCGCCGCCCCTGGCTGTCGGTGAACGAAATTGCGACCGACTTGAAGGGCTGGCCCGCGAAACGGCTCGCGAAATGCTCGCTCCACCCTGCCCCGTCGAAGCCGCAGTTGGCGGGTTGCAGAGGCGCGATGTCGATACCCCGCGCCTGCAGCCATGGCGCCCATGCGCCGTCGGAGCCGAGCCGCGCCCAGCTCGCGCCACCCAGCGCGAGCACCACGGCATCGGCCTTCGCCGCGATCTCGCCGGCCGGCGTCGCGAACCGCAGCGAAGCCGGATCGATGGGCGCGTCTCCGTCGCCCAGCCAGCGATGGCGCATGTGGAACTGCACGCCGGCCGCGCGCAGCCGGTGCAGCCACGCACGCAGCAGCGGCGCGGCCTTCATGTCCGTTGGAAACACGCGGCCCGAGGTGCCCACGAAAGTCTCGATGCCGAGGCCGGCCGCCCACCCGCGCACCTGCTCCGGGCCGAACCGCGCGAGCAAGGGTTCGAGCTGCGCACGGCGGTCACCGAAGCGGCTCATGAAGATGTCGAAGGGCTCGGAATGCGTGAGGTTCAGTCCGCCGCGGCCGGCCAGCAGGAACTTGCGGCCCACCGAGGGCATGGCGTCGTACACGTGCACCTGCACGCCGGACTGGCTCAGGACTTCGGCTGCCATGAGGCCGGCGGGTCCGCCGCCGATCACGGCGACGGTATGGGAAAGGGTCATTCGAGATTTACCAGTTCGCCCTGCCCGGTGAGGAACGCGACGCGGACCGTGGCACCGAGGTAGGCATGTTGCACGGCCGCGCGGTAGCGCTGCATCTGTGCGATGAGTGCCGCGTCGCGCTCTGGGCGCGCGGCAGATTTGTAGTCGAGGATCCACCAGTCACCGGTGCCGCGCTCGCGCACCAGGCGGTCGATGCGCAGCGTTTCGCCTTCATGGACCAGCGTCACTTCGTTGCCGTGCCAGTCGATCATGCGCTCGTCCCACGCCCACGCGCCGGCACCCGCGCGAATGCGCTCGGCCAACACGGCGGCGCCGCGTGCCTGCTGCGCGTCGAGCATGAACTCGCGGGCCGCGGCGCGCACGTGTGCCGGCGGCAGCGCCTCGCCCGGCACGGCCCATTCGAGCAGGCGGTGCATTGCCTGGCCGAACGCGGCAGCGCGCGCATCGACGGTGGTGTTGTCAGCGGTTTTCTTGACGGCCACAGGTTGCTTGGCCGCGGGCGTCAGGACCGGCATCTTCTTCATCGAAAAACTGCCGGCCACGGATTCCGCCGTTGACACGATCAATGGCTCGTCGGCTTCCACGGGTTCGCACATCGATTCGAGCCGCGACCACCAGCTGCCCTCGTTGGCGCGGGCCGGCTGTACCGACGACAGCACAAGGCGCTCGCGCGCCCGCGTGGTTGCGACGTAGAGGCCGTTCAGTTCTTCGCGGTGGCGCGCCCGCTGCTCTTCCTCGAGCAATGCAGTGGCGCAGCCCGGCGGCGTTTTCTCGCTGGCCATGAACACGAAGCGCGTGGGCGCACTGTCGCTGCCCTTCCATTCGACCAGCACGCCCATGGTCTGGGCGCGCGGCGACGGTGCATCGCAGTCGAGCATGAGCACGGTGTCGGCCTCGAGGCCCTTGGCGCCGTGCACGGTCAGGAGCTGCACCGCATCGGGCACCGCGACGGACGGCGCGCGCACGCCACCTGCGCGCAATGCACGTACCAGCGCATAAGGCGTGGCAAAGCGGGCGCCTTCGATCTCGAGCGACGCCGCCAACAATCCGCGCAAATTGGCCAGCGCGCTCTGGCGCATGGCGGAAGGCACGGCGGCGCCGAACCTGGCCAGCACATCGCCATCGTGAAAGATCGCGTCGAGCGCATCGTGCGGCGGCCATGCGGCGAGCCAGCGCTGCCATTGCTTGAGCTTGACGCCGGCTTCGGCCAGTTCCGCGGGCAGGCCCTCGCCCTTCTGAATCAACGCGAACCAGCTCGACGAAGGCTGCTCGCGCTGGCGCAGCGCCAACCGCACCAGCGCATCGTCGCCGATGCCGAACAGCGGCGACTTGAGTGCACGCGCCAGCGAAAGATCGTGCGCGGGCGACACCAGCGCATCGATCAGCGCCACTACGTCCTGCACCTCGGGTGCGTCGTGCAGCTCGTTCTTTTCAGGCTGCTGCACGGGAATGTGGCGCTGGCGCAGCGCGTCCTGCATCGCGGCCAGCCGGTTGCGGCGGCGCGCCAGCACCATGATCTGCCGCGGCGGCGTGCCGTCGGCAATGCGCTGCGCGACCCAGCGCGCGGCCTGCTCGCATTCTTTTTGCAGCAATTGTTCTTCGGGCAGCACGCGCGGCGTGACGAGGCTGTCGCGCCAATGCAGCATGCCGTCGTCGGCCGGAGCCGCTTCGGCGGTACCTAGCGCGTCGCGGTCGATGGGCGGCAGCTTGAGCAGTTCACCCTCGTCGTTGCGCTCGGTGGTGTGGGCGCGGTAGCCGTCGAACTCCCCGGCCTCCTGCGCAGCCAGCATCGCCTGGTTGACCAGGCCGACCACCGCGCGCGCATTGCGGTGGGTGTGATCGCAGTTGAGCAGCTCGCCGCCCAGGCCTTCGCGCACGAACTTCTTCGCGGCGATGAACACCTGCGGCTCGGCGCGGCGAAAGCGGTAGATGCTCTGCTTCGGGTCGCCCACGATGAAGACGCGCGGTGCCTTGCCCCCCGCACCGGTGTAGGCGCTGAGCCAGCCGTAGAGCGCCTGCCACTGCAGCGGATTGGTGTCCTGGAATTCGTCGATCAGCAGATGGGCGATGCGCGCATCGAGCCGCTCCTGCACCCAGCCCGACAGCGCCGACTGGCCCAGCAGCAATTGCGCAGCCTGTTCGACGTCGTTCATGTCGACCCAGCCATGGGCGCGCTTCACTTCGGCAAAGGCGGAGATGAGGATGCGCGTGAGCCGCGTCATGCGCTGCTGGTAGAGCCAGGCGGCGTGCTGGGCCTGCGCGACGCACAGTGTCTGGAGCTCGGCTTCGGCTTCCTGCGCGGCGGGGTATTTCTGCAGGTTCTTGGTGAGCCGGTCTTCGGAGGCGACAAAGAAATTCTTGCGCAGGTGCGCCAGTGCGGCCGTGCGCGATGCCGCTGCCGGCTCGCCGGTGCCGAACACGTCGATGATCGCCTCGGCAGCCTTCTGCGGCGTCTTGTTGGCTTCGCGGCCGAGCGCGGCGGCACGGTCGAGCCAGCGGCGCCTGACCTGCTCTCCCTGCAAGGCATCGGTCGGCTCGTCCAGGCCTTGGAGCGAGGGATGCATGGCGCTGAAGTGCTGCACCGCCGACACCGGATCGGACAGCGAGAACTCGACCCGGCGCGTGAGCGCTTCTCCGAGAGCCTTGGCGGTCTGCGACCGGCCGTACGTGGCGACGACAGCGTAGTAGTCGGCCAGTGCCTCCTTGTCGGCGGTCACCGCCTCGAAGAACGGACGCCAGGTACGCACGCGCGCCTCGGCATCGTCTTCGAGCAGTTCATAGTTGGCGGGCAGGCCGAGCTCGCGCAGTACCGCGAGCGGCGCGTTGCGCAACAGGCCCGCAAACCAGGCGTGAAAGGTACGGAACTGCACCGGCCGGCCGCCTTCGAGCAAACGCCTGTAGAGGCCCTGCAAGCGCGGTACGGCGGCCAGTGCGGCAGAAGGCTCGACGCCTCGCATCACGAGTTCGCGCACCAGTTCGTCGGGGCCGCGCTCGGCGAACTGCTCGAGCCATTGGTCCAGACGCTCGCGCATCTCGCCGGCGGCTTTCTTGGTGAAGGTAATCGCCAGAATTTCGTGCGGCTCGCAGGCCGATTCGCCTTCTTCGAGCAGCGCGCGCAAGATGCGCGACACCAGCATCCAGGTCTTGCCCGCGCCGGCGCAGGCCTCGACGGCAACGGAGCGCCGCGGGTCGCAGGCCACGGTGTAGAAGGCCTCGCGCGCGACGTGCCGGCCGTTGTGTTCGTAGGCGGCGCCGTTCATTGGGCAGACCCTCCGGCCAGAGCCTCAGTGGGCGAAAGCGGGGGCTGCTCGACCTCCCAGAAGTCCTTGCGGCAAAGCCCGCGCGCCGCGCAGTAGTCGCAGATCGCGCCCTCTCCCAATGGAGGCAGCGCCGCGCCCTGGGCGATGCGGGTGAAGTCATCGAGGATGCCCGCGACCAGTGCGTCGCGCGCCTCCACCACCACGGGCTGCTCGACCGTCTGCGTTCCGGACGACTTCTCGCCGACATTGACATAGGCCGCGCGCAAGGTGTCGTCGGCCACCAGCGCGGCATAGAAGGCCAGCTGCGTGTCCTCGGTCGGATCCTTCACGCGCTCCTTGGTGACCGCGGCCGATTCCGTCTTGTAGTCGATCACGAAGGCCTGGCCGTCGGGCATGCGGTCGATGCGGTCCAGCCGGCCGACCAGTTGCAGATTGCCCAGCGGCTGCTCTTTCCAGGGCTCCGATTCGACGAAGACGGCGCCGCTCGCCTCGTGGCCGGCAAGCCATTGAAGGTAGCCGTCGCACACGGCCGGCCAAGCTGCCGCGAACGGCAGGAACTCGCTGTCCGACAAGCCGAACTCGCGCGTCGCGCGTTCGGCCGCCGCGGTGATGTACGCCACGCGTTCGGCCGCTTCGCTGGTCGGTCGCGCCGTCAGTGCCTCATGGAAATGGCCCAGCACGGCGTGCAGCCAGTTGCCGAAGTCGCGCTTGTCGACCTCGGCATCGAGCTCGTCGGCGCTGCGCAGCCCGAGTTGCCGCAGCGCGAAGAAGCGGTAGGGACAGCGGCGCAGGTCTTCGTAGACGCTGGTCGAAATGTTCCGCAGCGGAAGCAGCGCCCCGGAGGGAGTTGGGTACAGCGTCGGCTGCACCGCGACTTCGCGCAGGGTGCGCGGGTCCGCAGTCATTTGCAACGCATGGTCGAGCTGCAGCGCCTGCACCAGCGGGCTCGGCCGGACCGGCTCGCCACTGGCATCGGATTGGCGCCACAGCAATTCGCAGCTGGGATTGCACAAGGCCGCGGCCCAGGCCGAGCGCTGCGCGGCCTCGAGCGTTTCACGCGCCGGCAGGCCCAGTTCGGCGCGCTGGGCCGCGCTCCAGTTGCCGGGCGGCTCGGGCGACGCGGGCAGGCGCCGATCGTCGCAACCGGGAATGACCACCGCGCCGAATGCGCGGCCCAGCAGCTGGTGCAGCGGCAACACCACGACCTGCGGCACGTCACTGCCGGCGGGCGGCACGAAGCTGGCGTCTTCGAGCACGTCGCGGACCCAGGCCGTGAACTCGGCCAGCGTGTGGCGCCCGCCCGGGAAGTCGTCGTCGTCGCCATGGGCATCGGCATCGAGCCACAACGCGGCGATCACCTTGCCGCCGGCCATGTCGGCTGCGAGTGGCGCCCATTGCTCGCAGGCCTCCAGCAGCTCGCGCAGCGCCCGCAGCCAGTCGACCAGCGGCCTCGAGCGGGCCATGGCCATGCGCCGACCTTCGACGCCTTCGGTGAACGGCAGCAGCGCGATGTCCTGCGGTTTCTCGCTGCGCGCGGCCTGCCCGCACCAGGCCGACCATTCGCGCACGCCTTCGCGCCGCAGCCGGGCTTCGAGCGCCTGCACGGCAAGCGCATCGCCGTCGGCCCCGCTCTTGAGCCATCCGAGCACCTGGTCGCTGCCGGCGTCGTGGGCGCAGGCACGCAGCGCGCCCATCACGGTGGCGGCGGCGCGCGTGGTGGAAAGCTTCCAGCCGGTTTCGTCGTGCGCCGTGACGCCCTGCGCCTGGAGCTGCGCACCGATGCGCCGCGTGAGCGCGCGGTCGGTCGCGACCAACGCGACCGGCGCACGGCCCTCGGCCAGGTGCTGCAGCACGCAGGCAGCGGCAAGCTCGGCTTCGTCTTCGGGGTCGGCGGCGACATGCGCGCTTGCCGCGGCGGCCGGCGGGGTCGTGGGCACCAGCGAGAGATGAATGGCGCGCTCGCGCCACAGCGTGCAGAGCGTCTGCGTGAGCGGATCGGTCTGGAAGCCTTCGAGCACGATGAGCGCGTCGACCTGCGTGCGCACGTTGTCGCGCAGCAGCACATCGGTGGCATAACCCGAGTTGGCGGCCCAGGCCACCGCAACGCGTATCAGCGCGCTTTCGATGCGAAACCATTCCGACTCGCTGCCGGCTTCGGCCACATGGGCAGCCCGCTGCGCCCATTCGGTGCCGCGCACCTCAGGCAGCGCCGCGGCCGCGAGCGGGGCCAGCTGGTAGGCCAGTTCGACCACGCGCCCGGCCAGCGCAAAGCGCTCGGCGGCAAAGCCAGCCTGCGACAGCAGCGCCTGGGCCGTGACGAGATCGCGCGCCATGTCGAATGCGATGTCGTAGCCTGTGGGCAGGAAGCCGCCCGCGCTGCGCGCCCAGTTGCGCGTGGTTTCGAAGCGCGGCACGAAGCCCGGCGTGCCGCAGCGTGCCCACATGCCGCGCGCCACGCCCATCAACTGCGCATAGGGCACCAGCACCACGGTGCGCGCCGCGTGAAGCTGGCGCTCTGCAATGGCGCCGGCAATGCGCGCCACCACGCCGGCGGCGGGGTCGCACCACAGGGCCTGGACGGGGTGGCCTTCGTTCATGTTCTATAGGGGGTTCGGGAGCGTGGAAGCGCGACGCGCAAAGGGATTTTGCTATCGGCGCCATAGCGTTCCCGCATGGCACCCCACCCCTTGGTTTCTGTCACAATGACCAGCACTTTAGCTGCACCGAAACTCTCCGCGCACAAGGACACATCACATGGCCAGCGACCTGATCAAACACATCTCTGATTCTTCCTTCGAAGCCGACGTGCTCAAGTCCAGCCAGCCGGTGCTGGTCGACTACTGGGCCGAATGGTGCGGTCCCTGCAAGATGATTGCGCCCATTCTGGACGAAGTGTCGACCGCCTACGAAGGCAAACTGCAAATCGCCAAGCTCAACGTCGACGAAAACCGCGACATTCCGGCCAAGTTCGGCATTCGCGGCATCCCCACGCTCATGCTGTTCAAGGACGGCCAGCTGGCCGCCACCAAGGTCGGCGCCATGAGCAAGGCGCAACTCACGGCGTTCATCGACCAGCAGCTCGCCTGAGTCATTTCAACCGGCTGACGCGCAATGCGTTGGCCGCGCGATTTTTTGCTGTCATAATCTCCCACAGTTCACCGGCCCTTTCAGGCAACCGGTTCGAGTTCCCCGGTTAGTGAAGCAGTTCTCGCTTCACGTTTAACCTCCCCCCGTTTTCCGATCGATTACCCCGCGAGGGGTCATTCCATGCACTTAAACGAACTCAAGGCACTCCACGTGTCTGAAGTCCTCAAGCAGGCTGAAGCGCTTGAGATCGAAAACGTCGGCCGCATGCGCAAGCAGGAGCTGATGTTCGCGATCATCAAGAAGCGCGCCAAGGCCGGCGAACAGGTCTTCGCCGACGGCGTGCTCGAAATCCTGCCCGACGGCTTCGGCTTTCTGCGCAGCCCCGACACCAGCTTCACGGCCAGCACGGACGACATCTACATCTCGCCGAGCCAGGTGCGCCGCTTCAACCTGCACACCGGCGACATGATCGAAGGCGAAGTGCGCACGCCCAAGGACGGCGAGCGCTACTTCGCGCTGACCAAGCTCGACAAGGTCAACGACGGTCCGCCCGAGCAGAACAAGCACAAGGTGATGTTCGAGAACCTGACGCCTCTGTTCCCCAAGGAACAGATGAAGCTGGAACGCGACGGCGTCAAGAGCGACGAGAACATCACGGGCCGCATCATCGACATCATCGCCCCCATCGGCAAGGGCCAGCGCGCCCTGCTGGTGGCGCCGCCCAAGAGCGGCAAGACGGTGATGATGCAGCACATCGCCCACGCCATCAGCGCCAACTACCCCGAAGTGCACATGATGGTGCTGCTGGTGGACGAGCGGCCTGAAGAAGTGACCGAAATGCAGCGCACCGTGAAGGGCGAGGTCATTGCCTCGACCTTCGACGAGCCCGCCGCGCGCCACGTGCACGTGGCCGAAATGGTGATCGAGCGCGCCAAGCGCCTGGTCGAACTCAAGAAGGATGTGGTGATCCTGCTCGACTCGATCACCCGCCTCGCCCGCGCCTACAACAACGTCGTGCCCTCGTCGGGCAAGGTGCTGACCGGCGGCGTCGACTCCAATGCGCTGCAGCGCCCCAAGCGCTTCCTGGGCGCCGCGCGCAATGTGGAAGAAGGCGGTTCGCTGACCATCATCGGCACCGCGCTGATCGACACCGGCAGCCGCATGGACGAAGTGATCTTCGAAGAGTTCAAGGGTACCGGCAACTCCGAAATCCACCTGGACCGCCGCCTGTACGAAAAGCGCGTGTTCCCGTCGATCCAGCTCAACCGCAGCGGCACGCGCCGCGAAGAGTTGCTGCTGGCTCCCGAAATCCTTCAGAAGACCCGCATTCTTCGCCAGCTCATGTACAACATGGACGAGATCGAGTCGATGGAGCTGATGCTCAAGAACATGAAGGCGACCAAGACCAATGTCGAATTTTTCGACATGATGCGTCGCGGCGGCTGAGCACCACGCTCAACCGCAAAAGCGCGTCGGCCCCCACGGGCCGACGCGCTTTTTTCATGGGCGTTCGATCCGGACGGCGCGCCCCTCCACGGCACTCTGGCGGCCGATGTCGAGCAGTTCCATCAGCGCGACCGCCTGCTCTGGCGGCACCGGGTTCGGGCCGTGGCCGAGGATCGCGTCGCGGACCGCGGCGTAGTAGTCGACGTAGTTGCCGGCCCGCGTCGGCACGGAGCGGTATTGCGGCACGCCGTCGCTGCCGTGCACCGTGAGCTCGCCGTCGAGCGGATCGGCGCCCCACCCTGCGGCTGGCGGCCGCTGCCCGGCGCGCAAGGCATCTTCCTGCGGGTCGACACCGTGCTTGACGTAGCTGCCGCGCGTGCCGTGCACGATGTAGCGCGGCGCGGGCTGGGCCGCGAGTGTCGTGGCGTGCAGCACCACGCGCAGCGGCGCATGGGGGCCGCTTTCGTAGCGCAGCACGGCGTGAAAATAGTCTTCGACCAGCGCGCCGTCGCGCAAGACTGCCGTGTCGAGCTGGAGCGTGTCGGGCCGGCCGAACAGCTGCACCGCCTGGTCGACCAGATGAGCGCCCAGGTCCACCCACAGGCCCGAACCCGGCACCGGCTGTTCACGCCAGCGCTCGCGCACTTCGGGCCGGAAACGGTCGAAATGCGACTCCAGGTACACCGGCCGGCCCAAATCGCCGCTCGCCAGCACGTCTTTCAACGTCAGGTAGTCGGCATCGAAACGCCGGTTCTGATAGACCGCCAGGACGCGATTGTGGCGCCTGGCCAACAATTCGAGCTCCTTGGCTTCGGCGACATCGAGGGTGAAAGGCTTGTCCACCACCACGTGTTTCCCGGCCTCGAGCGCCGCCTTGGCGACCGGATGGTGCTGGGCATTGGGCGTCGCCACCACGACGAGGTCGATGTCCGCGCGGGCCACGAGTGCGGCCACATCGGGCACCACGGCCACGCCAGGCCAGTCCGCATGAACCTTGTGCGGCTGCGAACTTGCCACAGCCGCCAGTTCGAGCCCCGGAACAGCCGAAAGCACGGGCGCATGGAAGGTCTGGCCGGCAAAACCGTAGCCGACGAGGCCGGCGCGCAGGGGTTTAGAGGTCATGGGAGGGTGGGTTTGCTCGGAAAAGGGGCAGTATGCGATAATCATGGGCTCCGCGAAAAGTGCGGCTGGGCAGCGTCGCCCGGCTTCCCAGGTCTCCCCTGGGGCAGCGCGTCAGACTCCTGGCACGCTGGTGGCTCTCGCATCGACCGCGCATTGATTCCAACAGCGCAAAAGGAAAGATCATGGCAAAAGAAGGCATTCACCCGAATTACCGCGAAATCCTGTTCGTCGACATGTCGAACGGTTTCAAGTTCGTGACCCGTTCGTGCGCGAACACCAAGGAAATGGGCAAGACCGACGACGGCCGCGAACTGCCCCTGTTCAAGCTCGACACCACGAGCGAATCGCACCCGTTCTACACCGGCACGCAAAAGTCGGTCGACAACATGGGCGGTCGCGTCGAGAAGTTCCGCAACCGCTTCGGCAAGACGACCGGCGCTGCTTCCAAGTAAAGCACGCGCTTTCGCATCGAGGGCAGCCCGGTTTACCGCGCTGCCCTTTTTCTTTCCCAAAACCGCCGTTCGCTCATCTTTGTGAATCAACCCACTCCCGCGATCGTTGCCCAGAGCGCCGTGCGCCGGTTGCCGCGCATTGCACTGCTGTTGTTATGCGCCGCCTACCTGCTGCCGGGCCTCGTGGGCCGCGGCCCGTGGAAAAGCGCGGACATCACATCGTTCGGCTACATGGCCGAGCTGGCGCGCACCACCGAAGGCATTGCGCGCTGGTTCGACCCCATGCTCCTGGGCCTGCGCCCCGAAACGCCGGCGCTCATTCCGTACTGGATCGGTGCCTGGGCCATCAAGATCGCGCCTTCGTGGCTGCACCCCGACCTGGCCGTGCGCATCGTCTTCGCGCTGATGCTCTGGGGCACGTTCACCGCCACCTGGTACGCCGTTTACTACCTCGCCCGCACTGCGCGGGCGCAGCCGGTGGCCTTTGCCTTCGGCGGCGAGGCCCGGCCGACCGACTACGCCCGCGCAATCGCCGACGGCGGCCTGCTCGCGTTGATCGCCTGCCTGGGCCTGGCCCAACTCGGCCATGAAACCACGCCGGCACTCGCGCAGCTGTATTTCGCGTCGCACCTGTTCTATGGCGTGGCCGCGCTGCCGTATCGCCGGGCCGGCCCGGTCATCGCGCTGATGGTCGGCACCATCGGCATGACGCTGAGCGGCGGTCCCACGGTGGGCCTGGCGCTGGCGATCGGCAGTGCGCTCTTCATGGCCTACGAGCGGCGCACCGCCCGCCTCAATGCCGACACGGCGACGGATGAAAGCCCGGGCTACACCCGAGGCGCGCTCGCGACGATGAGCGCAGTCGCGCTCGTGGCCGCGGCGCTGGCCATCGGGCTGGGTTTGCTCGAATGGAAAATCCAGCTGCCGGGCCGCCATCCGAGCAGCACCTCCGTGCTGGGCGATGTGCGCAGCCAGGCCAAGCTGCTGGTGTGGTTCACCTGGCCGGTGTGGCCGCTCGCGGTCTGGACGCTCTGGCGCTGGCGCCGCCAGCTCACCGCGCGCCACGTGGCTTTGCCGTTCTGGTTTGCGCTGGTGCCGCTGGCCGCCACCTGGACCACCGACTATTCCGACCGTTCGCTGCTGCTGACCTTGCCGGCCTTCGCCACGCTCGCGGCCTTCGCGCTGCCGACCTTCCGGCGCAGCGCGGCGGCGCTGATCGACTGGTTCAACGTGCTGTTCTTCAGCGGCCTGGCCGTGCTGGGCTGGATCTACTGGATCGCCATGCAAACCGGCGTGCCGCCCAAGCCCGCCGCCAGCGTCGCGCGGCTGGTGCCCGGCTTCGTGCCCGAGTTCTCGCCCATTGTGTTCGTTCTGGCGCTGGCCGCCACCATCGCCTGGTGCTGGCTGGTGCGCTGGCGCACCGGGCGCCACCGGGCCGCGCTCTGGAAAACGCTGGTGCTCCCGGCCGGCGGCACCGCGCTGTGCTGGATGCTGCTGATGACGCTTTGGCTGCCTTCCATCGACTACGCGCGCAGCTACGTGCCGCAAGTTCGCGCAGTGGCCGAGCGCGTGGGGCAGCCGAGCTGCGTCGCCGAACTGGCACTCAGCCGCGCGCATATCGCAGCCCTGCAGCATCACGGCCATTTCAACCTGCAGCCGCTGCTGCTCGGCACCAATTGCCCCTGGCTGCTCGTGAGCCCCGAGACGATCGAACGGCTGCACACCATCATTCCCCTGGAGCAATGGCGTTTCAGCGGCACCCTGCGCCGGCCCAGCAGCGCGACCGACGACCTGCTGCTCTATCAAAAGATCGCACCGTAGCAAGTGACTGGCGAACGAGGTCTGATCGCGCGGCACGCCGGCACGGTGCTGGTCGGCCAACTGGCCGTGATGGCATTCGGCGTGACCGACACCATCGTGGCCGGCCGCTACGCCGAGAGCGCGCTGGCTGCGCTGTCGGTGGGCGCGGCCATCTTCATCAGCGTGTTTGTCTCGCTGATGGGCGTGCTGCAGGCACTGCTGCCGGTGTGGGCCGAGCTGCACGGCGCCGACCGCCGAAGCGAAGTGGGCCGCTCGGTGCGGCAGTCGCTTTATCTCAGCGGCATCGCCATCGCCGTCGGCATGGTCGTGCTGCTGTTCCCCGGCGCCGCATTGCGATGGACGCAGGTGCCGCCCGAGATGCGCGCCGGCGTCGAAGCGTACCTGGCGGTGCTCGCCTTTGCGCTGCCGCCCGCCCTGCTCTTCCGCTTGTTCAGCACGCTCAATCAGAGCCTCGGCAAGCCGCAGGTCGTGACATGGCTGCAACTGGGCTCGCTGTTCCTGAAGCTGCCGCTGTCGATCTGGTTCACCTTCGGCGGCGCCGGTTTGCCGGCCATGGGCCTGGTGGGCTGCGCCTGGGCCACGCTGTGCGTGAACTGGGCCATGCTGGCGTGCGCCGCATGGCTTTTGCGCAGCAGTTCCTTCTACAAGGACTACCGGCTCTGGGAACGCATCGAAGCACCCGACTGGCGGCAGATCCGCCAGTTCGCGAGCCTGGGCGTTCCCGGCGGTCTCGCAGTGCTGGTGGAAGTGACCTCGTTCACCCTGATGGCGCTGTTCATCGCGCGGCTCGGCACGGCCGCGGCCGCCGCGCACCAGATTGCCTCCAACCTGCTCGCGGTGGCCTACATGGTGCCGCTTTCGCTGTCCATTGCCACCAGCGCGCGCGTGAGCTTCTGGCTCGGCGCCGGCCATGCCGCAAGGGCCCGCCGCGCCTGCCGCATGGGCTTCGAGCTCACGGCTCTGTGCGCCCTGTTCTTCGCGGGCGCGATGGTGGCGCTGCGCTTCAAGCTGGCCCACGTGTACTCCGACAACCCGGCCGTGGTGACAGTCGCCGCGGCGTTGCTGCTGGTGGTGGCGGTCTATCACTTTGCCGATGCCCTGCAGACGCTGTGCGTGTTCGTGTTGCGCTGCTATCGCGTCACGCTGGCACCGCTCGTCATCTACTGCACCCTGCTCTGGGGTGCCGGGCTCGGCGGGAGTTATCTGCTGGCCTATCGCGGCCTGGGGCCCTGGCCCGCAATGCAGTCGCCGCTGGCGTTCTGGCTCATGGGCGCGGGCGCCCTGGCGGTCACGGCCTTGCTGTTCGGCGCGCTGCTGCGCTGGACGATGCAGCGGTCACTTCGCTAGCAGCCGCGCTTCCCGCACCCGGTTCACCGGAAACACCAGCGCAAAGCGGGAGCCCTTCCCTACCGTGCTCTCGATGCGCAGTTCGGCCCCGTGCCGCTGCGCGATGTGCTTCACGATCGCCAGGCCCAGCCCGGTGCCGCCGGTCTCCCGGGAGCGGCTGCGGTCGATGCGGTAGAAGCGCTCGGTCAGGCGGGGAATGTGCTCGGCGGCAATGCCCGGGCCGGTATCGCGCACCGCGTATTCACCGCGCCCGTCGGGCAGCAGGCGCCAGGTCACCGCCACCTCGCCGCCGCCGGGCGTGTAGCGGATGGCGTTGGTCAGCAGGTTCGACATGGCGCTTTGCAACTCGGTCGGCGCACCCGAGATTTCGGATTCGGCCTCGATGGTGAAGGACAGGCGATGGCCCTGCGGCGCAAGCCGGCCCGACAGTCCGCGCCCCTCGTCTTCGCACTGCGCAAGCAGCGCCCGAATGCGGATCCACTGGTTGCCCGAAGGCGGCGCGCTGCCTTCGAGACGCGAGAGCGTCAGCAGGTCGTTCACCAGCGTTTCCATGCGGTGCGACTGCTGGCTCATCAGCGACAGGTAGCGCGCGCGCTCTTCCGCGTCGAGCGGCAGGTTCTGCAGGGTTTCGACAAAGCCGGCTAGCACCGTGAGCGGCGTGCGGATCTCATGCGACACGTTGGCGACGAAATCGCGCCGCATGGCTTCTGCCTGCTCCACCGCGGTGATGTCGCGCGTGAGCAGCATGCGGCGGTTGCCGGCATAAGGATGCACTTGCACCGAGAGCCGCACCGGATGGCTGCGCTGCTGCGCTTGGCCGGGCCCGGAGGCGTCGATGACGACGTCGCGGCTGTAGTTCCACGAAGCCAGGTAGGCCACGAAAGCCGGATCGCGCACCAGGTTCGCGAGGTGCTGCAAGAGGTCGCGTTCGCTGTTGATTCCGAATTGGCTCGCCGCCGTCTGGTTGCACCATTCGATGCGGCCCTGCTCGTCGAGCAGGATCACGCCGTTGGGAGACGCCTGGATGGCGGCCAGGAATTCCTGGAGACGGTCTTCGGCCTGCCGGGTCTGCTGCTCGCGATCGCGCAGCAGCTTGCGGATGCGTTCCGAGAGTTCGCCCCACATGCCGGCTCCGCGTGTCGGCAGGCCCGCCGCATTGTTGCGCAGCACCTGCAGCAGGCGCTGGGCCCGCCACGCGTCCAGTGCGAGCCAGAGTACCGCGCCCAACCAGGCGCCGAGCCATCCGAACTTCCAACCAAAAACGGCTGCGGCGCCCGCTCCCATCACGAGCGACGCTATGAGAAAAGTAGCGATACGGACAGGCATGGCGGGCGATTATCCGCGCCCGCGGCCGATGGACACGGCGCGGTTCAAACCGTGACTTGGACCGTCAGGCGATAGCCGGCACCACGCACGGTTTCGACCATGGGCGCCGCAGCGCCCAGCGATTCGCGCAGGCGCTTGACGTGGACGTCGACCGTGCGCTCCTCGATGTAGACGTGGTCGCCCCACACCTTGTCGAGCAACTGCGCGCGGCTGTGCACGCGCTCGGCGTGCTGCATCAGGTAGGCCAGCAGCTTGAACTCGGTCGGTCCCACCTTGAGCGCATTGCCCTGCCAGGTGACGCGGTGCGTGGCGGTGTCGAGCGCAAGCTCGCCGATCTCCACGCGCTCGGCCACCACCTCAGGCGCGCGGCGGCGCAGCACGGCGCGGATGCGCGCGAGCATTTCCTGCGTGGAGAACGGCTTGGTGATGTAGTCGTCGGCACCCGCGTCGAGGCCGGCCACCTTGTCGGGCTCGTCGCCGCGCGCGGTCAGCATCAGGATCGGGACCGCCTTGGTGCGTGCGTCCTTGCGCCATTGGCGCGCGAGCTGCAGGCCGCTCTGGCCGGGCAGCATCCAGTCGAGCAGGATCAGGTCCGGCAGGAAGGCGTCGATTTCGCGTTGCGCCGCCGCGCCGTCTTCCGACCAGATCGGCTCGAAGCCGTTGTGGCGCAGGTTGACGGCGATCAGCTCGGCGATCGACGACTCGTCTTCGACGATCAGGACTCTGGGTTTCTTCATGCTTTCTTCGGGGATCTTGCCGTGGTTCTTACTTCAGCGCCGACTCGATTTCCTGCATCGAAGTGTGCCGCACATCGGCGCCCTTGACGATGTAGATGATGAATTCGGCGATGTTCTTGGCGTGGTCGCCGATGCGCTCGATGGCCTTGGCCAGGAACAGCAGGTCGAGGCTGGCCGAGATCGTGCGCGGGTCTTCCATCATGTAGGTGACCAGCTTGCGCACGAAGCCGTCGAACTCCTTGTCGATCAGGTCGTCGTCCTTGAGGATCGACAGCGCGGCGGCCGTGTCCAGGCGCGCGAACGCGTCGAGCGCGGTACGCAAGAGGCCCGAAGCCAGGTCGGCGGCAATGCGCAGCTCGTTCGAAGGCAGCGCGCGGGCCGAGCCGCTCTCGATGATCGACTTGACCATGCGCGCAATCTTGTTGGCCTCGTCGCCCACGCGCTCGAGGTTGGCCGTGGTCTTGGAAATGGCGATCAGCAAACGCAGGTCGCGCGCCGTCGGCTGGCGCCGCGCAATGATCGACGACAGCTCGCGGTCGATCTCGATTTCCATCGCATTGACGCGGTGCTCGGTTTCCATCACGCGGTCGGCCGCATCGGGGTCGAACTGCAGCAGCGCATACACCGCCTGGTGAATCTGCGCCTCGACCATGCCGCCGAGCTCCATCACGCGCGACGAAACGCCGTTGAGTTCGCTGTCGAACTGGCTGGAGAGATGTTTTTCAGTCATGTGTGCCTCCTTGGCATCAGCCGAAACGGCCGGTGATGTAGTCCTCGGTCTCCTTGCGCTGCGGCTTGAAGAACATCTGTTCCGTCGCGCCGAACTCGATCAGGTCGCCCAGGTACATGTACGCGGTGTAGTCGCTGCAGCGTGCCGCCTGCTGCATGTTGTGCGTGACGATGACCACGGTGTACTCGTTCTTCAGTTCGGCAATCAACTCTTCGATCTTCGCGGTCGAGATCGGGTCGAGCGCCGAGCAGGGCTCGTCGAGCAGCAGCACCTCGGGCTTGATGGCAATGCCGCGCGCAATGCACAGGCGCTGCTGCTGCCCGCCGGAAAGGCCCGAGCCGCTTTGCTGCAGCTTGTCGCGCACCTCGGTCCAGAGCGCGGCCTTCTTCAGGGCCCACTCGACGCGGTCGTCCATTTCGCTCGCGCTCAGGTTCTCGAACAGCTTCACGCCGAAGGCGATGTTGTCGTAGATCGACATCGGGAACGGCGTGGGCTTCTGGAACACCATGCCGATCTTTGCGCGAATCAGCGCCACGTCCTGCTTGGACGTGAGCAGGTTCTCGCCGTCGAGCGCAATGGTGCCCTCGGCGCGCTGCTCGGGGTAGAGCTCGAACATGCGGTTGAAGGTGCGCAGCAGGGTCGACTTGCCGCAGCCCGACGGGCCGATGAAGGCCGTGACCTTGTTCTCGGGGATCTCGAGATTGATGCCCTTGAGCGCGTGGAACTTGCCGTAGTAGAAGTTCAGGTCCTTGACCGAGATCTTCGAGCGCGACGGTTGTGCGACGGTGTTTGGCATGGTTGCTACTTCTTCTTGAATCAGAGTTTGTTGCGCGTCAGCACGCGCGCCAGGATGTTGAGGGCGAGCACGGCCACGGTGATCAGGAACACGCCGGCCCAGGCCAGCTGTTGCCAGTTTTCGTACGGGCTCATCGCGAACTTGAAGATCGTTACCGGCAAGCTGGCCATCGGCTGGCTCACGTCGGCGGTCCAGAACTGGTTGTTCAACGCGGTGAAGAGCAGCGGCGCGGTTTCGCCGGCGATGCGCGCCACAGCCAGCAGCACACCCGTGACCACGCCCGCACGCGCGGCGCGCAGCGTGATGCTCAGGATGACCTTCCACTTCGGCGCGCCCAGTGCGTAGGCTGCTTCACGGAGGCCCGGCGGCACCAGCTGCAACATGTTCTCGGTAGTGCGGATCACCACCGGAATCACGATCAGCGCCAGCGACAGCGCGCCCGCCAGGCCGGAGAAGGTCTTGAAATAGGCCACCACCACGGCATACACGAAGAGGCCGATCACGATCGACGGCGCCGACAGCAGGATGTCGTTCACGAAGCGCGTGACCGATGCAAGCCAGCCCTTCGGGTTGTATTCGGCGAGGTAGATGCCGGCCATGATGCCGATCGGCGTGCCCACGAAAGTGGCCAGCGCCACCATCACGAACGAGCCGAAGATCGCGTTGGCAATGCCGCCCGCTTCGTTCGGCGGCGGCGTCATTTCGGTGAAGGTGGCGAGCGCCAGGCCGCCCAGGCCCAGGCGCAGCGTTTCCCAAAGGATCCAGACGAGCCAGAACACGCCGAACACCATTGCGGCGAGCGACAGCGTGAGCGCGATCTTGTTGACCCGGTTGCGCGAGGCAAACTTGGCCTGGCGCGTTTCGGCGAGAGCCTTGGCGTTCAGCAGGTTTTGAGCCGTGCTCGTATTCATGACTTGGTCCCTTCGCTCTTCTTCATCTGGGCAAGCAGCACCTTGGAGAGCGTCAACACCACAAAGGTAATGAAGAACAGCACCAGGCCCAGGTACATCAGCGCGGCCTGGTGCAGGCCCGCGCCGGCTTCGGCAAATTCGTTGGCCAGCGCCGAGGTAATGCTGTTGGCCGCCTCGAACACCGACAGCGAGTTGAGCTGGTTCATGTTGCCGATCACGAAGGTGACCGCCATCGTTTCACCGAGCGCCCGGCCGAGGCCGAGCATGATGCCGCCGATCACGCCGGCCTTGGTGTAGGGCAGCACGACCTTCGAGACCACTTCCCACGTCGTGGACCCCAGCCCGTAGGCCGACTCCTTGAGCAGCGGCGGCGTCACTTCGAACACGTCGCGCATCACCGAGGCGATGAACGGAATGATCATGATCGCGAGGATGATGCCGGCCGAGAGAATGCCGATGCCCACGGGCGGGCCCGACACCAGCGCGCCGAGGTACGGCACGCCGGCGAGCAGCTTCTGCAGCGGCTGCTGCACCCAGGTGGAAAGAATCGGACCGAACACCAGCAAACCCCACATGCCGTACACGATCGACGGCACGGCGGCGAGCAATTCGATGGCCGTGCCCAGCGGGCGCTTGAGCCAGCTGGGCGAGAGCTCGGTCAGGAACAGCGCGATGCCGAAGCTCACCGGCACCGCGATCACCAGCGCGATGGCCGACGTGGCCAGCGTGCCGTAGATCATGACCAGGCCGCCGTACTCGTTCTGCACCGGATCCCACACGCTGCTGGTGAGAAAGCCGAGGCCGTACTTCGAAATGGCGGGCCATGCGCCGGCAATCAGCGACAGCAGAATGCCGATCAGCATCGCGAGCGTCAGCAGCGCAGCGCCCTTGGCGGCCCAACCGAACAGCCGGTCGGCCATGGGACCGGAACGCGGCGCCTTGGCCGGCGGTGGGGACGCAGCGGTGCGGCCGCGTTCGGCCGCAAGGTCGTACGTGGCGGCAGAAGCAGGAAAAGTGGATGACACGGGTCGCTCCGGCAAAGACGAAAGCGGCGCGTCCTCGAGCGAAGTGCTGCTCATGGTCGCGCCGTTCTGGAGTGGGTGGGTGGATTTACTTGAACGCGACAGGCTTGCCCGACGCGTCCTTCACTTCACCCCACGCCTTGGCGATGGTGGCCTTCACGGCATCGGGCATCGGCACGTAGTCGAGATCGTCGGCCGTCTTGTCGCCGCCCTTGTAGGCCCAGTCGAAGAACTTGAGCACGGTGGTCGCGTTGGCGGGCTTGTCCTGCACCTTGTGCAGCAGGATGAAGGTGGCGCCGGTGATGGGCCATGCATCCTTGCCGGCCTGGTTGGTCAGCACCTGGTAGAAGCTCTTGTTCCAGTCGGCGCCGGCGGCCGCGGCCTTGAAGGCCGTGTCTTCCGGCGAGACAAAGTTGCCGGCGGCGTTCTGCAACTGGGCGTAGTTCATCTTGTTCTGCTTGACGTAGGCGTACTCGACATAGCCGATCGAATTGGGCAGGCGGTTCACGAAGGCAGCGACGCCTTCATTGCCCTTGCCGCCCGCGCCGGTCGGCCAGTTCACGGCCGTGCCCTCGCCCACCTTGGTCTTCCACTCGGCGTTGACCTTGCTCAGGTAGTTGGTGAACAGAAAGCTGGTGCCCGAGCCATCGGCGCGGCGGACCGGCGCAATGGCGGCGTCCGGCAGGGCCAGCGAACCGTTCAGCGCCTTGATGGCCGGGTCGTTCCACTTGGTGATCTTGCCCAGGTAGATGTCGCCCAGCACCTGGCCGTTGAGCTTCAGCTCGCCTGGCTTGATGCCGGGAATGTTCACCACGGGAATCACGCCGCCGATGACGGTGGGGAACTGGATCAGGCCCTTGGCCTGGAGTTCGTCGTCCTTCAGGGGCGCGTCGGAAGCGCCGAAATCGACCGTCTTGGCTTCGATCTGCTTCAGGCCGGCACCCGAGCCGACCGACTGGTAGTTGATCTTGACGCCGGTGGCCTTGTTGAAATCGGAAGCCCACTTGGCATACAGCGGTGCCGGGAAGCTGGCGCCGGCGCCGGTCACGTCTTGTGCAAAAGCGGGAACTTGGGCGAAGACCGCGGCCACGAGGCCGGCGGCTGCAAATTTGAAAGTCGTTTTCATCAAGGCTTCCTTTAGAAGTAAGAAGTAGTCCCTTTCGGGCTTGGAACGGACTCTAGAAAGCTTGTGTGACATCGGTGTGACACCCCCTCGTCGAGGGAAAATGCCGCTGCGGCTCCGCGGCTTGTGTGACGCTGTCACACAACCGTCATTTGCCGCGCCTAGCCTTCCGAACCTCGCTACCGGCGATTCGGGAGGCGGCGCACCTGTCCACGGCCTGTCACGGCGCTACGATCAGATCCACCGCCCCTCTTCTCACTACAACTACATGCAAAACGGCACCCGCCTCGCCGCCGTCGATCTCGGTTCGAACAGCTTCCGGCTCGAAATCGGACAGGTCGACCACGGCCAGATTCACCGTACCGAATACCTCAAGGAAACCGTGCGCCAGGGCAACGGCCTGGACAGCGCCCGGAACCTCACGCCCGAGGCCATGCAGCGCGGCTGGGACGCGCTCGCCCGGTTTGGCGAACGGCTGGCCGGCTTCAAGCGCTCGCAGGTGCGCGCCGTCGCCACCCAGACGCTGCGTGAAGCCCGCAACCGCGAAGAATTCCTGCTGCGCGCGCGCACCATCCTGGGTTTCGGCATCGACGTGATCCCGGGGCGCGAGGAAGCCCGCCTCATCTACCAGGGCGTGGCGCACATGCTGCCGCACACCGACGCCTCCGACCGCGAGCGCCGGCTGGTGGTGGACATCGGCGGGCGCTCCACCGAAATGATCATCGGCCGCGCGCTCGACGCCGAGCTGATGGAGTCTTACCGCGTCGGCAGCGTCGCGTGGTCGATGAAGCACTTTGCAGAAGGCCTCTTCACCCCGGCCGCATTCCGTGCCGCCGAGGTGGCGGCCAAGGCGGTGCTGGACGATGCCTTGTCGAGCTACACCCGCGACCAGTGGGACGTGGCGTACGGCGCCTCCGGCACCATCGGCGCGGTGGGCGACGTGCTGGCCGCGGCCGGCGGCGAACCCGGGCTGATCACCCGCGACGGACTCGACTGGCTGGTCGAGCGCCTGCTCAAGGCCGGGAGCGCCGACAAGCTGCGCATCGACGGCATGCGCGAAGACCGCAAGGCCGTCATCGGCGGCGGCGTGAGCGTGCTGCGGGCGGTGTTCGACCTGCTCGGCATCGAAGAAATGAAAGTCGCCCAGGGTGCGCTTCGCCACGGGGTGCTCTACGAATTGCTCGAACGCGACGAGGGCGTGGCCGATTTGCGCACCGCCACCGTGGCGCGGCTGGCCAGCCGTTTCTCGGTCGATGCGGCCCAAGCCCGGCGCGTGGGCGAAACCGCCGCGGCATTGTTCGTGCAGCTCACGCCCGCGGCACGTGGCGGCAGCTCGGGCAGTCGCGCCGGGCGGGCGCTGCGCAAGCTCGGCTGGGCGGCGCAGTTGCATGAAATCGGCACGCTGGTTTCGCACAGCGACTATCACAAGCACGGCGCCTACATTCTGGACAACACCGACGCGCCCGGCTTTGCCGTGAACGAGCTGCACGCGCTCGGCCAACTGGTTCTGGGGCAGCGCGGCAAGCTACGCAAGCTCGAGGCCGCGCTCGACGACGAAACCTTCGTGATGCAGCTGCTCTCGCTGCGTCTCGCGGTCATCTTGTGCCACGCGCGCCGCGATCCCGATCCGCAGGCGCTGCATCTCGCGGCGCTGGGTGCCAGGGCTTTCACGATTGCCTGTGCGCCCGACTGGGCCGATGCCTATCCCCAGTCCGCGCACCTGCTGCGCGAAGAAGTGCTGGCCTGGCAGAAGACCAGCAACTGGCGGGTGGAACTCAGCGGCTGCTGAGCCGCCGATTCACTTCGGAGCGAAACCGGCCGTCTGCGCGGTTTTTGCGTGGGCGAGTCGGGGCGGCGATTCGTCCCCGCCGAACATGCCCGCATAGGCCGGTTGGAGAATTCGCGAAAGCCCCTGCCGCAGGCCATCCTCGGCCTTGGCCGTGTCCTGCAGCAGACCGTCGTACGCCAGGAAGGTCGGCTCCTCCAGGTCGGAGGTGTGGGTCGTCTGATAGAGAACGGCCTGTTGTTCGTCCTTGAGCGACTGCTCGATCGCCACGAAGGGCTTGAAGCTCGATGTCATGTCTGGCGCCGAATAGATCGTGGTGACCCGAACGACCAACGTGCTGTAGCCGGGGGTGGACTGGAATCCAGCGGCCTGCAGCTGTGCCAGTTCGCCGTCCACACGCGGAGCCGGCGTCAGCTTCACTTCGCGGCCCCCTGTGCGCAGTCGCGCTGCCAGTTGCTCCGCGAATTGACGGTTGAGTGAGGCCGCACCGCTGTTCTTCACGGCGGCCGTGAACTCCCTGGTGCGCCGTTCCAGGCGGCTGGCCTTCGTCACCCTCGTGCCGACCTCGACGCCGATGGCCACCAGCGTGCCTACAGGCCCGAAAACCCCGGCCCATCCGATGATCGCGGACCCGCCGCCATCCATGACCGTCAGCTGATCGTGCTCGTTGTAGACGAGTTCAATCTTCGTGACCGAACGGGTGGCGTCGCGCCGAACCTCTGGCGCGGGTTCGGGCATGGTGTTCGTGGCGCATCCGGCCAGGAGGGCTGCAGCAGCCAGCAGGGAAACGAGCGCTTTCATTGAGCATCCGCGGTGGAAGACGGCTGCAACAGCCTTCGCCACCCGGCGCCCGGAAATCCGCGGCACACAAGGCGCTTGCTGTGCAATCGCCTTGTGGTTGTAAGTTATCGATGCTATTTGTGACCAAATGCATCTGGCACAGCCATTGTGCCTACATAACCCCGCTTGCGCCCCTCGAATACGTCAATTAGTTTACAAACTTGGGCGAATTTTCAGCCTGAATCGCGCTTTCAGAGAAGTTCGGGCGACTGCACCGTAACCACCACGGTCTGCACGTCGCCATCGCGTTCGCGCGTTCGAATCCACCAGAGCGATCCCTTGCGCACGGGGCAGCTGTCATGTTTCAGCCCGAGAAGAAGTGAAATGGCCTGCCCCACCGAAGGCTGGTGGCCGATCATCAACACCACCGACTTGCCGTTGGGCCAGCCCGCCGCGCCCAGCATCGCCTCGGCCGTGGTGTCGGGCGCGAGCTCGGAGCGCAGCTTGTATTTGCGGCCGAGCGCGAGCGCGGTCTGCTCGCAGCGCCGCGCGGGGCTGCAGATGATGCGGGTGCCGTCGGGCAGTTGCCGGTCGAGCCAACCGGCCATGCGCTTGGCCTGCTTCTCGCCGCGCGAGGTGAGCGAGCGCTGCAGGTCGTCGCAACCCTCGGTCCAGTCCTCGGCTTCGGCATGGCGCCAGAAGATCAAGTCCATGCTCGTCGTCTTTCGATGATCGTCAGTTGCTGGATACATCGAAGCCATGTCCTCGCGATGCATATCGGTTCATGAGTGCCGTCTGCGCGCCGTGCGCCTCGACCGCGCGCGACGCACCCGCCTCGCCCGGATGGGTGTCGCGGTCGACGCGCGTATAGATGCCGTCGCCTCCCAGGTCCCAGGCATCGCGGCCGTCATGCAGATAGGCCACCAGGCATTCGTCGATCAGGCGCTGGCGAAGGTTGGGGTCGGTCACCGGCCAGGCCAGCTCGACGCGCCGCAGCATGTTGCGGTTCATCCAGTCGGCGCTCGAGAGGTAGAGCGACTCATCCTCGCCGCTGCGGAAGTAGAAGACCCGCGAATGCTCGAGAAAACGCCCGATGACGGAGCGCACGCGAATGTTGTCGGTCAGCCCCGGCACCTGCGCCGGCAGGGTGCACGCACCGCGCACGATGAGGTCGATCTTCACGCCCTTCTGCCCTGCGCGCATCAGAGCGGCGACCAGTTGCTCGTCGGTCAGCGCATTCATCTTCGCGACGATCCGCGTGGGCTCGCCGGCCGCGGCGGCGAGACCCAAGACGTCGATCTGCGCAATGAGGTTCTTGTGCAGGTCGAACGGCGCCAGCCACATGCGGTTGAGCTTGGGCAGGCGGCTCTGGCTTGCCAGGTGGACGAACACCGCTTCCATGTCGGCCGTGAGCAGCGGATCGGCCGTCAGGTGGCTGATGTCCGTGTAGAGCTTGGCGGTGCGCGGGTTGTAGTTGCCGGTGGAAAGATGGCCATAGCGGCGCATCTGCTTGCCCTCGCGGCGCGTCACCAGCAGCATCTTGGCGTGGGTCTTCAGGCCCACCACGCCGTACACCACCTGCGCGCCGATCGACTCGAGCATTTCCGCCCAGTTGATGTTGGCCTCTTCGTCGAAGCGGGCCTTGAGCTCCACCACCACCGTCACTTCCTTGCCGCGGCGCACGGCTTCGCGCAGCAGGTCCATCAACTCCGAATCGGCGCCGGTGCGATAGATGGTCTGCTTGATGGCCAGCACCTGCGGGTCGAGCACGGCTTCGCGCAGAAAGGCGAGCACGCCGTCGAAGCTTTCGAAGGGCTGGTGGATCAGCACGTCGCCGCGCTGCAGCCGCTCGAAGAACGACTGCGCGGGAGACAGCGTGATGGGATAAGACGCGGGGTACGGCGGAAAGCGCAGCTGCGGCTCGTCCAGCAAATCGATCAGCTGGGTCAGCCGGGCCAGGTTGACCGGCCCGTGCACCCGGTACAGCGCCTGAGGCGGCAGGTTGAACTGCGCCAGCAGAAAGCTCGCGAGCGACTCGGCGCAACTGGCCGACACCTCGAGCCGCACGGCCTGCCCGTAGTGGCGGTGCTGCAGCCCCTGGCGCAAGGCGGTGCGCAGGTTCTTGACGTCTTCCTCGTCGACCGCAAGATCGGAATGCCGCGTGACTCGGAACTGCGAAAAGTCGCCCACTTCGCGGCCCGGGAACATGCTCGACAAATGCGCGCGCACTACGCTCGACAGCGCCACGAACAGCGTCTTGCCGTCCGACACCTTGGCCGGCATGCGAATGACGCGCGGCAGCACGCGCGGCACCTTGACGATCTGGATCGGGTTTTCGCGCCCGAACGCGTCCTTGCCGCCGAGCCGCACGATGAAGTTGAGCGACTTGTTGGCTACCTGCGGAAACGGATGTGCCGGATCGAGCCCCACCGGAATCAGCAAGGGGCGCACTTCGCGCTCGAAATACTCGCTGACCCATTTGCGCTGCGCCGCATTGCGCTCGCCGTGCGAAATGATGTGGATGCCGTGTTTGGCAAAGGTCGGCATCAACTCGTCGTTGTACAGCGCGTACTGGCGGCCCACCAGCGTGTGGGCAGCCTCGGAAAGGCGCACGAACGATTCGATGGTGTAGGTGCCCTTCTGGTCGCTGGCGCTATTCGCAATCAGGTGCGGCGCTGCACGAACTTCGAAGAATTCGTCAAGGTTCGACGAGACGATGCACAGGTAGCGAAGGCGCTCGATGAGCGGCACTTCGGGCCGGTGGGCCCAATCGAGCACGCGCTCGTTGAAAGACAGGATGCTGTGATCGCGATCGAGCAGCGGGAGCGCCGATGCCGCGACCGCCAGCGTCCGGTCAACGGGAGCAGATTGCATGGGCACTGATTCTGGGGCAAGGGGCACGGGAGCACACGTAGGCGGAAATATGACAGTTTCGTCCTTGTTTATGACGTTTCCGTGACGCTCCCGTGACGCCGGCTGGCCAACGTCCGGCTCTCCCGAACCGGGCAAGGAAACGGATGGCACGGCACCGGACCGGGCAACCGCTGGTTTCATGCGCCCAGAAAGTGCTTGCGGTAGCGCGCCGGCAAGTCGTCGATGCGCATCAGCATCGGGAGGTCCGCGGTGTTGAAGTCCGGGTCCCATGCCGGTGCGCCCAGCACCTTCGCGCCCAGGCGCAGGTAACCCTTGATGAGCGCCGGCGGCTCGACGTCGAGTGCGCTGTCGAGCCGCTCGACCGGCAGCGGCAGCCGCGGCTGCACCTGATACTGGATCGGCGCCATGTGGCTGGCCGACAGTTGCCGCCAAATGCTGGCTGCGGCATCACCGCTGGTCACGCCGTTGTGCGACATGGGAATGCTCGCGCAGCCGATCATGGTGTCGAGCTTGTTGCGGTGCATGAAGCCGGCCAGCGCGCCCCACAAGGCTAGGATCACCCCGCCCTGCCGATGCGCCGGATGCACGCAGCTGCGGCCCAGTTCGACCATGCGCTCGCGCAAATCGCGCAGCCGGGTCAGGTCGAATTCGGTGTCGCTGTAGGTGCTGCCCACGCGCCGGGCCTGGGCTGGCGTGAGCACGCGGTAGGTGCCGATCACCTGCTGCGTGAGTTCGTCGCGCACCAGCAGGTGCTCGCAGAAGTCGTCGAACAGGTCGATGTCGTGGCCTACCAGCGGCGTGCTCACGCGTGCGCCCATTTCGCCGACGAACACGGCATGGCGCAGGCGCTGCGCGGCGCGCACCTCGTCCAGGTGGCGCGCCCAGCTCACGGTAATGCCCTGCTTGGCATCGACGACCGGTGGCACGAGAACCGCAGCCGGCGCCTCGGGCAGAGACGTGCGCGCACTTGCCAGGGCAGGAGCGGGCCACAGGGCGGCGCGCAGGCCGATCTGCGACAGCGGAAACGTCGGGTTGGGCAGTTCTTTCATGGGGACCCTTTCTGCCGACGGAGTCTCTGCACCTGCGGTGAAAGCCGCATGTCAGCGGCATTGCATTTGCATGACGGTGTTACCGCGCGCTCGGGGCTTCGCGTTCGGGCGCTGCATCCGGCGCCGCCAGGTTGTCTAATGCGGTGGATCCGCGACATGGAGTTTTTTTAAATGGCCACCGACGCAAGCAGCAATTTCGACAACCGCCTTCACCAGACCTTTCCCGTTCTCAGCGATACCGAGATCGCGCGCATCGCGCGGTTCGGAACGGTGCAGCGCTTTGCGCGCGGGGAGCGGCTGTTTACCGCCGGAGAAACAGGCCCCGGCATGTTCGTCCTGCTCAAGGGCGTGGTCGCCATCACGCAGCGCGACGGCCTCGGCCACGTGGTGCCGATCGTGCGCCAGGGGCCGGGCGAGTTCCTTGCCGAGGTGGGCCAGCTGAGCGGCCGCCCTGCCCTGGTCGACGGCCATGCCGACGAAGAAGTCGAAGCGCTGGTCGTGCCGCCCGCGCAACTGCGCGCACTGCTCGTGGCCGAAGCGGACCTTGGCGAACGCATCACCCGCGCGCTGATCCTGCGCCGCGTGGCGCTGATCGAATCCGGCGCCAGCGGGCCGGTGCTGATCGGCAAGCCCCAGTCGCCCGACATGGCAAGGCTCGAAAACTTTCTGCGCCGCAACGGCCACCCCTATCACCTGGTCGATGCGGCGGAAGACCCGGATGCCGCGGCGCTGCTGGAGCAGTACGGCACCTGCAAGCTGCTTGCGGTGTGCCCCGACGGCTCGGTGCTGGTCAACCCGGCCGAGGATGCCCTGGCGCGCTGCCTCGGCATGCTGGACACCGCCGAGCGCGACGAGCTGTTCGACGTGGCCGTGGTCGGCGCCGGTCCGGCCGGCCTGGCCACGGCCGTGTATGCGGCCTCCGAAGGCCTGCGCGTGATCGTGCTCGACTGCCGCGCCTTCGGTGGCCAGGCCGGCGCCAGCGCGCGCATCGAGAACTACCTGGGCTTTCCCACCGGCATCTCGGGGCAGGCGCTCGCAGGCCGGGCGTTCGTGCAGGCCCAGAAATTCGGCGTCGAGATGCTGATTCCCGTGAAGGTCACCTCACTGGACTGCACGCGCGACAACGCGGCGGGCAGCCTGCGCATCGCCCTGGCCGACGGCCGCACCATCAACGCACGCACGGTGGTCATTGCCAGCGGGGCGCGCTACCGGCGGCCCGACGTGCCGCGGCTGTCCGAGTTCGAAGGCCGCGGCATCTGGTACTGGGCGTCGGCCATCGAAGCGAAGCTTTGCTCGCAGCAAGAGGTCGCGCTGGTCGGCGGCGGCAACTCGGCGGGCCAGGCCGCGGTGTTCCTGTCGCGCCATGCGGCCAAGGTCAATGTGCTGGTGCGAGGTCCTTCGCTCGCGGCCAGCATGTCGCGCTACCTGATCGACCGCATCGAGGCCACGCCCAACATCGAACTGCATCCCCACACCCAGTTGGTGAAGCTGAACGGCGGCTCCGACGAAGGCCTGACCGGCGCCACATGGCGCTGCGAGGCGACGGGCAACGAGCACGACTGCGCGGCTCGCAATATCTTCCTGTTCGTTGGGGCCGAACCCGAAACCAGCTGGCTCGAGGGCTGCGCCGTTTCGGTCGACAAGCATGGCTTCGTGCTGACAGGCGACGCGGCGAGCAGCGGATTTCCGGCACGGCCCGCCACGGCCCTCGAATCCAGCGTGCACGGCGTCTTTGCGGTGGGCGATGTGCGGTCGGGCTCGGTCAAGCGCGTGGGCGGCGCCATCGGCGAAGGCGCCGCGGTGGTCGCGTTGATTCACCAGCACCTGTCGTCCAGCTCGGCCGTCGCCTGACCGGCCCTTCGGCACGGCAGGGCCGGTGGCGCAATTCCCGGCCCGGCGCGCATTTGAACGGCCGCGTATATGCTGCCTTCCTCGAATCACAACCACCCGCACATCGGAGCCCGCGACATGCCCGCATCGCCCATCGAGGTCTATTCCTGGCCCACGCCCAACGGCCACAAGATTCACATCATGCTGGAGGAGTGCGGCCTGCCTTACAACGCGCGGCCGATCAACATCGGCAAGGGCGACCAGTTCGCCCCCGACTTCCTGCAGATCAGCCCGAACAACAAGATTCCCGCGATCACCGACCCGGACGGTCCGGACGGCCAACCGATCTCGCTCTTCGAGTCGGGCGCCATCCTCGTCTACCTGGCGGGCAAGACCGGCCAGCTGCTGCCCACGAGCGACCGCGAACGCTACGACGTGCTGCAGTGGCTCATGTTCCAGATGGGCGGTGTCGGCCCCATGCTCGGGCAGGCGCATCACTTCCGCATGTATGCGCCCGAAAAGATCGGCTATGCCATCGATCGCTACAGCAACGAGGCCAAGCGCCTCTACGGCGTGATCGACAAGCAGCTGTCGAAGAACAAGTTCATTGCGGGCAAGACCTATTCGATTGCCGACATCGCCATCTTCCCGTGGCTGCGCAGCTGGGAAAACCAGGGCATCATCCTCACCGACTACCCGCACCTGAAAGCCTGGTTCGACGCCATTGCCGCAAGGCCCGCCGTACAGCGTGGCGTGAAAGTGCTGGCCGATCTGCGCCAGCCGATCACCGGCGACAAGGAGCGCGAGATTCTTTTCGGCAAGACCCAGTACGAGAAACGCTGAGAGCTCCATATTCGGGCTAGAATAGAAGGCTTGTCGGGGTGTAGCGCAGCCTGGTAGCGCATCTGGTTTGGGACCAGAGGGTCGAAGGTTCGAATCCTTTCGCCCCGACCAAAAAATGTGAACGGTGACAGTGGCTTCTGCCCCTGTCACCGTTTTGCTTTGCGGGGCAGGTTTCTATCGGACTGGCTCCGGCGGTACTGCCCGCCATGGCCGGCAGGCCGAATGCCCTTTTTGCGCGAACTCCGGTGAGTACGGCGGCACCAGAAGCCAAACCCGAGGGCTCCGGCTCAGCGCAGTTGCGGCAGGTAGCTCGGCCGCGCTGCCGTCATCCCCTGCTTCACTTGCAGCGTGAGATCGTCGGCCAGCACCTCGTCGAGGCCCGCTTCGAGTCCGTCGAGAGCGCGCCGCACGATCTCCTCGGGGCTGGACTTCGGCACCTCGAACCCGCGCGTCAGGTCGGTGTCGACATAGGCCATGTGCAAGCCAAGCACCTGTGTCTTCTGCGCCGCCAGTTCATTGCGCAAGGCATTGGTGAGCGACCAGGCTGCGGACTTGCTCGCCGAGTAGGCGGCCAGTTCGCCACCGTTCACCCACGAGGCGACCGAGAGCACATTGAGCAACGCGCCGCCGCCGCTGGCCTTGAGCGCCGGCGCAAAGGCCTTGCTCATGCGCAGCACGGCGAAGAAGTTGGTCTCGAAGATGCGTCGTGCGACTTCTTCGCTGTCCGCGGCAAGAAAGCCTCCGGGTTGCGCGATGCCGGCGTTGTTGATCACAAGCGTCACGTCCGACGCCAGCTCCGTGGCGGCGGCCACGTCTTCGGGCTTGTTGACGTCGAGCCGCAAGGGCGTCACACCGGCTTGCGTGACGGTGGCCGGGTCGCGCGCAGCCGCATAGACCTTGCGGGCGCCTCGGGCGAGCAGCTCGCGCGCAAAAGCCAGGCCGATGCCGCGGTTGGCCCCCGTGACGAGGGCGACAGCGTTTTCAATCTTTATGAGAGGCTCCAAAAAAGTGGATGGTGGTTGAGCGTGAGATTCACTTGACCTGGATGACGACCTTGCCCTTGGCACGGCCCGCTTCGACATAGGCCAGGGCCTCGTTGGTCGAGTCGAACGGAAAGACCCGGTCGATCACCGGTCGGATGGCCCCGGCCTCGATGAGCCGGGTGATCTCCCGCAACTGGCTGCCGTTCGCCGTCATGAAGAGGAACGAGTAGTCGATACTCCGGCCCCGCGCCTTCCGGCGCACGCCCGAGCTCAGCAGCCGCATGACGAGTGTCACGAAACCCGAAGCGCCGATGTCGCTGCCGAATGCAGGGTCGGGCGGACCCGAGATGGAGATGAGCTTTCCGCCGCGCTTGAGCACGCGAAGCGACTTCTCGAGCGTCTTGCCGTCCTGGCTGTTCAGGACCACGTCGTAGTCGCGCAGCACCTCTTCGAAGTCCTGCGTCTTGTAGTCGATGACGACGTCGGCGCCCAGGCTCTTCACCCACTCGGCGTTGGCCGTGCTCGTCGTCGTGGCGACGGTGGCGCCCAGGTGCCTGGCCAGCTGGATGGCAAAGGTGCCGACGCCGCCGGAGCCGGCCTGGATGAAGACCTTCTGCCCCTTCTTCAGCTTTGCCTTCTCGACCAATGCCTGCCATGCCGTCAGGCCCACCAGCGGAATGGAAGCGGCCTCGGCCATCGTGAGGCCCTTGGGCTTGGGCGCCAGCGATGCCTCCTTGACCGCGACGAACTCGGCAAAAGTGCCGATGCGGAAATCGTCCGGCCGCGCATACACCTCGTCGCCCGGCCTGAAGTGCTGCACGCGCCGGCCCACCTGCACCACGACGCCGGCCACGTCGTGGCCCAGCACCAGCGGCAACTGATAAGGCAGGATGAGCTTGAACTCGCCGCCCCTGATCTTGGCGTCCAGCAGGTTCACGCCCGCGGCATGGACCTCGACCAGGACCTCGTCATCGCGCAGCTCGGGTGTCGGCATATCCGTCGATCGCAATGCGCGCTTTTTTCCATAGCGCTCGAGCACGAATGCTTTCATGAGGCTTCCTTGTTCCCGGCGTGCCGGGTGTTGTCGATCGATCTATTTTGCATGATGTTCGTCATATTAAAAGGCAAAGAAAAGGGCAGCAGGTCCATTGGCGGATTCAGCTGCCCACGGGGCTCAGGTGATTGAGCGCTGCCTGGCGAAGGCCGTCGGACAGCGCAGGCTCATCGACTGCGCGCGCCAGCAGCAAGGCGCCCACCATCGTGGAGAGGGTCACCAGCGCCCGCTCGTGGGCACCTGGTTGCCCCCAGTCCGGCAGCTGGCGGGCCAGCAAGTCGATCATTTCCTTGATGTGCCGGGTGGTCACCCGGCGCACTTCGGGTACCTGGCGCGAGGTTTCGCAGCCGAGTGCTGCCAGAGGGCATCCCACGTCGGCGCGTTCGACGTGTTCCTTCGACAAATAGGCGCCCAGCATGGAGGCAAGCACCTGGTCGGCAGGCGTGCGGGCCACGACTTCGGCCGCGGCGGCAGCGGCTTCCGCGCACGCCCTCCCCGCCGCTTCGGCCAGCATGGCCTCGCGCGACGCGAAGTGGGCATAGAAGGCGCCATGCGTCAGGCCGGCTTCTTTCATGATGTCTGCGACGCCCGTCCCCTCATAGCCCGTGCGACGGATTGCGCGGGCCGCCACGGACACGATGCGTTCGTGCGTGGCTTCCTTGGCCGCTGCTCTGGGGGTGGTTTTCGCGATTCGCATGATGCCTACCATATCATTTTCCGCGGATGCGTGCGTAGGGTCGCGTCCGCCTGTCTCCACCAACCCACACCCGCGCAAAAAATCTCCTTGGATGAGCCCTTAAGGCTTACGTGACTAGTTGTAAAAATTTCTCACAACCTGATGATCAGCTGACCAATTCAGGGAGACCTTCCCAGATGAAATCGCCCGCAGGCAACACACGGCTCACGCGCCACAGGTCCAGCAAGAACGCCCACTCGGTGGCTGCGCCAGGCAGGTCCGCCGCGAACAGCGCTTCCGGGTTTACGGTTTCAGCCATCGCACTCGCCGTCGCATTTCTCGCCGGCACCCCCCAGTTGGCGCGCGCGGCTAACGAGTGCGGTGCCGAAGGTGGCGGTGCCGATTCGATCACCTGCCTGGGGACCAGCTATCCCACCGGCCTTCAATACACAGGCAGCGACGGCCTGACGCTCAATCTGAACAATCCGGCCATGGTGATCCAGGGGACCATAGGCGGTGCGGCCGTGTTTCTTCAGGGTGCAGCAGTCAACGCGAGGGAACTCGCAATCAATGTCAACAGCGTGACCTCGATCACCGGCGTCGGCCGCGGTGCGATCACGATCAACAACCCGCGCAACGGGCCCGGGAACATCACGATTGGCGGTGGCTCGATCAGCTCCAATGCGCTCACTACAGTGCTCGCGACCAATACATTCGGCAGCGGCAGCGTGAATATCACGATGGCCGGGGGACAAGTCGCCAATACGTCGAACGGTTTTGGGGCCGTCGGACTTTCAGCATCGATCGGCGGGAGTGCAACCGGAGACGCCAGCGTGACGGTGTCGGGCGGTTCCATCCAAACAAGCGGCGCCAGTTCGATTGGTGTTCGCGCACAGGTGAGCATTTTCCCCTCCTCGTCGGCCGCGAGCGTCACAATGACAGGCGGCTCGGTCGACTCTGGCGGGCATGGTCTGCAAGCCATCAACGCCGGTAACGGCGCAGCAACCACGACCATGACTGGCGGAACGGTTCTGGCTCGCAACGGCAATGCACTATCTGCTGTTCTCGCTGCTGGCTTATCCCCGGCCGATGCCACGGTCGTGATGCAGGGCGGCTCGGCAACTGCGCAGGGGGCCAACGGTATCGGGCTCGCTAGCCAGGCTAATGGCACCGGCCGAGCCATCGTCCAGATGAGTGGCGGCACTGTTGATGCCCTCATGAACAATGCCGATGGTATTCGTGCGTTTAGCAACGGAACCTACGCCGTTGATGTGACCGGTGGAACGGTCACGGGAGGCACCGGCTTCGGCGCTGGTATCCGCACTGGCGCGGCCGCAGGCGGCACGCTGAACATCGGCGGCGGCGCCACGATCAACGCCGGCGGATCCGGTATCGCCATCCGGGACGGCGACATTGACCGCGACGGCACGGACGAGACCGGCGGCAATGCCACTATCACCACGGCTGGGACCATCAACGGCTCCGTGCTGCTCGGCGGCGGCACCGACAGCGTGACCGTCACCGGCGGCGCAATCAACGGCAGCATCACCGGCGACGGCGCCGACGCGCTGAACTTCAACCTCGGCGCGAACAGCTTCACGCACGGCGCAGCCTATGCCATCAGCGGCATGAACAGCGTCACCTTGAACTCGGGCACTGCGCAGCTCGACAGCACGATCAGCGGCAACGCGGCACTCGCCGTGAACGCCGGCACCCTGGTGCTCACCGGCGCCAACAGCTACACGGGCGGCACCACGATCAGTGGAGGCGCCTTGCAGCTTGGCAACGGCGGCACCTCGGGCTCGATCGCCGGCGACGTCACCAACAACGGAACGCTGATCTTCAATCGATCGGATGTCGCGACCTTCGGCGGCCTGGTCTCCGGCGCCGGTGCGGTCACGAACGCGGGCACGGGCACGACGGTGCTCACGGCGGCGAACGGCTATACCGGCGCAACAACGATCGCCTCCGGCACGCTCGCGCTTGCAGGCGCCGGCAACATCGCAAGCTCCAGCCAGGTGGTCGCCAATGGCACCTTCGATATTTCTGGCGTGAGCGCGGCCGGCACCAGTGTGCAGCGCCTGTCGGGCAGCGGCGCCGTCGCGCTCGGCGACAAGGCCCTTACGCTGACCGCGGCCGCCGACACCTTCAGCGGCGCCATCGCAGGCACGGGCAGCCTCGTGCTCGCGGCCGGCACGCAGGTGCTGACGGGCACCAACACCTATACGGGTGGAACGACCATCGGCAGTGCGGGCACCCTTCAGCTCGGCAGTGGCGGCACTTCGGGCTCGATCGCCGGCAATGTGGCGAACGACGGCACGCTGGTCTTCAATCGCTCGAACCGGCTCGATCTCGCCGGCAATATCTCCGGCAGCGGCGCCCTCCGGCAGGTCGGCGCCGGCATGACCAACCTCACGGGCAACGGCGCGGCGTTCACCGGCTCGACTTCGGTCGAAGGCGGCACGCTCGCCGTCAACGGCGCGCTCGGCGGCACGGTGAACGTGCTGGCGGCCGGGCGACTGCAAGGCGCCGGCTCGGTCGGCAGCACGAGCGTCGCCGGCACCGTCTCGCCGGGCAATTCCATCGGCACGCTCAGCGTCAACGGCAACTTCACGCAGCTGTCGGGCTCGACCTACCAAGCCGAGGTCGATCCGGCCTCCACCGCGTCCGACCTCTTGCGTGTGAGCGGCAGCGCCAACCTCGCGAGCGGCTCGCGTCTCAATGTCGTTCGCACGGGCAACGGCAGCTTCGGCCCGGGCACCCGGTACACGGTGCTGAGCGCCGACGGTGGCATCGTCGGCACCTACACCCTGACGGGCGATACCCAGAGCGCCTTCGTGCGCGTGACCGACAGCTACGACGCGAACCATGTCTATTTGCTGGCCGAGAAAACCCGCAGCTTCGTCGAACCCGCCACCACGCCCAATCAGGCCGCGGTCGGCGTGGCGCTGGAAAGCCTGCCCGGAACCAACGGCCTGGCCACGGCCGTGGCGTGGCTGCCCAACGACTTTGCGGCGCGCGATGCCTTGAACCAGCTGTCGGCAGACATCCACGCCTCCTCCAAAACGGCGCTGCTGGAAGACGGCCGCTTCGTGCGCGAGGCTGCGACCGACCGCCTGCGCAGTGCGGCGTGCGCGCCCGGCAGTGCGGCGCAGACACCGCAGCAGGCCGGTACGGCCTGCACGCCCGAGGACGGCCAGGCGCGTTCAAGCTGGGGCCAGGTGTTCGGCTCCTGGGGCAGCATCGACACCGACGGCAACGCGGCCAAGCTCAAGCGCGACATCGGCGGGTTCTTCGTCGGCGCGGACACCGGCGTGGGCTCGGGTTGGCGCGTGGGCGCACTGGGCGGCTACAGCCGTGCCAGCGCGGACACCAGCGCGCGCAACAGCAGCGCCAAGACCGACAGCTACCACGTGGGCGTCTATGGCGGCACGCAATGGGGCGCCACGGCCCTGCGCCTGGGCGCGAGCCGCAGCTGGAACAAGACGGAGACCGGCCGCTCCGCCACCTTTGCGGGCTTTACCGACAGCCTGGCCGGCAAGTACGACAGCACGACGCGCCAGCTGTTCGGCGAGCTCGGCCACCGCCTCGAGATGGGCCGCGCGGCCCTCGAACCCTTCGTCGGCCTTGCCCACGTGACGCTGAAGAGCGACGCCTTCATGGAGCGCGGCGGGCTTGCCGCGCTGTACGGCTATGGCGGCAGCACCGATGCGACCCTCTCGACCTTGGGTGTGCGTGCAAGCATGCAGGCCAGCGACAGCATCAAACTGCGCGGCATGCTGGGCTGGCGCCATGCGTTCGGCGATGCGGCACCCACGAGCACCCATGCCTTCGGCGGCAGCCTGCCGTTCACCATCACCGGCGTGCCGCTGGCCAAGAACGTCGCGGTGCTCGAAGCCGGGGCCGAGACGCAGCTGCGCCCGAACCTGGCGCTGAGTGCCTCGTATTCGGGTCAGTTCGGCGACGGGCTCAAGGACCATGGCTTCAAGGTCAACCTGAACTGGACGTTCTGATCGGTTGTCAACCCTTCACGCACGCCCGAACTGATCTCCTCGAAATTGAACTGCCTCCAGAATTTCGTCCAACTTCCGGGGGGCAGTTCAGATCCAGGGGCGGTTCACATCAACCGCAATCCGCGGCCAAATTGCAATGCGGTTCGCCTGAGCGCAGGCATATCGCTCATCTTCGCCAGCTCGGCAACGCCGGCCGCAGTGATGCGAACGACCGTCGCCAAACGCGACGAAGCGTAGGGCGTGTTCGGCTCGAGCGTAGCGATCTCGGCCTCGATCAAACCGGTAGACAGAAGTACTGAGACGTGCCGGATTTCCTCCGGGCAGGAAACTCGAACCGGAAGCTGCACATGCTGCAGCCTCATCAAGAACAAAAGCGGCATTCACTTCTCCCCATTGCCGGCATTTACGCTGCCAAAGAGGCCGGCTCGTCTTCGGGACTTGAATGTATCGTTAAGTATTCGCAAGCCCAACTGGCCAGTGGACATAGAACTAAACGCCGCAAGGGCTGCCAGCGCAAGGGCGAGCGCACAACGTCCACCGTGCGTCCATCGCGCGTCTGCCGCGAAATGATTCCGTCCCGGATCAATCGACCTTGATGTTGTTCGCCTTGATGAGGCGGCCCCAACGCTCGCGCTCGTCCTTGACATACCTGGCCATGTCGTTCGGTGTGCCCGGCAGCCCTTCGACGCCCAGGGCGAGAAAGCGTGCTTGCACCGCAGTCGAATTCAACGCGTCGACCAACGCCTTGTTGAGCTTCGCCACCGTTTCGGGAGGCGTGCCACTCGGCACGGCGAGTCCCTGCCACGCATAGGCTTCGAAGTCGCTCAGTCCTTGCTCGGCAAGGGTCGGCACATCGGGCAGCGTGGCAATGCGCTTCGAGCTCGCGACGCCGATCGCCTTGACCTTGCCGGCCAACACGAACTGATTGCCGCTGGCGGTGTCGACCATCATGAAAGGAACCTGGCCGCCCAGGATGTCCAGCATTGCGGGTGCCGCACCGCGGTACGCCACGTGCGCCATCGTGACACCGGTTTTTTCGCGCAGCAGTTCAGCCGCCAGATGGTGCGGACTGCCGGCACCCGCCGAAGCGTAGTTCACACCGCCGGGTTGCGCCTTGGCCCAGGCGACGAACTCCTTGAAATTCTTCACCGGCACTTGGGGCCCGACCACCAGCACGAGCGGGAAGCGCGCCAGCATGCCGACCGGCGTGAGATCTTTCTCGGCGTTGTAGCTGAGCTTGGAGAACAGGAAGGGGTTGGCTGCAAGGGTGGCGAAGTCGGCCGTCAGCATGACATTGCCGTAGTCCTTCGAGCGGGCGACATAGTCCGCGGCGATGTTGGTCGCCGCGCCAGGCTTGTTGTTGATCACGATGGGCCGGGCCAGGCTCTTGGACATCGTTTCGGCCGCGGCACGCGCGACGGAGTCGGAGCCGCCGCCCGCGGCGTAGCCGACCACCCATTCGATGGGCTTGCTGTCCTGCGCGACGGCGAGATGAGTGGTTGCCGCCAGGGCCAGGCCGGTGAGGAAAAGGCGAATCATGGTTGTGTCTCCGTGGGTTGTTGTGACTGGAATTTCAGCGGCGCGTTGCGGTAGCGAACGCCTCGTACAGCAGGGGCAACGATCTCTTCAGGCGGCGCAAAGCGCGCGATGCAGCGCCGCACGCACGATGCCTGCGTCGGCACTGCGCCAGCGTCCGCATACGTGCTGGTCGGGGCGCAGCAGGTAGACCGTGCCTGCTCTCGCGTCATAGCGCCGGGTTGCCAGCGCATGGGCTTCGTCGATGGGGATGCGCACCGTCGCAACGGGCACTCCAGCCGCTGCACCCGCTTCAGCCGCAGCGCGTGCCGCGAGGTCCGCCATCTCGCCTTCGCCAAACACCAGCGCGGTGAACGCACCGCTGGCTGCTTCCTGCAGCAGCCAGCCCGCCTTGCCATCGGCGCGGATCACCGGCGCGTCCGCGGCCACGGCGCCCGGCACCATGCCCCCTTCGAACAGGTCGCTGTCCGGCGTGTTCAAGGCCGACGTGCGCAGCGTGGCCGGCAGGGACAGCCGGCCGCTGTTGACCAGGGTGCGCGCAAAGGCGTGGAACTTTGCAAGCTCCAGCACTGCGTCCCGGAACAGCCTGCTGATCTCGCTCTTGGGCGTGATGAAATCGGTGGCGCGCGTCGAGTTGAGGATGTTTTCGTCGGCCGCGTATTCGCGTTCGTGGCCATAGCTGTCGAGCAGTGCGTCGGGCGCCTGATGCTGCAGAACCGCGGCAAGCTTCCACGCCAGGTTCTCCGCGTCCTGCACGCCCGAGTTGGCGCCGCGCGCGCCGAACGGCGAAACACCATGCGCCGAATCCCCGGCGAAGAACACGCGGCCCTGCCGGAACCGGTCCATCCGCAGGCAGGAGAAGGTGTAGACGCTGGCCCATTCGAGATCGAACTGTGCGTCTTCGCCCAGCAGCGCCTTGACGCGGGGAATGATCTTCTCGGGCTTCTTTTCTTCTTCGGGATCGGCATCCCAGCCGAGCTGGAAGTCGATGCGCCAGACGTTGTCGGGCTGCATGTGCAGCAGCACGCTCTGGTTGCGATGAAATTCGGGATCGAACCAGAACCAGCGTTCGGCCTGCCGGTCGAGCTTCATCTTCACGTCGGCGATCAGGAAGCGGTCCTTGAACTGGCGTCCCTTGCTTTCGAGGCCCAACAGGCCGCGCATGCTCGAGCGGCTTCCATCGCAGGCCGCGACATGGTCGGCCTCGAGCCGGTACGAACCATCGGGCGTCTCGATCGTCAACTCGACATGGTCCGCGTGCTGCACCACGCCCGTGAGCTTGTTCTTCCAGCGCAGGTCGATCAGCGGCAACTCGGACGCGCGCTCGGCCAGGAAACCTTCCACGTAGTACTGCTGCAGATTGATGAAGGCGGGACGCGCATGCCCCGTCTCCGGCAACAGGTCGAAGCTGTAGATCTCCTCGTTCTTGAAGAACACACGGCCGACGTTCCAGGACACGCCCTTCTCGACCATGCGGTCGCCGCATCCGAGGCGATCGAAAATCTCAAGCGTGCGCTTCGCAAAACAGATGGCGCGGGAGCCGGTGGACAGCGTGTTGTCGTTGTCCAGAAGAACCACGGGAATCTTGCGCTGCGCCAGATCGATGGCCAGCGCCAAACCCACGGGGCCTGCGCCAACGACCACCACCGGACGGCGCACCGGCGCCGGCGCATCCTGGTCGGGATGGCGGGCATAGTCGAACACCAGCTTCTGGTAGTCGACCGCTTCCCCCTTGCGAACCGCAAGTTCGTTCAGTTGCATGGTCTTGTCTCCTGCGGCGTGGGGCAGTTCAGCCCTCCAGCGTCTTCCACATCTCGATGTCGCGCTCGGCTGTCCAGATGCGCGGGTCCGGGTACTGGGTGACTTCGTCGTAGCAGCGCGTCACATCGAACGGCATGCAGTGGTCGAAGATGACCCAGTGGCCGTACTTGGGCTTGAGGGCGGCGAAGGTGTCCTGGTAGACCGCGTGGAGGTCCTTGCCGGCGGCCACGCCGGCTTCGACCGAGGCGCGTACGTCGGCAATGAAACCGCCGGTGGCCTGGAGGCCTTCTGCGACCTGTGCTTCGCCCAGCAGTGCGGGGCCGCGGCCCGGAACCAGCGCGGCAGGCTTCAGCGCTGCGATGTTCTCGAGCGTCTGCGGCCAATCCTTGAAATAGGCATCGCCCGCATACGGCGTGGCATCGAACTCGACCAGGTCGCCGCTGAGCAGCACGCGATCTTGCGGCAGCCAGACCACCGTGTCGCCCTTGGTATGGCCGCGGCCGAGCTGCAGCAGTTGCACCTCGAGCTTGCCCAGCCAGAGCGTCATCTTGCCGGTGAAGGTCATGGTGGGCCACGTCAGCCCCGGTGGCACCGTCTCGACGTTCTGAAACAGGCGCGGGAAGCGGCCGATCTCACTCGCCTTGTCCTGTTCTCCGCGTTCGACGATCAGGTCGCGGGTGTCCTGGCTCGAAATGATCTGCTGCGGATTGAAGCCGCTCGCGCCCAGCACACGCACCGCGTGATAGTGGGTCAGAACCACGTACTTGATCGGCTTGTCGGTCACCTCGCGAATGCGCCTGACCACGTCTTGCGCCATGGCCGGCGTGGCCTGGGTGTCGGCGACGAGCACCGCGTCGTCGCCCACGATGATGCCGGTGTTCGGGTCGCCCTCTGCCGTGTACGCCCAAGCGTGTTCCGAGAGCTTTGTGAAGCTGATCTTCTTCTCTTCGAGGTCGGCCTGAGAGGCGAATTTCTTGACGGTGTTCATGTGGGGGCTCCGAAATCAATATTTGTCTAAAACAAACGCGTTTGCAGTATGCGACGTAGATTTGTTTATGGCAAACTGATTTGCGTAAGAAGAATCTGGTGTTTTCCCTAGGTTTGCGACCCGGTGACCGCTGCTCGGCAGCCAATCGGTAGGCAAACTAGACGCGCAAACTTGAAGGACCCTATGCGAGAGACGCGAGAGACCGAACCCGAAGGAGGAGCAGCAGTGAAGGAAGACAAGGCGCAGCGCGCCGTTCAGGCAATCGAGGTTGGCGGGCGCCTGTTGCTCGCCCTGGCTGGCAGCCAGAGCCCCTTGACGCTCAGAGATCTCTCCAGTCGCTCCGGGCTGCCGGCCTCGCGTGCGCACCCGTACCTGGTGAGTTTTGGCAAGCTCGGGCTGATTGAGCAGGAGTCCGAAACAGGCCGGTACGCGCTGGGGCCCGCGGCATTGCAACTAGGGCTGACATGCCTGCATCAACTGGACCCCGTCCGCGTTGCCCTGCCCGTCGCCGAGCGGCTTGCCGCATCGACGGGGCATGCGGTAGCGGTTGCCATCTGGGGCAACTTCGGACCCACCATCATTCGAATGATCGATGCCCGCGAACCGCTTCACGTGTCGATGCGCGCCGGAACCGTGATGTCCATCCTCGGCACGGCCACCGGCCGCGCTTTCGCGGGCGTCATGTCCGGCGATCGCATCGAGAAAGCCATGGCGTCAGCGCTGGGAGACCCGGAAAATCAGAAGGTCCCGCTGCTGAAGCTGAAGGCCAAGGAACTGCGAGACGCGGCCGAAGAGCTTCGCGAGCATGGCGTCACGCGCGCCGAGGGGAAACCGATCCCCGGCGTGAACGCTTTCAGTGCCCCCGCCCTCGATCACGAAGGAAACGCCGCCGTCGTCATCACGGCGCTCGGGCATCAGGATGGTTTTTCGGCGGACTGGAATTCCAGCGCTGCGCAAGCCGTTCGCGATGCCGCAGCGGAAATCTCAAGCCGGCTCGGCTCGCCCTCGGCCCGCGTTCGCTCGTAGACAAAGCGTTGAAGCGCCTCGTCGCCGCCCTCCTCGCCTGCGGCGGGCAAATGGCGTCGGGACTGAGGCGATAATCCGAAGGTCAGCATTTATGTGCGCGACCCGCCGCCGAGCCTTTGCTTCTGTCCGGCTCGCAATCTGCCCGTAGCTCAGTTGGATAGAGCACCTGCCTTCTAAGCAGGTTGTCGGGGGTTCGATCCCCTCCGGGCAGGCCAATTTCCAGTCCCGAACCGCTCCAAGTCATCCTGAAACCCGCTCTCCTTCGAGGAGAAGCGGGTTTTTCTTTGCTCCACGACAGATCGGGGCATAGCATGTCTTGTCGGTATTTTGTCGGTACTTTTGCAGGTATCTGCCCTGCTGCCGAAACCAGGTACCGACAGGAAGGAGAAAAACCCAATGCTGACAGACACTTTCGTGAGGCAAGTGAAGCACAAGGGCACCGAGATCGGCGAGCGCTACGCGGACGGTGGCGGCATGTACCTGCGCGTCAAAGCCGCAAGCAAGTACTGGCGCATGGACTATCGGTTCAACGGCAAGGCGAAGACGCTGGCCTTGGGCGTCTACCCTGCGGTATCGCTCGCGAAGGCCCGGCAGCGACGCGACAAGGCTCGCGAGCTGCTTGCAGACAACGTCGATCCCGGCCTGGCGAAGCGCGCAGAGAAACTGTCCCGGGCGGTGGAAGCAGCCAATACCTTCGAGGCCTTGGCGCGGGAATTCCATGCGACCAAGGCCAGCAGTTGGAGCGCGTCCTATTCGGAGCGCTGGCTGCGCATCATGGACAAGGACCTGTTCCCCTACATCGGCAAGCTGCCCATCGCCTCGATCCAAGCCAAGGACCTTCTGCACGCGCTCAAGCGCATCGAGGGCCGGGGCGTGATCGAGACAGCCCACACCCTGCGCCAGTGCGCCGGACAGGTGTTCCGCTACGGTGTGCAGACAGGCCGGTGCGCGAGCAATCCGGCCCCGGACCTGCACGGCGCGCTCCGGCCTGTGCTCACAAAGAGCATGGCCGCCGTTCTGGAGCCCCAGAAAGTGGGCGAATTGATGCGCGCCATCTACGGCTACAGCGGGCAGCCGATCACCCGTGCCGCCCTCCTCCTGTCCGCCCTGCTCTTTCAGCGCCCGGGCAACATCCGTGCGATGGAATGGGCCTGGATCGACTTCGAAAAAGCGATGCTGACCATCCCGGCGCAGGACATGAAGCGCAGGCTCCATGAAAAGCTCAACGGCCGGCCCCACTTTGTGCCGCTGGCGAAGCAGGCGCTGCAGACACTGGAGGAAATTGAGCCATTGACCGGACATGGCCGATACGTATTCCCCAGCATCCGCACGGGAGAACGCCCCATGAGCGAAAACACCGTGAACGCCGCATTGCGAAGGCTGGGGTACACCAACGACGAGATGACCGCCCACGGTTTTCGTGCAATGGCCCGCACGGTCATGGCGGAGCAATTGCACGGCATTTCGCCCGACGTCATCGAGGCACAGCTTGCCCATGGCAAGAGCGGGCCGCTGGGCACGGCCTACGACCGCGCGGAGTTCATGGACAAGCGCAAGCACATGATGCAGCGCTGGGCGGACTACCTGGGCCAACTTGCCGCAAGCGCGCAAATCCTGGCACTCAAGGCGGCCTAGTTGCGCCTCGGCAAGGCGTTCATTTCTTACGAACGACGTCGAGGCTTCCGGAGCGATACACCGATGCCTTGATGCAGGCAATTTGGGCGACAGCCCCCCTGACGCGCAACGCGCGGCACCGGATCGCGTCCGTACAGTCAACTCACTCGACGCGTGTGCGTGAGCGAGGCATCCCCGTAACCCTCCGGATCATCGATCCAGCGCTGAATCGCCGCACGCGGCCAACCACAAGCGCGGCCGCCCAGGTGCACGGGAGGGGGAAACTTTCCTCCAGCAATTCTTCGGTACACGGTGGTGCGACTCAGTGCGGTGATGCGTACCACATCGGCCATGCGAAAGAACGCGGGAGCACCGACAGTCTGTGGACCAAGTTCGCGATGATTGACACGGTGTTCGAGATGCATGACAGATCCTTCATGGGTGCAGTGCTTTCAAGTTGCGGTTGTGCGTTTCAACGGAGCATTTCCTCGCTTGAAGAGCCCGGAGAGAAGTAGAACTGGTGCCCAAGCCAGAGCGACAGCGCCACACTGCGCCTGGCTCGACAATCGCTGTCCAACCCAGCGGCAGCCTCTCTCTCAAGCATCGTCTTCCGCATGGATTTTCTTCTAGCGTGCGACGAGGTGCCACCTTAGACAACTATGAGTTGTGAGAGGCCTCTGAAAACTCACGGGATGGCCGGCCTGATGGCGCGCGGCGTCTCACTTCCAAAAACTCCTCATCGCTGCATCAGACCTGTGCTGGCCCGGAACCCAGCTTGGCTGTGCGTCCCGACGCGGGCATGGAAGGACCGTCCCTGCGCCCTCCACACGCGCCGGCGTGCAGTGACAGAAGCCATCCCAGCACAAGTCCAAGTCCACAGGACGCGTCTTCGAGGAAGCCGGAGTGGACTCGTGCGAAGGCGGCTCGTTCCGCCTGCGACGCACTTTCTCGCTCAGGCAACGGCCCATGGAACATCACCGGCGCGAGTGACTCGAGGTCGCGGGAAGAGCGCGCCTTTCGCCGGCGTGTTTCATCTCGTTCGAGCAGGCATCGCTCGGCATGACCTCGATTGACACCGCCGTGTGGTGGGCAGATCGAGGCGCAACTTTTCTCCTCGCACCGGTCGCAGTCGTCACCGCGCATTGGCGAGGTGCCCGTGTACTGGCTGCGGCCTTGTCGATCGAATCCGTCTTGGCCGCAGACCGACGGCGAGCGCCGGAACAGACAGCAGTATTGGGTTCGCGCACCGGCCATGAGATGAGAAGCGTTGCGCAGTGAGACCGCATGGGCAACGCTCCTTCCACCGCGATCGGTTCAGGGCAAAAGATGAGTGAACCCTGATCTACCAGGGACCTGCAGCGTCCCCTTCGGCAAGCTGCCCACGCCGAGCAACTAGCACATTGCGCAGTTGCGACGCGGACACGGATCTTCAACGATGCACAGCTCCGCTTACCGCCAAGGAGCATCCCATGCGCACGCTGCTGATCGACAACTACGACTCGTTCACCTACAACCTTTACCAGTACCTGGCGGCCTGCAACGGCGAACCGCCGATCGTGCTGCGCAACAACGAGATGCACTGGGACGAGGTCGAGCGCATGCACTTCGACAACATCGTGATCTCGCCGGGGCCCGGGCGTCCGCAGCGACGCGCCGACCTCGGCATCTCGGCCGATGCGCTGCAGCGTTCCCGCAAACCCGTGCTCGGCGTCTGCCTCGGCCACCAGGCCATCGCCCACCACTGCGGCGCCCGGGTCGATCTGGCGGTGCGGCCGATGCACGGACGCCTCGATCGTGTGTCGCACGCGCAGCGCGATCTTTTCGCCGGCATTCCGGACCGCTTCGAGGCGGTGCGCTACCACTCCCTCGCGGTCACGCAGTTGCCCTCATCCCTGGAGCCGCTCGCCTGGACGTCCGACGGCACACTGATGGGATTGCGCCACGTCTCGCTGCCTTGGTGGGGAGTGCAGTTCCATCCGGAGTCGATCTGCACCGAATTCGGCGCCCGGCTGCTGCGCAACTTCAGGGACTTGACGCTGGAATGGCTCGCGCAGGCGCCGCGACGCGAGGCACGGGATCGCTTCGGACCCGCATTGCACCTTGAAGGTCCGCAGGCGTTGTCGCTGCACGCGGAGTGCATCGACACCGCGGCCGATGCCGAGGCCGTGTTCATGAGCACGTTCGCTCAGAGCGATTGCGCTTTCTGGCTGGACAGCAGCCTCGCCGAAGCCGGGCGGGCGCGCTTCTCCTTCATGGGCGATGCGAGCGGTCCGCGCTCCCAGGTACTGTACTACCGCACCGCGCCCCGCGAACTGATGGTGCGCCGGGGCGACGTCGTCCAGGTGCGCGACGAGAGCATCTTCGACTACCTGCGCGACCATCTCCCGGGCCAGTCGCCGGCGGGCCCGAAACTTCCCTTCGACTTCGCCTGCGGCTTTGTGGGCTACTTCGGCTACGAGCTCAAGCGCGAGCTCGACGGTGCACGCGCCCACGACGCGGACACCCCGGACGCGGTGTGGATCCTCGCAGACCGCTTTCTTGCCTTCGACCATCTCGAGCAGCAGGTCTGGATCGTCTGCCTCGATGAGGACGCACCATGCAATGAGAATCGCCGCTGGATGCAGGCCATGCACGCGCGACTGGAAGAAGCACAGGTGGCGCGGCCGGAGGAAGGCACAGACGCGGCCCGCGAGCTGCATTCATTGGCTTGGCGGGTGGACCTAGCGACCTACCGCGAACTCATCCTGCGCTGCCAGCACGAGATCCTGCAGGGGGAGACCTACGAGGTCTGCCTCACGAACCAGCTGGTCGGCGAAGGACGCATCCGACCGCTGGAGGTTTATCGGGTCCTGCGCAGGCACAATCCGGCGCCTTATGCGGCCTACCTGCGCATCGGGGGCTATGCCGTGCTGTGCGCCTCGCCCGAACTCTTCCTGCGCATCTCCGGCGACCGGGAGGTGGAATCGAAGCCCATCAAGGGGACCGCGGCGCGCGGCGCGACGCCGGCGGAAGACGAAGTGATCGCGGACGCCATGGTCGCCGACGAGAAGACCCGCGCGGAGAACCTGATGATCGTCGACCTGCTGCGCAACGACCTCAACCGGGTCTGCGAAGTCGACAGCGTTCACGTGCCGAGCCTGTTCGCGGTCGAAACCTATGCCACCGTGCACCAATTGGTCAGCACCATCCGCGGGAGGCTGCGAGCGGACCTGGGGACCATCGATTGTGTGCGCTCCGCCTTCCCCGGCGGCTCCATGACCGGCGCCCCCAAGGTGCGCACGATGAGGATCCTGGACGAACTCGAAGATGCCGCGCGCGGCATCTACTCCGGCAGCATCGGCTATCTGTCGCTCGACGGCGCGGCCCAGCTCAACATCGTGATCCGCACGCTGGTATCGGCCAACGGCCGGATCTCCATCGGTGCTGGCGGTGCCATCGTCGCGATGTCCGACCCCGATGCCGAAGTCGAGGAGATCGTGCTGAAAGCACAGGCGCTGTGGGATGTTCTCAGGCGCTGCGGTGCACCGCTCGCCACGCGGCCAGGGACGGGCGTGGATGCAAGTGTCGCAAGCGCATCGGTGCTCCCGGAGCCGCCACGCGACCCTATGGCTCCGCACACCACTCCGACGCCGCCACCGTCCGCCCATGGCTAGCGCGCAGGCCAATCGCCGGGGGATCCTGCTCATGCTGGTGGCCATGGGCTGCTACGTCCTCAACGATGTCTTCGTGAAGCTGGTCGCGCAAAGCCTGCCGCCCGGGCAGGTTCTTGCCGTGCGCGGTGCGTTCGCGACCATCTTCGTCCTGGCCATCGCGCGGGGCACGCGCGGTAGCTGGCGAATGGCACTGCGCCCGCTCGTGGGGGTGCGCTGCGGACTCGAGGTCACGACGGCCCTCACCTCCGTGGTCGCCCTGTCGCTGGCGCCGCTTGCCACTGTGAGCACGCTCATGATGACCGCACCACTGATGATCGCCGCCACGGCGATGGCGCTGCGGTGGGAGCCCTGGCGTGGTGGGCGTCTGTTGGCTGCTGCCGCGGGATTTGGTGGCGTCCTGCTGGTCATCCAGCCGGCTGCGCGGCCGGATGTCCCCGCGGCCGGTCTTGCCTGTGCGCTGTTATGTGCCGCCTCGTTGGCGGCCCGCGACCTGGTGACGCGACGCATCCCCGCCACGATCCCTTCGTCGACCATCGCGGTCGCGACCACGCTGGCCGTGTGCCTGGCGGGCCTGCTGCTGGGTCTCGTGGAACGCTGGACGACGCTCACGCGGTACGAGCTCAGCATGCTCGCGGCGGCTGCGGGTTGCGCGGCGCTGGGCAACTACGCGCTCATCGTCGCCTGCCGCGGCGTCGATCTCTCGGTCGTCACACCTTTCCGCTACAGCCTGATCGTCTGGGCCCTGCTGCTGGGATACGCGATCTGGGGCGACATGCCTCGGCCCCAGGCCGCCGTCGGCGTGCTGCTGATCGTCGCGGCCGGCGTCTTCACTGTCTGGACCGCGCGGCGTCCGTAGGTAAGAAGTCCCCACTGTCCCCGTGCCATGGTGTCGCAGGCGGTCGATGAAGCGCTCGTCGCGGCGTTCGCCGCCCTATCAACTCTGACAGTGTCCCCGCGTCTGTCATCACGCTGTAATGCGGGCCTCATTCAACGAGGTGACCTCATGGAGATCATTGCGGGAACGATCGACTCTTTCACGGCAGACGTGCTGTTCGACATGGCACGCTACCGGCACGAGATTTTCGTCGAGAAGCTGGGCTGGAAGCTCGATACGCGCGGCCGGCTGGAGCTGGACGAATTTGACCGGAAGGACACCATCTATCTGATCGCGCGCAATACGGACGGGGAGATTGTCGGCACGAGCCGCCTCTTGCCCACGCACCGGCCCTATCTGCTCGCCAGTGTCTTTCCTCAACTGCTCGGCGACACGCCCGCGCCGTGCTCGCCTGACGTCTGGGAACTGTCGCGATTCGCCGCTGCCGATTGGATGCGGCTCAGCGCGGGCGAGAGTCCACACGGCTGGTCGCTCGCGCTCGACATGCTGAGCGTCGCGATGCGGACTGTTGCCAAGCAGGGAGGACGGCGGCTCATCAGCGCCTCGCCACTGGGCATCGAGCGCATCCTGCGCCGCGCGGGCCTGTCCGTGCACCGCGCGGCGCCGCCGGTGCTGATCGAGGGCCAGCATCTCTTTGCCTGTTTCATCGACGTGGACACGAACTGGCATCCGCGCCAACACCGGCACGCCGACGCGGTCGGTTGAGTCCCCTGCAGCCGGGCTGGCGCGCCCCCTGCGGCCCTCCAATCAGTTCAGGAGCCCGAGCCGTGAAGCGAACGCCGCGGCCGAACTCTTGGTGGGCGCACCCAATCTGGCCATGGCGTTCTGCAGATGAAATTCGACCGTGGGTTTCGAGATGCCAAGAATGGATGCGATCGCATCGCTCGTCTTGCCATCACCCGTCCAGCGCAGCACCTCGACCTGTCGTCCGCTCAGCGGCTCGATCCTCTCGAGCGGGCTGCCTCCCAGAAGGCGGCAGAACGCGCGGTGGGCGGTATGCACCAGCCACTGCAGCAAGGGGTCCTTGGCGAGCATCTCCGCGGCCGTCAGTGGTTCGCCCGACCTGGCAAGCGTCAGCATGCCGACCCGCGCATCGGGCTCGAAGACCGATTGCGCCCAGCCAAAGCGCAGGCCGAACGAGCGCGCCTCGTCCCACATCTGTGGGGCGTTCCGGAAGACTTCGTTGTTCCAGACCACGGGCGTGCCGCTGTGCACGCCGTGAGCGACCGTGGGATCGATCTGGAGGTATCCGGCATCGATGTAACGGCGGTTCCACCGCTCGTCGTACGTGCTGAACATCAAGGTCTTCTGTCGGGTGAAGGGCACGAGCGTGCGCAGCCCGTAGGCGCAGTGCTCGAAGCCGAGGTGCCTGGTTGCCACGCTGATCTGCGCGAGCACCTCCGAAGGCTCGCTGGCCTGGCTCAACCGACCAAGAACATCCTGAGTCCAATCGTTCATAGGTGCGCTTCCTGTGTCGTCGGCAACCCCGCCCTTTTCGCGAGTACCGTCGAGGCTCCCGGTGTGGAGTCCGCCAGGAAGAGAAGACCAGCGGCTTCAGCCTTTGAACCGACCCGCGCCGGGCCGGCCTGCTGCTCGCCCCCGGCGGCCACTCAGCATGTGATGGAGGCAAGGGTGCGACAGTCTAGGAGCGCATGGCCGAGCCCGGAGGCAAAATTCACCACCATTTCTGCCAATCTCGCGAGCTCCCCTTCGTGCACTGGCGCGGTGCGGCGCAGCGTCGTGAGATTCCGGATTGATCCTCCCTACGGTGGCTCCTCATGATGCACAAGGTCTGGTTCCTGCTACTTCCCGGATTCCTTCTTCTCGACATCATCCGCATGCTCGCGGTCTTCAAGGCCGCCAATGCCGCCTTGCGCAGGGCGCGCGGCAAGCTCGCCGGCTACGACGTTCGATTGGCCTCGGCGACGGGCGGCCAGGCCCTGAGTTCAAGTGGTGTGGCACTCTCGACGCGTGCATTGCCGCACCGGCTCGTCGGTCGGGCGAGCACGCTCTTCATCAGTGGCGAGCCCGATCCGGGCTCGGCTGGACCGGCGGGCGGGCGGCGTTTGCGCGAATGGCTCTCCTGGAACCGGAGGCAGCTGAGCCGCTGCGCCGTCCTGGGTGCCCGAGCTTTGCTGCCGCGTACGCCAGACGTCCACGCCGTGCGGCGACAAGGCCGCGCCGCACCGCCGGCGCCGCGCCGTGGGCAGGGCGCAGACCTGTCCGCGGCTTGCACCAAAGCGCATGGCTGGCGGGTCATCGAACCGGGCCAGGGGGAAGACCTGGCGCTGTCGTGGATCACGGAGGACCGAGGTGCTGCATTTGCGGACATGCTCGCCACGCGCCTTGCCGGACCACGCCGCCGTCGCTACGGCATGCCACGCCGTCGCCGGATGTCAACCGAGCCGCCCGCGATCGATGCGCGCATCGGCACGCTGCATCAGTGGATCGCGGCGCATCTGCAGGAGAACCTCAGCGTCGCCCGATTGGCGCAGGAGGTCCACATGTCCGCACGCTCCTTCGCACGCTTCTACGAACGCGCGACGGGTCTGTCGCCCGGGCGTGGCGTACAGCAGATGCGCCTCGACGCCGCCCGCCGCCTGCTCGAGACAAGCCCACTTCCCCTCAAGACCATCGCTGGGCAATGCGGCTACGGGTCCCAGGAGGTGATGCGCAGAGCCTTCGTTCGCGACCTGCAGATGACGCCGCGCGAATACCGGCGGCGGCTCGCCACGATGAAAAGTGCAGGCGCGGCCTAGCAGGCGTAGGCCTTTCCCGGCGCAACAGCGACTGCCCGTCGCCGGACCGCCCGCCACGACGCGCGCACGTCAGGCGCCAAAACTCGTCAACCGACGGCCGCCGCACCCCTAATCTTCTGTGGCCCAGCACACCAGCCGCAAGTCCGCCAGCGGCAGCAAGGCACGCGTGCCGTCGCCGAAGCGGACCTCTCCGACGTCGCCGTCCTTCGCCTTGACGCGCAGCGATCCGCGCCGTCCGCCGTGCTCCACCACAAGCACCGTGCGGCCGGCGCTGATGACCTTGGCAAGGCCGCTCCCGGGCGCCGCTGGCATCGAGCCGCGGAGGGACTGGGACGGCGGCGGGCGATGTCTTGCCTGCGCACGTCCGATCGGCTCGCCCCGCGCCAGCAGTTCCTCAAGTTCATGCGGGCGATCTTTCGCGATGGCCACCAGCTCGTAGAGCAATCGCACGTCCCCGCCGACCCGCCCGTCCTCCACCGCCTGCCGCAATTGCGGCGGTGCGTCGCTGAGCCGAGCGGCCTCGGTGATGAAGGAACGCGGTTTGCCCAGGCGGCGCGCGATCTCGGCGCGCGAATGGCCCTCCTTTTCCCGGTCGGCGATGAAGGAAGTCAGATCAAATGGCGACATGTCCTCGCGGTGCAGGTTCTCCGCGGCCTGGGCGAACGGGTCGACCCGCTCGTCCACGAATGCCGGGACTGTGGCGAGCCCTGCCTGGCGCGCGGCGCGCACCCTGCGTTCGCCGCGGTTGACGATGTATCGGTCCGCATGTTCGGGATGGCGTCGCAACGATACCGGCTCCAGCACGCCATGCTCTTGGATCGATGCGGCAAGTTCCTCGATGCGTTCGCTACGGATGCGACGGCGGGGCTGGCGAGGGTCGAAGTCGATGCGGTCGAGCGCCACCTGCATCGGTGTGCCCAGGCCCGCAGAGGCCGCTTCGCCCGTGAGCAGATCAGCCGCCCTGAACTGCGACAGCGCACTCAGGTCCAGCCCGTCGGGCGCATTCATGGCTGCTCGTCCGCAGGCACCGGCATGCTCGAGGCGTCGATGCGTTGCTGCAGCAACTCGAACACCTGCATCACCTCGAGGCTCGCCTCGCGGGCCGCGCTCTTGGGCAATCGCCACACCGGCACGCCCGCGGCCAGCGCCTCGGGAATGGCCGAGCGGGTCGAGATCCGTGCCGGTATCACGAACTCCCGGAAGTTCAAGGCCAGATCCTGCATCGCGGCCTTCTGCCGCAACGAATGCGGATTGAACCGGTTCAAAACGATGGCCGCCAGCCGCAGTTGCGGGTTGTAGCGCTGTCTGACGCCAAAGATGGTTCTGAGCATGTCGGCGACGCCATCGATGCTGTACTCCTCCAGCTCGATCGGGCAGGCCACGGCATGACCGGCGATCAGCGCCGCGCTCATGCGCAAGCCCAGTGCTGGCGGCGTATCGATCACGACTGCGTCGAATTCCTGCGCCAGGCGAATCACGTTCCTGCGAAATGTGGGAATCACGACTTCCGCCCTCGCGAGTTCGACGTCGGCCAGCTTCTTGCTGCCCGGTACCAGGGCAATGGTCTGCGCGCGGGCCGGGACGATCGCGCCCATGTCCCCACCGAAAAGTTCCACCGCCTCGACGATCGCCGAGGACCTGCGCAGCGATTTCGAGCTGTTCGCCTGCGCGTCGAGATCGATCAGACACACCGACTGGCGTCGCATCTCGGCCAGCCAGCATGCGTACAGCACCGCCAGGGTCGACTTGCCGACGCCACCTTTCTGGTTGCCGAAGATGACCACGTTGCCCATGACTTGCTCCTCAGGCCTCGACGCGAACCATGCGGGTCCTCTACACCACATGGCACGCTGCGCGGCTGCCGCCGAAACCTGCGACAGGGCCATCCCGGCGCAGGGCGGCCCTGCCTCGTTGGTCCGTGATGGATCGCCGTGCCGCGTCGCTCGCGAATATCGCCGCCCCACGCTTTGCGATGCCACTGTCAAAAACAATAGTCGACACACGCATGCGCGGAGGTGGACATTGCGCCACATGCAAGCACCCGATGTTCAACGCAGGCACGCGACCGACAAAGGCCGATATGCGGCCTGGCCTCCCGTGCTTGTTGTCGCTGGCTTGACGACGCACGCCTGCGCCCTGTGGGCACAGGCAGAGCCCGGCACATCCCAAGTCGTCGGTCCCCAGCAGCAGGCGGCGCGCGACCACGACCGCATCGCGATCCTTCGCGAAGAGCTCGGGAAGTCGCAAGCGCAATTGGAGGATCTCGCGCGCCGTAGGGCTGAGCGGCTCGCCGCGTCCGATATGCAGGCAGCGACCGAAGCCGAGGCGCAGCGCGTTCGCACGCTCGGCGATATCGCGGCCATCCAGCGAGAGATCGCGTCCACCTCGCGTACCTCCGCCCAGACCGCGGCGGTCAAGCCCATGGCCGCTCAGGCCACCAAGGGCCCTGCCCCCGCCGGCAAGCGCGCGGCGCCGACGCCCTGGTGGGACGTCTACGGCGGCAGCCGGCGCATTGACCCGTCGGCTTCGGTTTCTCTCACGCCCCCGTCCGGGCAAGTGCCCGCGGGATCTTCCTCGGCCACTGGAGTCACGCCATGACCGCATGCTCGATCCACCACATCCGGCCCCCAGCGCGATTTGGCGTCCGAACCCGATGGATCGGATGCCTGCTCATCGCCGTGCTCGCGGCCGCACCTGCCGACATCGTCTGGGCCGGAAGCCCGTTCGCGACAGGCGCCAACGCGACCCAGCAGCAACTCGTTGCCATCCTGACGCCGCTGGCGGCGGTCGCCGTGATGGTCTCCGGCGCCATGGCTTGGTTCGGCCGCCTGAGCTGGTGGTGGATGGTCGCCGTCGTGATCGGCACCGTGCTGGTCTTCGGCGGCCCCCAGATCGTCTCCTGGATCCGGGGTCTGTTCGGGGTGTAAGGGAGAGCGAACCGTGAGTCGCAACCAGGGCATCGCTGCGGATCCTCTGTTCGTCGGCATGACACGGCCGTCGATGGTCTGGGGCGTCACCTACTCGGCCATGATGTTCAACATCGTCGTCACGACCGAGTCATTCATCGTGACCAAGAGCCTCGCGTGGCTGCTGGCCTTCGTGCCGATCCACGGGGTCCTCTACCTGGTCTGCCTGTACGAGCCGCGCTTCTTCGACCTGCTGCAGCTGTGGGGCCGCACGCGCCTGCCCGCCATGCTCGGCGGCAACCTGCGGTTCTGGCGTGCGAACTCGTACAGCCCCCTGGCGCTGGACATGCCCAACTGGCGGGGGCGCCGCCGCATGCGGACTTGGCCCGTGGCGGTGGTCTGACAGGGCATCGCCATGAAGCTGCTGTCACGCTCCGAGCACACGCTGCGCCGCGAAGCCGGCGCCGCAACCATGATCCCGCTGTCGTCGCATGTGGACGAGCATGTGGCCCGGACGCGCGCGGGCGACTATGTGCAGACGCTGCGCTTGGCCGGCACGAGCTTCGAAAGCGCGGACGACGATGACATCAACGGCTGGCACGAGCGCCTCAATGTCCTGCTGCGCAACATCGCCTCGCCCAACCTTGCCCTGTGGACCCACGTGGTCCGGCGTCGCGAGACAGCCTATCCGGCCGGGCGGACGGTTCCCGGGTTCGCCGAGGAGATCGAGCAGCGGTACCGCCGCAAGATGGCCGGCGAGCGGCTGATGGTCAACGAGCTGTACCTGTCGGTCGTCTTCCGGCCGCAGCCGACCCGCATAGGCAACGCCGCATTGCGGCTCTTCAGGCGCGCGGACCCGGAGGGTGCGCAGGCGGAACTGCGCGATGCCCTCGATGCCTGCGGCAAGCTGCGCCAGGAGCTGCTCGCGGCTCTGGAGCGCTACGACCCCGAAGCACTGGGCATCTATCGGCCGCACGAAGAGGATGTGCTGTTCTCCTCCCTGATGGAATTCCACGGCCTGCTGGTCAACGGGGAATGGCAGCGCATGCCGCTGCCTCGCTCACCCCTCAACGAGGTCCTGGCCACCACCCGGCCTTTCTTCGGCAACGAAGCCATGGAATACCGCACGGGCACCCAGACGCGGATCGGGGCATTCCTCGGCATCAAGGAGTACCCCACGCCGACAGCGCCGGGCATGTTCAGCGCGCTGCTGACCGCCCCCTTCCCCTTCGTGTTCACGCAAAGCTTCACCTTCCTGGCCAAGGGCACGGCGACCGACATGATGAGCCGCCAGCATCACCGGATGGCAGCCGCCGGCGACCTGGCCGTCTCGCAGGCCGAGGAGCTCAAGGACGCGCTGGACGACCTGATGAGCAACCGCTTCGTGATGGGCGACCACCACTTCAGCCTGCATGTGCTGGCCGACACCTACGACGGCGTCGGCGAGGCCGAAGGCCGGCCCCGCCTCAAGCAGCTCAACGACAACGTGGCCCGCGCCCGCTACCTGCTGGGCGACACGGGAATGGTCGTGGCGCGCGAGGACCTCGCGCTGGAGGCGGCGTTCTGGGCGCAGCTGCCGGGAAACTTCGGCTACCGCAGCCGCAAGGCGCCCGTGACCAGCCGCAACTTCGCCGCGATGTCGCCCTTCCACAATTTCCCGACCGGCCGGGCGACGGGCAACTACTGGGGCGATGCGCTGGCCATGTTCATGACCCGTGCCGGCTCGCCCTATTACTTCTCGCTGCATGCGTGCGACCCGCGCAGCCCAGACGGCGGCAGTCGCCGCGACGTCGGACACATTACCGGAGTCGGGCCGGTCGGTACCGGCAAGACCACGCTGCTGGGCTTCTGCATGGTGGCGATCTGCAATCGCCTCGATGCCACGCAGGTCATCTTCGATAAGGACGAAGGACTGCACATCCTCGTGCGAGCGCTGGGCGGCCAGTACCTCCCGCTCAAGAACGGCGTGCCGACCGGCTGCAATCCGCTGCAGCTCGACGATGCGGTCACCGACAACGTCGAGTTCATGCGGCACTGGCTCAGGCGCCTCGTCATGCGAACGCCGACCGATACCTTGAGCGTCCGTCAGGAGGACGACCTCGACCAGGCGTTGCATGGCACCCTGAAGCTCGAACGCTCGTTCAGGCGCCTGTCCCGTCTGGTGGCCTTCCTCGACATCACGGACCCCGAGGGGATGCACGCGCGCCTTCGCAGATGGTGCGCCTCGGAGCGCGGCGACTATGCCTGGGTCTTCGACAACGATCGCGACGACGTGGCTCCGCTGCTGGCCCGGCACGCCTTGGTCGGCTTCGACGTGACCGACTTCCTCGACAACGAAGCCGTGCGTGCGCCGCTGACCATGTACCTCTTTCATCTGGTCAACCGGATGGTGGATGGCCGCCCGCTGGTGTGCTGGATGGACGAATTCGCCAAGCTCCTGAGCGACCCGGCCTTCGCGAAGTTCGCCAAGAACGGCCTGGAGACCTGGCGCAAGAAGAACGCGAACATCGCCACCTTCACCCAGAGCACCAGCCATGTGCTCGATTCCAGCATTGCGCGTGCGATCGTGGAACAGACGCCCACGAAGATCCTGTTCCCCAATCCGGAGGCGGACTACGACGAGTACACCCAGGGCTTCAACCTGACTGACAGGGAGTTCGCGCTCATCAAGCAGGAACTCGAGCCTGGCTCTCGGCAATTTCTCATCAAGCAGAACCATGTCAGCGTGGTCGCACAGCTCGATCTCCACGGCTTCGATGACGCCTTGCACGTCATCTCTGGGCGCACGAGCAATGTCCGCCTCATGCGCGAGTGCATCGCGACCTTCGGACCGGATCCCGACAAATGGCTTGCGCCCTTCCGCAAGGCGTTGGCCGACCGCCCTCCCCGTTCGCTCTTACACCAGGAGAACTCCCATGCGTAAGTTCCTTGTTGCCCTCCTCCTCGTGGCGGCTTCGCTCGCACCGCTGCATGCGAAAGCCGGCATCCCGGTGATCGACGTCACGGCCGTCGCCAACCTGATTCAGCAGGTCATGTACTGGCAGCAGCAGATCTCCGGGATGCAGAAGCAATACGACCAACTGAAGGAATCGAAGGACCAGCTGACCCAGACCCACAACGCGATGACGGGAAGTCGCGGCATGGAGCAGTTGCTGCCCACCTCGGAACTCGCGCGCAACTACCTGCCGCCCAGCTATGGCGAGCTGATGAACACGCTCAACGGCACGTCGGCCGGCTATGCGGGGCTAGCCAGCCGGGTGCAATCGATCATGCATGCCAACAGCATCCTCTCAGGAACCCAGATGGAGGCGCTCAGTCCGGAGTTGCGGCTGATCGTCGAGCAAGGGCGGCAGTCGGCAGCACTGCTCAACGGGATGACTCAAAGCGCATACCAGAACACCAGCCAGCGTTTCTCGGCGCTGCAACTGCTGATCAGTCGCATCGCTTCCGCACAGGACCCCAAGGCGATCCAGGACCTGCAGGCAAGGATCCAGGCCGAGCAGAACATGCTGACCAATGAGCAGACAAAACTGCAGAGTCTCTATCAGATTGCAAGAGCCGAGGAAGCGGCCCAGCAGCAGCGCACTCGGGAGCAAGTCATCTCAGGCCATGGCGGATTCAACACTCGGTTTGTTCCCAATTCGTGAATCGTCATGTCCAAATCAGCGATCGTCATCGTTGTGATTGCAGTACTTGCCGTGGGAGGCGTTTATCGCTTCCTGAGGCAGGTCTCGACTCCAGCCGCGTCCCCCGCTAGCGGAGCGTCCGAAACAACCGAGCCGGCAGTATCAAGGGCCGAGCATGGGGACTTCCAGAATCGATTTCAGCCGACGATGCCGCCTCCTAGTGGCTCCGGGAAATAAAAGTTCGACGAGGCGAGCAATGTTCTTTCAGCAATTCTGGACGTGGCTCAACGAGCAATTGACCGAATACCTCGCGGCCAAAACGGCGACTGTGGCCGGTGTCATTGAGCCTGCAGTGGTAACGCTCGCCACGATCTACGTAATGCTTTGGGGATTCCTCAGCCTGACCGGAAGAGTTCAAGAACCGATATGGGAGGGGGTCAAGCGCATCTTCTTCATCGCGATCGTACTGGGCGTAGGTCTGAGACTTTGGCTTTACAACGGAGTCATCGTGGACACTTTCTTCAACGCACCGGTCCAACTTGCGGCAGAGATCACAGGTGCATCGAGCCCTGTGTCCGTGATTGATGCGATATGGGACAAAGGCGGGACCGTTGCTTCAAATCTTTGGAACAAAGGCGGTGTATTGAACGGCGACTTTGGCTTCTATTTGGCTGGAGCCATCGTCTACTTCATCATCGGAGGCTTGGCCGTCTACGCGCTCTTTCTGCTTGTTTTGTCCAGGCTCGCGTTGGCATTGATCCTCGCCTTGGGGCCCGTTTTCATCTGTCTGCTTTTCTTCGAAGCCACACGTCGATTTTTTGAGGCGTGGATTGCCCAGTTGGCCAACTATGCACTGGTCGCCGTCCTAACCTCTTTGGTGGCGAGCCTCATGCTCCAGATCGTTTCTTCTTACGCCGCGCAGACGGCCGCACGCGGCGCAGCCATCGTGACTGTGGATGCACTGAACATGGTGCTGTGTGCTTCGCTGGTGCTGCTGGTCATGCGCCAGATCATGTCTATCGCGGCTGGGCTTGCGAGCGGCATCGCACTCAGTTCATTCGGCCTCGCGAGCGGACTGGCGCGGTGGGCAATGGGCGGGGCCAAGCGCACCAGCTACGAATTCGGTCGCGGCGTGCTGGACGGATTGCGGCGGGAACCGCGTAGCCGCTGGGATTCGTTCCGCCGCTTGGCAGGCAATCGTCTTGGTGCCGGCGTGGCTTCTATGGCTAGTGTCGGCGCTGCGCGTCACGGCGGCACCGTGCTTCCAAGAGAGCAGGTCATGCCGGGCCTGTCGCGCAATCGCTAGCGGAGGGCGGGCAGATGAAGCCTTCGACAATCCTTTCTTTGTTGGCCCTTCTGCTGGCTGCATGCGGCACTCGCCCGCCTACGCCGCCGGATTGCGAAGGTTCGCTCACACCGATCAACATCCCGAACGGCGTTTCTGAATCAGGAGCAATCCATGCGCCGAAACGCCGCCCTTGAAAACTACCTGAGCGAGGCCCAGAGCTGGGAACTTGACCGCGCGCGCCGCGCGGAGCGATCAAACAAGATCGCCTGGACCGTCGCCGCAGCGGCGACACTGGTCGCGATGCTCTCGGTCGCTGCCGTCAGCGGACTCACGCCGCTGAAGCAGCCCGTTCCTGTTCTCATCCGTGTCGACAGCAGCAGCGGGATCGTCGACGTCGTTCCCACCTACGAGGGCACGACCGACATCGAGCAGGTGGTGACTCGCAACCTGCTGCAAAACTACGTGATCGCGCGCGAGCGTTACTTCTACGGCACCGCGGAGGCGGACTACGAACTGGTCGCCGCTCAGAACTCGCCTCGGTTGAACCAGGAGTGGGCCGCTTCGTGGGCTGCCGACAACCCGGCCTCACCTCTGAACGCCTACAAGGATGGCACGTCCATCCGCTCGCAGGTGCGATCGGTCACCTTCCTCAAGCTGGAGAGCGGGAAGGACAAGCTGGCACAGGTCCGCTTCGCCCGCTCGACGCGCGCAGGCGGCACCGGCGAGGAGCAGACCAGCCACTGGGTCGCCACGATCGAGTTCGCCTATGTCCCGCCATCGACGGACAACAAGATGCGATCGCTCAATCCACTGGGCTTTCGCGTCGTCGAATATCGCCGCGAGCCCGAAGTCGCCCCGGCCAGCGCTGCACCCAGCAGGCAGGAGGCGCGATGACGCCCCCGCGCATGCACCGCAGGTCTGCCTTCGCGATCGGATTGGCGGCAAGTCTTGCGTTTGCCGCGCCGCACGGCCGAACCGCGACCATGCCGCCGGCGGGCAAGGTCGATGCCCGGGTGCGTATGGTTGCCTACAACCCCGAGGATGTCGTGACTTTGCAGGGCTACGTCGGCTACCAAATCCATCTGCAGTTTGCCGAAGGCGAGGAGTTCGTGAACCTCGGCGCTGGCGACAACGGTGCCTTCGATGTCGGCGCCGAGCGCAACCACTTCTTCATCAAGCCCAAGGAAGCGCGCGCCTCGACCAACTTCACCCTCCTCACGAACCGGCGGGCCTACCACTTCGACTTCCTCGTGTCTTCCGTCGCGCCCGCGGGCGCTGCGACCAAGCGCATGGTGTATTCGATTCGTTTCACCTACCCGGAGGACGAGGCCCGTGCCGCGGCGGCGGATCAGGAGCGACGCCGGACCGAGGTGCGCCTGAACGAGGAGGCCTCCGATCGCCCTCGCAACGCCGACTACTGGTTCTGCGGCAGCGATTCGCTCAAGCCCGTGAGTGCCCACGACGACGGCTTGCAAACGCGACTTCGCTTCCAGGCGCAGTCCGACTTTCCGGCCATGTTCGTGCGCAACGATGACGGATCCGAGTCGCTGCTGAACTTCAGCATCGAAGCGGATGAGGTGGTGATCCACCGGGTGGCGCGTCGCTTCGTACTGCGGCGTGGTGGCCTGGTCGGCTGCGTGGTCAACCGGTCGTTCGTCGGCGGCGGCGTGCGCACCCCGCCCCACACGAGCGCAGAAGATGTGCGGCGCACCACGACGGGAGAACAGCCGTGACCTGGATCGGCCAGCCTCGCCGCGGCACCCGAATGGATCCGCCGACGCATTCCGATGCATCCGAGATCGACCCCGGCACCGGGGAGATCCTGTCCGGACAGACCGAGCCGGCCACCGGAAGCGCCGCATCCCGCATCGCCGACGAGCGCGCCACGATCCGAGGCGAACGCGCCATGCCGTCGGTCAACCGCGAGCGCTCTGTCCAGTCGCGCATCAGCGGGTTCCTGGCGCTGGCTGTGATCATTCTCCTCGGCGGCGGCTTCCTGTTCTGGTACTACAACACGCAGTACACCAAGACCCGCGAGGCCGAAGAGGCCGCGAGAAAGGCGGCCTCGGCACGCGCCGGCGGCGAGATGAAGGTGCCACCGCTCGGCCGCATCGATCCCCCGAAAACACCGCCGGAGGCGCCGCCCATCGTCAGTACTCCCCCCGCCCCGTCGACCGCGGCCGTCAACGCGGGCACCCCGCAGAAGACGCCCGAGCAGATCGCGCTGGAACGGCAGTTGGGCACCCCGGTGCTTCGGCGCACGCAGTCCGCCCAGCCCTCGGGCATTTCAGCACAGCACGCGTTCGCAGATCCGGCAGCCCTGCCCGCCGGCGGCGTGCCAGGCATGTCCCAGCTGTTCGGCGCGCTGCAGCCGCCTGGCGCCGGCTCGGCCGCATCCGGCGGCGGTCAACTTGCCGCGAGCCTCCGGCCGACGCCGACCCCGGCGGTCCTCGCCCAGATCCTGCCCACACGGCGCATGCTTCTGCCCAAAGGCGCATTCATCGACTGCACGCTGGAGACCGCCATCGACTCCACCTACGAGGGCATGACCACCTGCATCGGCGCCAGCGACATCTACGGGGCTGACGGCAAGGTCGTGCTGCTGGAGCGCGGCACCAAGTACGTGGGCGAGCAGCGCGGAACGCCGCGGCAGGGACAGGGCCGCGTCTTCATCGTGTGGAACGAAGCGCGCACCCCGACCGGCGTCGTGGTCCAGCTTGCCTCCCCCGGAACCGACGAACTGGGGCGCAGCGGGTTGCCCGGTTTCGTCGACACCCACTTCTGGGATCGCTTCGGTGCCGCGGTCCTGATCTCGGTGATCGACGGCACGATGCAGGCGATCGCCGCCCAGCAGCAAAGCGGCACCCGGGTCGGCAGCGGCGGCGGCCTGGTGCTCGGTCCGCAGGGCAGCCGCGACGTCATGACGGAGGTGCTGCGCAGCACCGTGTCGATTCCGCCGACTGTCATCAAGAACCAGGGCGAGCGAATCCAGATCCTGGTCGCACGCGATGTGGATTTCAGGAGCGTCTATGCGCTTCGAAGCGACCCAACCAATCCCTGAGCGCAACCCCTGCGCCGCCACCGGCGAACTGCCATTGGCGACCGGCTCCGTGATCGCCGCGGCACTCGCGGAGCCGCCCTCGTCCCTTGTCCTTTTCCTTGGTCCGCTCGGTCGTCTTTTGGACGATCCCGAGGTCACCGAGATCTGCATCAACGAGCCCGGCGTGGCTTTCGTGGAACGGCAGTCGGGCTGGCTGCGCGAGGAGTTGCCGTTCGCGAGCTTCGACTGGTGCATGGCCATCGCCAAGCTCGTGGCCAACTTCACGCACCAGCGCATCTCGGCCAACGAGCCGCTCCTGTCCGCCACCCTCCCGGGCGGCGAACGAATCCAGATCGTGCTGCCGCCGGCGACGCTGGAGCGGACCGTCTCGATCACGATACGGCGTCCGTCCCACACGCTCTGGAGCCTCGAAGAGCTGGCGGATCTGCGCGTCTTCGAGCCGACATGCAGCGTCCCCGCCTGCCCGCTGCGGCCAACCGATCTGGACAACCTGGCACCGGAGGACCGGGAACTGGCGGGGCTTCTCGCATGTCGCGAGTTCGTGCCGTTCCTGCGCCGTGCTGTGCAGTGGCGCAAGAACATCCTGTTGTCCGGTGCCACCGGCTCCGGCAAGACCACGGTCGGCAAGGCGCTGATCCTCGAGGTGCCACCCGAGGACCGTCTGATCACGATCGAGGACGTGAAGGAACTGTCGCTGCGCAACCAGCCCAACCATGTGCGGCTTTTCTACTCGCAAGGCGCCCAGGGGCAAGCCGAGGTCACGCCCGGCCAGCTGCTCGCCGGTGCCAAGCGGCAGCGCCCCGACCGGGTGTTCGTGTCCGAGTTGCGGACCGGCGAAGAGGTCTACGACTACCTGGTGTCTGTGAACACCGGCCACCCCGGCTCGATCACCAGCGTGCATGCGGACAGCGCGGCGATGGCCTTCGTGGCGCTGGCGCAGTTGATGAAGCGCAGTCAGGCGGGCCAGGGCATGAGCACGCGCGACGGCGTGGAATTGGCGCAGATGAGCGTGGACATCGTCGTGCAGTGCGCGCGCGAGCGCAGGGAGGGCCGGCTGCGGCGCATCGTGCGGGAGATCTGGTATGACCCTGGCACCAAGAACCGACGGCTTGCCTAGCCTTTTCAGGATTGCGGTCGCATTGCTGGTGGCCGTGATCGTCGGCGTCTACGTCGCAGGCCACGCGTTCCTGATGGCGATGAAACTGCCGCCGCAGCAAGTCACGCTGCTCACGCTCCACGCCTACTGGCAGGCCTACGGCGATCGGCCGGAGGTGCGCCGCGTCCTCGTGGCATCGCTGGCGGGATCCCAGGGCCTGGTGCTGGGCTTGGTGGGCGTCGCCATGCTGCCGCGTCGCCGGCCGCTGCACGGCGAGGCCCGGTTCGCGAGCCGGCGCGAGATCGCGCGGGCCGGGCTGCTGCAGGAGCACGGCATCATCCTCGGGCGCCTGGGCAACCGCTATCTCGTGCTGCCCGGCCAGCAAGGTGTCGAGCTCGAAGCCCCGCCGCGCAGCGGCAAGGGCGTCGGCGTGGTCATCCCCAATCTGCTGAACTGGCCCGGCTCTACCATCGTCAGCGACATCAAGGGCGAGAACTTCGCACGCACGGCGGGCTTTCGCGCGGCCCATGGGCAGGAGGTGCACCTGTTCGATCCTCTTTCCGAGCGCGAGTGCTCGGCACGCTGGAATCCGCTGGGCTACGTGTCCGAGCAGCCCTACCGCTGCATCGACGACCTGCAGCGCATTGGCACGATGCTCTTTCCCGATCCGCAGGCCGGCGACCCCTTCTGGAGCTCTTCGGCCCGGTCGCTGTTCCTGGGCATTGCCCTGTACCTCTTCGAGACCCCGGGCGCCACACGCACCCTCGGCGAGGTGCTGCGCCAGGGCATGGCCAGCGACGCAGAAGGCTTCCAGAAGCACTGGAAGCGCGTGATCGATGCCTGCGAGCGCGCGGGCTATCCGCTGTCGCAGGAAGCGGTGCAGAGCCTCTATGACGTGATCGATCTGGCGCCCACCACGGCCTCGAGCATCCGCAAGACCTTCACCAGCCGCCTGGACCTGTGGCTCAACCCGATGATCGATGCGGCCACCTCGGCCAACGACTTCGACCTGCGGGACCTGCGCAAGCGTCCGATCTCGATCTATGTGCAGATCAATCCCGACAATATCGCCCGGCTGCAGCCGCTGCTGAACCTGTTCTTCCAGCAGGCGATCGGGCTTCAGACGCGCGAGCTTCCCGAGAGCAACCCGCAGCTTCGCCACCAATTGCTGCTGATGCTCGACGAGTTCGCGGCGCTCGGGCGCATCCCGGTCATCGCCGATTCCACGGCCTTCCTGCCGGGCTACAACGTGCGCACCGTCGTCATCGTGCAGGCCCACTCGCAGCTGGTCGAGAAGTACGGCATCGAGGGCGCCAAGTCGATCCGCAAGATGCTGGCCGCACGCATCGTGTTCCCGCCCAAGGAGTACGAGGACGCCGAAGCCATCTCGCGCGAGCTGGGAACCTACACCGTCCGGCAGAAGAACGTCAGTCGCCCGATGTGGGGTGGCGCAGGCAAGGCGCCGACGGTGAGCATCAGCGAGCAGCCGCGGCGCTTGCTGCTGCCCCAGGAGGTCAAGGAGCTCGGGACGGACCGGATGCTTCTCTTCCACGAAGGCCTTCGGCCGGTGCTGGCGCACCGTGTCCTCTACTTTCGCGACAGGTTCTTCGCGCCGCGCGAACGGCCGCCGCCGCCGGTGCCCAAGCTCGATGTGGGCAGGCGCGGTGACATCCTCGCGCCTGTTCGGCCGGCCGTGACCGATGACGAGCAAGACGCCGCTGGCATGAGTTCCGGATTCACCACTGGCGCCACGCCCAAAGGCGGTGGGCCGGCACCAGCGAACCCAATGGCCGCGACCGCGGGCGGCGACGCGGTCGCCGACGACCTGCAGCTGGACGATTTCTCATTCGACTTCGATGACGTGGAGATTCCCACCGAGAAGCTCAGCGAGGAGGACCTGAAGCGCCATGCCGACGAGTTCATGGCGCACATCCTGGACTGACGCCCTCCGCTCAAGTCTGAAACCAGGGCACCCCGAACAGCACGCATGCGAAAGGAGCCGCGATGTCCACAGACCAACCTTCCGGAAGCCCGCAGCCGTCCGGCAGCGCGAGCGCTGCCTCGCAGGACGAGGCCGGCGCCGTCCAGGGCGCAGCGCCTCAGGCGGGACGCGGCCGTCCCCGCGTGCCCGATGCCATCGAACGCCGTTACCTGCGCGTCGACAACCGGTACTTCTTTCCGGACCGCACCCTCGCCTTCATCGACGACGGCGCCCGCATCCGCGTGCGGACCGAGAACCGCGAGGTGCTGCACGGCGTGGTGGCAATCGCCGAGGCGCGGGGCTGGCGGGCCCTCACCGTCAAAGGCACCGAGAGCTTCCGGCAGGGCATGTGGCGCGAAGCCGCGTTGCGCGGCATCGAGGTCCGAGGGTACAAGCCGACCGAGGCCGAGATTCTCCAGATGCAGCGTGCCTTGAAGCAATCGCCACCATCGCGTGAAATGGGCGCCGCTCAGACGCCGGCAACCCGGACAGCACCGGAGGAACGCGGGGCAGCGATGGCGCGCGATGGTTCACGCGGCCGCGGCGGGGCCCACGATGCCGCGCCAGATCCGACGGAGATGCCGCAAGACCATCGATCGCCGCGCACGGCCCCCGGGTCGACCGTTCAAGGGATGCTGGTTGCAGCGGCCGCCGCACCCTACCAATTCGATCCGGCGCAGCGCATGTCCTTCTACGTGAGGGTCCGCACCGAGACTGGCGATCGCACGGTTTGGGGTTCGGACCTCGAACGCGCCCTCGCGGAATCCGCTTCGCAACCTCGCCTCGGAGAACAGGTGGTCCTCACAAGGCACGGCGCGCGTCCGGTGAAAGTCCTGGTGGCGCAGCGCAATGCGCAGGGCGAGCTAACTGGAGAGAAAAGAATCGTCACGCAGCGTGCCGTATGGCGCATCGAGACACCGGACTACCTTCGCGCCATGGACGAGCGCGCGATGCGCATACGAAGCTGCGAAACGGTGTCCCCCGAGATCCGTCGTCAGCATCCACAACTGGCCGCCGCGGCTGCCGGCCTGGCGTTGGCCGAGCAGTACGCGACGCGCGTGTCCAGAGATCGGGACTCCCAGCAGCGGCTGGTGCAACTGATCCGCGAACGCATCGCCGACGCGCTGGCACAAGGCCATTCGATCCATCTCCCGGATCGCCGCCCGCATCCCGCACCCGTGTATGTGCGCCGGCGCGCGGCCAGAGACCGAGGAGCGCTCGGCCATGAGCGCGTCTAGGCGGCGCGGGACCACACCATCGAACGACGGCCGGCAAGTGAAGGCGCGAAGAAGTTCCGAAAAAACCACCCACGTGTGCGAGGGCTTGTCGATGCCCTCCCTGGCGAAGCCCGCAGCGCCCGCGACGGCCTGGTCGATCTCGGACGGCTCCCTGGAGGCGCTCAAATGGGTCGGCTTGGTGCTCATGACCGGCGATCACGTCAACAAGTACCTGCTGCAGGACGCGAGCCCCACGCTCTATGCACTGGGGCGCATGGTGATGCCGCTCTTTGGCTTCGTCCTCATGGCCAACCTGGCGCGGCCCGGCGCGTTGCGAGCCGGGATGCATCTGCGCGTCATGAGACGGCTGGCGATCTTCGCGCTGCTGGCGACACCCGCTTTCGTTCGCCTTGTCGGCTGGTGGCCGTTGAACATACTCGTGACGCTCTGGTTGGCAACCTTGATCGTTTGGCTCCTCGAATGCGACGGCGGGGTGGCGCGTGTCGCGGCATTGATCGCCATTCTCATAGGAGGTGCGCTGGTGGAGTTCTGGTGGCCCGCACTGCTCTGCTGCCTCGCCGCCTGGGGGTTCGCGCGCCGTCCCGATGGGGTCAGGATGCTCTTGTGGGCCCTGGCGACAGCCTCGCTCGCCATCGTCAACGGCAACCTTTCCGCGCTGGCCGCCCTGCCCTTGATCTTGGGCGCCCGGCATGTCGACATTCCGTTGCGCCGCTGTCGATGGGTCTTCTACGCCTACTACCCTGCGCATCTGTCACTGATTGCCATGGTGCTGAGCCCCGCATGACTGGAAAGAACCAGTGGCAGCCTTCACAAGCGACTGCAGAGCTTTCGAGCGATGTTGCATGTCAGCTCGGCAAGGCAAGCGCGCTTCCGCCGCCATGATCGAACTGTGCAACCTGAGCGAGCGACGCCCATGCAGGCCCGATCCGTCCCACGCAACTCGCTCTCGGCGTCAACGCACTAGAGGCTTGTCGGTATTCCGGTTGAGGATGCCTCGGCCGCCAACTTGCCCTCCGAAGGCGGCGGCCGTCTGCGCCATTACCGTTCTCGCGTCGACAAGGTCCATGCGACTGACGTAGTCGCGCTTGAACTTGTTCACGAAGCTCTCGGGCATGCCGTTCGCGACGGCCACCTTGCCCTCATGGGGCCGGCTGGATTGGCGCCGTTTCGGCGCCTTCCTTCGGACGCGCGATCGGACGCACTCGGTAGTCGGCGACTGCGCACGCACCGGCGATCCACGCCTCCATTTCGCTGAGGTGCGCCGTCTGATCGGCCACGAATGGCCGAAAGCTCAGCGGCCCGTTCGGACCGTCCACCGCACCCAAGACCGGGAAGCGGAGCTCGCCAGGTCCCGACTCGCTCACCATGACAGCCATCTGACCCATCTTGAACTCCCTGTGTTTGAGGAGTCGTTGTACGCGGGCGTGGCGGCGAGGATGTCAACATTCGCCAGTCTTCTGGAAATTCTTCTCCTTGTGATCACCTTTCGCGCTGCACCATAGCCGCTACGATTTCTGTCCATGACCAAAGAGATTGCCCACCTCCCCGCGGCGAGCTGCACACAGCTGCTTGAGGCCCTGCGCTCATTGGGATGGAGGTTCGAGCATCCCATCAGCGCCAAGATCACGGGCTGGAGCAATCAAGGCGAGGAGATCGGCCTGATATCGCCAGAAGAAGCCTTCGCTTTTCTTGCAGCGGCGGTTGGACATGGTGTCCAGCTTTGGGCGGCACCGGAAAAAGAACTATTTCTCAGCTGCGGAAAGACGCTGCAGATCTACTTCGATGGATTTGCTCCAGAGGAAAGCGCAACGCTGCAAACTGCGCTGCGAGCCCGAGGATTGAAGTTGGACGCGGCCTGCGACAGCAGCTAGAACATGGATGCCTTGAGCGCCGCAAAAACACCGCAGACGGTGGGCCGGGTACGAGTGCCCATAACGGGTTTCCGCATGCGAGCGGATTGCAGGTCTGCATCGGGCTCTTGCACCGACTTTGCTTGAGGCTACAGTCGCCAAGACGAACATTCATCCCCATTTCTTGAAAATATGCTGCGCAGCGAACCCCTCCAGCGATGGTGGCCGACCACCCAATCATTGGACTTGGTGCGAGGAACGGCGCCCCAAGTGGCGGCAGCGGTAGAGGCGGAAGTAACCCGCTTCGTTCGCGGTGAGACGTTGACGAAGGCTTGGTTCCACTACGCCGATTTGGACGCGGCGTTTGGAGCGGCCACAGAATTTGCGAACGTGCCGACCCACCTCCTGGTTCTGCCCACGCACTCTGATTGGACCGTCCTCTGGAACAACAGCTTTCTCTGCAGCGGCTACGACTCGCTTTGCTTTTGCGTCACCGCCAATCACGGTCTGACCACCATCCACTGGGACGCCCACGATTCAACGACGACGACTCAGCCTGGTGCAGCGTTCACACATCGAAGCTTGGTAAAGGCGACTGTGGTCGAGCGGTCGGTGTATGCAGCGCAGGAAGACGGGAAGTGGCTTTTCGGTGAAGTGGGCTCGCCTTTGCCCCAGGAAGACGCCGGCTCTTACCTAGCCCGGAGCAAACGCGACCGTCTTAACGAATCGCTGATGGCGAGCCTTCTCGAAAGGTTCGGAGCCGCGCCATGGAACGAGGGGTTCTACGCGCTGTCAGAGCAGCCGTGCTTCGTCCTGCAACGATTGGGGGCGCCGACAACAATCATTCGGCGGCCACGGTCCGCAGTCGTCGAGGCCTAGAGCAACTGGCCGCATTGGGAGGACCACGAGCGTCTCTTTGGTTAAGGCTTGTCCAACACCCGCCCTCAAGCCCCGATCGGGCTTGACGCCTTCGTGTCGCACGGGCATGTGTCGAACAACCCTAGCTCCGGCAGACTTCCCTGGCCCGCAGGGACCGACAACCCTGCGCGGCTGAGCACGGCATGTGCCATGCCGTGCAGCCGCAACAGGCTGTCCCGAAGTCCGCCCCGCCCTTTCGCACGCGCGCCGCGCTCAGCAGTGCTGTCGTGTAGTAGCTACTCTGCGTACGCGTCGGCGCCGCCCGGTCTCAGCCGGCGATAGGCCGTGACGATGGTGGCGTCTAGATTGCTCATGTGCCTGCTCCTCTCTGGCCGGCGTGCTGCGCCTCGGCCGCCGCTCGTGCGCGCTTGCACGCCTCCCGAAACTGCGACTCCTTGACCCAGGCTCCGGCGGCCGTTTTCGGCCGAGCTGAGCAGGTGACGGCCAATTCCGCACGCCCATGTTCTTCCACATAAGCAACTCTTCTTAACGTCCTAAGCCCTTTTAGCTAAAGCTGGCCGTATCTCCCTCGTCTTCATTTGAGTTTTTAGTAACTTTTAATTACCTATTGACGAGGGGTAAAAATTAGAAAATTCCGATCAATAAAAATAATGAAATCGTGAAGAAAGTCACATTCGGATTTTCATTGACTCCAATTCACAACACGAATATTTTCATTGGTTAACAATCTTTTAAGATCGCCTTGGAGAGACGCCATCTCCACCACAAATAGGCAAATAGTTTTACGGATGTTTCAAAGGGTTTTTATGAATAGATGAAGGCCAAATGGATACGAATTGCGTAATCGATGGAATAGCTATTGGCATCAACTGCTCGTTTTCAATTCGCCCAATGCGGCGCAGTCCCCGTAATGATTAATTGAGGAGAAGTAATGAATAAGTCATACCGCAGCATCTGGAATGAAGCACTCGGCGCCTGGGTTGCAGCGTCCGAGATCACGTCGGGGCGGGGCAAGAAGGCCTCGTCGTGCGTACTCGCGGGCGGCCCGGCAGCTGAGGGCGCGCGCGCAGTGGAAAAGTCGACGCTTCTTGCAAGGCTCTCTTTGGCGGCGGTCGCAAGCAGCTGCCGCAGGGATGCCATCGCTTTGGCGGCAGGAATGGCGCTGTTTTCCGGCGCCCATGCCGGACCCCAGGGCGCCGACAGCGGCGTGAACACTGGCGTTGGTGGCGCGATCACCTTCTCTTCGAACATGGCCGGCTTCAATCCGGCCAGAGCGTGGGCGGGGTCGATTGCCATCGGCGCGGGCGCCTTTGCCGACTCTCTGAACGATGTCACCGCGGCCGATGCCGCCGCCAACGGCGGCATTGCCATCGGCAACGGCGCAACCACTGGAACGAACACCGGCAATCGCCAGATTGCACTTGGCGCCAGAGCCACCGCCTTTGGCGTGGACACGCTGGCCTTCGGCACAGAAGCCAACGTTGCCACAGGCGTGACCAATGGCTTGGCTTTCGGTACCGGAGCCAATGTGAGCGGCAACAACAGCATCGCGATCGGGGCCGGGGCCAATGCCACCAACCTCCAAGCCGTTTCCATCGGTTATCAGGCAAACGCGAGCGGGCTGGAAAGCACCGCCCTCGGCTATCTAAGCGTTTCGAAGGGGGTGAACTCAACCGCCTTGGGCAACCAAGTCACAGCAGAGGCCGACGGCAGCATTGCGATTGGTGGCAACTTGTTTCTCGCCGTTGATGCAGCTTCGACAAACGCGGTTGTCATAGGTTCGAATTCGAAAGCGCGGAACGCGGTCTCCGGCGTGGCCATCGGCAACACGGCACTCGCCAGCGCGCAAGACACGCTGGCTTTCGGCAGCGGCGCCAAAGCGACCGGAACCAACGCTATTGCCGTCGGTACGGGCGCGAGCGCCAACGGCCTGCAGTCCATCAGCGTGGGTACGGGCAACATCGTCAACGGCAACAACTCGGGCGCTTTCGGCGATCCGAACACGGTGAACGGCACCGGCTCCTACGCCTTCGGCAACAACAACACCGTCACTGCCAACAACGCCTTTGTAATGGGCAACAACGTGACGGTGCCAACGGGGCTGGACGGCGCGGTGGTGCTGGGCAACGGCTCCGCGGTGGCTGCATCGAATCCGACGGCCAGCACCACGATCCGTGGCGCGATTTACAACTTCGCGGGCGGTACACCGGCTGCGGGGGATGTTGTGAGCGTGGGCGCAGCGGGCGCCGAACGGCAGATCACAAATGTGGCAGCGGGCCGCATCAGCAGCACCAGCACCGATGCGATCAACGGCAGTCAGCTGTATCAGACCAACGCTGCGATCGAGAATCTCGGCGTCACTGTGGAGGCGAACAAGGTCAAGTACTTCAGCGTTGCCTCCACCGGCGGCACCAACGAGATCAACGACGGCGCGAAAGCTGCCAACGCAATTGCGGTAGGCAAGAACACCACGGCCTCCGGCGAGAGCAGTTTCGCCGCGGGCTTCGGCGCCAACGCCACCGGCGTGAATACGGTTGCCGTGGGCACCAACAGTTCGTCTACCGCTCAGCACACGATCGCGATCGGCGTGGGAAGCAACGCCTCCGTTCGCCTTGGCATCGCCATCGGCGGCGCGTCGAACTCCTCAGGCAACGGCGCAATCTCAATCGGCGACGCCTCGGACGCAGTGGGCGACTACAACGTCGCAGTGGGCATGATTTCCCAAGCAACCGGCAAGTCGTTTGCCACCGCGGTGGGCTACGACTCCAAGGCAACCGAAACTGGTTCCACCGCGGTGGGCGTCAGCACCGTCGCCTCGGGCTTTCGTTCGACGGCGCTGGGGCGCCGCGCCCAAGCAACCGGCGAGTACGCGCTGGCGGCCGGCAGCCTGGCACAGGCGACCGGTGCCAGCAGCCTGGCACTGGGTGCCGATACCCAGGCGATGGTGGACGGCTCGGTGGCGCTTGGTAACGGCGCCATTTCCGACCGGGCCGTCGCACCCGCGACCGGCAGCATTCCGGCAGGCAGTTCACTGATCAACTACAACACGACAGACCGAACCCTGCTGGGCGCATTGTCGCTGGGCAGCGGCACCACGTATCGCCAGATCACCAACGTCGCTGACGGAACCCAGTCGCAGGACGCGGTCACGGTGCGGCAACTGTCAGGTGCGCTGCAGTCGTTCGCGGTCACGCCGACGCAGTACTTCCACGCCAACTCGACGGCGGCGGATTCGCTGGCGATCGGAGCGGAGTCGGTGGCAGTCGGCCCGCAGACCGTAGTCAATGGCAACAACGGCGTGGGTATCGGCAACGGCGCCGTGGTGCAGCAGAGCGCGCCCGGCGGCGTTGCGATTGGGCAGGGTGCGACTTCGCACCTGGCGGATTCCATCGCGTTGGGCACGCAGTCATCGGCGGCCGCGGTTCAGGGTATCGCGCTCGGCGCCGGCAGCAACGTGACGCAAGCCGGCGGCGTGGCCTTGGGCGCGGGGTCGGTGGCTGCTACCGGTCCGGGTGTGGCCGGCTATGTGCCGCCGACCGCTACGGATTCGCAGCGCACCGCCATTGGCGCGACCACCAGCACGCTGGCGGCGGTGTCGGTAGGCGATGCGGCCAACGGGCAGTTCCGCCAGATCACCGGCGTGGCCGCCGGCTCGGCTGACAGCGACGCGGTCAATGTATCGCAGCTGCGCGGGGTGCAAGGCACCGTGGCGGTCATCGACCAATCGACAGTCAAGTACGACACCAACCCCGACGGCTCAATCAACTACAACAGCGTGAGCATGGGTGGCAGCAATGCGACTGGCCCGGTCACGGTCCACAACGTGGCGCCCGGCGTGGCCGGTACCGACGCGGTCAACGTGAACCAGCTGAACGCCGGCATCGCCGGGGCCAACGCATACACCGATGCGCGCGTGAACTCCCTGGGCGGCGAGATCCGCAGCATTGCCAAAGACGCCAGCGCAGGCGCCGCCGGTGCGATGGCGATGGCCAACATGCCGCAGGCCTACATCCCGGGCAAGAGCATGGTATCCGCGGGCGTTGCGGGTTTCGACGGCCAGGCTGCGCTTGCACTCGGTGTCTCCAAGTTGTCGGACAACGGCCGCTGGGTCGTGAAGTTCAGCGGCTCGGCCAACTCGCGCGGAAAGATCGGTGTGGCGGCCGGTGCGGGCTTCCATTGGTAAGCCGACGACATCAAAGAGGAACAACATCATCATGAAAACCCAATTCCATCGCTTCTCGGCCGCCGCACTGGGAGCCGCCGCCATTCTGGTTCTGCAGGGCTGTGGCTCGTATGTGAGCAAGGGCATCACCGACGATGGCAAGGCCACGGAAGTGGTCTTCCCCAACGCGGACGGCGACGCCTGGCTCAAGGAAGGCACGTTCCCCAACCTGGACAACCTGCGCGCGGTAGCGCCGGGCATGAGCAAAGACCAGCTCTACGACCTGCTCGGCCGACCGCACTTTCGCGAGGGCTTGGCGAACCCGCGCGAGTGGGACTACATCTTTCATTTTCGCAAGGCCGGCGGCGGTGTGACCACCTGTCAGTACAAGGCGATCTTCGACAAGAACTACAAGGCGCAGACCTTCCATTGGCTGCCCGCCGGTTGCGGCGACGTGCTCGCGGCCCGGCCAGTGCCGGTGGCCGAACGGTTGCCCGCTGCGGCACCACCTGCCGCGCCGCGCAAGATCACGCTCGGCGCCGACGGCCTCTTCCGCTTCGACGGCAGCTCCCTGGCCGATCTGTTGCCCGAGGGCCGGCGCAAACTGGATGCCTTGGTAGGCGACATCAAGAGCAGTGTCAAGTCGGTGGATGCCGTCAGGATCACGGGCCACACAGATCGCCTCGGCAGCAATGCCTACAACAACGCGCTCTCGCTGGCGCGTGCGAACACGGTGCGTGACTATCTGGTGCAAGCCGGCATAGCAGCGCAGAACGTGCAAGTGCAAGGCAAAGGCGAGTCCGAGCCGAAGGTGCAATGCGCGCAGACAGCGCGAGCGGCGCTCATCGATTGCCTGGCGCCGAATCGGCGCGTCGAGATCGAGGTATTCGGAGGAAGCTGAACCTGGGGGGCGGGCCTCATGCAACTGGCCCGCCCTCTCGTCCATACTTAGAACTGGCGATCAGTCATAGCCGCACTTAAAGCCATTGCTATTCACTATTCGCCAAGCGATGACGGCCGCCAGATAGCAGAACCCGGTTTCGATGCGGATGTACGTGAAGTCCGCCACGGCCGGAGAAAGCCATGCTTGGTTCTGCTCGTTCCCAGGCCACGCATCCATCATGAAAGGCACGTTGGCGCTGGCCAAGTAGCCGTTGCCACTACAAGCCCACGGTGCGAAGAACGCCGATCATGGGATGGAGTTGGCGAGCATGTCGACCTCGGCTGCCATTGGCGAGCGCTTCAGAGCCGTCATGAAGGCACGTGGGGGCAAAGATCCGCATCTCCGCCAAGCGCTGCGTGATTTCGTCTAGTTCCGTCTCGTTCGTACGCTCAGGGTCGGCATTGATGATGGTGAACTCTATGCGAGCGGCCCAGGCAGAACTCCAATCCCGCTGTGCGTGACCGGATCGAGCCGCAACTTAGCACGGCAAGAAGCCTTCCACTGAAGCCCCCCGCGCGGCTGAGCTTCCATCCCCTCAAATAAACAGCGCGTAAAGGAACATATGAGCGCAGCATACGCAGGACGAGCAAGCGCCAGAAGTCGCTTCTCATCACTCCGCTAAGGGAACAAATGACGAACCGGAATACTGAAGTTGGACAGGCGATCCAATCACTGGAAATCATCGCCCAAGACGTAGCGACGAGCTTCCACGAGCTTGTCAATTTGACGGATCCCGCTGCCCCCGCGAGGCCCTTGGACTCGGTCGGCGTTTTGGTACTGGACAGTGACCTTCGCAATGCGTTCGGATTGGTTGCAAGAATCAACCGCCTCTCCAACCATCTGAGATGGCTGCAGGCGACGGTGGACCGCGCGACACGCCGCGCCGGCCGTCGTCTCGCCAAAAACCGAAAGTCCGTCGCACCGGATCCCGGCGCAACCCTTCATTAGGCGCCTCATTCAGGCGTGAAAGAGAAGGAGGACAGCGGCAAAGGCAGCAATGCCACCGCTTGGAACCACACGATTCACAACCAAGGCGACCACAGGCGATTTTGGGACTGAGAGTCCTCGTCGCTCGACAAACCTCCGCTCCATTCGCTTCAGCAGGCCTTGGGGGGGTCGCCCTTTGCGCCGCGAGGGGCTCCTTGCGCCGCCACATTGTTCAAGCCGCATTGAGCGGACTAGGCGCTCTCGCCAGGTGCCGCCTTTCAAGCCCGCTATGTGAGTCTCCGCACAGACACGACCGGTGATCGGGGCTAGAAGCGAAAGACCAGCTTGGCGCTGCGCTCCCTCCTGGGCCCACATGATCTACTCCGCTCTCACTGGCTTTCCTCATCATCTCGGGTCCCTGCCGCTGTCGACGGAGCTGCCACCCATCCGCGGTCGTGACGAAATCGAAGATTGGTCCGACCTGCTGAAAGCTCTCACGGCCCGGCTGCGCTCGGCGGTAGGCGCCGAGGCTGCCGACGCGCCGGCCGAAAGCAGCTCCCGCTTGCAGCAAGTGGTGCTGGAGTGCGCGGGCGACCTCGACATTCTGTACATGGCACTTCGCGCGCGAGACGCGCCGCGCCACCGGCCTGGCCCAGGCGTGGGACAGGTGATCGCGGACTTCGGTGAATCGCTGGGGTACGCGCCAATCGTGGTTAAAGGCAAGCCGTGGTGGGGCAAGCGCCCGGCTGTCTTCTCCAAGATCTTCGGCTGAAGACGCAGCCCGGGCCAGCGACCGGCTGCTTGCCCACCGCGTCCCTGTCATGAGGCAGGAGGACGACATGCCAAAAGATTGCCGGCGGGTGCTGAATGCTTCCAAACGGCGCCCTCGTAGACGCTGGATCAGCTCCGCGGCGCTGCTGACGAGTGAATCTCCGAGCGCCCGTGAGTTGCGCGGGTGCAACTCGCGCAGGCCAAGAGAGTTTCTCCAGCCGGCGCATGTCAGCAGATCAGTTCGGCATAGCTGCGTCGGTTGGCGCGATAGCAGTCGCAGGCGGCGTTTTCCAGCCCCAGGCGATCCGTGATGGTGATGACACCGCGGCGGTAGTCGATCAGGTGGCGCGCATGCAGCGCCGTGGCAGCATTGGTGATGCCGACCCGGCGCACGCCCAGCATGCGGCCCAGCACTTCGTGCGTGAGTGCCAAGTGCGCCGAATGCGCGCAGTCTTGCGTGGTGAGCAGCCAGCGCGCGAGGCGCTCTTCGATCTGGTGGAACTGGTGGCACAGGCCCAAGCGGCCGAACTCGGTCAGCAGCGCGCAGACATAGCGATGGAGCACGCGCTTCAGATGAGCGCTCTCCAACAGTTCTTGCTCGAGCGCCTGCGCGGTGAGCCGCCATGCCAATCCAGAGCCTTGGACCAGCGTGCGCAGCGGCGAACGCTGCACGCCCAGCGACAGCTCATACCCCAGCGCGCCTTCGTTGCCAACCATGCCGGTCTGCAGGCCGTCGTGGCCATCGGCCGTGGACACCAGCGACACAAAGGCGCTGGTGGGAAAGTGGATGTGCAGGATTGCGTCGCCTGGTTCGTACAGCACTTGGGGTGCTGTCAACTCCACGGTGTCACAGCGCGTCAGGAGGCGTTCACGGTCAGCGGGCGGCAGCGCTTCAACCAATCGATTGAGTGCGGGAGCGGTCGAGTCTGAAGTCACGCAACCGCCTGTTGAAAAGAGGAAAAAGCCAGAGTCGTACGCGGGGATGCCACACCTGCGCATGCATTGTTGCCGACCGATCCAGAGCGATATGTGCGCCTGCGCACCCAGCACAAATTGCAGGTGCGAGGACGGCGCCAGTTCAGGGAGGCGGCCGGTGCGGCAGCAGCCGGTCCGTCTCGCGCTTGACGACTTGGTAGCACTCGCACACCTGGCGTTCGAGTCCCGGCCGATCGAGTACGGTGATATGCCCGCGTGCGTACTTGATCAGGTTCAGACGCTGCAGTTTGCCCGCGGCCTCGGTCACCCCCTCGCGCCGCACGCCGAGCATGTTGGCGATGAGTTCCTGCGTCATCACCAATTCGCTGCCTGGGAGGCGATCCAGGCTCAGCAGCAGCCAGCGGCACAGTTGCTGTTCCAGTGAATGATGGCGATTGCAAACGGCGGTTTGCGACATCTGCGTGATCAGCGACTGCGTGTAGCGCAGCAAAAGCTGCAGCAACGGCCCGCCTTGCTGGGTCAGGCTCTTGATGTGGGTCGCGCTCAGTCGAAAGGCATGACCTGCGCTTTGCACGACCGCGCGATTGGGCGTGCTGCCCCCTCCCATCAGGAGCGACACGCCAACCATGCCTTCGAAGCCAACGACTGCGATCTCGGCAGATTGCCCATTCTCCAGCACGTAGAGCAACGAAACGATGCATTCGGTCGGGAAATACACGTGTTCTTGGACGACGCCCGACTCATAGAGCACTTCCCCGAGACGCAGCGGCACCTGTTCGAGATACGGCTCCATGCGGACCATCACCTCGGGAGGAATGGCAGCCAGAAGACCGTTGCGTGCGGCAGCCGCTTGCAACGAAGACGAACGCGGAGGCAAGACCATGGCGGGAAGCGGCTTCCAAAGTTCTCATGATTCTGCGACCAGTGACATGGCGTCTGTACGGTGGCGCACAAAGCGAGTCAACTTTTATTTTTGACGCTAGGTGCGCTGGCGAACAGTGGTGTCTCAATTTTGTGACTAGCGTGGGCACCATCACCTTCGCCTTAGAGAGAAAGACTCGGATGGCCAAACTCGTCATGCTCACAGCGACCGTAACCCTACGCTTACCCTCTGATATCGAATCGGCCGAGGAATTGGCGGCGCTGCGCTTTGCCGGCATTCCCATGGATGGGGACGGCTATGCAGAGTCTGGCTACCTGTTTGTCAGGCTGACAAAGAGCCAGCACAACATCTTGAGCTGGCCCCTTGAATGACAGGACACGGTCTATCGCTTATCTTTAAAGATAGGAGTAGGACTGTGAGTACGACTAGGAATACGGATACCGTCGAAGTGATCATGAGGGACCAGCGCCGCAGGCGCTGGTCCCTTGCAGAGAAGGCCGCACTGGTTCGTCGAAGCTACGAACCTGGCATGAGCGTGTCGCTCGTCGCACGTCAGGAAGGCGTTGCCGCCAGCCTGCTGTTCCAGTGGCGCAAGCTGGAGCGGCAAGGGGCGCTGACGGCTGTATCGGCGGGCGAGGCTGTGGTGCCGGCTTCGGAACTGGCAGCCGCTCGTGCCGAGATCGCCAAGCTACAGCGCGTGCTTGGCAAGAAGACGCTGGAGAACGAGATCCTCAAGGAAGTTGTGGAGTACGCCGCCGAAAAAAAGTGGATTGCGCGCTCGCCCTTGCTGGACGGGGACGGCCAGTGAAGGCCGTCTGCCAAGTCCTTGGATTGGCGCGCTCGAACATTCATCGCTTGCAAGCTCGCCCCGAGTCCTGGATCGACGCCCGGACACGACGCACGGCGCCTGCAAGCGCCGTGGCCTTGCTCGACGAGATCAAGGCCCAGATCACCGAGTTGCCGACCTATGGCTACCGGCGTGCCTGCGCGTTGGTGAACCGGCATCGAGCCACCATCGGTGCGCCGCGAGTGAACGCCAAGCGCGTCTACCGCGTGATGTCGGGCCATGCGTTGCTGTTGCCGAAGGCGCCGAGGCGGCGCCAGTCCAGCCGGCCCCATGAGGGCAAGGTGGCCGTCGCGCACAGCGACATGCGCTGGTGCTCGGACGGCTTCGAGATCAAGTGCGACTCGGGGCAGACCGTGACCGCGACCTTCACCAAGGACTGCTGCGACCGCGAGATCCTGGCCTTCCGGGCATGGGAGGGCAAAGGGCTGCCGGGCGAGCCGGTGCGTGAGATGCTCATCGAGGCCGTGGAGAAGCGCTTCGGCGACATCGAGGGCGTCCCCGAGACTCACGCCTTGGAGTTCCTCTCGGACAACGGAGGCGCGTACATCGCGGCCGAGACCCGGCAGATCGCTCGACAACTGGGCTTGAAGCCGGTCAACACGCCCGTGTGCAGCCCGCAGAGCAACGGCATGGCTGAGAGCTTCGTGAACACGTTCAAGCGCGATTACGTCAGCCGCATGGACCTTGTCGACGCGAGAACGGTGATGGCGCAGATGGCCGCAGCCTTCGAGCACTTCAATGAGGTGCATCCGCACTCGGCATTGAAGATGAAATCACCCAGGGAGTTCAGGCAGCATCGCGCTGACCACCAGCGCCTTGCTCAGATCGAGCAGACGCTACATTGCGAATAGCCCGTGTCCTGAAATACGGGGGCAAGATCAATCTTTCGATGGTTTGCCGAAGGGCTGGACCGGCAGCCTCCTCGATCTGGCGCTTTCAACCCATGAGGTCATTCACGCACTGAGCCGTGTACGACAGGCCGCGCATCCTTTCACGCTGGGTCCAGGACGTTCACCTTGGCGGAGCATTCGTTCCTCTGCAGCTTCCCTCCTGAGGGGCGGCCCCTCCTGGCTGCTCTCTCTGTGTGCCCTCGTGACTTATCGGCGGGGCTCGGACTCGCCGGGGACATCACCCACGTGGCTTATCACTTGACCTTGCTGCAGGCGGCGTTGGACCGGGCGGCGCGTCGACGGCGCAGCAGCAAAGCGTCGATCGTGCGCGCTGACCGTACTCCGTCTCCGCTTCTTTGACACGAATAGAGCGCCTCGTCCGCGGTCTTTCGCAGTTCCAACGACGTGCGCGATGGTCGACCGCTCGACTTGCCGTGAAGGTCAGGCGCGCCGGACGGACAAAGAAGAAAGTAGCCGACGCTGCTACCTTACGAGGAAAGCGCGAGAAGCAACCCACCTAACTGCGGGGCCGCAGTGACGTCAGAAGGTTACCGTCGCGACTACCGTGTCAAGGTAGGCCCCGGCAGGCGCGAACTGCCCTGCTTCAATCTGCCCGTAAACCGGCATCACAACGGCAATGCCTGTGCCAGTGGTGACCACACCGTCGGTACTTGCAGCACCGACGCCAGGTCCACCGGCCCACACGACTGTCCGGGCAACGTCGCTAAAGAGGTTGTACCGCAGCAACGCCGCCCCTCCGTTGGCCGCCATCTGGCGCAGCGGTGTTCCAGGGGCTGACCCGGTGAATGGCATCAAACCTTCATTCATTTTCACCCGGGCAGTTGCTCCAGCCGTGCAGGTCAAGGTGATCGAACCTGCCCCGTCCTTCGCCGTCCTTGCGACAGCATCGTATGTGCCGAAAGCCATCGGTGAAGCGTTGATGGTACAGGCGTCTGCCACGTTTGCCGATACCGCCATACTGCTACTCTGGGGGCTGGGCTGTGCATAGACACCGGCGCCGGCCAGCACCAAAGCCGAAGCGATGGCTACTTGCAACACGCCACCGTTCGAGACAGAGAATTTCGACTTCATCGTGAACCTTAAGTTGCAGACCGCGCCGTAGCGATTGATCGCCGCGGCATCGGATTTGATCGCGCAAAATTGCACGACCAATACACACAGCACAAACGGTTTGTGCGAGCAACGCACGACTCAAGGGACTGAGAGAAGACGCCAATGAAGAAGGCCGCTGCTCGATTCGGAGCAACTTCGAGTGGCAGCCCCGCTGTCGTAGAACAACCCCTTGTTCTTTAGACCGGAAGCTTTGCATCCCCGCTTTTCAGACGAGTTTGCTGTTTTCAGAGAATCCATGCCTTTTCGTCGGCGCTGGGTGAGAAGTGATCATGTTCTTCTTACGCGAGATTACGCAAGGTCTAACTGGTGGAAAGCGGGCTTTTCGCACGTTTCGACCACACCTCCAAACGCACGTACATACACGGGGCTAGCAAGAGGCGAATCCACCTCGGGTTCTGCACAGTTATGAATGACAAAGAACTCATTATTCTTGAATGGCTAACTCCAAGATTGCACGCGCAGGTGTCGCCATCTCGCCGCTGAGCGCGATGTGACGACACGTTTACCCGCGGTCAGTAGCAGACGAGGGGTTGCTGTCGCGCTCCGATAGGCGGCCGTAGAGCGATTCCAAGCCGGACCGGGTTCGCAACAGAGATGTCAGTCACCCGGTACATCGAGCGGCGCAGTTAGTACTCGACCGTGACGATCAACGTATCTGCGTAGCTGCCGGCGCGCACATTCTGACGCGCGGGGATGCGACCGTAGAGCGGTACCGTTGCCGCAATGTTCGAGGTCGCTGAACCAACGACGCGCGCACTCCCCCCGGTGCCGTCTCCCCATACGATCGCGCGGTTGGGCTCGGTGAAGACGTTGTAGCTCAGGCGGTACGTCCCTGACGCCATCGCGCGATCGAAGCTGCCGCTCACGCCTGCAACGATGGAGATGGTGTAGCTCGTCACCTCATCGCAAGTGATCCGAACGCTGCCGTTGCTGTCGTTGGGCGCTGTGGAAAGCGGCGCATAGGCGCCGAACGCGAGCCCGGTCGTCGACACCGTGCACTGCGCGGCGCTGCTTGGTCCCGAGCCAACGCACAGGCCTAGACAAACCCCGAGGGCGCACAGTCCCCGGCGTGCCGCGCGTTTCATCGCCGGACCCGGTGGCAAACGAATGTGCCGAGGTGCGGCAGCGGATCGGACGTTTCTGGGAAGACCGCCTCAATCGTGCAGCGCTGCTGTCGCCAGCTCAATTCCATCGTGTTTTCCTTCAGAAGATTCGTCAGGTAGATCTCGCCGTGCAGCCCCGCCGGGAACTCCTGCTCGGTCCCGGACACCCGGGCGATCGCGCCTGCGGGCAGCGGGCCGCCATCGTCGAGCAATACCGTCACCAGCCCGCCGCGTGAGCGGCGGACCGGAAATTCCGTTAGGACACCACTGCGATACGCCGGCACGACGTCGAGTGTCAGGGCGTCAACCGTGGCGTCGAGCGGAAGATCCGCCTGCTCGATACCGATCGTGTTGGCCTGATAGGCAAGCAGTCTCGGCACCATCGCTGCACCACTGGAATTCGTGCGCCCTATCAGCTGATTGGCTGCATAAACGCGCACGTCCGCAAAGCCGGGAACCTTCACCACCGAGAAGCTTTCGCTGACGGTGCGGCTTGCAAACGCATCGGTGCCAATCATGGCAAAGCCGCCCGCCACCCCGGCCCGGTAGGCGGCGTTGCCCCCAAAGGTTGAGGCGCCAACCTCGTAGGTTCCGTAGTCGCTTTGCATCAGGACACTGCCCTCACTGCGTGCGCCGTCGCCACTGCCCCTTGTCATGAGGCGGTAGCCAACGCCGGAGCCCGCCGGAAGGTTGCGCTGCACCTGGGCGTACGCATCCCGGTTGTTGCTTCGGGTATTCGTACTCGCGCCGGCGCTCATGCTGGTGGCCTCACCCAGCGCACGGCTGAATGTCAGCGCCACCCGGGTCTGGTGCCCACGCACATCACGCTGCAGTGCGAGCGCGAGTTGACCGACGCGCCCGATAGAAATGTTCCAACTCGCGCTGACAAGTTGTGCCCCGGGCCGTTCGCGAAAATCCTGCTGGATGTAGTTCAGTGCGAACGCACCGCCATTCGGCGTCGCATAGCTGACATAGGTTTGTGCAAGCTTCTTCGGAGTTCTCGGATCCGCCGGCAGGCCCAGTGCGGTGTAGTTGTCGCTGGTCGCCGTGACACTGGCGCCGAAACTTAGCCGTCGAGCCTGGCGCTGAAACCCTACCGAAGCCAGGCCGCCCACACCCTCGCGGCTTCGGCCTGTCGCGACGGAGGCCGTGAACACGCCTGCCGCTGGCCACAGCCAGGCAGCGCCAACGCCGACCGCCTGCCGGTCCCGGGTCACCTCGCCATGCAACTCTCCCGTCAGGGTGTCGCTCAGGCCCCGCCGTTCGGTGGCGACCGCCACGAGGCGGCCGTAATCGGCGCTCGCGCTACCGTAGTTTGAGCGAATCGCACCAACCTCATAGGAAAAGTCGCGAAGCCCCGGCCGAAGCAGTTGCGCGCTGGCATAGAACGGCGTTACCAGGGTTTGTTGGCGTCCCAGCAGGTCACGCACTACAACGCGCGCCTCGCCCATGCCTGTCAGGGCCGGCAGCTGTGGGATGCTGAACGGTCCCGCCAGGACATCGCGTCGCATGCGCAGCGAATCGTTGACATAGATGTCCACCGTCGAGGGCAGTGCCGCTTCACCGGCGAGGCCGGGCATCGGGAAGGTGATGAAGCCCGGCTGCGTCGAGAAGTTGGTGGCGTATTGAAGACCGCCGATGCGAACAGGGCGGCCCCAGCTGCCTGCGCTGCTGATCGTGTCACCTACACGCCAGGTTGCTGCATCGCCAGGGCGATCGAGCGTCCAGGTCGTGCTCAGACGCGTGAAGTCGGTCCGCGTCGTTCTGTTGATCTCACCGTCCATGCCACTGCGTACGACGGCGCTGGTCGCCAGCGAACCCCAAGGACTGAAGGCGACCGCTTCGAAAAGGCCTCCGGAGGTCGTCCGGTGGTTGGCCGACTGTGCAGACAGGTCGTAGTTGAAGAATCCGCCAATCGGCGGCGGCGGCTGTGCCGCTCGCCTGTCGTCCAGCGACATCATGGTCGGAAGGAAGTTGCCTGCCACCGTGTCGATCGCGAGTGTCTGGGTGGCTGGGTCGATGCTCCAGCGCACGCCGGAGATCGCGTCGAGAGACAGAAAGCTTTCGCCTTCGTGGATGACCGGGTTCCCCTGGGGCAGGGCAAAGCGCCAGCGCACCAGGTCGGAGGTCCGTGCCATGACGCGTCCGTCTGGCTCCTGCAACAGCAGCGTGACCGGCTTCATCTCGCCGTTGACACGCACGGCGAGAAAGGTCTCCGTAAGTGTTGGAGCGCCGACGGCAGGTGCACCGGCCAGCGCCGGATGCGCCAGCAGGGAAGCGATCAGCGCGAAAGAGCACGAAAACCGCCGCTGGCTGCGGATGCTACGGCACAACGACATCGGCGCTGACTTCTCCGCGCTCAGTGCTTGCAGAGAGGCGCAGCGTGCTACCCGGCGCCGGCATGGCGCTTCCTTGGATCAGCCACTGACGCTCTTGGCCAGCGTGCACATCGTCTGCGATGGTCTGTCCTGAAACTGCGGCGCCATCGTTCCTCGACAGTGAGACGGACTGGATGCGTGCGTGCAGCGCACCGTGGTTGCGAGCGGCGATGGCGAGCTTGCTGTCGGGTCTTCTCACAAGCTGCCACTGCAGGGCTTGCGCGCTCGGGGTCGCCGGCGTTACGAACACCGGCACGCCAAGCCGCAAGGCGACGCGAGTGCCCACGAAGTCCGGCGGCGGCGGCGGCGGGACTTCGACGAGGTAGAGGCGGTAGCTGAGTTCCGCCCGCGGATCGGATGCGCGGCGCAGTCCCAGCCGCACGATCTGCGTGCCGTGGGGCGGCAGCGTGAAGATGGGGGGTGTGGCGATGAGATCGCGCGTGGGCTCGTAGAGGTCAACACCGTCCCTTTGCGTCCAGCTGGTCGGCTCCAGTTGGATCACCGCCGCCTCAGCACCGCTGTTGCGGATGGCCAGCGCGACGATGGGCGCACCCGCCGTCAGCGTTAAGCGGACCGGATCCACCGAGAAGGATCCGGCCACCGCCGTGCCAATCGCAAAGTACAGGACCGCGAGCGAAGCACCCCAACGTAGGGCGCGTGCCGACATCACAATGTCTCCGTCGAGACCGCTGCATCAGCATAGGTGCCGGCACAAACGTTCTGACCCGCGGCGATCCGTCCGTTGATCAATGCGAAGGCGAGCTTTAAGGCGCTGAGTTCGAGATTGTTTTTCATAAGCTCTCAGAAATACCGAGCTTGGCTTGATTCGGAACCAAGACTGATCCCAAATGAATTAGCTGCGATCAGCTCGCATATTCCAAGCATTGCCCAATCAAAATATCCGTCGGTGATGAAAAGGCCAAAGCAGGCCATGCACCTTTCGGGTGGAAATCGATCGTCCAGCCATTTTGTTCCTCTGATGACGGAGGATCGAGCTAAATTCGAGAAGTGTGATGATTTCCTGGCATCCTTGCGGCGGCAGAGCGAACACGTTTTTCTGCTTACGCTGTATTTACTATCTAAATAGTATTACAGGACAGAATAAGGACATTGATTCGCGCCACCCGTTTGCCGCGCAGGTCGCCCTGAAATGCGCCACGCATCCTTGGCCCGTGCCCATGACGCAGCCTGACGATCTCGATGCTGCTGGCCGACGACAACGAGCGCTACCTGATCTCCCGCTGCTCAACCGCGCGTGATGCTCGAGGTCCGGGCGGGTTCTTTTTCGAAGGCACCGAGATCAACCAATACTGACGGGCGCTCAAGAACATCAAGGTGGACAGCCAACCGCACCGCGGATTCTGCCGGCCGGTGCGCGGCCTGCTCCGCCCGATCCGAAGGCAGCCCGCCTGGAGGCGTAGCACCACGATGAAATCGTCGCCACCGATCATCGAGACCAGAATCCCTCAAATGGCACGCCAACTCGCACCTAGCAAAGAGTCCATCCATATTTCATCGATATTCTTGTGGCACATGAAAACTTTCCATCGCCATTGCACCCGTTTGGCCGCTGGCGGCCGAAAACATAGTTGATACACCGAACCGCTGGATTCCCCTCCTTGCCCGGATCAACGATTCGCGACGAGCCAATTGTTCTTGCGGAGCGACGTCCCCGACGCACTTTGCCAACCATGCCTTGGGATCGAGTCGCAATTGAGCAGATTCCCGACCGGCCTTCGTCGTGGAGAAGAGCCCGTAGCCTGCGAGCAGAGATCGCACTCGGATTCGCCGTCGTTATCGCGCTGATGCCCGCGTCGACATCGCCTTTCTTCTCATCGAACAGCGTTCCGCGGCGGCCATCGACAAGCTGCTGAACAGCGACAACCGGATGGTGAATCTGAGCCTGCGCAGTTCGCTGGCGATGTCCAAGGCACGCGAGGCTGAGAGCGAACTCCTGCTGTCCTCGGACCGGCCCGCGTTGGCCGAGGCGAGCGAGAGTGCTCTGCCGGCCGTACAGAGCCATTTGCGGGACATGCGGGAGGACCTCGCCAGCCTTCGAAACATCTTGACCGATCCGCGCATCACAGACCAGGTCGAGCGGATCGAGGCCCAGGCGCGGCAATACGAGAGCGGAGTTCTCGCGCTCATCGCGCAGCACGGCAAGGAAGATCGCCCAGGCTCGGCGCACGAGGTTCGCCAAAGTCGCGACACGGCAGTCGCCATCGAGTCGTCGTTGGAGGCGTTGCACGCCGCGGCGGCAAGCCGCGCGCTTCAAACGCGCAACGACGTCGAACGCGCAGCCCAATTTTCGCGTTGGGCCGTGATCGCCATCATGGCCTTTACCACCCTTGTAGGCATTGTGCTCGCCCGGATCATCAACCAGATGGCCGCGTCGATCGAGAACTTCAATGCGCAGTTGGAAAGCAGCACCGACACCTTGAAGTACCAAGCCACCCACGACGCGCCGACGGGGCTGCCGAACCGCGCCTTGCTGGAGGATCGCCTCAAGCAGGCCATCTCGTATGCAGATCGATACGGTCGGCTGATGACGGTGGTGTTCATCAACCTCGACGGCTTCAAAGCTGGTCAACGACAGCCTTGGCCACAAGGCCGGGGACGAATTGCTGAAGTTCGTGGCCGAACGCATGAGGCAGTGCCTGCGCAGCGTGGACACGGTCGCGCGAACGGGCGGCGACGAATTCGTGATCATCCTGTATGACCAGCCCGGAGACGGAACGGACGTCACGCCGGCGCTGCAAAGAATTCTGAAGACCGTTGCGCTGCCGATCCGCATCGCGGGCCAAGAGCTCCAAGTGACCGGGAGCCTGGGCGTGGCCGCCTATCCTGCGGATGGGACCGACGCCGACGCCTTGCTCGTGAACGCCGAAGCCGCGATGTCCCGCGGCAAGGCGTCGGGGCGCAACAACTTCCAGTTCTATGCAGCCGAGATGAACGGCACGATCCGCGACAAGCTCGCCATGTGCGAAGGCTTGCGCAATGCCATTGCGCGAGGCGAGTTCCACCTCGTGTACCAGCCTCAGGCCCAGATGACATCGGGACAGGTGACGGGCGTGGAGGCCCTGATCCGTTGGCAGCATCCGGAGCGCGGCCTGATACCGCCGGCGCAATTCATTCCCCTGGCGGAAGAGACCGGCCTCATCGTTCCCATCGGCGAATGGGTGCTGCGCACCGCCTGCTTCCAGAACAAGGCCTGGCAGGACGCCGGTCTGCCGGCCTTCAGCGTCGCGGTCAACGTGTCGGCGCGGCAGTTCAGGGAGCAGAGCTTGATCGAACAGGTGACCCGGGCACTTGAGGACAGCGGGCTCGAAGCCCGGTTCCTCGAACTGGAGTCAACCGAAAGCCTGGTCATGGAAGATCTCGAGAAAGCCCTGCTGTCGATGAAGGCACTGCAAGCGACGGGCGTGCAGCTTGCCACCGACGACTTCGGCACCGGCTATTCAAGCCTGAGCGCACTCAAGCGCTTTCCCATCGCCAGGCTCTAGATCGACCAGTCTTTCGTGCGCGACGTTCCCGGCGACGAAGAGGACAAGACGATTGTCAAGGCGATCATCTCCCTGGGGCACGAGCTCGACCTCCAGGTCATCGCCGAAGACGTCGAGACCGAGAGGCAGCTGGATTTCTGCGCGCCAACGGTTGCGATGAGATGCAGGGCTACCTCTTCAGCCATGCCGTCTTGCCCGCGGAACTCGAGGCCCTGCTCAAGTCTTTCCCAGATGGAGTCAGCCGCATGAACTCGTAGCTGACTTATGGCGCTGCGACGACAGGACTTGGCCATCAGAGTTTTCGTTGAACAAGCGGGCACGAAAAAGCCCGCGCGAGGCGGGCTTGGAGATTTGGTCGTCAACTCTCACGCGGTCCACGGTTACGGCAAATTTTCACTTGCGGATGCCACCTGTTGTTTTTCTCGTCGTAGTGACTTCGACGCGCCGGTGTGAGATTCGGCATGACCGGCCAGTCATCATCCAAATCAAGTTCAGGCGAGGTTTGGTTGCATCAGGGCCGAGAGGTCACTCTTGCCTCGGGGTTCAAGCGCTTTGTGGCTTGCTGCGGTGGCTGGTGAGCGCCGTTCGTCCCATCCAGGTGATCCGTGCCACTTGGGCTCGCCTGCTCCCGTTGGCGGCTGCCGTGATCGTGGCGTCGAGGTAGCTCACGGCGCACAGCAACTCGATGCATCTGATCCTGGCCCGATCAGCTTCCTCCATGGGAAAGCTCGTGTGCTCAATTTCTTGGAGATATTCGATGGGCAACACGGCGGAGGTTCCAAGCTCTCGAATGAGCACGTTGATTTTGGTGAGCCGCGCAAAATCACGGTGTCGTAGATATTCCCGTGCTCCGGTGGGAATCTTCCATCGGCAGCGCACCCGAGAGCACACCTTGATTGAGTCACAACCAGGCTGTCCTGCATTGCGCCCATATGCCCCATGGTCTCTTCGATTTTCCTAGCCTAAAGCGCCTATAGTGGTCGCCGCGCCTCCGAAGCACGAGCTGCTGGCCCGCCCGGCCGCTTCGTGTCCCGACCAAGGAGGTCTTCATGCACCGTTTCCTTTCCAACAACCGCGACGAACTGGTTGCAAGGTGCAAAGCGAAGGTCGCGCAGCGCCCCCTGCGGGCGGCGACCGAAGAGCAACTGGCCCATGGGGTGCCCATGTTCCTGGACCAGCTCACGAGAACGCTCGCCGCGGAAGAAGACGACGAGATGGATGTGAGCATCGCCATCTCCGGGCCCTCGGGGGGCGATTCTCTGGCCCTGTCGGAAATAGGCGTGAGCGCCACCGCGCACGGCAAGGAACTGCTCAACCTCGGCTATACCGTGGACCAGGTCGTTCATGACTACGGCGATCTCTGCCAAGCCATCACAGACCTTGCATTCGAGAGGGATGCGCCATTTGCCGTGGGAGAGTTCCGCACGCTGAACCGTTGCCTGGACAACGCCATTGCAGACGCCGTCACGGAATTCAGCTCGCAACGCGATGCGCAGATCTCGGTGCAGCAGATCGCTGGCGAAAAGCAGCGGCTGGGGTTTCTGGTTCACGAACTGCGCAATTCGCTCGGCACGGCCACGCTCGCCGTGCGGGCGCTCGAACTGGGCAACATGACCATCAGCGGCGCAACGGGCGCGGTCCTGAAGCGAAGCCTTTCAACCCTGGGACTGCTGATCAGCAGGGCCACGGCCGAAGTGAGGGGCGAAGGGGCAGATCAACGCCAGACTTTCTCGGTGGCATCCTTCATTGCAGATGTCGATCTCGTGGCCCGGCTCGATGTGGCGCGCAAAGGCGCCGTCTTCGAGGTGCGAGCCGTGGACCCCTCGCTGGCGATCCTGGCCAACCGCGATCTGCTGCATGCGGCGCTGGCCAACCTGCTGCAGAACGCCTTCAAGTACACCCGGGAGAATTCCATGGTGACCCTGAGCGCCTACGCATCGGGCGACTGCGTCCTCATCGATGTCGAGGACCATTGCGGTGGATTGCCGCCAGGTGGCGCCGCAAAGATGTTCATTCCCTTCACTCCCAACAACGACCGCAGGGCCGGCCTGGGCCTGGGGCTTTCGATCGCTCGTCAAACCATTGAAGCGGACTATGGAACGTTGACGGTGCGCGACGTGCCGGGCTCGGGCTGCGTGTTCACCATCAGCCTTCCGCTGCACTCGCTTCATTAGGCAGCGGCGCGGTTGGCGCGTTCCCGCGCTGCTCTCCGATGGCCCTGCGGGCGCTTCAATCAGTGGCGCCGCTGACCTCGACGACGACTCGGCGATCAGGCTGAAGGCAGGCAATCAACGTCGGCGTCGGGGCGTTCCCTTTGCAGTCTCCAGGGAGAGTCACCGGCGCGGTCTCGCCCTTTCCCGTCGCCACGAGTTTCGCCGGCTCGAAGCGTCCATGTGCAATGAAGTACTGCCTGACCGTCTGCGCGCGCCGCATCGAGAGTCGCTGGTTGTATGCCGCGGAACCCAGCCGATCTGTGTGACCTTCGACATGCACCGCATCGAAGCGCAGGCCGCTGAGGTCCTTCATGAACCTGTCGAGTGCGTCACGGCCTTCCGGGCGCAGCATCGCGGCGTCGAACGCAAAGAGCGAGTCCGCGGAAAAGCTCACACGCTTGCGCGCCGGTGCCGGCACAACCTGCACCGGTGGGGGCGGCTCGGCGGTCGGCGGGGGCGCTACATAAGAGGACGTGACCACCGGAGGCGATGCGGGAGCGGCCGCGCGGCCGAACGGGAACATCAGCGTCACCGAAAAAGTGTTCACGTCGCCCCGGTTGCCGATCGCATCGTTGACCCGATACCGCTCGGCCTCGCCACGGATCAGAAACGACGGCGTGACTTCGTACTGAATGCCGAGACCGGCCTTGTAGTTCGTGTCGCGTTTGCTCGGGTTGGGCGTGAGGACCTGGACCGCACCGGTCCCGCTGAAGCGGTCGCTTGCCTTGGCGACCTGTGCGCCAACCCTGCCGATGACGGAGAACCGTTCCGTGATTGGCAGCGTCCCGACCAGATCGAGGTTGAAGCCACGCAATTTGATCTGGCCGTCCAGGGTGCCCGTGGGCCACGTGGTGGCGGCGTAGCCGAATTTGCCAAGATCGAAGTAGCCGCCTTCCAGCGCGAAGTAGCGGTTGAACTGGTAGCCGCCGAAGAGCTTGAAGGCCGTGCCGCGTTCCTTCAACGACAGCGACGTCGTTCCCAGTCCGGCGCCAAGGAGACCCGCTGTAATGCGTTCATCGTCGATCTTCGCTCGCGACTGGCCGACGGAAAGTCCCCCGTAGTAGTACCCGTTGTCCTGTGCCAAGGCGCCGGCGCCGGCCAGAGAACCGACGGCGGCAGCACTGAGGAGAGGCAGCATGCGCTTGGTATTCATCAAGGTCTTTCTGGGGGGCGGCGGACGAACGGGGTTGAGCATCGGGCGCGTCATGGCGCGACGATCGTTGTGTTGACCATGGTGACCGAGGCGGTCAAGCCGATGGCTCGGCCCGTCAAGGTCGTCTGCACCGTCTGGCCGGCGGTGGAAATCGTCACGCCGGCGGGCGCGATGATGGTGCCGACCATCGAGCTGCCGTCCTCGATCCGTCCGGCGGAGCCGACCTGCCAGAACACGTTGGCCGCCTTGGCGCCGTTGATGAGGAACACGCGGCGCGGTATGCCAGGCAGGCCGATCGTCATGGAGGCGGAGCTCTGGAACACCCATGTCGCGTTGGCATCGCCCTGTGCATCGAGCGTCAGGTCTCCGGAGGTGATCGAGAACGTGCCTCCCGCGGCGGTGTAGACGGCGGGCGGCAGAATCAGTCCACCGAGTTGACCCGCGCCGGGGTCGCTGCCGGCCGGCAGCGCAGCGAGCTGGTTGTAGCTCGCCTGAGCGTCTGCGCGGGCCTGCGTCGCGAAGTCGAACTTCGCCACCGTGCCTGGTGCGGGCGGTGCGCAGTAGATCGTGCCGTCGACCGCGCCGACGTTCAGCGGCGTCTGCGTATAGACGTCGAACGGATCGTGCAGGCCGGTCACGAGCGTGCATGCTGCGGTCGTGCCAAGATTGCCGCCGATCACAGTATTGATGCCCTGGTTGGTTATGCCGGCGCCGCCGCCGAAAGCACCGAAGCTCGCAATCGATCGCAGATCGACCGCTGGGACGCAAGGCTGGGCACTGGTCGAGAAGCTCCATACGACATCGAGCGCGAGCGGGTTGCCCGCCAAGTCCCGCACGCCGGCTGCGCCAGAGACGATGGTGGCGGAGAGCGTCGCGTTGGCGGCGAAGCCTGCCGGCGCGCTGGGCGCGAAACTGGCGATCCGATTCACGGGGTCATAACTCACAGTGCCCGGGACCACCACGCCGTTGTCGGCGATCCGGAAGGTCGTCTCGTCGAACGAAGACGGATCCATGGGTTCGCTGAAGGTCGCATTGACCGACTTGTTGCGGCATACGCCGGCAGCGCCCGCGATCGGATTGACGCCGAGCACCGTCGGAGGGACCGCGTCCGCCGTCGACCCCGTCATGAAGGTCCAGACATGGTTGCCCGCGTTGGGTGCGACGGCCGTATTGCCGGCGAGTGCATTGCCCGACGCGTCAGTTGCGGCGGTTGTGATCGTTGCGGTGAACAGGGTGTTCACAGGGAGCGTGGAAGCAGTCGGTGTGAACGTCGCAGTGCGGCTGGAAGCCGCGTAGGTCACCGTACCGCTGACGGCAGTGGCGAGGTTGCCGCTCGTGATCGCAAAGCTGGCGCTCGAGATCGTGGCTGGATTCATTGCTTCGCTGAAGGTCGCCGTGATGCGCGTGTTGGTTGCCACGCCTGTGGACGCCGCAGCCGGCACCGTCAGGATGACCGTGGGGCGGGTGGCATCGGGCAGGGCCGCAGTGCGGAAGCGCCAACTGAAGTTACTGGCCAGTGCGAGCCCGGTGGTGTCGCGCGCCGACGTGGCGACCGTCGCAACGCACAGCGTGCCGGGCGGCAGCGCCGCGGCGGGCGTCAATGTGGCCGTCGACGTGGCCGCATCGTAGGTCACCGATGCGCTGACGGGCGAACCCGCCGGACAGGCGAGCGTGAAGCTGGTGGTCGAGAGGCTGCCGGCGGCCATTGGCTTGCTGAATGTCGCCTGCACGCTGCTGCTGGTAGCGACGCCGGTGACCGGCGGCTCCTTGGCGGCCGGCGAAGTGGATGTCACGGTGGGTGCGACGCCAAGCGCTGGCGGACCCAGGATTGGACCCAGACCGCCGCCACCACCACCACCGCAGCCAACGATCAGAGAGCTCAGGAGCAACGAGGCTCCAAGCACCCGAGATCTTAAAAGAGAGCTGATTGAGAATTTCATGAGGCCGTACCTGGTTGCTCAGTGGCAGATATCCCTCTGCAGGCTAGCCAGATGCGGACGGTGAATTCGCGAGTGTCGATTAAAAAAAAGAATGCCACTCAGAATGAGTGGATGATGGCATGCGCCAGAAGAAAAAAGGAATTTGTATTTTCAGATTTGATGCGTCCGAAGAGAGTTTTGCGGTGCCGGCTGCTTGCTTTATGAATTAAGCTTCGGTTTTATTCTCAGAGTAGCTCCTCTGAAGGCAAGGGTTTATGCCATTGTCACGACGGCACCTAGCTATGCGGCTTCCAACGCTTTGGGCATCCGTCTTCAGGCAATCGCATGGTTTTGTGCGTAGCGGCTAATCGGCACGAGGCTCGCCTCGGCCACCTGCTCCATCAGGATCGACAGCGGCGGTTAGAAGCAAATAGCCGGATCGTGATCATGTTCATCTCCCAAGAACGCCGGTACTTCTGAGCAACTCGCAATCGAGAAATGAAATGCCGCCTTGGTCCTTTGAGCGGGCTCATATGCCGCTTCCAGTTTGTGTCGCTTGCGCGGAGGAAAGTCCGACGCATCTCGCTGCTTTTTTGAGACTGATCTGATGGGGCCGATATGAAGCCAAGTGCACATCTCCTGCACCTTGCTCCCCCAACATCAGGCCAGTTGTACTTGCTTGATTTGCAAGGCCGATATGACTCGCCTGTGGCGTCGCTTCAGGCACGCAAGAATTGACTGCCTTCAAGCAGAGGGGAGCTTGAAAGAGAGACTCGTCGCGTGCTTCGCGGCACGTCCCTGCGGTGAGGCGAACACTGCGCTGTCGCCGACAAGCCGGAAGCGGCTGATCCCCCAAGGAGACCGGGCCAGCCGTCGATGGCTATCTTGCCTCAGGCCGCTCATTCGATTGAGCCGCGGAGGTGAGCCCGAGCCTTCGCCTGCTCTTTCTCGATGCCCCCAAGCACAAGGTCTTTCCAAGAGCCATCCGAGCAATAGACGCGAAGCGCGATGCAATTTAGCGAACCGAACTCGGCTTCATGCAAGAGTTCACGCAGCGTCGCCAACGCTGCGTCTTCGCAAAGGAGGACGGCATCTTCTTGAATCATTCGAGCCTCCAAGATTCAGGCCGCGTAACACATTGTACCAAGTATTGATTTAGTGTCAGCTTTTTTCGTACTTCGCGTAAAGGGTATACGCCCGTATTCGGACATAGGCTATTCGCAATGTAGCGCCTGCTCGACCTAAGCGGCGGCCGTCCAGTTCTCAGATCCGCCAGCGGTGATCTTTCGCCACAGTGACAGGGAGCCGATCGCCTCATTAACGTGCACTGTTTTTATGGTGCGCCACGCGTCGGTGGAAACTGTCAATGCAAACCCAGAACGGACTCGGGGCGGCGCGCAATCGCATGTGGTTGCCGATGAAGGTCAAGCCAACCCATTGCCCTTGAACGCTGTCGTTGGTACACCGTTCCTTTTCTACCCGACGGTATTTTCGATTGCGGCTACTGGCCGGGGGTTGAGGTGCCACAGACATGTGGGCGCTTCATGCCTTCGAACATTTCAGCGTGCCTATCAACTGTTGCAGCAATGGAGCCGGCTCGTTTCAGAGCAAAGGAGGAATCTGGTTCAAGCGAACCGTGCCGTCTGATTTCAGCCAGACCCAGCAGTGCCGCGCCTGCAGTGATGGTGCAATCGGCTATGTTGAAGATGGCTCCTTCTTGAGTCTCCATCTCCAGGCCTCGAACTAGCGCTGGTAAAGGGTCAGTCGGGAGTCGCTCGCCACCCCGGCCTTGGTGGATACAAGAGACACCTCATAGCGTGTGCCGGGAATCGGGAACCTCGGCGAGAAGCTGAACGAGAAGTTTCCGTTCGCGTCGGCCTGCAGCGTTTGCGAGTAGACGTGCTGCGAAACGCTGAAGCCGCCTGGCGCCTGTGTGCTGGCATCGACCTTGGCTTCCACAGTCGCGAACGAGGCCGTTCGGCCCTGCACGACGGTGCGGACTGATGTTCACGACTTGGGGCGGCCGATTGTCGACCACCTGCGGCTGAACCTGCGACACGGCCAGGTTGGCGGTGACCACTCGGTCACCGACCCGAAGCGTCGCCACGACGAGCAGGGACGAATTCAAGTTGTCGCGACTGGGCTGCGCAGATGAGCTGTCGAAACGGTGCGTCGAAAAAGGGAAGTGGTCGATGTCAAGGCGGACTCCTGGCTCTACGGGCGGCGATGTAGGCCCGGAGCAAGTTGATGGGTAGAAAACGGTCTCGCCAATCGGCGAGGCGAGGCTTTCAATAGGCTGCGACGTATGGGCTGCTGCCGGTTTTCCCGCAGTTCAACGCAAGAGCCCGGATCACGCTCACGCTGCCTCTATGCCGGACGCCGCTGGGACCGTAAGCAGGTTCCGTCCCAGCCTCTCCCGGGGCAACTTCACTCCCCGGTTTCGACGTCATTTGAGTGCTTTCGACACTTGAACGGCAGTTCACTGTTGTTCGTCTTCGTTGATCCACACCTGATGCTTCAAGAGCACCTTTTCCATGACGCTCACGACTAGGGCTTTTGACCCAAGCCGCTCATGGTGGTTTGCCACCTGCTCCTGCAAGCCGATGGCGGGGGGCCATACCCTCATCTCTCACGCCGCTTGCTGCGGCACACTGAAGTCGGCCACCCACTTCTGGTTGGGCGCATCAGCCTGGAACTGACTGTCCAACACGTTGTCGGCGATAGCGCTGCGCTGGCCTCGGTCTTGCGGCAAGCCTCGGCGTCGGTCGTGGCCTCGCACGCAGGGCCTGTTCACGCATGAGCCGTTCAACGCGATGCAATCCGCATCTTTGACCCAGTGCCAGCACGTCATGCCACACGCGCCGGGCGCCATAGGTGCGGTCGCTGCCCAGGAAGCTCTGGCGCACCTGGCTGCCGAGCACCTCGTCTTCCAGACTGCGTTGGCTTCGGGGCCTGCTGAGCCACGCATAGAAGCCGCTTCGCGGGACACCGAGCGCCTCGCACATCATTGCCAACGGCCACGTCCCTCGGTGTTTCGCGACGAAGCCGAACTTCACATCGACTCCTTGGCGAAGTAGGCCGCCGCTTTTTTCAACAGATCACGCTCCATGCGCAGCTTGGCGTTCTCCTTCCTCAAACGCTCCAGCTCAGCCTGTTCGGGCTTCATCACGCCCTGACCAGGGAACGCCTGCTTCGGGTCCGCAGTCGCCTCACGTACCCATTTGCGCAGCACGTTCTCGTGCACATCGAGGTCGCGTGCAGCCTGCGCCATCGACACGCCTCGTTCCTTCACCAGCTTGACAGCCTCAAGCTTGAACTCTCGGCTGAATTGCCTTCTCGTTCCCATGAACCACCTCCGGTTTCATTTCACACCTTAACAAGGTGTCTTTGAAACCGGCAGCAGCCCAGGACGCACTTCATGACGAAGACGCTGGAGCACGTCAGCACCGAGATGAACCTGCACGTGCTGGCTTACAACCTCGAGCGGGTGATCGCCATCCTGGGCATGGTCAGAACGATGAAGGCGATGAAGCTGGCGAGGGCGTGAGCCCTTTTAAAGACCGCTGAAGGTGGTCCGAGACATCATGAACAGAGCGAAGCACGGTTACGCGGCGACAAACGCTGAATGGCACCAGCAGACTCAATGACGCGACCTCAAGTCTCGTGTTCGGCGTACTGGCGTGCCAATTGCGTTTCCACACGGCCTCAGTCTGAAGCAGACATATGGGCCGCCGCGACTGCCACAGTCGTGCGGTACCTCACCGGAACTTTGGCCCCGGTGACTTGATATCGCTGGGTCTTAAAGTCTGGTGTTTCACCTGCTCTCTCCAGCCATTCGCCAACCGCTGATCATCGGTCTGCACCGCCGGCATGCGCTCCGTGAAGCGATCCGCCTGTGCAGCCAATCTCGTTTCGCCCTGTCTCCTCAACATGCCCACCGTTGCGTGCCAGTCCGCCAACACCTCTTGGCGGGTGTCTTGCATCTTTGCCTGACCCGCGTCTGGAGCGCCCCGCCCCGCTTTGAGGCTCCGCAGCACCTGTTCCAACTTCGTCCGCATCACCGTGGATGGCTTCGGCGCCCGACATCCATCGCGCTCGGCGAGCGACAACTTCGCAAAGGCCCGCAACGCCCGCAATCGATGATGGATCGGATCTCGATAGGGTTTGCGAACTTGCCCGCGCACCTGCCGCGGCGTCGCATTGGCCGCCACGCCCTGCTCACGCATCAGCGCGGCAAACTGCTCGCGCCACTGGCGCAGCGTGTCCTTGCGGATGTAGAGGCGCTTGCCGGGCTCGAACTCGTGTTCGCACTTGACCACCAGGTGCACGTGCGGGTGCGGCTGATCGGTGTGCAGCACCATGGCATAGCGATACTGCAGCGCGAAGTTCTCGCGCGCAAAGACGCGTGCGGCGGCCAGTACTTTTTCCGGTGGCGTGCCGGCGGGCATGGACAGGACGATGTTGTGGACCAACTTCGCACGCGTGTCTTTCTGCCCCGGAGCGGGTCGCGGCTTGTGCTGGCTTCTGCAAAGCTCAAGCTGCCAGTCGGCCGTGATCTCCTTGGCTGCACCCCGGCCCTGCTGCGCCAGCCCCTCATCGGTTTCGATCGGCACCCTGCCGTGACGGCCGATGTAGCGCAGGTGGGCCTCGACACCACCGATGTCCCGCCCGCCGCCGGAGACCTTCACCATCACCTCGGGCGTACGCCCCACCGTGCGCTGGATCTGTGCGATCTGGTCGGCGCCGAAGCGGAGCTGACCACCTGGCCCTCGCCGACCGTAGCTCACGATGTCCAGCGTCATGTCGCGCGGCGCACCCGTGGAGCCGCGGCTGCTTCGGCCCAAGCGCACCGTCTGTTCAGGCATGGCAGCTCCCTTCGCCGGTCTCCCAGCTGATGAGGTTGCGGCGCACGATGGCGGCCGCGGCCTCGCGTGCCACCTCGACTTCCTGCCGGACCCGCGCGATCGCTTCGCTGAGGTCCGGTGTCATCGGCGCCGGCATCGTGTTCGGCATGCCGAACATTCGAAGCTGCCGCCCCAACGCGGCCAGTCGGGCGCCGGTCACTTTGATCTGGTCCAGTTCGTTCGGCGGCAGCACGGCCGCGTCACGGACATGGTTGTGGATCAGCATGGTCCGGTAGCTGCCGGTCTTCATCCCACGGGAATGGGCGCGCTGCGCCGCCAGCGCGCGATCGCCATTGCGAAGCCGCAGCGTGATGCGGTCCGCCAGGCCAACGCTGTTTTCCGATTCGCATGGGGATCTCGGTCCGCCCGAGCCTGGCGAGATGTCGCCATTGGTCTTGAGCACTTCGTCGACCATCTTCGCCAGCAGATTCGACGCACTGAGGTGATGCCGCGCGGCCAGCACGGCGAACCGCGCCCTCGTTTCGGGCGACACCCGGGTACCTATCACGCGGCTGGTTCGAGAGGTCTTGGTCATTGCAACGCCGTTGCAGTAAACAATGTCTGACGTCAGTCTATCCTGCCCTCATAGCCGCACAAGGACTTTGCGTTCTGCGTCTCACGTTCGGCATCCCATGTTCGCCCTCTCACCACCCTCCCTGATCGCGTGCGCGCTCGAGGCGCATCCGAGCCCCCTCGCCGGGTCGGACCGGTCCACCCCTCCGGTCACTCCGTCGCATCGAAAAAAAGGAACATGAGGACAGGAACAAAAAGACCCGCCATCGTCTATGGCGGGCCCCGCGGCAACCCCTCGATGTTCGGCATGCCGAACAAGAAAACAGCCAAACCAGCATCGAGGGGCACGAGAGACGAGATCGAGCCGCCTACCTACCGGCTACGCCTCTTCCTCTCCATGGCGTGGTGCCGCCGCGAGCGGGCGCAGCGGAGAGGGGAGCCAACGCGTGCCCTCCAACCGGCGGGCGCAGTACGCTGCAGCGTCGGTCTTCTTCATCACCGCCACAAGCGGCGTGCCGTGCTCGCCGGTCGCCTCTGCCACGGTTTCGAGCGCCTTCGCCTTGCTGACATGGCCGAAGTAGTTCGCGGCAGTCGGTACCACGAAAACGGATCGGGAAGCTGCAGAAACAGGCGCAGGCGGATGCACTGCGCCAGCAGGACAGCGATCAGGTCCGCACGCAGGCACAGCCACGGCGCACCGCCGCAGTGGCCGCAGCCGCAGCCGCGATGTCCCGCCGCCGCAGCGCCCTTTCGGTCATCGACAAGAAGACCGGCCCAGACAGGATCGCCAGGACTTCGAGCTTTCCGTCCTCAATGCCTTGGGCAGGGGACACCGGCAGATCACCTGAACGGAAGCTGGCCAGCGTGTGGGCCAGGCTTCCGCGCTGCAGGCCGAAGAACACGAACTGCCCTGCTTCTGGCGCCTTCACCCGCCCTGCCCCTTCCAGGATCTTCAGAGGCATCCAAAGCGAGGGCTCGGCGATCGCCTGCGACAACAGCGCCGCCCGGTCCGCGATGCGGATGTCTGCGCCGCGCGCGACAGGCTGCCGCGACCACGTGGAGTGGTTCAGGTGCTGGTGGATCGGCCGCAGTTGCGGCCCGATGCGTCGGCCGCCGCCCGGCGCAAAAACCTGGCCCACCTGGATGGAAGTCAGCAGGCCCTTGCGCTTGCCCTTTCCTTGCCCTCGGCGCCCCCGCCGAGCGTGAGCGGCCATCGTCAGGAACTGGCATCACGCTCAGGCCTCTGCCGGCCATCAGTCCGATGCAGCCGCGGCTCCAACGGAGCACTCGGATGGGCTCAAGTCTTGCGCGGTGGTTTTACGTCCTTGCGGCCAGGCTCGCTGCCATCGTCGCCGGGATAGCGCAACTGGCTACCGACGCGGCTCGGGTACTTCATCGCATCCATGGATCCCGCGCGTCCGGTGAAGGGGCGCAACTCGCTGCCGGTGTAGGTTTCGCGATGCAGTGGAGGCCTGGGTCCGAGGGTTGGCACGGGCGCGGACGGGGTCTGCGCGTCCTGCCTTTGCAGCGCCTCGCGCCCCTGCACCGTGATCGTGTGCAGATGGCCTGGCGTTCCGTCGTGCCGGGGACTGGAAACTTCTCGGACGTAGCCCCGCGTGCGCAGTTCCGCCAGATCCTCGACAACGGGTCGCCCCAGGCTTTGGCTGATGGCGATGCCGAGAGACAGATCCATGCGGGCCACCGCGCGCAGAACGGCGAGAGGATCCGGGGCGAGGGGAGCAGAGATTGGGGAAGTCATCTCGCATTCTCCACGCGTCGCGCCGCAAAGCGAACTCGGCTTCGGCCGAAAGGGCGCCAGAGGATCGAATCGCGATCCCGAGCGCGGCAGCATGGCCGGATCGAGGTGTTGCAGCGCTGGAGCAGCGATTCCGTGGTGGCTTTTTCGGCAAGCGGGCCGCTGGCAGGGTCAATACCGAACTGTTGGCCTGGACTGGGAGATCGGACGCCGCATCAGTACCAGACTCGAGGCGACGGTCTGGGGAAAGGACCTCGTTCTCGGCCCAGCCCGAGCACCGGGCGCCCACGCTGAAGGGTCGGCGCGGATCCACGCGCAGCAGCCGTTTCGGATGCGTCCGCTTCACGAGGGCTACCGCGGGACGAAAACGTGACACAGCTCGTGACACAACTGCCATGAATGCAGGCAGCGCCGCGCCCTTCTTCGATGCGACGAAAGCCGCCCTCGCGCCGGTCGCCTCAGTCGACCTGGCCCGTCCCATTCACGTCCTCGGGCTTGTGCCAACTTCAAAGGCACCTTGTCAAGTTGTGAAACGAAATCGAAGGTGGTTCATGGCAGCGAGAAGGCAATTCAGCCGCGAGTTCAAGCCGGAGGCAGGCACGTTGGTGGATGACCTCGATGCGGACGAGAACGTGCGGCGCAAGTGGGTGCGCCAGGCTGCGATGACCCGGTCAGGACGAGGGTTGCCGAAGGCGGCGTTATTTCCTGCAGAGACAAATAAATCTTGCACCTTATATTTATAGTTATTCGTTGGACTCGCGCCGGTATCGGCAAGTGGGGCGGCGCCCGCGTGATCTATTTCAATCGCAAAGAACAGGGCGATCTTGTGCTGCTGCTCATCTACGTGAAGGCCAAGTTCGACAACATCCCCGCCGCCGCCCTGTTGAAACTGAAGGAGGCTCTTGATGCCAAAGATTGACAAGGAAATGGTGCAATTCGAGAAGGATCTGCTCCAGTCCATCGGAGAGATGAAGCGCGGCGAACATGCTGCCGTGCACACGCCCGAGCAGATCGGGGCACGAAAGCGCGGTCGGCCGGCGGGCACTGTCAAAGAAACGCCGACGGTATCGACCACGATCCGGTTTGATGCCGACGTCCTGGAGGCACTGAAGTCTGGCGGTCGCGGCTGGCAAACCAGAGTGAACGACGTGATCAGGTCCGTTTTCATTTCGGACACGCGCGAAGAAGCCGTCGCTCTCGCCCGCGATCTGGGCAAGGCTCCGGCGCGCCGGGGCAAAGGCGTGATCGGTGCGCGCGCCGTCGGCGAGAAGCGCGAAGCGATCCGTCGCAGATGAGGGCGATGGGCATCTCGGACGAAGACTGCGGCTTGACCTGTGCAGGGCAGGCGAAGAGGTCCAGCGCATGCCGACCAAGCTACAACGGCGCCAGCCGCGGCCGCCGGCACAATCCGGCCTATGGCAAAGTTTGCCATCGCACGTCAAAGTGTTGTCCATGACGACGATGAACATATTCCCTTCCGGACGAAATGAAGGCGTTTGTGGATGCTCAGGTCGCGGATCGCCGTTATGGAAATGCGAGCGAATACATGCGTGACCTCATCCGGCGGGATTTGGCGCGCGAGCAGTTTCGAGCAGCCATCTTTGCTGGCCTCGAATCCGGGCCTGCCGTCGAGTGGACGTCGGCGCACTTCGATGGATTGCGGGCCGAGATCGCCCACGTTGAGGCAGCGGGCGCGCTCGCGCCGAAGGTTTCCGCTGAGCGCAAGACCGCGGTTGCACCCGCGAAGGCTGTAAGGAAGAAAGCGACTTGAGCGCGAAGCGCGTCAGGCGATTCCTTGTTCGCCCGCGTGCCGATGCGCAGATCACCGCCGCAATTCAGTACGACGCGGTCACCATGCAGGCACCGAGCGCGGCCAAGGGCTTTGTGGATGAACTGCAGAAAGCCTACGAGCTCATCAAGCGAAATCCCGACGCTGGCTCGCCGCGTCTTGAGGTCGAGCTGGGCATGCCCGGCCTGCGTTCATGGAACCTGCCCAGGTACCCCTACCTGATCGTTTATTTGCGGCACCCCGAGGTCGTGGATGTGGTGGATGTGCCGCATACACGCACCGACTACGTCGCTGCGCCGATCAACGATCCTGGGCCGCCCTGACCCGTCCCGTACCGGGCGAACACCGCCGGACCTGCCGGCTATGCGCAATCTGCAATCCGGGCATGTGCGTGCACCCGCACGCGCCCTGCGGGCAAAGAAAGCAAACACGGGCGCCGAAGCGCCCGCGGACGGCCCTCAGACGAAGCCGCGCTCGGCCATCGACGCGGCGCGGTTGTTCCCCACCACGACGTGGTCGAGCACCTGCACGTCCACGAGCGCCAATGCATCCTTGAGCACCCGCGTGAGCGTCACGTCCGCCTCGGACGGCTCGACATGGCCCGAGGGATGGTTGTGCGCCAGGATCACCGCCGAGGCATTGAGCTGCAGCGCGCGCTTGACCACCTCGCGCGGATAGACCTCCGCCTGCGTCAGCGTGCCGCGGAACATGTCCTCGAAGGCCAGCATCGTGTTCTGCGCACTCAGGAACAGCACTGCGAAACTCTCGTGCGCCTGCCCGGCGAAGTGCAGCTTCAGATAGTCCGACACCGCGTAGGGGGAACGGAAGGCCTCAGACGGACGCACATCCTCCATGAGCAGCTCCCGCGCCAGGCGCAGGCCGCGAGCATCTGCAGCCAGCCGATGCCCGACGTGTCCCGCGCGAAGCCGACCAGCCTGTGCAGCGAGCGCCCGTGCGCCTCGAACAGCGCCTCGGCCTCCGCGCCGAGAAAGGGTCGCAGCGCCTCGAGCACCCGCAGATCGCGCGCCGAGAGCGTGCCGGCAGCCTCGCCGGCCGACGAGGACATGAAAGAAAAGCAAGAGGAAGCGTTCATGACGATGAACTCCTGTGGAAGACACAGGCGGGATTGCCTGCGTGCCCCCACGACCCCGTCGCAGCGCAGCGCTCAAGGCCGCCGCAGGCGCGCGGCACGCGCCGAGCACGCGTAGCGCGCGCAGGGCCTTGAACGCGAGAACGAGGGGGTAGCCTTGGGGCTCACAGGCAAGCCCACCCCACCCTCCACAAGCGCCCCGAAGGAGCCCGAACTCTGCGAGTGTTTTCGAAGGGATTGTTTTCGAAGGGAGGCCCGGCACCTCTTCTTTATCTCGGGGCGGGAATCGCCGCGCGATGGGCTCCTCCAGACGTCAGCGCCTGGCCGGGCGCTCAGCTCACGCGACCTGCAATGCAACGAGGCGCAGCTTCGACGATGGCATCGCAAACGGGCCACGGTGCCCGGCCGCCCGCTCGACCCATGTGCCGTCGGCGGTGTCGGCCATTTCTGAGCGTTTTCTTGCCCAGGTCATCCCCACGCCACCGGCGTACGGACTCCCCGAGGTGCTCATGGATGCACCCACAGCGACAGCGCAGAAGATGCCCTTGCCTCGGCTGGCCGCCGAATCGGCTTCGTCGATCGCGGATCGCAGCGGCGTTCGAGGCAAGCGCGCCACGATCGCGATTCGCTGCCTCGCGCTTACTGTCAGTGGTAGTCGTCCTCTCGCTGATGCCGAATGGCAGATACCACGATCTCCCTTTCGCCGACGACATGGAACAACGCAACGTAGCCTGATGCGCCGAATGGAATGACGAGCTCCCGCTCCAGCCGGTCGTCGAAGGCCAGCCGACATGTGAATGGATTGGTCTCCAGGATACGGAACTCGCTTCGGATGGCCAGGAGCGCGCGATCCGGCAACGCCCAGTCTCCGTGCTTGAGCGCAACATCAAGGAGGAAGGCTTCAAGACGCTGCAGATCTTCCACCGCCTCGCGCGTCAAGCGCACGACGTATGTCACGGACGCCGTGTGGAGGCGCCGCCCCGCGCCGTCTCGACTGCGTTGCGCGCGATGTCGAGCCGGGACTTCATTGCATCGAGCACCTCGTCTGCCGCATAGGACTCGCCCGTCTCAAGCGCGCGAGCGAGCGATGCGCGTCCACGCGCCACGAATTCCTGCTGCGCCTTGCGACGACGGGCCGCATCGATCGCAGCCTGCTCGACAAAATGCGACAGCGTTTCGCCGTCGAGCAGCACGCGTTCGATCTGTTCTCGAACGGCGGCTGTCACCCGCACCGGAGGAAGTTGGGTCGTCTTCATGGCCAAATTGTATAGCAAATGCTATGCACTCGCTCGCTGGGTTGGTGCCGGCACCCAGTTGCTGCAGCGCCTGGATGCCCCACGAAGTCGCCATAGCGGTCCGGCCCGCGCGCTCCAGGTTTCACTGTTCTTGATGGTTCCAGAGCGGGCCTTCGTCGACCACGAGGCGGCTGCCGGCGATGCAGCCCGCATGGCACGACGAGAGGAAGCCACGGCCGCAGCGATCACCTCGGGCGCCCCCACGCGGGGAAGCGGGTGCGGCGGCAGCCGTCTCGCCCGCGCTCTCCGTCGTCTCCACACGCAATGTGACCTCCGCGCCTTCCGCAGCGACGCGCAGGGCGATCGCCCGGCCGTTGCGCCGAGCAGACCCGCCCCACGCCCTTAATCGCGCAACGTGAACACCACCGAGAGGTAGGACACCGGCCCGCCTTGAATCGCCTCGATCCCATGCAGCGCCGTGGCCTCGAACAGCAGCGAGTCCCCTGCCCTCACCTCGACCATCTTGGCGCCATAGCGGTAGCTGACCTCCCCGGAGAGGAAGTACAGGAACTTGAGGCCCGGATGCTGAAAGGTCACGTAGGGATCGGCGCCGGGCAGCAGCGTGACCAGGTAGGGCTCGACGAACAGATTGCCCGACAGCAGATGCCCCAGCAGCTCGTAGCGGTAGTCCGAAACCGCACCGACGCGATCAACCACGACGCCCTGCCCTGCGCGCACGTGGCAGAAGTCCGTGCGTCGCGCCTGATCGCCGAAGAAGCGCGACGCCGGCACACCCAAACCCTTCGCGAGACGCTCCAAGGTCTCCACCGAAGGCGAGACCAGCCCGCGCTCGATGCGCGAGAGCATCGAGGAAGAAATCCCTGAAATCTTGGCCAGCGCGCCGCCGGACACATCGGCCGCCATACGCAGCGCCCTCACCTGCGCACCGATACGCGCCGCGGACAGGCTGCGCACGGCAGGTGCGGGTTGCCTCGACCGAGTGCGCGTGATCGACGCCGGCAGCTTCGGCGAGCGCCCGGTAGGAAACGGAGACGGAAGCCGGACATTTTGCATGAACACAGACCCCTAGCAGAAGCAGCAGGCCTGTCGATTGTGACTCAAACACGGCTGACGCAAAAGCAGCTTTCTCGAAGACTTCCTCTGTGACAAGTTCTAGGAATTCTTCGAAGCAACCTGAAGTCTCGGCAAGGGAAGTGCTTGCGTTGAATTTGATCCGGCAGCGCGGATTAAGGGGATGGTCGCAAGAGGCCCTGGCGTTCGAGGCAGGGCTGCATCGGACCTTTGTCGCTCACGTTGAACGTCAAGCGCGCAACATTTCACTCGACAATCTTGAGCGTCTGGCATTGGCATTGGAGCTCAGGCCATATCAGCTTCTCGAAGAATAAAAGCCGTCGCTTTTGCGAGGCGATCATCGAAATTCGCTCTACGTGAAGCGCGCACCAAGGCTCACTACATCCACGGGGAATCATCAAGCACCGCTCACTCCAAGCACGAATAGGTGAAAAGAGGCGCCGACGCGCCTCTGTGACCGCACTCGGCCATCGAGGCCACGCGGTTCGCTCCCACCACGATGTCGTCACAGTTCCCGAGCGAATGCAAACCCGGTCGGCAACTGTTCGCAGCACGGTAGCCCTGTAAGTCAGAGACAGCCAAGCAGCGATTGTGTTGAAAAACTCGCCTTGGATCTAGCCTGCGCTGGCGACCCCAACGATTCGCAGTCGAGTTGGCGATGCGGGAACACATGGTAAGTCTTGCCGGCTTACCTCACGCGCTCTTCGGTGCCGTGTCTGCTTCGGATGGCATCAGCCACTTGGCCATTCGCCTGAGGTTCTGGGCTGTGGCCGCCATCAAGAACTCGGCCCGGGCCCCACTGAGGCCGCGAAGCCGCAGGCGATCCAGCTTCATGATGCGCTTGAGGTGGGCGAACAGCATCTCCACCTTCTTGCGGTCCCTTCGCGACTGTCTGCACTCCGTCGTCTGCGCGATGGATCGTGCCACCTCGCGGGCGCCTTCATGGATGCTGCGCGCGATCTTGCGAAACGGTGTGTTCGGGCAGCGACCGGCGCAGGATGCGTATTCCCTGGCGATCTTGGTTGATCTCGAATCGATTGCGGCATTGAGCAAGCAGCTCTATTACTTTGACGACAAGGTATCGAAAGCACTCGCTCAACTCGGAACCTTTGAAGCCTTGACAGCTGTAGTGGTGTTCATGGCCAAAGCGGAAGCAAGCCCTCCGTCATCCGCAGGCGCGGATGGTGTGCTCAGGCCCACGCTTGCTTGCAGCCGGCGGTCCTTCATCCCCGGCCTGGCTAACGACGACGGCTGGAATGCCGCTCGAATGCAAAAAAAGATGAAGGCGAGCTGCAGCTGCGCACGGTGTCACTGCACCGACTGCCAGGAAGTGGTTTGTCGCTATCTGGCAGGTGGCGAAGCCGCTTTGGTCGAAGCCCCCTCCAGGCCCCTGCGTTCTCCCAAGGCGATCAACGCAGGCAAGCCGCTTCTGATCGTCGAGCTGCGCAAGCGTCGAATGCTGCGGGCGCGCATTGCACGAAGCGTGGGCGTCTCGAAGTCCACGGTCAGCCGCGTTCTGGCGCGAGCGGGCATATCCAAGCTGAGCGACCTGGAGCCTGTAGAGCCGATCGTGCGCTACGAGCACAAAGCTCCAGGGAATCTGCTGCATATCGACACCAAGGAGCGCCCAAGCCACAGAGCGTTTGGAATTTCGGTGTATTGACACGAGTACGCCGGCTGGTCGCTTGTGCTTCAGATAGGCGGCATGGGGTAGCTGCGCCAAAGAATCAGCTGTGACAGACGGTCCTCAACCGCGAATGCGTAGCATCTTCCTACGTCGGGCATCGTGAAAACAGGCACCCGTAAGGTCAATTAAAAGCGTACGGTCGGAACACGTTCACAGTTCTCGCAATCGCGCGGCAGCTCGAAGTCGTCACAAGGAGCCCGTCGCAATGTCCGTCCCGCAGTCCCTTTCCCATTCGCATGTCGATTTCGTCGGCAGCGATTTCGAAGCCCTGGCTTCACACATGCGCCACTGTGCGCTTGCTCACGGGCGATGGTTTTCGGTGCGAAGCCATATGCAACGTGCGCGCGCGCTCGCTGCGGGTCGCATCGTCACGATGGCCTGCGTGGTTGCGGTCCTGGGCATCGGTCTGTTCGCCATCACTTGAGCGCCGCTGCCGTCGTCGACCGCCTTGAAGGGCTCAGTCACTACGCCCGGTCCCTTCTGCTCGGTCCCCACGACCCGGCCGCGCTCCCGATCCGCGCCGAACTCTTCGGCGCCCAACGTTTCGAACAGCACGGCCACAGTCTGGCCCGTGCCCAGGTGGTCGAGAACGATCCGCACAACGTCCGCGAAGGGGCGCCCTTCTTTCCTCGTGTCGACGAAAACCTCGAATCGCTGCGCGCAGCCTTCGACTACATCGCGCTGATTTCCCGCAGCGGTCGCTATGTGTCACCGGCAGCCGAGTGGCTGCTCGACAACTTCCACCTCGTCGAGGCGCAGCTCCAGCAAATCCATGAGGGTGTGCCGCGCAGTTACTACGCACGCCTGCCCAAGCTCGTTACGCCGCCGCTGGCGGGGCTGCCGCGCGTGTACGGCATTGCGTGGGCCTATGTGGCGCATACCGACAGCGTGCTCAACAAGACGCTGTTCACGGCCTTTCTCAACGCCTACCAGGACATCGACGAGCTCATGCTCGGCGAACTGTGGGCGCTGCCCACGACCTTGCGCGTCGTGCTGCTCGAGAACCTGCGCCGCGCGGCCCAGAGCATTGCGCAGAACAAGGTCGCGCGCGAGATCGCGCATGCGGCCTGGGACGCGGCGCCGCACCTGTCTGCGCAAGACCTCGACGTGCTCTACCGCGCGCTGCAAAGCCACGGCCTACAGGACAGCTACCTCACGCAGCTGTGGCAGCGCCTGCCCGTCGAGCATGGCGAGGACATGCCCGCGCTGGTGCGCTGGACCGAGCAGCATTGCCCCAACGGCCCGGCACTGATCGGTGACGCGCAGAACGCGCAGGCCGCGGCCAACCTCACGGTCGGCAACATCATCACGACGCTGCGCATGATCGGCCAGGTCGAGTGGAGCGACCTCATCGAACCGGTGAGCCGCTCGCTGCGCGTGCTGCGCAAACTGCCGAACTTTGCGAACGAGAGCGAACTCACGCGCCAGCAGATCACACATGCGATGGAGCAGGTGGCGCGCAGCACCGAGCGGCCCGAACGCGAAGTGGCGCAGGCCGTGGTCACGTTGGCCTCCGCCGCGCCGGCCGATGAAGCCGGCGCCGAGACCGACCGCGCCGACCGCACCGCCGGCTACTACCTCTTCGGTCAGGGCCGGCTCGCGCTGATCGCGTCGCTGCAGGCGAACGGGCCTTCGGGCCCTGCCGCGCGCACCACGAGCCCACGAAGCCCCGCGCGCAGCCATCGCGGCTGGCGCCTGCCCGTCTACGTGGGTTTCGTCTTCCTCGGCACCGCGCTGCTGCTGGCGGCCGTGGTGCACGGCCTGCCGCATCGCGGCGACTGGACCACGGTTGTGGCGCTGGTCCTGCTCGCGTGGCCGCTGTCTGAAGCGCTAATTTCGCTGGCGCAACGCATCATGGCGGAGTCGGTGCGTGTGCAGGCCTTGCCACGTCTCGATTTTGCGAACGGCATTCCCGAGCGGCACCGCGCGCTCGTCGTCATGCCCACGATGCTGGGTTCGATCGCGAACAACGCCAAGCTCGCGCACCGGCTCGAACTGCACTGGCTCGCCAACCGCGAGGCGCACGCGCAGTTCGCGCTGTTGACCGACTGGGCCGATGCTTCACAAGCCTCGATGCCCGAAGACGGACCCCTGCTCGACGATGCCCAGCAGCATATCGCCGCACTCAACGCCAAGTACCCACCGGAGGAAGGCGCCGTACCGCGCTTCCTGCTGCTGCATCGCCCGCGCAGCTGGAGCGAGACCGAGCAGCGCTGGATGGGCTGGGAACGCAAGCGCGGCAAGCTTGAAATGCTCATGCGCCTGCTGGCCAGCGGCGACGCCGGCGGCTTTCTTCCGCTCGCGCCGGGCCAGCAGCTCGCGCACGGCCGCACGCCCTATGTGCTCACGCTCGACAGCGACACCGGCCTGCCGCCCGGCGCGCTGCGCGACCTCGTGTCCATTGCCGCGCATCCGCTGAACGCGCCCGAGATCGACATGCAAAGCCGACGCGTGGTCGCGGGCTTCGGCATCTTGCAGCCGCGCATCGTCACACCGTTCCCGATGCACAGCGAGCGTTCCTTCTTCCATTGGGGTGTTCGCAGGACAGTGCGGGCTCGACCCGTACGGGAGCGGCGCGTCCGACATCTACCAGGACGTGTTCGGCAGCGGCTCCTTCACCGGCAAGGGTCTGCTCAACGTGCGGGCGGTACACGCCACGCTGAACAACCGCCTGCCCGACAGCGCCGTGCTGAGCCACGACCTGCTCGAAGGCAGCGTCGCGCGCTGTGCGATGGTCAGCGACGTGGTGCTGGTCGAAGACCATCCGCACCATGCCGGCGTGGCCGCCTCGCGCGTGCACCGCTGGGTGCGCGGCGACTGGCAGCTGCTGCCGCTGATGTGGCGCGCGCGCCGCTTCGGCATCGACGCGCTGGGCCTGTGGAAGATGAGCGACAACCTGCGCCGCTCGCTTGTCGTGCCGGCGTCCTTCGCGCTGCTGGTGCTGGTGATCTTCACGCAGGCCATGCCGCTGGGCTGGGCGCTAGCCGCCGTCGGCGCGGCGCTCACGCTGGGCCCGCTGCTGGGCGCGCTGGCCGGCCTGGTGCCGACACGGCGCGCCATCGAGCTGCGCCACTTCTTCGACGTGGGCGCAGTCGAGCTGCTACGCGCCATGGCCGGCGCTGCCTGGCAGTTCGTGCAGCTGGCGGCGCAGACGCGGCTGCTGCTCGACGCGGCCTTCCTCGCTACCTGGCGGCTGCTCGTGAGCCGCAGGCACCTGCTGCAATGGACGACGGCCGATCAGGCGCAGGCGCAATCGAGTCAGCGCTTGAAGCCCTTCGTGCGCAGCACGGCCCTGAGCAGCGCGGTGTGCCTCGTGCTCGCCGTGCTCGCACACTGGAGCGCGTACCCGGTGATCGGCCCGCTGCTGTTCGTGCTCTGGGCGCTGGCGCCCATCGCCGCCTGGCGGGGCAGCCGTGTCGACGCCGCGATGGGAGACCTTGAAGACCCGCTCGCGCCCGCGCAGCGCAACTACCTCGACACGCTGGCGCACGACACTTGGCGCTTCTTCGAGCATGTGGTCGGGCCGGACGACAACCACCTGCCGCCCGACAACCTGCAGCTCGAACCGCAGCCGACCCTTGCGCACCGCACCTCGCCGACCAACATCGGCATGTACCTGCTGGCTGCCTGTTGCGCGCGTGAGTTCCGCTGGATCGACACGGGCGGCCTGCTGGCACGCCTCATGGCCACGCTCGACACTGTCGGCCGCATGCAGAAGCACAACGGCCACCTGTTCAACTGGTACAACACGCAGACGCTCAAGCCGCTGCCGCCCGACTATGTGTCCAGCGTCGACAGCGGCAACTTCGCGGGCCACCTCGTGACCGTCGCGCAGGCCTGCCGCGCCTTCGCGGCGGAAGAAGGCTGCCAGCCCCACGAAGCCCCCGCGCTGGAAGCACTGGCGCAGCGTTGCGACGCGCTCCACGACGGCATGGATTTCAGCGGCCTCTACGACGCCAAGCGCCACCTGTTCCACATCGGCCTGCGCGTCGAAGAGAACGTGCTCGACGCCAGCTACTACGACCTGCTGGCCTCCGAGTCGCGCCTGCTGAGCTTCCTGGCGATTGCCAAGGGCGACGTGCCGCGCCGCCACTGGATGGCGCTGGGCCGGCCGTTCCTGCTGGTGGGCTTCCAGCCCAGCCTGAAGTCGTGGTCGGGCTCGATGTTCGAGTACCTGATGCCGGCGCTCGTGATGACCGAGCCCACCGACGGCCTGCTGCAGGTGGCCAACGCCGCGGCCATTGCCGAGCAGCAGGCCTTCGGCCGCGCGCAGAACATGCCGTGGGGCGTGTCCGAGTCGGCCTACTTCGCGCAGGACCATTCGCTGGCCTACCAGTACTCGCCCTTCGGCGTGCCGCGCCTGGCGCTGCGGCGCACGCCGCCGACCGATCGCGTGGTGGCGCCCTACGCCACCCTGATGGCCGCGCCCTTTGCGCCCGCAGCGGCGGTGCTCAATCTGCAGCGGCTCGAAGCGCTCGGCGCGCGTGGCGAATTCGGCTTTCTCGATGCGGTCGACTTCACCACCTCGCGCCAAGCCCAAGGCCAGGACTTCACCGTGGTGCGCAACTTCATGGCGCACCACCAGGGCATGTCGCTGGTGGCGCTGTGCAATGTGCTGTGCGCCGACGCCCCGCGCCGCTGGTTCGGCAGCGCCGCGCTCGTGCAGGCGCACGAGGCGCTGCTGCACGAGCGCACGCCGCGTCAGATCATCGGCAGCGCCGACCCGCGCACGCCGCCCGAGCCCAGCCAGGCCGAACTGGCGCCGCTGTTCCAGCCACGCGTGGTCGATCCGACGGGCCCGGGCTTCCAGCCCACGCATCTGCTGTCGAACGGCCGCTACACGGTCGCGCTGCGGGCCAACGGCGCGGGCGTGAGCCGCTGGCGCGCGTTCAACGTGACGCGCTGGCGCGACGATCCACTGCGCGACAGCTACGGCACCTTCTTCTATGTGCGCGATATCGACAAAGATGGTGGCCACAGCGAGCTCACTTCGCTGACCGCCCTGCCCGCGCCCGGTGGCGACTGGCACTACCGCACCCGCTTCCTGGCCGACCAGGTGCAGTTCGATGCGACCGGCCCAGGGCTGCAAGTGCGCACCACGGTGCTCATCAGCCCCGAGGACGACACCGAGCTGCGCAACATCACGCTGCACAACTCGGGCGACGAAACGCGCACGCTCGAACTCGTCTCGTACTTCGAACCCGTGCTGTCGAACCCCAAGGCCGACGAGGCGCATCCGGCTTTTGCCAACCTGTTCGTCGAGTCGCGTTGGGAGCCCACCTGGCGCGCGCTGCTGCTGTCGCGCAAGCCGCGCCTGCATGGCGATGCGGTGGTGGCCGCGGTGCACTTCCTAGCCTCGGTCGATGCCAACGTGCTGTCGATCGACTGCATGACCGACCGGCGCGCCTTCATCGGCCGCAACCGCACGCTGGCCGACCCCGTGCTCGACCCGCAACCGCTCACGGCTCAGGGCAAGCAGGTGAACGGCCTGGACCCCATCGCCTGCCTGCGCGTGCGCCTGTCGATCGCGCCGGGCACCACCGCGCGCCTGAGCTTTGCCACCGCCGCCGACGAGAGCATCGAGGCGCTGATGCCCAGCATCGACCGCTACCTTCAGCCGATGCACGTGGAGCGCGCCACCCGCATGGCCGCCACGCTGGCGCAGGTGCGGCTGCGCGACCTGAGCATTGCGCCCGCGCAGACCCTGGCGCTGCAGGACCTGACGACCATCCTCACCTAGGGAACGGCTGATGGAACAGCCGGTTTCATCAAGTCATTTCTTCCTCTTGAAACAGAGATTCATGTGACTTTCTGGTCACACGCGGCGCATCGAGCCGCCGGAGGCGTCTCGCCCCTTCGGGCTTCCATCGCTGACGCCTTCGCGCCCGTCGGCGCTGCGGCGCCGCGCCCGCGTTCAATACCGCCTCGGATAGGAGCGCAGAAGCCGGAACTCCGCATGCTCCGCGAGCAGCTTGGCGATCTCCGGCTGCGGTCGCAGCGCCCCGGATGATTCAGCCAGTCACGGCCGGACCGGCACGGTAACTGAAGGCCCGATGTGCTACAGGTGTGCTACGGTGTGCGCCACCGCCAACGTCATGAGGTCCATCAACATGCCGACAACGACCATCCACCTTGAAGACGAGCTCAAGGCCCGCATCGCGGCTGCGGCTGCGAGGTCGGGCAAGTCTTCGCATGCGTTCATCCTGGACGCGCTGTCCGACATGGTCGAACGCAGCGAATTGGACGAGGAGCTGCATCGAATCGCAGACAAGCGATGGGCTGCGTTGCAGCGCACCGGCGAATCGGTCGCCTGGGAGGACGCTGCGGCCTACTTGAAGGCACGCGCGGCCGGCCAGAAACCTCGCAGGCCTCTGGCGCACAGGCCGGGGCTCTGACCGGCCCCAGGGTCCGCATCGAGCACGCACCGGGGGTCCTGGACGACATCGACCGCTTCATCGACCATCTGGAACAGCACCAGGTCGCCGATGTGGCGAACCGGGTCGGGGAGATTTTCGAGGCCATTCAGATCCTTTCGCGCAGCCCGCTGATCGGCCGCCTCGTCGCAGGTGGAAAGCGCGAGCTGATCATCGGCAAGGTCAATCGCGGCTATGTGGCGCTGCACCGTTACCTGGGCGGGATCGAGACCGTCTTCATCCTGGCACTGCAAGCCCGGCGCGAGTCCGGGTTCAAGCACTGAAAGGCCCGTCCGCGCCTTCGACCTCGCGCTTCGAACGCCGCTCACCCTCCCCTCCCGCTCTCGCCTCGACCCGGGGGCACAGGACCAAGTCGAGCAATCCCACACACGGCGCGCGCGCCTCCAGGGGATATTCAATATCTTCGAGGGTAGGAGCCGAGAAGCCGGAACTCTGCACGGTCCGCCAGCAGCCTGGCGATTTCCGGCTGCGAGGCATGGCCCACGACGTCGATGACATAGCGGTGCCCATCCAGCGATTGCTTGCCCGGGCGTTCATAGACCGCCAGGACCCGGGCCGATTGCGCAAGCGCCTGCAGCGATCGCTGAAAACCTTCTTCGTCGACGGTCAGCAGCAGCGTCGTCTTGTCATGGCCGCTGGGTGCCGGGATCGCATGCCCCAGCACCCACCAGCGCGTCGTGTTGTGAGGCCCCTCCTCGATGCCGCTGACGATCGACGTGAGGCCGTAGAGGCGGGCCGCGCCGGGCGGCCCCATGGCGGCCACGCCTGACGCTGCCCCTTCCGCCACCGACTTCGCCGCGGCGCCGCCGCTGGCCGCCGGCTGGCGTTCGACGTCCGGCATCTCCAGATCGAGCCAGGGCTTGACCTCCTCCAGCGCCACGGGGTGCGCAAGCACCGTGCGGATGTCCTCCTTGCGGGTGCCGGGCTTGGCCAGCAGGCTGTAGCCCAGTGCCTTCGGGTACTCGCCCACCACATGTACGGTCTCGAGCGCCAGCACGTCGTCCAGATAGGGCGTGGCCCCGACCACCGACGTCGTGGCGGGCACGCAGGCCTTGGCGACGGTTTTCGCGCGCAGGGCCTTGAAGAGCGCCTGCCTGTCGAGCGCGACCAGATTCGTGTCGCCGAACAGGTCCATGCAGGCCTGGTGGGTCCAACTGCCTGCCGGTCCCAGGTAGGCGATCTGGGCGCTGGTGATCGAGGAGACGCCCATGGCGAGCGTGGCCATCGTGACAGCACAAAGGGAAAAGGTTTTCATGAGTTTGAACGGCACGGGCAACAGCAACAGCGGTGGAGCGAAGCGCACTGGGTCCAACGCGCACAGCATCGAGATCCGGCGTTGGCGGCCTGCACGTCTTCACGACGGAGGCCGCGATGATCCGGACGGCGGGCGTGCCCGGCAACCCGTGCGCGGCACGCACTTTCCCGAAGGCCGCCATGCCCGAAATCCAGATGCTGGCAGCCATCGCGTTGCATGACGCGAAACAAACCTGCGCCACGCCCGAATGCGCGCCGGCAGGTCCCGAGACCGTCGACGACCTTCATGCGTCCTCCGCGCTCGCCGCGGACTCCCCAAGTGAAGGCATCTCCCGCGCCACGATGAACGCGAAGGCTTCCTCCGCGAGACGCGCTGCCGTGAAGATCGCCGTGCGGTCGCCCCGCAGCACCTGCAGCCAGGCGTCGATGTAGGCCGCATGCCCCTCGACCGTGACATCGACCAGCCCGCAGTGCCCCATCACGAACGCACTGCCCAGTTCGGCCACCAGTTCCTCGAACGCATAGGCCGCATCGCCGAAGCGTTGCCCGAACTGCCGGTTCAACCGGTCGGGATGCCCGGTCCAATGCACCAGCTCGTGCAGCGCCGTCGCGCACTGCGCCTCGGGACTCGTGAACTGCCGCGGCCACGGCAGCCGGATCTCGTCGAGCGCCGGCAGGTACGCCGCCCGGTCGAAGCCGTGGCGGATCGTCGCATTGCAGCCTCCCAGCAGCCGCATCGCCCGCTCCACCGGCCCCTGCACGTTCGCCGTTGGCGCCACAACACCGAGGTCCACCACGTCGAGCGGCAGCCCGTCGATCTGCGCCACGTTGAACAGCCAGAACGGCAGGCACAGCAGCACGCCGGCACGGGCACCGGCGTCCGCAGCCATCGCCTCCTCGTCCGTCCCGCCTTGCGAGAGGACGTCATCGGCATCGCCGCGACGCTCGCGCGCCCTGCGCTCGAAATGCGCGCACAGCACGCCGCGCTCGCCCTTGCGCACCTGGGCACCGAGGCTCTGCGCCTGCCGGTAGGTCAGCCAGACGTTGGACGCATAGCCCGCCTCGATTGCCGCGTCCCAGAGCAGCAGCACATTCGCACCGCGGTACGGCGCGCCGGTCTTGCCGTTGCGCGGCACCCCGCGCACTGCCGCCCGCGTCCAGCGTTCGCGGAACACGTGGCCGCCCTTCTCCAGCATCGCCACGATCCGGTCCGTCACGACCTGCCGTACGTCCATGCGGTCCCGCGCAGCAGCGCCAGAGGATTCGACGACACCTCCACCTGCTTTGGGTGAGTCCTCGGGGGGTACGGGGGGAACGCCCGTGGCTGCCGGATGGCCCGGGCGATGCGGGTCGCCTGCATCGCGCGGGCTGGAACTGGAAGTCGAATTGGCGTGCATGGCTTGGCCTTTCTGCGGCATGTGCCGCGGTGGTTGAACATCTGCTTTCGGAGCCGCCTCGACGCATGGAAGCGCGCGGCAAGGGCCGATGTCCAGGGACCGCCCGCAAGCCGCAGCCGAGCGCAGCGAGGACCGGGTGAGGACGGTGGCGAAGCCCGCAGCCCTGGACAGCGGCACGAGCGCGCTATGCGTCGGTCAAGAGGCGGCTTCGAACGCAGAGGTGACGCGCACGCACAGGCCGTGAAGCCCTGCACGCGGCCAACACCGCACCGCCGAGGGCGCCACGCCATCGAGGGCCTGCGAAGCACGAGCCCACGCCAATGTCAGGACCGCCGAACGCCGGGGCGGGTGGCCTGACCGGTGACTGCCGTGCATGCACGGCCACTTGAGGTACCCGTCGGTTTGCACGCACCGGATCGATGCCCCCCTTCACCCGCATCGGGAGAAGCGGGATTCGGACATCGCTGCGGAGCGCGCGCAACGTTCGAGCGCCGCACGCAAATGCGATGCCCGGGCGCAAGGCGATCGGTGACAGGCGAGCGTTGGATCAATCCGGCACCATCCGCATCGGCATCCGCCGAGCGTTAGCACTGCCGTGTGTCGGCAGAGCCTCGCCACCTTCGGCAACCGCGTTCATGTCCAACACGACGAGCCAACAAGCGCCTGACCTGCGCTCGACCCGCGGTCACTGCGACACGACCGCAATCCCCTTGAACTGGCCCGCCTGCGCCTTCTTTTCCGGCCGCGGATAGCGCTGCGGCGAGAAGCGGTGCAGCAGCTCCGCCTCGCGATCGGTTGCGAGCGCGAGGTTGGCCAGCTTCACATGCCCGAAGCCGCGGATCGTCAGCGGCAGTGCCGCGATCTGCGCGGCGAGCGGCTGGTTGTCGGCAGACAGATCGGCGGCCAGTTCATCGAGCCGCTTGTCGAACCGGGCGATCAGCGCACGCTCCATCCGGCGCTCCTGTGTGTAGCCGAACGGGTCGAGGCCCGTGCCGCGCAGTCGCTTGCCGTGGGCCAGCCATTTCATTGCCGGCAGCATCCACGCGCCGAGGCGGATCTTGGCGGGCGCCTGGCCGTGCGCGGGACGCGAGAGCAGCGGCGGAGCCATGTGAAATTCGAGCTTCAGTTCACCCTCGAACTGGTCCTTGAGTTTCTGCAGGAACGCGCCGTCCGTGTACAGGCGCGCGACCTCGTACTCGTCCTTGTAGCTCATGAGCTTCAACAGGCTGCGCACCGCGTTGCGCGTGAAGGGCAGGCGCGCATCGCCGCCCGGCAACGCGGACTCGGCCGCCTGCAGTGCGCGGATGCGTTGGTCGAAGCGCGCGGCCCACGCAGCGTTCTGGTAGCTGGTGAGATGGCGGCGCGCATCGGCGAGCAGCGCGTCCAGCGGGCGCTCATCGGCTTGCCGGGCCTGCGCTTGCAGGGGCGCCGCCCGCAGTTGGTCGAGCGCGGCGGGGTCGCCTGCGGCAAGCCGCCCCAATGAGAACGCCGATTGGTTGGCCGCCACCGCGACGCCGTTGAGCTCGATCGCATGCATCAGCGCCTGCAGGCTCAGCGGCACCAGGCCGCGCTGCCACGCATAGCCGGCCGCCACGATGTTCGCGGCCAGCGTGTCGCCCAGGAACTCCTCGGCCAGGCTCTGCGCATCGAAGGTCTCGACCTGTTCCTCGCCCGCGACGAATCGCATCTTCGCGAGCAGCAGGTCGACGTGCAGGTCGGCATCGGGGTTGCGCAGCGACTCGGCCACCGGGATCTCGTGGATGTTCGCCAGCACGCGCGTGCGCCCGTGCCGCACGGTCTGCAGCGCGTCGGGCGAAGCGCCCACCACCACATCGCACGCGAGGATGGCGTCGGCCTGCTGCGTGTCGATGCGCACCTGGTTCAGCCGCTCGGGCGTGTCGGCCAGCCGCACGAAGCTCAGCACCGAACCGCCCTTCTGCGCGAAGCCCATGAAGTCGAGCACGCTGGCGGACTTGCCCTCCAGGTGCGCGGCCATCGCGATGACCGCGCCCACCGTCACGACACCGGTGCCGCCCACGCCGGTCACGAGCAGGTCGTAGGGGCCGGTCCATGCATGCGGCGCGGGATGCGTGAGCGCGGCCACGCGGTGCAGGAAGGCATCGCGCCCGGCGGCGAGCGCCCCGCTCTTGCGCCGCAGCGTGCCGCCGGTGACGCCCACGAAGCTCGGGCAGAAGCCCTTGGCGCAGGAATAGTCCTTGTTGCAGCTGGTCTGGTCGATCTTGCGCTTGCGGCCCATCGGCGTTTCGTGCGGGAGCACGGCCACGCAGTTGCTCTGCACGGTGCAGTCGCCGCAGCCTTCGCACACGGCCTCGTTGATGTAGAGGCGCTTGGGCGGATCGGCCAGCTCGCCCTTCTTGCGGCGGCGGCGCTTCTCGGCGGCGCAGGTCTGCTCGTAGATGAGCACGGTCACGCCCGGCATTTCGCGCAGGCGGCGCTGCACCTCGTCGAGCGCGGCGCGGTCGTGGAACTCGGTGCCCGCCGGAAAGCGGTTCTTGATGGCGTCGTACTGGCCGATGGCATCGCTCACGACCACCACCTTGGTCACGCCTTCCGACTCGACCTGCCGCGCGATCGCATCGACGCTGATGACGCCATCGACCGGCTGCCCGCCCGTCATTGCGACCGCGTCGTTGAAGAGGATCTTGTAGGTGAGCGTGGCCTTGGCCGCGACGGCCTGGCGGATCGCGAGGTAGCCCGAGTGGTAGTAGGTACCGTCGCCCAGGTTCTGGAACACGTGCGGCGTCCTGGTGAACATCGCGTGCGAGATCCAGTCGACCCCTTCGCCGCCCATCTGGATGAGGCCCGCGGTGCTGCGGTCCATCCAGTTGGCCATGAAGTGGCAGCCGATGCCGGCGCGCGCCGTCGATCCCTCGGGCACCTTGGTGCTGGTGTTGTGCGGGCAGCCGGCGCAGAAGTACGGCAGGCGCTTGACCGCATCGCTCGCATTGCCCAGCAGCTCGGGCGGCGTGAAGTCGCGCACGTGCTGCAGGTGGTCGCCGAGGTCCTGGTTGTCGGGGAAGTGCGCGGCCAGCCAGTGCGCGACCAGCTCGATGAGACGCGAGGGCCGCAGCTCGCCAAGCGCGGACACCAGCGGCTGGCCCTCGCGGTCGTGCTTGCCCACGAGCACGGGGCGCGCATCGGGCGGCGCGTTGTAGAAGATGTCGCGCAGCTGCGTCTCGACCACCGCGCCCTTCTCTTCCACGACGAGGATCTCGTCGAGGCCGCGCGCGAATTCTTTCAGGCGCGTCTGCTCGACCGGAAAACTCAACCCCACCTTGTAGAGCCGCACGCCGACGCGCGCGAGCTGTTCGGGCGAGAGTTCCAGGCGCCGCAGCACCTCCATCAGGTCGTGGTGCGCCTTGCCGCAGGTGACGATGCCGACCTTCGCATGCGGGCTCGCGATGACGTGGCGGTCAATGCTGTTGCGCTGCGTGAAAGCGGCCACGGCGGCGAGCTTGTCCTCCAGCCGCGACTCGATGCGCAGCGATGGCAGGTCGGGCCAGCGGTAGTGCAGCCCGTCTGGCGGCGAGGCGTGGCCGGTGGCGGCGCGCACGGCATCGGCGTCTTCCCAGGCCGCCACGCGCGCGTTCACCGCATCGAGGTCGACGGTGCCCGCGCTCTCGACGATTTCGGACAGCGCCGCCATGCCGACCCACGCGCCCGAATAGCGCGAAAGCTCGTAACCGTACAGGCCGAACTCCAGGTACTCGGCCACGCTGGCGGGCTGCATCACCGGCATGCGCCAGGCCATGAAGGCATGGTCGCTCTGGTGGGGCATCGACGACGACACACAGCCGTGGTCGTCGCCCGCCACCACCAGCACGCCGCCGTGCGGCGACGAGCCGTAGGCGTTGCCGTGCTTGAGCGCATCGCCCGCGCGGTCCACGCCCGGGCCCTTGCCGTACCACATGGCAAACACGCCATCGACGGTGCGCTCGGGGTCGGACTCCACGCGCTGCGTGCCCAGCACCTGCGTGGCCGCGAGCTCCTCGTTCACCGCGGGCACGAAGCGGATGCCGGCGTCCTTGAAGCGATCACCGGCCTTCCAGATGGCTTGGTCGACCATGCCCAGCGGCGAGCCGCGGTAGCCGCTCACGAAGCCTTGCGTGTGGAGGCCGCGCGCCGCGTCGCGCTGTTTCTGCATCGCCAGGATGCGAATCAGCGCCTGCGTGCCGGTGATGAAGACCGCGCCGGCATCGGCCCAGAGGTTGTCGGAGAGCTGGTAGTCGGGCCGTCGAAGCGCGACCGTCTTGTGGGGGGCGTTCATGCCCGGAATTGTTCTGCCGCACTCCGAGTAAGTGTTTCTTCAATACACTGGCGCAGACCCTTGTTTGAAGAGGAATCCTCTCGGAAACCGCCATGAACATTGATTCTGTTTCTCTTGACGAGCATTGCCTCAAGATCCTTTCTGCACTGCAGCACGACGGCCGGCAAACCGTGCAGCAGATTTCGGAGGCTGTCGGGCTCTCACCCACGCCCTGCTGGAAGCGCATCAAGGACATGGAGGCGGCCGGCGTGATCCGCGGCTACACGGCCATGATCGATCCCGAACTGGTGGGCCTGCATGTCTCGGCCGTGGCCGAGGTGAACCTCGATCGCCACAGCGAGGCGATGGTGCAGCGCTTCGAGGAGGCGGTGGCTGCGAGCCCGCAGATCATCCGCTGCGTCTCGGCCACCGGGCCGGCGGACTACATCCTCCACGTGACAGTGCCCGACATGAAGCACTACGAGCGCTTCCTGCACGAGGTGCTCTTCAGCCTGCCCGGCGTGACGCACGTGCGCTCGAGCATCGTGCTGCGCGAGATCAAGTCGGAGGTGGCACTGCCGCTCGGCCATCTGATGGGCGCAAAGGGGGGCGCGGCGCCTTCGCGACGCTAGAAGGCGTATGTCGCTCGGTGACACACCGGGGCCGAGGTGCACCGCTGTTCGACCATTCGCGTCGCGGGAAAGTGGCCCGGGTGAAGACAGCCCGACGGCTGGGGTCGAGCCGGCCAAGATGCGCGCTCGAACGCACTGCCCGCCGTGATTGGGGGCGTGTGACGACGAAGGATAAGCGTCCAGTCACCTCATCTTGACGTCCACGTTGTGACTTAACCATCACGTGCATCGGAGCTACGCCGCGGCACGACGGCGGACCACGGCGTCAACTGCCGCCTGCCTCCGACGATCGCTTGATCCGCGTCCGGAACTGCCGCGCGACTGGACTGTCGTCCCAGACGACGGCCCTGCCATCGTCGACGGCCTGGCGCCCGTAGACGATCCATGCATCGCAGACGGTGCCGATGGACTGGACCACCTCGAAGCGCTCTGCATGCGCCATCGCGAAGGAAGTGAAGACGATACCCGCGCTGTAGCGTCCTTCTGTCAGACCGGACTGGACCGCGAGCACCGTCGGCTCGTGCACGATGGTCGGCCAGGCGGAAAGGTCGGCATAGCTCTGTGTCGCCGTCTGCACGCCCACTTTGCCAGCGCCCTCCCCGCTTGCCATGGACCGCACGAGCGCCATGGGCTGGCTGGGTGAAATGAAGGCGTCGACCACCACCATGGCCGTGCGATAGGTGCCCGTGATCTCGGCCGCGGCGGGATGCACCGCGCACTGAAGCAGGTAATCCGCCTCCCCGGCGATCAGCGCGCGCGCGCCGCTGTGGAAGTCGTCGAACAACACGATGCGGCAGGCTTGCGCAATGCCATGCGCGGCCAGGTACTGCTGGAGAACGAAGTGATGGTTGCTGCCCTCATGGCCCAGCGTTGAAAAGATCAGCATGTGTTCGCCTTGGCGGTGGCGCATGACGGTGACAGTGGGTCGGCCTCGACGTCCACCTGACGGGGTTCGCGGCATGCGCGAGCGCCGCCAGAGCCGGAACCTGCGCTTGCTCGAGCGCACAACGAGCGACTCATGCAGACGTCGAGGGCGCACCGATGATCTCATCCTCGAGCCGGCATGTCTCCGTGATGATCAGTTCGTAGAGGGCACGCAGGAACGCCGGGCTCACGCCGTGCTTGGCGGCAAAGTCGGCCGCACGCTCCTGCACCACGCCGATGCGATGGGGCTGCATCATCGGAATCGCATGGTCGCGCTTGTGCAGTCCGATCCGGCAACAGCAATCGAGCCTGCGCCTCACGGTCTCGAGCAGCGTTCTGTCCAAGCCGTCTAATTCGTCGCGCAGCGACTGCAGGACCCGTTGGGCGTCCTCGTGGCTGCCGACATCAGGTGGGGTTGTGTCATGGACCGCGGCCGCGGTCTCCTGGCGCCCGCTCGGGCGCCCTTGTTCTGAATTCATGGGTATCTCCTTATTCGAGCTTGATGCCCTGGCTCGAGATGATCTCGGTGAGCGTGGCCGTGTCGGCCTTCACCCGGCGCACCAGCGCCTCGCCCGAGATGTCAGCGGCCTCGTAGCCATGCTGGAAGAGTTTCTGCCGCACCTCCGGCAGGCGAATGACTTCCGAGAGAACCTGGGCCAGGCGCTGCACGATGGGAGCAGGCAGGCTGGCGGGCGCCGCCGCGGCGGTCCAGATCTCGAGTTCGAAATCCTTGAGGCCCGCTTCCTGCAGGGTCGGATAGTCCGGCACGAGTTCGGAGCGGCGCGCCGAGGTCACGCCGATTGCGCGCAGCTTTCCGGCCTTGACCTGCTCCTGGGCGAGGCCCGGCGGAAGGAGCGCCAGTTGCAACTGCTCTCCGACCAGACCCGTGATGACTTGCGGATTGCCTTGGTAGGGCACATGCACGGCGCCGATGCCTGTGCGGGCCTTGAAAAGCTCCATGCCGAGGTGGCCGATCGTGCCGATGCCAGGAGAGCCATAGCTCCACTTGCCTCCTGCGACGCGCGCCGCCTCAAGGAAGCTGCGGGGACCGGCCTTCGAGACCTCCGACGTCGTGGCGAGCACCAGTGGCGCCGTGCAGATGATGCTCAGCGGCACCAGGTCCTTCTGCGGGTCGTAGGAGGTCGCCGGATTGAGTATCTTGGCGATCGTCATATTGCCGTTGATCAGGATGCCGACCGTATGCCTGTCGGTGGACTTCGCGACGATGTCCGCCGCGATGTTGCCGCTGGCGCCCGGATGGTTCTCGACGATCACAGGCTGCCCCAGTGCCCTCGCCATGGGAGCAGCCAGGATGCGCGCCACGAAATCTGGCGACGAGCCACCGCCGAAGCCGACGACCAGCCGAAGCGGTCGCGTCGGCCAGTTCAGGCCCGCCGGATGGGCGCTCGGGGCACCCGCCGGGCCGGGACCGGAGCGATTCGCGCCTGACGACTGCGCGCAGGCGATACCAATACAGGCGAACGCCCCAAAAAGACAGAGCAGACGAGCGGCATGCGTTCGAAAAACCAAGAGGGACATGGCAAGACCTGATGAGAATTGAAAGCCAAGTCTTGCTTCCACAACGCGCCGAATCAACTCCTGTCTGGTGCGCAAAAAGCTCCGCGGGGCATCGAGGCTGCCAAGACCCGCCTTGCCCACGAGCGGGGCGAGGCCACGGCTCGTCGCACTTGCTTGCCATGCAAGATCGTTTGTCGCGCGTCGGCGGTGCGCTGTCGCAACTGATTCGCATGGTCAACCAGATGGGCGGCTTCTTCGAAGCCATGCCCGATCGTGATGACGCGCTGCATGACCTCGTCCTGCACCTCAAGCGCTTCTGGGAACCTCGCACGCGCAGAGAGCTGTCGCGCATCTGGATACGGACGGAAGCGCAGAGTTGAACTCGGTGTCGGCGAGACGATCCGCGTTCCCGCCCACTGCTGAAGTAGCCGTTGCAAACGGCCCAGCCTCCGGTTTGCGGCGAAGGGCAATTCGACGTCCTCCCGGTTGTGAACTATCGACGGATTGACGATATCAGCCGGAGGGCGCGACCTGCAGTGAGAAAAGGCTATGCCAAGGAGGGTTCGCCCAATGTCCATTCGCGTTCACCCGTTGCGGCTGACAATTCGGTCAGGCTGAGGTCTACTTTTAACAAGTTAGTACCCTTTACAGCCTGACTATCGTGGAGTACTCCCGACGAGGCCGAGGCACCCTGTTGCCAGCAACTCGCCGTCTAGCCACTACGGCGATGGCTCGATTTAGACCGGCCTCCAGGAAGGCCGGGCGGATCAGGTGCGGGAAATCGAGTCCACCGACTCGATCGTCATCGCAGCGGTCAGGCATCAGCGCGAAGACGACTACCACTGACCCTCGAGCACCGGACCTCTTTCAATCGTCGTCCGAAAGACAAGCTCGAACGTTATCGGTTGTGCGTCGTTCGCGCGGCGCGCCCTTCGTTGGCATTTGCTTAGAAAGAACCACATGAAAATCAAGCAGTTCGTTCTCTCCAGCGTCGTTGCATTCGCCACTCTGGCCGCGTTCGCACCGACCATCGCCTCGGCCGCGCCCTCTCATCGGACGCACAAGGCGCACAAGGTCTGCAAGTGGAATGCACACCATCACCACCGCGTCTGCCACTGGGTGCGCTGACCGAAAGTCGGCGGGCGCCATAGAAGCTGTCCTGCGAGGGGCCTTTCATGTCTGTTCACCCCATCTTCGACGATCCAAAACCTACCCAGATGAGGAGCTGCGCCTCGTCGCCGGGTGACTCAGGGCCATCCTCCCGTAGTCGACGGTCTGCGGCGTTCCGCTACTGCTACGGCGGGTCTCCTGTGCCCGAGAGGGCCTAGAGCCTGTTCCTCAACACGCATCCGACTGGACAACATGAACCAGAACGAAGTGACCCAGCGTCTCCATGCGGCAGAAGAACGCATATTCGCGCTGACGCTGTGCTTGGGTGCGGTTCTCAAGTACGCGCCGCAGGCAGCTGTGGAGCTTCGGCTGACCGCGGACCACTTGGAGGATGCGCCGCCGCTCGCCGTGTCGGCCGCGCACCTCGCGTCCGTTGCTTCGCACATCCGTGCTGCGCTCAGCGGAGTTTGGGATGACCGACGAACAGCTGCTGAGGATAGTCAGCCGGACAGAAAAACGCCAGCGCGTCGCTGAGCGGAATCTTTGACGATCTCGCCATATCAATCAATACGTCTGCATGCACTGGAACACCCGATCACTGCCCACGACAGAAGCGTTGCTCCTGGCGGCGCAGCGCGCTCATGTCGAAGGCCTCAGTGCGGTCACCCATTCCGCAGAGCTGAGGGCCAGATTGCGCCTCGAAAGAGCACCAGGGCACCCTCCTGGTTCACCGTTTTGCAATGGGCAAATGGCCCCGCGATCTGCCCTCTTCTCGATAGCGGAACCGGGCAAGCACTAGGAACGATGGCCATGGCACCATCAGAGCGATTTCACCGCGGAGCCTGGACCTTCGATCTGTACTTCGTTCAAACGGCAGATCCGCAGATGTTCAGCGGGGTCGCAGACATCTCTCTCGGTCTCGAGCACCGAATCAAGCTCGTTCTCAGCAAGCCGGCGACGACTCGTGGCGAAGGGTTGGCCTTGTTGCAAGCTCAATGTTTTGCATGGGTGGCAACTCAGGAAGTCCCGTCCGCAGACATCGATAGTCTTGATCGCAGCGCCTGAGAAAACCGCCTGCTGCCCTCTGGAATCTTTCCTGGCGCGTTGCCTCTGCTCGCCGGGCGCGGGCTTCACGCCTTCGGGAACGGGTGCATGGCACGCTGCTGCGGACCTACCGGTCGATCAGAGCTCGGAATATTGGAAGTAGGCATCGTCAGTACGGCGACGCTGCCGGTCTCGGTGCGAATCACTGGTTCCGCCGCGACCATCGCCGTCGAGCCTGCGTTCGACGTACGGCTTTTTCATACATCGCGTGAAAAGGTGCATCAAATGGCGTAGGCGCGAATTGGAGGAGCGCTGCGGGAATCCTCCTACACCGTTGGCAATGCGGGCAGATTCCATTGCGCTTCAGAAAGAGGCTTCACCCAAGCTCTCCAAGAGGCAACGATATGCTGGAATCTTCTCGGGATTTGTTGGGGATGAGTTCGCTCTGCCTCGGGGACATCGAGGCAATTTTCGAGCGCGCAGACACCGTCCAGAAAAAGGACGGGCCTGGTCGCCTGCGGCAGTACTTCGGCACCAAATTGCTGGCGAGTTTTTTCTTCGAGCCGAGCCTGAGGACGCAGGCGAGCTTCGAGGCTGCGATGCTGCGCTTGGGCGGCAAGGTGCTGGGAAACGGTTCCAGCAGCGGTCACCGAGCCAACTCCTCGCACGAGGAGTCAATGGCAGATGCTGCGCGAGTGATGAGTTCGTTCGCGGATGTCATTGTCTTCCGTCACTCGTCGCCAAACGCTCTACCCGTCTTCGTCGAAAACTCGGCGGTTCCCGTGATCAATGCCGGCAACGGCAACGGCGCCGGCGCCGAGCATCCGAGCCAAGCCCTGTGCGACCTGTACACGATTCAGAAGCATTTCGGGAGGCTGAACGGCCTGTCGGTGTCGTTGCTGGGGAATCTGCAGAAGCGTGCGATACGGTCGCTCGTTGCAGGTTTAGGGAAATACAAGGAGATCTCACTCAATATCCCTCGCAACTTGGCGTTCCCGCTGCTTGATGAGGATGAGAAGCGTGCTCGTCGCGACGGCCTGGCAATAAATTGCTTCGACACGATCGAAGAGGTGATCGCGAATGGAGATGTGATCTATCACGGCGGGCTGGCTGCCGACTGGCAACCGCAGTTGGGAGAAGATCATTTTCTTACCGCGACAAAGCTACGTGCTGCGCGAAGCCATTCGATCGTCATGCATCCGCTACCGCGCCCCGGCAGTATCGCGATCGACGTGGACCAGACTCGGCACGCCAAGTATTTCGAGTGCGCCGCAAACGGCGTGCCGGTGCGCATGGCCGTCCTCGAATCGATCCTTTCGAGGAGCCTTCATTGACTACATCCACCGATTCTCCGCAAGTGAACTGGGCGGACATTGCGGTTATTTCAGTTCTGGTCGGCCTGTTCGCATGTGCTGTTGGTGGCACGCCGGTGTTGATGGGCGTCCTGCTGCGACAGGAAAACCAGACCGCGTCCTTCATCGGCCTGTCTGCGGCGATGACTCCGCTCGGACTCATAACCGCCGCGTTCATAACGCCGCGCATCGCCCAAAGAATGGGGGCAGTCACCACGGCATTGTCATGCGCGCTCCTTGGGGCAGCTCTCTTGCTTTCCATGGCCGCGATCCCGGATTCTCACTTTTGGCTTGTTGCCCGTTTTGCCTGGGGCATGGCCATCAGTGGTTTCTATGTCGTCAACAAGGCGTGGTTGGCCGAGCTGACTCCGGCGTCATCGCGCGGGCGCGTCATTGGAATCTACAGCACGGTTCTCGCTGCAGGATTCTCCATGGGGCCAGCCTCCTTGGCCGCGGTCAATTTCGCGCCGTTCGCCAGCTTGGGAATACTTGCAGGCGCACTGGTGGTGTGCGCGGTCACCCTTTTGGCTTGGCAACACCGCGCGCCGAGTTTCCGGGGTAAGGAACGTGTCTCTGTGCTGTCTTTTATCCCCTGCGCACCGGTGCTCTTGCTGGCAAGCGCCGCCTTCGGAGTTTTCGATCATGTGACCTTGGGCTTCTTGCCGGCGTACGGCGCGGGACATGGGGTTTCGTTGACACAGATGGGAGTTGCCGTCGCCGCCTTGAACGTCGGCAACGTGTTGCTGCAGACACCCATCGGCTGGCTGGCGGACCGTTTTCCTCGCGAACGGATTCTCATCGGATGCGCTCTGCTGACCGCCATCGGAGCTTTGGCGCTTCCCTACGCGATTGGATCGTGGCTCCTGATGCCCTTCTTGTTCGTATGGGGTGCACTTGCTTATGGGGTTGCGACAGTCGCTGTGGCGCTCTTGGGTGACCATTTTCAAGGTGGCGCGCTGCTGGCGGGTAGTGCGGCGCTGACCATGGCTGGAGGCCTGGGTGGCATCGCCGGTCCTCCGATGGTCGGTGCAGCGATTGACGTTTTTGGCTGGCGTGCTCTCCCAGTATCTCTGTGCGCTGCATTTCTCCTGCTCGGAATTGCAGTGTTCTTCGCGGGCGTTGTGCGGCCCGGCTCGAGCAAAGAAAACCTTAACCCTTCTAGGAGTTGAAATGACGGAAGTGAATTACAACCAGCTGTCACGCGAAGCGTGGAATGAAGCCGCCCCCATTCATTGGCGCGTGACAGAGACGCTCCTGCGGGAGATCAAGGATCCGACTCGCCGCGACATCCACGACGTCCAGATCGCGGAACTCGATCGCATCGGGGTGCACGGTGCATCAGTCGCCCAGCTCAACTGCAACAACGGTCGGGAACTGATCACCATCAAACGCATGGGTGCGGGCCGTTGCGTCGGTTTTGACATCTCCGATGAGTTCGTGTCGCAGGCACGTCAGTTGAACGAGGCGGCTGGCTTGGACTGCGAATTTGTCAGCAGCGACGTCTACGACATCGGTCCGGAGTTTGCGGGGCAGTTCGATGTGGTGGTGGTGACGGCCGGGGCGCTGTGTTTCATGCCGGATCTTCCTCGTTACTTCGCAATCGCGCGTTCTTTGTTGAACAAGGATGGTGTCCTGACGATTTACGAAGCGCATCCGTTGACTCGAATGTTCTTGAAGGATCGAGACCGCAAGGGAGAGCCTCTCCAGTTCGTCCGTTCGTACTTCGAGTCGGACCCTGTCCTGCACACCGCCGGTCTCGACTACCAGGGTGGCACGACGTATGAGGCCAAGCCGATCTACTATTTTCAGTACAAGCTGTCCGACATTCTGCGAGCATTTACCCAAGCGGGATTCTTGATCGACAACTTCGAAGAGCATGATCGTGATCCCTCTCAATCGCGACAGAGCCTCGAATCGCTCGCCGCGAAGCCACCGTTGAGCTACATCCTGACCGGTTCGCTCCAGCGCACTCACTGATTCCACGGGAAGGGAGGAACATGCTGTCCTCGGATTCGCCCGGAGTCTCGTTTGCGCCGTCTGCGGAGCTCAGCCTTGGCGTAGAACTGGAACTACAGATCGTCGACCCTAAAACGGGTGACCTCGCGCCGCTGTGCGGCGACATTCTCACTTCGATACGCCGCATGTTTCCCCCGGAGCGGGGGTCGATTGTTGCCGAGATCACTTCCGGCATGATCGAAATTTCAACGGGAGTGTGCAGGGATGCCTCGGAGGTGCTTGTCGACTTGCAGGCGCTGAAGATGCGTGTCGAATCTGCAGCGGTACAGTGTGGCGCTCTGATCTCAGGAGGGGGGACGCATCCGTTTCAGAGGTGGGCCGATCAGCGAATCTACGACAGCCCCCGGTTTCTGGAGCTTTCGGATCTGTACGGGTCACTCCTGAAACAATTCACCGTGTTCGGACAGCACATTCACTTGGGCTGTTCGGACGTGGCGCGCGTCCCCTTGCTCATGCATCAGCTCGCCCACTATGTGCCGCACTTCATTGCACTTTCGGCTTCCAGTCCATTTTTGGATGGGAGCGACTCCGGGTACGACTCCAGCCGACTGACACGGCCGAGTCCGTTTCCCACGGGCGTGCATGCACCTTTTACGCTGAGTTGGACCGAGCTGACCGAATACTTTGCGAAATGCGTTTCTTCCGGCGTCATAGAGTCGGCGAAGGATCTGCATTGGGACATCCGGCCAAAGCCGGAGTTCGGAACAGTGGAAATCCGGGTTCTGGACAGCCCACTGACCCTGACCAGAGCGGCGGCGTTGGCGTCTTTCGCGCAGGTGCTCGGTTCCTGGCTCCTGAACGATACGCCGTTCATGCCCCATCGCGACGACTACATCGTCTATGCTCATAACAAGTTCCAAGCGGCAAGATTTGGCCTTAACGCGGCGTACATAGACCCTCGCAGTGGACGGTGCGTGCGACTGCTGGACCATCTAAGAACGACTCTGCACGGGCTTTCGGCGCATGCAGAAGATTTCGGCGCTTGCGACGCGATCGATAAGCTGATGCGTGTCGCGGAGACCGGGGAGAACGATGCCGCGGTACTCCGCCGCTGCTACGACGAAGTTCATTCATTCAGGGACGTGGTCTTAGCAAGCGCAGCAGCCCTGCAAGACCCATGCATTTGCATCTCGTAATACCGCGCGCCGGGGCCAGGAAGGTTCGCCTCAACAAGCTCGGCGGCGACCAACACAGCTGCGCACTGAATGTCTGCCTCATTATCGATGGACCCATCCGCCGATCGTGGCAGAGCTGGCTCAGCGTAAGCCCTGTCGGTCAGCAGCCCTGTGGAACTCCGAGAAGACCGTCATGGGGCGCCGAACCTCGTTGCAACGCGTCGGCCGGCAACCTACTCTGCACTGAAGATGAAATCGCCCGGGGAGTTCCGGCAGCATCGCGCTGGCCGCGCGGCACGGCTCACCCTTTCGGTGCGCTCAGGCAGGATCGTCGACGACGGGAAGTGCGCTTGCCCGCGGTCGGTAAATCGTTGATAGGAAATGCCGGATCAATGGGGTTATCAGCCGCGTGATCAAGCGGTTCCGATGGCGCACCGCGACCCAGATGTCTTCGCGCTCGGCACCGAACTTACGCTTCATGCTGTGGTTGGTCGAGCCCAGATCGACGCTGGTGCAGCCGCTGTTCAGGGCGTGCTCGATCGAACGAATGACGATCTGGTACCAGAGCTGAAGCTCTCTCGACACCTCATAGTCGAGACCAATCACCATGCACTTGAGCTTCTCTCCGCGCTGCATCAGCAGACCGAACCCGATCGTCCTCTTGCCCTGCGAGATCGTCAACATCTGCGCGGCGCGATCAAGCTGCCCCAAGGCCGCAAAGAACCGGCGAGGCAAGGCCGGGGTACGCGCTTCGCTGGCCCGTCCGTTCACCTCCAGATAGAGCGAATAGACGGCATCGATCAGGTGATCGAAACGCCGGTGAACCTCGACCTCGAGATTTGCCACCTGCCCCTGCGCCAACACTTGCCGCAAGTACCGTCTCTTCTTCGATGGGAGCAATTCGAGAAAGCTCTGCATTTTCCCGTCCGCTGGCAATGCGAGGCTGCTCCGGTCGTAGCACATCTGCGCAATGAAGCCCGCCTTGGCCATCGAACGCATCGACTCTTCGTCTCGGTCCGGTGAGAACTCCTTGAGCACAAGAATGTCGCACCGCACTTCGGCTTTCACGAAGGCCTCGAAAGCGGCGAGGAACGACGCGAAATCGAGCGCGTCGACATCGAACCAGAACGCCTTGCCTGCAGCGACTGTGCCGCCCATCACCAGCACGCGAAACGGAACGAAGCGCAGCACACGCATCTGCGCGATTGAGTAGCAGGCCAGCGCGCGCACATGCCCTGCCGCATCCGAGGCCTGCACGAAGTAGTACGCGGCTTCGGATTCGACGCCGGCCAGGAGCCGGAGGAACTCGATATCCAGCGAGAGCTCGTGCTCCGCCACCCGTGCATTCCACCGGGCGCGAAAATCCTCATCGGAAGGATCGACTTGACGGAAGGTCAGGGACATGACACCTCGGGTGGCGGCCTTCTGATCATGAGATTGATCGTGTAGGGTCCGACGCTGTTGAACCGCGAGGCGCCGAAGCGGTGCTCCCCGATCTTCTCGAAGCGGAAGTTAGAGAAAACGCGTTGGTCATTCGTCTCGGGGCTGCTGCTCTCGAGCCTGTACACGAGGTCGAAACGATCCGCGAGGAGGCGGAACGGCTCGAACATGCGCCGCGAAACGCGCTGGCCTTGATGCGCGGGCTTGACGCATCCCATCTGGGCGTAGATGCAGCGCGCCGGGAAGCCGAGGCGGTGCATCGTCTCCTCCGAGGCTCGCACCAATGCGTTCGCGGCACACGCGGCAGCTATCGCACGCAGCGGTCCATAACCACGCAATGCGGCCGGCGCGCCGAAAGCCGCCAGGTGCCACCATGGCTCGGTGCAGGGTACAGCCGGTGGAAGCCCCCACAGCGAGGCGCCGCGGATCTCGCGTCTGTCCGCTGCATCCGACGCCTGCGCCGATTCGAGCAGCACCAGCCCTCCCTCGAAGGCCGAAGCCGCGCACAAATAGTCGATCACGCGCGCGATCTTTTCCTGCGCCCGCGGGGTGTCGCCCGCGCGAACGCGCGCCACCTCCGAAGGCGGCAGCCATGCGAGCCAGCCCTTGTCCTGGTTGTGCACGAAGGCCTGCGCCATCAGCCGCGCGGCCGAAGCCACCTGTGCCCTGGTGCTTGCGATCTCGACGGCGGGGCGACCGGGCAGCGCGGCGTCCGCCGTGTTCAGTGCCGCGATGTGCTGATTCAGGCCCTGCAGCAGCGCCGGCTCCACGTTGAGCGGCCGCAGAGGCCGGGATTTCTCTGGCACGGAGGAGTCGCTCATCCTGCCGCCCGCATCGGCAGTGGCGCCGCCACCGGCTGGAACAGGCGCCCGCGTTCGGCCATGAGCACCATCGCCAGCGCCGCACAGCCGCAGGCGATCGAGCCCAACGTCATGGGCACTGCGGTGCCGTCGAAGCGCTGCCCGATGAAGATGCCGACCAGCGCGCCGCCCACATTGATGACCAGGCTCTGAACTGCGGAGGCCGTGCCTGCGATGTGAGCGAGCCGCGCCATCGCGAGCGACCCGAAGTTCGCCAGCATCAGGCCGAAACAGAACATCAACGCCGATTGCAGCACCGTGAATATCCATGGCCTCTCCAGCCCCGACCACGCCACCGCCCCGTGCACGCATGCGACGAGCAGGTAGCCCATCAATGCGAGGTGCGAAGTACATCGCGCGCCGAAGCGGCCCACGACGCGCCCGTTGAGCAGCGCGGACAACGCAACGCAGGTTGCGACCGTGCCGAAGACCACCGGAAACGCCTCGGACGCATGGAACACGTTCGCGAACAGCTGCTGGCCCGACGTCACGATGCCGAACAGCGCCCCCACGAGCGCGGTAGACGCCAGCGTGTAGCCGAGCGAATCGCGCTGTCGCAGCACGTGCCCGATGGCGCGCGTCACCGCCTGCAGCGATAGCGGCATGCGACGCTCGGGCGGCAGCGTCTCGGGCAGGCGCAGCGCCACCCATGGCATCAGCAGCGCACCGAAGAGAGCGGTGGCGGCGAACACCCACTGCCACGACGAGGCCACCAGGATCGCGTGGCCCAGCGAAGGCGCGAAGATCGGAATACCCAGAAAGAGCATGAAGGCCAGCGACATCACGCGCACCATCTCGTCGCCCGAATGGCGATCCCGGATGATCGACAGCGCGAGCACGCTCACCCCGCCGCCGCACCCTTGCAGCACACGCAGGGCTACCGCAGTCCCAAAGTTGCTGGCCAGCATGCTCAGCGCCGCAAAGGCCGTATAGAGTGCAAGACCCGCCAACATCAAGGGCTTGCGGCCATAGTGATCCGACAGCGTGCCGTAGACAAGCTGTGAGGTACCGAACCCGATCAGGTAGGCGGTGATCAACCATTGCCTTCGGTTGTCCTCGCCGGCATCCACCGCGGCGCCGACAGCGGCCAGAGCCGGCAGCAGCGTATCGATCGCCACCGCGTTCACCGACATGATGGCCGCGGCCAGCACGATGAACTCCTTGGCACCCGGCATGGCGGTGACGGGCTTCAACATGCGGCGACGGGGTGTGGGGCCAGGCTCTCGCCCACCGCGAATTCGACCACCGCGCCCGCCTGCCGTGCCGCGTGTGCGTACTGGGCCTCGACGACGACCGCGCGCCGCGAGAGAAAGCGGCGTTGGTTGATGGTGCCCTTGTCGGTCAGCTCGCCGAAGGCCGCGCTCGGCGGCTCCAGCAGCACGCAGGCCCGCACGATCGACTCGCTCGAACCGGTGTGCACCGCGTTGTAGGCGGCCAAGGCTCCCTCGAGAAAACGCAGCAACGCTCCCCTGCCCGCGGCTTGCCCGCGCTCATCGGCCGGACCTTCGAAGTCCCGCCGCGCCAGCTCGGCGTTCAGCCAGAGGAAGACAACCAGTTGCAGCCTGCCTGGCCCGGCCACCACAACGTCCTGCACCAGCGGGCCGGTGTGCGAAAGCAGGTTGGCCTTGATGCGCCCGGGCACCACCCAGATGCCGCTGCCGAGCTTGAACTCGTCGCTTGAACGGCCTTCGTAGCGCAGGCCCGCATCGGGGTTGCCGGGGTCGACGAAGGAAACCAGGTCGCCTGTCCGGAAGAAGCCTTCATCGTCGAACGCCTCGCGCGTGCGCTCCTCGTCGCCAAGATAGCCCGGCGTGACGTTGGGCCCCTTCACCGCCACGGCGTAGAGGCCTCGCCGTGGCAGAAGCCTGAAGCTCATGCCCGGCAGCGGCACGCCGATCTCGCCGGTGCCGGCCGTCTCGAAATGCGTAATGGCCGAGGTCGAGGTCGTCTCCGTCAGCCCCCATCCGCTGGCCCAACGCGCGGCATGCCCGGTGCAGCGGCGGCACAGCGCATCCATGCGCCGCCAGAGATCGGCGGGCAGCGGCGCACCGCCGTACACCAGCAGGTCGAGCCGGCGGAAGAAGGCGTCGGCAAAGGATGCATCGACTTCGAGATACGGCAGCAGCGCCGCATAGCCGAGCGGCACGTTGGTGTACCAGGTGGGTGACACCTCGCGCAGGTTGCGCACGCTTTGCCCGATGTCCTTCAACGTCGGCCTTCCCTCGTCGATGAACAGCGTGCCGCCGTTGCGCAGCGTCATGTTGAAACTGTTGTTGCCGCCCGAGGTGTGGTTCCAAGGCAGCCAGTCGCACAGAACGGGCGGGCTGTCTTCGAGAAACTGCCAGAGCTGCGCCATCTGCTGCTGTTGCGCGCAGAGCATGCGCTGCGTGTGAATCACGATCTTTGGCAACCCCGTGGAGCCGGAGGTGAGAAGAAACTTTGCCCATGTGTCGCCGTCGATTCGTGCCCTGCGTTCGCGAAAGAGCGCGTGCAATCCGTCGTCGGTCTCCTGGGTTGCGGCGCCGGCGAGCATCTCCGGCGGCAGCCACCTGCACGTATCGGCTTCGCCAAGAGATGGGCGAGACACGATTGCATCGGCCATGTACGCAAGCGCGGGCCGTATGCGCTGCACAATGCTCGCGATGCGTGCGAGCCCCTGTGCGCTGTGCAGGTGCACCGGCGACACCGGAACCACGATCACGCCGATGGCCATCGCCGCGAGCGACAGCAGCGCGTGCGCGATCGAGTTTCCGTCGATCAGCAGCAGCGTGCTGTCGACCGGCGCGCCATCCTGCAGCAGCCTCCGTGCGATGGCATGCACGCGTTCGCGCGTTGCGGCATAGCGCACCGTGCGCCATGCCTCGCCGTCGCGTTCAGCGAGGAACACACGATCGGGTGCATCCCGCGCCCATGCGTCGAGATGATCCAGCAACGTTTGCGGGTACGGCCTTAACGGCTGCCCGGTTGCATAGAGCGCGTCGTCCGCGCGGTGCGTCATCACCGTCGCAGCAGGCGCTAGACGTGGAGAACTCATGATTCCATTCCTCCTTGCAATCGGAACGGCCCGATGTCAGCGCGCGTTTTTACGTCAAAGCAAATGCATTGAGTGCGGCATGAATACTTTGTGCCGCTACGCCATCAGGCGTATGGCTGCGCTTGATGCATGACAACACCATGACAGCCTGTTCATCGAGGAGTCACATGCTCATCGCGCAGTTGTCCGACCCGCACATCCGGCCCGAAGGCGTGCTGTACCAAGGCGTGGCGGATTCGAATCGCATGTTCTCCGAGGCGCTTGCGCATGTGCACGCACTCGACCGGCGCCCCGATCTGCTCCTGATCACCGGCGACCTCGTCGACGAAGGTCGGCCAGAGGAATACGCGATGGTGCGCGAGTTGCTGTCGGCCTCGCTCATTCCGTTCCTCGTGATTCCGGGCAACCACGATCACCGCGAGAACTTTCGCGCCGCGTTTCACGATCATCCGTACCTGCCCGCGGACGGCGCCCTGCATTGGTGCATCGACGACCATCCAGTGCGATTCATTGGTCTCGACTCGTGCCCTACCGGAAAGCACCACGGGCACATCGATGCGCAAGGGCTCGCCTGGCTGGCGCGCGTGCTCGCGCAGGACACGAGCAAGCCCACGCTGCTCATGCTCCACCATCCACCCTTCATGAGTGGCATCCCCTACATGGACATGTACCGCTACATGGAGGTGCAGCAGTTGGAGGGTGTGGTGCGTGCGGCGCCCAACATCGAACTCGTGCTCTGCGGACATGTGCATCGCACGATGCTGCGACGCTGGGCCGGGACCATCGTGTGCTCCTGCCCCAGCACCACGACAGAGATTGATCTGCAGCTCGCTCCCGATGCGCAGCCGCAATCCCACATCGGACCGCGCGGCTGCATGCTGCACCTGTGGGATGAGGTGCACGGCATGGTCAGCCATGTGAGCCACATCGGCACGTTCGCGGGTCCCTACGGATTCGCCTGAGCGCAGCGACACCGTCGACACCACGCGGAGCATCAGACAGTGAACTACACGGATTTCGTCACGGCCAATGCCGGTGCGTTCCTGCGCAGCCGGAACATCGGCTTCGACATGCTCGCGACACTGGCGCGCGAGCAAGGCTTCGACGGCGCGCAGGTGCTGCTCACGAGTTCGCCGGTGCACGGCATCGCTACCGCCACGAGCGACATCGACCTCATCTGCGTGACGCCGCAAGCCGTGAGCAAGGGCCAAATGGCCACGCAGATCCACCGCGACGGCCAGCATTGCGAGATCCTGCCGATAGGCGCCGACGACCTGGCGCAGGCCTTCTCCGATCTCGCGCTGCTGTCGCGGTGCTCCCTGCCGCAGCGCCTCGCGGGCTACCAGCGCTGGGACAGCGGCCATGCCGTGCGCAAGAAATATCTGGAGCGCATCGTCTACGCCGTGGCCACCGATGGCCGAGCGCACCATATCGCGCACCTGCCCGCGCTGGTCCCGGTCGTGGCCGCACAGGAATACGACGCCTTTCACCAGGGCCGCGTCTGCGCCATGCTAGCGGAGCGCGCCGGCGAGCTCGACGCCGCGCGCGGCTACCTGATCAACGCCTGCCTGTCTGCGATGGCGGCCGCGCTGTCGCTCGGCGGCTGGGTGCTGTCGAACAAGAAGTGGACCTTGCGACGCTGGCGCGAAGCGGCGGGTCCGCGCATGCGCGTGGTCGATGCGTTGCTGCAAGAGCGACTCACTGCGATGTGGTCGTCGGTTTGCGAACTGGCACCCGCCGCCACCACGCAAGAGATCGCCGCACTGGACGAGATCGACCGGCGGCTCGGCCTCCTGCTGGGCGCACCGTCGCTCTCCGGCGCAATGCCCCACACCACAGCCCCCTGCACGCAAGCTGCGCTCGACAAGCGCTCGGCCTTCCTGATCGGCGGCGACGGCCGTGCCCGGCTCGCTGCGACGATCGAGGCACAGGACGCACCGGCAGACCTCGCAAGCCTGGCCACCATCGCCACCGCGCATGCGGCCTCGCTGCTGCGCAGCGCACGCAGCGGCACACTGAATTTCTCGCTCGTGGCCGCCAATTCCTCCGCGGAAGAAAAGGAAGACGCCCATGCCCTCGCCGACTGAGCCGAAGCCCCCGACCGTGCGCGGCATCCGCTGGTTCCCGCGGATCAACGCGGGCTACCGGTTTGCCGCGGGCGAGCATGTCACCTCGACCATCAGCGCCGCCTGGCTGCTCATGACCGAACTGCGTGCCTACATCGAAGACCTGGCGGGCGCACGCGACATCCCGGATGCGGCGGCGCTCGTCAAGATCAAGATCGCGGAGTTGCTGCTGCAAGTGGATGCGGTGCTCGGCCGCGCCGCCGTGCCGCACGAGATGCATCGCCTATCGCTGCTCATGGCGTACGGATTGAGCGATGTGGCGGCAATGGACGGCCCCACCGCCACCCGGCTCATCGGGCTCGACGCGCCAACCGATGGCACGGAGGTCGACCGGCTCATCACCGTGCTCGAAGAACTGCTCGCGGCATTTCCGAGCGACCTCGTCGATGCGCTGCAACCCCAGAACCAAGGCCACGTACTGCGCTTCCTGCGCTCGGCCAACAAGGCTTGCGAGCGCGTCGGCTGCGATGCCGGATTCCTCGCGCCGTTGATGACTTCGCTATGAACCAGAACATGACCACCGGGCGCAAGAACGCCTTCGCTGACCGCTACGGCACCGTCTTCGGCCGCCAGCAGGGGCTGATGCTCAAGATGGCCGGGCTCGCGAGTTCCGAGTGCGGCGCGAGCGGCGCCTGGATCGAGGACAGCGCGGGCGCGCACTGGCTCGACTTCGGCTCGTTCGGTGTGCACCTGCTGGGCCATTGCCATCCGCAGGTGGTGCAGGCGCTGACGGCGCAGGCCGGGCGCATGGGCCTGTCCTCGAAGATCCTGGCCAACGAGCCGATCGTGACCGCGGCCGAGCGTCTGCTCGCGCTGGGTGGCCAGCCGCTGGACAACATCATCTTTGCCAACACCGGCTCCGAGGCGGTGGAGGCGGCGCTCAAGCTCGCGCGCATCGCTACCGGCCGCCGGCGCATCCTCGCGTTCCGTCATGCCTACCACGGGCGTTCGCCCGGCGCGCTGAGCGTGAGCCATGGCTACGAGCGTCACGGCGCCTTGCTGACCGACGGGCAATCGACCTTCGTCGACGTCGGCGACCTGCAGGCCGTCGAAGCCGCGCTGGCCAGCGGTGTCCATGCGGCCGCGATCATCGAGCCGGTGCAGGGCGAAGGCGGCATTCGCCCCGTGAGCCCGGCCTTTCTGCAGGCATTGCGCGAACTGACGCGTGCCCATGGCGTGCGGCTCATCCTCGACGAGATCCAGACCGGACTCGGCCGCACAGGCCAGCTGGTGTGCCCGGTCGTGCCCGACATCCGCCTGCTGGGCAAGGTGCTCGGCGGCGGCATGTTCCCGGTGGCCGCGGCACTGTTCGACACCTCGCAGTTCGGCACCGCCGCGCGCGACCCGGTGGTGCATGCGTCCTCCTTCGCGGGCAGCCCGATGGCAGGCGCCGTGGTCAATGCGGTGCTCGACGTGGTCACCGAGGCGTCTTTCGCAACCCGCATCGCCACGCTGGGCGCCCGCTGCCGCGAACTGCTCGCCGCGCGCATCGGCCACCACCCGGCGGTGGCGGAAATCCGCGGCGAGGGTTTCATGCTCGGCGTCGAGTTCAAGGACATGAGCGACGCCGGCCAGATGATCATCGAAGCGGCCAAGCGCAAGCTGCTGATCGCCTTCTGCCTCACGGCACCGAACGTCGTGCGGGTGTACCCGCCGGCGGTCATCGACGAAGCCACGCTGATGGACGGCATCGAGCGCTTCTGCGCCAGCGTTGCCGCACTTCCCGCCCGCGACACCACGCCCTCGAAGGAGCCTCTCGCCAATGCCTGACGTCAATTCCTCGCTCGCCATGGGTCCGATGGACCGCGAACTCCTCTGGCGCACGCTGTGCGACTTCGAGCGCTATCCGGACTTCATGCAGGACGTGCTCGAAGTGCGTGTCGAACGCCGCACTGCCACCGAGATCGTGAGCCACTGGCGCGTGCTGCTCAACGGCAGCGAGCTGTCGTGGACCGAGCGCGACCTGCTCACCGACGACCACCGCATCGTGTTCGAGCAGACCGACGGCGACCTGGAGGTGTGGCAGGGACAGTGGCGCGTGCTGACTGCCGAGGACGGCAGCCTGAGCGTGGAACTCGCCGTGAGCTTCGACCTCGGCATCCCGTCGCTGGCCGAGGTGCTGCACCCCATCGGCGAACGCGCCATCCGCGCCAACAGCCGCCAGATGCTGGAGGGCATCCGCACGCGAGTGGCCGCCGCCGACGGCCTGCTGGTCGGCTCATGAGGGTGCTGCTCAGTGGTGCGAGCGGCACGGTCGGCATTCCGCTGGCCGCTGCCTTGCTGGCGCACGATGCCGACCTGCGCCTGCTCTGCGTGCTGCGTTCGGCAAAGGCGCGCGCGGCGCTCGAGGAAAGCCTGGCGCCCGCCCTGCTGCAACGCGTCGAATTCATCGAGGCCGACCTGTCGAACGACGCCTCCATCGACGCTGCGATTGCCTCGATGGCCGCGCTCGCCACGCACGGCACACCCACCGTCGGCGTTCACCTGGCCGCCGACGTGTCGTGGGACAAGAGCTGCGAGGAGATGCGGCAACTCAACGTGCAGGGCACGCAGAACTTCGCGCGCCTGCTGCTCGCAACATCGACACGGCCGCACATGGTCTATGTGTCGACCGCCTACACGCAGACGCACGACTGGGACTACCGCAATGGCTACGAAGAGAGCAAGGCCATGGCCGAGCGCAGCCTGCGCGAGGGGTTCGGCGAGCGCCTGCCGGTCTCGACCTTCAGCTGCAGCCTGGTGGTCGGCGACAGCCGCACCGGAGAGATCGCGCGCTTCAACGGGCTCTATCCGCTCATCAAGTTCCTTGCCACCTTCAACCCGCCCTTCCTCGTCGGCAACAAGGACGGCCTGCTCGACATCGTTCCCGTGGACTGGGTCGTCGCCGAGCTGCACGCGATGGTGCTGCGATGCGCGGCCGACGGCATGCCGCGCGAGTGCGTCGCCTCGGCTGGCTCCCACCGCGTGCGCTACGAAACCGCGGTGCGGCTCATCGAGGAGCGCATTGCGCTGGCACGCCGCCGCCAGGGCCTGCCCGAACTCGCGCCGGTGCCCATCCTGCGCGACCGGCAATGGGGTTTCCTGAAGCGCGCGCTGGCCGCGTGGCAGCCGCGGGGCATCTCGCGCTCGGATTTCCGCTACTTCGAGCGGCTGCTGCGCGTCTACGGCATCTATGCCAGCAGCGACCGCGTGCGGCCGCCGCTGGATGTGCGCGAGCCCTCGCCCGATCCGTTGGGCTTTCTGCCGGGCGTGGTCGACCACTGGATCGCATGCCATCCGCGCGCGGTGCGGCCGCAAGCCGCCGCTACGTCGACCGCGCAGGAGCAGGCCGCATGACCGCGGCAGGCATGGGCACCACGATCGGCGGGCAGCCGATGCGCCTGCCCTTCGGGCCGCAGACGCTGCAGGCGCTCGCCACTCTTCAGCCGTGGCGCTGCGCTGCGCAGATCTTCACGCAGTGGCTGGTGTGCGCGCTGGCCATCGCGCTGGCGGAGCAGTTGAAGCAGTGGCCGATGACCGTCGCCGCGATGCTGGTCATTGCCACGCGGCAGCACGCCATGCTGGTGCTGATGCACGACGCGGCGCACTGCCTGCTCGCGCGCAACCGCCGGCTCAACGACATCGTCGGCAACCTGCTGCTCGCCTTTCCGCTGACCGTCAGCGTGGCGCGCTACCGTGCGCATCATTTCAGGCACCACCGCTATCTGAACGGCGAAGGCGACCCCGACCTCGCGGACTCGGAGATCCCCGCCACGCGCGGCCGGTTCCTCGCGCTGCTGCTGCGCGATGCCTCGGGGCTCACCACCCTCGCGACCCTGCGCTCGGCCAACAGCTTCGGCATGCTGGGCCTGTTCTCGAAAGAATCTCCGGGCACCCGGCTCGACCGCGGCCTGGCGGTGTCTTTCGTCGCGGCGGTGACCGTGCTCGTGGCCGGGTTCGGCGCGTGGCGCGAGTTCATCCTGTACTGGCTGCTGCCCATCCTGCTGTTCATGCCGGCGATCCTGCGCGTGCGCGGCATCGCGGAGCACGGCGGGCGGCTCGGCAATCCGGCCCCTACCGCGGCGCGCAGCCTGCGGGTCGGATGGATCGAACGTTTTCTCTGGGCGCCCTGCCACATCAACCGCCACTGGGAACACCACAGCTGCCCCGCCGTTCCCAGCTACAAGCTGCCGCAGCTCTCTCGCCTTTTGGCGGCGGGCGATGCGGGGTGCGCGGCCGCCAACCCGACCTTGGGCTACTTCATCGGCCCGCGCTCGCTCATCCACGAGCTCTACCCGGCCGAGCGACCGGCACCGGGGCGCGCCACTGCGCCGGAGAAAGGCATGCATGGTCCTCACGGGAAGTGAAATCCGCCGTATGCGCGACGCCGGCTCGATCGTCATCGAGCCCTTCGACGAGCGCCAGATCGAGCAGAACTCGTACGGTTGCTGCCTGGGCGCGGAGATCCTCGAATACAGCTCGGACCAGATCGATCCGCACCTGGGGCTGCAGGTGATCCGCCACACCATCCCCGAAGAGGGGCTGGTGCTACACCCCCATCGCTTCTACCTCGGCCAGACGGCGGAGCGCATCGGTGGCGTGCACTTTGCCACCGAGCTCTACGCCAATCTCTCGACCGCCCTGTGCGGCATGTTCATTCAGACCAGCGCCCCGCTCGGCCACACGGGCGCGGTGATCTGCTGGACCCTGGAGATCGTCGTCACCCAGCCGCTGCGCGTCTATGCCGGCGCGCGCATTGGCAAGGTTTGCTTCTGGACCAACCTCGGCGGAGAACTGAAGTATCAGGGCCGCTACGTGGGTTCGGAAGGCGTTGTTCCCTCGCGAATCATCATGGACCAAAAATGATCCTTACCGGCACCGAAATCTCCCGACGCGTTCACAACGGCGACATCACCATCGCGCCGTTCCTCTCGAAGAACGTCAATCCCAACAGCTACAACTTCAGGCTGGCCGCCGATATGAAGGTGTACCAGGAGGGCGTGATCGACATCAAGGAGGAGAAACCTACCGACGACGTCCACATCGGCCCCGAGGGCTTGGTGCTGGAGCCGATGCGGCTCTACCTCGCGACCACCATGGAAACCATGGGCAGCACCAAATTCGTGCCGACCTACGCGGCGCGCTCCTCCATTGCACGGCTGGGCATGTTCATCAACCTCTCGGCTTCGCTCGGCGACATCGGCTTCGTCGGCAAGTGGACCATCCAGCTGCTGGCCATCAACCGCATCCGCGTCTATGCCGGCATGGACATTGGGCAGATGATGTTCTGGGACGTGCAAGGCGACATCGAACTTTACGACGGGAAGTACCAGGGCGCGACCGAGGCCTATGCCTCGCGCATCTTCATGGACTACCAGAAGAAGGCCCGGCCGGCTCCCATGCCCGCGCCGGCGCAGCCGCTGGAGATCATCGACGCGCGCGCCGCCGAGCTCGACGGCGTGTAGCAAGGAGCGGCACGCCATGTCCTCCAAATATCGAACCCTCGTCGCGCTCTCGCATGCGGTGCCCGTGCCCGCGCTCTTTGCGCTCGACGACGCACAACTGGCCGCGCTCTGGCCCAACCACGGCGCCATGCGCAGCGAGGCGCAAGAGGTGTTCGCTAACGTCCGCCTCACGGCGGGCGCCTTTCTGGACCGCGACCTCGACCGTCTCGATGCCGTGGCCGCGCCGCAATGGGCCGACGATGCGGACGCCCGCTTGGCGGCGCACCTCGCGGCGGCCGGCCTGTCGGCTGCGGATGCCCTGGCGGTGCGCTCTTCCGGCGGCATCGAGGATGGAACCGCCCACAGTTTTGCCGGCATCTTCGAATCCGTGCTGCACGTCCAAGGCATAGCGGCGCTGAAGGAGGCGCTCGCCGAGGTGTGGCGGTCTGCGTTCTCGCGCCGCGCGACGGTCGAGCGACTGCGCTGCGGCCTGCTCGACGCACCGCTGGAAATGACGGTGATCGTGCAGCGCATGGTCGCCGCGCGCTGGGCTGGCGTGGCCTTCAGCCACGATCCCATCGACGGCCGACCCGAGGTGCTGATCGAGGCCGTGCAGGGCGTTGGCGACGCGCTGGTGTCCGGCGCCGCGACCTCGCAGTCGGTGCGCTGGGGCGAGGCAGGCCTCGTCGGCGATGCGCCGTTGCGCGACGCGCAGGAGATGCTGGTCGAACTGGCCGCCATCGTGCGCACGGTCGAGGGGCATCTGGGAACCGCCGTCGACGTCGAATGGGCCTGCGATGGCGAACGCGTGTGGGTGCTGCAGGCGCGGCCGATCACCTCTCTGCACACAGAGACTGACGACGCGGCCCACGCCGAGTGGACCGATCTCTATCTTGCGGCCGACGAAGACATCGCCGCCTTCCGGCCGCTGCCGGGCTTCGCGAACTACTTCCGCTCTAAGCGCCGGCCGCTGGCGCTGCTGGCGCTTGCGCACGGCGTGGCCTCGGGCACGGCGCTGCTGGTGCGCGGTAATTCGGGCGGTTTCGAGGATGTCTCGTGCATGCAGGCGCTCTGCGCGCGCTTCGGCGAGGACAGCGTGGTACTCGACTTTTCCGACGGCCTGCGGCAGCAGGTGCTGCCCACTGGCGAGCTGGCATCGCGCCTGCGCCAGGTGCTGGGCGCAAAGGCATCGACCTTCGTGATCCGCGACTACGTGCGCGGCGACTGGGGGCTCATTACCCAACCGACCGAAGACGGCGGCGTGCTCTGCGAATGTTCCACCGACGGCCTGCTGGCCATCAACCGCGGGTCGGCGCAAACGCACGCGTTCTTCATCGGCAGCGACTGGCAGGCGAGCGGCGCGCAAGCCGCCGCGGCCGCGCCGTTCGGCGCTCGCGAGCGTGAGCAACTGCACCGCACCACCCATGCGGCGGTGGCGCGCTTCGGACCGGTCCAGCTCGAATGGGTGATCGGCTCGGGACAATTGAGGCTGATCGACTTTTCGCCGATCAAGAGCCTGCACATCGCGCAGTGCGACGATAGCCATGGAGAGGAAGGCCGGCGCACGATCTCTCCCGGCTTTGCGCACGGCGCGGCGCTGGTGGTGCCGGCCGACAGGCACTTGGAAGACATCAGCATCGCCGCCACCGTGTCGATCAGCCACATGCCGAGCGCGGAGAGCCTCGGCCCGGCCATCGTTCGCCTGGCCGAGCGCGCACGCGCGGGCGGCGGATCGATGATTGTCGTAGCGCCGCGCCCCTATGCCGCGCTCGCGGCACTCATTCCGTACGTCTCGGGCTTCGTGTTCGAGCAGGCGTCGATGCTGTGCCACCTCGCGATCCTGCTGCGGGAGAGCCAGGTGCCAGCCGTCGCCTCGCGCAAGCTCTACGCACGCGGCCTCGAAGGTGAGAGCCTGACGATCGAGGCTCGCGCGGCCCGCACCAGCCGGGAGACAGCGTGAGCGAATCCGTCTACTTCTTCTTGCACGCGAACGCCGCGCCACGGCAGCTCGTGGCCGTGCTCGCGTGCAGCGGCACCGGCTTGCGCAAGGGCGCGAACAGCTTCTACGTGCGCGGCGGCGATCTTGCGCTGCAGGCCGTCTGGCTCGCCGATGGGCGCTGCGACGCCGCACCGCCGGATTCGCCGGCCTTCGAGTACCGCAGCTTCAGCGCGACGCAGCGCGCGGCCAGCCGCGGCTTCTGCGCCTGGCTCTGCGCGCGGTATCCGGCGCTAGTGCCCGCGCTCGAAGCCGGTGCCGACTTGCCACCGCGCATTGCGCCGGCCATCGTCGCCACCCGCGAAGGCGGCTCGCTCGCCTTTCATCACTTCGTGCAGCAGGGCGAACTCGGCAGCCTGTTCGTGCGCTACTGCGACGAAGCGATGCCCGATGCGCCGCTGGCCTGGCCCCACTTCGACAGCCTGCTCGCAAGCCACGCGCCCGTGCTCGCCGCGCTGCGCCCCGCGCTCGGCGACGAGTGCTGGTACACCAAGTGGCGGCCCGACCTGGAGATGGAGCGCAAGTTCACGTTCAATGGCATTCCCGACACCTGGCGGCTGCTGATGGCGTTCCACGACGCCATCGCCGACGGCGCCCTGCCCGACTTCGTGCCCGAGATCGACCGCGAGATCCAGGTCTGGGATTACGAGCAGCACATCTTCGAGGTGCTGGGCGCCAACGCCGAAAGCGGCTACGTCGCCTACATCCCGCAGGCGGACGGCCGCATGACCGTCAAGCGCAAGTGGTTCATCGAGAACAGCGAGGTGCGCCGCGAATCGCTGTGGGGCAACCTGACGCTCGGCATGGCCGACATCGAGGCGCATGTTCGCACGCTGACGCCCGAGGCCACGCGGCGGCTTCCCTCGTACCGGCGCAAGCGCTTCGACGCGCAGTTCGAATCGCTGGCCACAGGCAATATCTTCGGCATCTACATGGACGTGTGCCGCACGCTCGACGATGCGCATTCGTTCTCGCAATGCGAGGTCGAGTACTGCCGCACGCGCAGCTTCGGCGAGCTGCGCGAGCTGCAGCAGGACTTCGACGCGATCTCGGGCTTCGTGGGTGCGTCTCTCGTGCGCTGGGGACAGGCGCATCAGCAGGATCTGTACTCCAAGCTCGACTTCGTGCGCGAGATCGCGGACGCCGGCCAGGCGCAGGCAGAGCCCGAGCGGAGGGCCGCATGAGAGATGCGACCTCGATGATCGTGTTCGGCAACTGGCGCCTGCGCCATGCCGAGCCCTCGCCCGAAGCGGCACGGCGGCTGCGCGTTCAGCGCGTGGCCGCCCGTTTGGGCGCGCGCGCAGCGCAGGCGGACTGCCGCGGCGTGCACGCACTCGTCGCGCATTGCGTGGACGCGACATGGCAGCCCGCCCCCGATGCCGCCCCTGCCGTGCCGAGCCACAACGTCGACCCCGACTGGGTGCCGCTGGCCCATGTGGACATCGACGGCGGGCTGGTGCACATCAGGCACCTGGTCGACCGCGCCGACCGCCACGTGGCGCATTTCATCGCGCCGCCGATGCCGGTGCCTCCTTTCGCGCCGCCACAGCTGTACGAACAGCTGTGGCAGGCCTTCCAGGCCAACCACCTGCAGACCAGCAACTACGAGTGCTACTACGCCGTGCATGCCGCGCCGGAGGAACTGCACGTGGCCATCGAAGCGACAGCGCCGCTCGACGTGCTGGCGCTCGGCGATGCCTGGCTCGACGCGCTCGACGCCGACACCCCCTCGCACTTCGTCGCGCAGATCGGCGACGAGCTGCAGCACGGCAGCCACGACAACGTCCTGTGCCGCGTGCTGCCCCATCTCGAGGGCCGGCGCGGCTGGGCCAATGCAGCGCTCTTCAGCCGCAAACGCCGCGCCACGGTGCTGGAGCCGCTGGCCGAATTCAGCGCGGTACTTCGAGGGGACGACAGCGCACCATGGACAGAACAGCGCCTGCCCGACCAACCCTACGGCGCGGCAGTCGAAGTCGATCTCGCCCAGCACTTCGACCTGCCGCTGCGGCCTGTCGTGCGGTGGCGCCACACGCGGGCGAGTTCGGGCTGCGAGTCCCTCGAAACGGGCAACCTCTTCAGCGTGGGCTTTTCCTGCGCGCAGGCCGAAACGCCCGTTTTCTATTGCTCGATCGGCTACCTGCGCACCCGCGGCGACGGCAACGCCGCGCTCGTCGCGCAGGAGCAGGCCGCGCTGCGCGACAAGGTCTTGCAGTTTCTCCGTCGGCAAGGGCTCGATGCCCGGCCCGACCCCGGAGGCATCGCCCATTTTTACGACCGCATTGCCCAAGGAAGCACCCGCCCATGATGGACAGCCTGTTGACGAATACCGTATTCAGCCTGCGCTTGCGGGCGGGCGAGGCATCGAGACCGCTGGCGACGCGCCTGCGGACCTTTCTCTCGCCCTACCTCTGGGCCGGTACCGAAGACGGCGCGCCGGACCTGGCGGTCGACCTGCACGCCGCTGGCGACTTCCTGCCCGCGTGGCGCGCGCGCTGCACGGCACCGATGACAATCCGCGAAACCTACGCCATCGGCTTCACGCTCAAGGTGGTGCGCGGCACGCTGGACGACGGCACGCAACTCGCATGGGACGCCGACACGCGCGTGGGCTACCGCTACAGCACCGCGCGGCGCGAAGTTTCGTTCTATGGCAGCGAAGCGACGGCGTTCGTCCACCTGATCGAACTCGTGCGCTACTTCGGCCTGCTGGTCGAGCAGGCCAAGGGCACGGCCATCCTGCACAGCTCGGCCGTGCTCGACGAGAAGACCGGCGGCGTGATCGCCATCGCAGGCGTCAAAGGCGCGGGCAAGACCACAACCATGCTCGACCTCGTGCTCAGCCAAGGACACCGCTATTTCTCGGGCGACAAGCTGCTGCTGGACGTGGTGGACGGCCGGCTGCGCGCGCGCGGTTGGCCCGATTACCCGCACATCGGCCTGGGCTCTCTACGGCAGCACCCGGCGCTGGTCGAGCGGCTCGGCAGCGAAGCCCGTGCGGCACTGGACCCGGCGCGCGCCAATTCCGACAAGATCCTGCTCACGCCCGAAGCCTTCGCAAATGTCGTCGGCCGCAGCCCCGTGGGCAGCGGCTGGCTCGAGCGTATCGTGCTGCCCGAGGTTGCGGTGGACGAGGCGCTGCGCGCCCGGCCGCTGCGCGGCGAGGAGATCGATGACGTGCTGCGCGATCCGCACATCTTCGAGTGGCCGCACACCTTCATCACCTCGACCTGGCACGGCATGCCGCCGGCCGACCGTCCGATGGAGCGGCGCGTGGCCGCACCCGTCGCCGCCGCGCTAGGCACCTTGCCCTGGGTCAGCACGCCCGGCCGCGCGACGCTGGCCGCCGCCTGAGCGGACAAGGGGAGCACCGCACATGCCGAACCAGATCATCTCCACGGAAACGGCCGCTACGCGCCCCGGCTTGTGCCTGTGCCTCGTGGCACCCAGCGGCTCGGGCAAGAGCACGACCGCGCAACTGATCCGCAACTGGCTGTTCGCGCGCGGGCGCTCGGTCGAAGTCGTGAAGCTGGCCGAGCCGCTGTACCGTATCCAGGCCATGTTCTATGCCGAGGCGGGCATCGCCCTCACGCCCGAGACGCAGGACCAGAAGCTGCTGGAAAGCGTGGCCACGCACCTGCGCGCCATTCATGCGCGCGCGCTGGCCGATGGCTTCCTGCGGCGCCTGACGGCTTCGCACGCCGACGTGGTGATCAACGACGACCTGCGCGACGACCGCGTCGACTGGCCCGCATTGCGCGAAGCGGGCTTCCGGGTGGTCAAGGTGGCAGCGCGCGCCGAGGTCCGTGCGCAGCGGCTGGCCGAACGGAACGATCTCAGCGTCGTGAAGGACAGCCCTCTCGACCTGCAGATGGCACGCATCGAAGCCGATTACGTGCTTACCAACAACGGCAGCCTTGCTGCATTGGAGGCGCAGGTGGACGGCCTATGCCGGCTGCTCGTGGGCAAGCGCGTCGAGGCCGCGGCATGACACCCGCGAAGGGCCTGTTCTGGCTGCTGGTCGACGGCCTTTCGCACGCGCTGTGGCAGCAGCTCGCGCCGCTACTGCCGCTGGGCGTGGATTGCGCGCTGCCGCTGGAGCCACTGTCGCCCAACTGCCAGACGCCGCCTTCGCTGTTCAGCATCTGGAGCGGGCTCGACACCAGCGCGCATGGCCTCACGGGCTACGAGATTCCCGACCCCGAGGCGGGCGACCCGTTGGCGGTCGCCGATGCGTTCGGCCGCTGGCCACGCGCCACACCGATGGTGTGGGACCGCTGGGCCGCCGCGGGCGGCCACATCCGCACCAGCGCAGTGCCCTTCGTGCAGCCGTCGCGGCTCGCGGGTGCGCTGCTGTCGCACACTGAGGTGTATGCACGCCCCGTGGGCCCGCCCGCGGTGCTGGCACCAGGCGATGCGCTGTCGGTGCCGGCGCTGCAGCTGCGTTGCGCCGTTTCGGTATCGCCCGACAAAAGCGCGATGGTGCTTCACGACGTGCCGACCGGCGGCGATCTGCGCGTGCCTTTTGGCGGCACTTGCCATGTCGCCCTGTCCCCGGCACTGCCGACCGCGCTGGCCGGCGACACCAACCGTGCGGTGGCAGTTCACGCCGCGCACGTGGGCGGCGAGCCGCGGCTGTGCTTCCTGGGCTTTCAGCCGGTGTTCGTGCATGGCCGTGACGCTGCCTTGCGCAGGCTGGCGTTGCGCCATCGCGCCTGCAGCGTGGGCAACCCCGCCAAACTGCACGCGAGCGGCGCGCTGGGTCGGCACGCCGACCAAGGCGGCGACGGTTCGGCCGAGCTGCTGCTGCTCGACCTGCTCGAGGTGATGCACCGCAGCTTTCTCGATGACATCCTGTGGAGCCTGCGCGCGGGCGGTGCAGAGCTCACGGTGGGCTACTACCCCGTGATCGACCTGGTGTCGCACCAGCTGCTGCGCCATCTCGAACCCGCCTCGATCGCGTCGCAGCATGCGGTAGCCAGTGCGATCCGCGCGCGCCTGGCGCGCTGGCTCTTCGAGCTGTTCGATGGCTGTCAGGCGCTGCTCGCACCGGGCTGCCGCTTCATCGCGCACTCTGACCACGGCATGCAGCCGCTGAGCCACGACCTCGCACCCAACCGCTGCTTTGCGGCACAGGGCTGGCTCATGACAATCGGCGCTGGGCAGATCGACACGGAGCGCTCGCTGGCGTTCTATCACCCGGCCGAGAACGGCTGGCTGGCCCTGCATCCCGCGCGCATGGCAGCGGCCGGGGTGACGACGCAGGCCATCGTCGATGCGCTGGACGGCGCCCTGCCGCCCGAGCTTCCCGGCGCCTTCCGGCTGATCGAGGGGCCGGTGGTCGATCTGGGCGGCGGATGGACGAGCCCCTGGTACCTGCAACCGCCCACATGCGCCCGCCTGCTCAAATCGCCACATCTGCCGTTTGCCGTGGAAAGCCGCAAGGGCGGCGACCACACCTGCTGGTCCGACGCGCCATGGCTCAAGGGCGTCTTCCTGGAGCCGACGCCGCAGCCCGGCACGCCGCCATGGCAGGCGCCGCTGACGCTGGTACAGCTGGCTCCGGCTCTTATGGCCGAACTGGGCCGGCCCGCGCACGCCGCGCCGTCGCGGGAGGCGCACGCATGGCACTGAAGGCGCTGCTGATCGACATCGACGGCACCCTGCTCTTTCGGGGCGAAGCCATCGCCGGTGCGAACCGGGCGCTGCAGGAGGCGGCGGAGGCGGGCCTCGCGGTGCGACTGCTGACCAATATCAGCGCCAAGCTGCCGCATCACATCGCCGCCGGGCTGCAGGCATGCGGCATCGATGTGGCCGAAGACAGCATCCAGACCGCGGGCATGGCCTGCAGCGCCTACATCCGCAGGCAGCCCGATACGTCGTGCCACCTGCTGGTGCCCGACGCCATGGCCGCCCTCTTCGAGGACATGCGGCGCGACGATCGCAGGCCCGACTTCGTCGTGATCGGCGACGTGGCGGAGCGCTTCGACTACGACCTGCTCAACGGGATCTTCCGCATGCTGCGCGACGGCGCGCAACTGGTGGTGCCGCACCGCAACCTCTACTGGTTCGACGGCGCCGGGCCGCCCCGGCTGGACGCCGGCGCGTTCATCCTCGGGCTGGAGGCCGCGGCCGGCCAGGCGGCCATCGTCACCGGCAAGCCCTCCGCGGTGTTCTTCCAGGCCGCGCTCGACGCCCTCGGCGTTTCCGCCGGCGAAGCGCTGGTGGTGGGCGATGACCTGCTCACCGACATCGCGGGCGCCAGGGCCTCGGGCCTTGCGAGCGTGCTGGTACGCACCGGCAAGGGCGAGACGCCGCGCGCACCGGACGCGGCAGCCCCCGACACGGAACTGCAGAGCATTGCCGGCCTGATGCCCTACCTGCACGGCGCTGGCCTTCTTGCACGCTGAACGACATCCACACCACAGACGAGAGACAAGCATCATGCAGTTCGCCACCGCCGTCCGCGCGACAGAGTTCGACGCGTTCTACACCTTCAACCCCGCCCGCCTCGCCCACGCGACGAGGGACTTCGTCGAGGGCTTTCCGGGCAGCGTGCTGTATGCGGTGAAGGCCAACCCCTTGCCGCAGGTGATCTCCACCGTCCGCGCCGCGGGCGTGGCAGGCTTCGACGTGGCCTCGATCGGCGAAGCCCTTCTCGTGCAGGCCGAGGCGCCGGGCGCACGCTGCTGGTTCATGAACCCCGCCAAGTCGCGCCGCGACATCGAGCGCGCCTGGCGCGAACTGGGGCTGCGGGATTTCGTGGTCGATTGCACCGCGGAGCTCGACAAGCTGCTCGAGGTGCTGCCCACACGGGAGCCTTCGCTGCGCATCTATGTGCGGTTTCACTCGGGCGCGTCGGACGCCCTCTACGACCTGAACAGCAAGTTCGGCGCTTCGCACGAAGAGACACTGCGCCTTCTCCAGCGCATTGCGTCGCAGACTGCGTGGTCGTCGGGCATCGCGTTCCACCCGGGCTCGCAGACGATCAGTGTCGAGCCCTACCTCAACGCAATGCAGACGGCCGCCAGGCTGATCGAACAGGCGGATGCCCCCGTGGCCGCGCTCGACATCGGTGGCGGCTTTCCGGCGCGCTACGACAACATGCCGATGCCGCCACCAGCCGCCATGCTTGCGCGGCTGGGCGAGTTCGTCACCTCGTCTGCAGCGCTGAAGCGTGTGGAGCTGTTGTGCGAACCGGGGCGCGTGCTGGCGTACGACTGCATGTCGCTCTTTGCGCGGATCATCCTTCGCAAAGACCAAGCGCTCTACTGCGGCGCCGGCATCTTCGGCGGGCTGCTGCCGGCGCAGCAGTTCTTCCAGCTGCCAGTGCGAGCATGGCGCGGCGGCGAGCCGATCGTTGTGGCGGCTGGCGACCGCCGCGAGTTCGTCGTCTTCGGCCCAACCTGCGACAGCAATGACCGACTTGCGTTTCCGTATGCTCTGCCCGCCCACCTGCAAGAAGGCGACTGGATCGAGTTCCAGCATGTGGGCGCCTATTCGGAAAGCGTGCGCTGCGCATTCAATGGCTTTACCGTCGATCACCTCGTGACGGTCGAAGCGCACGAGCTGGATTGACCTTCCGTGCGCCATATCCAACTCAACATCGAAGCCGCCATCCTTCAAAGCCTGGCAGAACTGATCGAACAGCAGAACGCTGTGAGTAAGGCAGAGCCGGGCGCACCTCGGGTGCACATCGCCGCAACATCGGACGACTTGGTGCATGCGGCCTCGGTGATGGCGCAGGCATTCGTAAGAAACGGCGACAAGGCGTGGATTGCATGGCTACGAACCGCCGATGTGCAGCGCATTCGTGCAGGCGACTTCGTCGATGCCGAGAAAAAAATCGGCCGCGTCATTCACTACCTTCTGCAGGCGGCGCTCCGAACGGGCGGTGTGGTGGTTCTGGAGACCGCGCACGATGAACTGCATGGCGACCGCACAGTCCGCGGTGCGGCGCTCAGAACATTGCCGAGCGCCGTCCCGTCGACACCGGGGCTTTTGCATGAACTGACGGTTGGCGGCTATGCCGCCCTACGTGCCTACGGCTTGCGCCGAACTCTCGCGGCCCAGAGCGCTTCGGTCGCGCTGCAGCGCGCGACCCATGCAATGCGCGTGCGCGAAGGTGTGCCCGAACGATGCATCTACGGCGGCATGGTCTGCGTCCACCCGACGCACGAGCAGAAGCGCGTGGCCTCTCGAATGTCGCGACCGTTTCAGCGGTTGGCCGACCTTCATCAACTCTCCTACTTGCTTCAAAGCAGCAATCCAGATCGCAACGACAGTCGTGTTTTCAAGGGCTTTGGGTTCAGGCACACGGGCGAGTTTCTGTACGGCGCCTCGAAGCTCAACAGCGTGGGGCCTTACACCGTGAAACTCATGATCAGAAGTCCGGTGCCGACACCCGTGGAGTGACTGACCTTCGCCTGTCAAATCTTTCACCGAGCGCTCACCCGCGCATACGCAGCTTCATCGGACAGACGACGGTGGCTATATGGTCCCACACTCTTCGCAAGTCAAATTGTGATGCTGAGACCGACGGTGACGTATCGCTCGATCACCTTCATGCGCGGCCGTTCGGGCTGGCGCCGATGCCCGCCGCAAGGTCGCGGCTGCTTCCGTCGGCGGATGTTCGACCGTGCTGTCTTTAGCCGATGCAGCGATCGTTCATTTTGACGAGCAGATATGGCCGCAGTGCGGCCATATAGAGACAGGGTGGCCCGTCGCCGTTTCAGTCGCAGTACCGCCGTCCCGACCGGTCGAAAGCCAAAAGCAAGCCCGCGAGCAGCGCACCGGCGGCGGCAGCGACAAGCACCGACTTCACGGGCTCGGCCGCTATCTGTTTCACGCAGGACTCCTGCCATGCCGCCGCTTGCTCTCTGAAGCTGGTGATCTTCTGCCCGGCTTCGTTGACTGCGTGTCGGGCATAGGCCTTGCCCGTGTCCACGGCATCTGCAGCGACGTCCTTCGTATCCGCGGCAACACCTCGTAGGGTATCCAGAGCCTCGCCGGCGGTCGCCTTTGCATCCTTGGCGCTTGAACGCAAGGCTTCGGCCGTATCGCGGGCGATCGCCTTGGCCTCATCAGCGAGTCCGCTGGCGGCCGTCGATGCGTCTCGTCCAGTCTGGCGTGCTTCATCGGCAAGTTCAGAAGGGGTTTTTGCGTCGTCTGCCATAGCGGCCTTTCCAGGGAAGCAACGGTTGCGAATCGGATATTTGGGAGACTCCGGTCCGATCGGAGTGTCGGGTTGGACAGGCATCTCTTGTAGGTGAAAGCAAGGTGAAGGGGACCGGGCGAACCGGGTCTGCGGGGGAAAAATCGCCCAGCACGAAGGCTGGGCAGAAGCCCCGGCGATGTCGCCACGTCAAGGGCCCCGAATGGAAAAAACCAAGGATCGGGGACAACGGCAAATAAGATTTCGAGCGTGAGCTCGAATGCCGGATGCGACCGACTTCCAAGCAGCAGCCGACCCGCTCGGAAGATTCGGGCCGCTTCGGGGATCGGCTTGAGCCACTCCACCGCCGCAGCCTCGGGCGGCATTGCTTGCAGGTGCGCATCGCGCCATAGGCCGCGTGCGACATCCTCCAGCTCGAGCGGGTCGACGGTATGCCACTGCTGCTCGAGCCGATGCGCGCAAGCGGCGATCCAAAGGGCGGCAGGCAGGTTTTCCCTGCCCCGACGATACTGTATGTTCATACAGTTATACCGCCTGCCAGACGCGCGTCCGAGTCCGGGAGCTTTCCAAAGCACAGATCAAAAAACGATACTTGCATGAAGATGAGAAAATTTCCGATCTCCACCCCCCCTCCCATGACATCAAAAAAGAATCCGATCCATGGTGTAAAGAAGCAAAGCCTGCTTGACCGGAAATGGTTCGTCGAATCGCTTTCATTCGTTCCCGCAGTCACTGCGGGCGCTGCCGCTTCCGCGAAGTTCTTTTTTGAATCCAGCTACGTACTTGGATGGGGATTGGCAATTGCCTGCGCGTGGACGGTGGCTTTTTCGATTATCAAGGTAATTCACGCAAAGCGGCAGGATGAAAGGGATGACGACCTTCGCAGCCACGATGGCCTCGTTGCCGCGCTGACCGTCGTGCATGAACTGGTCGCGAGAGCCGCCGGGCTCTCCCAAGAGGAAAAGATGAAGTGCCTGCGGGCCACCTTCCATCGGGTCGTGCCTCCTGTCGGCGAAAGCGACGAAATAGAACAGATCGTGAATTACGTCGGCGGCGCAGGAGACGGTGCAGGCCGCAAATTCCCGATACGGTCGGGAATTACAGGCCAAGCGATCAGGGAGAACGCGGTGTTCGTGATGGATCGGCAAAGCGATGCTTATGAGGACTACAAAAAGGAACTCATCAGGCACTGGCACTACACTGAAAAAGATATCAGATCGATCACCAGCGATCGGTTTTCGGCTATTGCGGTCCCTATCCAGTCCAGGAATGGACAGCAGGTCATCGGAGTGGTCTACTTGGACAGCAGCAAGAAGAACTTTTTCTCTTCCGATGCCGTCAAAGAGGCGGTTGCCAATGGATGCTGGGGAATTGCCCGTTACACAGGAGAACGTTATGTCTAGCCTCGATTTCGATCGCAAGCCGCAGACAACCTTCGTCGGGCAGAAAGTCGTCTCTCACGAGGGCGCCGTGGTGAAGGTCACCCGGCTGGAACTCTCGCAGGATGCACGCGCTTCGCTGCGCTCCAAAAGCGAGGGTATCCGCATGGCTTCCGACGAGAAGAAACAACCGAAAGCCGACACCGTCCGCTGATCGCGCCGACAGCTGGGATACGCGGGTCTCGCCAGTCTGTGCAGATGGTCTGCGTCGGGCCCGCGTGAAATGCCCTCCATGCATTGATCTGGAGGGCATTTCTGTTTGGAGGCTGACCTATGGAACATCGGTATGCGTTCAATGAACCCCGTCCTTGAGCCGCAGGCTGAGACCTGACAGCCTACGTTCCCACGTAGATGAACGCGGGAACGTAGATGACAGACGATTTGGAAGACCTCAAGCGCCGGCTGGTGGTGGGGCACAAGAGCGACGGACGCAGCGTGTACGACGAAGCAGCGAAGTCGCAATTGGTCGCACTGTGCCTGCAGCCAGGCGCCTCGGTGTCGCGCCTGGCGCGCGAGTGCGGCGTCAATGCCAACCAGGTGGGGCGCTGGCTTCGCGAGCATGGCCACGGTGGTCGTGCGCGCAAGGCCGCTGCCAGCGTAGTGCCGGCGCCTGCGGCGTTCGTGGCGGTTGCAGTGCCGCCGGCGTCGCCGATCGCGGCCCGAAGCGGCGGCGACATCGTCGCCGTGATGGACGTGCAGGCACACTTGCCCAACGGCGTGACGATCGACATTCGCGGCGTCGAGCTGCGCAACGTCGGCGAAGTGATCGAGGCGCTCGGGAGGCTGCGGTGTTCCGCTTCGACGAAGGGCTGAAGGTCTATCTGCACCGCGAGCCGGTGGACTTCCGGCTGAGCATCAACGGCTTGGCGGTGCTGGTGGAGCAGGCCCTGGGCCTGGACCCGTTCGCCTCGTGCGCCTACGTGTTCAGCAACCGCCGGCGCGACCGGGTCAAGATCCTGGGCTGGGAACGCAACGGCTTCTGGCTGTTGCTCAAGCGCCTGGAGAAGGACAGGTTCATCTGGCCCTCGGCCGAGGCGGTGCCCACGCTGACCCCCGAGCAACTGCACTGGTTGCTCGAGGGCATCGACATCGCGCTGGTGCAACGCCACTCCCGTCTGCGCTATGCCAGCGTGGCTTGAGGTTTGACGGAACAATGATGGGGCATGCCGATCCAAGCGGGCGTGCCGTCGCCTGCCACTGCCTCCATCACCGCTGAAGAACTCGCTGGTCTCATTGCCGAGCGCGACGCGCTGGCCGGTGCGCTTCGGGTGGCGACCACCGAGCGGGACCTGGCCCTGGAGCGTTTGAAGGCGCTGCAGCGCCAGCTCTTCGCCGCCAAGAGCGAAGCCCGCGGCACCGATCAGAAGGACCTGTTCCTGAACGAGGCCGAGGCACTCGCGCCCACCGATCAGACGCCGCAGGCCGAGGTCGAAGACATCGACGAAGAGGAGTCGACGCCGGTCGCCGGTCACCAGCGCAAGAAGCGTGGACGCAAGCCGCTGGATCCGGCGCTGCCGCGCGACATCGTGCGCCACGAGCTGCCCGAGTCCGAGCGTGTGTGCGCTCACGATGGCCACGCATTGGTCGAGATCGGCGCCGAGGTCAGCGAGCAGATGGACGTCATCCCCGAGCAGGTGCGTGTGCTGCAGCATCACCGCATCAAGTACGCCTGTCCCTGCTGCGATCAGAGCCTGAAGGTCGCGCCGGTGCCGGCGCGCATCATCCCGCGAGGCCTCCTCACCGAAGAGGCCCAGGCCTGGGTCATCACCGGCAAGTACCAGTTCGGCATGCCGCTGTACCGCACGGCCGTCTTGCTGCGCCGCTTCGGTGGCGACATCGCGAGCAACACGCTGGCGTCGGGCATCGTGCGCATCGGCCAGGCTGTGCAGCCGGTCATCAACTTGCTGCGCGACCACTTGCTGGACTCGGACCTGATCTACGGCGACGAGACCCACGTCCAGGTACTGAAGGAGCCTGGGCGCAAGGCACAGACGAAGAGCTTCATGTGGGCGCAGATGAATGGCACGGGTCCACCGGTGCGATTGTTCGCCTATGCGCCGGGACGCGGCGCTGTGCACGCCGAGAAGCTGTATGCCGGCATCCGCCCCGGCACCACGCTCATCACTGATGGCTACGAGGTCTACAACGGCATCGCGAAGGCCGGTGGTCTCACGCACCTTGGGTGCTGGGTCCACGCGCGCCGACCGTTCATCAAGGCCGAGGAAGCCACCCCGAAGGCGGCTCGCTCGCCGGATCAGCTCGCGACCCGGTTCGTGCGGCTGATTGGCAAGCTGTACCGTGCCGAGTCCTTGGCCAGGGACTGGACGCCCGCGCGCCGGCTGCGGATGCGTTCGCGCTACAGCGCCGCGGTTGTGCGCGAGATCGAGCGGCTGCTGCTCACGCACCTGCACGCCGTCGCGCCATCGAGCTTGCTGGGCGAGGCACTGCACTACCTGCACGGGCAGTGGCCCAAGCTCGTGCGCTTCCTGGACAACGGCACCTGGCCGCTGGACTCCAACCCGGTGGAGAACGCGATCCGGCCCTTCGTCGTCGGAAGGCGCAGTTGGTTGTTCGCCGACACCGTGGGCGGCGCGAATGCCAGCGCCAACCTGTACTCGCTGATCGAGACAGCCAAGGCCAACAACGTCGAGCCCTACCGATACCTGGTCGCGTTGTTCAAGAAGCTGCCGCTGGCGCAGACGGTCGACGACTACGAGGCGCTGCTGCCCTGGAACATCGAGCTCGGCGGCGCGTAGGCCGCCCTGCACGGATCGGTTCCGACACCGCGCGCAAGGGCGTGGTTTATTGAGCGCTTACGAACATCGATGGAGCAGGCGCCGCCTGATGGCCGCCGCCGGTGCTTCAATGATCCCGTTCGCCACCGCCGCGGCGCAGTCCGCCGGCGGCGGTCCTGTCACTGCCCAACACATGCTGACCGTATACACCTTCGGCGACTCGGTACTCGACTGTGGCCGCTACAACGATGAAGGCGTCCACCCCGGCCAATTGCTGGTGAAGAACGACGACCGGCTGTTTCCCGACTTTGCGGGACGAGACCTGCAGTCGCGCCGGCCGGCGCAACTCGATCACCGGGCCGTCGATGGAGCGACCGTGGATGAACTCGCCGAGCAATCACGCGGCGTGCGGCTGCCGCAGCATGCGGCGCTTGCGTTGCTGACGATCGGCGGCAACGACCTGATCCGAGGGCTCGCCGCCGACACCGGCCAAGGCATGCGCATCTTCGAGCGCAAGCTCGCGACTTTCCTGCAGCGGCTACCGGTGCGACCGGTGCTGATGGCGAGTGTGTACGACCCCACCTTCGGCGACGACGCGCGCAATTTCCTGGGCGTCGAGCCGCGCACCGCACGCGCCAACCATCGCCGCGTCAACGAAATCATTGCAGCGCTTGCTGGACGGCACGGCCGCTTCGTCGATCTCCATGCGCACTTTCTGGCCGGCGACCCTTCGTGGTTCACTCGGACCATCGAGCCGAGCCTCCGCGGTGCGTCCGAAGTACGCCGTGCCTTCTCGGGGGAAATTGGCTGATGCCGAGGCAGCAAGCAATGCCGCAAAAAAAACTATGGCGAGCACTCTGCCCGCACCTTCGTTCGAGTGGAGCCACTTGCTCCACGAGCTTTGGAATGGCACCAGTTGTCGGCGGCCTGCGAGAGTCCGACTTCGGGGATTTCGAGCGCCGGGTCATGTCCGCGGGCTGCGGGAACTCCGCCTACGACGAGACGCAGCGTCCTCGCGACACCGGTCGCGGGGAGGGGCGCCACGCTCCCTACTTCTTAAACCGCAGGAGTTACGCATGTTCAGACCCATCAAGATCGCGGCGATGGCATGGACCGGCGCTGGCGAACCAACCAGGCCTGCGATCACGTCGGCGAGTTGCCGGGCCGGGCTGACGTGATCGACCTCCACATGCTTGATCAGGCTCTCGGGGATCGAACCGTGAATGGCGTCGGACGCCCGGCGTGAAGCCGGCCGCGAGGATGGAGATCTGCATCACCTGCTCCTGGAACACCGGCACGCCCAAGGTTCGGCCAAGGGCTTCCTTCAAGGCCTCGCTCGGGTAGACCACCGGCTCCCTGCCCTGACGCCGGTTGAGGTACGGGTGCACCACGCCGCACCTGGATCGGCCCCGGTCGCACGATGGCGACCTCGATCACCAGGTCATAGAAGCAGCGCGGCTTCAGCCGCGGCAGCATGCTCATCTGCGCGCGCACCCCGGACTGGTACACCCATGGACGCTAGATAAGTACTTGTCGCGCCTGAACTTTATGAGCGGCATCCATGTCCACGGTCTTCCCGCGTACGGAAGGTCAAACTAGCTGAATCTATCCATGCGCGACGTTGCGCTTCGTTGGAGATGGAATTTTTTACTGAGTTGGAAATTGACTGCCAAAGATGCCGGCGACCAGACCGTCACCAACAGGCAGCGGGCTGGGCTCTGATGTACGCGAAGAGCCTCATGTTTCGATCGCGGGCCTTTCGATCATCATCAGATCCAAGCTCCCGTGCTTGAAGAGTTTCATGCCTTTAGGGAACGAGCATCGCGTCCGCCCCTCACTCCTAAGCTACTTAGTGAATGACTAGCGGCATACTCGAGACTTCGAAGTCACCCGCCCCAACATCGTGCTTTTGCAGGGACCGCAGGTCCCATGAAGCATCAGCAAGCCACGGCGTTCTGCTCCCTTGCAAGCGCTTGCAAGCATTCCGTGCAACGGCTTTCAGCGGGCACAGCGACCAAGCACGTCATACGCTCTTGTTCGTCAGGTCGAAAGTGGCAGAGCCATAGGCATCCATCACGCTCGCGCTGACCTTGTAGAGGCCGGGGTATGCGTTTGCGACAAATGGAGACGCCGTCGCTTGCCCGTCCTTATCTGTTGTCACTGTCGTTGAGAACGACGCACCATTGGCAAATCCGCCGGTTGCGGCAGTCGGGGTTTCCTGCGGCGGTGCGATGAACATCACGCGCACCCCGGGCTTCTTGGGACTGAGCGTCACCCGCATCGGCGACGTGAATGGTTTGCCGACCGGCGCGCTCTGATTGTTCCCGCCGTCGACAACCAACGAGTATTCATCCTTGCGCATGCCCTCGAGGCGGAAAAGGGCGCCCACAAAATCTGCGACGATATTCACCGGACCGGCCTTCGCCAGCCCGATAAACTTGCCCCAGCCTGGCTTGTCGATGGCCCAGCGGAGGATCTGAGTTGTTGGTGACATGGCAATCAGTCCACACCCAATCTTGTACTTCAGAGGCGTCGAAGGGACCGCGTGCCATTCCCATGCCATGGTCGCGTAGCTCGAAGCGCCGAGCAAGGTGCTAAACAGCAGCCCCGGTTTAAATGCGCCCCCATTGGAATAGTTTCGTAGCAGTGTATTGCTGGTCCATGCCAACGAGTTGTCAGAGATGGCAAGCGCCAATGGCGGTATCCAGCTCAGCATTTGCGCCGTCTGCGTAGGGTTGGTGGGATCGACATGGATGCTCAATGCTCCTGAGCTGTCGACATCGAAAAAAGGCAAGTTAACCAGCAGCATCACGGCTTCGTAGCCGGCTGCCAATCTCGCGAACCAAGCTTCGGACATTTTCCCGGTGTCCGATGCGATTTCGAACCCTGTATAGGTGATCTGCGCAAACGTTGGTACCAAAATCCAAATGTTCCATACTCCGGACTGAAACGCCTCGCCGACCACCCCTCTCGAGGAAACCAGGGGTGGCTTCGAAAGAAGCTTTCCCCCTGGGAAGGGTGCAGCGTTTACGCCCATGGCCAGCTTGTAGCCTACGGTGACGGGAAACGCCATCAGCAGACAGACAAGGCTGCCCATCGAGGGCCGCTCCACCGGCGCTTGCGGCCTGGCCGAACGCTGGATCCAGTCGTACACAGGTTGCAAAGGACCAAGATCGATCGGTGCGAACAGCACGCTCTCGATCTCGTCCAGCGTCGCAATGACCATCGCGAGCATCTGGTGGACCACAGCGTCGCAGGTCTGCAGCGTCGCTTTGATCAGGTGCTCAAGGAAGTCGACGAGCACTTCCAGCTTCTGCTCGGCCAGAGATTGAGGATTGTTAGGATCCAGGACAGTCGAAAAGAGCTGGAAGAAATCCTTGCCCGCGCTGGCGAAATTTCCTGCCGCGGGGGATTGCTTCCATGCTTCCTGCAGCGCCTCCCAAAGACTTTCGTGAGCCATGCGGGACTCCAGCGCGGGGAGAGCCGCAGCATGGGAGCCCACGCGTGACATTAGCCAGTTGCTTTGGGGATTGTTCTTCATGTCGGCGAGGCTCACTGCGGATCCACCGGCACTGCCGGCCGGAATGCCTTTTGCAGCGACTGCTTCGACACTGCTTATCGTCCGATGCGCAAAGGTAGATCGCAGGCCTGCGAAAGCTTCGGTAACCCTCTGCTCCAACGATTCGAAGGTGCCATGCGAGAGCCCCTGGAACATGACCACGACCTTCTTTGCCTCTCGCGGGAGCTGCCGCAGACCGCTTTCGAGTGCAGTCTTCGTGTCCCAGATGTCGCTGAGATTAAAGAGCGCCTTCAGCCAATCAACGAGACGCGATACGCCGGCATCGATCGCCTGGAACAGAGCCTCGACCACCCGTGCAGCATCCTCGACCGCCCCCAGGACGAATCGGCCAAGTTCCACCAGCTTGTCGCCAATGTAGATGACGATCTGCGCCATTCGGCTCACCCCGTCGACGACGATCTGAGCGACGCGCACGACACCGGCCTTAATACCTGCCCAGACCTCATCCGCCCAATCCGTGAAGTCCTCCCAGCGCCCTCCGTAGCGTGGATCGGCGCGCAGGAGATCCATCGCAGATCCCAAGGTCTGCGGCGTGACAAATGCACCATAGGCGGGACGGGTGGTGTCGAAGGTTTGGAAAGCGAAGCCGGCTATTCGCCTCGGTCCTTCATGGCCAGCAACAGCGCGCAGTGGCGGCGTTTTGCCGCCTGCGATCGCGAACGTATCGGTGCATGCAACGGCGATCTCGTCAGGAGTGAAATTGGTCCATTTGGGTACCAAGGGCTTGCCGCCAACATGGGCAACTGCCAGTGCGGAGCCGTCGAGACGACCGGCCTGACTCGGCAGGGTGTCCGTGCCAGCCAAGTAACGGTGAACCCCAGCACCTGGACGGATGGCTGCACCAGCAGCCATGCCGACAGCGTTGACGTAAACCGCCGGTGGCGTCAGCCCCGTGCCAGGAACAGACAAAGTGAGCGTCCCAACCCTGTCCGTCTTCAATGTGACCGACTTCTGGGGGCCTACCAAGTAGGAGACGCCGCCAACCTGTATCTCGATCGTGCTGGCTGCCGAGATCGTGATGTCCTGATCCGGAAGGGCACGACCGTAGCCATCTAGCAAGGTCATCTCACTGACGTAACGGGTCACCAAGTGCAGTACACCGGTGGATGGCAGCCGCACATGTTCCTCATGCATCTCGCCGGTGGACAGTTCCTGGGTGACGAGTAAGTTGGCTTCACCGACGGCCGCGCCCTCAATTCGAAGCAGTTGGGAAGGCCGTTCGTCAGGGAATGTGTCATACACAATCGCCGCGACCTTCGGACGCACCGGCACAATGATGGGGGTGATTTTCCCGTCCGGTGCGAGGGCCTGCGCCCAGATCGGCATCTGCCCGCCGAGCCCTGTCGCCGTCCATCCAGTCTGATTCAGGATTTGAAGAGTACCCTTCTGGTCGATACTGTATATGTGCAACCGGGCACGGCTGTCTTGCCATGCAGCGGCGCGGACGGACACTAGGCCAGGTACCTTGAAAACTGCGATGCCTTGTTCATACTGAGGGGCACAGGCGAACAGATTGGCTTCCTGAGCGGCGCTAGACATGACCAGGCAGCCGACACCTGTACTCGGAGTATCCCAAGCAGAGATGAGTGCTTCAACCTTCGACTGAATCGCGATAGTTGACACGTCAACCACGACCATCTCACCAAAGCTGCCGAAGTCAAGACCATATCGAGTGACTGTTCCGTCCAAGAGAGCGTAAACAGACAAGGCCCCCGCGCCCATCTGCTTATGCGAAAAGCCAGCGATAAAGTCTGTAAACCGCGGCAACGGTTTAGAGGCATGGCACGAGTTCCAGCGGTCCGATGTGTCAGTTATCGATCTGCCAAAAAAGCAGCGTAGCTCGTTGCCTACAGGGTCGATGCCGAACACATAAGCCTGTATCGGGCGATCGCTTACGTAGAAGGTGCATAGCCGCCCCCATTTTCCAGTCGCACTACCTGGGGGGTTGGGCGATGGCTGCCAAGCTCCTGCCTTGAACTGCAGCAAAAATAGGTTGTCATCATCCGTCACGCAAGCAGCGAAGATCTCGGTGGCGCGTCCCTGCACGATGATCACGACCTCTTTGACCTTTGGCACATCTGCCACAAGGGTCTGGCTCCAGCCTGTGGTTGTGGCGTCGGTGCGCTGAAGATATGTGAGTGACCGATCGGTATTAATGACCAGCGCTTCACGACGCCCGGCGTGGGTAGGATTGGAGAACAACGCGATCTGATTGAGCCCATCTCCGTGAACCAATGCCCCCGCAGGTATGGCGTCCTGCATCAGCAGACTGCGCTCGGAAACAGATGAAGGTGCGGCTAGCACGGGATTCTCGACCGTAGTCGAGGGAAGGTCGTCAACCAGATCGTGTGAGTCTTTAGACATTGAATCCCCGTAGGTGGCAAACACTTGGGCGAATCTAGGCGCACGCGATTACACGCTGAAATCGCCGACTCGGGGTCACTATTCGCGCCCGGCAGAATTACCTAAAGTGCACAGGAGGCCAAAGGTTCTCTCTTCGGAGCCAATCCCACGCCATCTGCTCCTGTTGGGCGAGACTCGGTCAATGGCATTGCACTCCATGGCACGCATCCGAGCAGAAGGCTCACGTCGTACCGCGACTTAGGTTTGGCGAGGCAGTCCAGCGCATCGCCTCCCACCTCGCGACGGTCATGTGGCGATCAGTCCTGGGACATCGATCGACTGTAAGCAATGGGATGGACGCCCCCACCCGTACCGGCATTCGCGTGCCACAGTGGAAGTGTCACCAACCACTTGAACCGAAAGGGGCGTCCACCATGAAGATTACGACTGTTGGCATCGACCTTGCCAAGAACGTGTTCCAGGTCCACGGCATCGACGAGCATGGCAAGGCAGTGTTGAAGAAGCAGTTGCGGCGCGACCAGATGGCTGCGTTCTTCGTCAACCTGTCGCCTTGCCTGATCGGCATGGAGGCTTGCGGCAGCGCGCACCACTGGGGTCGCAAGCTGCAGAGCATGGGCCACACGGTGCGGCTGATGGCTCCACAGTTCGTCAAACCCTACGTCAAGACCAACAAGAACGATGCGGCCGACGCAGAAGCCATCTGCGAAGCGGTCGGGCGGCCTAACATGCGCTTCGTCCCGGTGAAGAACGTCGAGCAACAAGCAGTCCTGGCGCTGCACCGGGCCCGGCAGGGATTCGTACGGGCGCGCACAGCGCAGGCGAACCAGATCCGTGGGCTACTGGGCGAGTTCGGCCTCATCGTGCCGCAGGGTATCGGCCACATCGCCAAGCGTGTCCCCGAGCTGATCGAAGACGGTGCCAACGAACTGCCGGGTGCGTTCCGACTGCTCATCCAGCGGTTGCTTGATCACCTCAAGGAGCTGGATCGCCAGGTCGAGGAACTCGAAGACAAGATTCATGCATGGCATCGCAGCAGCGACCTCAGCCGCAAGCTGGCCATGGTCCCTGGCATAGGGCCGATCACCGCCAGCGCGCTGGTCGCATCGATCGGTGATGCGAAGAACTTCGACGGCGGCCGGCAGGTTGCTGCCTGGCTCGGCTTGGTTCCCCGGCAGCATTCCTCGGGTGGAAAGTCAAACCTGCTCGGCATGAGCAAACGTGGCGACACCTACCTGCGGACATTGTTGATCCACGGCGCGCGCTCGGTGATCTACCGCGTGAGCCAGCGGGCCGACGCATGCAGTTGGATCAGCTCAGTCGTCAACCGACGAAACAAGAACGTGGCCGCAGTGGCACTCGCGAACAAGAACGCGCGAATCGTGTGGGCGCTGCTTGCGCATGACAGGCAGTTCGACGCCAGCTACGTTCGCAGCACAGCGGTGGCCTGAGTCAGAGTAACCAGCAACAACAACGTCAGGGAGAACAAACCACCGATTGCTCAGGCGATCATGAAGTGATGGCAAGACAGGTCAGACCGTGGTTGGCAAAGCCCGCGCCGGACGAGGCACCCAGAGTGCGTGTAAGCGATCGAGGCGTCAACCAGCAAATCCCATCAGGGGCAGCGGCTCAAAAGGCCACGTCAAAGTCCGGATGTACGGGTGCAATCTTTACCTTCGAGTCGTTGCAGATTGAGAGCTTGGCATAGGGGGCGTCCATGTACGTCCGGCGAAGTCACCTTGACGCCAGACGATCTCAACGCAACTTGCGGATAGCTTTGTTGGCCTCGTTCAGGCTGAAGCCCAGCGGGTCGAAGGGGCCGCCCCACCAGGTCCACATGTCTTCGTGCTGCGCGTGCGTCGGATTGCGCAGGGCCTCGAGGAAGTCCATGTAGCCCGGCGGGCCGCCCACGTCCTCGGGCGGGCATGCGTTCTCGCCATCGATGCACATCGGCCACGTGTTCTTTCCTTCGACGGTGACCAGACGCTGCTCGACCACGACCGTGTGATCCCAGCCGTCTCCGAAGTCGTAGCTGTACCTGAACTGCTGCACGGTCGGCCCGAGCACATCGCCCACGGTGTATCGGCGCTCGTTGAGCATGTCTGCCTCGGGCCACTGCGGGTCTGGCGTGCCGTAGCGTTTGCCCTCGATCGTGAAGTCGTGCAGATGGGTGTTGTTCCAGCCCATGGCTGCTTGGATGACCCGGTCGAGCTTGCCCAGTGTCAAGGTGTCCGGAACGAGGATACGTCGGCGGATGGTGGGCGCGATGTGCTGCAGCTCGACGCGCAGTCGGTAGATGCAGTTGGGCGTATTTCGACGCACAGGAGTCTTGGTGTTCGGCTTCGTGCTCATGCCGTGCAGCGTATCAGCCGCATGGACCCCAGCGATGGGGCAGCAACTCGGCAACGAGCCGCACCTTGTGCGTGGGAAGGCGCTGGAGAACGTCCTTGAGGTATGCGTACGGATCGAGCCCATTCAGCTTGGCCGACTGGATCAAGCTCATCCCCGCGGCCGCGCGCTGACCCGCCCGCAGCGAGCCCGCGAACAACCAGTTCGAGCGCCCGAGTGCGATCGTACGGATCTGGTTCTCCACCCAGTTGTTGTCGATCGGCAATTGCCCGTCGTCGATGTAGCGCGTGAGCGCGGTCCATCGCTTCAGGCTGTAGTCCAGGGCCCGGGCCAGCGCTGTGCCATCGGTTGCGCGAAGGCGGTGCGCGATCATCCATGCGTGCAGCGCATCGGCCACGGGCCGGGCCTTGTGCTGGCGGACCGCAAGGCGCTGCTGCGTGGTCAAGCCGTGCACCTCGCGCTCGATCTCGTAGAGCTCACCGAAGAACTTCATCGCCTGCTCGGCCACGGCACTCTGGGTGCTCGCCTGGAGCTCGAAGAACTTGCGCCTCGCGTGCGCAGCGCAGCCGATCTCGGTGACGCCCTGTGTGAAGCTGGCCTTATATCCAGCGTAGTCGTCGCACACCAGCTTGCCGGTCCACGGCTCGCTGCCCTGCTGCAGGAAGGCGCGGGCATGCTCCCCGGCGCGGCTGTCCCCGAAGTCATAGACAACAGCCCGGAGGTTCTCGAAGACTCCGGGGCAGTACGCCCACAGGTAGCTGCTGGCCGGCGCAAAGCCAACCTCCGAAAATGCGTTCAAACTTGTCCTGACTGAGCGTGCCATCGGCGCGGTTCTGGCGCAGACGAAGGGATGACACCTTGAAATTCGACACCCCTGCCGGCACCAACCCAATCGACCGCCTTCGTGTGGTTGGTCGCCCCGCCCACCGCATCGAAGGTCCACTGAAAACGACGGGTACTGCCAGATACGCTTACGAGTACCAAGCGCAAGACATCGGCGGCAAGCCGGCCTATGGCTTTGTGTTGGGAGCATCGATCGGGAAGGGGCGCATTGCTCAGATCAACGATGCGCGAGCCCGTTCTGTTCCCGGGGTGCTTGCGGTAATTACTGCAGCGAACGCCGGCAAGCTTGGCGTAGGAGCTTTCTATGTCGATCGAGCACTGGCAGGGCCCGACGTTGACCACTATGGACAGGCGGTCGCGATCGTCGTCGCCGAGACTTTCGAACAGGCGCGCGATGCCGCGTCGATGATCGATGTCCGGTACGTGCGAGCCGATGGGGCCTTCGATCTGGCAGCGGCCAAGGACAGCGCATTCACACCAAAGCCGGCGGCATTCGGTCCTCCGCCCCAAACATCGATCGGCGATTTTGAAGATGCGTTTGCCACTGCTGCAGTGAAGCTGGACGAGGAGTACACCACCCCCGACCAGTCTCACGCAATGATGGAGCCACACGCAACGATCGCCGCTTGGAACGGCGATCGTTTGACCTGCTGGTGTCCCATCCAACAGCTCAACTGGGGTGCACGCGACCTCGGTTTGATACTGGGCATTCCCAAAGAGAACATCCGGATGGTGGCGGCCTACATCGGCGGAGGGTTCGGCGGCAAAGGCACAGTCCTGGCCGACACCGTCTCGGCAGCGCTCGCGGCGCGGGCCGTGGGCAGGCCGGTGAAGGTGGCGTTGACCCGTCCTCTGGTTTTTAACAGCACAACGCACCGCCCTGCGACGATTCAGCGGCTGCGCATCGGCGCGACGCGTGATGGAAAAATCACGGCCATTGGCCATGAGAGCTGGTCCGGAAACCTGCGCGGCGGGCGTACGGAAGCGGCCACGGCGTCAACCCGCCTCTTGTATGCCGGCGCGAACCGCATGACCCATCTGCGCCTTGCCGTGCTGGACCTCGCGGAAGGCAGCGCCATGCGCGCACCCGGCGAAGCACCGGGCATGATGACTCTCGAGATCGCCATGGACGAGATGGCTGAAAAGCTCAAACTGGACCCGGTCGCTTTTCGCATTCTCAACGACACTCAGTTCGACCCCGAGCAACCTGATCGGCCGTTTTCCACACGGCAGCTGGTGCAATGCCTACAGACCGGCGCGGAGCGATTCGGCTGGAGCATGCGCCAGGCGATCCCTGCACAGGTCAGGGACGGCCGATGGCTGGTGGGGATGGGAGTGGCCTCAGCGATTCGGGGCGCACCTATCGCAAGATCGGCCGCACGCGTACGGCTGGACAGTCGCGGCATCGTCACCGTCGAAACCGACATGACGGACATCGGCACCGGCAGCTACACCATCATTGCGCAAACCGCCGCAGAGATGATGGGCGTGGCGATCGATCGGGTGGTGGTCAGGCTGGCTGACAGCCGCTTCCCGGAATCGCCAGGTTCTGGCGGGCAGTGGGGTGCAGCGTCTGCGACCTCCGGCGTTTACGCCGCGTGCGTCAAGTTGCGTGAGGCGGTGGCTGCACGGCTTGGTTTCAGCGGGCCGGAGGTCGTGTTCGCGGACTCTGTTGTCCAGTCGGGCAATCGCAGCCTCCCACTTGCCAAGGCCGCAGAGCTGGGCGAGCTCGTAGCCGAGGATGAGATCACCTACGGCGAATTGTCCAAGCAGTACGCCCAGCAAACTTTTGGCGCCCACTTTGTCGAAGTGGGTGTGGACGACTTCACCGGCGAGGTACGGTTGCGACGGATGCTCGCAGTGTGCGCAGCAGGCCGGATCCTGAATCCGATGACGGCCCGGAGTCAGGTGATCGGCTCGATGGTTATGGGCGTTGGCGCTGCATTGATGGAGCACCTCGTCGTCGACAAGCACGTCGGCTGCTTCATCAACCACGACTTGGCCGGGTATGAAGTGCCTGTGCACGCCGACATTCCGAAGCAGGACGTGATCTTTCTGGATGAGATTGATGCCACCATGTCGCCGATGAAGGCCAAGGGGGTGGGCGAACTCGGCCTCTGCGGCGTGGCAGCCGCCATCGCCAACGCGATCTACAACGCGACTGGTGCAAGGGTGCGAGACTATCCGATCACACTCGACAAAATCCTCGAGAAGCTTCCGGCGCAAGCCTGAAATTGCTGCGACTGCCTAACCCGGACTCATGAGCAACGCTTGCAGTTCGGTCCGCAAAAAGTCGACGACCACCCGCACCCGACTGGGAAGGTGCTCGCGCGACGCATACAACAGCCACACGGCGTTGTCGAAGTTGGTGGACGTGATTTCGTGCAGCGGGAATAAGTCAACGAGGCGGCCGGCATCAATGTCCGGCTGGACGAGCCAGTCTGCCAGCAGCACGGGACCCAATCCATCGAGGGCGGAGCCCAGCAACGAAAGGGACGAGGACGCTGTCAGCCAGCCGCCGATCGGCACCTCTTCAACCTCTGCTTGCACTGCATTGCGCTGGCGGAACGACCACGTGCTGCTGAATCCCGGTAGCGCGATGCGCAGGCAATCGCGATGCGAGAGATCCGCCGGCAGTTCCGGACGTCCGTTCTGCGCGATGTAGCCCGGGCTGGCGCACACGCGAAACCGCAGCGTGCCAAGTCGGACGCCAACCAGGGATTCGTCAACCGACGGGCTTTGACGCAAGGCCACGTCGACCTGCTGGCCAATGATATCGACGACCAGATCGCTGAATCGCAGTTCCAGTTGAAGTCCGGGATGTTGTCGATGAAGCTTTTCCAGGAGCGGGAGAACGAGCTTCTGACCCAGGGCTAGGGAAGCCGTCAGTCGCACGAGTCCGCGGATTTCGCCTGTGCTCGCACGCGCATCGTCCGCAGCTGCGTCGAGCTCGTCCATGAGCGTGCTGACGCGACGGAAGTACGCGGTGCCCGATTCGGTCAGGGTGACCTTGCGCGTGGTGCGGTGCAGGAGCCGGGTGCCGAGGTCGCTCTCCAGCGCAGCGACCGCACGGGTGACTTGGGAGGAAGCCAGGTCCAGCCGCCTTGCCGCACGCGCGAAGCTGCCCTGACGGACCACCTCAATGAAAGTTCGCAGATGCTGGGTGTCCATAGCGCTTGCGGAGAAGGGACATGGCCGTATTGTTACGCAGCCCAAGGTACCGGGTGTGCAAGCCAAGGCCAGCTAAAGAGCCGCGTCGCCCCGGGCCTTCTGCCGAAGATCCTGCACATCGCGCCGCGGTGGCGCGCCGAACAGGCGGCCGTATTCGCGGCTGAATTGCGACGGGCTCTCGTATCCCACCTGGAACGATGCGCTCGAAGCATCCAAGCCTTCTGCCAGCATCAGCTTGCGCGCTTCGTTGAGGCGCAGCCATTTCTGAAACTGCAGCGGACTCATTGCCGTCAAGGCACGGAAATACCGATGAAACCGCGATGGGCTCATCTGCACATGGGCAGCAAGCGCCTCGATCCGCAATTGCTCCGCGAAATTCTGCTTCAGCCATTCAATGGCGCGTGCGATGCGCTGGTTTTGGCTTCCCACCGACGCCATCTGCCACAACTGCGCGCCCTGCTCGCTCATCAGCAGGCGATAGAAGATCTCCTTGCGCATCAGCGGCGCAAGCACCGGAACGGCTCCCGGGTCGTCCAGCAGTTCCACGAGCCGCAGAAAGAGCTCGAGAAATTTCTCCGTCGTTTCGCCCAGGAGCAAGCCCGGCACCAGGCTCGCCTGCCCCGCCAACGCCGGAGGCTCCGCTTGAATGACAAGCTCAGCGATGCTGCGTGCATCCAATTCCAGCACCAGGCTCAGATACGGCCGGTCGGGATGCGCCTCCACCGCCTGCAACACAACCGGGAGGTTGAGCGCTGCAAGAAGAAAGCGGCCACTGTGGTAGCTGTAGGTATGGCCTCCGAGCAAAGCGCGCTTAGCGCCCTGTACCGTCAGCGCGATGCTCGGCCCCACCATGCAGTTCATGGGCTCTGTCGGCACATCGTGCCGGTAGAGCGTCAGTCCGGGGATGGCCGTGGCGACTTGCTCGGCACCGTCCGTCCAGCGCGCGATGCGGTGTGCCAGCGCGGCTCGCAAGACTTCGAACTTTTCGGGCTGGACACTGGGCCGCTTTTGATTCACTTCTTTCACTCCAAGGGCTGAGAGGTCTATGGTAGGACGTACCTTCCGGTTGGCCACCCGTTGCTTGCAACGGAGGTCGGATCAGGCAAGAACTCGCGCGGATCTATCTATCGAGACTGTGGTGCTTGCGCCAAGATGCCGCATGCCGTTCCCGAGCATTCATCCCGCCAGGCACTTCTGGAAGCTGACACTATTCGGCACATCGCTGCTGATGCTGTGCCAGACCACGCTCGCCCAACCTGTCCTGACACCGCTTGTGCGATTCGCCGAGCTTGAGATCGATCAAGCGCGGCTTGATGACTTTGGCAAGGCCGCCCGTCAAAACGCCGAGGCCAGCCTGCTGGAGCCCGGGATCCTCGCCTTCCATACCGCCGCTGAAAAGGACAACCCCGGTCGCGTGCGAGTGCTCGAGATTTATGTCGACGCACAGGCCTACAGGACCCATGTACAAACGCCTCATTTCCAGAAGTTTCGCGCGGAGACCGAGGCGATGATATTGCGCCGCGAACTGCATGAAGTCGTACCCGTGCGCTTTGGAGCGAAGGCAAGCCTGAGTGGCCAGCCGCTCGTGCGCGTGGCGGAACTCACGATCGATCCAGCCCAGCTCCAGGCCTACAAAGACGCCGTGATGGAAGAAATCGACACGTCGGTACGTACCGAGCCGGGCGTGCTGGGCATCTATGCCGTCGCGCTGAAGGAGCAACCGATCCAACTGCGCTTCTTCGAGATCTACGCCGATGACGCGGCGTATCGGCAGCACATCGAATCACCGCATTTCAAGAAGTACGTCGAGACCACCAAATCCATGATCGCTTCGCGCAAGCTCATGGAGGCGCAGCCCATTGCCCTCACCCTTCCCTCACGCTGAATTCACCACACTACGCTTCCATCCATGATCTCTTTCACCCATATCAGGAGCCTGCAGATTGCCGCCTTTGCCGCCGTCGTCCTGAGCGGCTGCGCAGTGGATGCCGTGCACACGCAGGGTTCTGCCGCCAAGGCACCGGCCTACTACGTCTCGGAATTCGAGGTTACGGATCCGGAGGGCATCAAGCCTTACAGCGCGCAAGTGGACTCGACCTTCAAGCCCTTCGGCGGCTACTACTTCGTGCGGGGTGGGCAGGTCAGATCACTGGAAGGCGAGCCTGGCAAACGCCTCGTCATGATCGCCTTTCCCAGCCTCGAGCAGGCACAGGCCTGGTACGACTCACCAGCGTACCGGGCGATTCGCCCCATCCGCTTCAAATCGGCGAAGTCGCGCGTGTACATCGTCGAGGGCGCTCCTCCGCCCGTAGCAGAACACGTCCTTCGGTAGCGGGCTAAGCAAGAGAAAAAGACGAAAGCATCGTCCATGAAACCATCGAATCAGCCTGTGCGGCCTCCGGAACGCCGCGTGTTCCTCAAGACGCTGAGTGGCGCCGCGTTTGCCGCAAGCGCGCTGTTCGGCTGCGCCAGCTTCGACACCCCGCCATCGAAGCCGCATGCAACGTGGACCGCATCGCCATCGGACTACAACGCCGTTCCCAGCACCACCGGCGTCGCTCTTATTCCCGCCACCTTCACCGACACGACATTGCGCCAGACGATGACGACGTCGCTCGGCGGCGACCGAGTGCGTGTGCGTTTCTCGCACCTGTTCGGCAAGAGCACGCTGCGCATCGACGGTGCGCACATCGCAGGCAGCGCCGGCGGCGCGGCCATCGAGCCCGCCTCGGACCGACCGATCACGGTCGCGGGACAGCCTTCATTCAGCGTGCCGGCAGGGTCAGAGAGGTGGAGCGATCCTGTGGCCCTCGGGCTGCCCGCGAACGCCAGCGTTGCTGTGAGCATCTATGTCTCGGGTGCCACACCGGTCACGACCTATCACGCCCTCGGCCGGCAGACGACCTACGTGGCCAACGGCAATCAGCTCAGGGCTGCAACGGTTGCAGCCGCCAGTACGCAGCAGAGCTACTACTGGATCAGCGGCATCGACGTCTACAGCCGGCAGAACGCCAACGTGCTTGTCGCATTCGGCGATTCGATCACGGACGGCTTCAATTCCACGGTCGACGCGAGCAAGCGCTACCCCAACGTGCTGGCGCGGCGCTTCGCCGCCGAAGCCACGGCCACACCCGTGAGCGTCGTCAACGCGGGCATCTCCGGCAATCGGGTCCTGGCCGATACCGCCGGTCCCAAGGGCATCGGCCGCTTCGATCGCGACGTGCTCGGGCAAAGCGGCGTCACGCACACGATCATCATGCTCGGCATCAACGACCTCGGCTACTGCGGGCGATTCGGCGTGGCTCAATGCGTCAGTGCTGAGCAGGTCACCGCTGGCCTGGCGTCGATGGTCGCGAAGGCGAAGGAGCGTGGCGTGAAGGTCCATCTTGCAACACTCACGCCATTCAAGGGCGCCGCTTTCCCGGGCTACTACAACGACGAGGCTGAGCGCAAGCGCCAGACGGTCAATGCGTGGATCCGCGGCAATGCGGGCGTCGATGGCATCGTCGACTTCGACCTTGCTTTGCAAGACCCTGCCGATCCACAGAGACTGCGGCCAGCCTGGGACAGCGGCGACCATCTGCATCCCAATGATGCCGGCTACGAAGCGATGGGCAATGCGGTCGACCTGTCAAGGTTCAGATAGCGCCCGGAGACTTCGCTTGCGCGTCCGAGGGGTAGGCTGAGGACCAGAGCCTTGACAAGACATGCGCAGCCGCAACGTGCTTCCCTCGCGTGGTGCGTGTGCGTGTGCGTGTGCGTGTGCGTGTGCGTGTGCGTGTGCGTGTGCGTGTGCTTATGGCATACCGGTTACCGACAAGAAAATCCTCTCAGACGCCAGCGAAGGACGACTTCACAACGCCCCCCCACCCGATGATCGCTCATCAAGGCAAGCGGCATCGCCACGGCCGCCGCTTTGGCTGGGCGATCAGCGGCTTCGCTTCCGCACCGGAATGCTCAGCTTGCGATCAATCCAAGACGTACCGGATGCAACTGCGTCCGCGCTTGTCCGATGTCGGCCGATGCTCAGCGCATCGCACACCGCGCCGCCCGGAGGGATAGCCTTGCATACCCACCCCTCAGCGGCTCCCCAAAACGAGTGGTACCAGCGGATGTACAACGTCCAGCCGCGATGCTCGTGTCTAACGATCGATGAGGAGCTGAGAGAAGGGGCCGTCATGGCAACAGCTTTACCGCCCTGAACCACGCTTGGCTGGTCGATGGCACCCGCCATCGCTTTGCCCATTGCCCGACCATAGTGAGGCAGTGGAAGTAACCCAGTGATTGCCCCTTTGCGGCTTAAACGGGCGTTCAGCAGGCGCCGATCGGGAGCTGTCCGATAGGGAGAACCAGCGAGCGGCATTTCTGCAACACAAGGGACGCTTTACATTTTGTCGGTACTTCTGTCGGTATCTTCGAAGGCCATACTCAGAAAAACGAGGATTGATGCGGTCTAAGGCTGCATCTTCGATCCCCTCCGGGGGCCAATCCCAGTATTACCAAGCATCACGCTGTCTCAGAACCCGCTCGCTTCATAGGCGCAGCGGGTTTTTCTTTGCCTCAGGCTGTATCAAGCCATAAAACGTCTCATATCGGTAATTTGTCGGTATTTCTTCGGGTACCCGTGCAAGGTGCGATTTGAAGTACCGACAGCAAAGGATTGGCAATGCCACTGACAGACACGATCGCGAGACAGGTGAAGCACAAAGGTGCGGAAATCGGCGAGCGCTATGCCGACGGCGGCGGGATGTACTTGCGGGTCAAGGCACCGGGTAAGTATTGGCGGATGGACTACCGCTTCATCGTTCATCTATCCGGGGTTGGATGGCGTTGCCAAGGATGTGAAGGCTTCTTGCGAAACGATTCGAACGGGCTTCATCAAGGAATGATTGCGCCCGGTTCTACGGCAGCATGGTCCAACGGCTCAGAAACAAGCCCATGCGGAGGCACCGGAACATCAGCATGTATCAGGATCCCCGAGGTCAGCCGAGCCCCTTGGTCCTGCTCGATACGGCTTCTGCGGAATCTCACTCGGATGAAAGCGGCGATTGTGACAGCAGACTTCAGGTAGCGCTCCAGGTCGGAAGCGCACCACCGAGGGCCGCTCCCATGCTGAAGAAGACCCTGAATGCTGCAGACTTAGCACAGCAAATCGAGATGCACTACATGTGCCATTCCGACGTCGTGGGCAGCGGCTTGCTGGAAACAACCAACGCTTCGGGAGCTTGGCTCTTGCGGAGCAGGCCAGGTAAACCAGGCTGGCGACGCTGGTTTTGAGAAATCCGGTTGCCCGCGTAAGACCGGGAAATACCGACTTTTCGAATGGCGGGCACGCGCGTTAACCGGAAACACCCAGCTTGCGCATGAAAGCCGAATGTCCTTTGGGCGTGATGCTCACGACGCGAGACCGGGCTGTGCGGAGTACCCAGCCCTTCTCGACATAGAGATCCAGCAAGGCAGCGCCCAAGAAGCCGCCCAAGTGGGCGCGGCGCTGAGTCAAGTCAACGCAGCACCGGGCAAATGGCCGACGTCCTTTGGGACCATGGCTCACATCCACACCCAGTGCGGTCAATTTTTCTTGCCCGAGCCGTGTGGCAATGAACTCCTGCCCTTGGGCGAGCAGCCATCCTGCGTCGAGCATTGCCTGCAGCACCTGGACCGCCATTTCACCAGCAAGGTGGTCATAGCAGGTTCTGGCATGGAGGAACTGCGTTGGCATGGCGCGCACGAGCGATGCCTGACGAGGAACTCTCGGCCGGATCGACGCGCCGAAGGATGCCAAGCTCTCGATCAGGTGCGCGGCCTCGGCACTTGCGATCCGAAAGTAGCGGTGGCGGCCCTGGGCCTCGGCGGTCAGCAACCCGCCTTCCACGAGTTTGGCGAGGTGCGCGCTGGCCGACTGGGCAGAAACATTGGCCGCAAAGGCCAACTCGCCCGCCGGACGCGTTGTGCCATCGATCAGCGTCCAAACGATGGCAGCGCGGGCCGGGTCAGCGAGCAGGCTCGCAACATGGGGAATCCGGCTTGCGTCATTCATATTTCATTACACCGTGAAACGTGTGGCGGCCATATTGCCAACAATGAGTGCCGCGGTCCACAACGAAAGATGCGAATGAACGTTCCCCACGACATCGGGATTGCCAGCCAGATCGGCAAGTACGGCGACGCGGTAGAGGTTCCCGCAGCAGCCAGATGGTTGCTGACATCGGGCACGCCAGGCTTGGCCCTCGACGGGACACCGCCCGAAGATATCTCCGGTCAAGCAGAGCTGGCGTGGCAACACATCGTCGCGATGCTCGAACGCGCCGAAATGACGGTCAACGATCTGGTCAAGATCACTCAGTATCTGACCAGGGAGTCGGACATCGCTGCGTATGCCCAGGTGCGCAGCCGTTTTCTCGGCCACGCACGCCCGGCTTCCATGCTGCTGATCGTCCCTGCACTGGTCAGGCCAAGCTTTCTGGTTGAAGTTGAAGTCGTCGCTGCCAGAGCTTGATCCGAAGCGGATCGCACCCTACCCGAGAAGCAAGGAGGCTGCGGCCCGCTGGCATTCTGACGGAGTCGCTCTGATCGGCCATCTCAGTGTGGCCGCATCAACACTCCCGATGAATGCTTGCGCAATTTTGCGGATGGATATTCTGCATGCGGGTTGGCCATCACTGGCTTCCTGCACAACCCCATCCTAAGGCGGCACCTTCGTGCCGCAATGCCGCGCCAGAGAAGAAGCTCAGACGCGGATGTGCATCAGCCAAAGAATCGGCGAAGCTCGCGCCGGAGGCCTGCGGCTTGAACCTCATCCACCGTCGCCTGCACCTGTACCACCTGCGCAAGAACCGCAGCGTAGGCAGTGGCAACGGACGCCTGGAGTTCGCAAAGCGAATCCTTGGCGGCAGCCCGTCGTCGGGGCGACCTGGCTCCTGTGGAGAGATGAACAGTTCCACGTTATTGGTCATGCCGGATTATTGTCGGCGCGGCGCTGCAGGCCGGAAAACGTGACGTGGGACCCGCAGATGCTGCGCTGGTGTGATGCCAGAAGTTCACAGCCGGTCGGCTGGCGGCGGTTGGGGCGAGGTACAGCACAATCGGGCCGACAAGGCGCTCGAAGCCTGCCACCGGCTTTTCCACCTCGATGAAAGAACTTCCTCCGGATTTCCTTGCGACGCTGCGGCGACCGGTTCTGCGTGCTGCCGACCTGGACACGAAAGCCACCTTCTTCAAACGCGAGGAGGTGCTGGCGTTTTATTCCGAAGTCGCGAACGGGCCGCAGATGGACGATGTGCTGCGTGCCAGCGCTGCGCTCCTCCCCGATCTGCATCCGCACCGGGCCGCGCTGCTGGCACTGCTCTGCGGGGCACTTGTGGAGGACGGAGCTGATCCGCGCCTGGTCTTTTCCGCGGCGCGGCAATCGATGGGGCGCTTGCTGGCGTCGCTGGAGCCTTTCTGCGCAACGAAGCCACAGGAAGACGACGATGACGAGGAAGAAGGCTCCGATCTCGCCATCTGGCGAGCCGCCAATGCCGCGTTCGCTGCAATGCGGCGGGCGGATCGCTTTCAGGTCAAGGCACGTCAGCGCGCAGTCGACATTCTCGTGTTGCCGTTGATGGCGATGATCATGCGCGACGTGCGCAATCATCGGGAACTGTTGGCCGATGGCCCGCTCGCAGCACGTATCGAAGAGATGGCCGCGAGCGACACGGTACGCTTCGACCAGCTCCATTTTCTGCGCGATGCCACCCGGTTGGGCTACGAGGATGAACTTGCGGTGGTGCTGCCCACCTCGAGCACGGGGATGATCGTGCGAGCCCACGGCATCAACGACACCTTTCATGCGTTCTCGCTGTTGCAAGATCTGATGGAAACGCATGCCGCGGCGCTGGGCATTCAGCAGCCGCCCCGGCAACGGCGCGACGACGGAGACACCGATTCGGCGGCATACCTGTGGCTGCAGGCCACGGCTTTCACGAATGGAGACCTGACCGATCCGATGGCCTGGGCCTGGGGCGAAGGCGCGTTGAGCGACAACGCCCGCAAGCATGGCAAGCTGGTCCTCGTCGCGCTCGAGACGAACGACAAACCCGAGCGCACCTGGACGGGCTTCAACCGTGTGATTCACTCCGAGCAGAACGCACACGTGACGCTGACGCGTTTCCTCGCGCCCGAAGAGGTGGCTGCCTTCCTGGCCTGACACGCTCGTCGAGCAAAAAAAGCCCTCTAGGTGCGCATGTCACTCCCGGAACGTCACCGCCGAGTCCTTCGCCATCGCGCCTTCCGGGATGACCTAGCTCCAATCGGCCTCAAACGCCGTTTGAAAGTTGACGGGCTTCAGGCCCCTGTACTTGTGGTGCAGATATTCCGGCCACATCCACTGCAGGCACTCCCCTTCGCGCTTGGTTGAGCGCCCCGCGTCGATCGGATCAAACCCGATTTGCTCAAGAAGGGCTGCAATGCGGCGCGTGTTCCTCCCGTCGTCGCCACAAAACACGATCCTAGGACGAGGTGATCTTTCACGAGCTTCGAACACGCTCAAAAGCACCTCGCTGGGGGTTGCTTGGAATGGTGCAACGAGGTGCGACGCAGGAAGTCGGCGCGCCACGAACTCGGCGCCGGAATCCGTATGAGCGACCACCAGTTCAGTGTCGTGTCCTCATCGTTCATGCGACCGGATTCAGTGCTCAAGAACGCTGGAATGCGCCTAAGGTCAGGCTTTGCTATTTTTTCACAACCCAGGTCGTCGGAAGTGCTCATGTGATGCCATCCCGTGCGAACTCCACCGGCAGTTCCTTGAACTGCTTTTTCACAGCCGCGGCAGGCGCGCCGCCCACCACGATGCGCGCAAAAGCCTGGAGCGGGCTGAAGAATGCGGGTCTGCGCTTGCCTAGCTTGCTCTCGTCAGCGATGAGAAAACTCTGCGATGCGCTGCGTATGGCCGCCTGCTTCACTGGCACTTCATGAAAGTTGGAGCAGCTCGCGCCGCGTTCCACGTCCAGTCCGCCAGCAGAGACGAATGCCTTGTTCACGCCCAACCGGTTGAGGTATTGCAATCCTTCGTCCGAAAAGAATGTGGCCGATGACGAGTGGTACAGCCCGCCCATCAGCATCAGCTGCGTGTTCGGTCGTCGGCTCAGTACCGCCGCGATGTTCGTGGAGTAGCACACCACGCTCAACGGCATGCCGGGCGGCAACGCCTCCGCGAAATGGACCATGGTGGTGCCGCAGTCGATGAACAGGCTGTCGTGCGGCTGCACCCATTGGGCCGCGTGTTCGCAGGCCAGGCGCTTGTTGGCGGCGTGTTGGTCGCCGGCCTCGTCGAGGGAATAACGCTCGACGCCCGGCAACGTCGTCGCCAGCACATAGCCGCCGAGCGCGGAGAGCGGCGAATCGGCCGACGACAGGTCGCGGCGGATGGTCATCTCGGTCACCTCGAGACGCTGGGCCGCCTGCTTGATCGGCAGCGGCCCGCCGGCCTCGACGAGTTCCTGCATCTTCGCCAGGCGCACGGCCCGGGCCTCGGCTCCGGCGGTCTTTCGCATGTTCGGGTTCCTCCTGGTCCAAGCGCCCGAGTATCGGTCATCGCGGGGTTTTGAATGTTATTTCAAAAACATCTTGCCTGATTAAATGTTGTTGCTCTAACATCAACATCTACACGCCGCCGGCGCTGCACGACGGTACGCACGACGGACGACATCACCGCTGCGCCGCCGCGCGGCGCAGCACCGGAGACACACAAGACATGCCCTTTGCCTGCCCGCCGCACATGCGGCCCTTGCGCGCCACGGCGCCCATCACGCCATGACATCCACCTCCCTCGTTCGCAGCAGCGGCGCCGTGCGCTCGCGGCCGGCGCCGCCCGCCAGTGCCGTCGCAGCGCTCACCCCAGCGGCCCCGGCGGCCCCTGCCGCATCCACCGAAGCGCCTGCGTCGCCGCTCGCCGCCGCGCGCAACACCGCGCAGCCCTTCGACACCGGCTGGTTCGAAGGCATCCGCATCAACCTCTCGGCTGCCGAACGCCGCGTGGCGACGCTGCCGGGGCGCCGCTCCGTCAAGAAGGACGCGCAGGCCGGCTGGCTGCTCAAGGCCATCACCTGCATCGACCTGACCACACTCAACGGCGACGACACGGCCGAGCGCGTGCGCCGGCTTTGCGCCAAGGCGGTGACGCCTGTGCGCGCCGACCTGCTGGCTGCGCTGGGCCTTGCCGACCGCACTCTGCACACGGGCGCGGTGTGCGTGTACCACCGCTTCGTGTCGACGGCCGTCGAGGCGCTCGCGGGCACCGGCATCCCGGTGGCCGCGGTGTCCACGGGCTTCCCGGCGGGGCTGATTCCGCACGAGCTCAAGCTCAAGGAAATCGAAGCCTCGGTGCGTGACGGTGCCTCGGAGATCGACATCGTCATCACCCGCGAGCACGTGCTCACCGGTCAGTGGCAGAAGCTCTATGACGAGATGCGCGACTTTCGCAGCGCGGCCGGCGATGCGCATGTGAAGGCCATTCTTGCCACGGGCGAACTGAAGACACTGCGCAACGTGGCCAAGGCCTCGATGGTCTGCATGATGGCCGGCGCGGATTTCATCAAGACCTCCACCGGCAAGGAAGGCGTGAACGCGACGCCGCTGGTCACGCTGGTGATGCTGCGCATGATCCGCCAGTACGAAGCCCGCACCGGATTTCGCGTGGGCTACAAGCCCGCCGGTGGGGTTTCCACCGCCAAGACTGCACTCGATTACCAGGTGCTCATGAAGGAAGAGCTGGGCCGCGCTTGGCTCGAGCCCGACCTGTTCCGCATCGGCGCCTCCACGCTGCTGGCCGACATCGAGCGCCAGCTGGAGCACCACGTCACCGGCCGCTACTCGGCCTTCAACCGCCACCCGATCGGATGACCCGATGAGCAGCAGCCAGAACAACAGCAACAGCAGCGTCGCACGCTATTTCGATACCATGGACTACGGCCCCGCGCCAGAGAGCGACACCGACGCGCGCCAATGGCTCGCGCGCCATGCCGAGGGCTTCGGCCACTTCATCGACGGGCGCTTCACCACGGCATCGGCCGGCGCGCAGTTCGACACCGCCGAGCCCGCCACCGCCCAGCGCCTGGCCGGCATCGCGCAGGGTTCCGCGCAGGACGTGGATGCAGCCGTTGCTGCAGCGCGCGCCGCGCAGCCCGGCTGGCTCGCGCTCGGCGGCCACGGCCGCGCACGCCATCTCTACGCCATGGCGCGCATGGTGCAACGCCATGCACGCCTGCTCGCGGTGGTCGAGGCACTGGACAACGGCAAGCCGATCCGCGAGACACGCGACCTGGACGTGCCGCTAGTGGCGCGCCACTTCTATCACCACGCCGGATGGGCGCAGTTGCAGGAACGCGAGTTCGCCGACCAGGTGCCGCTGGGCGTGGTTGGCCAGATCATTCCGTGGAACTTCCCGCTGCTGATGCTCGCGTGGAAGATCGCGCCCGCGCTCGCGCTGGGCAACACGGTGGTGCTCAAGCCCGCCGAACTCACGCCGCTGAGCGCCCTGCTCTTTGCCGAACTGGCCGCCCAAGCCGGCCTGCCGCCGGGCGTGCTGAACGTGGTGACCGGCGACGGCGGCACCGGCGCGGCGCTGGTCGCGCACGCAGGCGTCGACAAGATCGCCTTCACCGGCTCGACCGACGTGGGCCGCCTCATCCGCGAAGCCACCGCAGGCTCGGGTAAATCGCTCACGCTGGAACTGGGCGGCAAGTCGCCCTTCATCGTGTTCGACGATGCCGACATCGACGCGGCCGTCGAAGGCGTGGTCGATGCCATCTGGTTCAACCAGGGCCAGGTGTGCTGCGCCGGCTCGCGGCTGCTGCTGCAGGAAGGCATTGCGGCCGACTTCATCGAGCGCCTGAAGCGCCGCATGCAGAGCCTGCGCGTGGGTTCGCCGCTGGACAAGGCGATCGACATGGGCAGCCTGATCGATTCCACCCAGCTCGAGCGCGTGCGCACGCTGGTGGCCGCCGGTGTGCGCGAAGGCGCGAGCTGCTATCAGTCACAGGGCGCGCTGCCGCCGGGCGGCAGCTTCTTCCCGCCGACGCTCCTGACCAACGTGCACCCCGCATCAACCGTGGCGAACGAGGAGATCTTCGGCCCGGTGCTGGTGACGATGACCTTCCGCACGCCCGACGAGGCCGTGGCACTGGCCAACAACACGCGCTACGGTCTCGCGGCCAGCGTGTGGAGCGAAACCATCGGGCTGGCGCTGGGCATCGCGCCGCAACTGCTGGCCGGCGTGGTGTGGGTCAACGCGACCAACCTGTTCGACGCGGGCGTGGGCTTCGGCGGCTACCGCGAATCGGGCTACGGCCGCGAAGGTGGGCGCGAGGGCTGCTACGAATATTTAAAGCCGCGTGCGTGGGCGGAGCGCAAGCCGCGCACCGCTGCTGTCGCGCTGGAGGCCGCGAACGAAGCGCCCCGGACGCAGCCCAGGCCTTCGACCACGATGCCTGCCATCGACCGCACGGCCAAGCTATTCGTCGGCGGCAAGCAGGTGCGACCGGACGGCGAGCTCTCGCACCCGGTGTTCGCGCCGAACGGGCAACGCGTCGGCGAGGTCGGCACGGGCAACCGCAAGGACATCCGCAACGCCGTCGCCGCCGCGCGCTCTGCCGCGAGCTGGTCGAGCGCCACGCCGCACCGCCGCGCACAGGCGCTCTACTATCTCGCGGAAAACCTCGCGGCCCGCGCCGACGAATTCGCCGCGCGCATCGCCAGCCTGACCGGCGTGGGCGCGCCTGCTGCGCAGGCCGAGGTCGAGGCCTCGGTGAGCCGCCTGTTCGCCTACGGCGCCTGGGCCGACAAGTACGAAGGCACGGTGCACGTGCCGCCGCTGCGCGGCGTGGCGCTCGCCACCGTCGAGCCCATCGGCGTGGTCGGCGTGGTGTGCCCCGACGAAGCACCGCTGCTGTCCTTCGTGAGCCTGTTCGCCCCGCTCATGGCCATGGGCAACCGCACGGTGATCGTGCCGAGCGAAAAGCACCCGTTGGTGGCCACCGACTTCTACCAGGTGCTCGAAACCTCCGACCTGCCGGCCGGCGTGATCAACCTGGTGACCGGCCCCACGGCGAGCCTTGTGCAAACGCTCGCCGAGCACGACGACGTCGATGCACTCTGGACCTTCGGCACGAAGGAGCTCTCGCGCAACGCCGAACGCCTGTCGGTGGGCAACCTCAAGCGCACGCTGGTCGACCACGGCCTGGCCACCGACTGGCACGACGCCGCCTCGGCCGAAGGCGCGCTGTTTCTGCGGCATGCCACCCACGTCAAGAACATCTGGATTCCCTATGGCGAATGAGCGCCAAGCGCCCAACGGCGCGAAGGAAACCAAGGGAAACCCCGGAATAGCAAACGTTTGCGCAAACGTTTTCTTTCTCTAAGATAGCTCAAAAGAACGACAGGTCCTTTACGGAGACAAACATGCTGAAGTCCATCCATCCGCTGCTCAATGCGGACGTGCTTTACGCCCTGCGCGCCATGGGCCATGGCGACGAACTGGTGCTGTGCGACGCCAACTTTCCGGCCGATTCAGTCGCGCGCCAGACCAGCCTGGGCCGGCTGCTGCGCATCGACGGCGTGGGCACCAGCGAGGCGGCGCGCGCCATTCTTTCGGTGCTGCCGCTGGACAACGCGGTGGACGATCCCGCGCGGCGCATGGAGATCATGGGCGAGCCGAACGAGGTCCCGCCGGTGCAGCAGGAGATGCAACGCGAGATCGATGCGGCCGAGGGACGCACCCGACCGCTGGGCTCCATCGAGCGCTTCGCCTTCTACGAGGCCGCGCGCCGCGCCTACTGCGTGATCGCCACGGGCGAGCGCCGCTTCTACGGCTGCTTCATCTTCAAAAAGGGCGTCCTCGCACCCGAGGCCTGATCCCATGACCGCCATCCCCCTCTCTTCACAGCAGCGCGGCGTCGCCGTGCTCGGCATCTTCGTGGCCGACCTCGCCTTCCGCGCGGCCCAGCTTCCCGGCGTCGGCCAGACCATCGCGGGCTCGGACTTCGCCATGGGCCCCGGCGGCAAGGGCTCGAACCAGGCCGTGGCGGCAGCGCGCGCAGGCGCGGGGGTCACGTTCATCTCCAAGCTCGGGCAGGACGCCTTCGCCGCCACCGCGCTCGCGCTCTGGGCTGAGGAAGGCATCACGCCGCGCACCCCGCAAGTGGCGGACCAGCCGACCGGCGCGGCCTTCATCTACGTGCACGAGGTCACGGGCGCCAACGCGATCATCGTGGTGCCCGGCGCTGCGGGGCTGATCGACGCGGCCGACGTGGACGCGGCGGCCGACGCCATCCGCGGTGCGCGCGTGTTCGTCACGCAACTCGAACAGCCCGCCAGCGCTGCGCGGCGCGGCCTCGAACTGGCGCGCGCCGCCGGCACGGTGACGGTGTTCAACCCCGCGCCTGCCCTGCCCTTCGACGACGCGCTGTACGCGCTGTGCGACTACATCACGCCCAACGAGCACGAGGCCGCGGCGCTGAGCGGCATGGCCGTGGAAACCATCGAGGACGCGCGCCGCGCGGGCGACTTCTTCCTGGCCAAGGGCGTGGGCTGTGCGCTCATCACGCTCGGCGACAAGGGTGCGCTGCTGCACAGCGCGAGCGGCTCGGTGCACATCCCCGTGTTCAATGCCGGTGCCGTGAAGGAAACGACCGGCGCGGGCGACGCCTTCAACGGCGGTTTCGCTGCGGCGTTGGCCGAAGGCGCCTCGCCGCTGGAAGCCGCGCGCTTCGGCTCGGCGGTGGCCGCCATCTCGGTCACGCGCGCCGGCACCGCGCCTTCGATGCCCACGCGGGCCGAGGTCGATGCGCTGATGCACCGCGCCCACTGAAGGAAAGCGCCATGACCTCCAGGTTCTCAGACCGCGAACTCAACTTCCTGGTCGCCATCAACGTAGTGATCCTCGTGGTCGCGACGGTGCTGTCCAAGGGCGACTTCCTCGACGTCTACAACTTCCAGTCGATGGGCGGCCAGCTGCCCGAGCTCGGCCTGCTGGCCATGGGCGTGGCGCTGTCAATGATCTCGGGCAACGGCGGCATCGACCTGTCCGGCGTGGCGCTGGCCAACCTGGCGGGCGTGGTTGCCGCCACGGTGGCGCCCATGCTCGCGACGCCCGATGCCTCGCCCTGGATCTACACGGGATGGTTCGCCGTCATTGCGCTGGCGATGGGTCTGGTGGGCGGGCTGCTCAACGGGCTGCTGATCGCGCGCGCCGGCCTCACGCCCATTCTTTGCACGCTGGGCACGCAGCTGCTCTATACCGGCTTCGCCGTGGTGCTCACCGGCGGCTCGAGCCTGCGCGTGGGCGATGCCGAGCCGCTCTCGGCCATCGGCAACGAGATGGTGTTGGGCGTGCCGATTCCGTTCGTCATCTTCGTGACGATGCTGCTGGGCGTGGGCTGGCTGCTCAAGCAAAGCCCGTTCGGCATCCGCCTGTTCCTGCTGGGCACCAACGCGAAGGCGGCGCGCTACGCGGGCATTTCGCAGAACCGCATGCTGGTGGCCACCTATGCGCTGTGCGGCGTGCTCGCCGCGGTGGCCGGCGTGATCATCGCGGCCCGCACGGCCAGCGTGAAGTCCGACTACGGCAACTCCTACCTGCTCATCGCCATCCTCATCACCGTGATGGCGGGCGTGCGGCCGCAGGGCGGCTACGGGCGCATGACCTGCCTGTTCTTCTCGGCCGTGGCGCTGCAGCTGCTGTCCAGCACCTTCAACCTGCTGGGCATTTCGAATTTCTTCCGCGATTGCGCCTGGGGACTGCTGCTGCTGTTCTTCCTGGCATCGGCACGGCTGAGCCTGGCCGACCTGCGCAGCTTCGTTTCAGTTACGCGCTCCAGCGCACCGCCGCACCAGTCCCCTCCTGGCGCGACGCAAAGAACCACCGAGGGCTAGGAGACAAAAGACATGCTGAAGAAAACAAAGATCGCCTGCACCGTGCTGGCGCTGGGCACCGTTGCCTTCGCCTCCGCGCTGCATGCGCAGGGCAAGCCGCAGGACATCGTCACCGTGGTGAAGATCACCGGCATCAGCTGGTTCAACCGCATGGAAGTGGGCGTGAAGGAATTCGGCGCCAGCACCTCCGGCGTGGCCACTCGCCAGATCGGCCCGGCCCAGTCGGACGCCGCGCAGCAGCAGCGCCTGATCGAAGACCTGGTGGCCAAGAAGGTCGACGCCATCGCCGTGGTCTCGATGGACCCGCCCACGCTCGAACCGGTGCTCAAGCGCGCCATGGAGCGCGGCATCAAGGTCGTGACGCACGAGGCCGACAACCAGAAGAACACCATGGTCGACATCGAGGCCTTCGACAACACGGCCTACGGCGCGCGCATCAACGAACGCCTGGCCGCCTGCATGGGCCAGCAGGGCAAGTGGACCTCGCTGGTGGGCTCGCTGGGCAGCCAGTCGCAGGTGCAGTGGGCCGACGGCGGCGCCACCAACGCGAAGAAGTACCCCAAGATGCAGCTGGTCGACGCGAAGAACGAGTCGCTCAACGATGCGGAAAAGGCCTACGGCAAGGCCAAGGAAATGCTGCGCAAGCACCCGGACCTGAAGGGCTTCCAGGGCTCGTCGTCGCTCGACGTGCTGGGCATCGGCCGCGCGGTGGAGGAAGCCGGCCTGCAAGGCAAGGTGTGCGTGTACGGCACGGGCCTGCCGAGCGAGGCAGCCAAGTTCCTCGAGTCGGGCGCGGTCGGCGGCATCGCCTTCTGGGATCCGAAGGACGCCGGCATCGTCATGAACAAGGCGGCGAAGATGCTGCTGGACGGCAAGACCATCACCGACGGCACCGACATGGGCGTGCAGGGCTACAACAAGGTCTCGGTGAAGAAGGGGCCGGGCGTCGGCATCATCGTCACGGGGCAGGCCTGGGTCGAGGTCGACAAGCAGAACTACAAGAAGTACGCCTTCTGATCCTGCGGCAGCCATGACTCTTACCGCGCCTTCCACGCAAGCCCCGGCCGGTGCCGGGCGCCGTGTCTTCCTCGAAGTGCAGGACGTGCACAAGCGCTTTGCCGGCGTGCACGCACTGCGGGGCATCGACCTCACGATCGAAGCCGGCGAGATCTACCACCTGCTCGGCGAGAACGGCTGCGGCAAGAGCACCCTCATCAAGATCATCTCGGGCGCGCAGCCGCCGAGCCACGGGCGCATCGTGATCGATGGCCATCCGCACGAATCGCTGTCGCCGCTGGAGGCGCTCACGCTGGGCATCGAGACGGTCTATCAGGACCTGTCCTTGCTCCCGAACATGAGCGTGGCCGAAAACGTCGCGCTCAGCGAGCAGCTGGTCGCCACCGGCGGCAAGCTCGCGCGGCGCTTCGACCGCAAGGCGGTGGCGGCCACGGCCGTGCGCGCCCTCGAAACAGTGAAGCTGCCGACCGATGCGGCCTTTCTGGCGCGCCGCGTCGACGAACTGCCCCTCGCCACGCGGCAACTCGTGGCCATTGCACGCGCCGTGGCCACACGCGCGCGCATGGTCATCATGGACGAACCCACCACCTCGCTCACGCAAAAGGAAGTCGACAACCTCGTGCACGTGGTCGAGCACCTGCGCGCGCAGGGCGTGGCCGTGCTGTTCGTGAGCCACAAGCTCGACGAGTGCATGGCCATGGGCGGCCAGGCCATCGTCTTTCGCGACGGCACGAAGGTGGCACAGGGGCCGATCCGCGATTTCACCAAGGCCGAGCTCGCGCACTGGATGACCGGCAAGCAGCTCGACGGCGCGCGCTACCGCCACCGGACGCACGGCGGCGACACGCTGCTGAAGGTCGAAGCGCTCGGCCGCGGCGCGCAGTTCAGCGATGTGCACTTCACGCTGCACAAGGGCGAGATCCTCGGCATCACCGGGTTGCTCGACTCGGGCCGCAACGAGCTGGCGCTGGCCTTGGCTGGCGTGCAGGCGGCCGACCGCGGGCGCATCGCGCTCGGCGGCCGGCAGATCACGCTGAAGACGCCGAGCGACGGCATCCGCCAGGGCATCGGCTACGTGCCCGAAGACCGGCTGAGCGAGGGCCTCTTTCTCGACAAGCCGATTCGCGACAACATCGTCACGGCCGTGCTCGGTCGCCTGCGCGGGCGCTTCGGCGCGCTCGACGACAAGCAGTGCCAGGCGCTGGCCGAACGCACCGTGAGCGAGTTGCAGATCGCCACGCCCGATGTCGACCGCCCGGTGCAATCGCTCTCGGGCGGCAACCAGCAGCGCGTGCTCATCGGCCGCTGGCTGGCCATCGACCCGCGCGTGCTGATACTGCACGGCCCCACCGTGGGCGTGGACGTGGGCTCCAAGGACACCATCTACCGCATCGTGCAGCGGCTGGCCGAGCAGGGCCTGGGTGTGATCCTGGTGAGCGACGATCTGCAGGAGCTGCTGCAGAACTGCGACCGTATCCTTCTGATGCGCAAGGGCCGCATCGCCAACGATTTCGACGCACAGGGCCTGGCCGAGAGCGAGCTCTACCACGCGCTGGTTTCCGACACCCCTTCTCCCGCATTCTCATGACGGCTTCCACCATGCAAGCGCACTCCACGCCCGCGCCGGCTTCGGCTGCGCAAGCGGCTCCCAAGGCAACGGCCTCGTGGCGCGGCTGGCTCGCGCAGCGCCCCTCGGCCTTCACGCTCGCGCTGATCGTGCTGGTGTGCCTGGGAGTCGGCGCCATCAACCCGGGCTTCTTCCAATTGCCGGTGCTGTTCGACATCGTGCGGGCCTGCACGGTGCTCGGGCTCTTTGCGCTGGGCGTGCTGATCGTGCTGGCCGCCGGCGGCATCGACGTGTCGTTCGCCGCAGTTGCCGCGCTCACGATGTACAGCATCACCAAGCTGGTGCTGAACTACTTTCCCGAAGCGCCCATCGCGCTGTTGCTGGCGGCGGGCGCGGTGAGCGGTGCGGTGCTGGGCGTGTTCAACGGCCTGCTGGTGCACTGGCTCAAGGCGCCGTCGCTGATCGTGACCATCGGCACGCAGTACCTGTACCGCGGCATCTTGCTGACCTTCGTCGGGACAGTGTTCTTCATGAACGTGCCCGCGCCGATGGACGCGTTCGGCAAGCTGGCGCTCTGGCGCTTCGACACCGCGCAGGGCCTGCACGTGGTGCTGCCCGCCACGGTGCTGGTGCTGGCCGGCGCGGCGGTGCTGACGTGGTGGCTGCTGAACCGCACGCTCATCGGCCGTGCGGTGTACGCCATCGGCGGCAGCCTCGCGATTGCCGAGCGGCTGGGCTACAACCTGCGCACGGTGCACATCTTCGTGTTCATGTATGCGGGGTTCCTCTCGGGGCTAGCGGGCATCGTGCACGTGTCGAGCACGCGGCTGGCGAACCCTTTCGACCTCGTGGGCAACGAACTGGACGTGATCGCTGCGGTGATCCTCGGCGGCGCGCGCATCACCGGCGGCAGCGGCACGGTCGGGGGCACGCTGCTGGGCGTGGTGCTGGTCACGCTGATCAACAACGTGCTGATCTTGGCGGGCGTTCCCAGCACCTGGCAGAAAGTGATCATCGGCGCGTTCATCCTCGTGGCCGGCGCCTGCTTCGCGATTCGAAAGCAGGGCTGAGGTGCCCTGAGCCTCACGCTGGCATCGCACCGCGTGCGGTGCTCGGCCGCCCAGGGGGCAAGCTCGCGCACGTGGTCAGCAGCACGGCCGACGCCATCGAAAGCATGTGTCGGTGACCTGCCCCCTCCTGCCGTGCCATTCATAACGAGGAAGTCCGGGGTTGCAAGATTAATTGATCTCGGTGGTTGTTGAAGTGGATCGAGCTGCATCGCCAGCGCGCTGGCGATGCAGCTCGGCGAACTTCGACGGAGGCATTCGCTGGCAACTGCTGTGCGGCCTGACCTCGTTGTAGTCCTGGCGCCAGAGCGTGATGGCCGATCTGGCCTGCTGCAGCGTCTCGAACCACTGTTCGTTCAGGCACTCGTCCCTGAACTTGCCGTTGAAGCTCTCGATGTAGCCGTTCTGCATGGGCCGTCCCGGCTCGATCAGGATGTGACGGATGCCGTGGGCCTGCGCCCAGCCCATGAAGGCGCGACTGGTGAACTCCGGCCCGTTGTCGGTGCGCACAGCCAGCGGGTAGCCTCTGAACACGGCCGCTTGATCCAGCAGTCGCGTGACGTATTGCCCCGAGATTCCCCAGTCGACCGAGATGCTCACGCACTCGTGGCTGAAGTCATCGGCCACGGTCAAGCACTTGATGCGCCGTCCTGTGCTCAGGCTGTCGCTGACGAAGTCCATGCTCCACACCTCATTGACCGTCGTGGCCAGTTGCAGCGGAACGCGCTCGCTGATGGGCCGCTTGGCCTTCTTGCGCTTGCGCACCGCCAGGTTGGCCGCGCTGTACAGGCGGTAGACGCGCTTGTGGTTCACGCCCGGGAAGTTCGGGCGCAGCATGTCGTGGATGCGCCGGTAGCCGAAGCGCCGACGTGCATGCGCGATCTCGACGATCTTGCTGCTGAGCTCTTGCGTCATGGCATTGGCCTCGGGTGGATTGCGATAGCTGTCGCGGGAGAGCCCCACAAGCCTGCAGGCGCGCCGTTCGCTCAGATCGCATTCCCCGATCATGATGGCAACGGCCGCGCGCTTGGCTTGCGGGGCTATCGCTTTACCCCGAAGGCCGTGTTCAGCGCGTGGATGTCCAGGTGGGCCTCAGCCAACAGCTTCTTGAGCTTGTTGTTCTCGGCCTCGAGTTCACGCAGTCGCCTGGCGTCGGGCACGTCCATGCCGCCGTATTTGGCGCGCCATTTGTAGAAGGTCGCGTCGCTGAAGCCGCCTTTGCGGCACAGATCCTTGATCGGCAAGCCGGACTCGGCTTGCTTGATGAAACCGATGATCTGCTCCTCGGTGTATCTGCTCTTTCTCATGTCCGTCATTCTCCAAGTTGACGGACTTCACTGCCATTACGCTGGTACGGCTGGGAGGGGCAGGTCACCCCGCCCGCCTCGCGCTCGGTATCCGTGAACTATTCCGCAAAATGGTTCTACTTCATAATTAACCAGTTGCGAGCAAGCAGCACTTCTAGCTACATTCGGCCGACCAAAAACCGCCGGCATTTTTGGCAGCGCAACCGCCGGCAATCCGAGGTTCGAATGCCACTCTTGTTCTTGATGAGGCTTCTTCACACCCCACTGCCTGTGCGGGTAGTCCTGCCCGAAGAAGTCCGGGCTGTCTCAGTGCTGGTTGCCACAGGATTGATCGAGGCCGAGATCGCCGCCCTCAAGTCGACCAGCCCGTATGCGGCATCCAGCATGGCGACGGTGCAGCGCATCACCGACGAGGGGCTCTCCGAAATCGCCAGAATGGGCGATCTGCACCAGTTTGTGAAGACCTCCATGCGACTCGCCCGAGGATTGCGATTGATGTGACCCCTCTCTTCCGCCCTTATGAAGCGCTTGCCTGGGGGACATGGTGGCGCGAAGCGTTCACACAGGGCGAAGCTGCTCAGCCAAAGACCGAGTTTTCTCGACGACAACATCGCCTGTATGCAGCGTTGACTTGCGCTCGATGAGCATGACTTGACACTCTTGCTCCGCGACCGGGTTATGTCGGACGCCCTTCGGAACAATGAACATCTCGCCTTCGGAAAGTTCGACGGCACGGCCTTCCAGTTCGATACGCAGATGTCCCTTGAGAACGAGAAACAACTCGTCCTCTTCATCATGGCTGTGCCAAGTCAACGAGCCGTGAAGCTTGGCGACCTTGATGAAGGCATCGTCGACTTCGCCAATAACGCGCGGAGACCAAAACTCCGAAAGAGACGCGGCAATATTCGTGGGTGATATGACGTTCAACACTTGTGTTCCTGAGAGCTAAGTTTGGTATGAAAGGCACTTGAAAGCGATCCAAAGCAAGCGGCCAGTCTTGGGCCGTTTCTGAACCGCTGCGCTCGGACTGAGCTACACGTCGCGAGCAGACGGGTGGTCAGGGCTGACGCCGGCTTGAATGGCTGCTTTCGAGAAAGCTGAAGGACGACATCGGTTAGGGGTTGTCCGACACCTGCCCGGGCAGCACCCAAGCCCGCGCACGACAATGGCTGAGGGCGGGTGTCGGACCACCCTTGACCAACTCGGAAATCTAGCCTTGAGCAGTGACAGTCCGCTTCCGCTGCGAAGCCGACCTTCAAGCTCGAAGCTCGAATGGAATCACTACGCAGCTGTTTGCTCATTCCGTGGCCGGCAAACCTCCAGCACCATCCCGCGCAGCCACCGATGCGCAGGATCCCGATCGAGACGCGGATGCCACATTTGCGACACCGTGATCTGCTCGGTGGACATCGGCAGCGGGAACGAGCGCAGCGTGCCCCGCGCTCTCAGGTGTTCAAAGTACGAGGACGGTATCAAAGCGACCAGCTCGGTCGCGGCCGCTATCGACAAGGCGGTGCTGAAGCTGGGCACCACGACCGCGGTATTGCGCACCAGGCCCATCGCTGCGAGCGCGTCGTCCACCGGTCCCACGGTCCGGCCGTGGCGTGAAGTGACGACGTGGTCGCAGGCAGCGTAGCGCTCGGCAGTGATCTCGGGCTCGGCGAGAAGGGGATGGCCCTGGCGCACGACCGCGATGAATCGGTCGCGATAGAGCGCCTGAATGCGTACCTCCGGGCCTGACTCGCCGAGAACGCCGACATCCAGGTCGAGCAATCCCTCGCGCAGGGGACGAACGTCTTTGTCGGGCTTGGGCGCGAAGCGCAGGCGAACGCCGGGCGCTTCGTGCGCGGCGCGAACCACCAACTGATGCGCGAAGGCCTCGATGAAGCCGTCGTTGGCCCGTATGGTGAACAGGTGCTGGAGCGTGCGGGGGTCCATGCTCGCACCGGCGGGCTGAAGTACCGCGCGCGACTCCTGCACCAGGTCCCTCACGCGGTCGCGCAGTGCCAGCGCATGCGGCGTGAGCACCATGGCGCGACCCGCACGCACGAGGAGCTGGTCACCGGTCGATTCCCGCAACCGCGCAAGCGCCCGGCTCATCGCCGACTCGCTCAGGCCCAGGCGCTCGGCAGCTTTCGCGACGCTGCCCTCGGAAAGAAGTGCGTTCAACGCAAACAGCAGGTTCAGGTCAGCTTCTGTTGGCATGCCCGAACCTAGCACGGCCGCGAGGATTTCGACAGGCGCCACGTGCAGGGACAAGCTGCGCGCCGCGCGCTGTGCAGGCTGTGCGCGCAGTCCTAAGCTGGCCTTGCGCGATAGAGCGTGCCTCTTCCAGTCATCCAATCATGTCGTCATCCACGCTTCGCCCGAACTCTTCTTCCACCATGCCCCACACCGTCGAAACCCAAGGGGTGAACGACGCCAATGGCCTGCCCCTACCGCGGCGCTACGCAGCCGTCGCCGCGATCCTGGGCGCGGGCGTGCTGGTGGTGCTCGACGGCGCCATCGCCAACATCGCGCTGCCGGGCATTGCCCAGCAATTGCAGGCGCCACCCGCCGATGCCGTCTGGATCATCACCGCCTACCAGCTGGCCGTGGTCATGTTCCTGTTGCCGGCTTCTGCTATCGGTGAGCGGCTCGGGTATCGGCGCGTGTTTGCCGGCGGCGTCGCGCTGTTCACCGCGGCGTCGGTGTTGTGCGCGCTGGCCCCATCGCTGCCGTGGCTCGTGGCCGCAAGGTGCCTTCAGGGCCTGGGCAGCGCGGCCGTCATGCCGCTGGGCCTGGCGCTCTTGCGCTTCACCTATCCGCGTCGATTGCTCGCGCGCTCCATCGCCTGGAATGCGCTCGCGGTCGCCGCCGCATCCGCGTCGGGCCCCACCCTTGGCGCTTTCATACTCTCCGCGGCAAGCTGGCCGTGGCTCTTTGCGGTCAACCTGCCGATCGGCCTGCTCGTGCTTGTCGCCTGCGCAGGGCTGCCGAGTCCGCCGCGCTCGGCGCGCCGCATCGACGTGTGGAGCATCGCGCTCAACGCGGTCATGTTCGCCTCCTTCGTCATGGGGAGCGACAGGCTCGTGATGCATCCGTTGCATGGCGGCGCGTTGCTCGCGTTGTCGGCTGTTTGCATGGTCCTGCTGGTACGGCGCGAGATGCCCAAGGCGACGCCGCTGATCCCGCTCGACCTGCTGCGCGTGCATTCCTTTCGGGTCTCGGTCATTGCCTCCGTGTGCTGCTTCACCGGCCAGATGGCCGCCCTTGTGGCATTGCCGTTCTATATCCAGCACGAACTTGGCCAGAGCGCGGTGACCGCGGGCCTCCTGATGACCCCCTGGCCGCTGGCGGTGATGCTGGCCGCGCCGCTGTCGGCACGCCTGGCCCAGCGCATGCCGAGCGCTTGGCTGTGCGTGGCCGGAAGTGCGTGTTTCGCGAGCGGCCTGGCCCTGTGCGCCCTGCTGCCGCTGCACGGAAACCCGGCCTTGCCGATCGCGCTGTTCACGGGCCTCGCCGGCCTGGGCTTCGGCTTCTTCCAGACGCCCAATAACCAGAACATGCTGCTTTCGGCGCCCAGGGAGCGCAGCGGCGCGGCCGGTGGCGCGCAAGGCACCGCCCGGCTCACGGGGTTGACGCTCGGCAGCCTGTTGATGAGCCTGATGTTCGGGCTGCTGCCGGCGCACAGCGCCGCGCGCTGGGGGCTGGCGATGGCAGCCCTGGCTGCATTGGCCGGGAGTGCGGCGAGCTTGCTCAGGAGTCCCGCAAGGGCTGAGGCGGTGTGATCGGTACCTGCCTTGCCGTCGCGAAGGGCCAGAGGTGCCGGTCGCGCCACCCAAAAGCGGACGTTCAGGACACTAGGATTCTGGTTCCACTGACCTGTCGTAGGCGTCCAGCAACCGCTGAAGTGACGCTCGCCGGTCCACCTCTATGTCGCTTGTTTGATCGACCACCAAGCCAGTGATCAGGTGGTATTCGGTTTCATCTCGGATGGCGCCGCGTTTGACGATGCGCTCGAACACAGTCGAGTAGCGACGACGGACCTCCGAGACGGTCAAAATCCCGCGCTCGCTCAAGGCCGCGTCCAATGCGGCGATTCCTTCCGCTGGTCGACCACTCAAGTCTTCGACAATGTCATTGGCGGCCTGACGAAGTCTCGTCAGGGCCTTCGACTTACCGAACCGGCGAATGATGTCAGCGCACACTGAAGCCATGCTCAGATCTGGAGGCGCCTCGACTTTGGATACATGCATCATGTAGAACTCAACGAAGGCATAAAGCTCGCCGAATTCGCGCTCACGTTCGATTGAGAGTGGTCTTGGCATCGATGAAAGTGCGGTCGTACTGCCGGTTGGTTCCTGACCGACTGTAGCCGGTCGCGCTTCTATCGCGAATGGGCCCATACCCGGTAATCCGCCAAGCTCCCAATCGAAGCTCATTCGCAGAGCTTGATCCAGCGTTCGAGTCGACTCACCACGCGAGAAGTGTTGAGTCGACCGATCGAGCCTTCCATATCCTCATTGCCTTCGCTTTGGCATAGCAGCACAACCTCTTCACGCGCGTCGCCGGTGCCGAAGAAACCTTCACGATCAAGTTGTTCCATCACGGCAATGCAAGCCTCGAAGAGGCCTGCGTGCAGGAGGTCGAATTCAACGTCGCAAGGCAAGTCGCTGCGGTGGCATGGCAGGATCATGCGGTAAGCGATATCGAGGAACTCACCGCCCTCCTCGTAGGGCCACTCGGCCGAGCACCAGATCTCGCTTTCATCGTCCATGTCGCCCGGAGCGCTCAAAGCGAGATTGCTGGCAGCATGGACGATGGTCATCGCGCCGTCGTCGCTGCCAAGCGAGAAAAGGCGGATGGCCTCGTCGGGATGGGCCGCGCGGATGGCTTGGAAGGCACACCGAGCACCTTCGCGAATCTCTATGGTGAGCAAGGTGAAGTCGATGCGAGCGGGATCGTGTATGCCTTGGCGCACCCGTTTGTAGCCCTGCGCCTCGATCTCATTGGCGCGTTGCGCGAGGGCATCCTTTGCGGCTTGGGGACTTGTGAACTCGACGACCATGGAGTGCCCCATGGTCTTCACCTTCCCGTTTGCAGTCCACAGCGAATTGTCGAACTGGCGCAGTTCGTGAAAGTCTGTGGGCACATCGTTTTCGAAGCGGTAGAACAGTGACCAGGTCATGGGCGGGGAACTCCTTCTGCGGGCGCAATGTCGCTATGGGCTTTCTTGTCGACGGCTTTTCAAACGGCTTCTTTCAGCCGGATCTTGCCGGAGCAGCGAACGACTGGTCTTGGCAGCGAGGAGGCGTCTTGGCGATTGTCCCCATGCCGCGAGCTCAGCAGATCTGAACGAATGTTGTGAACGCGCCCTTCACCGGGTCATGGAAAACATACACCGCCGCCTCGTCATGAAAGTAGTCGGCGACAGGAAACTGCCCCAAGAAGACCAAAGGGCCAGCATCGCCGATGGGCCACGCTGGGGACTGCAACCAGCGCGGGGGCTGCTTGGCGTACTTGAACAGCTCCAGGATTCTCTGACGCAGCCATGCCTTTCTCTGTTTGGGAGGTAGGCATGGCGCGCCATCGAGTAACGAGGCAAGGAACTTGACGTCCGCGTCGAGCCAGTGCGGCTGGGCATCGAGCAGCAGCGCATATTCCGCGGTTGCGGACGCGGGAAGCGGCGCCTTCACTCCGTGCTTCTGAAGCAACGAGACCAATACGTCCTTTGCGCTGAGCACGTCGCCTGGGTCGCTGAGGTCGAGTCCAATCAGGTAGTGGAATAGCGTAATCCCCGTTTGGCAAAATCGAGGAGCGCGCTCCTCCGAGAGCAACGTTTCAATGTCCGGATCGTTGTAGAGCTGTTGCTCGAACTCAGGCACCGGGGTTTTGCCAGAGGCGAAGTCGCTCAATCGTTGCAGGGCTTCAGTTGATGGAGGCATTCTCGAAGGCTTCCGGATTGGCATGCGACGCGAACGACCGGTCTCGCGGACTAGTGGCAATTTGGCTGAATGACTGCATGTGGCGTCGCCTCGTTGCCCTGCCGCTCGGCCACGAACGTGTTCTTTCCGCGCTTCTTCACTGACAGGATCGGTGGACGCCAGTTCCCAGGTGAAGTTGCCGTGGGCTTCGGCCAGTTCGCTCTTCTTGAGAACGCGGCCTGCCTCGTCCCTGAAGACAACTTCGTCTGCCGCCACGGCGAGCCACGGCGCAAGAGTGAACATATCAGGGCACATTTCGCGAGCAACGAAGGCTTCATAAGTTCATAGGTCACGTTGGAAGGTGCGACGGAACTTCGGCTATGGCCGCATTTTGCCGCTCGATTGTGCTTCCGCATTTTGTTGACGCAAATGGTGACCAACCTTTTTCTGCAACAGCGTGACGAGCTCAGGCTGCATAAACTGGAACCGGTCGGGAACATCCAGGCACACGACCTTTTTCCCCTGCAAGGACGCTGCGAACCTCTGCTTGAGCTTCACCCGGTGCTGCTTCTCCATCACGAAAATCAGGTCAGCCCAATCAACCTGTTCAGCGCTCAGTACGCAGTCTGCGTCTGGCGCGAGGCCAGCAGAGTCCGTCTCGATGTCGGGCGCCGCGAACATGCTCTCGGCCGTCGGGCTGCGGAGCCTGTTTCTACTGCAGATAAAGAGCACACGGCGCATTGGTGAAGTCTGAACGGGGATGGGTACACCCGGAATTCTGGTGGCCCCCGACGGTTTGCTCCTGGGCCGAATGCCGGCACCACTGGCCAGAAACCGACGGTTTGAGGCGCATCTTTAGAAAGTCAAAACACTTGAGGATTTTCGCGCGAGAAGATTTCTTTCCCCTCGGGCATGTCCGCCCTCGCAAGATGCTCGGCCGCCTTGTCGAGATTGTTGCGATCGAGCTCCCACTGACCGAGCCGCAACTGTACAAACGGATTCATTGCTCCGCCAGGGCAGCGCAACGCAAACTGCAGCGCATCAACGCCAGAACGGTAGAACCCACCCCACAGCAACATCTCAGGGCAGGTAGATCTCCGAGGCATCCACTTCGCCATCTGCGTTCGAAAACCCGCTGACAGCCAGCACGCGGCCGTCATTCAGCAAGACCGCCGACGCAGCCCGACGTGCCGTCGCCATCGATCCCGCCGTCGTCCAGACATCGAAGTCTGGGTTGAACACCTCCGCAGTATTCAGGCTGCTGCCACCGGCCAGCAGCACGCGGCCGTCGGCCAGGGCGGTGAGGATGGGCAGGCTGCGCGTGGCGCTGAAGGTGCTGGTCGTCCACGTCGACGTTGCGGGGTGGAAGCGCAACGCGGTGGTGCTGCCGTCCGCCAGCGCCAGCACGCTGCCATCGGCGAGCAGTGCCGACCGGAAGAGATTGCCGGTGATGCTGATCGACATCGACGTTGTTGCGCTGCCATCGACCGCGAACACTTCGGCGGTGTTCACGAAGCCCTGCCGATTGACGCCGCCGATCACCAGCACGGCGTTGCCGCCGGGCAGCAGTTCCATCGCATGCTGGCCGCGCGCGGTCGCCAATGGGGTTGCCGCGGTCGCCCAGACGCCCGTGGCCGGGTCGTACAGTTCCGCGGTCTGCGAGAAGGTGAGCGAGGGCTGCGAGGAATAGCCACCGACGACCAGAACCTTGCCGTTGGGCAACAGGGCCGCGGAATGCCAGTCGCGCGCCTCGGCCATGGAGCCGGTTGCCGTCCAAGTATCGGTGGCGGGGTCGTAGATTTCTGCGCCCAGCACGCCCACACGCGCCGAGTCGCTCCCGCCGGCCACCAGCACCCTGCCGTCCGAAAGCACCGTGGCCGAGTGGCCATTTCGCGCATAGAGCATCGCGGCAGCCGCTGACCAAGTGCCGGTCGCGGGGTCGTAGAGGGCGGCTGAATTGGTGACGCCGGTATCCGTGAACCCACCGGAGACCAGCACCTTGCCATTGGGCAGGCGCGTGAGCTCGAAGTAGTGCCGTGCCCCGGGGACGGTTGCGGTGGACACCCAGCTGCCGCGGGCGGTGATCGCGATGCGCACCTGCGTCTGCGCCGAGCCCGCGGCGTTGCTGGCGGTGACGGTGTAGGTCGCCAGCGACTGCAGCGCGGCTGGCGTGCCGGTGATGGCGCCGGTTTGCGCGTTGAGGCTCAGGCCGGCCGGCAGTGAGGGCGCAACGGTGAAGCTAGCAACGGGTCCGCCGGTCGTCTGGGCGGTGTTGGGAACGATGGCTTCGGTCGCTACGTACAGCACTGTGGGCGTGCTGTAGATGACGCTGGCTGGCGCGACAAGCGCCGGTTGCACTTCAAGTTGCAGCGTCACGGTGACGGAGCCCGCGGCGTTCGTGCCGGTGACGGTGTAGGGTGCCTGCGCCGTAACGGCGGTCGGCGTGCCGCTGATGACGCCGGTCTTCGCATCGAATGCCAGCCCCACGGGCAGTGCCGGCGCAACGGTGTAGCTGGCAATCGGACCGCCGCTGCTGGAAGGCGCGTTCGGGGCGATGGCCTCGCCCACGGTGTAGACCACGGTGGTTTCGCGATAGCTCAGCCCGGCGGGCAGCGCGGGCGTCTGGCGCACTTCGATCTCCACGCGGGCTGTGGTGCTGCCGGCTGCGTTCTCGGCTGTGACGACGTAGATGGTCGAAGGGGTGACCGCGGTCGGCGTGCCGCTGATGACACCCGTGGCGACATCGAGCACGAGTCCGGCCGGCAACGGCGGCTCAACGCTGTAGCGCGTGACGGCGTCGCCGCTGGCGCTCGGCTGGTTGGGCACGATGGGCTGGCCGAATTCGTAGACGGCGGAGGTCATCGCGTAGGAGAGGCCTGCGGGTGGCTGGGTGGCTGGACCGGGTGGGTTGCCGATCTGCCCCGAACTGCCCAGGCCGACGAAACCGAAGGAGCCGCCGCCACCGCCACCGCCGCATGCGGACAGGACGGCCATGCAGCTCAGCATCAACGTCAGCAGCCAGAACCGAGGAGGTTGGAGTTGGGCACGCGCAGCGTGCAGCAAGCCGGACGCAGCCGAATGATTCATACCGTTGAGCCCCCGTTGTTGTTCTCGGAGCAGCGCCCGGCTGCAGCTGCAACGCAGACGCAGCGCGCGATGCCCCCGCGTTGGATGGCCTCACCCTGCACCCCTGTGTGCGACGACTGTCGTCTGAACGGGACTTGGCCTACTGAATTCGTCAGAAATTGTAATTTGCGACTTCAGTGTTGTCACTCCGTTCGGTGAACGGAGCAAGGCCGGACATCAAGCCTTGGCTTCAACAGACGCCCTTTCAGGCAGGCAGGAGACCTGCGGCAATGAATCCGCTATCCACGCTGATGATCTGACCGTTCACGTAAGACGAGGATTCTTCGTCGAGCAAGAAGCCCACGGTGTTGGCGATCTCCTTGAGACTACCGTATCGTTTCATGGGAACTTGCTGCTCCCAAAGCACCTTGCCTGCGTCGCCATGCGCTGCAGCGGCCAACGGCGTCTCGATGGGCCCAGCGCCGCTTTCACCACTTCGTCGGCGACGAACATGCCGCACAGGCCCTGGGCCGTGGCGGCGATCCGGGCGACGACGTTCTTCACGGCCGAGGTGCGCCCTCCCCGGCGCCAATGCATTCACACATCTTGTTGGCCTGCAGGAGTGTCTGGTCCAGATGCGCCAGGATGCGCTCCTTCAGCACGGGATAGCTTTTTCAGGCGATCGGCTCTGGGCGTTGAGCATTTTCTCTGCCTCTTCCTCCACGGCATGCGCATCACGCAGCCAGTCCATCAGGTTTTCTTCAGCAGTCTCATCGGCAACTCCAGCGGATAGTTGAGGGCAACGGGTCCGTCAATGCGGTCCGGCAATCGAGGTGCCTGCGAGAGCCGCGTCGCGAACCGTGCAACCGGAAGGGGTCGAGCAGCTCTCGCCGATCCAACGAGGCCGAAGGCTTCCATGCGTGCTGGCGCGTCTGAGAACTGGCCAGCGGCGGTTGCGAACGGTCCGGCGGCTATGATCCGCCCGCCGCCGAAGGGCGGCCTGCCAGACCACGGAGCAAGGAGAAAAGCCCATGATCGGTTTCAAGGCCAGCGCGCATCGTCGCGCCCTCGGGGTGTGCGCGCTGCTGGCGCTGGCCGGCCTGACGGGCTGCGTGGCGCCGCCGAGCTACAGGAATCGCCCCGTCGCGGCGGACGCACCGTCCACCTTCGTGCTCGCGCATGCGGCGATCGTGGAGGAGCCGCGGCACGCCACTCGCCACCTCAACGAAGCAAAGACCATCGTCTACACGCAGGCACAGGGCGGCAGCCTGACGGCCGGGCTGGTCTTCGGTGCCCTGGGTGCGCTCGCCAACATGGGCATGATCGACAGCCAGACTGGCCTCGATGCAGCGCGCATGCAGGGCAAGCTCGGGCTCGAGCCGCGACAGTTGTTCCTCGATGCAGCGATCCGGCAGGGACTCGAGTTCACCGACGCCGGCGGCGCAACCCGCACGGGCGCAACACCCTATCTCGCCATCAGCAAGTCGCCCAGCGGCAGGCTGCTGGCAGCTGCGGCAGTCCGGCTCGAACAGGGCAGCGGGGCCGATCGATGGTCCGGCCTGTACATGTACCAGCTGCCCTCGACGTACGGGCTCGACGAACTGGCTCGGCCCTCGGAGGACCTCCAGCGCAAGCTCGCTGCGGAGGCGGCGCAGGGCTTCGGCGAACTTGCAGGCTTCATCGCCAGGGAGGAAGCTGGCAGGAAGGACGCGTCCGCGAAGGCTCCCGAGCGCGAATTCGCCTTCTCGACAGAGCTGCTGACGCCGGGCGCCGGGCATCCGACGCCTGCGCGCCTGATCGCAAGCTCGCAGGAGCTCGTGTGGTTCCGCACCTTCGATGGCGTGTTTGCGCTGCGCCGGTCCAGCATGAAGATCCGTACGAGGGGGATCTGACGGGCGCTGGTTCGTGGGCATCCGTCAAAGCAGATGGATTCGTCGGTATTTTTGTCGGTATTTCCAGAAACCGAGCGCGGGAAACCAGGTGTTCATGCGCCCGCCGACAGAAGATTCGATCCCCTCCGGTCGTGGGACTTGAGGCAAGCTCTGGCCATCCGGAGTGCGTCAAGAAGATTTTTTCTTGACCAAGCTGACGCCGATTCCAAAGGCCAACCCGTGCCTGACCAGATTCTGTGCAGTCAGGTCACTTTTCTGAAGGCTGTTCAGCCACCTTCCGACTACGCTCCCAGCTCGCTTTGAAGACCTTGCTGCTTCGCGGCAGCCGGCTTCGGCAATCCGCCGGCAGGAACCCGTTGTGCCACCCGCTCCTCAAAGCGGCGTGCCCGCCGCAACTCCGCGCGCCTCTTCATTTCTCTAGCTGCCCACCGCGGGCTGGGTGAGTCGGATGCGGTCTCCAGCTGCGGCAAAGGTGCCTTGCTTGCACACCGCAATGAATGTGTGGAGTCCGCCGATCACCGGGTGAGCGCCTCAGGTATCGATAGCCAGGTCATCCACACGACGAAATACTGCCAATCGAGTGACACCTATTCATCGATTTTTTTGGCGTCAAGCACGAATTTATATTGTTTTTCTTTGACGTTCCAAGTTCATAGACTTTGCCATCGCCGTGCCGTTCGCACCGTTGAGCCGTGCACTGAGCGCCAGCCAAATTCAGGACGGACTCGCTGGTCTCCGACGTGGGGCAGATCCTGAACGGCGAAGCCGCGAGCGGAGGTGCCACGCGCGCAAGTTATTCAAACCAACCGAAAGTGAAACCATGAACAAGCCTACCTACGTCCCGGAGTACAACGCTATCGTCGAAGTGCTGAACAAGTACAACGATGGCTGCAAGCAGGCCAAGAGCAGCATCATGAAGCCCGCTTTCAGCGAGCAGGCAACCATTTTTGGCCTCGGCGCGGACGGCAAGCTGACAGGCGGCGCCATCCAGAATCTGTTCGACGGGATCGACAGCGCCTTTCGTCCTTCGCCCGAAGCGCAAGCTGCGATCGTCAGAATTGACATCGTCGGCACCGCCGCCAGCGCTCGCGTCGATACCAACGACGTTTCCGGTTTTTGTTTTACTGACTTTTTCCATCTGCTGAAGGTTGATGGAAAGTGGACCGTGATCAGCAAGATCTATCACACGAACGTCGCCCCCTGAGCGACACCAGCGACCGTCGCGGAGTGCCACCCACACTCCGCGCGCATGGCATCGAAAAAATGAAACTTCTGCTCGTCGGCGCTACCGGTCTGGTCGGGCGCCACTTGCTGACACTCGCGCTGGCCGATCCACGCGTGAAAGCTGTGGTCGCGCCCACCCGACGCGTATTGACGACGCACCCGAAGCTGCGCAGCCCGCAGGTGGATTTCGATCGTCTGCCGCAGGACGCCGACTGGTGGCAGGCGGATGCGGTGATCTGCGCGCTGGGCACCACCATGCGCACCGCAGGCTCCGAGGAGGCGTTCCGCCGCGTGGACTGCGACTACCCGTTGACCGTCGCCAGATTGGCGCATGCGCATGGAACTCCGACCTACGCGCTGAATTCGGCCATCGGTGCGGATGCCGGCTCGAGTTTCTTCTACAACAGGGTCAAGGGCGAGTTGGAACAAGCACTGATGGGGCAGGGTTTCGAATCACTGACCTGCGTGCGGCCCGGCGTCATCGGCGGGCACAGGGACGAGTTCCGCTTGGGCGAGCGGATGATGGTGATTGGACTGACATTGGCGGGGCCGCTGCTGCCCAAGCGCTGGCGCCTCAATCCGCCCCCGCAGATCGCCAGCGCGCTGCTCGAAGCGGCTATCCGCCCGAAGCCTGGTGTTCATGTCGTGACCTCGGACCGGATGATCTGATTGGCGCTGCACGACTCGGCTTCCATTGACAACGAAGGCACCAGATGTCTGAACGAAGGAGTCCTCAGGAAGGTCTGAACAAGTCCACCGATCATCCCCTGAGACGTTGATTCGTTCAAAGGAACAGCAGTGATGAGCCAGATCAGCTTCTCGGACGCGGAGTACGCGGGCAAGCGCAAGAAGACGCGGCGCGAGGTCTTCCTCGAAGAGATGGAGCAGGTGGTGCCTTGGAAGGCGCTGCTGAAGGTCATCGAGCCGCACTACCCAAGAGCCGGCCGAGGCCGCAGGCCGTACCCGCTGGAGGCGATGCTGCGCGTGCACCTGATGCAGAACTGGTTTGCGCTGTCCGACCCGGCGATGGAAGAAGCGCTGTATGAGATTGCCTCGCTTCGCAACTTCGCCGGATTGACTCTGAGCGAGCCGATTCCCGACGAGACGACGATCCTGAACTTCCGCCACATGCTCGAGGAGTCGGACCTGGCCGAGGACATCTTCAAGCAGGTCAATGCGCACCTGTCGCGCAAGGGCCTGCTGCTCAAGCGAGGCAGCATCGTCGACGCGACGATCATCGCGGCACCCAGTTCCACGAAGAACGCCGAGGGCGAGCGCGACCCGGAGATGCACCAGACCAAGAAGGGCAACCAGTGGCACTTCGGCATGAAGGCGCACATCGGCGTGGACGCCGACAGCGGGCTGGTTCACTCGGTGGCGACCACATCGGCCAATGAAGCAGATGTCGAACAGGTTGCCGATCTCCTTCACGGCAAGGAAGAACAGGTCTGGGCCGACTCCGGCTACCGGGGCGCGCAAACGCGTGTGCAGCGCGACAACTTGCAGTGGCACATCGCTGCCCGGCCGAGCGACATCGCCAAGTTGCCCGAGGGGCGTGCGAAGGCGCGATTGCAGAAGCACGAGCATCGCAAGGCCAGCGTGCGCGCGAAGGTGGAGCACCCGTTTCGCGTGATCAAGCGCCAGTTCGGCTTGATGAAGGTGCGTTTCCGTGGCCTGCAAAAGAACACCGCGCATCTGTTGACCCTGTTCGCGCTGTCGAACCTGTGGATGGCGCGACGACAACTCATGGGAGCAGTCCGTCCGAAGGTGGCCTGAGGGCCGCAAACACGGCCGAGACCTCACGCTGACGCGCCTTCGATCATGGATCCGGTGAACGATCTCAAATCGAACGACCTCAGACGGCTGCCGTTTCTGCGTTGTTCAGACCTTCCCTCATGGACAAACACGTCGCTCCGGTGCCGCTGGAGAAGGTCTATCGCTTGCTCAACCATGGTCCTACGGTACTGGTGTCGGCGCGCCATGGTGGTGTGGACAACGTCATGGCGGCGGCCTGGGCCTGCGCGCTGGACTACAACCCGCCCAAGCTGACCATCGTGCTGGACAAGATCGCCATGACCCGAGAGCTCGTCGAGAAGAGCGGTATCTTCGCGATCCAGGTACCCACCGTTGCTCAACTAGCCCTCACCTACCAGGTGGGGCATCGCAGTCTGTACGATGAGCCAGGGAAGCTGTCGAAGAGCGGAGTCGAACTGTTCTCAATCGATGGCCACGACTTGCCTTTTGTTGCCGGATGCTCGGCCTGGCTGGCCTGCAAGGTCGTGTCCGAGCCGCACAACCAACAGACCTACGACCTGTTCATCGGCGAGATCGTCGGAGCCTGGTCTGATACGCGCGTGTTCAAGGACGGACATTGGAACTTCGAGACTGCTGATCCGGCCTTGCGCAGCCTGCACTACATCGCCGGCGGACATTTCTATGCCATCGGCGATCCGCTCGTTGTCATTGATGCCTGACGAGCTTCGCAACACAGTCTGTTGAAGTTGGTTCCAGATCTCAACCAGGCTTCATGTCCCAACTCGACTACCGCCTCCTGTGCAACAGCTCCAAAAACTGCTTCGCCGGAAGGCTCAGCGGCCGGTCCATGCGCACGATGCTGCCGTAGGTGGAAAGCTTGTGCCGGATCACGTACTGCACGATGCTGAGCACGCCGTGCTCGGCGTCCCGCCGCGCGACGGTTGCGGGAATCACGCCGACCATCGATGACTTGCGGATCAGGTTGATGGTCGTGAGGATCGAACCGGTCTCGATCAGGCCGGGCGGCATCACGGCGTGGTGCACCTGGAACTCGCGCTCGATCACGTCGCGCATGGGGCTGTGCGCCGGCTGCAAGATCCACGTGTAGTCGAGCAGATCGCTAAAGGCCACGCGTGAGCGCCCGGCCAGCGGATGCTGGTTGCCGACGACCACCGCCAGGGCCTCGTCCTCGATGGCCTTGAAGGTGCAGGCCGCGGCCTCGGGGCCCACGGGGCGCCCCACCACCACCTCGAGCACGCCTTCGTGCAGTTGGGCGAGCAGCCTGTCGCTGGTGTCCACCGCGATCTCGACGGCCAGCAGAGGATGCACCGCCTTGAGTTCGGTGAGCGCATCGGTCAGCCGGCCGGGCGAGGCCGCCATGATGCTGCCGAGCGAGAACTTGCCGACGCTGCCGAGCTGGAGCTCGTGCAGCTCGCGATTGAGCGCCTCCATGCTGCCGCGGATGCCTCTGAAGTAACCCATCACGCGCTCGCCCGCCGCATTGAGGCGCAGCCCGCGCCCGACGCGCTCGAACATCGGCTGGCCCAGTGCGCTCTCGAGCTCATGGAGCATCTTGGTGGCGGCCGGCTGCGTCAGGCCGAGCTGATCGGCCGCGGCGCGCAGGGTGCGCCGCTCTTCGACCGCGAGCATCAGCGCAACCTGCCGCATGCGGACGCGGTTGAGCAGCTGGGGGGTCGAATCCTGCCTGTCGATGGAGCCCACGATTGATTACCTCAGGATATTGATCGATCAAGAGCTTTCAGTTTACGTGCATCAATCGCATGCCTACGATTGCCGCCAACGATTACTCGAACAATCTGGAGACAAGCAGATGAAAAAGCTCATGGCGGCCGCGGCTGCCGGGGTGCTGGCGTTCGCCGCCAGCGCCGCGCAGGCCCAGCAGGACTGGCCCACCCGCCCGATCAGGATCATGGTCGGCTCCGCGCCCGGCGGCGGCACCGACGCAATGGCCCGCGCGGTGGCCGACCGGCTCGGCCCCTTGCTCAAGCAGCCGGTGGTGGTCGAGAACCGGCCCGGGGTTTCCAACACGCTGGCGGCCGACGCCACGGCCAAGTCGACCGACGGCCACACCCTGGTGATGGGCGTGGTCACGGCGCACGCGATTGCACCGCACCTGCTCAAGCTCAACTACGACAGCAACCGCGACCTGGTGCCGGTGGCTTTCGTCGGTGCGGTGCCCAACGTGCTGGTGGTGAGCAACAGCGTGCCGGCCGACTCGGTGCAGGCGCTGGTCAAGCTGGCCAAACAGGAGCCGGGCAAGCTCAACTACGCCACCAGCGGCGCCGGCAGCACGCAGCACGTCGCTGCCGAAATGTTCAAGGACGCGGCGAGCGTCGACATCGCGCACGTGCCCTACAAGGGCAGCGGCCCGGCCCTGGTCGACCTGATCGGCGGCCAGGTGCAGCTGAGCTTCGACACCCTGCCCTCGGTCATCGGCCAGATCAAGAACGGCAAGGTCCGCCCACTCGCCGTGACGACCGCCAAGCGCAACGCGCAGCTGCCCAACGTGCCGACCCTCGCCGAAGCCGGCGTGCCCGGCGTCGAGATGAGCGCCTGGTACGGCATCTATATGCCCGCCGCAACGCCCAAGGCGGTGCAGGACAAGGTGCACGCCGCGGTCAACCAGGTGCTCGCCATGCCCGAGACCAAGACCCGCCTCGAAGCGGTCGGCGCCGAGATCACGCCCATGACCCAGGTGCAGTTCGCGCAGTTCCACGCCGCCGAATACAAGCGCTTCGGCGAGCTCATCAAGAAAAACCACATCCGCCTGGATTGACATGACGAACACACCTTCCCTTCCCGTCGTTGCGCTCACGCTCGGCGACCCCGCCGGCATCGGCGCCGAACTGATCGCCAAGCTGCTGGCCAAGCCCGAGGCCGCCGCACTGGCCAACATCGTGCTGATCGGCGACCGCTGGCTGTGGGACGAAGGCCAGCGCATCGCCGGCACCTCGGTCGCCACCGACGAAGTGCAATCGCTGGCCGATGTGCGCGGCCGTGCGAACGTTGCGCGACCCGCATTCCTTGCCATGGACAGCATCGACCCCGCGCTGGTGCAACGCGGCCAGGCCGCGGCGCCGGGCGGCCGCTCGGTGTTGCAGGTGCTCGACCGGTGCATGAACGCGACATTGGCCGGCGAGGTCGACGCGATCTGCTTCGCACCGCTGAACAAGCACGCCATGAAGATCGGCGGCATGCAGCACGAAGACGAGCTGCACCATTTCGCGCAGCACCTTGGCGTGGCCGGCTACTTCTGCGAGTTCAACACCCTTGGCGAGCTCTGGACTTCGCGCATCTCCTCGCACGTGCCGCTGAAAGACGTGGCGAGCTACGTCAGCGTGGAGCGCATCGAGCAGGCGGCCGAACTGATCTACCGCTCGCTGCTGGCCAACGGCGTGGCGCAGCCCAAGATCGCGGTTGCGGCCTTCAACCCGCACGGCGGCGACGGAGGGCTTTGCGGGCGCGAAGAGGTCGACGTCATCGTGCCCGCCGTGCAGCGCCTGCAGGCGCGCGACTGGCCCACCGAGTCGCCCTTTCATGGCCCCTTCCCGGCCGACACCATCTTCCTGAAGGCGCAGGCGGGCGAGTACCAGGCCGTCGTGACCATGTACCACGACCAGGGCCAGATCGCGATCAAGCTGATGGGCTTCAGCCGCGGCGTCACGGTGCAGGGCGGGCTGCCGATTCCCATCACCACGCCGGCGCACGGCACGGCCTACGACATCGCGGGCCAGGGCAAGGCCAGCGTCGAAGCCATGTGGCAGGCCTTCCGCATCGCGGGCCGCATGGGCGCCGCGCACCGCCTCGCCAACCATGCACCCGCCTGAACCCCCTCAACTCCAGAGAGACACCATGAAGATCAAATCCGTTCGCGCCCGCGTTTTCGAGTGGAAGGGCAAGACCGTTCCGCCGCAGGGCAACTTTTGCTCCAACGCGATGGACCTGCTGTACGCGCCGCAGGAAACCATGAGCACCTTCCGCTTCCATTCGTGGACCGTGGTCGAGATCGAGACCGACGACGGCATCGTGGGCCTGGGCAACGTGGCGCTCGCGCCGGCCATCGCCAAGGCGATCATCGACCAATACCTTGCGCCGCTGGTCGTCGGCCAGGACCCGTGGGACTACGAGTACCTGTGGCAGCGCATGTACCGCGCCACGCACGCCTGGGGGCGCAAGGGCGTGACCATGGCCGCCATCTCGGCAGTCGACCTCGCGATCTGGGACATCCTGGGCAAGTCGGTGAACAAGCCGGTGTTCAAGCTGCTCGGCGGCCGCACCAAGGAAAAGATTCCCTGCTACTACTCCAAGCTCTACCGCACCGACCTGAAGGAAATGCAGGCCGAGGCGCAGAAGTTTCTCGACCAGGGCTTTACCGCCTTCAAGATGCGCTTCGGCTACGGCCCGGCGCACCTGCAGAAAGGCGTGGCAGAAAACCTGAAGTCCGTCGAAGCCGTGCGCGAAGTCATCGGCTACGACAACGACCTGATGCTCGAGTGCTACATGGGATGGAATGTCGAGTACGCCAAGCGCATGCTGCCCAAGCTCGAGAAGTTCCAGCCGCGCTGGCTCGAGGAGCCGGTCATCGCCGACGACATCGACGGCTATGCCGAGCTCAACCAGCTCACCAACATTCCGATCTCGGGCGGCGAGCACGAGTTCTCGCTCTACGGCTTCAAGCAGTTGCTGGACCGCAAGGCAGTGTCGGTCGTGCAGTACGACACCAACCGCGTCGGCGGCATCACGGCCGCGCACAAGATCAATGCGCTGTGCGAGGCCTACAGCGTACCGGTCATTCCGCATGCCGGCCAGATGCACAACTACCACCTGACCATGAGCACGCTGGCCTCGCCGATGGCCGAGTACTTCCCGATGCACGACGTGGAAGTGGGCAATGAGCTGTTCTATTACATCTTCGACGGCGAGCCGGTGGCCGAGAACGGCTTCCTGCAGCTCGACGACCACACGCCGGGCCTCGGCCTCACGCTGAAGACCGAGCATCTGAAGGACTTCAACATCGTCGAGTGACGGTGCACCTGCCATGGCCTCCCCATTGTTCCGACCCCGCGCACGCGTGATCCGGCTTCATGCCGAGGACGATGTCGTGATCTCGCTCGACCAGCTGGTCGCGGGCACGCACATCGAAAGCGAAGGCGTGGCCGTGGCGGGCCTGATTCCGCCGGGCCACAAGATGGCTGCGCGCGCCATCGAGCCGGGCGCGGCCGTGCGCCGCTACGGGCAGATCATCGGCTTTGCGAGCCAGCCGATTCGGGCGGGCCAGCATGTGCACACGCACAACCTCGCGATGGGCGACTTCACGCGCGACCATGCGCATGCGGCCGATGCGCGCGCGACCGCATACGCCGCGGAGCCCGCAACCTTCGAAGGCATCGTGCGCGAAGACGGCCGCGTCGCCACGCGCAACTACATCGGCATATTGACCTCGGTGAACTGCTCGGCCACGGTGGCGCGCGCCATTGCCGACCGCTTCCGGCGCGACATCCATCCGGACATGCTCGCGCCGTATCCGAACATCGACGGCGTGGTGGCGCTCACGCACGGCACCGGTTGCGCGGTCGATCCAGCGGGCGAAGGCCTGGCCATCCTGCAGCGCACGCTGGGGGGCTACGCCTGCCACCCCAACTTCGCGGGCGTGCTGGTCATCGGCCTGGGCTGCGAGACCAACCAGGTGTCCACCCTGCTCGCCACGCAAGGCCTGACCGACAGTACCCGCCTGCGCAGCTTCACGATCCAGGACACGGGCGGCACCACGCGCACCATTGCACGGGGCATCGAGCTGATCCGCGAGATGCTGCCGCAAGCCGACGCCGTGAAGCGCCAGACCGTGCCCGTGAGCCACCTGGTGATCGGCCTTCAGTGCGGCGGATCCGATGGCTATTCGGGCATCTCGGCCAACCCGGTGCTCGGCGCGGCCGTCGACCTGCTGGTGCAGCACGGCGGCACGGCCATCCTTTCGGAAACGCCGGAGATCTACGGCGCAGAACATCTGCTCACGCGGCGTGCGCAAACGCTCGAGGTCGGGCGCAAGCTGGTCGAGCGCATCCGCTGGTGGGAGGCCTACTGCGCGCGCAACGGCGCGGCAATGGACAACAACCCCTCGGCCGGCAACAAGGCGGGCGGCCTCACCACCGTGCTCGAAAAATCGCTGGGCGGCATTGCCAAGGCCGGCTCGACCAACCTGGTGGACGTCTACGAGTATGCGCAGCCGGTGACGGCGCGCGGCCTGGTGTTCATGGACACGCCGGGCTACGACCCGATCTCCGCCACCGGGCAGGTCGCGGGCGGCGCGAACCTGATCTGCTTCACCACGGGCCGAGGCTCGGCCTACGGCTGCGCGCCCTCGCCCTCCTTCAAGCTCGCCACCAACACCGCGCTGTGGCAGCGCCAGTCCGACGACATGGACCTGAACTGCGGCGAAGTGCTCGACGGCACACGCAGCATCGAGGAACTGGGCGCCCGCCTGTTCGAAATGCTGCTGGACACAGCTTCCGGTCAGCCTTCGCGCAGTGAACTCCACGGCTATGGGCAGCAGGAGTTCGTGCCCTGGCAAATCAGCGTGGTCACCTGACACGCAACTTCTTTCATCACCGCACCATGACAACCGCTCACCCCGTCCGCTTTCGCGGCATCTTCCCCGTCGTACCGACGCCGTTCACCGAGAACGGCGAACTCGATCTCGAAAGCCAGAAGCGCTGCGTCGACTTCATGATCGATGCCGGCTCCGACGGCCTGTGCATCCTGGCCAACTTCTCCGAGCAGTTCCTGCTGTCGGACGACGAACGCGAAGTGCTCACGCGCACCGTGCTCGAGCACGTTGCCGGCCGCGTACCGGTGATCGTGACCACCACGCACTTCAGCACCGAGGTCTGTGCCGCGCGCAGCCGGCGCGCGCAGGACATGGGCGCCGCCATGCTCATGGTGATGCCGCCCTATCACGGCGCCACCTTCCGCGTGCCCGAGCCGCAGATCCACGCGTTCTATGCACGCTTGTCCGACGCGGTCGGCATTCCCGTCATGGTCCAGGACGCACCGGCCGCGGGCACACCGCTGTCGGCCGCGTTCCTCGCACAGATGGCGCGCGAGATCGAGCATGTCTCCTACTTCAAGATCGAAACGGCCGGTGCCGCATCGAAGCTGCGCGAGCTGATCCGGCTTGGCGGCGACGCGGTCGAAGGCCCCTGGGATGGCGAAGAAGCCATCACGCTGCTGCCCGACCTCGATGCCGGCGCCACCGGTTCGATGACCGGCGGCGGCTACCCCGACGGCATTCGCCCGATCATCGAAGCCCATCGCACGGGCGACCGCGACAAGGCCTTTGCGCTCTACCAGCGCTGGCTGCCGCTGATCAACCACGAGAACCGGCAATCGGGCTTTCTCGCGGCCAAGGCGCTGATGAAGGAAGGCGGCGTGATCGCCTGCGAAGCGCCGCGCCACCCGTGGCCCGCCATGCACCCCGAAACCCGCAAGGGCCTGATCGAAACCGCGCGCCGGCTCGATCCGCTGGTGCTGCGCTGGGCACGCTGAACAAGGACCCCACATGCAAAACTTCGACAACCTGGCTTGATCCGCGCACCCTGAATGAGGAACGACGGCATGAACCCTTCGATCGAAGTCTTCGACGAGCGCCTGCGGCCCATCGTCGAAGGCGCCCGGCTGGAGCAACTGTGCACTGGCGCCGAATGGAGCGAGGGTCCGGTCTGGATGCACGAGGACCAAGCCGTGCTCTGGAGCGACATTCCGAACAACCGCATGCTGCGCTGGAGCGAACGCGACGGCATGAGCGTGTGGCGCACGGGTGTCGAATTCACCAACGGCCACACGCGCGATCTCAACGGCGATTTGCTCCACTGCTCGCACGGGCTGCGCGCCATCGTGCGCACCCGCGTTTCGGCCGGTGGCGTTCAGGCCGATGCACCCGACGAGATCGTGGTCGACCGCTACCTCGGCAAGCGCCTCAATTCGCCCAACGACATCGTCGTGAAGCGCGACGGCACCCTCTGGTTCACCGACCCGCCCTACGGCATTGCGAGCGACCGTGAGGGCCATCGCGCCGAGCGCGAGCAGGCGGCCAATCATGTGTTCCGCTTCGATCCGGCAAGCGGCCGCCTCGATGCGATGACCGACGCGGTGCAGGAACCCAATGGCCTTGCGTTCTCGCCCGACGAATCCCGGCTCTACGTCAGCGACACCTCGGCCGCGATGCGAAGCGACGGCAGCGGCCGCCACCACCTGATGGTGTTCGACGTGCGCGCCGATGGGCTTGCCGACCCTCGCGTGTTCGCCGAGGTGAACCCCGGCCTGCCCGACGGCTTCCGCCTCGATACCCAGGGCTGGCTGTACACCAGCAGCCTCGACGGCGTTCAGGTCTATCACCCCGACGGCAGCCTGCTGGGCAAGATCCACGTGCCCGAGAAAGTGGGCAATCTCTGCTTCGGCGGCGCGCGCCGCAACCAGCTCTACATCGCGGCGAGCAGCTCGCTCTATCGAATCGTGCTTCGCACGGAAGGAATCCAGCGTCCATGACCCAAGAAATCCTGCTTCTGGTGGAAAAGTGCAGCCACTGTTTCAGCTACTACGACATTGCGAGCGGCGAGCGGCTGCACAGCATCGCGCTCGAAGCGTTTCCGCATGAGTTCGTGGTGGACGCGGCGAAGCGCTTTGCCTACATCGGCCACTACGGCGTCGAGACCTCGGGCCATCTGGGCCACGGCGGCACGCGCATCTTCCAGATCGACATCGCGGCGCGCAAGCTCGCGCGCACCATCGACATCGCCCCCTTCAATCGGCTGCACGGCATGCAGATGGACGAACAGGGCCGCCTCTATGCGCTGAGCGAAGACCGAGCCCAGTTGGTGGTGCTCGACCATCCGGAGACCGACACCGCCCCGCGGCGCGCAGTGCCCGCCGGCGGCATCAAGAGCCACCTGTTCGCCCTCACCCGCGACGGGCAGACCGCCTACGTGATGAACCTGCTCTCGCACACCGTGACCAAGGTCCGGCCGCACGACGCCACGGTGGCACCGGTGCCCTGCTCTCCCGGCGAGAAGCCCGAAGGCTATGCGCTCTCGGCCGACGAGAAAACGCTCTACGTGACCAACCGCTGGAGCAACACGCTCGCCGCCATCGACACCGCCAGCATGACGGTGCTGCGCGAAGCCCCGTCCCGCGACGACGCCACGCGCCTGTATCTCTACCGCGACGGGCGGCTCGTGGTCACCAACTATGGGGAGCGCAGCCTGTCGGTGGTCGATCCGCAGACCCTGAAGGAACTGGCCCGGATTCCGATGGAGGCGCGCGCCATCGCGCTGAGCTTCCACCCCACCCGGCCGCTCGCCTTCGTGAGCCAGGACAACGACAAGCTGGGCTACTTCAACATGGAAACGCTGGCCTTCGAGCGCTTCATCGGCACGCAGCGCGAGCCGGACGTCTCATGCGTGGTGCTCCTGTGAACCACGCCGCAACCGCAACGCGCGTGCTGCGCGTCGAGGCGCTCAGCAAGCGCTTCGGCGGCACCCAGGCCGTCGACAACGTCTCGCTCGACCTGCACGCCGGCGAGATCCTCGCGCTCCTGGGCGAGAACGGCGCCGGCAAGTCCACCCTGATCAAGATCCTGGCCGGCGTCTACGGCCAGGACAGCGGCAGCGTCGCGCTGCAGGGCCGCCCCGAGGCCGAGTGGCGCGCCGCGCCGCGCGAAGAGCAAGGCATGGCCTTCATCCACCAGGACCTCGGCCTCGTCGAATGGATGACGGTGGCCGAGAACGTGGCGCTCGGCATGGGCTTTCCGCGCCGGCTCGGCCTGATCGACTGGAAGCAGGTCGAGCGCAACGCATGCCGCGTGCTCGGGCATGTCGGTTGCGACATCGATCCGCGGCGGCGCGTCTTCACGCTGACGCGCGCCGAGAAGTCGCTGCTCGCGATCGGCCGCGCGCTCGACGCCGACGCCCGAGTGCTGGTGCTCGACGAGCCCACGGCCAGCCTGCCCATGGCCGACGTGCAGCGCATGTTCGCCCTGCTGCGGCAGCTGCGCGAGCGCGGCGTGGCAATGATCTACGTGTCGCACCGGCTCGACGAGATCATGGACATCTCCGACCGTGCCGCGGTCATGCGCGACGGCAAGCTGGTCGGCACCCGGGTCACGGCCGAGGCGAGCGCGGCGGAACTGGTCGAGCTGATCGTCGGCAGCAAGTTCGACGTGTCGCTGCCCAAGGCCCGCGGCGACGGCACCGAGACCCTGCTGGCACTCGACGAGGTGTATTCGGCCAACGCCGGCCCCGTGACGCTGCAGGCCCGCCGCGGCGAGGTGCTCGGCCTGATCGGGCTGCGCGGCGCCGGGCACGAGGCCATCGGGCGCCTGCTTTTCGGCCTGTCCGGACTGGAGCGCGGCCGCATCCTGCTCGGCGGACAACCGGTTGCGCCGCGCAATCCCGCGCAAGCGATCCGGCTCGGCATCGGGCTGGTGGCGGCCGACCGGCTCGAGGAGAACCTCGGCGGCAGCCTCAGCGTGCAGGAGAACCTGTTTCCCAATCCGGCACTGACGCTCGGCACCCTGCTGACCCGGCTGGCGCCGCAAGACGAATCGGCCGAGGCGCGCCGCCTGATCCGCCAGTTCGACGTCAATCCGCCGGCGCCGCAGGCCGAGGTGCAGAACCTCAGCGGCGGCAACCAGCAGAAGGTGGTGCTGGCGCGATGGATGAACCTGAAGCTGCCGCTCCTCATCCTCGAAGAGCCCACCGCGGGCGTCGACGTCGGCGCCAAGCGGCAGATCTACGAAATCCTGCGCCAGCAGGCGGACGCCGGCGTCTGCGTGCTGGTGATCTCCACGGACTTCGAGGAGGTCGCCAACGTGTGCACGCGCGCCATGGTGTTTCGCAACGGCACGGTGGCATGCGAACTCGACGGCACCGCGCTCACCGTCGCCGGACTGCTGGTCGCCGCGGCGGGCGCCGACGGCCCGGCATCACGAACCCACACAACAACACAAGAGGCAATCGCATCATGACCACTTCCATCAAAGCCACCGCGCTCGAACCCGATCCGTCTTTCGATGCCAGGGTTTCCGGCCTGATCGGCCGCATCGGGCGGCAGGCACCGGTCTACGGCTTGCCGGTGCTGACGCTCGGGCTGATCGTGCTGTTCTCGATCCTGCTGCCGCAGAGCTTTCCGACGCTGTTCAACCTGCGCTCGATCCTGAGCGACAAGTCGGTGATCGCGCTGCTCGCGCTCGCCGCCACCATTCCGATGATGACCGGCAAGATCGACCTCACGGTGGGCTACGGCATCGTGCTGTGGCACATCCTGGCGATCAGCCTGCAGACCCAGTTCGGGCTGCCTTGGCCCGCGGCGGTGGCGGTGGTGCTGCTGTGCGGCGCGCTGTTCGGCGTTCTCAACGGCCTGCTGGTGGAGCAGGCGCAGATCGACTCCTTCATTGCCACGCTCGGCACCGGCACCGTGCTGTACGCCGTCGCGCTGTGGCACAGCGGTGGGCGGCAGGTGATCGGCAGCCTGCCGGACGGCTTCCTGAACATTTCCGGTGCGGAATTGTTCGGCCTGCCGGTGACTGCTTTCTACGTGTTGGCGCTGGCCGTGGTGCTCTGGCTGGTGAGCGAGCACACGCCGATCGGCCGCGCGCTCTACGTGATCGGCTCTAACCCGAAGGCGGCGGTGCTCAACGGCATTCCGCTGCAGAAATGCGTGATGGGCGCCTTCGTCGCCTCGGGCACGCTGTCGGCCTTTGCCGGCGTGGTGCTGGCCTCGCGCCTGCAGATCGGCCAGGCCGGTGTCGGGCTCGAGTTCCTGCTGCCGGCGCTGGTCGGGGCCTTTCTCGGTTCCACCACCATCCGGCCGGGCCGCGTGAACGTCTGGGGCACCCTGGTCGGCGTGGCGATCCTCGCGGTGGGCATCTCCGGCATCCAGCAGTTCGGCGGCGCCTTCTTCGTCGAGCCGCTGTTCAACGGCGTCACGCTGCTGGTGTCGATCGGCATCGCGGGCTATGCCCAACGCAAACGCGGGCAGTCGATCAAGCGCCGGATCGCCGAGCAGCAGATCGCATCCCATCCGGCAAGCGCGCCGACGCTTCCCTTGAAGACTTGAGTTTCTTTCCGCGCAGATTCACCAACCACAACAGGAGACAACCATGACGACATCCTTCCATGTATCGATGCACCGGGCCCGCCGCGCGGTGTTCGCCAGCACCCTGGCCGCCGTTCTCGCGGGCCTCGGCGGCCACGCAATGGCCGACGACTTTCTGGACTTGGCCAGGCAGAAGGTCGCAGCCGCCACGGCACCGAAGAACAAATGGGACGGCCCCACCACCGGCCCCAAGGCGGCGGCCGACAAGACCATCGTGTTTGTCGCGTCCGACATGCGCAACGGCGGCGTGCTCGGCGTCTCCAAGGGCGTGGAAGAAGCCGCCGGCGCCATCGGCTGGAAGGTGCGTGTGCTCGACGGGCAAGGCACCGTGCAAGGCCGCACCGCCGCTTTCAACCAGGCGATGGCGCTCAAGCCGGCCGGCATTCTGCTCGGCGGCTTCGACGCCAAGGAGCAAGCCGCCAACGTGAAGAAAGCCACCGAGAGCAAGGTGCCCGTGGTCGGCTGGCATGCCGCGAAGGAAGCCGGCGCCGTCGACGGCATGTTCTTCAACGTGACGACCAGCGCGCAGGACGTGGCGGAGATCGCGGCGCTCTATGCGGTCGCGAAGTCGGACGGCAAGGCGGGCGTGGTGGTGTTCACCGACTCGGCCTACGCGGTCGCGATCGCCAAGTCGAACGCGATGGCCGACGTCATCCGGAAGTGCGGCGGCTGCACGTTGCTCGGCGTCGAGGACACGCCGCTCGCCGACACCTCGACCCGCATGCCGCAGCTGACGACCTCGCTGATCCAGCGCCACGGCGCCAAGTGGACCTACTCCCTTGGCATCAACGATCTCTATTTCGACTTCATGGGTCCCACCCTGCAGTCGGCCGGCGCCAGCGCGAAGGGTCTGCAGAACCTCTCGGGCGGCGACGGCTCGGAGTCGGCGTACCAGCGCATCCGCAACCAGCGTTTCCAGGCCGGCACGGTGCCGGAGCCGCTCAATCTGCACGGCTGGCAGATGGTCGATGAAATCAACCGCGCACTCGGCGGCCAGGCGGCCAGCGGCTACTCGACGCCGGTGCACCTCGTGACGGCCGACAACATCAAGAACGATGGCGGCCCCAAGAACAGCTTCGACCCCGACAACGGCTACCGCGCCGCCTATCGGACGATCTGGGGCAAGTGATCGGAAGCCCGGTGGCGGCTATTCGACCGCCACCTTGCCATCCTTCACAAGCCTGGCGAACTTGATCGTCTCTTCGCGGATCCGGGCGGCCATCTCGGCGGCGCTGTCGCCGATGGGGTCGGCGCCGATCGCGCGCATCCGTTCGGCGAAGTCCGGCGACTTGATGATCCTGACCATCTCGGCATTCAGCTTCGCAGCGATGTCCTTGGGCGTTCCGGCCGGCGCGAGCACGCCGAACCAGGTGCCGATGTCGAAGCCCTTCAGCCCGGCTTCGTCGAGTGTCGGAACATCGGGGAGCACGGCAGAACGCTTGGCCGTGGTGACGGCCAGCGCGCGCAGCTTGCCGCCCTTGATGTGCTGCAGCACCGGTGTGATGGTGTCGAAGGACATGTCTACCTGTCCGCCCAGCAGGTCGGTCGTGAGCGGCCCACTCCCCTTGTACGGCACGTGCAGCAGCTTCACGCCGGTGCTGGCCTGAAACTGGGTGCCGATCAGATGCTGCGCGGTGCCGTTGCCATTGGAGCCGTAGGCCATCTCCTTGGACGACGCCTTGGCGAGGGCAACCAGTTCGGCGACTGACTTGGCCGGCGTGAGCGAAGCGTTGACCACCAGCACGTTCGGCACCATCGCCACCGTGGTGATGGGGACGAGATCTTTCTGAAAATCGTACGGAAGCTTCTTGTAGACGCTGGTGGCGATGGTGTGATGCACCGCGCCCATCAGCAGCGTGTAGCCGTCAGGCTTGGCCTTGGCGACGTAGTCGGCGCCAAGCGTGGCGCCAGCGCCCGGCTTGCTCTCTACGACTACGGGCTGGCCCAGGCTCTTGGACAGCGCATCGGCGAGCGCGCGCGCCAGCACGTCGGTGGTGCCGCCGGACGGGAACGGCACGACCAGGCTGATCGGCTTGGCCGGCCACGGCTCCTGCGCGGCAGCCCAGGGCACGATGGACAGGCCGAGCGCCGCGAAGGCGGTTCCCGTGAGGGTGCGGCGCCCGACGGCGAATCGTTGCTTCATGTCTTTGTCTCCAGGCTGACGGCCTGTGCCGTTCTCGGTCTTGATAGGCATTGAGTTCAGCGCGCCCTAGGCGGCCTGGCGCTGCCGCTCGGTCGACCCGAGCCGCGCGCATACCGCCTGCGTAACCTGCGCCGTGGTGGCGATGCCTCCGAGATCGCGCGTATGCAGCGCCGGGTCGGCTGTCACGGCTTCGATCGCTTCCATGACGCGCTTTGCGGCCTCGGCTTCGCCCAGATGCTCGAGCATCATCACGACCGACCAGAAGGTACCTACCGGATTGGCCAAGCCCTTCCCCATGATGTCGAAGGCCGACCCGTGGATGGGCTCGAACATCGATGGGTAGCGGCGTTCGGGGTCGATGTTGCCGGTGGGCGCAATGCCCAGGCTGCCCGCGAGCGCGGCGGCCAGGTCGCTGAGGATGTCGGCATGCAGGTTGGTGGCCACGATGGTGTCGAGCGAGGCCGGCCGGTTGATCATGCGTGCGGTCGATGCATCGACCAGTTCCTTGTCCCAGGTGACGTCCGGAAACTCCTTGGAGATCTGCAACGCAATCTCGTCCCACATCACCATCGCATGGCGCTGGGCGTTGCTCTTGGTAATGACGGTCAGGAGCTTGCGGGGGCGTGACTGCGCGAGTTTGAACGCGAAGCGCATGATGCGTTCGACGCCGGCGCGGGTCATCATCGACACGTCGGTGGCGGCTTCGATGGGGTGGCCCTGGTGCACGCGGCCGCCGACACCCGCGTATTCGCCTTCGGAGTTCTCGCGCACGATCACCCAGTTGAGGTCGTCGGGCCCGCAGCGCTTCAGAGGGCCGTCGATGCCCGGCAGGATGCGCGTCGGGCGCACGTTGGCGTACTGGTCGAAGCCCTGGCAAATCTTCAGGCGCAGGCCCCAGAGCGTGATGTGGTCGGGAATGTGCGGGTCGCCCGCCGAGCCGAACAGAATGGCGTCCTTGCCGCGCAGCGCGTCGAGGCCGTCGGCCGGCATCATCGTGCCGTGCGTGCGAAACCAGTCGCCGCCCCAGCCGAAATTCTCGAACTCGAACTTGAAGCCGCTGCCCGCCGAAGCGAGGGCTTCCAGCACTTGCTGGCCCGCGGGCACGACTTCCTTGCCGATGCCGTCCCCGGGGATGGTTGCGATCTTGTACGTCTTCATGTGCGCCGTGTCCTTTGAATGGTTCGACCGATTCTGTGGTTTGCGTCCGATGGCGTTGCACGGGTAAAGTGAATCCATCCTTAACCGCAAGTCAACAATCGGCCGACCATGAGCCATGGCATCCAGCCCTCCGAACTGGGCTTCTTCGTTCAAATTGCCACCGGCGGCAGCCTGAGCGCCGCGGCGCGCAATCTGGGCGTCTCCACGCCGGCGGTGAGCAAGCGGCTGTCCCAGATGGAGCAGCGGCTTCGCACGCCGCTGGTGAACCGCACCACGCGGCGCATGAGCCTCACGCCCGAGGGCGAGGTGTTCCTCGAACACGCACGCCGCATCCTCGGGGAGCTCGATGACCTGGACCAGCTCCTGGCCAAAGGCAGCGGATCGCCGAAAGGCCTGCTGCGCGTGAATGCCACTTTGGGCTTCGGCCGCATGCACGTGGCGCCGGTGATTTCACGCTACAGCCGCTTGTGCCCCGACGTCGAGGTGCAGTTGCAGCTGTCTGCCGACCCGCCGCCGCTGACCGACGACGCCTTCGATGTCTGCGTCCGCTTCGGCGAGCCCCCTGACGCCAGAGTGATCGCGAAGCGGCTCGCGCCGAACCGCCGGCTGCTGTGCGCCTCGCCCAAGTACCTCGCGCAGCGCGGCATGCCGGCGGTGCCGAGTGACTTGGCGCGCCATGACTGCATTGGGATTCGCCAGGGCAACGACGCCTACGGGGTCTGGCGCCTGTCGAGCGGAAAGGGCCACCGGGAGCACACCGAGACCGTCAAGGTCCGCGGCGCGCTGACCACCAACGACGGGGAGATTGCGGTGCGCTGGGCGCTGGACGGGCATGGCATCGTGATGCGCGCCGAGTGGGACATCGAGCGCTATCTGACAAGCGGCCGCCTGGTGCAGGTGCTGCCGCAGTACCGGACGCCCAATGCGGACATCCATGCCGTCTACGCGCAGCGGCATCAGCTCTCATCGCGCATACGGGTGTTCGTGGAGTGTTTGTCCGAGGCCTTCTCGCGCCTGGGTTCCGGCACTGCCAGAAGCTGAGCCGCCAAGACCGATGTGCGCCCGAACGATCAGGGGTATTCGCGCTGCACCGCGTGCGAGAAAACCGGCGGATCGGCTGCCAGAGAGGCCGGAAGAAAGGTCGGCCGCAGATTGATGGACGCAAGCTCCGCGACCGGGAACCAGCGAAACTCCAGTTCCAGGTGGCTCTCTATGCCCGGGTAGATCCGCGCCTTGTCGAGGCAGCCCGAAGTCTCGGCCAGCGAGACGCGAAAGTAAAAGCCGATCTCGTGATTGCGCTGGCCGCCGAGGTCGAAGAAGTTCTCCGCAATGTGGAGAAGCTCGCCGCATTCGACGTCTTCGCCGAGTTCTTCCTTCATCTCGCGGACGATCGTGGCCGACGCCTGCTCGCCCACTTCGACCCGGCCTCCCGGCAAGGCCCAGTACGCGTCGCCCGGAGCCCGGTGCACGAGCAGGTGGCCGGCATGAAGGATGACTGCAGCGGCACGAACCTGAAAGCGCTGGCCGTGAAGATGGACTGAAATCATGGCTTGGGGCTCCGGCCCGCGAACGCCTTGCAGGCCATGGCGCCGAGCGTGCGCAGGCCCTTCTCGATGCGCGCGTCCCAGCCGTGGCCACCACTCAGGCGAAGGCAGTTCGCGTACTTGCCGCTGGCCGAGAACACGACCCCGGGTGCGAAGCAGATGCCCTTCTCCAGCGCCTCTGCGAACAGCAGTTGCGTGTCGGCCGGCTCGGGCAGCTCGACCCACAGCACGAAGTTTCCTTTGGGCCGCGACACCTTCGTGCCCGGTGGAAACTCTTGCTCGATCACCCGCGTCATGCGGCCCAGCGTGTCGGCAAACTCGCGGCGAATGCGGCGCAGGTGGCGGTCGTAGTCGCCGTTCGAGAGGAAGGTGGCAAGCGCCAGTTGGGTCAACACCGGTGTGGCAAGACTCGTGGCGAACTTGGTTTCGAGCACCCTCGCCATGTGGCGCCTCGTCACGATCCAGCCGATGCGGTAGCCGGGCGCGAGCGTCTTGGAGAACGAGCCACAGTAGATGACGTTGTCGTGCGTGTCGAGCGCGCTGAAAGGCAACGGCCGCTCCTCGCGGAAATGGATGTCGCCGTAGACGTCGTCCTCGATCAGCGGCACGCCGTGCTTCGCAAGCAGCCGCAAGACGGCGCGCTTGTTTTCCTCAGGCATGGTGCAGCCGAGCGGATTGCTGAAGCTCGACGCCAGCACGCAGGCGCGCACCCTGCCCGAGGCCACGGCATGGCCGAGCGCGTCGACGTCCACGCCGGTGACAGCATCGGTCGGCAGCTCGACCACCTTGAGCTTCTTCGCGCGCAGCACCTGCAGCAGCCCGAAGTAGGTCGGCGACTCGATCGCCACCGTGTCGCCGGGCTCCGTGACAGCATCGAGCGCCAGCGCCAGCGCTTCGGTGCAGCCGCAGGTAATGGCAATGTCGTCCGGCGACAGCGCCTGCCCGAACCGCAGCGCGCGCCGCGCGATCTCCAGCCGCAGCGACATCTCGCCGCGTGGCGGCGAGTAGGTGTTGCATTGCCTGCCCTTCACGCGCGCCGTGCGCGAAAGAACGAGATCGAGCTTGGACGACGACAGCAGGCGCTGATTGGGAATGGCGCAGCCGAGCGGCACGAAAGCTTCGTCCGAGGCGTGCTCCAGCAGGTTCAGCATGAGTCCCGACAGCTCCACCTTGGCGGGCCGGATCGAATGCCGCGCGGTAGTAGGCACGGGCAGTGCGGGCGGCGCCTTGGCCACGTAATAGCCCGACTGCGGCCGCACCTCGAGAACGCCGCGGTCTTCGAGCAGGCGGTAGGCCTGCACGGCGGTGCTGAGGCTGGTGCGCTGCTGCGTGCTGATCTCGCGCAGCGACGGCGCCCGGGTTCCGGGCTGCAGCGCGCCGCGGCCGGCCAGGCCGGCGACGAAATCGGCAACTTCTTCATAGCGGAATCGGGAGGGCTGCGACACGGATCACTCCTGCTTGCGTGGACTGCACGGCATGCAACTGTACTGCACCTAATTTCAGGAAATTGTGGCTGTTATCGCCAGCCGTCGATCGGCAACATCGATGTCAGCTCAACAACCACCGATGAAGCAGCAGCACATGGCACGGTTTCCGAACAACGAAATCATCTCCCTGGTCGGCAAAGCGCCCCGCTTCGACCTTGCCGAAAGCGTGGGGCCGAGCGTGCGGCTGGCTGAGTTGATCGACACGGCTTTCGGCGACGGCGCCGACTTTGCGCTGGACTACGGCACGGCCGCGGGCAACCCGGAGCTCCGCCGGGAAATCGCGGCTGACAACGGCGTCGATGCCGACGACGTGGTGGTCACTGTCGGCGGCATGCACGCTCTTTTTCTCATCGCTTTCATGCTGTGCCAGGCAGGCGACGAAGCCATCGTGGCCGAACCGGTGTTTCCGCTCGCGCGCAACGCGCTGACCGCCGTCGGCGCCACCACGCGCGCGCTGCCCTTGCGCTTCGACACGGGCTACCGCGTCGACCTGGGCGCGCTGCGAAAACTGCTGTCGCCGAAAACGAAGGTGGTGAGCCTGGCCTCGCCGCAGAACCCTTCGGGCGTTGCGATTCCCGCGCAAACCTTGCGCGAGATCGTGGCGATGCTGGCCGAACACGCACCCGAAGCCTGGCTGGTGATCGACGAAACCTACCGCGAGGCCGCGTTCGGCGACGACACCTCGGCGCCGAGCTCCGCGAGCCTCGGCCCCAGGGTCATCTCGGTGGCGTCGCTCTCCAAGAGCCATGGCTCGGCGGGCCTGCGCATCGGCTGGGCCATCACGCGCGACACCGCGCTGCGCCAGGCGCTGGTCACGGCCAAGTTCAGCACCGTGATCTCGTGCTCGCCGGTGGACGAAGCGCTGGCGCTGGCCGTGCTGAGGCAGCGCGACCGGATCATCGGCGAGAGGCGCGAGCTCCTCGCGCAAAACCTGCAGGTCGTCGAAAACTGGGTGTTGCGCCATCCCGCCCACATCGAGTGGGTGCGCCCGGACGCCGGGGCGTTGTGCTGCGTGCGGCTGAAGCACGAGGTCTTCGACGCAGCGGCCGTCGAACGCTTCTACGCGACGCTGGCACGGTACAGCACGCGCGTGGCGCCCGGACCGTGGTTCGGCGACGAGCCGCTGGTGTTTCGGCTGGGCTTTGGCTTGCCCACGCTCACGCAACTGGCCATTGCGCTGGAGTGCGTGTCGGTCGCACTGACGGAAGCGGCGCCAGGCGTCGCCTGAAGACTTACACCGCTTCGCGCGGGCGGCTGTCGCAGCGCGCCCCGGCCTCCTGCAATCGTCGGGGCATGGACACCGCAGACCCCCGGCCGCTCTTTCCTTCCTGGTGGCGCATCGGCGCGCTCGCCTATTCGGCCGCGGGCGTGGTTTGCGTCGCTTCATCCGCCGCATTTCCGGGCAGCGAACTGGGCATGCTGGCGGCCATTGCCGGGGCGCTGCCCTGGTCGCTGGCTTTGCTGACGCTCGATCTGGAACCGGGCGTTGCGCGAACCGCGCTCCTGCTGTTGGCGGGTGGCTGGGCCATCAATGCAGCGCTGCTCTGGTGGCTGGCGCTCAGGCGTTCCGCGCTGCGGGCGCCATCCCGAGTCGACTGAGCAACCGTCTCCCGGAGGGCTCGGCGAAGTACCGCCGGCAGCCTTTCGGTGCGATCATTTCGCCATTCATCGCGCCTGGCGCGCGGATTCCGAACTCTCTGCATACGAAGGTTTCCCATGCTCCTCGATACGCAAGTCAATACGCCGCTGATCGGCATTGCAGGCGGGCGTCAATCGCTCGATACGCCCGCGCTCCTGATCGACCTGGGCGCCCTGATGCGCAACATCGAGCGCATGGCCGCCTTTGCCAAGGCGCGCGGCGTCGGCCTCAGGCCTCATGTGAAGACCCACAAGTCGGTGGAGATCGCGCGGCGCCAGGTGGCCGCGGGGGCCATCGGCGTGAGCTGCGTCACGCTGGGCGAGGCGGAGGTGATGGTCAAGGCCGGCATTCCGGATGTGCTGATCACCTCGCCCGCCGTGACGCCGAGCAAGATCGCACGGGTGGTCAAACTCGCCAGGCTCGCGGGGCCCGGCGGCATGATGGTGGTGGTGGACGACCCACGCAACGCAGCGGATCTTGCCGCCGCCACGCTCGGCCTGCCGCATCCGCTCGAGGTGCTGGTCGACTACGGCGCGGGCTACAACCGCACCGGCGCTGCCAACGAAGCACAGGTGCTCGAGCTGGCGCGCCTCATCGCCGCCGAACCCCGCTTGAAACTGCGCGGCCTGCAGGCGTATGCCGGCAACCTGCAGCACATTGCCGACCGGGAGCAGCGCAGTGCCGCGGCCGCAGCCTTGCGCGAAACCGTCGCCCGCATCGTCGCCGAAGCCAAGCGCAGCGGCATTCATTTCGATATCGTCACGGGGGCGGGCACCGGCACCCACGATCTCGATGCGCAGCGCGATGCGTTCACCGAACTGCAGGCGGGCTCCTACGTCTTCATGGACGCGGAATACGCGCAAGTGCTCGGACAACCGGGGCAGCCTTCGCCTTTCGAAGTGTCATTGTTCGTGCAGACGGCGGTGGTGAGCACCCGAGCGGCGGAGTGGGTCACGGTCGACGGCGGCACCAAGTGCTTCGCCACGGACAGCGGCGTGCCGCTGGTGGCGCGCGGCGCCGATCCGTCGAGCCGCTACGCGTTCTTTGGCGACGAGCACGGCAAGCTGCTGTTCGCCGGCTCACGGCCCGCGCTGGGCGAACGTGTGGAGTTCGTCACGCCGCATTGCGACCCGACCGTCAACCTGCACGACGCGTACCACGTGGTCGACGGCGACACGCTGGTGGCCATCTGGCCGGTGGACGCGCGCGGCAGGCACTGAAAGCAGCTTGGGCCCGCCTGGGCCGCGATTAAGCAGAAGCGATGACGTGGCGCGCAGCTCAGACGCGAGGCAATGCCGCGAGGTAGGTGGACACGACGATGGCGGCCGCGCGGTCCAGCTGCAGGACGTCCGCGACGTCAAGGGCCTGCACAGCAGCGCCCCCACCGGCTTCGGGGGGCCTGCGGATCTCGACAAGAACCTCCGCCGCCAGTTCGCGGTCGCTGCGCGGCTTGCCGTCGGGGTGCATCACCCACTCGTCGATCTGCTCGACCGGCATGGTTCGGAAAACGCCGACGACCGGTATGTACTTGTAGCGATCCTCGCCCACCAGGATGGGCAGGCTCAGGTTGCAGAAAAACGTCGTCGACATGCAGGATCGCGATCGCAGTCAAAAGGATTAATTGTTAAGGAATGTGACTGAAACAGCCACCCTTCCGTCACCCTATTCCCGACCGAGACGTGACCTACGTCACACAAAGGGCGCCTTTGTGGTTGAGACGACCCGCCCGACCCAGAGAAACCAAAGTCTTACATGCAGGTGAGACCACGCTGCGAATGGCGGCATTTGGCGGAAGAAACCGCCAGGATGTCGCACTTCGGCCTTGAAGGCCTGCGGGCCTGCCGGCCTGCTTCAAGCTGGGGTGCTGAAACGCGGTGGGCGCCGCCCGATGTTGGCCTGCACGGCTTCGAGCTGGTGCGCTCCCCCGATCAACGCCTGCTGCTCGACCGATTCGGCAACCAGCAAATCGGCCGCGCTGCTCGAGAGCGAGGCATTGAGCAGCCGCTTTCCCGCGCGGATGGCGTCGGGACTCTTGCCCGCGATGTCGCGCGCCATCTGCAGGGCCTCGGCCAGCGGGTCGGCCGCCAGCCTTGTGGCAAAGCCGAGTTGCAGCGCTTCCTCGCCAGTGAAGATGCGCCCCGTGAAGGTGAGCTCGCGCACCACGTCGCTGCGGGCGAGCTCGCGCATCAGCACCATGCCGCCCATGTCGGGCACCAGGCCCCACTTGATCTCCATGACCGACATCCGGGTGTCGGGCGCCACGATGCGGATATCGGCACCCAGCGCCACCTGCAGGCCGCCGCCGAAAGCCACGCCGTGCACGGCCGCGATGACCGGCACCGGCACCTCGCGCCAGACCATCGCGACGTACTGGGCGGCGTTCGAAATGCCGTGGGTCCGGACGGAGAGATCGGTACCGCCGGCCGCCGCGCCCAGCACGGCGCTCGCGGCGCCCTGCCCCATGCGTTCGAAGGAGGCCATGTCGAGGCCGGCGCAAAACGCCTTGCCCTGGCCCGAGATCACCACGGCGCGTACGGCGGCGTCGCCGCGCAAGGCCTCGCCCGCTTCGATCAGCGCGTCGAACATCGCGGGATCGAGCGCGTTCATCTTGTCGGCGCGTGCAAGCTGCAGTTCGACCACGCCGTCGGGGTGGCGGGTCCATTCGATCCGATCGGCCATTCGTGTCTCCTTGGGTTTTGTTCGCGCCAGTATCACCCGGTGCGGCGCTCGGCGATGATGGCGCCTGTCGCCTACCCAACAGCTCTTTCGACTCATGCCCCTGGATCGCCGGATCTTTCTGCAATCGGGCGCCGCCGCCGTGGTGGCGCTGCTGCACCGAAGTGGCGCCAGCGCGCCCTCCAGCCAGGACGGCCCGGCCGTACTCGGCTTCACCGCCGTGCCGGCTTCGCTGCGAGACGCCGTGGTGGTGCCGCCGGAATACGAGTGGCAGCTGCTCTATCCGTGGGGGACGCCCACCGGCATCGAGGGCCGCCCGATGTCGGCTTACGCGCCCGATGGCTCCCACAGCGCAGCCGACCAGGCATTGCAGGCCGGCATGCACCACGACGGCATGCACTTCTTTCCGCTGCCGGCGGAAGATCGCGCCCTGCTCGTGGTGAACCACGAGTACACCGACGAGCAGTTGCTCCATGCCGACGGCATCGCGGAATGGACCGCCGAGAAGGTGCGCAAGTCGCTGCATGCGATGGGCGTTTCGGTCATCGAGATCGAGCGCAGCCGCGACGGCTGGCGCCAAGTGCGCCCCTCGCCCTATGCCCGGCGCGTGCACGGCAACACGCCCATGCGCATTGCGGGCCCTGCCGCGGGTACGCCGCTGATGCGCACCGCGGGCAACCCGTCCGGCGACGAGGTGTTCGGCACCTTTGCCAACTGCGCGATGGGCGTGACGCCATGGGGCACCTACCTGACCTGCGAAGAAAACTTTCATGGCTACTTCGGCGGCCCGAAGGAGGCCGCCAAAGACATGACGCCCGCGCAGCGGCGATACGGTGCGGTGCCGGGATCGCAATGGGTGGAGTACTGGCGCTTCGAAGAACGCTTCGACCTGAGCCGGCATCCGAACGAAGCCCATCGCTTCGGCTGGGTGGTGGAAATCGATCCCTTCGACCCCACGGCCAAGCCCGTCAAGCGCACGGCGCTCGGCCGCAAGCGCCAGGAGAGTGCGACCTGCACGCTCGCCAAGGACGGACGCGTCGTGGTCTACATGGGCGACGACGCACGGTTCGAATACATCTACAAGTTCGTCAGCCACGGAAAGGTTTCGGCGGCCGGCGGCGGTGCGGCCAACAGCCGGCTGCTCGACGAAGGCAGGCTCTACGTCGCCCGCTTCGATGCCGACGGACGTGGCCGATGGCTTGAACTCGTCCACGGGCGCAGCGGCCTCGATGCGGCCAGCGGCTTCGCCGACCAGGCGGAGGTGCTGATCCACGCACGGCTCGCGGGCGACGTGGTGGGCGGCACCCGAATGGACCGCCCCGAGTGGATTGCCGTGCACCCGCAAACCGGCGAGGTGTATGTCACGCTCACCAACAACAGCCAGCGCGGCGATCCGGGCAAGCCCGCACCGGACGCCGCCAACCCGCGGGCCGACAACCTGTTCGGCGGCATCCTGCGGTGGCGCGAGGACGGCGGCGACGCGGGCAGCACGGGCTTTGCCTGGGACCATTTCGCGCTCGCCGGCGATGCCTCTCAAGCGAACAGCGGCGCACGCTATCCGTCTGGCGATGCCGACATCTTCGGCAGGCCCGACGGGCTGCACTTCGACGGCGGCGGCCTGCTCTGGATCCAGACCGACATGAGCGGTCAGCTGATCGGCACGCCGCCCTATGCCTCGCTGGGCAACAACCAGATGCTGTGCGCCGACCCGGCGATGGGCCGCATCAAGCGCTTCCTGACGGCGCCGAGCGGCAGCGAAGTCACGGGCTGCGTCGTGACGCCCGACCGGCGCACGCTGTTCGTCAACATCCAACATCCGGGCGAGTCGCGCGACGACGGCAACGGCGCACCGACGAGCGCCTGGCCCGACGGCACGGTGCCGGGCAGCGCCCGCCCGCGCTCGGCCACGCTGGCGATACGGCGGCGCGACGGCGGTATCGTCGGCACCTGAAGCCCGTCAAAGACAATCGAAGGAGCCCCTGCATGAGCATTCGCATCGTTCGCCTCGGCACACCGCGCGCCAGCGGCGAGGGCCTGCGCATCGGCACCGTGCGCCGCCCGCCGCGCGGCGTGCCGAAGACCGAGTTCGCCGCGCAGGACTGGTACGACGTGTGGTACCCGAATCTCGCCCCTTCGGCCGAGACCATGAAGCTGGGCCAGGAAGCCGAAACGCCCGCGCAGTGGAACGCCTTCGTGCGCAAGTACAAGGCCGAGATGGCCGAGGCCGATGCGAGCCGCAGCCTCGACTTGCTCGCAGCCCTGTCGCACACCGCGGCGTTTTCCGTGGGCTGCTATTGCGAGGAAGAATCGCGCTGCCATCGCTCGCTGCTGCGCAGCCTGCTGGCCGAGCGTGGCGCCGATATCGAGGCCTGACTCTCAGACCTGCGGAAGCGCCTTGAACGCCGGCAGCCTTTCCGCCTCGGCGGCGAAGGCTGCAAGGCACGGGTAGTCGGCCGGCGCGACGAGGTCGGGAAGCATCAGCTGCGTGAAGCTCCACGCCACGGCGCTCGTCAGCCCGGACTGCCCCAGCGTGGCTTCGCCCGCCACCGCGGGCACTTTCCGTGTCTCGGCCTCGAGCCCGGCATAGGCGGCGGCCAGCTGGCCCCGCACCCTGTCGATCCACGGCGCGTGCTGCTTTTCAGGCGGACGCAAGTTGCGCTCATAGACGATCTGCACCGTCTTCTCGCAGGCGGCGAGCGCAAGCCCCAGCACCCGCAGCGCCTGCTGCCGCTCGGGGCGGCCGGACGGCATGAGGCTGCGGCCCGCCAGGGTTTCCGCGTGGTCGATGATCAGGGTGGAGTCCATCAGCAGCGTGCCGTCGTCGCACACCAGAGTGGGCGCCTTGACCACGGGATTGATCTCCCGGAACTGTTCGAAAGTGCTGAAAACCGAGATCGACCGGTGTTCGAACGGCAGCCCCAGCAGGCGCAGCGAAATGGCCGCGCGGCGTACATAGGGCGAATCGAGCATGCCTACGAGTTGCATCTTCTTTTTCTCTGGTTGATGACACGCAACGATAGCGCGGCGGCTGAAGGCACCGGTCAGCGCTGCGCCTTGTCCTTCTGGTTCTGCGCCTCGATGCGTTCGCGCGCGGCCTGCCAGTCGTCGTCGCTCCACTGGCGCAGTTCGTAGAAGTTGCCGCCCGTGGCGAGCGCGTTGCCGCCGTCCATCATGATGCTCTGCCCGGTGAGCCAGTCGCATTGGCCCGGCGCCATGAGAAAGGCCGCCAGGTTCTGCAGCTCGCTCATGCGGCCGGTGCGCGCCATCGGGTTGGTCTTCTTGCTGCGCGCGCCGGGCTCTTCGCCGGGGTTCAGGCGCTTGCTCATTCCTTCGGTCGGAATCTCGCCCGGGCCGACGGCGTTCAGGCGAATGCCGTGGCGCGCCCACTCCACGGCCAGCGACTTGGTCATGACCTCGATGCCGGCCTTGCTCATGGCCGAAGGCACGACGTAGGGGCTGCCGTTGTCGACCCAGGTCACGATGATGCTCATCACGCTGCGGAACGCATCGCCCTGCTTCCATTCACCAGCCTTGGCCTGCGCCACCCAGCGCTTGCCGATGGCCTGGGTCACGTAGAAGCTGCCGTGAAAGACGATGTTCGCAATGGCATCGAAGGCGCGGGGCGACAGGCTCTCGGTCGGCGCCACGAAGTTGCCCGCGGCGTTGTTCACGAGCCCCGTGAGGCCGCCGCTCTGGAACAGGCTCTCGACCATGTCGTCGACGTTCTGCGCATTGCGGATGTCGACGCCGAAGGCATCGATGCGGCGCCCGGGGAACTGCTGCCGCCACTCGGCCGCCGTGTCTTCGCAGACCGATTGGCGCCGGCCGCAGATGGCGATATCGGCGCCCAACCCTAGAAAACGCTCGGCCATGGCGCGGCCCAGGCCGGTGCCGCCGCCGGTCACCAGAATGCGCTGGCCGCTCATGAGAGAAGGTTCGAACATGCGTCGTCTCCTTGATGGTGGCGCCGGCCGCAGAATTGCAGCCACTGCGTCTTCGCATGCTACGCGGCGAGCCCTTGCGGCGTAAGCTGAGTCGGTAAGAATGGCATCACGAGACAACGCCCCTTCACCGGGACTCACGCGCATGCCCACTGCCACCGCTTCCTCTTTTCAGCCGCTTGCCGGCGTCCGAGTGCTGAGCCTTGCGCTCAACCTGCCGGGGCCCGCGGCCCTGTTGCGCTGCCGCGAAATGGGCGCCACCTGCGTGAAGCTCGAACCGCCGGGCGGCGACCCGATGGCGCTCTACAACGAGGAAGCCTATGCCGCGCTGCACGAAGGCGTCTCCATCCGGTGCGCCGACCTCAAGACCGAGGCCGGCCAGCAACAGCTGCATGCCGAGCTGGCGCAGGCGGACGTGCTGTTGACCTCTTTCCGGCCGTCTGCGCTCGTCAAGCTCAAGCTCGAATGGGCGATGCTCCAGGCGCGCCATCCGTCGCTGTCGCAGGTCGCGATCGTCGGCGCACCCGGTGCCGGTGCCGAGGAGCCGGGCCACGACCTGACCTATGTTGCGGCAAGCGGCCTCGTCACCGGTACCGAACTGCCGCCCACCCTCTACGCCGACATGGGCGGCGCCCTGCTCGCGAGCGAAGCGGTGCTGCAGGCCACCTTGCACGCGCGGTCCGCGGCCAAGGCGAACGGCATCTATCTCGAAGTGGCGCTCAATGCCTCGGCCGACTGGCTCGCGCTGCCGCGCACCTGGGGCCTCACGAAGCCCACGGGCGCGGTCGGCGGCGCCCATGCGGGCTACCGCGTCTACCGCTGCGCCGACGGCCGCGTGGCGATCGCGGCGCTGGAGCCGCATTTCGCCACGCGCCTGTGCGAAGCGGCCGGCCTCGCAGCGCGCGACATGATGTCGCCCGCCACCCGCGATGCGCTGGCGGCCTGGCTGCGCGCGCGCACGCGCGCCGAACTGGAGGCGATCGCCAGCGAGCGCGACCTGCCGCTGCTCACGCTCGCCGATTGAGCCTGCGGGCCGGCTGAACCCGCGGGCTCAAAGCTTGATGCCCGCGCCTTTCACGGTCGGCCTGAGCACCCCCACCTGCTCCTTCACGAAGCCCTCGAAGCGGGCCGTGCTTTCCGGCTTGCCGACGATGCCGAGTTCGATCAGCTTCTTCTGCACCTCGGGCATCACCAGCACCTCGTTGCAGGCGGCGTTGAGCCTGGCGACCATGTCGGCAGGCAGCCTGGCCGGCCCGCTGAGCCCGAAGAAGTTCTCGAGCACGAGCTTGGGCTGGCCGAGTTCCACGACGGTCGGCACCTCGGGCATCAGCGGCGAGCGCGTGGTGCCGGTCACTGCCAGCGGCACCAGCTGACCGCTCTTGAAGAAGGGCACGTAGGCGGTGATGACGTCGATGCCGACGGGGATCACGTTGGCGATCAGATCGGTGGTCATCGGCGCGCCGCCGCGGTACGGCACGTGCACCAGGTTGGCGCCGGTGATGCTGCGGATCAGCTCGCCGTGGATATGGCCGATCGAGCCCGGACCGCCCGAGCCGAAGTCCAGCCGCCCTTCCTTGCGCGCCCGCGTGTCGAGCTCGGCATAGCTCGAGATGCCCGAGGGCTTGCTCGCCATGATCGCCAGGGGCGCCGAGCCCAGGTAGGCCACGTGCGTGAAGGCCTGCACCGGGTCGTAGGGCTGCTTCTCCAGCGTGAAGGGCCCGAGCGCGATCGGCGTCGTGTTCGAGAGCATCAAGGTGTAGCCGTCGGCCGGCGCCGCGGCCACCAGCGCGCCGCCGATGGTGCCGCCCGCGCCGGGCTTGTTGTCCACCACCACCGGCTGGCCCAGCTTCTTGCCAAGCTGCTCGGCCATCACGCGCGCCAGGATGTCGCTCGAGCCGCCCGGCGGAAAGGTCACGATGATCCTGATCGGCTTGTCGGGCCACTGGGCGAAGGCCGGCAGCGCGAGGAGCGAGGCGGCGCCGGCGGCCAGGAAATGGAGAGCGCCGCGGCGCGTGGAGCGAAGGGTGGTCATGGGCCCTTCAAGCAAGAGCGGTGCCCGCTCCGCTCGAAGCGCTGCCGAGCACGGCACGTGACAAGCCCGCGAACCGGAGGGATGAGGCCGCTCAGCGGCCGATGCCGTCGCGTTGCCGGTCCTCGCGCTTGATCGCGAGGTAGGTTTCCAGTTCGACCTCGTGCAGCTGCCGCGGATATTGCTCGGCCGCGGCAAACCAGGCGCGCTCGCGCCGCTCGGCCGGCGCGCCGGCGTCCGAAGAGAGATAGGTGTCGAGCGTGAGAAAGTAGCGCATCGCATTGCGCTCCACCAGTCCGCGCGTGCCGCGAATGTAGTCGGGCTGGCCGTCGGCCTCCTTGCCCACCACGGTGAAACCCACCTTGTTGCGGCCGAAGGTGGCCAGGTAGGCCTGGGTCGCCATGCGAACCATCATGTTGTGGTCGTAGCTGTAGCCGAAATGCAGGAAGCTCCTTCGCTCGTCGAGCGCCACCGCTTCGAGCGTGACGCGGTAGTTGCTCGTGCCCAGCGGACCGCTGGCCGCGTTCATTTCGACCGACAGGTACTCCGGCGTCGCGTTGGCCACGCGATAGACGAAGGGCAGCTCGAACGCCTGCTCCACCGGCTTGTCGTAGCGCCGCACGACGAACAGCGTCAGCATGTCTTGTCCTTGCGGCGTCGTGCCCGCGCGGCAGCGGCGATTGTTGACGTGCAGCTTCAGCAGTTCGCACCAGTGGGACGACTCCTTGAGCGCGGCGCTGATCTCCGGCAGCGAATGGTCCACCACGGCATAGATGTCGCCCTGCAGTCCGCTCGGCGTTTCGAGCGAATCGAGCTGGACGGGCCGCCCGAAGCCGCTGCGCTCGAGCTTGCCTTTCATGCGTTGATGCGCGGCGCGCAGCGCTTCGGCCGATGCGGAAGAAGGTTCGGACGGCGCTGCCAACGCATGCGCCGAAGCCGCGAACAGAACGGCCCCCGCCCAGGCGCGCACCCATGAAACCGGCGGAGAGAACAGACTGCTCATGGGACCACACGATACAACGGCCGGCGAGAATCCCGCCATGCACCCTTCTCTTTGCAAATCATGAAGCGCCAGGGCCGGCTCGTACGCTGGGAGGCCGAGCGGGGTTTCGGCTTCATCCGAAGCCCTGAGGTTTCGGCGGATGTGTTCGTGCATCTGCGCGATTTCCTTGATCGGCAATTGAAGCCGCAGGTGGGCATGGAACTGAGCTTCGAAGAGATTCACGTGGGCGGCAAAGGGCCGCGCGCCGTGGCGGTTCACCCCGTGGGCACCGCGGCGCCTCGAGCCCCTCAGGCACGGACGCGCAAAGCTCCCGCAGCGCCGAATGCAGGCCGCACCGCAGCCGATTCGCGGCGACGCAGCGGGGCAGCGCCCCCTCCTCTTCATCGTCGATGCTGCCCATGAGCGTGCTGCTTCTGGGTTATGCGGGCCTGCTCGGCTATGGCGTATGGACCGCACGCCTGCCGGCCATGGCCTTGGGCGTGCTGCTGCTGATCAGCCTGCTGACCTTTGCCGTCTACGGTTTCGACAAGAGCGCCGCCCAGGCCGGACGCTGGCGCACCGCGGAGAGCACGCTGCATCTGCTGTCGCTGGCGGGAGGCTGGCCCGGCGCGTGGTGTGCACAGCGGCTCTTCCGCCACAAGTCGCGCAAGGCGAGCTTCATGGCGGTGTACTGGGCCACTGTGCTGCTGAATATCGCCGCCGTGGCGGCCTGGGTCGGCAAGCTGTTGCCGGCAGGCCTGCTCGGGAGCTGAACTCAGCGCGGCTTGCGGATGCCGCCGCGCACCGGGCCGGCTGCAGCCTTGCGAGGGGCCGCCGAACCGTTGTCCCGCGGCGGCAGGCCGGTGTGCTGCGTAAGGATGCGGCCCTTCGACGGCTTCACTGGCGCCAGCTTGACTGGTGCCGATGCTTTGGCGGCGACCGGTGCCGAGGTCGAGTTCTTGCGCCGCGCGCTCGTGTAGCCGCCGTCGGTCAGCGGCTGCCACGTCGGAATGAGGTGATGCTTGCCGTTTCCGATGAGGTCGGCCCGGCCCATGCTCTTGAGCGCTTCGCGCAAGAGCGGCCAGTTGTTGGCATCGTGGTAGCGCAGGAAGGCCTTGTGCAGGCGGCGGCGCTTGTCGCCGCGCACGATGTCCACCGTCTCGCTCTCGCGCGTGATCTTGCGCAGCGGGTTCTTGTTGGTGTGGTACATCGTCGTCGCGGTGGCCATCGGACTCGGATAGAACGTCTGCACCTGGTCGGCGCGGAAGCCGTTCTTCTTGAGCCAGATCGCGAGGTTCATCATGTCCTCGTCGCTGGTGCCCGGATGCGCGGCAATGAAGTACGGAATGAGGTACTGCTTCTTGCCCGCTTCGGCCGAGAACTTCTCGAACATCTGCTTGAACTTGTCGTAGCTGCCGATGCCGGGCTTCATCATCTTGGTGAGCGGACCCTGCTCGGTGTGCTCGGGCGCGATCTTGAGATAGCCGCCGACGTGGTGCTGCACCAGCTCCTTCACGTACTCGGGCGACTGCACGGCCAGGTCGTAGCGCAAGCCCGAGCCGATCAGGATCTTCTTGATGCCCTTGAGCGCACGCGCCCGGCGGTAGATCTTGATGAGCGGATCGTGGTTGGTGCCCAGGTTCGGGCAGATGCCGGGGTACACGCAACTGGGCTTGCGGCATGCCGACTCGATCTCGGGGCTCTTGCAGCCCAGGCGGTACATGTTGGCCGTGGGGCCGCCGAGGTCGGAGATGGTGCCGGTAAAGCCGCTCACCGAATCGCGGATGGCCTCGACCTCCTTGATGATCGATTCTTCCGAGCGGCTCTGGATGATGCGGCCCTCGTGCTCGGTGATGGAGCAGAAGGTGCAGCCGCCGAAGCAGCCGCGCATGATGTTCACGCTGAAGCGGATCATTTCCCAGGCAGGGATCTTGGTCGCGCCGTCGTGGCTGCCGTTCTCGTCGGCGTAGCGCGGATGCGGGCTGCGCGCATAGGCCAGGTCGAACACGTGGTCCATCTCGGCCGTGGTGAGCGGAATGGGCGGCGGGTTGATCCACACGTCGCGCGCCGTGGCGCCGTCGCCGTGCGCCTGCACCAGCGCGCGGGCGTTGCCGGGGTTGGTCTCCAGGTGCAGCACGCGGTTGGCGTGGGCATAGAGCACCGGGTCGCTGCGCACCTGCTCGTAAGATGGAAGGCGGATCACGCTGCGGTCGCGCGGCGGCACCTTGATTCTGGTGCGCTGCTGGAGCGCGGGGTTCGGTACGAAAGTCAGCGGCTTGATCGCCGGGTTCACGGGGTTCACCGCGGCGCCGGCTTCGGCGGCTCGCGCCACGGCCTCGGCCTCGTCTTCCTTCGCGCAGGTCGCGCCATTGGCCTTGGCCTGCTCGGACACCATCAGGTACGGGTTGACGTGCGCCTCGACGCGGCCGGGCTCGTCCACGCTGGTGGAGTTGATCTCGAACCAGTCTTCGGGTGTGTCGCGGCGCACGAACGCGGTGCCGCGCACGTCGGTGATCTGCTGCACCGGCTCCTTGGCGGCCAGGCGGTGCGCAATTTCGACGATGGCGCGCTCGGCGTTGCCGTACAGCAGCAGGTCGCACTTCGAGTCGACGACGATGGAGCGGCGCACCTTGTCCGACCAGTAGTCGTAGTGCGCGATGCGGCGCAGACTGCCTTCGATGCCACCGAGGATGATCGGCACATCGTTCCAGGCTTCCTTGCAGCGCTGCGAATAGACGATGGCCGCGCGGTCGGGCCGTGCGCCCCCGACATCGCCGGGCGTGTAGGCGTCGTCGCTGCGGATCTTCCGGTCCGCCGTGTAGCGGTTGATCATCGAATCCATGTTGCCGGCGGTCACGCCGAAGAACAGGTTCGGCTTGCCCAACGCCTTGAAGGGCTCGGCGCTCTGCCAGTCGGGCTGCGCGATGATGCCCACGCGGAAGCCCTGCGCCTCGAGCATGCGGCCGATCACGGCCATGCCGAAGCTCGGGTGGTCGACGTAGGCGTCGCCGGTCACCACGATGATGTCGCAGCTGTCCCAGCCGAGCGCGTCCATTTCCTTGCGCGTGGTCGGCAGGAATTTGGCCGTGCCGAAACGGGCGGCCCAGTACTTGCGGTAGCTGGTCAGCGGCTTGGCGGCACGCGCAAAAAAGGAGACGTCGACGGGGGCGTTCATCAGTGGGGAAGTGGGCAGCGGGCGCTTGGCGGGCACCGCGCAGCAGTGGGCAACCCGCGATTTTAGGGTTTTCCACCACGCCTGTCGCGCCCGGGCCTGTTGACGCACCTGCGACAAGGCCTTTAAATGGTTGCCAAAGTCAACCATCCATATGACAACAGCAACCTCTTCGGCCCTTCCGCCCGCCGCCGATCCCGCCGCCGTCAAGGCGATTCGGCGTTTCAACCGGTTCTACACGGGCCGCATCGGGGTACTCGATCCGTATCTCGGCAGCGACATGTCGCTGACCGATGTCCGGGTGCTGTACGAGCTGGCCCATCGGGAAACGCCCGTGGCGAGCGAAATCGGCCGCGACCTGCGCCTCGACGCCGGCTACATGAGCCGCATCCTGCGCCGCTTCGAGGCCGCCGGCTGGCTCACGCGCGAGCCGCATGCCCGCGATGCGCGACAGAGCGTGCTGCGCCTTACCGAAGCGGGCCACGCCGCGTTTGCGCCGTTGCAACAAAAATCGCGTGACGAGGCCGCCGCTCTCCTCTCGCCATTGCCGCCCCCCGACCGCCAGCAGGTGGTCGATGCGATGGCCCGGATCGAGCGCCTGCTCGATCCGGCCACGGCCCCGGCGGCGCGAACGCGCACGGTGGTGCTGCGCGACCCCTTGCCCGGCGACATGGGCTGGGTGGTGCAGCAGCACGGTGAGCTGTATGCGCGCGAGTACGGCTGGAACAGCGAGTTCGAAGCGCTGGTGGCCGATATCGTGGCCGGGTTCGTCCGCAAGTTTCAGCCTGCGTGGGAAAAGTGCTGGATTGCCGAGCTCGACGGCGAACGGGTAGGCGCGATCTTCGTGGTGCGCAAATCGGCCACCACGGCCCAGCTGCGCCTGCTGCTGCTCGCACCTTCCGCACGCGGGCTGGGGCTGGGCGGGCGCCTCACCGACGAATGCATTGCCTTCGCACGCGCCAAGGGCTACCGCAAGATGGTGCTCTGGACCAACAGCTGCCTCGAAGCCGCTCGCGCTATCTACGCGAAGCGGGGTTTCAAGCTCGACAAGGCCGAGCCCTACGAAGGTTTCGGCCAGCAGCTCGTCGGCGAGACCTGGTCGCTCAAGCTGCAGTAGATGAAGCGGTGCGCCGGCCTTTGCTCCACAGCTTCTTGAGCAAGGGCGCTATCCACACCAGCACCACCACGGCCGCCAGCGAAGCGGCAATGGGCCGCGACACGAAGCCCGCCAGGTTGCCGTCGGACTTGATCATCGAGGTGATGAAGTTCTCCTCGAGCATGCCGCCCAGCACCACGCCCAGGATGGCGGGCGCAATCGGGAAACCGTTCTCCTCGAGCAGGTAGGCCACGATGCCGGCCGCGAGCATCACGCCCACGTCGAACAGCGAATTGTTGATGGCGAATGCACCGACGATGCAGAACAGCAGGATCAGCGGCATCAGCACGTTGCGCGGCACCCGCAGGATGCGCTTGGCCACCTTGATGCACAGGATGCCGAGCGGAATCATGATGATGTTGGCAATGATGAACAGCATGAACACCGCATAGATGTTCTGCGGGTTGGTGGTGAACAGCGTCGGCCCCGGGTTGAGGTTCTTCATGTAGAGCACGCCGATGACGATGGCGGTGATCGAGTCTCCGGGAATGCCGAACACCAGCGCCGGAATCCATGCGCCGGCCAGCGCGCTGTTGTTGGCCGAACCCGATTCGACAATGCCTTCGACGTGTCCCGTGCCGAACTTCTCGGGCTCCTTCGAGAACTTCTTGCTCATGGCGTACGACATCCACGCCGCAATGTCGGCACCCGCGCCCGGCAAGGCGCCCACCGCCGTGCCCAGCACGCTGCCGCGCAGTATCTGCACCGGGTACTTCTTGGCCAGCGCCCATTGGCCCGAAAGCACGCGGCCCACTTTCTCGACCACGATCTCGCCGGGCGGCAGCGTGTCGACCGCGAAGCGGATCACCTCCGAGATGGCGAACATGCCGATCATCATCGGGATCATGCCGATGCCGCCGGTCATCTCCGCGTTGCCCAAAGTGAAGCGCGGAAAACCCGCCGGGTTGCCGAGCCCCACGCAGGCCACCAGCAAGCCGAGCAGCAGCGTGACCATGCCTTTCAGTGGCCGGTCGGAGGTGATGAACACGGCACAGGTCAGGCCCAGCAGCACGAGCCAGAAATATTCGAACGAACTGAAGTTGAGCGCAAAGTCGGCCAGCGCAGGTGCCGCCACGATCAGCACCACGGTACCGAAAAGACCGCCGACGGCCGAGAACACGAGCCCCGCGCCCAAGGCGGTCTCGGCCATGCCCTTGCGCGTCATCGCGAAGGCTTCGTCCGTATAGGCGGCCGATGCGGGCGTGCCCGGAATGCGCAGCAGGCAGCCGGGAATGTCGCCCGAGAAAATGGCCATGGCGGTGGCCGTCACCATGGCCGCAATCGCCGGAATCGGCGGCATGAAAAAGGTGACCGGCACCAGCAGCGCGACCGCCATGGTGGCCGACAGCCCCGGCACCGCGCCGACGAACAGGCCGTAGAACGAGGCCAGCACCATCACGAGGAGGGTGTAGGGCTCGAAGACCATCGAGAAAGCCTGCAAGAGTGCTGCCGACATGGATGGAGTTCTCGGTTACCAGGCGATGGGTGTCAGGACGCCCCAGGGCAGCGGAACGCGCAACAGCTTGTAGAACGCTGCATGGATGAGCAGCGAGGCAATCAATGCAATCAACACCGCGCGGCCCGGCGGCACGCGCATGGCGAGCATCAGCGCCGCCAGCGAAATAGACGCGGTCGGCAGGAAGCCAAGCCGCTCCGAGGCGACGATGTAGAACACCACCGAGCCGATGACCAGCGCGGCCGACAGCAGGTGGCGCGGCGAAGCGGCCCAGTCGCCAAGCCGCATCCAGGCCATGGCCTGCCGCTCGCGCCAGCCCTTGACCAGCAGCAGGGCGCCGCAGACGCACAGGCCGACGGCGATCAGACCCGGGAACAGCGCGGGCCCCACCTGCTGGCCCGGTATGCCGGGATAGCCGCGCACCACGGCGAGCACCAGCGCGCCGAGTGCCAGCAGGATCAGCCCGAAGACCGCATCGTTGAACTTCATCGCGCCGCCCCTCCGATGGGCCCTCGCGCACGCCGCGCGGCGCTCACTTGACGATACCCACGGCCTTCATGGTTGCGCCGAGTTCGGCGTCGGACTTCGCCATGTAGGCGGCGAATTCGTCGGGCCCCGCGTAGATCACGCCGAAGCCGCGAGACGCCATGAAGTCGGTGTACTCCTTGCTCGCCACCACTTTCTTGAGGGCGCCCGCAAGCTTGTCGCGCACGTCGGCCGGAAGGCCCTTGGGGGCGACGATGCCGCGCCAGGCCGCCATCGACCAGTCGCTGCCGATCGCCGCCTTGAGCGTGGGCACATTCGGATAAAGCGCCGAAGGCTTGTCGCTCATGATTGCAAGGCTCTTGACCTTGCCCGCGTCGATCAGCGAACGCGCCTCGGGCAGCGAGACCGGTGCGATGTCTACGCCGCCCGCGACCACGTCTTGCAGGCCGGGTGCCGCGCCGTTGCTCGGCACCCACGGCACGGCCGCGGGATCGATCTTCTGGTCGCGCAAGAGGCCGGCAATGGCCAGGTGCCAGATGCCGCCCTGCCCTGTGCCGGAAGCCTTGAGCTTGCCGGGGCTGGCCTTGATGGCCGCGAGCAGTTCGGGCACGGTCTTGTAGGGTGCGTCGGCCCGCACCTGAATGCCGGCCGGGTCGAGGTTGGCAAGGCCGATGGGCGTGTACGACGTGCTTGTGAGCTGCGTCAGCCCTTGCCAGTGCATCATGCCGATCTCGACCGTGGCCATGCCGAGGGTGTAGCCGTCGGGCGGTGCGGCGGCAATGGCCGAGTGGCCCACCACGCCGTTGCCGCCGGTGCGGTTCACCACCGTGATCGGTTGGCCCAATTCCTTTTCGAGCAGGCTGGCGATGATGCGGGCCGTGGCATCGGTGCCGCCGCCCGCACCCCAGGGAACGATCAGCGTGACAGGCCGGCTCGGATACGCCTGCGCGGCCGCGGGGGCCGCCGCTGCAAACAGGGCGAGCCCGGCCGCGACGCCTGCGGCATGGGTAACGAAGGAGCGTCGCGAAACGAAACGGGACGAACGAACACGCATGGTGGTTGTCTCCTGGCGAAAGTCATTGGTATGACGTTTGAACGGCTCATGCGGGTTTTCGCACAGTTCGCTCGCCAGAGACATTAGGGTGAACCATCGTGTGCCGCGCGCAGCGGCGCGGCTTCGCTACTGCATGAACCAGCCGTGGCTCACCACCAGCGACTGGCCGGTGAGCGCATTGGTCGGGAAAGCCGCGAACAGCAGCGCCACGCGCGCCACGTCTTCGGTGGTGGTGAATTCACCGTCGACCGTTTCCTTGAGCATCACGTTCTTGATGACCTGTTCTTCGGTGATGCCGAGCGTCTTCGCCTGCTCGGGAATCTGCTTTTCGACCAGCGGCGTGCGCACGAAGCCCGGGCAGATCACGTTGGCGCGCACGCCGTGCTTGGCGCCTTCCTTCGCAACCGTCTTGGCCAGGCCGATGAGGCCGTGCTTGGCGGTCACGTAAGGGGCTTTCAGCAGCGAAGCTTCCTTCGAGTGCACCGAGCCCATGTAGATCACGCTGCCGCCGCGGCCTTGCGCGTACATGTGTTTGAGGCAGGCCTTGGTGGTGAGGAAGGCGCCGTCGAGGTGAATGGCTAGCATCTTCTTCCAGTCGGCAAAGCTGAACTCCTCGACCGGATGCACGATCTGGATGCCGGCATTGCTGATCAGGATGTCGATGCCGCCGAAGGCCTTGGCGCCCTCTTCGACCGAGGCGTTGACCTGGTCTTCGTTGGTGACGTCCACGGCCACGCCGATGGCCTGTGCGCCCGTGGCCTTGAGCTCGGCCGCGGTGGCGTCGGCCGCTTCCTTGTTGAGGTCGGCAATGATGATCTTGGCGCCTTCCTGCGCGAAGAGGATGGCAATTTCCTTGCCGATGCCGCTGGCCGAGCCGGTGATGTAGGCGACCTTGTCCTTGAGTTGCATGGTGAATGTTCCTTCAGAGTTGGAATGAAAAAAGATGGCAGTGGTCAGGCGAGATAGTCGTGCTCGACCGTACCCAGCGCGAGCGTCATGTCGGCGATGTAATGCACGGCCGATTCGACCTTGCGCACCGGCAGATCGGCCACCGGCGCCAGCGCATGCGGATGCAGTTCGAGCGAGGCCGGCGCGGTCCACGCGCCGTGCAGCGTGATGTCGACCATGTGATAGCGCACCAGCTCGCAGATGCGGGCCGTGCCGTCGACGTGCGGAATGATCTTGAGCAGGAAATTCGGCTGCGCAATGCCCGCGAGAACCGGCGGGTGATCGAGCGCGCGATGCTTGAAACCCATGGTGGCCTTGGCCACGCGCACCTTGCCGTAGTCGAGCGTGCCGACGATCACATCGGTCTCGTAGGACAGCACCGGCGAGGCGAGCTTCTTCGGAAAACCCCAGAGCTCGCGGCCGCCGGCAATCGGTGGATGGTCATCGAGGTACATCGCATGCACGTAGGCGCCCTGCTCCACGCCCCTGGCGGTACGCAGCTGCACCGGAATCACCTGGCCCGATTCGGTGTAGTCGCCGAAGCCGGTGGAATCGGGCATGCGGATGAATTCATACTTGACGAGCGGCTCGACGACCTCGAGCGGCTCGGGCACCACGGCGCGCAGCGCGTCCATGTCGGTGCGGTAGGTAATTACGAGAAATTCGCGGCGCACGAACCGGTACGGTCCGCGCGGAAAGGCGGGGCTGGTGAGCGGCATGGCGAAGGCCTGCCGCCGTACGTCTTCGATGTTCACTGACATTTCCTCCTGTTTGCGTGACCGAGCCAGTCTGGCGCTGGTTTCTTAGTCGAAGCTGAAATCGGCTGCTTCAGCGGGACAGTCCCGGACGCTTGACCCGGCCCGAGCCATGCTCGCCGAGATCGAAGGTGGTCACGCCGTTCACGGTGGCGTCGCTGCGCAGCGTCTCGGGATGCGCCAGCGTCGTGCGCATGTCGCGCGCGCCGGCCTCCCAGTGTTCTTCGACGGCGGCGCGCGAGAACTCGTAGTCCTTCGATTCGGCCTCGTAGGGCTTGTCGCGGTAGATCAAATGAAAGATGTCGATGGGCTCGTGCGTCAGCTGCGACTGCACCGCAAGCACGCTCGGATCGTTGCGAAGGCTGGCCGGCAGCTTGGTGATCAGGTCCGCAATGGCCTGCTGCAGGTTCAGGTTGGCGGCCAGCGCATCGGTGTTCATGCGGGTGCGGCTCGAGTAGGTGATGTCCTTCTGCCGCTCCAGCACGCCCGACAGCGTGCGCGGCATCTCGCCGCGCGCGTTGAAGAGATCGACCTGCAGCACCACCAGCGGCTCGGAGCGCGGATGGATGTCGAGCACGTATTGGAGCGGCGTGTTCGAGACGATGCCGCCGTCCCAGTAGTCGTCGCCGTCGATGGTGACCGGCGCAAAGCCCGGCGGCAGCGCGCCGCTGGCCATGATGTGTTCCGGGCCGATGCGCTGGCGCGTGTTGTCGAAGTACACCGAGTTTCCGGTGCGCACGTCGACCGCTCCCACACTGAACCGCGCCTCGCAGGCGTTGATGCGGTCGAAGTCGATCAGGCGCTCGAGCGTGAGCTTGAGCGGCGCGGTGTCGTAGTAGCTCAGAAGCGGTGCCGCGGCGCCCATCAGCAGCGCGGGCGAATAGCGCGGCTCGAAAAAACCGGGAATGCCGACCAGCGTCGCCATGGCGGCGCTCCACTGGTTCTGCGTGGCGCGGTCGCCCAACCACGAGGGCAGGCGCTGCGCCGGTCCGGAAGACACCAGGTGCCAGAACTCCCGCAGCCGCTCGACCCGTTTCCCGGGGGCGTTGCCCGCGATCAGCGCCGCGTTGATGGCGCCGATCGAGACGCCGGCGATCCAGTGCGGCTGCAGATCGGTTTCACTGAGCGCGGCATACACGCCGGCCTGGTAGGCGCCGAGGGCGCCTCCGCCCTGCAGCACCAGGGCTTTGCGCGCGGCGCGCATGTCTTCGCGGCGCGCCGCGAAGGGATTGAGGGTGGTCTTGCGTGCGGCACGGGGCTCCCGGGGCGTCTTCTTCTTCGTCGTTGTCATATGGCGTCATTTGACACCAGCCCCGCGACCGCAAGCTGACCACCGCCCCTCACATCTTGGGCAGCATCTGGCCCCGGATTTCGCCGGCCGGATTGGCGGCGGTGTGGATGTTGGCGTACCACTTGCCGGCGATCAGGTCGGCTGCCTGTGCGGGCGTGAGCGTGGCCTGGCCTTCGATCGGGCTCTCCGCCCTGGCAAAGGGCAGCACCACGCCGGCGTTGGCGCCCGCGGGAGCGGGCCCGTGGAAGTGGGCGGCCGTGGCCGGGCCGCTGAGGCCGTTGTAGGTGATCTTGTACTTCAGGACATTGGTGTCCCGGTTGAGCCAGGCTTCGGCCAGGCCGCTGCCGCGTGTCATGTTGGGCGGCACTTCGCTGGCGGCGTTCATCGCTCCGCTGAAGCTCGCGGTGTTCGACCTGGACATCATCCCGCAGCCGGCCAGCGCGGCACTGGCCACGGCGGCAACGAGGGTTGCGCGCAAAAGGGTGCCATATCGGTTCATGAGCGTTATCTCCTGAGTTATGAAACCGCTCCAGCATAGGCAGCGCGGGCGCATGCGCGTGTCGGCCACCACCGCGACTTTTTCAGGCCCGGCGCAATGACGCAGCGACGCAAGCTGAAAGAGAATGCGGCGATGAACCCTGCCGACCTTCCCACCGCCCACGACGTCGTCGACTTCTGGCGCAACGCCGGACCCGATCGATGGTTTGCCAAGAGCGACGCCTTCGACGCCGAATTCGGCGGGCGCTTTCTTGCCGCGCACGAAGCAGCCGCCCGCGGCGAGCTCGACCACTGGGCGCGCGACGCCGGCGGCGCCCTCGCGCTGCTGGTGCTGCTCGACCAGTTCCCGCGCAACACCTGGCGCGGCAACGCACGCATGCTCGCGACGGACGCCAAGGCCTTGGCCATTGCCCGCGCAGCGATCGAGGCCGGCCTCGACCTGAAGGTCGACGGCGAGTTGCGGCGCTTTTTCTACCTGCCGTTCATGCACTCCGAATCGCTGGCGGACCAGGAGCGCTCGGTCGAGCTCAACGCGGCGCTCGATGCCAACACCCAGCGCTTCGCGGTTTTGCACCGCGACATCATTGCGCGCTTCGGCCGCTTTCCACACCGCAACAAGCTGCTCGGGCGCACCAGCAGCGCCGAGGAGCAACGCTTTCTGGACGAAGGCGGTTTTGCCGGCTAGCGCTGGAGCAGCGGCTCCGACCGGGTCGGCGAAGGATTCGCGCTGGCGCTGTCCCTGGCGTTCTTGAGCGAGCCGTAGGTCTTGGCATACACCCAGGTGAACTCGGCGCCCAGAAGAAAAATCTGCGCCGAGTAATACACCCACACCAGCACCACCACCAGCGAGCCCGCGGCGCCGTAGCCCGAAGCCACGCTGCTCTTGCCGATATAGAGGCCGATGAGGTGCTTGCCGATGGTGAAGAGCAATGCGGTGACGGCCGACCCCACCCACACGTCGCGCCACTGCACCCTGGCGCGCGGCATGATCTTGTAGATCATCGCGAAGATCACCGTCACCATGGCAAAGCTGAAGACGAAGTTCACCGCCTGCGCCAGGGTGGCCCAGGCACCGAACACCGGCGACCACCATTTGCCCAGCGCGGCGAGCGCCGCACTGGCCACCAGAGACACCATGAGCAGGAAGCCGATGCCCATGATCATGCTGAACGACAGCAAGCGCACGCGCAGCAGGTTGAACAGCCCCTTGTTCTTTGCGCGGGCCGGCGCGCGCCAGATGCGGTCGAGCGCATCCTGCAGTTCGCCGAAGACGGTGGTCGCGCCGATCACCAGCAGGCCGATGCCGGCCACCGTGGCCACGACGCCCTCGGTGGGCTTGTTGACCGCCTGCAACATGCCCTGCACGGCAGCCGCGCCCTGCTCTCCCATGAGGCCCGAAAGCTGCAGGAAGATTTCGCCTCGCGCGGCCTCCTCGCCGAACACCAGCCCGGCCACGGCAATGACGATCAGCAGCAGCGGCGCAATCGAGAACACCGTGTAGTAGGCCAGTGCGGCGCCCATGCTGGGAGCGTAGTCGTTCGACCAGGAGGCCACGGCCTCCTTGCAGAGATCGAAGAGTGCGCGAATTTGCATGACCATGAAGTCTCCCGTTGAATGACGCAGGGACATGTCAGCGCAGTCCCCGGCAAGTTGCAAGTGGCTACGATAATCGCACCCACATGCATCCGTCCCCCTCAGGCGCGGCAGCGCCGTCCGACCCTCCGCAACCGAAGTCGCCACGCGACCTTTTTGTTTCATTCACCTGGCTCGCGCTGCAGGGATTCGGTGGCGTCCTGGCCATCGTCCAACGCGAAATGGTCGAGAAAAAGCGCTGGCTCACGCCCGAGCAGTTTCTCGAGGACTGGGCCGTGGCCCAGGTGATGCCGGGCCCCAACGTGGTCAACCTCGCGCTGATGATCGGCGACCGCTACTTCGGACTGCGCGGCGGGATCGCCGCCGTGGCCGGCATGCTCGCAATACCGCTCGTCGTCATCCTGATGCTGGCCGTGCTCTATGCCCATTACGCGGGCAACCCGCAGGTGGCGGGCGCGCTGCGCGGCATGGGCGCGGTGTCGGGCGGGCTGATCGCCGCCACCGGCATCAAGCTGATTCCGCAGCTGCGCAAGCATCCGCTGGGCTTTGCCGCCTGCCTGGTGTTCGTGGCGCTGGTGTTCGGTGCCATCGCCCTATTGAAGATTCCGCTCGGCTGGGTGCTGCTGGCGGTGGGCGGCGTGGCGTGCGCATGGACGTGGCGGAGGATTGCGCCATGAGCACCGCCGGGCCGCCCCAAGGTGCGAGCGCCCCCTCGGGGGGCAGCGAGGACACGCCAGTGCCGAGCGTGGGGGCCGCATGAGCCATATGACGATCGTGATGCAATGGCACGACTGGCTGGCGCTTTTCGGCCAGTACCTGCTGCTTTCGCTGTTGTCGATCAGCGGCGCGATCACCACCGTGCCCGACATGCACCGCTACCTCGTTGCGCAGCACGGCTGGCTCACCGACGCGCAATTCAGCTCGTCGGTGGCCATCGCGCAAGCCGCGCCGGGCCCGAACGTGCTCTTCGTCGCGCTCATGGGCTGGAACGTCGGGCTCAACGCGGGCGGAGGCATCGGCGCCGGGCCGGGCGCCTGGCTGCTCGGTTTTTTCGGGCTGCTGGTCACCATGGTCGGCATCATGCTGCCGAGCACCACCCTCACCTACCTTGCCACGCGCTGGGGCCACCGTAACCGCGACAGGCGCGGCGTGCGTGCCTTCAAGCAAGGCATGGCGCCGGTGGTGGTGGGCCTGTTGATTGCCACCGGCTGGGTGCTCGCGGCGGGCAACCATTCGGGCGACGCGCCCGCCTGGCACCTGTGGCTGCTGAGCGCGGTGGCGACCCTTGTCGTGTGGCGCACGCGCGTTCACCTGCTGTGGCTGCTCGGCGCGGGCGCGCTGCTCGGTGCCATCGGTTTTGTCTGATCCTCGCTCTTTTTTAGGGAAGAAACTTCATGTCGCAACTTCGCTCTCTGGGCCGCTCGGGCCTCCTGGTCTCCCCGCTCGCCTTCGGTGGCAACGTCTTCGGCTGGACGGTGGACGAAGCCACCTCGTTCCGCCTGCTCGACGCCTGGCTCGATGCGGGGTTCAACTTCATCGACACGGCCGATGTCTATTCGAGTTGGGTGCCGGGGCACACCGGCGGAGAGTCCGAGACCATCATCGGCAAGTGGCTCAAGCAGAGCGGCAAGCGCAACCGCGTGGTGCTGGCCACCAAGGTGGGCAAGCCGATGGGCGAAGGCAAGGTGGGCCTCTCGCCCGGCTACATCCGTGAAGCGGTGGAAGCCTCGCTCCAGCGGCTTCAGACGGACTTCATCGACCTGTACCAGTCGCACGACGACGATGCCGCCACGCCGCTCGAAGATTCGCTGGGCGCCTTCGACGACCTGATCAAGGCCGGCAAGGTGCGCGCCATTGGGGCCTCGAACTTCAGCGCGCCGCGGCTGGCCGAAGCGCTGGACGTGTCGGAGCGGCTGGGCATTGCGCGTTACGAGAGCCTGCAGCCGCTGTACAACCTGTACGACCGCGCCGTGTTCGAAGACGCGCTCGAGCCGCTGTGCGTGAAGCGGGAGGTGGGCGTGATCAATTTCTACGCGTTGGCAGCCGGCTTTCTGACCGGCAAGTACCGCACCGAAGCCGACGCGGCCAAGAGCGCACGCGGCGCCAACACCACCAAGAAATACCTCAACCCGCGCGGGCTGCGCATTCTCGAAGCGCTCGACAAGGTGGCCCAGCAGTACAACGCCAAGCCGGGTCAGGTCGCGATTGCGTGGCAGATTGCGCGGCCTTCGGTCACGGCACCGATTGCCAGCGCAACCTCGATCGCGCAGTTGGAGGAACTGGTCGTCGCCACCCAGCTGAAGCTCGATGCCGGCACCATCCAGATGCTGGACCGGGCGAGCGACGAAACGCCCGCCTGAGAACCGGACGCGCCGCCTAGCCGTCGACCGGATTCAGCGGCGTCGAAAGAATCCGCTGGTAGAAGGCCACGTCGAGCCAGCGGCCGAACTTGAATCCGGCCTGCCGCACGGTGCCGGCATGTTCGAAGCCCAGCCGTTCGTGAAGCCCGATGCTGCCGGCATTCGCGGCATCGATGGCGCCGACCATGACATGCACGTCGCGCGCGACAGCCTCGGCAATGATCGCTTCCATGAGCGTGCGGCCGAGGCCGGCGCCGCGGTGACCGGCCTCGACGTAGACCGAGTGCTCCACCGTGTACTTGTAGGCGGGAAAGGCGCGAAACGCCCCGTAGCTCGCAAAACCCAGCAGCTTGCCGCCCTCGTCTTCGGCGCCGATCACGGGAAAGCCGCCGGCGCGCTTGGTGGCGAACCACGCCACCATGTTCTCGGGCGCGCGGGGCTTGTAGTCGTACAGCGCGGTCGAATTGGCGATGGCTTCGTTGAGGATGGCAAGGATGGCGCCCGAGTGGGCTTCCTCGGTGCAGGGGATAAGGCGCATGTTCGTTCCTTCGGAGTCGGCGAGGCAATCCATCCAATATAGGGGATCGGGCTGACGCGCCCGTGCCAAACGCAGTAGGCAAGTTCCCACAGCGACTGGCGACGACGGCCTGTGCTCGCTCCGCTGCCCGCCGGGATACTGCGAGTCATCAACAGCTTCCGGGGACAAGCATGTCTTTTGCGCTCTACATGATCGGTTTTCTGATCTTCCTGGCCGGCCTCGCCTGGGGCGCCTCGGTGGCCGGCGTGCCCGACCTCTACATCGGCATCGGTGCGTTGATCATCCTGGGCATCGGCATCTTCAGCGCGGTGGCGCGCACACGCAGCAAAGATCCTTCCTGAATTCGCTGCCTGCCTTCCACTTCACGCAGGCTTCACGCCGCGCGTACATGGCGTAGCTAACTTCGCGTGCGCACCGCAAGTCGCGGTGCGCAACGCCACAGGTCAGCTCGCCCATGCTCGTTTCCAGTTCCTTTTCCCGCCTCGAAGAATCCGCATTTCCCGCTGTCACGCATCTGGCGCCACCGATAGCCGGCCCACGGCCTTCGGTTGCGCAGGTCGACCTGCTCGTGGTCGGGGCAAGCTTTGCCGGGCTGGCCTGCGCCCGCGCCGCGGCACTGGCGGGCCTCAGCGTCATGGTGCTGGAGAAGAAGTCGAGCGCCGGCGCCAAGCTGCACACCACCGGCATCATCGTGAAGGACGCGGTCGATACGGTGCCATGGCTCGCGGAAGTACCGCCCGCCCTGGTGCGCCGCATCGACGGCGTGCGGCTTTATTCGCCCGACATGCGCCATGTGGACCTGCATGCACCGGGCTACTGGTTCTGGGCCACCGATGCGCCCGCCCTGCTCGACTGGATGGTCGATTCCGCCCGCGCCAGCGGGGTCGACGTGCAGCTTGGCACCCTGTTCGAACAGGCGCTGTGGATGAACGGCCGCTGGGAAGTCCCGGTGGCCCAGGGGCCTTGCATTTCAGCCCGCTACATCGTGGGCGCGGACGGCCCGCATTCGCGCGTTGCCAAGGCCCTCGGGCTCTCGCGCAACACGCGCTTTCTCTACGGCGTCGAGCACGAATACCAGGGCGCGCGCATGGCGCCCGGTTTCCTGCATTGCTTCGTCGATCGCCAACTGGCGCCGGGCTACATCGGATGGGCGCTCGACGGCGTCGGCGTGAGCCAGGTCGGGCTCGCGCGCCGCATGGGCACGCAGGACGCGCCGGCGCTCCGGCTCGATCCGCTGTTGCGCAAGATCGCCTCGGTGGTCTCGGCGGGCGACGCCCCACCCGTGGCGGTTCGCGCGGGAATGATCCCGTGCGGCGGCGTGCTGCCCGTGGTGGCGCGCGAGCGCGCGCTGCTGGTGGGCGATGCGGCGGGCATGGTGTCGCCGGTGACGGCCGGCGGCATTCATACGGCCCTGCTGCACGGCGAACGCGCCGGCGACGCCATCGCGCGCTTTGTGCGGGGCGAAGTGGAAGACCCGGCCGGCTGGTTCGTGCGCACGTATCCGCGGTTTCGGCTCAAGCGCGCACTGCGCTGGGCTTTCGACCACTTCCAGAACGACTGGATGTTCAACCGGCTGCTGGGTACGCCGCCCATGCGGCGCATGGCGGAGCTCGTGTACTTCCACCGCAAGGCCAGTCCCTTGTCCAGGGGCTAGCGGCGCAGCCTCAGGCGCCGCGCTGCCGCATGGCTTCGTAGAGGCACACGCCGCTGGCCACCGAGACGTTCAGGCTCTCGACCGCGCCGGCCATCGGAATGCTCACGAGCTCGTCGCAGGTCTTGCGGGTGAGCTGGCGCATGCCCTCGCCCTCGGCGCCGAGCACCAGCGCCAGGGGCCGCTTGAAGTCGCTCTGGTAGATGGTTCCGGGGGCGTCATCGCTGGTGCCGACGCACCAGATGCTGCGCTCCTTGAGCTCGTTCAGCGTGCGCGCCAGGTTCGTCACCATGAAGTACGGCACGGTTTCGGCGGCGCCGCTCGCCACCTTGGCCACGGTGGCGTTGATGCCGGCCGCATGGTCCTTGGGCGCGATGACCGCATGCGCTCCCGCGCCGTCGGCCACGCGCAGGCAGGCGCCGAGGTTGTGCGGATCGGTCACGCCGTCGAGCACCAGCAGCAGCGGCACGGTGCCGGCCTCTTCGAGGCCTTCGAGCAGCTCGTCGAGCGAGTGAATCTGCGCGGCGGGCTCGACCCGCGCGACCACGCCCTGATGTCCGTGGCTGCCGGCGAGCTTGGCGAGCCGCAGGCCGTCGGCCTCGACCAGCCGCACACCGGCCTCCTGGGCACGTGCGACGAACTGTTTCATGCGCGCGTCGCGCCGGCTGGTGTCGAACATCACTTCGAGCACCGATTTGGGCGCGGTCTTGATGCGCACGCCCACGGCATGGAAGCCGAAGATCACTTTGGGGGAAGACATCCCCCGATTATCCCTACCCGCGCGGGCCCACCCGATCCTCAGGCGATCGGCAATCCGCTGTGTGCGCGGGTCCGTTCATCGTGCAGTTCCTGCACGGCCAGCGCGTTCGGATGCACCCGGGCGCTGTTGCCGGCGCTTTCCAGGTATTGGCAGGCGGCATGGCCCTCGGCGGCCTTCTCGTAGCGCGCGACCCAGGCATCGCGCACCGGCAGCTTCTCGGGCGACACGGGCCAGACGCCCGGCCGCGGCCGCATGTGCTCGCCGATGCCGATGCGCCAGGGCTTGGCGCTCAGGCGGGCGCGAAAGCAGTTCTGGTTGCGGCACATGCGCGCATAGACCTCGTCGACGCCCAGCGCTTGAAAGCAGTCGGCCACCGCCGCGTCCGCCGGGCTGAAGACGTCGTGCATCGCCAGCACCCGGAAGCCGGCCGGCGTGCGGTACAGGCGCAGGTGCCAGTCGGGGTGGCTTTGGACGAAGCGCCCGATGCGCTCGGCCGCACGCTTCTCGGGTGCGGGGTTGTCGCTGGCCTCGCCGCGCTTCTTGGCCAGTCCGATGCGGTAGGCGACGATGAAGACCACGAGGGCGGCGATCAGCCCGCCTATCCAGGTCTTGGCGGTCCAGCCGCCGACGATGCCTGCGATCAGCGCGGGTGCCAGCGCAAAGCCGACCACGCTGCCGCGCAGGGGTTCGTCGAAATCGATGTCGACGAACAGCACGTCGGGCGTGTTGAGGCAGCGCGCGCCGTAGCTGTTGCGCGTGACGACGGTGTCGCCCTGCCGCTCGACGATTTCCTCGCGGATGGGCACGCCTTCGGCCCCGTTGTAGGCCAGCTTGCGCTCGCGGCGGTTGAGCTCTTCGCCGCCGGCGATGCGGTCGAACGCCTCTCGCGTGCGCTGGTCGGCATGCGCCTGCGCGGCGATCGGGCTGTCGTCCGACCAGCCGTAGCGAACCACGGTGATCTGCTTGCCCGCGACGTGCTCCTGGATGCGGCCTTCGGCCCAGAACCGGGGAACGATCATGCTTCGAGCGAGGCCACGAGCACGGGCTTCGACTCGTTGAGTGCCATGCGCCCGGCCTCGATGGTGATGCGGCGCTCGCATTGGGCGGCAATGCCGCGGTCATGCGTGACGAGCACGAGCGTGGTGCCCAGTTCCCGGTTCAGATCGAACATCAGCCGCATGACCTGCTCGCCCGTCGCGAAATCGAGGCTGCCGGTGGGCTCGTCGGCCAGCAGCAGGGCCGGCTGCACCACGAAGGCCCTGGCCAAGGCCACACGCTGCTGTTCGCCGCCCGAGAGCACCTTGGGGTAATGGCCGAGGCGCTGCCCGAGCCCGACCCGCCCGAGCATCTCGGTGGCGGCCTTGCGCGCGTCCTTGCGGTCGGCCAGTTCGAGCGGCAGCATCACGTTCTCGAGCGCGCTCAGGTTGCCGAGCAGCTGGAAGCTCTGGAACACGAAACCCACGCGCTGGGCGCGCAGCGCGGCGCGCTCGTCCTCGTCGATGGCAAAGATGTCGTCACCCGCGAGCTTGACGGTGCCGCGCGTGGGCGTGTCGAGCCCCGCGATGATCGACAGCAAGGTGCTCTTGCCGGAGCCGGAAGCACCCACGATGGCGGCGGTTTCCCGCGAGCCCAGGGTGAAATCGATGTCCTGCAGAATGTCCAGCGTACCGGTCGAGTCGGTAACGGACTTGAACACGTGCTCGACGGCGACAATGGCTTCAGACGGGGGTTGGGACATGGAAAGGCTTTTCGTTTTGAATCGACGTGACTTTATCTTGACCACTGCCGCATTCGGCATCGCAGGGACATCGGCGACGGCCCAGGCCCAAAGTGCGCAGGCGGCCTCGCCTCGCAAGCCGGTCATTCTGGTGCTTGGCGACTCGCTGAGCGCCGAATACGGCCTGAAGCGCGGCGAAGGCTGGGTTCCCCTGCTCGAAAAGCGGCTCGCCCAACAAAAAATCGCGGCCACGGTGATCAACGCCAGCATCAGCGGCGACACCAGTTCGGGCGGACGTGCCCGCTTTGCGTCGCTGCTGGCGCAGCACAAGCCCAGCCACGTGGTGGTCGAGCTTGGCGCCAATGACGCGCTGCGCGGCCTGCCGCTCCAGAACACCGAGGAAAACCTGCTGCAGATCACCCAGTCGGCGCAAGCGGCCGGTGCCAAGGTGCTGATCGTCGGCATCCAGGTGCCGCCCAACTACGGCGGCGAATACACGCGGCGCTTCGAGGCCATGTTCGGCAAGGTGGCCAGCACGACCAAGGCGGCGCTCGTGCCCTTCCTGCTCAAGGGGGTGGCCGACGCACCCGATGCGCTCTCGCTGTTCCAGGCCGACCGCATTCATCCCACGGCCGCGGCGCAGCCGCAGCTGCTCGACAACGTCTGGCCGGAACTGCGCAAGCTGCTCGCCGCCAAATAAGGCGGCCCCGAACAAATAAAAAGCCGCTGCGAGCCCGGAGGCCTGCAGCGGCTTTTCATCGAAAGCGTCGATGGCGAATCAACCGTTCTTGGTCGGCAGATCGGGCACCGTGGGTGGATCGCGCTCGAGCGAGGCCACGTCGGTTTCCGGGTCACCCGGAGCGAGCCCTTCGCTGCTGGGAGAGAGCTTGCGATTGGCCTTTTCGCGGAGCTTCTCTTCCTTTTTCTTCTTCTTGGCCAGCTCCTTCTGGCGCTTCTCGTAGCCGTAATTTGGTGTTGCCACTGCTTCTCCTTGAGGCGAGACAGTCACGGTGACTGTGCGTAGCCTACTGTAAGCGATAACGGTGCAGTCTCAAGGCGAGGAACCGGACGGTGTTTCGAACTCGAACACACCTTGCAAACCGGGATAGCGCTGGTGCATGAACCAGCCCATGGCGCCAGCCCCCATCACCATGGCCAGGATCAGAGCGGCGACCATCCAGCCGACGTGCTCGCCCACGGGCCAGAGGATGATCACGGCCAACGCCGGCAGCAGCGCGGCCAGGGAAGAAAACCACATCCAGCGTCTCGGGGCCAGCATGGGCTCCCAGGTCTCCGGATCGATGCCGGCGTCGATGAACAGCTCGGCCGCAAAGCGCAGCCGCGGCCGCGGCTGGGTGGCGAGCCGCAGCAGCAGCGCGCGCAGGAGCACGGCGCGGTTGCGGAAGCGAACGACGCGCCCGGTGTCGATCGTCAGAGCCAGCGGCAGCCTGATTTCCGCATCCTCGGAAGCGCCCACGGTACGGTGGAAGACCAGCCGCTTGACGATCGCGTCGCTCGAGACGAATTCGGTTCGCACGTCGTGCAGGCCGCTGCGCGTGCGGCACACCTCGTTCCAGGCCACCGCCTGCGGCAGCGCGGGATCGCCCCAGCGCATGCCCTCGGCGTCGATCCGGATCGAGCCCTGGCCCGCGTTCGCCAACTGGCGCAGCAGATACCAGAGCCCGCCGCCCAGCCCCGCGAAGAGCGCGAGGATGGCCAGCGCGACGATCGCTTCATTGCCATGCAGGTTCGACCCGTCGTCCTGCAGCAGGACTGCCGCACCCAACGAGAGTGCAATCAGCGCGAAAAGCGCCACCAATCCGCCGAGCAGGAGCCGCGTGGCCGTGATGTCCGGCACGCCCTCGAGCGGACCGCCCTGCGCCACCGCCTCCAGCACCTGCGCAGGGATCTTCAGTACGCGCGATACCGCGGCATCGGACGGCCGCGCCGGCGCCCTCCCGCGCACGGCGTGTACCGCGACGGACTGGCTCTTGCTCTTGCGCTGCTTTCTTGCCATGGCCTGCCTAGAGCGGCCTTACATCCGTGACAGTGCCTGCAGCAGATCGGCGCGCAGGTCTTCCACGTCCTCCAGGCCGATCGAGAAGCGCACGAGCGTGCCCTTGTGGGGCCAACGCGCCACGTTCGCGTCGCGCATCAGGCCGATGTCGTAGGGCACCACGAGGCTGACCGGCCCGCCCCACGAATAGCCGAGCCGGAACAGGTTGAGGCTGTCGCAGAAGCGGTCGACCTGCTCGGTGCTGTAGCGCTCGTCGAAAACGATGGAGAACAGGCCGGCGGCCAGGTCGGTTTCGCCGCACAGCGCACGCCAGTTCGCATGGCCGGGGGATTCTTCAAGCGCCGGGTGGAGCACCTGGGCTACCTCCTCCCGGCCGGCGAGCCATCGCGCCAGCTCGCGCGCCGTGCGGTCGTGGGCGGCATAGCGCAAGCCGATGCTGGGCAGCGAGCGCAGCAGGGTTTCCACGTCGCCCACGCCCACACCGAAGCCCATGCGCATGTGGGTGAGCTTCAGCGCGCGGTGCAGCCGCTCGTCGCGCGTGGTGACGCTGCCCATCAGCACGTCGCCGCCACCGCTCGGATACTTGGTGAGCGCATGCACCGAGATGTCCACGCCCTGCCCGCTGCCGTTGAAATCGAAGGGCGCGAACGCCAGGCCCGCGCCCCAGGTGTTGTCGAGCGCCGTGACCACGCCGCGGGTGCGGCAGAGGTCCACCAGCGCCGGCAGATCGGGGAACTCCATCGTCACCGAGCCCGCCGCCTCGACCCACACGAGCCGCGTGCGATCCGAGAGCTTGGCGGCCAGGTCGGCCGGATTCATCGCGTCGTACATGCGGTGCGTGATGCCGAAGTTGGCCAGTTCGCCGGTGGCGAGCGCCTTGTTGGGGCCATAGGCGTTGTCCGGAATCAGCACCTCGTCGCCGCTCTTCAGGAAAGCGAAAGCGACCAGGGAAATCGCGGCGAGCCCGCTCGGCACCAGCAGGCACTCGGTGCCGCCCTCGAGCGTGGCCAGGCGTTCTTCGAGCGTGAACGTGGTCGGCGTGCCGTGCAGGCCGTAGGTATAGCCCGCCTTGGTCTTCCAGTCGCGTGCGCGCATGGCGGCCACGTCGGTGAAAAACACGGTCGAGGCCTTGTAGATGCCCGGCTGCGGTGCGGCGAAGTTGGCAGGCGGGGTGTACGGGTGGTGAATCAGGGTCGTGGAGGGCTTGCTCATGGCCCCGATGCTAGCGCGGCCGTGCGTTCGGTCGACCCCTCGACCGGTCACGCCCCTGCCGCCTGGTTGTGAGAAAGTCTTCCAGGCTACCGCTGCTGGCGCTCAAAACCTTCAATACAGGATTACAACGTGGACACCTCCAAACGAAACCGTCTGATCGAACGGCTCGCACCGAAGCCGGAGCCGCAGATCGTTTCCATCGAAGAGTTCTTCGACGGGAATGACGACCTGGGCTCCATCGGCTGCAATCTCATCGAACATCCGGGCATGGGTGCGTTTCGCGATATCTTCGCGCGCATCGCCCGGCGGCCAGACGTCACGACCGTTTACGCGCAGATTGCGGAGCTCGATCCGGGCGAGGATTGCTGGCCTTTCGCCGACACTGTTTTCGTGGTCGGCTCCCTGTCGGAGGACGAGCTGGCCGAAGCACTCGCGCCGCTCGAACCCGACGAGATCTGGAAGACCGCAGACAGCGACATTCCATCGGACATCCGGAAAGGCCGTGACACACACGTGCTCGCCGTCTGGTGGGACTGAGCCTTTGCCGCGGCTTCCGCCTCACAATGCGCTGATGCAGCTGACGCGGCCCTCTTCTCCCCATCTGCAGCCCTTCGTGAAGCTGCTGTGGGCCTCGGCGCCCGAAGGCGTACCGACCGAACGGCCGGGCGCGCGCGAACACGTGCTGCCTACGGGCGGCATGCACGTGGTGTTCCGCCTGTCGGGTCCGCCGCTGAAGCTATTCGGTAGCGCCGACGACACGCGCGGCCAGACCTGCGGTTACGCGATCGTCGGCGGCACGCGCGCCGCCTCGTACATGCGCGACGCGTCGGTGGCCACGCGCTCCGTCGGCGCGCTGCTTCAGCCCGGCGCAGCCCGAGCCTTGCTCGGTGCGCCGGAAGACGCATTGGCCAGCCAGCACACGCCGCTCGATGCGTTGTGGGGCGCGCGGCAGACCGATGCCGCGCTCGAGCAGGTTCATGCCGCGGGCGACCTCGACAGGCAGCTGGCAGTCTTCGAAGCCTTGTTCGCGCAGCGTGTCATCGACTCGTTCGGCGCCGGCCTGCGCGGCCTGCATCCGGCCATCGCCGCAACTCTCGGACCGCTGACCCATGAAAATCCTTCGATTGAGGGACTGGTAACTCGCAGCGGCTACAGCCACCGCCGCTTCATCGCGCTCTTTCGCGGCGCCATCGGCCTCAGCCCCAAGGAGTACGCACGCGTGATGCGTTTCAATCGTGCGCTGACGCTGGCCGGCGACCCCGCGCAAAGCTGGTCGGAGATTTCACTCACCGCCGGCTACAGCGACCAGGCACACCTGAGCCGCGAGTTCTCCGCGCTCGCGGGCATGTCGCCGCAGGCGTGGCGGCGGACGGGGGCCGCGTCGCCGCGGCATGTTCCGGCGGGCACAACAAAAGGTCAAATTCGTTCAAGACGCTAGCGGCGTGGTGGCCCAGAATCGGCGCCACGACAACCGCGTTCCCGTCGCGAAAGGCAACCACCATGGCCATCCATGAACTGTTCCCGTACCTCTGCGTCGACAACGCCGGCGCGGCCATCGACTTCTATTGCAAGGTCTTCGAGGTCAAGGAAATCTTCCGGCTCACCGAACCGAGCGGCCGCATCGGGCATGCAGAACTCGACTTTCACAACGGCGCAATCCTGATGATTTCGGACGAGTTCGCCGAATACAACATCCGCAGCGCCAAGACGCTGGGCGGCACCGCGGTGACGCTGCATCTGCATGTGGACGATGCGGATGCGGTGGTGGCCCGCGCCGTGGCGGCCGGCGCAATACTCGACATGGCGCCGCAAGACCAGTTCTATGGGGAGCGCTCCGGCGTGTTCCGCGACCCCTTTGGGCACCGCTGGAACGTGGGCCACAGCATCGAGAAGCTGACGCCGGAAGAGATGCAGCGGCGCTACACCGCGATGTTCGATTCAGCCGGAGCGTAGGCACGGGTCGCGGGGTCTCGCGAGGCTTACCCGCGCACCGTTGAACGCCGATGCTCGCGCTTTTTCGCTGCACCGACCTCGTTCGAGATCGACGAGACCACGGTCGCCCACTCTTCGGCCGTGAGCAGCAGCGCGGTTTGCGAGTGCAGGAGCGTGTCTTCCTTGTCCAGATGCGTCGACATGAACTGCCGGTGCTGCCGCAACAGGGCGCCGGCCTGCCCGGCCGCATCCGTGTCGCCGGATCGGGCGCGCTCGAGCAGCAGCCGCGCCTGCGAGATGAGGCCATTGCAGCACTCGCTCTCCGCATCGAGCTGTTCGAGGAGCTCGTCGGCGTCGCGCGACCTGCCGCGCAGCATGTTCAGCATGACAACGCCTTTGGGGCGATGCGTGTTTTCTTCGAAGGCCCGAAGCCGCTCGATGATTTCGATGGCGGACGTTGCGCGTTGCCGAACGCTCGCCTCACCTTCTGCCTTCATCGCCTCGCGGAGGCAATCCAGCAATTCCCGGGTGCGAACGTGCTCGGCGCGCAAGATGGCCCACGCGCATTCGGCTGCCAACATGCCTGACTCCTTTGGAGCCGCGAATTGCCCCAAAACTGCCTGTGAACTTCAAGCCTTAACGCTATCGTTCTACATCGTTGCGGCGGGGACTGCAAGCCATGGCGGCGCATACGCGCCATGCGCCTACATGCGCGTGCGCCCCGGGGAACTGATGAGTCGCTGCCCCAGGCGAGATCAGCTCAGACCGACCACTTCTCGAGCAGCTTTTCAGGCCCGAGCGAGTCGTAGCCCTCGAACGGCTGGTGAATCCACGGATTGGTTGCGAGGTACTCGACCGAGTAGTCGGGCGTGAAGGTCGACAGCGCCTTGGTCCAGAGCACCGCGCTGCGCAGCTCGGTGATCGGCTTGTAGTTGTTGCGCAGCATGTCCATGACCGCGTGCAGCGTGTGGCCCGAGTCGGCCAGGTCGTCCACCAGCAGCACCCGCCCGGCGATCTCGCCCTTGGGCGTGGTGATGAAGCGGGCGATGTCCAGATGCCCCTGGATCGTGCCGGCGTCGGCGCGGTACGAACTGGTCGACATGATCGCCAGCGGCTTGTCGAAGATGCGCGAGAGTACGTCGCCGGGGCGCATGCCGCCGCGCGCCAGGCAAAGAATGGTGTCGAACTGCCAGCCCGACTGGTGCACCTTGATCGCGAGCTTCTCGATCAGGTTGTGGTACTCGTCGTAGCTGACGTAGAGATGCTTGCCGTCTTCGGTCAACATGGTCTGGTTCGTTCCTGTTCAGTCGGCAAGGTAAGGGTGGCGCATCATGATCGTGTGGTCGCGATCGGGGCTGGTCGACACCATGTGGATCGGCACGCCCGTGATCTGCTCGATGCGCTGCAGGTAGAGCCGCGCATTGACCGGCAGCTTGTCGTACTGCGTGACGCCGACCGTGCTTTCGCTCCAGCCTTCGAGGGTTTCGTAGATGGGCGTGCAGCGTTCGATTTCGTCCGCGCCCATCGGCAGGATGTCGGTGGTCTCGCCGTCGAGTTCGTAGCCGGTGCAGAGCTCGAGCTTTTCGAGGCCGTCGAGCACGTCGAGCTTGGTGATGCACAGGCCCGACAGGCCGTTGACCTGCGCCGAGCGCTTGAGCAGCGCAGCGTCGAACCAGCCGCAGCGGCGGCTGCGGCCGGTGGTCACGCCCTTTTCGGCGCCCACGGTGCTCATGTGGTAGCCGGGCGTGCCGGGCGTGGCCCAGTCGAGTTCCGTCGGGAATGGACCGCCGCCCACGCGCGTGCAGTAGGCCTTGGTGATGCCCAGGATGTAGTGCAGCATGCCCGGGCCCACGCCCGAACCGGCGGCGGCGTTGCCGGCCACGCAATTGCTCGAGGTGACATACGGGTAGGTGCCGTGGTCGACGTCGAGCAGCGTGCCCTGCGCGCCCTCGAACAGCAGGTTGGCGCCGGCCTTGTGCGCGTCGTTCAGTTCGCGCGACACGTCGGCCATCATCGGCTTGAGCAGCACTGCGTGGCGCATGGCCTCGTCGAACACCAGGTCGAAGTCGATGGCGGGGGCGCCGAGCACCTGGGTCAGCACATGGTTGTGCAGGTCGAGCAGCACGCGCAGCTTGGCCGCGAAGCGCTCGGGGTGCTTCAGGTCCTGCACGCGTAGTGCGCGGCGCGCAATCTTGTCTTCGTAGGCCGGGCCGATGCCGCGGCCGGTGGTGCCGATCTTCTCGCTGCCGCCCTTCTCACGGTAGGTTTCGCGCGCGATGTCGAGCGCGGCGTGGAACGGCAAAATCAGCGGGCAGGCCTCGCTGATGCGCAGGCGCGAACGCACCTCGACGCCGGCCTTTTCGAGCCCTTCGATTTCCTCGAACAGCTTGGCGGCCGACAGCACCACACCGTTGCCGATGTAGCACTTGACGCCGGGTCGCATGATGCCGCTGGGGATCAGGTGCAACGCGGTCTTCACGCCGTTGATGACCAGCGTGTGGCCCGCGTTGTGGCCGCCCTGGAAACGGACCACGCCCTGGGCGCTTTCCGTCAGCCAATCGACCAGCTTGCCCTTGCCTTCGTCGCCCCACTGGGTACCGACGACGACCACGTTTCTTCCGGTGGTTACGCTCATGCTCGTTCCATTACTTCAAAAATTCAGATGGCTCGGACTTGCCACTGCCCTGCTTGCTCGACGAGCTCGCGGTCGCAATGGAATTCATCGATTTCGCTGCCGTGGCCCGGCAACACGCAGACCACGGTCTCGCCGGCCTTGCGCAGCCCGGCAATGGCCTGGCGCAGGCCGGCCGCATCGCTCCAGGGCGCGCGGATGGCGGCGCGCAGCGGCCGGGCCGGCAGCACGCCGACCAACTCGCGCACGTCGAGACTGAAGCCGACCGCCGGCCGGTTGCGGCCGAACACGGCGCCGACTTCGTCGTAGCGGCCGCCGCGCACCAGGGCATCGGCCGCGCCCGGCACGTAGATGCCGAAGCGCATGCCGCTGTAGTAGGCATAACCGCGCAGATCGGCCAGGTCGAAGCTGATCTGCCGCGCCGAATCGCCCTGAAGGCTGGCAGCCAGCTGCTTCAACCCGGCCAGCGCCGCGCTCACAGCGGGCGTGCCCTTGAGCGCCTTGGCGGCCTCGTCGAGCACCGACGCATCGCCATACAGCTGCACCAGCGCGCGCAGGCCGTCGCGCGACGCCGCCGGGAAATTGCGCGTGAGCGCATGCAGTTCGCTCGCGTCCTTGGCCACCAGCGCCGCATGCACGCGCGCCAGCACAGCCGCATCGACCGGCACGCCGGCAAACAGCGCCCGCACGATGCGTGCGTCCGCCAGGTCGACGATCAGGCCTTCGCCGATTCCCGCCGCGTGAAGGCAGTCGAGTGCCAGCAGCAGGATTTCGGTGTCGGCTTCGAGCCCGGCATGGCCGTAGATTTCGGCGCCGAACTGCAGCGGCTCGCGCGTGGCGTGCGGCCGGTCGGGGCGGGTATGCAGCACCGGTCCGCAGTAGCACAGGCGCGCCACGCCTTCGCGGTTCAGCAGGTGGGCGTCGATGCGCGCCACCTGGGGAGTGGTGTCGGCTCGCAGGCCCATGCTGCGGCCGGAGAGCTGGTCGACGAGCTTGAAGGTTTGGAGGTCGAGCGCCTCGCCGGTGCCAGACAGCAACGACTCGAGGTGCTCGAGCAGCGGCGGCATCACCAGCTCGTAGCCATAGCCACGGGCGGTATCGAGCAGCTGGCGTCGAAGTTCTTCGATGTGGCGCGCCTCGGAAGGCAGCACATCGGCAATGTGATCCGGGAGGACCCAGGCGGACATGGGGATCGGGGGCGTGGTTAAACCGGGATTCTACCGGGACCGCGCTATCCGAAAACCCAAAGGAGGAGCAAACCCAGCAAGATGCTGCAAAGTCCGAAGAAACGCAGCTGGCCGTCACGCAACTGCATGAGCTGGCCGAAGCCGCGCCGCCACCCGCCCGGCGATACGAAAGGCAGGATGCCTTCGATCACCAGGACCAGCGCCAGCGCGCTCCAGAAGATTTCAGCGCTCACGACGGAACCCGGCCGTCGGATCAGCGGCGTGGCGCGTTGCCTGCGGGCGTGCCCGCGCTCTGCATGGCGCGGAAGAAGTCCGACGACGGGTCGAGCACCATCACGTCGCTCTTCTTGTTGAAGCTCTGCTTGTAGGCTTCGAGGCTGCGGTAGAACTGCGCGAACTGCGGGTCGCGGCCGAAGGCCTCGCTGTAGGCCGAGGCGGCCTGGGCATCGCCCTCGCCCTTGATCTTCTGCGCGTCGCGGTAGGCGTTGGCCACGATCACTTCGCGCTGGCGGTCGGCATCGGCGCGGATTTTTTCGCCTTCGGCATAGCCGGTCGAACGCAGTTCGTTGGCAACGCGCTTGCGCTCGGCCTCCATGCGGCGGTAGACCGATTCGGTGATGGCCTCGACATAGTCGACACGCGTGATGCGCACGTCGACCACGTCCACGCCCCAGGGCTTGGCGCCCTTCACCACCGACAGCACTTCGCGCTGCACGTCGGCCATGAGGGCTTCGCGGCGCACCGAGATCAGGTCGCGCACGGTGCGCTTGTTGATGTTTTCCTGGAAGGCATTGCGAACCACGCGGTTGAGCTGCGTGGCGCCCGCGCTCTCGTCGAGACCGACGTTGCGGATGTATGCCTGCGGATCGGTGATGCGCCAGCGCACATACCAGTCGATCACCACGCGCTGCTTCTCGGCCGTGAGCATGGGTTCGGTGTCGAGACTGGAGAGCGTGAGCAGCCGCTTGTCGATGTACGACACGTTCTGCAGCGGGGGCGGCAGCTTGAAGTGCAAGCCCGGCTCGGTAATGACCTGCTTGATCTGGCCCAGGGCGTACACCACGCCGAACTGGCGCTGGTCGACGACGAAAAGGGTCGAGCTCAGCAGCACCAGCAGCACGAGGATCGACGAGGCGATGAATCCGATTCTGTTCATGTTCTTCTTGGCCTTTTCAACGCACGTCGCGGTCGCGCGAACGGCCGTCGCGGGCGCGGTTGTCGCCTGCGGGCGGAGCCACCGGGATCACCGAGGATTGGGCTGGCGCGGTGCCGGCCACGCTGGGGCTGGCGGCATCGACCGGCGTTGCCGCGTTGTTGCCGCTCATCTGCATGAGCTTGTCGAGCGGCAGGTACAGCAGGTTGGAGCCTTGCTTGGTATCGACCAGCACCTTGGTGGTGCTGGCATAGATCTGCTGCATGGCGTCGGTGTACATGCGGTCGCGCGTGACCTGCGGCGCCTTCTGGTATTCGGCCAGCACGGCGCCGAAGCGGCCGGCATCGCCTTGTGCCTGCGCAACGATGCGCGCCTTGTAGGCTTCGGATTCTTCCTTGAGGCGCGAGGCGGTACCCGTTGCACGCGGCACCACGTCGTTGGCGTAGGCCTGGGCTTCGTTCTTGGCGCGCTCGCGCTCCTGGCCGGCCTTGAGCACATCGTCGAACGCCGACTGCACCTGCTCGGGCGGGCGCACACCGCCCTGCTGCAAGTTGATGTTGACGACTTCGACGCCGACCTTGTAGCGGTCGAGAATGGTCTGCATCAGCTGCCGCACGCGGGGAGCGATCTGGTCCCGCTCTTCGGCCAACGCGGCATCCATCTTCATCTTGCCGACCACTTCGCGCACCGAGCTTTCGGCCACCTGGATGATGGTTTCGCTCGGCGACTTGCTTTCGTACAGGTAGGCGCGCGCATCGCTCAGGCGGTATTGCACGGCAAACTTGATCTCGACGATGTTCTCGTCTTCGGTCAGCATGGCCGATTCGCGCAGCCCGGTGGACCGCACGATGGCATCGCGCCCCACGTCCGTGGAGCGGATCTGCGAAGTCACCACCACTTCGTGGCGCTGGATGGGATACGGCAACCGCCAGTTGAAACCGGCGTTCACGGTTGCCTTGTAGCGGCCGAACTGGGTCACCACGGCCTGCTGGCCTTCGTTCACGATGAAGAAGCCGGTGCCCAGCCAGATGAGAACAGCCACGATGGCCACCAGTCCGAGACCAAAGCCTGCATTCTTCATATCGGGCCTGTAGCCGTTGCCGCCACCGCCGCCATCGTTGCCGCTCGGGCGATTGCCGCCGCCCTTGCCGCCGAAAAAGCCGCCAAGCTTGCGATTGAGGTCGCGCCAGAGTTCGTCGAGATCCGGTGGCCCCTGGTTCGGGCCCTGCCCGCGAGGACGGTTGCCGTTGTTGTTGCCGTTTCCGCCATTGCCCGAAGGCGGTGGCGTCGGCGCACCCGGTGGGTCTGCGTCGGGAGGTCGGTTGCCGGTCGGGCGGTCGCCGTTGGATGCGGGCTCATCGCCACGACCCCACCGGCCATCGTTCAGGTTGAACATGCCCAGAAACCCTCTCCACGCTGGCTTTGCATTCATTCGCTTCGTTCTCTTGTCAGTGGCGGGATTGTGCCCAATCAATTGGCGGTATCGTGCAATTCAGTGTCGGCCTCTGGGGTCATCGTATCGCCCACCGAGCCCGACCTGCGGGCCAGTTCGGCTCGCAACAGGGGCACGCCCTCGCCGCTGCGCGCGCTGAGGAAGATGCGCGGAACCTGCACGCCATCGATTTCCATTTCGTCCTGCAGATGCAGCGGATGCTGCGCGGTTTCAAGGGCGTCGAGCTTGTTGAACACCAGAAGCTGCGGCACGGCCTCGGCACCGATGTCGCGAAGCACCGATTGCACCTCGGCCATCTGCTCGGGGAAATGCGGGTTCGACGCATCCACCACATGCAACAGCAAGTCGGCATCGACGGCCTCCTGCAACGTGGCCTTGAAGGCGTCGACCAGGCCGTGCGGCAGGTCGCGAATGAAGCCGACGGTGTCCGAAATCGAGACCTGCCGGCGGGCGTTGCCCAGATAGAGATTGCGCGTGGTGGTGTCGAGCGTCGCAAAAAGCTGGTCGGCCGCGTAGGCGCGGGCTTTCACCAGCGCATTGAACAGCGACGACTTGCCGGCGTTGGTATAGCCGACGAGCGAGATGTTGAAGGTCTCCCGGCGCTCGCGCTGGCGGCGCTGCGTGCCGCGCTGCTTCTGCACCTTGGCCAGGCGCTCGCGCGTGCGCTTGATCGATTCGCTGATCATGCGGCGGTCGAGTTCGATCTGCTTTTCGCCGGGGCCGCCGCGCACGCCCGCGCCGCCTGTCTGGCGCTCGAGGTGGGACCAGCGGCGAACCAGGCGCGTGCTCAGGTACTGCAGGCGGGCGAGCTCGACCTGCAGCTTGCCTTCGTGCGACCGGGCACGCTGCGCAAAAATTTCGAGAATGAGAAACGTGCGGTCGTAGACCGCCACGTCGAGCTGGCGCTCGAGGTTGCGCTGCTGCGCAGGGCTCAGCGACTGGTCGAAGATGACCTCGCTGGCCTGGTGCATCGCAGCCAGCTCTTTGATTTCGTCGGCTTTGCCGCTTCCAACGAAAAGCGCCGCGTCGGGCGCCTTGCGCTTGCATACGAGGCGTGCGACAGGCGAGAGGCCCGCGGTCTGCGCGAGCAGGCCGAGTTCCTCGAGTTCGCTGTCGAAATGGGGCAGCCCGAAATCGACGCCGACGAGAACGGCGGCGCCTTCCTGGCGGGAGTTCAGTTCAGACAAGCGGAATCAATATGGAAAAAGCGCGGCGGGGTTACCGCCGCGCTCCGCGCGATCAGGCTGCGGCGTCGTCGTTCTCGGCAGCCGAGAAGTTGACGGCACGACCCGGCACGATAGTGGAAATGGCGTGCTTGTAGACCATTTGCGTCACCGTGTTGCGAAGCAACACGACGTACTGGTCGAAAGACTCGATCTGACCCTGCAACTTGATACCGTTCACCAGATAAATGGAGACCGGAACATGCTCGCGACGCAGGGTGTTCAGAAACGGGTCTTGTAGAAGTTGCCCTTTATTGCTCACGATATTCTCCGTGTTCAAGAGTAGTTGTTGGAGAGATGACCTTAACACAGGGTTTCTGCGCTGCAGCAATCGGGGTCAAAAGCCTTTGAAAAATAACGTCTCTCAAAAGACGGAACTTCCAACTCAGCTGTAACTCATCGGCTGCCATCGGCGGCCAAGCGCGGTTCAATCGTCCTTGTCCGCAAAAGGATTTTGCGAGCTTTTGAACTGGATGCGCAAGGGCGTGCCCACCAGATCGAACTCCTTGCGGAAGCGCCCTTCGAGAAAGCGCTTGTACGCCTCGGTGACATGCTCCAGCGAATTGCCGTGGATGATGATCACCGGCGGATTCATGCCGCCCTGGTGCGCATAGCGCAGCTTGGGGCGGAACATGCCCGCGCGCTTGGGCGACTGGAACTGCACCGCTTCCAGCAGCAGCCGGGTCAGCACCGGTGTCGACATCTTGCGCGTGGCCGACTTGTGGGCCTGCGCAATCGCCTGCCACACCGGGCCCAGGCCCTGGCGCTTGATGGCCGAGATGAAATGCAGCGAGGCAAACTTGAGAAACGGCAGCCGGGTTTCGATCTGGCGCTGGATCTGCTCGCGCTGGTAGCTGTCGACCGCATCCCACTTGTTGATCGCAATCACCACGGCCCGTCCGCTTTCGAGGATGTAGCCGGCAATGTGCGCGTCCTGGTCGGTCACGCCCTGGGTGGCGTCGAGCAGCAGCAGCACCACGTTGGCCGACTCGATGGCCTGCAGCGTCTTGACCACCGAGAACTTCTCGATCGCCTCGAAGACCTTGCCCTTGCGGCGCAGGCCGGCCGTGTCGATCAACTCGAAACGCTGGCCGTTGCGCTCGAACGGCACCGAAATGGCGTCGCGCGTGGTGCCCGGCATGTCGAAGGCCACCAGGCGTTCTTCACCGAGCCAGGTGTTGATCAGGGTGGACTTGCCGACGTTGGGCCGGCCGGCCACAGCCAGCTTGATCGGCTTGTTGACGTCGTCTTCGTCCGTCTCATCGTCGGGGTCGGGCAGATTGAGCGGCGCGAGCGCCAGCTCGACCAGGTCGCGCATGCCCTGCCCGTGCGCCGCGGAGACCCCGTGAACGTCGCCAAAGCCGAGTTCATAGAAGTCGACCAGCTTGGTGCCGTCGTGCATGCCTTCGGCCTTGTTGGCCGCCAGCACGCAGGGCTTCCCGAGCCGGCGCAATTCGTTGGCAATGTCGTGGTCTTGCGCCGAAAGGCCTTCGCGGGCATCGACCACGAAGATCACCACGTCGGCCTCGGCCACGGCCTGCCGCGTCTGCTTGGCCATTTCCTTGTAGATGCCGCTGCCCGCGTCGGGCTCGAAGCCGCCGGTATCGATGACGATGAACTCGTGCTTGCCCAGGCGGCCGTTGCCGTAGTGGCGGTCGCGCGTGAGCCCGGCAAAGTCGGCGACGATGGCATCGCGCGTTTGCGTCAGGCGGTTGAAAAGGGTCGACTTGCCGACGTTCGGACGCCCGACCAGGGCCACGACCGGCTTCATGGCCGGCCTTTCATGGGCGCGGTTTTCATGGGCGGGCCTTCGAAAAAGTTATTCAGGGCGATAGCCAAACACACCGCCGTTGGCAGTCACGACGACCACCGTGTTGCCGGCCATGACCGGAGTGACGCCAATGGCGGAGCCGTCGGGCGTGACGCGATTGAGCAGCGAGCCGTCTTCGCGCGAGACGAAGTGCAGCGTTCCCGTGCTTTCGCCGATGACCAGCGAACGCCCCACTGCCAGCGGCCCGGTCAGGACGCGGTTCTTGAAGCGGGTCGATTGCCAGGCGCGCTCGCCGTCGGCGCGGCGCCAGGCCGTGACGCTGCCGTCCGATTCGGTGCCGTACACGAAGCTTTCGTCACCGCTGACGCCTTCGGCACCCGATGCGGGCTTGGTCCACAGCAGCTGGCCGCGCAGCGTGTCGACGCAGCCGACATTCGCGTAATAGGCCCGTGCGCAGACGGTGTCGCCGACACGGCTCACGCTGCCGGTCAGATCGACCAGGCGCTCCACGTCGTTGGTGCCGCGCGGTGCGGCGATCGGCGCTTCCCAGCGCGAGGTGCCGTTGGCCGGGTTGAGGCCGACCAGGCGGCCGCCGATGCCCGACACCAGCGTGTCGCCCACGGCGATCAGGACGCCCGACTTCTTCAGCACGAGGTTTTCCGCGGTGCGCTGCTGCAGCCAGAGGCGGCGGCCGCTTTGGCCGTCCCAGGCGCTGATGCTGCGGTCGGCGGTTTGCACGAAGATGCGCCGGCCGGCCACCAGCGGCGCGGTGAAGGCCTGCGCCGAGAGCCGCTGCTTCCACAGGACCTTGCCGCCTTCGATCGCCACCAGTTCGTTGTTGGTGGTGACGACCGCGGCCAGCGAGCCGTCGCTGCCGACACCTGCGGCCAGCGCGGCGCCGGCATTGGCGCGCCAGGTTTCGCGGCCGGCACGGGCGTCGATGGCGACCACGGTGCCGTCGGCACCGGCCACGGTCACGATGTCGCCGCTGACGTCGGTCGCCAACGGGAAGCTCACGGCCGGGATGCGCACGCTCCAGGCCTGGCGCACGCCGAACAAGGAGGGGTTGGGGGGCAGTTCGGCCGGCTTGGGCTTGCTCGTGCCCGAGCAGGCAGCCAGCATTGCTACCAAAACAAGAGCTGAACCCGCGCGCAGGACAGACGACTCAGGCATGAAACGCTTGAAATTCATAGTGCGATCAGGAATTTTTGGGGGCTGCTGGCGTGACCGTGATCACAGGTGCCAGGCTCTTCGGGTCGACGCCGGCGGCATTGAGCTTGAATTCGACAAGACGCCGGTAGTCGGACGCCGCGCCAAGGCCGGTCCAGGCCTTGCGGTATTCGGCCTGCGCCTCGTCGCGCTTGCCCTGGGCCATGTAGATGTCGCCCTTGCGGTCGGCCACGAGCGGTTCGAATTCCTTGGGCACGTCGCCTGAAAGCTGCTTGAGCGCTTCGTCATACGACTTGCTGTCGAGCAACTCGGCCGCAAGCCGAAGCTTGGCAACCGCCTTGTAGCCCGGATCGACAGCACGTTCCGCAACCCAGCCGAGGGCGGCGCGCGAAGCTTCGAGATTGCCCTTTTCGTACAGCGACTTGGCGGCCAGCAGGCCGGCCTGCTGTGCATAGGCCGTGTTGGCGAACCGTTCCTTCATGTCGCCCAGAACGCGCTGGATGCGCTCCACGTCGCCCGACTGCGTGCTGCGCTCGACCTCGTCGTAAAGCGCCGCGGCCTGCGCCGCCTTGCTGCGTTGGTAATACTGCCAACCGTTCCAGGCCACGAAGGCCCCGGCCACGAGCAGCACCACCCAGGTGATCAGGGTGCCGTAGGTGTTCCAGAAATGCTTGAGCTGGTCGAGCTGTTCCTGTTCGTCGAGATCGAGATGGGTTGCCATGCGTGTCAGAGGTTGGGAGCCGGCGATTGTAGGGTGGCGGCCCAGGTGGCCACGTCGGCAAGAGTGCGGGCGCTCTGCGCGCCGCTTCCGTCGCGCAACGACTTGAGAGTCACTTCGCCGCGCGCAAGTTCATCGGCGCCGAAAATCAGCGCGTAGGTGGCGCCGCTGGCGTCGGCTTTCTTCATCTGCGCCTTGAAGCTGCTCAGGCCGTCGGCCGTGGCTGCATGCATTTGTACGCTGACGCCCGACTCACGCAATTGCTGCAGGGTACACAGCACCACAGGCATCGACGTGGCGTCGGGCACCACGGCATAGGCATCGGGCGCGGGGGCGGAAACCTCGGCGCCCTGCTCTTTCAGCAGATCGAGCACGCGTTCGACACCCATCGCCCAGCCCACCGCAGGCGCCGGCTTGCCGCCGATCTGTGCGATCAGGTCGTCGTAGCGGCCCCCGGCGCACACCGTGCCTTGCGAGCCGAGCCGGTCGGTCACGAACTCGAACACGCTGAGGTTGTAGTAATCGAGCCCGCGCACCAACCGCGGGTTGATCGTGAACGCAATGTCGTTGGCCTTGAGGATGGCCTGCAGCCCCTCGAAGTGCGCCAGCGACTCGGCGCCGAGGAAGTCGATCAGCTTCGGCGCTGACTCGACCACATCCTTCATCGCCGGATTCTTCGTGTCGAAAATGCGCAGCGGATTGCTGTGCAGCCGGCGTTTTCCATCCTCGTCGAGCTTGTCGAGCTGCCCCTCGAAGTGAGCAATGAGCTGGGCGCGGTGCAGCGCGCGCTCGGCGGGCTGTCCCAGGCTGTTGAGCTCCAGGCGCACATCGGTCAGGCCGATGGCCTTCCACAACGCGTTGGCCAGCAAGATCAACTCGGCATCGACGTCCGGGCCTGCAAAGCCGAGGGCTTCCGCACCGATCTGGTGGAACTGGCGGAAACGTCCGCGCTGCACGTTCTCGCGGCGGAACATCGGTCCGGTGTACCAGAGCCGCTTGGGGCCTTCGTACAGCATGTTGTGCTCGATCACTGCGCGCACCAGGCCGGCCGTGTTCTCGGGACGCATGGTCAGATGTTCGAATTTGCCGTGCTTGTCCGCACGGTCCTCGAAGGAGTACATCTCCTTCTCGACGATGTCGGTGACTTCGCCGATGCCGCGCACGAACAGCGCCGTGCGCTCCAGGATCGGCGTGCGCACGTTGCGGTACGCAAAGCGCCCCATCAGGTCGCGCACGGTGGCCTCGAGCCATTCCCAGCGCGCCGATTCGGGCGGCAATATGTCGTTCATGCCTTTGACGGCATTCAATTTTTCAGCCATGAGTCTGCGGAGGTGTCAGGCAGCGACGGCGTGTTCGCCGCCGAAGCGCTTTTCGATGTAGTTTTCGACGAGTTGATGAAACTCGTTGGCGATATTGTCGCCGCGCAGCGTGAGGGCCTTTTCGCCGTCGATGAAGACCGGGGCGGCGGGCGCCTCGCCCGTGCCGGGCAAGCTGATGCCGATGTCGGCATGCTTGCTCTCGCCCGGGCCGTTCACGATGCAGCCCATGACGGCCACCTTCATCGTTTCGACGCCTGGATATTTCGTGCGCCAGACCGGCATCTGCATGCGCAGGTAGTCGTCGATCTGCTTGGCGAGTTCTTGAAAAGTGGTGCTCGTGGTGCGGCCGCAGCCCGGGCAGGCCGTGACGCTCGGCACGAACACGCGCAGGCCCAGGGCCTGCAGAATTTCGTTGGCGATCAGCACCTCTTGCGTGCGCGATTCGCCCGGCTGCGGCGTGAGCGACACGCGAATCGTGTCGCCGATGCCTTCTTGCAGCAGGATGGACAGCGCCGTGGCCGAAGCCACCGTGCCCTTGGTGCCCATGCCGGCTTCGGTGAGGCCGAGGTGCAGCGGATAGTCGCAGCGCCTGGCGAGTTCGCGGTAGACCGAAATCAGGTCTTGCACGCCGCTCACCTTGCACGACAGGATGACCTGGTTGCCGGCCATGCCCATCGATTCGGCGAGCTTGGCGGATTCGATGGCCGAGGTGATCAGCGCCTCGTACATCACCTGCTTCGCGTCCCAAGGCTCGGCGCGCTGGCTGTTGATGTCCATCAGGCTGGCGAGCAGTTCCTGGTCGAGGCTGCCCCAGTTGACGCCGATGCGCACCGGCTTGTTCCACCGCATGGCCGCATCGATCATCTGGCCGAACTGGCGGTCGCGCTTGTCGCCCTTGCCCACGTTGCCGGGATTGATGCGGTACTTGCTCAGCGCCTCGGCACAGGCCGGATAGTCGGTGAGCAGGCGGTGGCCGTTGTAGTGGAAGTCGCCGATCAGCGGCACGTCGATGCCCATGCGGTCGAGCTGCTCGCGAATGTAGGGCACCTGGGCCGCGGCTTCCGGCGTGTTGACCGTGATGCGCACCATTTCCGAGCCCGCCACGGCGAGCTCTTTCACCTGGATGGCCGTGCCGATGGCATCGACCGTGTCGGTGTTGGTCATGGACTGCACCCGCACGGGCGCGTCGCCGCCCACCGTGACGATGCGCGCGCCCCAAGCCACCTGCGCCTGGCGCGAGCGGCGCGCCTTGGGCGCCGCCGATTCGATGGGTTGCGGAGTGCAGTCGGTCACGAGGTCACCTCAAAACGCGCCACGCCGCCGCCGCGCGTGACAGGCTTCAGATCGTAGGGCTTTCCGCGCACTTGCACATCGACCGCCGATGCGCGTCCCACCACCACCGACAGCGGCAGCGCGCCCGACAAGCCAACGGTTTCGCCCGCCTGCACGATACGGCGCAGCAACTGCTTGCCGCCGGCTTCGGTGACCGTGACCCAGCAGTCTTCGCGCGCGACGAAGACAAGCGGCTGGCCGCTGCCGGCAGCGGCAGGCGCCGAAACGGTTGCGGAAGCGTTGGCGGCGGGCAAGGCTGTAGCGGGCGGCACACCCGGCGTTGGAATTGTTGCGGTTGCTGCAGGCATCCCGGGCGTTCCCGGTGTGGCTGGGTTTGCGGCCGGTGGGACCGGTGAGACCGGTGCGTTCTCGACCACGGATGCTCCGCCTGGCGCCGATCCCGCCACGGGCGCCTCGGCCACCGAACCTGTGTCGGCCTCGCCGCGTGCCGTCCATCGCGACACCGCCGCACCGATCTGGTCGAAAGCCGACTGCGGCAGCCAGAACAGCACCCCTGCGCCGACCAGCAGCAAAGCGACGACGATCAGCAAGGCGCGCGATGGCAGACCGTTGGAGCGGCTGCCGTTCCAGCGCGGCGTGCCGGAAACGATGTTGCTCTGGAGCGTGCGGTCGGCCGTTGCCAGCGGCGCGCGCTGCGCCCCCGGCAGCTTTGCCAACACGGGAACGGGGTCGATGCGCAAGGCGCGGCAGACGCTGCTTGCCAGGGCCCGGGCAAAGACCGGGTCGGGCAGCGAATCGATATCGTCCGCCTCCAGCGCCATGAGCTTCTGCGGCGGCACCTTGAGGGCCGCGGCCACCATTTCGATATGCAGGCCGTGGGCCTCGCGTGCCTCGCGAAGCATGTCGCCGGCCGTCTTGTGCGTGATGTCGCCTTCCGCAAGCGGCAGTGCCGCGGAAGTGCCGAACTCCGAAACCCGTTCAGTCATTGAAATTCCCGCGCTCGTACGCTATTGCCTCCCGGGACTGCGGAAAGCGCCGTTGCAGTTGCCCCCCCAACTGCGCAACTGCCTCGCGGTTGTTGAGCCGTCGTTCGATCTTGATGCCGAGCCACAGCGTCTCGGCACTGGCCGACGGACTGTTGTTGACACGGCGAATGTAGAACTGCGCACGCGACCATTCTTCGCGTTGCGCCAGCAGCGAGGCCAGATTGAATCCGACCACCGGATTGCCGGCATCGATCTCGTAGGCCTGCATGAGGCTGCGTTCCGCCTCAGGGCGCTGGCCGGCCCTGAGCTGGCAAACGCCCTGCGTCATGAGCGTCTTGGAACGATCGGTGTAGCTCGGCACCGCGAGCGCTTCGGTGAACTGCTGGGCGGCATCGCCAAAGCGGTTCTGCTGGCACAGCAGCCAACCGTAGTTGTGCCGCACATTGGGATCGCGCGGGTTGATCGCAATGGCGCGGCGGAAGCTGTCCTCGGCCATGCCGGCGTCCTCGAGCCGCATGTAGATGAGGCCCCGCAGGCTGTACGCGTCCGCATAGTTGGGATCGGCCACCAGGGCCTGCTTGATCTCGTCGAGCGCTACGGTGGTCTGGCCGTGTTCGAAGTAGCCCGAGGCGAGCTCCATGCGCAGGCGCGCGCGGCGCTGGCGGCTGGTTTCGTCGGACTCGGTCACGATCTCGGCACCCTTGGCCGAGCTGGTGTCGGCCAGGCTGGTGGTGGTGGTTCGCGTATTGACGCAGCCCGCGAGCAGAACAGCCAGAGATGCCACGGCGACACCGGTAAAGCTCGCGGCCAGCAGCCGCCGTGCGCTCGCGGTCGTCATCGAAAAGGCCATGCTCATTAGGTCAGTGCTCCTGGGAGACGGTGGGGGTCTTGCGAACCGGGTGCAAAACGATGGTGCGCTCCGACACGCGGCGCTGGGCCATGCGTTCGGCCGCGCGGGTTCGGTCCTTGACGTCGCCGGCCAGCTGTCCGCAGGCCGCATCGATGTCGTCGCCGCGCGTCTTGCGCACGGTGGTCACGAGGCCGGCCTCGCTCAGCGTCTTGGCAAATGCCAGCACGCGCGGCTGCGGCGAACGCAGCAGACCCGAGGCCGGAAACGGATTGAACGGAATCAGGTTGAACTTGCACGACACGCCATGGGTGCGGACGAGTTCCACCAGCTGCCGCGCATGCTCGGGCTGGTCGTTGACGCCGTCGAGCATGCAGTACTCGAAGGTGATGAAGTCGCGCGGCGCATGCGCCAGGTAGCGCTTGCAGGCCTCGAGCAGTTCGGCGATGGGGTACTTGCGATTGAGCGGCACGAGGTCGTCGCGCAGCGCATCGTTGGGCGCGTGCAGCGACACCGCCATGGCCACCGGGCAATCGGCGCCCAGGCGGTCGATCATCGGCACCACGCCGGAGGTCGACACGGTTACGCGGCGGCGCGACAGCCCATAGGCGTTGTCATCGAGCATGGTGCGCAGCGCGGGCACCAGCGCCGTGTAGTTCTGCAGCGGCTCGCCCATGCCCATCATCACCACGTTGGAAATGACGCGCTCGTCGCGTTTCAGATGCTTGCGCAGGAAGTGTTCGGCAAACCACAGCTGGGCGACGATTTCGCCCGTGCTCAGGTTGCGGCTGAAGCCCTGATGCCCGGTGGAGCAGAAGCGGCACCCCACCGCGCAGCCGGCTTGAGACGACACGCACAACGTGCCGCGGTCGTCTTCGGGAATGAATACGGCTTCGACGGCATTGCCATCGCCGACGTCGAACAGCCACTTGATCGTGCCGTCCTTGGATTCGTGCTGCGTGAGGACCGAAAGGGCCTCGACGCGAGCGGTGGTGGCGAGCTTTTCGCGCAGCGACTTGGCCAGATCGGTCATCTGGGCGAAGTCGCTGGCGCCACGCTGGTGGATCCAGCGGAACAGCTGCGTGGCGCGGAATCGCTTCTCGCCGAGCTTTTCGCAGAACGCAGCCAGCCCCTCGAGATCGAATTCGAGCAGGTTGGCCGTGGTCATGAAATCAGCGGGATATGGCTTCAGCGTGCGTAGACGTTGAGGCCGGCGAAGAAGAAAGCGACTTCGTTCGCTGCGGTTTCGGCGGCGTCCGAACCGTGCACGGCGTTGGCGTCGATGCTGTCGGCGAAGTCGGCGCGGATGGTGCCGGCGGCTGCCTTCTTCGGGTCCGTGGCGCCCATCAGGTCGCGGTTCTTGGCGATGGCGTTCTCGCCTTCGAGCACTTGCACGAACACGGGGCCGGAGATCATGAACTCGACCAGGTCCTTGAAGAACGGACGTTCCTTGTGGACCGAGTAGAACTGCTCGGCTTCGTTGCGCGACAGATGCACCAGCTTGGCGGCGACGACCTTGAGGCCGGCAGCTTCGAAGCGGGAAACGATCTTGCCGATGACGTTCTTGGCAACGGCGTCGGGCTTGATGATGGAGAGGGTACGTTCGATGGCCATTGAAATGCTTCCTGAGCTTTGATTTTGAAGTGGTTTGTCACACCTGCAACAAATATGTTGCACCGTAAGTCGACAAAGCCTCTGATTTTAACCGGCGCGGCCCCCGGGGTTGGTGAAAACCCCGCGAAAGGCTGCGCCGGGCGGCTGGCTTTCAGCGCCCGCGGCGCCGATTTCCGCCTGGGCCGCCCTGGCCGCCGCCGAAGCCGCCCCCGGCCGGACCACCGCCGCGGCGCCCCGGCCCCTGGCGCTGCTCTTTCCGCTGGCGCGAAAAGCTGTCGGCGCCGATGTAGCCGAGCGAGGTCTTCATCGGATCGGGCTGGTTCGCGCCGCTTGGCGGACGTTCCTCACCTTGGCGATTGCCGCCACGGTTGTTGTTGTTGCCGCGGCGCCCCTGCGGCGGCGCGCCTGCATTGCCGCCACCCGCGTTGCCTCCGCCGCCTCGGTTGCCCCGCCCCCCGCGCTCGCCGCGCGGCGGCCGGCCGTCGCCCAGCGGATTCGGAATGGGTGCCTCACGGCCTTCGTCGCGTGGATCGCGCGTGTCGCGCGGCGCTTGCCCGCCGCCACCGCCGCCGGCGTTGCGGTTGCCGCGGCGCTTCTTGTTGCGTCCGTTCCGGCCGCCGCCGGCGCCCTCCTGCCCCCCGGGACCGCGTTGTTGCTGCTGCGGACGCGGTGCGCCGCCGCCCGAGGCCTGGAACAGCGCGCTGATGTCACGCTCGTCGAGTTCCATCCAGGCGCCGCGCTTCAGTCCGCGCGGCAACACCATGGCGCCGTAGCGGATGCGGATCAGGCGGCTGACCGCGTGGCCCACCGATTCGAACAGCCGCCGCACTTCACGGTTGCGGCCTTCGGAAATGGTGACGCGGTACCAGCAGTTCGAGCCTTCGCCGCCGCCCTCTTCGATGGTGCCGAACTGGGCCATGCCGTCTTCGAGGCGCACGCCTTCGAGCAGCTTCTTCTTTTCTTCGGCGCTGAGCGCACCCAGCACGCGCACGGCGTATTCGCGCTCCAGCCCGAAGCGGGGGTGCATCAGCTGGTTGGCCAGGTCGCCGGAGCTGCTGAACAGCAGCAGGCCTTCGGTGTTCAGGTCGAGCCGGCCGACCGATTGCCACTTGCCCTGCTGCAGGCGCGGCAACTTGCGGAACACCGTGGGGCGGTTCTGCGGATCGTCGTGCGTGACGACTTCGCCCACGGGCTTGTGATACGCAATGACGCGCGGCGGGGGCGGTGCGATGCGGTAGCGAATCGGCTTGCCGTTGATCTTGACCTGATCGCCGTACTGGATGCGCTGGCCGATGTGGGCCGGTTCGTTGTTGACCGAGATGCGGCCCTGGAGAATCAGTGCCTCCATTTCGAGCCGCGAACCCAGGCCCGCCTGCGCCAGCACCTTGTGCAGCTTGGGCGAATCGGCTTCCGGCAGCAGCACCCGCTTGAGCGGCGGGACTTCGGGGCTTTCTTCGTCGGCGTCGAACTGGCCCGAAATGACGTCCGCGAAACGGATCGGCTCGGGCGGCAACGCATTGCGCTGCTCGCGTTCGGCGGCGCGGCGCGCGCGGTCGAGGTCGTCCTCTTCCTCGTCGGGCTCTTCTTCTTCGTCGTCTTCTTCGTCGTATTCGGACCGGGCACCCTCTTCTTCCACTCGGCGCTCCTCGCGTTCAGGCGCTGCGGCGGGCGCGGCAGCCTGGACGGGAGCGGCGGGAACGGGAGCAGCAACAGCGGCCGCCTCGGCCGTGGCCTCCTCGACCACCGGCTCGGAGCTTTCGGTTGCTGCTGCCGCGGGTTCGCCGTCTACTGCCTGCTCTGCGGTTTTCTTGCGCCGGGGAGCACGCCGCTTCTTGGGCGCTTCGCCCTCGCCGGCTGCTGCGGCCGGCGCGCCCGCATCGGTGTCCGAAGCCTGGCCGGGCGCTTCCGCCGCTGCGTCTTTTTTCTCGGATTCGGGCTGGACGGGCACGGCGGCCGCGTCGTCGGTGTCGGAGGAGCTCATGAGGTTTTTCCGGGAGAAACAGCGTGGGGATCGGCCTCGTCGGGCGACGGGACTTCGGACTCGAGCGCTGCGGGAGGCTCGACGTCTTGGAGGGCCGGGATTTCTGCGGGCTCTTCGATCGCGTCGGGAGCCGCCGCGTTCTCGGCGAACTGCGCGGCGGCGGCATCGACCGCTTCGATGGCATTGGCCGCTTTGGGATCGATCACTTCGGCATCAGCCTCCGCGGCATCCGGCTCGTCTTGCGCCTGATCTTCCGCCGCCTCGGCGCTCTCGGCATCGGGCAAGCTCAACTCGGCTTCCAGGCTTGTTTCTGTCGCGGCGGAGGCATCGGAATCGGTGTCACCGGCGATTTCCATCGGCAGCCCCGGCTGGTTGCCCGAGGCCTGGTCGAGCGCATCGACCAGCGCCGCCTGCTGGGCCGGCGTTTCGATGAGCGGCAACTGGTCGAGGGACGCCAGGCCGAGATCGTCGAGAAACTGCCGCGTGGTCGCATAGAGCGCCGGCCGGCCGACGGTTTCGCGGTGGCCGATCACCTCGACCCAGCCGCGGTCCTCGAGCTGCTTCAAGATGAGGGAGTTGATGGTGACGCCGCGGATGTCTTCCATGTCGCCGCGCGTGACCGGCTGGCGATAGGCAATGATGGCCAGCGTTTCGAGGGCGGCGCGTGTGTAGCGCGGCGGCTTCTCTGGATGCAGGCGATCGAGGTGGTCGCGCATTTCCGGCCGGCTCTGAAAGCGCCAGCCGCTGGCGACGTTCACCAGCTCCAGGCCGCGTTGCGCCCAGTCTTCCTGCAGTTCAAGCAACAGCACCTTGATGGTGTCCACGCCCAGCTCGTCGTCGAACAGCACGCGCATGTCGCGCACTGGCAGCGGCTGGCTCGAACAGATCAAGGCGGTTTCTAGAATGCGCTTGGCATCCGCCGTATTCATGGTTCGCGTTATCCGGGAAAAGGCGCCTGAGGGACGCGGCTCACAAGGATGGAAGGAGTAGGCGTTGCCGGCACGCGGCGAGTGCAACGCAAGGCCGGCATCGAGTGGCCGGCGCGGCCCTCGGGCCGTCAGGCGCGATTGTAATCCAGCCCCCAGGTCTGCAGCGCATGCACAAGATCGGCCGGCGGAAGGGAGCGGAACTCCAGCGGCGCCTGCGTGACGGGGTGCACGAATGCCAGCCTGAAGGCATGCAGCGCCTGCCGCTCCAGCCCCGCGGCGGGCGCGCCGCCGTAGAGCGCGTCGCCGACCAGCGGATGCCCGATGGAGGCCATGTGCACCCGGATCTGGTGGGTACGGCCGGTTTCGAGCGTGCACCGCACGGCGCACCCCTGTGCGTTGCTGTCCAGCCGTTCGATGAGCGTGCGCGCCGTCTTGCCCGCGTGGCGCTCCAGATCGACCACGGCCATGCGCAAGCGGTTGCGCGGATCGCGGCCGATGGGCGCGTCGACTTGGCGCGCAGCCGCGCCCGCCCAAGGCTTGTGCCCGACGGCAAGGTATTGCCGCTTCACCTCGCGCGCCGCGATCAGCGCCACCATGGCGTCCATCGCGGCCCGGGTGCGCGCCACGACCATCAGTCCGCTGGTGTCGCGGTCGAGCCGGTGGACGATGCCCGCGCGCGGCAGCAGCGACGCCTTGGGGTCGAGCGCCAGCAGCCCGTTCAGGAGCGTGCCGCTCCAATGGCCCGGCGCCGGATGCACCACCAGGCCGGCCGGTTTGTCGATGATGCGCAGGTGTTCGTCCTCGTGCACCGTGACGATGTCCATGGCCTCGGGCCGGAAGGCCTGGCTCTGCGGCGTGGGCCGCAGTTCGATGTGGCCGGCCTGGCCGGCGCGCACGGTGGCGGAAGCCTTCAGGACCGTGCGGCCTTGCAGCTCCACGGCGCCGGCTTCGATCAGCTGTTGCAGATAGTTGCGAGAAAATTCGGGTACCAGGGCGGCCAGCGCGCGGTCCAGCCGCTTGCCGTGCTCGGCCGGTCCCATGGCAAAGGGCCGCAGCTCGCTGGACTCGGCCGGGTCCGCGCCCTCGTCGGGCTCGGTACTGTCGGGAACCAGGTCCGAGGGGGCGGTCGATATAATTGAGGGCAACTGTTTCACGAAAGCCGTATGTGATGTTTCGCGCCAAATTATCGGTCCCCTCCTGGATCGCCCTCAGCGCGGCAGCGCTGCTTGCAGCCGGCTGCTCCTCCACCCCCACCGCCGACAAGACGGCGAGCTGGAGCCCCAACCGCATTTACGCGGAAGCCAAGGACGAAGCCGGTTCCGGCGCCTACGACAAGGCCGTGCCGCTGTACGAGAAGCTCGAAGGCCGTGCCGCCGGTACGCCGCTCGCGCAGCAGGCCCAGCTCGAAAAGGCCTATGCGCAGTACAAGTCCGGCGAAAAGGCCAACGCCGTTTCCACGCTGGACCGCTTCATGAAGCTGCACCCGGCGAGCCCGGCGCTCGACTACGCGCTGTACCTCAAGGGCGTGATCAACTTCAACGACGATCTCGGCATGTTCGCGTTCCTGACGCGGCAAGACCTGTCCGAGCGCGACCAGAAGGCTGCCAAGGAGTCGTTCGAGTCGTTCAAGGAGCTCGTGACGCGCTTCCCCGCGTCGCGCTACGCGCCCGACGCGCGCCAGCGCATGAACTACATCGTGAACTCGCTCGCCCAGTACGAAGTGCATGTGGCGCGCTACTATTACTCGCGCGGCGCCTACCTCGCGGCCATCAACCGGGCGCAGCTTGCGCTGTCCGACTACCGCGAAGTGCCCGCTCTCGAAGAAGCGCTGTACATCATCGTTCGCTCCTACGACGCGCTCGGCATGAAGGACCTGCGCGACGACGCGCAGCGCGTGCTGACCGCCAACTACCCGCAAAGCGAGTACCTGGCGCGCGGCTTCAAGGGCAAGGACGATCCTTGGTGGAAGGTCTGGTAATCCAGTCAGAGAACAAAGCCCTTCGGGGCTTTTTCTTCGCCTGCCTTTTCAGGCCGACAGCGAATTCTTCAGATCGCCGATGGCGGCTTCGAAATCCGCTTCGCTCTCCAGCCGCCGCATCGGCGGCAGCGCGGCCAGCAGCCGCCGGCCGTAGCCCATGGCCACCAGGCGGGTGTCGCAGATCGCAAGCACCCCGCAATCCGTTTCGCGGCGAATCAGCCGCCCTGCCCCCTGCTTCAAGGCCACGGCCGCCTCGGGCAGCGAATAGTCGCTGAACGAACTGCGCCCCTGGGCTTCCAGCCGCTGCGAGCGCGCTTCGACCAGCGGATCGTTCGGCGGCGGGAACGGCAGCTTGTCGATCACCACCAGCTGCAATGCGTCGCCCGGGGCGTCGAAGCCTTCCCAGAACGATGCGGATGCCACCAGCACGCAACCGGCGCGCCCGGCACCCGCGCCTTCGCGGAAGCGGTCCATGAGCACGCGCTTGGGCAGTTCGCCCTGCACCAGCACCTCGGGCCGAACGTCGGCCTCGAGTCGCTCGAACTGCTGCTTCATCTCGTCGCCGATGGCGCGCAAGGCACGCAGCGTGGTCGTCAGCACCAGCGTGCGGCCACCAAGCTCGCTGGCGCCCCGCGCGGCCAGTTGCGCAACCCGCTGGCTGTGAGACGCATCGTTGGGCTTCGGAAAGGCACGCGGCACGTAGAGCCCGGCCTGTGCGGCATAGTCGAAAGGGCTCTGCACCCGCAGCACCTCGGCATCGCCGAGGCCGCACGGCTCGGTGAACCAGCGCAGCGTGGGCTCGTCGCCCAGCGTGGCGGAAGTGAAGACCCAGGCGCGGCCGCTGTCTTCCGGCGCCGGGCGGCTGTCTTCTCTTTCTTCGCCATAGGCATCGAGATCGCGATCACCGCGGTCGATCTTGAGCACGCGCTTGCGCATGGCCTCGGCGATGTCGAGCGGCGACTCGATCAGGCGCAGTTGGGTGCCCACGTCGACCCAGCGCACGGATTCGACCTCGCAAGGCAAGGCAAAACGCGCCGCGCGCTTCGCGAGTTGCTGCGCGCGCTCGTACAGGCGCACGAAATCGGGCGATATCTCGCTGACGGTATCGAGCCCCTCGGCCGCCAGCTCGAATGCATGCTGCAAGTCGTCAAGTGCGCCCTGCCAGAGACCAGGATCGATTCCTTCCGGCGAAGGCCCGACCCAGCGCAGCTTGGTACCGGGCCACTGCTTGCCGACCGCCAGGCGCAACTCGCGCGCCGCGCGCTCGACGGCCGCCACCAGTTGCTGCCAGTCGACCAGCCCGCGCGCATGCTGCAGGCCCGCGCCGAGCAGATCGCGTGCGAAATCGAGCGCCTGGCCGCTGCCGAGTTGCGCACCCAGAAACTGCACGCCGGTTTCATTGAGCTGATGCGCCTCGTCGAACACCACCACGCTCACGGTCGGCAGCAGTTCCGCCATGCCGGTCTCGCGGACCGCGAGATCCGCGAAGAACAGATGATGGTTGATCACCACCACGTCGGCCGCCAGCGCCTCGCGCCGCGCCAGGTTGACGTGGCAGGGCTTGAACTGCGGGCACTGCGCACCCAGGCAGTTCTCGCGCGTGGAAGTGATCAGCGGAATGAGCGGCGAGCGCTCGTCCAGCCCCGGCAGCTCGGCCAGGTCGCCGGTTCGCGTGGCCTTGGACCATTGCTCGATCTTGGCGAGCCTCCGCAGGCTGCCGCGTTCGGGCAGCGATGCATCGTGGCGCGCCAGGTCGAGCCGGTGCAGGCACAGATAGCTTGCGCGGCCCTTGAGCAGCGCCGTCCGCACCGGCAGCTCGAGCGCTTCGACCAGGCGCGGCAGGTCGCGGCCGAACAGCTGGTCCTGCAGGGTCTTGGTGGCGGTCGACAGCAGCACGCGTTCGCCGCTCAGCAACGCGGGCACGAGATACGAGAAGGTCTTGCCGACGCCGGTGCCGGCCTCGACCACCAGCACGCCGCCGTCTTCGATGGTGCGCGCCACGGCCAGCGCCATTTCGGTTTGCCCCGAGCGTTCGCGAAACTGCTCGGCGGCGCGGGAAAGCACGCCTCCGTGCGCGAAGGCGTCGCGCACCTTGTCCTCGAGTGTGTCGGTCACGCGGGTTCTCTCGGATCGAGCATGTTTTCGAGCCGCACGATCTGGTCGCGCAGCCCGAGGCGGCGCTTCTTCAGGCGCCGCAGCAGGAGTTCGTCTTGCGGCAAAGCCTCGGCCAAGCGGTCGATGGTGGCATCAAGGTCGGCATGTTCGATGCGCAACTCGATCAATTGGCGGGAAAGGGAGTGGAGATTGGAGTCCAACGTTGGCGATGCGTGCATATTCCGCGCGCTCTCGTGTTCACTCGATAATACGTCCTGACACGAATTCACGAGAAGACAGAAAGCGCGCCGTTGGCGCATTGCGCTCATGACCCTAGGCTTTCGACTTGCCGCCGCCACCGGCCTCCACAAGGGAGACCGCCCCTACCAGCAGGACCAGGTGCTGATGATGAGCCATCCGCGCGTGCCGGGCTGCATGCTGGGCGTCATTGCCGACGGCATGGGCGGGCGCAGCGGCGGGCGCAAGGCGTCCGACCAGGTGCTGATGACGGCGCGCCAGCTCTTCACCCGCTACCACCCCGATCGCGACAGTTCCACGGCAGTGCTGCGGCAGCTGCTGGAAGATGCGCACACGGTCATCAAGCTCACGGCCCTGTCGAGCGAGCAGGAGCCGCACAGCACGCTGGCCGCCTTTCTGATGAACCCCAAGGGCGACTGCGCGTGGATTCACGCGGGCGACTCCCGCATCTATCACTTCCAGGACGGCGAACTCGTCACGCGCACGCGCGACCACTCCTATGTGCAGGTGCTCGTCGACCGCGGCGAAATCAGCGAGGCCCAGGCCAATGTCCACCCCAAGGGGAACATCCTCCTGGGCTGCCTCGGCATGACAACGACCCCACCGCCGATCGAGCCCCACTACATTCCGGCAATGCAGCCCGGCGACCTGCTGATGGCCTGCAGCGACGGGCTCTGGCACTACTTCAGCCCGGAGGAACTGGCGAGCGTGCTGTATGGGGAGCAGCCGCGCGATGCCGTGGAACTCCTCGTGAGCGAGGCGCGCCGCCGCGCCCGCGGCACGGGCGACAACATCTCCATCGCGGTACTGAAGCTCGAGGCGCTTCCCGCGGAAGCCTGAGCGCCGCCGGCCCTCGGCCTCATCCGCTCAACGAGTGGGCGACGAAGCCGGGGATGCCGGCGGCGGAGGCGGCAAAGGCGCCCCGCGCGGCTTGGTACGGTCGGCGTTCTGCCGTTCGCGGCTGGCCCTGTGCTCCGCCGCCTTTTGCTGCTTGCTCTCGAAGCGTTCGACGGCCGCGGGTGCCTCGGCGCGCCGCTGGGCGGCCTTGGCCTGGTCTTCGGCGTGTGCTCTCTGCTTGGCTTCGAGCTCGCGCCGGCGCGCGTCCGCCTCGGCCGCGGTGGCGGCACGGCTCGCCGCATGGTCGGCCGCGCGCTGCTCGCGGTCCTTCTGGGCCTGGCGGGACTCGTCCTGCTTCTCGGGCGCATCTTGCGGACGCTGCGTGGCGGCCTTCTGATCGAGCTTCTCGAGTTCGGCCGCGCCGCGCCGCTGGCGCTCGATGTCGTTGATGGCCGTTTCCTGGCGCTTGATGTGGTCGGTTTCGGTGCGGCGACGCCTGCGGCTGTCGCGCAGGCAATCTTCGACCGCGAACTTCTGGTAGCAGGCCGCGCGCTCCTTCTCGAAGCGCGCGTCGATGGCGGCGCGCTCGGCCGCCAGCCGGCTGCGTTCGGCTTCGAAGTCGGCCGTGCCCGCGGCCGCATTGGACTGCGCCCACAGCGGCAGGCTGCCCAAGGTCATCAGCACGGCGAAAACGATATTTTTCATGTCAGGCGAGTGTCGACGATCCGGCGCTCCAGGGAGAGGAATTCGCTCGATTGCATTTCGGTCAACCTGGAAACCGTTCGCGGAAACTCATGGGCGAGCGGTCCCTCGGTGTACAACGCCTCCGGCGGCACCTCAGCCGACATGATGAGCTTGACGCGGCGGTCGTACAAGACATCGACCAGCCACGTGAAACGGCGTGCTTCGGAAGCCATGCGAACCGGCATGTGCGGCACGTCGGACAGCAGCACGGTGTGAAACTGGCTGGCGATTTCAAGATAGTCGTTTTGCGAGCGGGGCCCGCCGCACAGCGTCTTGAAGTCGAACCAGACCACGCCGCCCGCCTTGCGCCTGGCGCGGATCTCGCGCTGCTCGATGTGCAGGATCGGGTTTTCGTCGGCCGTCTCGGCCAGCTTGTCGAACGCCTTGCGCAATTCTTTCTCTGCGCCCGCATCGTTCGGCGTGAGATACATCCGCAATTGCTCGAGCGTGCGGCGCCGGTAGTCGGTGCCGTTGTCCACGCTCAGCACTTCGAGCTTCTCGTTCAGCAGCGCGATCGCGGGCAGGATGCGGTCGCGATGCAGCCCGCCGGGATACAGGTCGTCGGGCTTGAAATTGGAGGTGGTGACAAAGCCCACGCCGTTCTCGAACAGCGACACCAGCAGGCGATGAAGAATCATCGCGTCGGTGATGTCCGCCACGTGAAACTCGTCGAAGCAGATCAGCTTGTACCGCTTCGATATCCGCAACCCCAGCTCATCGAGCGGGTTGACCGTGCCCTGCAGCTCGCGCAGTTCGCGGTGCACCTCGCGCATGAACTCGTGAAAGTGCAGACGCGTCTTGCGCCGCAGCGGCACGGCGTTGAAGAACAGGTCCATCAGGAAGCTCTTGCCCCGCCCGACGCCGCCATACATGTAGACGCCGCGCGGGAGCTCCGGCCGGTTGATGAACTTCTTCAGCGCGTTGGAGCGCTGGGCCTTGTAGTCGGCCCACTCGCGCGCGCAACGGTCCAGCGCCTCGACGGCGCGCAGTTGCGCGGGATCGCTCTGGAACCCGCGCACCGCGAGTTCCGCCTCGTAGGCCTCTTTGACGCTGGTCAATGGGTCAGAAGTTCAGCGTGCGCTTGTCCACGGCAAGTGCCGCTTCCTTGGTGGCTTCCGACAGCGACGGGTGCGCATGGCAGATGCGCGCGATGTCTTCGGCGCTGGCCTTGAACTCCATGGCCACCACGGCTTCGGAGATCAGTTCGCTGGCCTGCGGGCCGACGATATGCACGCCGAGAATTTCGTCCGTCGTTGCATCGGCCAGGAACTTGACCATGCCGGTCGTGTCGCCCAGCGCGCGTGCGCGGCCGTTCGCGAGGAACGGGAAGGTGCCGGCCTTGTAGGCACGGCCCGCGGCCTTGAGCTGCTGCTCGGTCTGGCCAACCCACGCGATCTCGGGGCTGGTGTAGATCACCCACGGCACGGTGTTGAAGTTGACGTGGCCGTGCTGGCCCGCAATGCGCTCCGCCACGGCAACGCCCTCTTCCTCGGCCTTGTGCGCGAGCATCGGGCCGCGCACCACGTCGCCGATGGCCCACACGTTGGGCAGGCTGGTCTTGCAGTCGTCGTCCACGGCAATGGCGCCGCGCTCGTCGAGCTTGAGACCCACGGCTTCGGCGTTCAGGCCGATGGTGTTGGGCACGCGGCCGATCGAGACGATCAGCTTGTCGACTTCGAGCGTCTGGGCTTCGCCCTTGGCATTGGTCCAGGCAACGCTCACGCCCTTCTTCGACGACTTGATCTCGCCGACCTTGACGCCGAGTTCGATCTTGAGCTTCTGCTTGTCGAAGGCCTTCTTGGCCTCCTTGGCGATCTGCTCGTCGACCGCGCCGAGGAAGGTCGGCAGCGCTTCGAGCACCGTGACTTCAGCGCCCAGGCGGCGCCACACCGAGCCCATCTCGAGGCCGATGACGCCCGAGCCGATCAGGCCCAGCTTCTTGGGCACTGCGCCGATACGCAGTGCGCCGTCGTTCGAGAGGATGTTTTCTTCGTCGAACGGCGTGCCGGGCAATGCGCGGGCATTGGAGCCCGTGGCCAGGATGATGTGCTTGCCGCTGATCGATTCTTCGGCAGCACCCGCCACCTTGATCTCATAGCCGGTTTCGTCAGTCTTCACGAACGAACCGCGGCCATGGAAGAAGCTGATCTTGTTCTTCTTGAACAGGTACAGGATGCCGTCGTTGTTCTGCTTCACGACCTGGTCCTTGCGGGCCAGCATCTTGTCGATGTCCAGGCCAAGGCCCTCCACCTTGATGCCGTGGTCGGCAAAGTGGTGGCCGGCCTGCTCGAAGTGCTCCGACGATTGCAGCAGCGCCTTCGACGGAATGCAGCCCACGTTGGTGCAGGTGCCGCCCGGTGCGGGGCCGCCCTTGCCGTTCTTCCACTCGTCGATACAGGCGACGTTGAAGCCGAGTTGCGCGGCGCGAATGGCGGCGATGTAGCCGCCGGGGCCGCCGCCGATGACGATGACGTCGAATTGTTTGTTTGCCATCTGATCAGTCTCCTCAGATGTCGAACAGGAGGCGCGACGGATCTTCCAGCGCTTCCTTCATGGCGACCAGGCCCAGCACGGCTTCGCGGCCGTCGATGATGCGGTGGTCGTAGCTCATGGCGAGATAGTTCATCGGGCGGACGACGATCTGGCCGTTCTCGACCACGGCGCGGTCCTTGGTGGCGTGCACGCCGAGAATCGCGGACTGGGGCGGGTTGATGATCGGGGTCGAGAGCATCGAGCCGAAGGTGCCGCCGTTCGAGATGGAGAACGTGCCGCCGGTCATCTCTTCGATGCCCAGCTTGCCGTCTTGCGCCTTCTTGCCGTATTCGGCGATCTTCTTCTCGATGTCGGCAAAGCTCATCTGGTCGGCGTTGCGCAGGATGGGCACCACCAGGCCGCGCGGCGAACCGACGGCAATGCCGATGTCGAAATAGCCGTGGTACAGGATGTCGTTGCCGTCGACCGAGGCGTTGATCACCGGGTACTTCTTCAGCGCATGCACCGCGGCCTTCACGAAGAAGCTCATGAAGCCGAGCTTCACGCCGTGTTCCTTGGTGAAGCTGTCCTGGAAGCGCTTGCGCAGTTCCATGACGGGCGCCATGTTCACTTCGTTGAACGTCGTCAGGATGGCGTTGGTCGATTGCGATTGCAACAGGCGCTCGGCAATGCGGGCGCGCAGGCGGCTCATCGGCACGCGCTGCTCGGGGCGTTCACCCAGGTCGGCCGCGCGGGCGGGCGCGGCGACTTGCGGCAGTGCAGGCTTGGCAGCCGGGGCGGCCACGGTGGGCGCGGGCTTGGCACCCGAGGCCACGGCGCCGAGCACGTCGCCCTTGGTGACGCGGCCGTCCTTGCCGGTGCCGGCCACGTCGCCGGTCTTGAGGTTGTTGTCGGCCAGCAGCTTGGCGGCGGCGGGCATGGCGACGTCCGACTTCGAACCGCCGGTGGCGGCAGCAGCAGCGGCCGGTGCAGGTGCTGCGGCGGCCGCCGGGGCGGCAGCGGATGCTGCTGCAGGTGCGGCGGCCGCGCCCTTGCCTTCGGTGTCGATCCTGGCGATCAGCTGCTCGGCCACCACGGTGGCGCCATCGGGCTGCACGATTTCGGCCAGCACGCCGGCCGAGGGCGCCGGCACTTCCAGCACGACCTTGTCGGTTTCGATCTCGATCAGGATTTCATCGACGGCGACGGCTTCGCCGGCTTTCTTCTTCCAGGTGAGCATGGTGGCTTCGGCCACGGATTCGGAAAGCTGGGGGACTTTGACTTCTACGATAGACATTTGGAGTGTGCTCCGTTTTGTTCTTGAGGGTGTTCGTGTGAAAAGAGGCTTTTGATTACTTGGTCAGCACGAAGCCCTTGAGCTTGCCAAACGCGCCATCGACGAGCGCCTTCTGCTGTTCCTGGTGCAGGTGCGAGTAGCCCACCGCCGGCGACGCCGAAGCGGCGCGGCCGGAGTAGCCGAGCTTCTGGCCTTCCTGCATGTTTTCGTGGATGTAGTGCTGCACGAAGAACCAGGCGCCCTGGTTCTGCGGTTCGTCCTGACACCAGACCACGTCGACGAGGTTGGGGTACTTCTTGACCTCGGCGGCAAACGCCTTGTGCGGGAACGGATAGAGCTGCTCGACGCGGATGATGGCCACGTCTTCGTCGCCACGCTCCTCGCGCTTCTTGAACAGGTCGTAGTAGACCTTGCCCGAGCAGGCGACCAGTCGCTTGACCTTCTCGGCCTTCAGACCCTTGCTGTCCGGAATGACCGTCTGGAAGCTGCCCTTGGTGAACTCGGACAGCGGCGAGGTCGCATCCTTGTTGCGCAGCAGCGACTTCGGCGTGAGGATGATCAGCGGCTTGCGCAGGTTGCGCACCATCTGGCGACGCAGCACGTGGAAGATCTGGCTGGCGGTGGTCGGCTGCACCACTTGCATGTTGGCGTCGGCGCTCAGCTGCATGAAGCGCTCCAGGCGTGCCGAGCTGTGCTCGGGGCCTTGGCCCTCGTAGCCGTGCGGCAGCATCATGGTCAGGCCGTTGACGCGGCCCCACTTCACTTCGCCCGAAGCGATGAACTGGTCGATCACCACTTGCGCACCGTTCACGAAGTCGCCGAACTGGGCTTCCCAGATGACGAGCGTGTTCGGGTCGTTCGAGGCGTAGCCGTATTCGAACGCGAGCACGGCTTCTTCCGACAGGATGGAGTCGATGACGACGAACGGCGCCTGGTTTTCAGCCACGTTCTGCAGCGGCGTGAAGGTGCCGGTGTCGAACTTCTCGCGGTTCTGGTCGTGCAGCACGGCGTGGCGGTGCGTGAACGTGCCACGGCCCGAGTCTTCGCCCGACAGGCGGACCGGATAGCCGCTGGCCACCAGCGAGGCAAAGGCCATGTGCTCGCCCATGCCCCAGTCGACGTTCACGTCGCCGCGGCCCATGGCGGCGCGGTCGTCCAGCACCTTCTTCACGAGCGGGTGCACCGTGAAGCCGGCCGGCACCGTGGTGATCTTCTCGGCCAGGCGCTTCCACTCGCTGGACGGAATGGCGGTGTCGCCGGCGTCGGTCCACTTCTTGTTGAGGTAGGGGCTCCAGTCGACCGCGTACTTGCTCTTGAAGTTGGTGAGCACCGGGTCGATGGTGTTCTTGCCTTCGTCGAAGGCGGCGCGCTGCGCCTTGACCATGTCGTCGCCGAGCGTGTCGCCGAGACCCTGCGTCGCCAGCTTGTCCGCGTACAGCTTGCGCGTGCCGGGGTGCTGGGCGATCTTCTTGTACATCAGCGGCTGGGTGAGCGAAGGGGTGTCCTGCTCGTTATGGCCCAGCTTGCGGAAGCAGACGATGTCGACCACCACGTCTTTCTGGAACTCCATGCGGAATTCAAGGGCGAGCTGGGTGGCGAGCACCACGGCTTCGGGGTCGTCGCCGTTCACGTGCAGCACCGGTGCTTCGATCATCTTGACGATGTCCGAGCAGTACAGCGTCGAGCGGCTGTCGCGCGGGTCGCTGGTGGTGAAACCGATCTGGTTGTTGATGACGATGTGAACCGTGCCGCCCGTGAAGTAGCCGCGCGTTTCGGCCAGCGCCAGCGTTTCCATGACGACGCCCTGGCCTGCGAAGGCCGCGTCGCCGTGCACGAGCACGGGCAGCACCTGCTTGCCCTGCGGGTCGGCGCGGCGGTCCATGCGCGAGCGCACGGAGCCTTCGACCACGGGGTTCACAATTTCGAGGTGCGAGGGGTTGAACGCCAGGCTCAGGTGCACCGGGCCGCCGGGGGTGGTCACGTCCGAGCTGAAGCCCTGGTGGTACTTGACGTCGCCGCTCGGCAGGTCTTCGGGGGCGGTGTGGTCGAACTCGGCGAACAGGTCGGCCGGCAACTTGCCCAGCGAGTTGACCAGCACGTTCAGGCGGCCGCGGTGGGCCATGCCGATCACGATTTCCTGCACGCCCTTGATGCCGGCCTGGTTGATGAGTTCGTCCATCGAGACGATGAAGCTCTCGCCGCCTTCGAGCGAGAAGCGCTTCTGGCCGACGTACTTGGTGTGCAGGAAGCGCTCGAGGCCTTCGGCCGCGGTGAGGCGGTTCAGCACGTGCTTTTTCTGTTCGGCCGTCAGCTGCGGGTTGGTGCGCGCGCTTTCGATCTTCTGCTGCCACCAGCGCTTGTGGTTCTGGTCGGTGGTGTACATGTACTCGACGCCGATGGTGCCGCAGTACGTTTCACGCAAGGCATTGAGCAGGTCGCGCAGCGACATGGTCTCCTTGCCGAAGAAGGTGTTGCTGGTGTTGAACACCGTCTCGAGATCGGCATCGGTGAAGCCGTAGAACGAGGGCTCGAGTTCCGGAATGGCCGGGCGCTCGGCGCGCTTCAGGGGGTCGAGGTCGGCCCAGCGGGCGCCGACGTTGCGGTAGGCGGCAATCAGCTGCTGGACGGCGGTGCGCTTGCGGCCGAGCTCGGAATCGGCGCCGCTGGCCTGAACCACCTTGGTCGTGCCCTGTTTGGCGCGTTCGGCAAAGGCGTTGATGACGGGCTGGTGCGGCACGTCACGGGTGTTGGAGCCGTCGACCGCGGGGACGTTCTGCAGCGCATCGAAATACGAGCGCCAGTTGTCAGGCACGCTGCCCGGGTTGGCAAGGTAGTTTTCGTACATCTCCTCGACATAGGGCGCATTGCCGCCGAAGAGGTAGGTGTTGCCCTGATAGGCGGTGTACGCCGAGGGCGTAGAAGAATCGCTCATGTTCCGCTGACCTTCGCTTCCCTGAAGGAAGCACTAGCTGGTTAAGAAAACCTTCCGCGACACGGCTGAACCGGTTGGCGGATGCGACTGTGGCTGGGGAAGGGCCTGAGTACCTTGGCATTGTGCCACGTCGAACATATGACGGCTCGGCGCCACATCGCAAGATTGCCCCTTGCTCATTCAGGCGGAAGAAAGTAACTGTTTGATCTGCTGCAGCGTGGCGGGGTCGTCGAGGGTGGTCAGGTCGCCCGGATCCCGCTGCTCGCACACGGCCTGGATGGCGCGTCGCAGCAACTTGCCGCTGCGGGTCTTGGGCAGCCCGTTCACGAAGCGAACGCGCACCGGCCGCGCCAGTGCGCCGAGCTGGTCGGCCACGACTTTCATGATCTCGCCCTCCAGCTTCAGCGCCATATCGGCGTCGATGACTGCCCCGCCGTCCCTGGGCACGACGAAGGCCATTGCGACCTGGCCCTTGAGCGCATCCGCCACGCCGACGACCGCCACCTCGGCCACGCCGGCGTGGCCTGAGATGCATTCTTCGATCTCGCGCGTACCGAGGCGGTGGCCCGCCACGTTGATGACATCGTCGGTACGGCCGAGGATGTAGAAGTAGCCGTCCTCGTCGCGAATACCCCAGTCGAAGGTCGAATAGACCATCTTGCCGGGCACGGTCTTCCAGTAGGTATCGACGAAGCGCGCATCGTCCTTCCACACCGTTTGCATGAAGCCCGGCGGCGTCGGGCCCTCGATCACGACCACGCCCTTCTCGTTGGCGCCTGTCAGCTCCTCGCCCGTGGCTTCGTGCAGGATCTTCACGCGAAAGCCGTACATCGGCACGCCGGGGCTGCCGAATTTGCTGGGCTTGCTCTCGACGCCATTGGCAATGGTGATGATCGGCCAGCCCGATTCGGTCTGCCAGTAGTTGTCGATGATCGGCACGCCCAGCCCCTCGCCGATCCAGCGCGCGGTGGGCTCGTCGAGCGGCTCGCCCGCCAGGAACAGCGCGCGCAGGCTCGACAGGTCGTATTTCCTGAGCAGCGCCGGATCCTGCTTCTTGAGCACGCGCACGGCCGTGGGTGCGCTGAACATCACCGTCACCTTGTACTTCTCGACCAGGCGCCACCAGATACCGCCGTCGGGCTGCTTGTCGAGGCCTTGCGTGGGCAGGCCCTCATACATCAGGGTGGCCATGCCGGCAATCAGCGGCCCGTAGACGATGTAGCTGTGGCCCACCACCCAGCCGATGTCGCTGGTCGAGAAATAGGTTTCGCCGGGCCGTCCGCCGAAGATGTGCTGCATGCTGGCGGCCAGCGCCACCGCATAGCCGCCTACATCGCGCTGCACGCCCTTGGGCTTGCCGGTGGTGCCGCTCGTGTAGATGGTGTAGCTGATGTCGGTCGCGGCCAGCCAGGCGCAAGGCACTTCGGTGTCGAGGTGCTTCCGGCTCAACTCGGCAGCCAGGTGGTCGCGGCCCGCGGTCAGCGCCATCGGCGCCAGGCCGCGGTCGGTCAGGAGCACCGCCGGCGGCTTGTGCTTCGAAAGCCGGATGGCCTCGTCGAGCAAGGGCTTGTACGCAATGACCTTGCCGCCGCGCGAGCCGGCATCGGCGCTCACCACCACCTTGGGCTCGGCATCCTCGATGCGCGTGGCCAGCGAGCCGCTCGCAAAACCGCCGAAGACCACGCAATGGATCGCGCCGATCCGCGCGCAGGCCAGCATCGCGAATGCGGCCTCCGGAATCATCGGCATATAGATGAGCACGCGGTCGCCCTTCCCGACGCCCAGCTCGATCAGACTGGCCGCGGTGCGCTGTACCTCGGCATGGAGTTCGCGGAAGCTGTAGGTTTTTTCAGTGCCGGTTTCGGTCGAGACAAAGATCAGCGCCGCTTGATCGCCGCGCGCGGCCAGATGCCGGTCCACGGCGTTGTGGCACAGATTGGTGGTGCCATCCACGAACCAGCGGGCAAATGGCGGCCGGCTGGCATCCAGCACTTGAGCCGGCGGCGTCTGCCAATCGATCAGCCGGGCCTGCTCGGCCCAGAATGCCTCGGGCGCATCGACCGATTGGCGATAGAACTCTTCATAGCGGCTCATCTGCGATGTCTCCTTGTTATGGAAATCAGCCCCGGCGATCAGCGCCGCCCAAAACTGAATTCATAATTATGGAGATCGATTTTGCAGCAAGCTGACGGGCCGGACAATCAGGTTTCGCCCGCGTCAGTCCGGCTCCGGCCTCGCCCAGGGGCCTGGTTGCAATACCCTATCGAACGATCTTCAGCAACTCGTCGAACGCGGGGTGCTCGGCCGTGCGCAGCCATTCGAAGCCGACCATCTCGGTGGTCACCAGCTCGGCGCCGGCGCCGGCCAGCCGGTCGAAGGCAGCGTCGCGGTTGCGCTCGGCGCGGGAGCTGCAGGCGTCGGTCACCACCCACACCTCGAATTCGTCTTCCAGGAGATCGAGTGCGGTCTGCAGCAGGCACACGTGCGCCTCGCAGCCGGCAATCACGATGGTGTTGCGCTCTTCGGCCGCGGCGGCGGGCTTCTGCAGGTGCTTCGGCAGGCTGCGGGCGTTGCCCTGCGGTGCCTTGGGCGGCACGCGCAGCCACTCGCCAAGGCCTTCCTCCATGCCGCTGAAATGCATCTTGGGCAAGGTTCGCTTGTACAGCGCACGAATGTCGGGCACGGTCTCGCCGAGCTTCGACGGGTTGTGCTCGGTGCCCCAGACCGGCACTTCGAACAGGCGCGCCATCTTGCCCAGGCGCACGGCGTTCTGCGCCACGGCATCGGCCTCGAAGATCGCAGGCATCAGCCGCGCCTGGTAGTCGACCAGCACGAGTTGGGATTGCGAGGCGTCGAGCAGCATGAACTGATTCTTTCAGATGAAAATTGATTGAGCTAGACCGTACCACCGAAAAGCCGTGCATCTAGACTCCGGCGGATGCGGATCTTTTCGACGCGGCACCCGCCGGCCGGGCGCCATTTCCCGGCCCTGAGCCTGTGCGCGGCGCTTCTGGTCGCCGGCTGCGGCGGCCTGCGCACGGCCAAGGCACCGCTGGAAAGCACGCTCGAAAAGAGCACCTGCACATCGAACGCCGACACGCTGCTGGTGCTGCTGCCCGGCGCGCATTCGCACCCGGACGAATTCACGCGCGAGGGTTTCATCACGGCACTGAACGACAACAGGCTCGCGGTGGACGTGATGCGGGTCGATGCGCACCTGGGTTACTACAACGACAAGACCATCCTCGACCGCCTGAGCGCGGACGTGATGGCGCCGGCACGCAGCAGGGGCTACAAGTCGATCTGGATCGCCGGCATCTCGGTCGGGGGTTTCGGCGGGCTGCTCTATGCGCAAACCCGCCCCGGCGAGTTGGCCGGCCTCGTCGCCATCGCGCCCTATCTCGGAGAACGCGCGCTCAGCCTGGACATCGCCAATGCGGGAGGCCTGGCCCGCTGGACCGGGCCGCTGGGCGACCCGCCTGGCAGCGACTTGCGAACGCCGAACGAGACCCAGCTGTGGCAATGGCTGCGCGGTTATGTCGGCACCACCGCCACCTTCGGTGCGCGCCCGCCGCTCTACCTGGGCTACGGCCTCGACGACCGCTTTGCCTTCAGCCATCGGCTGCTGGCGGCGGCGCTGCCCGCAGACCGTGTGTTCACGACCGAAGGCGGCCATGACTGGCCCGAGTGGATGCGGCTCTGGCGCCGCATGCTGCCCACGCTACCTCTGCCGGGCTGCCCCGGCTGAAGAGCGAACTCAGTTCGGCCGCAGGCGCAGCAGCTTGCCCTCGGATTCGTCGGTCAGCACGTACAGCCAACCGTCGGGGCCCTGCTTCACATCGCGAATGCGTGCCCTGCCGTCGGCCAGCAGCTTGTGCTCGGCGACAACCTTGCCGTCCTTCAACTCGATACGGTCGAGATAGCCGAACTTGAGCGATCCAACGAACAGATTGCCCTTCCACCCCGCGCCATAGCGGTCGCTGCTCAGAAAGGCCATGCCCGACGGGGCAATCGACGGCACCCAATAGTGCAGCGGCTGCTCCATGCCCTCCTTGGCCGTGATGCCGTCGCCGATCTTGCCGCCGCCATAGTTCTCACCATAGGTAATCACCGGCCAGCCGTAGTTGCGGCCGGCCTGCGGGACATTGATTTCGTCGCCGCCTTGCGGACCATGCTCCGTCATCCAGAAACGGCCGTCGGGCGCAAGCGCCGCGCCCTGGCCATTGCGATGGCCGTAACTCCAGATTTCGGGCAGCGCACCCGCCTTGCCGACGAACGGGTTGTCCTTGGGCACGGTGCCATCCTTGGCGATGCGCACGACCTTCCCCAGATGGCTATCGAGCTTCTGCGCATCTTCCTTGCGGCTGAACCGGTCACCCAGCGTGAGAAACAGATTGCCATCGCGCGCCTCGACGATGCGGCAGCCGAAGTGATTGCGGCTGGCCACCTTGGGCTGCTGGCTGAAGATGATCCGCAGGTTCTCCAGCCTCGCACCGTCTTCGGAGAGCTGCGCGCGAGCCAGCGCAGTGCCGTTGGCGGAGCCCCCGGCCTCGGGTTCGGAAAAGCAGAAATACAGCGTGCGGTTCTTTTCGAAGGCCGAATCGGCCAGCACGTCGAGCAAGCCGCCCTGGCCGCCTGCCGCGATGGCGGGCAGTCCGGAGACCGGCGCGCCGATCTTTCCATCCGCAGCGATCACCCGCAAACGACCCGGTCGCTCGGTCACCACGAAACGGCCGCCCGGCAGAAAGGTCAGCCCCCAAGGGTTCTCGAGGCCGGACGAAATGGTTTCGGAACGCGTTTGCGCCATTGCAACGCTGCCGAACACCAGGCCGGCAACACCACATGCAAGACGGAAGTTCGCTCGGATTCGCAGGTTCATGTCTTTTCCGGAGAGTTGGAGGCATCTTGGCTGGAAATAGCGCCGAGATCCAGCCCGTTTGCCGATTCACCCTGCGGATGGATGTCCATTCGCAGGCAATCGCTTATGGTTCATAAAGGTCCACCGTTACATTTTTTCTTGGGCTAAATCGAAAAATATCAACTAAATCAACCATTTGCAGATACATTCGGCAATTCGGATGAGGTTGACATAACCGTGCGTCATCAATATCCTACGCGCCATGCGTTTTTTCGTCCTACCCGCTTCCCTCCTGTTTGCCGTCGCCGTCCAGGCCGCTCCTCAACAGGACCGAACCGATGACGAACTGGCTCGCTTGCTTGCCGACAAGGGTCTGATCGGGCAACTCCAGCAGGTCCGTCAAACCGTCACCGAACGAACTTCCGACCTGGTGGTCACTGCCATCGGCTTCCTCGGCGTGCCCTACCGCCGCGGCGGCAACTCGGCGGAGTCCGGCTTCGATTGCAGCGGCTTCGTTCGCGCCATGTACAACCAGACGGTCGGCCACCTGCTTCCGCGCCGCGCCGAAGAGCAGGCAGCCGCCACCGAGAAGATCGACCGCAGCCAGCTCAAGCCTGGTGATCTCGTTTTCTTCAACACCATGCGCCGTGCCTTCAGCCATGTCGGCATCTACGTCGGCGAAGGCAAGTTCATCCATTCGCCGCGCACAGGCGCCCAGGTGCGGGTGGAAGACATGAACGGCAGCTACTGGAGCCGCAGGTTCGATGGGGCGCGCCGCGTGCTTGGTGGCGCACCCAATGACGAGGTCAAGGCCGCAGCCGTCGCCGCGACCCGCACCGGCGACTGAGCCGCCTTCCTTCAGGCCCAAAAAAAACCCGCCACGGCGGGTTTTTTATGGCCGCTCCGATGGCTCGGGCGCGGCGCAACAGGCGGTCAAGCCTTCTTTGTCGGCGGCAGGTCGGTACAGGTACCGTGCGCCACCTCGGCCGCCATGCCGATGCTTTCGCCCAGCGTCGGGTGCGGGTGGATGGTCTTGCCGATGTCGATCTCGTCGGCGCCCATTTCGATGGCCAGTGCAATCTCGCCGAGCATGTCGCCGGCGTGCGTGCCGACAATGCCGCCACCCCAGGATGCGATGCGTCTCGGCGTCGAACAGCAGCTTGGTGAAGCCCTCGTCGCGGCCGTTGGCAATGGCGCGGCCTGAAGCATTCCAGGGGAAGTGGCCCTTCTTGATCTTGATGCCTTCGGCCTTGGCCTGGTCTTCCGTGAGGCCGACCCACGCCACCTCGGGGTCGGTATAGGCCACGCTCGGGATCACGCGGGCGTTGAAGGCGGCGCTCGAAAGCTCCTTGTCGCCCTTCTGCTCGCCGGCAATGACTTCGGCGGCCACGTGCGCCTCATGCACTGCCTTGTGCGCCAGCATGGGTTGGCCGACGATGTCACCGATGGCGAAGATGTGCGGCACATTGGTGCGCATCTGGATGTCGACCGGAATGAAGCCGCGGTCGCTCACCGCCACGCCGGCCTTCTCGGCGCCGATCTTCTTGCCGTTCGGGCTGCGGCCCACGGCCTGCAGCACCAGGTCGTACACCTGCGGCTCCTTCGGTGCCTGCTCGCCTTCGAAGGTGACCTTGATGCCCTGCTTCGTGGCCTCGGCGCCGACCGTCTTGGTCTTGAGCATGATGTTGTCGAAGCGCGGCGCGTTCATCTTCTGCCACACCTTCACCAGGTCGCGGTCGGCGCCCTGCATCAAGCCGTCGAGCATTTCGACCACGTCGAGCCGCGCGCCGAGCGTGGAATACACCGTGCCCATTTCGAGGCCGATGATGCCGCCGCCCAGGATCAGCATGCGCTTGGGGTCGGTGCCCATCTCGAGCGCGCCGGTGGAATCGACGATCCGCGGATCGTCCTTGGGCATGAACGGCAGGCTGACCGACTGTGACCCGGCCGCGATGATGGCGTTGCGGAACTTGACGGTCTGCTTCTTGCCCGTGGTGTCCCAACTGGTGCCGGAGGTCTCATCCACTTCCAAATGGTACGGGTCGATGAAATTGCCGACGCCGCGCAGCACCGTCACCTTGCGCATCTTGGCCATGGCCGTGAGGCCGCCGGTGAGCTTGCCCACCACCTTGTTCTTGTGGCCGAGCAGCTTGGCGCGGTCGACCGTGGGCGCGGCGAAGCTCACGCCCAAGTCGGCGAAATGCTTGACCTCGTCCATCACCGACGCGACGTGCAGCAGCGCCTTCGACGGAATGCAGCCCACGTTGAGGCACACGCCGCCGAGCGTGGCGTAGCGCTCGATGAGCACCACCTTCAGGCCGAGGTCGGCCGCGCGGAAAGCGGCCGAGTAGCCGCCCGGGCCGGCGCCGAGCACGATCACGTCGCACTCGACATCGACCTTGCCGCCGTAGCTCGACACAGGCATGGGCTTGCTCCCTGCCCCGCTGGGGGAGGCCTGTGGTGGGGGCACGGCGGCACTCGCCTGAGCGGCAGCCGCCGGTGCGGGTGCAGCGGCAGGCGCCGCAGCAGCCGCGGCGCCGTCCACCTCCAGCGTCAGCACCACGGAGCCTTCTTTCACCTTGTCGCCCACCTTCACAGCCAGCGACTTCACCACGCCGGCGGCAGACGACGGAATTTCCATCGAGGCCTTGTCCGATTCGACCGTGATCAGCGACTGCTCGGCCTTGACCGTGTCGCCGACGTTGACCAGCACCTCGATCACCGCGACTTCGTCGAAGTCGCCGATGTCCGGCACCTTGATTTGCTGTTCGCTCATTTGGACACTTTCAGTTTGAGTGTGAGAACGTCGACCGGGGGGGCCGAATTGCGATCGAATTCGCAGGCGGCGGCAATTCCTGCCTCCGCCACGTCGCGCGACGTGCGCGACTTGATGTCATAGGCCGCGTGCATGGCGCCGAGCGCAAAGCTGCGTCCCGAGCCGATGGCCCAGAACTGCTTGAACTCGAACACCTCGCGGTAGCTGTAGATGCCGTAGATGCCGCTCGCATTGGCCATCAGCATCGTGAACTGGCTCGACTCGTAGGGCTCATGCTCGTCTTCCTTGGTCTGCATGAAGAACGCGTCTTTCAGCACCGGATGCAACAGCGTGAAGGTGCGGAAGATCTCGTGCTTGCTGCCGAACAGCAGCGCCTCGCGCGGCTGCGCAGCCAGCGCATGCTGCAGCACCAGGAAGTGCGCAGCGGCCCCGGCCACGGCAAACAGGCTCTGCCCCGCCGCATCCTCGACCGTGAAGATCTTCTGATTCGCTTCGGCGCGGTGCGAAAGCCGCGTATCGCCGAAGGTCACCAGCGAATCGGCCGCCATCGTGACCTGGCCGCCTTTGCGGACGGCCACTACGGTGGTCATAACAGGATTCGACGGTAGTCCGCGAGCACTTGCCCCAAATAGGCGTTGAAGCGCGCAGCCAGGGCACCATCGATCACGCGGTGGTCGTACGACAGCGACAGCGGCAGCGTCAGGCGCGGCACGAACTGCTTGCCGTCCCACACCGGCTTCATCTGGCCCTTCGAGAGGCCGAGGATGGCCACTTCGGGGGCGTTGATGATGGGCGTGAAGTGCGTGCCGCCGATACCGCCCAGCGAGCTGATCGACATGCAGCCGCCCTGCATGTCGGCCGAACCGAGCTTGCCGTCGCGCGCCTTCTTGGCGAGTTCGCCCATCTCGGCGCTGATCTGCAGGATGCCCTTCTTGTCGGCATCCTTCAGCACCGGCACCACGAGCCCGTTGGGCGTGTCGGCCGCAAAGCCGACGTTGAAGTACTGCTTGTAGACGAGCTGGTCGCCGTCGAGGCTGGCGTTGAAGTCAGGGAACTTCTTGAGCGCCGCAACCACGGCCTTGATCACGAAGGCCAGCATCGTGACCTTGACGCCCGACTTCTCGTTTTCCTTGTTGGTAGAGACGCGGAAGGCTTCGAGCTCGGTGATGTCGGCTTCGTCGTTGTTGGTGACGTGCGGAATCATCACCCAGTTGCGGTGCAGGTTGGCACCGCTGAGCTTCTTGATGCGCGAGAGGTCCTTGCGCTCGACCGGGCCGAACTTCGTGAAGTCGACCTTGGGCCAGGGGATGAGGCCCAATGCCGCACCGTCCGCGCTGCCGCCGCCGGCCGGCGCCTTGGCTGCCGAGGCCTTGGTGCTGGCCTGGCCGCTCATCACGGCCTTGGTGAAGCCCTGGACGTCTTCCTGGGTGATGCGGCCCTTGGGACCGGAGCCCTTGACCTCCTCGAGCGGCACGCCGAGTTCGCGCGCGAACTTGCGCACCGAGGGGGAGGCATGCGGCAGCGTGCCGGTCGGTGCCGTGGTGGGATCGTGCGGCGCAGCAGCGGCTGCCGGGCTTGCGGCAGGTGCCGGCGAAGCAGCGGCCGGCGCGGGGGCGCTGGCGGTTGCCGCGGCCGGGGCGGCTGCAGCAGCTTGCGCAGGCGCAGGTGCCGCGCCTGCCGAACCTTCCAGGATCGCGATCAAATCACCGATGTTGACCGTGTCGCCGACCTTGACCTTCAGTTCCTTCAGCACGCCGGCAGCCGACGACGGAATTTCCATCGAGGCCTTGTCCGACTCCACCGTGATCAGCGACTGATCGGCCGCAATCGTGTCGCCGGGTTTCACCAGCAGCTCGATGACCGCGACGTCCTTGAAGTCACCGATGTCCGGCACCTTGATCTCGACCGGACCGGAGGCCGCGGGGGCGGCAGCCGGCGCAGGCGCCGCTGCTGGCGCCGGGGCGGCAGCAGCAGCCGCTGCAGGCGCCGAAGCCGGTGCCGCGGCAGCACCCTCGGCTTCGAGCACGAGGACCACGGAGCCCTCTTTCACCTTGCCGCCGACCTCGACCTTGATTTCTTTCACCACACCGGCGGTTGACGACGGAATCTCCATCGACGCCTTGTCCGATTCCACCGTGATGAGCGACTGCTCGGCCTTGACCGTGTCGCCCACCTTCACCAGCACCTCGATCACCGCGACTTCATCGAAATCGCCGATGTCCGGCACCTTGACTTCCACTGCTGCCATATCGTTTGTCTCCCGCCGTGAGGCGCCGTTCGTTCGTTGATTGTTGATGTTCAGGCGTAGAGCGGGTTGACCTTGTCGACATTGATGCCGTACTTCTTGATCGCCTCGACCACCTTGGCCACCGGTACCGTACCGTCTTCGGAGAGCGCCTTGAGCGCGGCGACGACGATGTAGTGGCGGTTGATTTCGAAGTGCTCGCGCAGCTTGTTGCGGAAGTCGCTGCGGCCGAAGCCGTCGGTGCCCAGCACCTTGTAGGTACGGCCCTTCGGAATGAAGGGGCGAATCTGTTCCGCGTAGGCCTTCATGTAGTCGGTCGACGCGATCACCGGACCGGTGGTCGGCGACAGTTGCTGCGACACGAAGGATTCGCGCGGCGTCTGGTCCGGGTGCAGCAGGTTCCAGCGGTCGGCATCCTGGCCGTCGCGCGTGAGCTCGTTGAAGCTCGGGCAGCTCCACACCGAGGCGGACACGCCCCAGTCCTTCTCGAGCAGCTCTTGCGCGGCAAAGCTTTCGCGCAGGATGGTGCCGCTGCCCAGCAGTTGAACCGCCGGTGCCTTGGCCTTCAGTGCCGGGCCCTGCTTCGACAGGTACATGCCCTTGATGATCTGCTCTTCGGTGCCGGGCTGCAGGCCGGGCATCGCGTAGTTCTCGTTGAGCAGCGTCAGGTAGTAATAGACGTTGTCCTGCTTCTCGACCATGCGCTTCAAGCCATGGTGCAGGATCACGCCGACTTCGTGCGCGAAGGTCGGGTCGTAGCTCACGCAGTTCGGGATGGTGTTGGCCAGGATGTGGCTGTGGCCGTCTTCGTGCTGCAGGCCTTCGCCGTTCAGCGTGGTGCGCCCCGAGGTGCCGCCGAGCAGGAAGCCGCGGGCCTGCATGTCGCCGGCCGCCCAGGCCAGGTCGCCGATGCGCTGGAAGCCGAACATCGAGTAGTACACGTAGAACGGCACCATGATGCGGTTGTTGGTGCTGTACGAGGTGGCCGCGGCAATCCAGCTGGACATGCCGCCGGCTTCGTTGATGCCTTCCTGCAGGATCTGGCCGGCCTTGTCTTCCTTGTAGTACATGACCTGGTCCTTGTCGACCGGGGTGTACTGCTGGCCTGCGGGGTTGTAGATGCCGATCTGGCGGAACAACCCTTCCATGCCGAAAGTGCGCGCCTCGTCCACCAGGATGGGCACGACGCGCGGGCCCAGCGCCTTGTCGCGCAGCAACTGCGTAAGGAAGCGAACGTAGGCTTGCGTGGTCGAGATCTCGCGGCCTTCGGCCGTGGGCTCCATCACCGACTTGAAGACGTCGAGCGACGGCACCGTGAACGCCTCGTCGGCCTTGGTGCGGCGGTGCGGCAGGTAGCCGCCGAGAGCCTTGCGGCGCTCGTGCAGGTACTTCATTTCCGGCGTGTCGTCGGCCGGCTTGTAGAACGGCAGGTCGGCGATCTTGCTGTCCGGAATCGGAATGTTGAAGCGGTCGCGGAAGGCCATGATGTCTTCGTCGCTGAGCTTCTTGGTCTGGTGGACGTTGTTCTTGCCCTCCCCGATCTTGCCCATGCCGAAGCCCTTGACCGTCTTGATCAGGAGCACCGTGGGCTGGCCTTCATGCTTCACGGCCGCGTCGAAGGCCGCATAGACCTTCTGCGAGTCGTGGCCGCCGCGGCGCAGTTGCCAGATGTCGTCGTCGCTCATCTTGGAAACCATTTCGAGCGTACGCGGGTCGCGGCCGAAGAAATGCTTGCGAACGTAGGCGCCGTCGTTGGCCTTGAAGGCCTGGTAGTCGCCGTCGTTGGTCTCCATCATGATCTTGCGCAGCGCGCCGTCCTTGTCGCGCGCGAGCAGCTGGTCCCAGCCGTTGCCCCAGATCAGCTTGATGACGTTCCAGCCCGAGCCGCGGAATTCGCCCTCGAGTTCCTGGATGATCTTGCCGTTGCCGCGCACCGGGCCGTCCAGGCGCTGCAGGTTGCAGTTGATCACGAAGATCAGGTTGTCGAGCTTCTCGCGCGCTGCGAGGCCGATGGCGCCCATCGATTCGACTTCGTCCATTTCGCCGTCGCCGCAGAACACCCAGACCTTGCGGTTCTCCGTATTCGCGATGCCGCGGGCGTGCAGGTATTTGAGGAAGCGCGCCTGGTAGATGGCCATCAGCGGGCCAAGGCCCATCGATACGGTGGGAAACTGCCAGAACTCGGGCATCAGCTTCGGATGCGGATAGCTCGACAGGCCCTTGCCGTCGACTTCCTGGCGGAAGTTGAGCAGCTGCTCTTCGGTCAGGCGGCCTTCCAGGTAGGCGCGGGCGTAGATGCCGGGCGATACGTGGCCCTGGATGTAGAGACAGTCGCCGCCGTGGTTTTCGCTCTCGGCGTGCCAGAAGTGGTTGAAGCCCGCGCCGAACATGTTGGCCAGCGAGGCGAAGGAGCCGATGTGGCCGCCGAGGTCGCCGCCTTCGGCGGGATGGTGGCGGTTGGCCTTGACCACCATCGCCATGGCATTCCAGCGCATGTAGGCGCGCAGGCGCTCCTCGATCTCGAGATTGCCGGGGCAACGCTCTTCCTGGTCGGGCTCGATGGTGTTGACGTAGGCTGTATTCGCCGAGAACGGCTTGTCGATGCTGTGCTGCCGGGCATGTTCGAGCAGCTGCTCCAGAAGGAAGTGGGCCCGCTCAGGCCCCTCGCTTTGAATCACGGAGGACAGGGCATCCATCCATTCACGGGTTTCCTGGGCGTCCGCGTCATTCGCGGCCGAGCCGAACAGGTTCTCTGGATTTGCCGACATGCTTGTCTCTCCTTTTAGGGCTGTGGCTGTAATTTAGTGCGCTCTTCAATCAACGCGCGGAAGTTTCTCATAGAAATGCTTCTATTTCAAATGGCGCATAGTCGTTTCTTAATGTGATATTCATGCTTGAGTTGACTCTGGCTGCAACCGTGCCCGAACCAGTGTCACTGCTGACTTGAGCGCCCCGCGCAAGGAGCATCCCCTAAACTCGGAAGATGCCTCTTTCCTCTCCGCTGGCGGTGGCCCGCAGCGCCGTGAATGCGTCCCCTCTTTCCTGGTGGCGCCGCTGGTGGCGCCGGCAGACGCCGGTGCTGCAGGATGCGGTCGCCATGCTCGCGCCGATTGCGGCGGTGCTGCTGTTCCTGGCCGCCATCGTTTCGGCGTTCTGGTACCTGCGCACCGAGGAAGTCGAGCGCGAGCAGGAGTCGGTGCGGCGGGATGTCGAGTACGCGCAGCAGCGCATGCGCCTGCGCCTGCTCGAACGCCAGGAACAGCTGATGCGCATCGCGCGCGATGCATCGAACCGCGAGATCGATCCGGTCGAGTTCGCGAGCCGCGCAGAATCGCTGGTGAGCCAGTTTCCCGAATTGCAGACGGTCACGTGGATCGACGACCGCCGCCGCTTCAAGGCCGGCTATTCCGCGCCGAGCGTGCATCCCGCGCAGCAGCACCTCATCGGCGACGTGCTGCGCCCGGGCGATATCGAGAGCAACTACGCACTGGCGCGCGAACTGCGCCAGCCGGTTTTTTCTCAGCCGGCGGCCGGCGGGGACCCCACGGCCATGCTGCAGCTGCATATTCCGCTGTTCGACCAGGGCCTGTTCGCGGGCGTGGTACTGGGCGAGTTTTCGATCGACGGCCTGCTGCGTTACGGCATGCCCTCGGAGGTGCAGGCGCGCTATGCGGTGTCGCTGCTCGACGCCAAGGGCAACCCGATCGCCGGCAACACCACCAGCCCGAGGGAAGGCGGCACGCGCCTCCTGCCCTGGTCCGAAAGAACCAATGAGTACGAAGTGCCAGTGTCGCCCGTGGGCAACGCGCTTGTGCTGCGGGCGCAGGCCTACCGCACCTCGCAAGGCGTGGTCGGCAATGGCTTGTTCTGGCTGGTCTGCGCGCTCAGCGTGCTCACCAGCTGGATGCTGATCGGCACCTGGCGGCACACCCGGCGGCGCCAGCAGGCGCAGCAGCGCCTGGTCGCCGAAACCAATTTCCGGCGCGCCATGGAAAACTCCATGCTGACCGGCATGCGCGTGCTCGACCTGCAAGGGCGCATCACCTACGTGAACGCCGCTTTCTGCGCCATGACGGGATGGAGCGAAGCCGAACTGGTGGGCCAGGCGCCGCCCTTCCCCTACTGGCTGGAGTCGGACCGCGAAGTCATGAACGAGCGGCTCGAGGAAGAACTGCATGGACGCGCCCTGCCCGGCGGCTTCCAGGTGCGCGTGAAGCGCAAGAACGGCAGCGTGTTCAATGCCCGCCTCTATGTGTCGCCGCTGATCGACGCGCGCGGCCACCAGACCGGCTGGATGACGTCGATGACCGACATCACCGAGCCTACGCGCATCCGCGAGCAGTTGTCGGCGTCGTACGAGCGCTTCACCACGGTGCTGGAGGCCCTCGATGCCGCGGTGTCGGTGGCCCCCATCGGCAGCGAGGAACTGCTGTTCGCGAACAAGCTGTACCGGCTCTGGTTCGGCTCCGACACCGTCGGCCACCTGGGCATGGTGGCGCAAGCTGGCGTGCCCGCCTCGAACGCGCACGACGAAGGCCTGGACGACGTCGACCCCTATGCCGGCCTGCCGATCGATACGTTGACCGCCGCCCAGACCGCCAACAACGAAATCTTCGTGCCGCATCTGGGCAAATGGCTCGAAGTGCGTTCGCGCTATCTCACCTGGGTCGACGGGCGGCTGGCCCAGCTCGTGATTGCCACTGACATCACGCCGCGCCGCGATGCCGAGGAGCAAGCCGCCGCCCAGGCCGATCGCGCCCAGGCCGCGAGCCGCCTGATCACCATGGGCGAAATGGCATCCAGCGTGGCGCATGAGCTCAACCAGCCGCTGACGGCCATCACCAACTACTGCAACGGGATGATGTCGCGCATCAAGGGGCAGACGATCGAGACTGACGCGCTGCTCGCGGCGCTCGAAAAAACCTCCAAGCAGGCGCAGCGCGCAGGCCAGATCATTCAGCGCATCCGCTCCTTCGTGAAGCGCAGCGAGCCCAACCGCACGGCCGCCGACGTGGCCACCATGGTGAGCGAGGCCGTGGAACTGGCGGGCATCGAACTGCGGCGACGCAATGTGCGGCTCAATCACTACGTGGCCGCGCGACTGCCGGTGGTGCGGGTCGACCCGATCCTGATCGAGCAGGTGATGGTCAATCTGCTGAAGAACGCCGCCGAGGCGATCGACATTGCCGAGCGCCCGCTGGCACGCCGGAGCGTCGAGCTGCGCGTGCTGCCCAAGACGATCGAGGGTCACAACGCCATCGAATTCTCGGTGCAGGACACCGGCAAGGGCTTGGCCCCGGAAGTGATGGACCGGCTCTACGAGGCCTTCTTCTCCACCAAGCCCGAAGGCATGGGCATCGGGCTGAATCTCTGCCGAACCATCGTCGAATCGCACCGCGGACGGATGCAGGCGGAGAACATCTACAATGGTCCGGATGTGATCGGATGCCGTTTTTCCTTCTGGATTCCGGTGTTGGATGCTCCCAGTTCCGTAGCAAGCGACGAGGCAAAGGTACCTGCATGAGTTTGATTCCGAAGAAGGGCACTGTCTATGTCGTCGACGACGACGAGGCCGTACGAGATTCGCTTCAATGGCTGCTCGAGGGCAAGGACTACAGGGTTCGCTGCTTCGATTCGGCCGAGTCCTTCCTTTCCCGATACGACCCGCGCGAAGTCGCCTGTCTGATCGTCGACATCCGCATGGCCGGAATGACCGGCCTTGAGCTGCAAGACCGGCTGATCGAGCGGCGCTCTCCGCTGCCCATCGTGGTGATCACGGGCCACGGCGACGTGCCGATGGCGGTCGACAGCATGAAGAAGGGCGCCATGGATTTCATCCAGAAGCCCTTCAACGACGAAGAGCTCGTCACGCTGGTCGAGCGCATGCTCGAGCACGCGCGCGGCGCCTTCACGCAGCACCAGCAGTCGGCCAGCCGCGATGCACTGCTGTCCAAGCTCACCGGCCGCGAAGCCCAGGTGCTCGAGCGCATCGTGGCCGGCCGCCTGAACAAGCAGATTGCCGACGACCTGGGCATCAGCATCAAGACGGTCGAGGCGCATCGCGCCAACATCATGGAAAAGCTCAACGCCAACACCGTGGCCGATCTGCTCAAGATCGCGCTCGGACAGGCGGCACCCGCGGCAAAGCCCTAGAGACCGGCTATCCCTTCGATAGCGATGAATGTCCCCCACGCCTGCGCAAGCGGGCGTTTTTACTTGGAAAATCGAAACCGATGACCGCTCAACTGATCGACGGCAACGCCCTCGCCAAAACCATTCGCGCCAAGGTCGCCGGCCGCACCGCCGCACTCAAGGCCAGCGGCATGAACCCGGCCCTCTCCATCATCCTCGTGGGCAGCGACCCGGCGAGTCAGGTCTACACGAAGCACAAGGTCAACGACAGCACCGAAACCGGCCTTTCGGCCACGCTCGAGACCTACCCCGCCGACATGAGCGAGGCCGACTTGCTGAACCGCATCCGAGCTCTCAACGACGATCCCAAGGTGCACGGCATCCTGGTCCAGCTGCCGCTCCCCCGGCACATGGACAGCCAGAAGGTCATCGAGACGATCTCGCCTACCAAGGACGTGGACGGCTTCCACGTTGCGAGCGCCGGCGCGCTCATGACCGGTGCGCCGGGCTTCTGGCCCTGTACGCCGCACGGCTGCATGAAGATGCTCGAATCCATCGGCTACGACCTGCGCGGCAAGCACGCGGTGGTCATCGGCCGCAGCAACATTGTCGGCAAGCCCATGGCCATGATGCTGCTGGCCCAGAGCGCCACCGTCACCATCTGCCACAGCGCCACGCAAGACCTCGCCGCCCTCACGCGCCAGGCCGACGTGATCGTCGCGGCCGTGGGCAAGCGCAACCTCGTGACAGCCGACATGGTGAAGCCCGGCGCGGTCGTCATCGACGTGGGCATGAACCGCAAGGAAGACGGCAAGCTCACCGGCGACGTGGACTTCGACGGCGTCAAGGAAGTGGCCGGCTGGATCACCCCGGTACCTGGCGGCGTCGGCCCCATGACGCGCGCGATGCTGCTCCTCAACACCCTTGAAGCCGCGGAACGCGCCGCCAAGTGATTTCCATGGCCATGACCAATCCCCTCCTCGACTTCACCGACCTTCCGCTGTTCGACCGCATCGAGCCCGCTCACGTTGCGCCCGCCGTCGACATCTTGCTGGCCGACGCCGAGGCAGCGCTGCAAACCGTGACGGCCGCCGACTTCCCCGCGGACTGGAACGCGATTTCCAAGGTGCTCGACGTCGCGTCGGACCGCTTCAGCCGCGCCTGGGGTGCCGTCGGCCATCTCAATGCCGTGGCCGACACGCCGGAGCTGCGCGCCGCCTACAACGACGCCATGCCGCGCGTCACCGCGTTCTGGACCCGGCTGGGTTCCGACGAGCGCCTCTACGCCAAGTACAAGGCCATCGACGTGGCCACGCTCAACCCGGAACAGCGCCAGGCGCATCGCAACGCGGTGCGCAACTTCGTGCTCGGCGGCGCGGAGCTGCAGGGCGAGGCGAAGAAGCGCTTTGCCGAGATCCAGGAACGCCAGGCCGAACTGAGCCAGAAGTTCAGCGAGAACGCGCTCGACGCCACCGACGCCTTCTCTTACTACGCGGCGCTGGGCGAGCTCGAGGGCGTGCCCGAAGACGTGGTGAGCGCGGCGCGCGCCGCCGCCGAAGCCGAGGGCAAGCAAGGCTACAAGCTCACGCTCAAGATGCCCTGCTATCTGCCCGTGATGCAGTTCGCCAGGAGCAGCGCGCTGCGCGAAACGCTCTACCGTGCGTATGTCACGCGCGCCAGCGAGCTCGGCGATTCGGCCTTCGACAACACGGCGCTGATCAACGAGATCCTCGCGCTGCGCGAAGAAGAAGCAAAGCTGCTCGGCTACAAGAATTTCGGCGAACTCTCGGTCGTGCCCAAGATGGCCGAATCGCCCGAGCAGGTGATCAAGTTCCTGCGCGATCTGGCCGTCAAGGCCAAGCCGTATGGCGAGCGCGATCTGGCCGACTTGCGCGTGTTCGCATCGGAGCAGTTGGGCATCGCCGATCCGCAGGCCTGGGACTGGAGCTACATCGGCGAAAAGCTGAAGGAAGCGCGCTATGCCTTCAGCGAGCAGGAGGTCAAGCAGTACTTCCCGGCGCCCAAGGTGATGGCCGGCTTGTTCAAGATCGTCGAGACGCTGTTCGAGGTTTCCATTCGGCGCGACAGCGCACCTACATGGCACCCGAGCGTCGAGTTCTACCGCATCGAGCGCCAGACCCCTGAAGGCAGCCAGAAGGTCGGCCAGTTCTATCTCGACCCCTCGGCCCGCGCCGCCAAGCGCGGCGGCGCCTGGATGGACGACGTGCGCGCGCGATGGCTGCGGCCCGACGACGGCGTGCTGCAAACGCCGGTGGCACAGCTGGTCTGCAACTTCGCGAGCGGCGTCGACGGCAAGCCGCCGCTGCTCACGCACGACGACGTGACCACCCTCTTCCACGAGTTCGGCCACGGCCTGCACCACATGCTCACGCAGGTGAACGAGCGCGACGTGTCGGGCATCAGCGGCGTCGAATGGGACGCCGTCGAACTGCCGAGCCAGTTCATGGAAAACTTCTGCTGGGAGTGGGACGTACTCAGGCACATGACGGCCCATGTCGACACCGGCGAGCCGCTGCCGCGCGCGCTGTTCGACAAGATGACCGCCGCCAAGAACTTCCAGAGCGGCCTGCAGACGCTGCGCCAGATCGAGTTCTCGCTGTTCGACATGCTGCTGCACACCGAATACCAGGCTGCCACCGCACAGCCCGGCGGCGTGCTCGCGCTGCTGGGCAAGGTGCGCGCCGAAGTGGCCGTGATGCCCGCGCCGCCGTTCAGCCGCACGCCGAACACCTTCAGCCACATCTTCTCGGGCGGCTACGCGGCCGGCTACTACAGCTACAAGTGGGCCGAGGTGCTGAGCGCCGATGCCTACGCGGCTTTCGAGGAAACCGTGGGCGCCGACGGCCAGCCGAACATCGAAACCGGCCGCCGGTACCGCCAGGCCATTCTCGAGGCCGGTGGCAGCCGCAGCGCCATGGATTCGTTCAAGGCTTTCCGTGGCCGCGAGCCCCAGCTTGATGCGCTGCTGCGACACCAGGGCATGGCGCAGGCCCAGCCCGTTTGAAGCGGGCCTGAAGCTTGCGATACTCAGGCAATGCATTCGACCCAAAAGAAAACCTCCTTGCATTGCCTGTCCGGCTTCGCCCTGCTGCTCGTCGCCGCAGGCGCCGTGGCCCAGCCGGTCTATCGCAATGTCGACAAGAACGGCAAGGTCACCTTCTCGGACCGGGCCCCCACCGCCAGCACCGAGCCGGCCGCGGGGCCGCAGGCCGGCATCGTGGCTCCGGCCAATGCGGGCTTGCCGTATGAACTGCGTCAGGTGGCACAGCGCTATCCCGTCACGCTGTACACCGGCGAGGAATGCGCGCCGTGCGGCACCGCCCGCTCGCTGCTGACCACGCGCGGCATTCCTTTCGAGGAACGCACCGTCAAGAGCAACCAGGACGTCGAGGCGCTGCAACGGATGAGCAGTCAGGCCTCGCTGCCGCTGCTCACCATCGGTTCACAGCAGCTCAAGGGCTTTTCCGACACCGAATGGTCGCAGTACCTCGATGCTGCGGGCTATCCGAAGAGCAACAGCCTGCCGTCGGGCTATCGCAATCCGCCGGCCCGACCGATGGTTGCCGTGCAGGCAGCACCCGTGGCGCGCGAACCCGCGCCGGCGGCGCCTGCTCCGCAGCAGGCGGCCCCCGCTCCCAGCGGCCCGAGCCCGAGCAATCCGGCGGGCATCAAATTCTGACCGGCTTCTGAGCGACTGCCGGTCGAGGCCGGCAGCCGCTTTTCTTCACTCGAACGTCATCGTCTGCACGCCCGATGGCGTGCCCAGCAGGCACACATCGGCCTTCTGATGGGCGAACACGCCGACCGTGACCACACCGGGCCACTGGCTCACTTCCGATTCGAAGGCAAGCGGATCGCTGATCCGCAGTCCCGTCACGTCGACGATGTGCTGGCCGTTGTCCGTCACCAGCGCCACGCCGTCTTTTTCGCGCACCTGCGCGATGCCACCCATGGCTTCGAACTGCCGCATCACGCGGCGCGCCGCCATCGGAATGACCTCCACCGGCAGCGGAAATGCTCCGAGCGTGTCGACCAGCTTGGAGGCATCGGCAATGCAGACAAAGCGCCGCGACTGCGCCGCGACGATTTTTTCGCGCGTGAGCGCCGCGCCGCCGCCCTTCACCATGAAGCCGTGATGATCGATTTCGTCGGCGCCGTCGATATAGACGCCGAGCTCCTCGACCTCGTTGCTGTCGAACACCGCAATGCCGAGTGCGCGCAGGCGTTCGGTGGAGGCCACCGAACTCGACACCGCGCCCTTGATGTCGTCCTTGATCGTGGCCAGCGCGTCGATGAACTTGTTCACCGTCGAGCCGGTGCCCACGCCGACGATTTCACCCTTCACCACGTAGGCCAGCGCGGCGCGGCCGACCTGGGCCTTGAGCTCGTCCTGGGAAATGGCGCCGGTGCCATTCGCGGCGCCGGAGGCAGAAGAAGGAGAAACGGGTGCAGTCATCGCGGAGAATCCTTGGCTCATTGAAGCCGAGAATTATCCGATGCCCCTGCTCCCCTCTTCGCTCTACGGCCTGGCCCGGCCTTTTCTGTTCGGCTTCGACCCGGAACACGCCCACGAACTCACGCTCGACGGGCTGGCCCGCACGCAGAACACGCCGCTGGCCTGCGCCTACGCCGCGCCGCGCGTCGATGACCCGGTCAGGCTCGCTGGGCTGGAATTTCCGAACCGGGTCGGGCTGGCGGCCGGGCTCGACAAGAACGCGCGCTGCATCGACGCCTTCGCCGCCATGGGCTTCGGTTTCGTCGAGGTCGGCACGGTCACGCCCAAGGCACAGCCGGGCAACCCCAAGCCGCGCATGTTCCGCCTGCCGAAGCGCGAGGCGCTGATCAACCGGCTCGGCTTCAACAACGAAGGGCTCGACGCCTTTCTCGCCAACGTTCAGAAGGCGCGCTTTCGCAAGAACGGCGGCGGCGCCGGCAAGAAGCCGATGCTGCTCGGCCTGAACATCGGAAAGAACGCCGCCACGCCCATCGAGCGCGCCGTGGACGACTATCTGGCCTGCCTGGACGGCGTGTATGCGCATGCCGACTACGTGACCATCAACATCTCGAGCCCCAACACGGCCAATCTGCGGACGCTGCAGAGCGACGAGGCGCTCGATGCCCTGCTGGGCGCCATCGCCGAACGGCGCCAGGCGCTGGCCGAACGCGGCGGCAAACGCGTGCCGCTGTTCGTGAAGATCGCCCCCGACCTCGACGAGAGCCAGGTCGCGGTCATCGCGGCCACGCTGCAGCGCCACGACATGGACGGTGTGATCGCCACCAACACCACCCTGGCGCGCGACGCGGTCGCGGGCCTGCCGCATGCCGAGGAAGTGGGCGGGCTTTCGGGCGCTCCCGTGCGCGAGGCAAGCAACCGCGTGATTGCGCAGCTGCGCGCGGCGCTGGGAGCGGGTTTTCCGATCGTCGGTGTCGGCGGCATCCTGAGCGCGGCTGACGCCAAGGCCAAGGTTGCTGCGGGCGCCGACGTGGTGCAGATCTACACCGGCCTCATCTATCGCGGCCCGGCCCTCGTGCGCGAAGCGGCTCAGGCGCTGCTGCAGCAAAGCCGCAGCGGCGCCTGAAGCTCCGCTCTTTCAGCGCATGCGCCAGAGCACCGGCGCGATCACCGCCGCCCAACGCAACAGCCGCTTGGGACGGATCACCACCAGCGCAACCGCGGCCACGACGCCGGTGGCCACCGGGTGTTCCCGCGCGATGCGCAGCGCCGCGGCGGACGCCGTTTCATCGGCGGGCGGCGCTTCTGGAGCCGCCGCTGCACCGGATGGCTGCGTCGGGCGAGTGCCCTGCATCGTGGCAATGCGCTCACGCTGGCGGTCCATGCGCGCGAGCAGTTCTTCGCGCGTAGCGGGCCGCGGGGGACGCGGTGCCTCGTGGTCCTGGTCGGGATCCTTGCCGAGCCCGAAACTGTCCTGAACCCAGGTCCAGTCGCGTTCGAATTCATGGCGCGCCGGAACGAAGCTGTTCGAGGCATTGCGAAGCGTCAGGAACAGGCCCACCGCGGCGCCCAACCAGAGCGCGACCCAGACACCGGCCACCGACCACGCCGCCGCGATGCGGTGCGGCGTGTCCCAGAAATGCACCACCACCGCCATCGACAGCAATGCCACCGCCACGGTGGTGAGGCCGAGCACGGCCACCACCAGGACGAGCATCAGCTTGAGGCGCTGCTTCTCGTCCTCCCAAGCCATGCGCAGGAGCTGCACACGGTCTTCAGCGGCCAGGGCGCCTTCGGCCGCGGCGATGCGCAGCCGCCGCAGACGGGCATTGAGCCCGAACAAGGACAGCAAGCTCATGCGCCGGCTCCCGCTCGGCGATCGACAACGCGGCGGTGTGCGCTCAGGTCAGCGGCGGCCAAGCAGCAAACCTACCAGCACACCGACGGCCAGCGCTGCGCCGGCAATCTGCCACGGTTCATCGTGGGCGTAGGCGTTGGCGGTGTTGGCCGCTTCGCGGGCCTTCTGGGCCGCAAGCTTGCTCTTCTCCGCCGCAAGCTCGCGCGCAATGGCGAGCTTGGTGTCGATGCGTTGGCGCAGGGCCTTGATGTGGGGAACCGAATCCAGGTCCTTGCTGGCCAGCACGCCGCGCACGTCGCTCGCGATGTCTTCGGCTGCTGCCTCGATGTTGTTGGATGCACTCATTGGAATCTTTCCTCCGTGATGACACCGGCACCGCGCCGGCGGCTTCACGCCAGCAAATGGCGTGGTGTCATGTTACAGGCACAAAAGCCCCTCATGCACGGCAGTTCTGCAGACTTCTGCATGGCAAGGGGTGCATTGCATCCGTCAGGCGCTCGCGAGCAAGTGCGCCACATACCGCCCGATGGCGAGGCTGCTCGTGAGCCCCGGCGACTCGATGCCGAAGAGATTGACCAGGCCGGGAACGCCATGCGATTCAGGGCCGTCGATCATGAAGTCGCGCGCGGGCTCGTCGGGCCCCGAAATCTTGGGCCGCATGCCCGCATAGCCCGGAATCAATCCGCCGTCGGGCAGAGCGGGCCAATATTTGCGCACCTCGGCGTAGAAGCCGTCGCCGCGCGCCGGATCCACCACCAGGTCGTCCGCCGACTCGACCCATTGCACATCGGGCCCGAACTTGGCCTGCCCGCCCAGATCGAGGGTCAGGTGCACCCCCAGCCCGCCGGGCTCTGGCACCGGGTAGATGAGCCGGGTGAACGGCGCACGCCCCGACAGGGTGAAATAGTTGCCCTTGGCAAAGTAAGCCGTCGGTATGGCCGCCGCGGGCACGCCGGCGAACCGCCTGGCCAAGTCGGGCGCACCAAGTCCGGCCGCGTTGACGACCGTGTTGCAGCGCAATGCCGTCCCGTCTTCCGCTACCAGGACGATAGCGTCCGCGCCGCATTCCGCGCGCGCGATGGGCGATTTGAGTGCCAGCATTCCGCCCGCGTTCTCCAAGTCGCCAAGCAGGCTCAGCATCAGCGCGTGGCTGTCGACGATGCCCGTGCTCGGCGAGTGCAGTGCGGCCACGCAATGCAGTTGCGGCTCCATGGCGATGGCCTGCTCGGCCGTCAGCAGCACAAGGTCGTCGACGCCGTTGGCGGCAGCCTTCGCGCGGATGACTTCGAGCTGTCCGACCTGTTCGAGCGAGGTGGCCAGGATGAGCTTGCCGCAGCGCTGATGCGGCACGCCGCGCTCCGCCGCGTAGTCATAGAGCGCCTGCTTGCCGTCCACGCAAAGGCGGGCCTTCAGCGAGCCCTGCGGGTAGTAGATGCCCGCATGAATCACCTCGCTGTTGCGCGAACTCGTTCCGGTGCCGATGGCACCTTCTGCTTCCAGCACGACCACTTCCCGGCCCGCGAGCGCCAAGGCGCGCGCCACTGCCAAGCCCACCACTCCGCCGCCGATCACGGCGCAATCAAGTTCATCCATAGCGCGAGCTTATCGCGGCTCGCGCGCCGACTCAGGACAGGCTCGGAGGCGGCTGCGGATCGGTCGGTTCTTCGTTGGGCGGTGTGTTCGGCCCTTCGTCGGGCTCCACGGGCAGGTCCGGCGGAAGATCGGGATGGGTGGCCATGATCGCTCTCCTTTGCCCCGCTTGTACGCGCTCCAGTGGGGAACGCAACCGGTACTTGGCGGCAACTGGCGTCAGCACGAGCCGACAGTCGAATGCAGGCCGGACAGCAGCGCGCAAAACAAAAAGCGACTTGGGACAATCCAAGTCGCTGATTCGTTTCGGGGAATTTGGTGGGCGGTGGAGGTTTCGAACCTCCGACCCCAGCAGTGTGAATGCTGTGCTCTACCCCTGAGCTAACCGCCCTTTCAACTCTTTGGCACCACGCTGCAGTGCCTCCGAATTAATCGCGTTGCGCGAAGCCTTCGATTATGCCACAGCATTTCAGCCGTTTTGGCGAAACAGCGTGCGTCCGTTGCTGGATTTGTCGAGCTGCGACAACAGCGCCTCGTGCGCCGCAAGCTCCTGCTCGCCCGCCATGATCACCGGCAGTTCGAACTGGCTCAAGTCGATGGCGACCACGGTGGTGCCCTGCGCCGGCTCGTTCGACGACACGTCGATCAAGAGCGCGTCCTGGCCGCGCGTGAGGTTGATGTAGACGTCGGCCAGCAGCTGCGCGTCGAGCTTGGCGCCGTGAAAGGTGCGGTTCGAGCGGTCGACGCCGAAACGGTCGCACAGTGCGTCGAGCGAGTTGCGCTTGCCCGGATACACCTGCTTCGCCATGGCCAGCGTGTCGGTCACTTCGCCGACGAAGCTTCGCAGCGGCGGCAGGCCGGCCAGTTCGAGTTCCTTGTTGAGAAAGCCGACATCGAAGGCCGCGTTATGAATGATCAGCTCGGCACCGCGCAGGTACTCGACGATGTCGTTGGCCAGCGTGGCGAACTTCGGCTTGTCGCGCAAAAAGTCGGTCGTCAGGCCGTGCACCTTGAGCGCGTCTTCATGGCTCTCGCGCTCGGGGTTGAAGTAGATGTGCAGGTCGTTGCCCGTGAGCTTGCGCGCGAACAGCTCCACGCAGCCAAGCTCGATGACGCGGTCGCCGTTCTCCGCGGAGAGGCCGGTGGTTTCAGTGTCGAGGACGATCTGGCGCGACATGCGATGGCTCTTTCAATGGTTCTCTTTGGCGTGGTTGATCGAGTACTTGGGAATCTCGACCGTCACATCTTCCTGCGCCAGGATCGCCTGGCAGCTGAGGCGCGATTGTGGCTCCAGGCCCCAGGCGCGGTCGAGCAGGTCTTCCTCGCCCTCTTCGGCCTCGTTCAGCGAATTGAACCCCTGGCGCACGATGACGTGGCAGGTGGTGCAGGCGCAGCTCATCTCGCACGCGTGCTCGATGTTGATGTGATTGTCGAGCAGCGCCTCGCAGATCGAGGTACCGGCCGGCGCCGTGATTTCTGCACCCTGCGGGCAGTATTCGGGATGCGGAAATATCTTGATGGTGGGCATGTTGTTCTTAGAGGGATTCGAGCTTGCGGCCCGACAAGGCGCGCGCAATGCCGGCGTTCATGCGCTGGGCGGCAAACGCTTCGGTGTCGTTCGCCAGTGCCTTGGTGGCGCCTTCGATGGCCGCGGCATCATTGCCCTTGGCGGCTTCGCGCAGCCTGGCCATCGATGCATCGATGACGGTGCGTTCTTCTCCACCGAGCAGATCGCCGTCGGCATCGAGCGCGCTCTGCGTGGCGAGAAGCATGCGCTCGGCATCGACGCGTGCCTCGACCAGCGCGCGCGCCTGGATGTCCTGCTGCGCGGTGGAGAAGCTCTCCTGCAGCATGGTCGCGATCTGGTCGTCCGAGAGCCCGTACGACGGCTTGACCGTGACGCTGGCCTCGACGCCGCTGCCCTGCTCTTTTGCGCTGACGCTCAGCAATCCGTCTGCGTCAACGGTGAAGGTCACGCGGATGCGCGCCGCGCCCGCAGCCATCGGCGGAATGCCGCGGAGCGTGAAGCGCGCGAGGCTGCGGCAATCGACCACCAGGTCGCGCTCGCCCTGCACCACGTGCAAGGCAAGAGCCGTCTGGCCGTCCTGATAGGTGGTGAAGTCCTGCGCCATCGCCGTCGGGATGGTCTGGTTGCGCGGAACGATGCGCTCGACCAGGCCGCCCATGGTTTCGATGCCCAGCGACAGCGGAATCACGTCGAGCAACAGCAGATCGCCCGCGCCGTTGTTGCCGGCCAATTGGTTGGCCTGGATGGCAGCGCCGAGTGCCACGACTTCGTCGGGGTTCAGGTTGACGAGCGGCTCGTGGCCGAAGAAATCGGCGACCGCACGGCGGATCTGCGGCATGCGGGTGGAGCCCCCCACCAGGACGATGCCTTTCAGATCGTCGGGCTTGAGCCTTGCGTCGCGCAGCGCCTTGCGCACAGCGGCAATCGTGCGGTCGGTGAGCGGCTTCGTGGCGGTGTCGAACTGCGCGCGGGTCACTTCGACTTGAACCGCATGGCCCGCGACCTCCGCGCGGAAGGTGGCCGATTCGGAATCGGTCAACGCTTCTTTTGCGGCACGGGCGGCGACCAGCAACGCAGCCTTGTCGCCATCGCTCTCGGCGTGTGCACCGGTCTGCGCGAGCACGAAGCCGGCAAGCGCATGGTCGTAGTCATCGCCGCCGAGGGCCGAATCACCGCCGGTGGCGATCACTTCGAACACGCCCTGGGTCAGCCGAAGAATCGAAATGTCGAAGGTACCGCCGCCGAGGTCGTAGACCGCGTAGACGCCTTCGCTCGCATTGTCGAGGCCGTACGCAATGGCGGCAGCCGTCGGCTCGCTGATCAGGCGCAGCACATTGAGGCCGGCCAGTTGCGCGGCGTCCTTGGTGGCCTGGCGCTGGCCTTCGTCGAAATACGCCGGCACGGTAATGACCGCGCCGTAGAGTTCGTCGTCGAAGGTGTCTTCCGCGCGGTAGCGCAGGGTCGCCAGAATTTCAGCGCTGATTTCGACCGGCGATTTTTCGCCGGCCAGGGTCTGCACCTTCACCATGCCGCCGTCGCCGCCCTCGATGCGATACGACATCGATTCGCGGTTCGAGATGTCGGCCAGCCCCCGGCCCATGAGCCGCTTGACCGAGGTGATGGTGTTGGCGGGGTCCTGCCCGCGCGCCGCTGCGGCATCGAAGCCGATCTGCCGGCGGTCGCCCTCGAGGTAGCGCACGACCGAAGGCAGCAGCACGCGGCCTTGGTCATCCGGCAGGCATTCGGCCACGCCGTTGCGCACCGCGGCCACCAGCGAATGCGTGGTGCCGAGGTCGATGCCCACGGCAATGCGGCGCTGATGCGGGTCGGGCGCCTGGCCGGGTTCTGAAATCTGTAGAAGTGCCATAACTAGGGGCTATTGTCCCAACTGATCGAATTTGGCCTCGACATCCTGTCCGAAACGCTCAATGAACATGAGGGCTCTCACCTGCTGCGCGGCGGCCGGATAGTCGCCCTTCTCGTCGATGAGCCAGTCGAGCGATGACAGCGCACGGGCGCGGCCGGCTTCGACCTCGGCCTGCAGCTGCTCGACCGCTTCGACGTCGTCCGCGTCGTCGAGCGCCTCGCGCCACTCCATCTGCTGCATCAGGAAATCGGGCGGCATGGCCGTGTTGTTCTCGGCGTTCAGCGGCGCTCCGTTCAGTTCGCAGATGTAGCTGGCACGACGGATCGGATCCTTGAGCCGCTGGTACGCCTCGTTGATGCGGACCGACCACTGCATGGCCACGCGCTGCGCCGCGGCGCCCTGCGCGGCAAAGCGGTCCGGGTGCGCCTCGCGTTGCAGCTCTTTCCAGCGCGCGTCGAGCACGGCGCGGTCCTGCGCGAAAGTCGCGGGGACGGCGAACAGTTGAAAGTCGGTGTCGTTGAGGTTCATCAGGCTGCCTGCCGGGCCGCCCCAAAGGCGGCCTGCGCCCCCTCGGAGGGCAGTGAGGACACAAAGTGCCGAACGTGGGGGCTCATAGGGATCAAGAAAAAACCGCCAGCACATGACATGGTGGCGGCTGTTGTCGCGGTCAGCGACGGCGCATCAGATGCGAAAGCTTTCCCCGCAGCCGCAACGGTCGCGTTCGTTCGGATTGATGAACTTGAAGCCTTCGTTCAAGCCCTCGCGCACGAAGTCGAGCTGCGTGCCGTCGATGTAGGCCAGGCTCTTGGGGTCGACCAGCACCTTCACGCCATGGTCTTCGAACACCACGTCTTCGGGCGCGAACTCGTCCACGTACTCGAGCTTGTAGGCCAGGCCCGAGCAACCGGTGGTCTTCACGCCCAGCCGCACGCCCACGCCCTTGCCCCGCTTGCCGAGGTAACGGGTCACGTGGCGCGCAGCGGCTTCGGTCAACGTGACGGCCATGTCAGTGGACAGCCGCCGGCTCGGCTTCCGCCGTCTTGGCGCCGTGCTTGGCCTTGTAGTCGCTCACGGCGGCCTTGATGGCGTCTTCGGCCAGGATGGAGCAGTGAATCTTGACCGGCGGGAGAGCCAGTTCTTCGGCGATTTGCGCGTTCTTGAGCGCAGCGGCTTCGTCGAGCGTCTTTCCCTTGACCCATTCGGTCACGAGCGACGAGGAAGCGATGGCGGAGCCGCAGCCATAGGTCTTGAAGCGCGCGTCTTCGATCACGCCGGTTTCGGGGTTGACCTTGATCTGCAGCTTCATGACGTCGCCGCAGGCCGGCGCGCCGACCATGCCGGTGCCGACCGAGTCGTCGCCCTTTTCGAAGGAGCCGACGTTGCGTGGATTTTCGTAGTGGTCGATGACCTTGGAAGAATATGCCATGGTGTACCTCTCAAACTTTGTTCAATCGTGGAGCGCCGGGTGGGCCGTTCTTGTCAGTGGGCCGACCACTGGATCGTGCTGATGTCGACGCCATCCTGGAACATCTCCCACAGGGGGCTCAACTCGCGCAGCTTGGCGACGTTGTGCTTGATGGTCGAGATGGCGTAGTCGATTTCTTCTTCGGTCGTGAAACGGCCGATGGTCATGCGCAGGCTGCTGTGGGCCAGTTCGTCGCTTCGGCCCAGCGCGCGCAGCACATAGCTGGGCTCGAGGCTGGCCGAGGTGCAGGCCGAACCCGACGACACCGCCAGGCCCTTGATGCCCATGATCAGCGACTCGCCTTCGACGTAGTTGAAGCTCATGTTCAGGTTGTGCGGCACGCGCTGCTCGAGGTCGCCGTTGATGAACACCTGCTCCACGTCCTTCAGGCCGTCAAGCAGACGCTTCTGCAGGCGGCGCGCATGGGCGATGTCGTCCTTCATCTCGAGCTTGGCGATGCGGTAGGCCTCGCCCATGCCGACGATCTGGTGCGTGGGCAAGGTCCCCGAGCGCATGCCGCGCTCGTGGCCGCCGCCGTGCATCTGCGCCTCGAGGCGAATGCGCGGCTTGCGGCGCACGTACAGCGCGCCGATGCCCTTGGGGCCGTAGGTCTTGTGCGAAGCAAGGCTCATCAGGTCGATGGGCAGCTTCGTGATGTCGATGTCGACCTTGCCGGTGGCCTGGGCCGAGTCGACATGGAAGATCACGCCCTTTTCGCGGCAGACATTGCCGAGCGCGACCACGTCCTGGATCACGCCGATTTCGTTGTTCACGAACAGCACGCTGGCCAGGATGGTGTCGGGGCGGATCGCTGCCTTGAACTTGTCGAGATCGACCAAGCCGTTTTCCTCGACATCGAGGTAGGTCACTTCGAAGCCCTGGCGCTCGAGTTCGCGCATGGTGTCGAGCACGGCCTTGTGCTCGGTCTTCAGGGTGATCAGGTGCTTGCCCTTGCCCTTGTAGAACTGGGCCGCGCCCTTGAGCGCGAGGTTGATCGACTCGGTGGCGCCAGAGGTCCAGACGATTTCACGCGGGTCGGCATTGATCAGGTCTGCCACCTGGCCGCGCGCCTTCTCGACCGCCTCTTCCGCTTCCCAGCCCCAGGCGTGGCTGCGCGATGCCGGGTTGCCGAAATGTTCGCGCAACCAGGGAATCATGGCGTCGACCACACGCGGGTCGACGGGCGTCGTGGCGCCGTAATCGAGATAGATCGGGAAATGAGGAGTGACGTCCATGGCTGGCTCGGGCTGGCGTGGGGGGTTGTTTCTTTGATCTGCGCTTCTGGTGGCAGCGCCCGCAGGCGCGCCACAACTCAGGGCATCAGGACTTCGCGAACACGTTGCCGAGGGCAAAGACCGAGTTCGGCGCGTTCACGCGAATCGGCTTGACCACCGGCTGCGCGGAAATGGCGCGCTTGACGACCGGCTTGTTCTCGATCTGCACACCCTTGGCGATCTGGTCGTCGACCAGCTTTTGCAGCGTGACCGAATCGAGAAACTCGACCATGCGCTGGTTCAGCGACGCCCAGAGCTCGTGCGTCATGCAGCGGCCGGCTTCGCCGAGGCAGTTTTCCTTGCCGCCGCACTGCGTGGCATCGATGGGCTCATCGACGGAAACAATGATGTCTGCGACGGTGATATCCGCAGCCTTGCGGCCGAGGCTGTAGCCGCCGCCGGGGCCGCGGGTCGACTCGACCAGCTCGTGGCGGCGCAGTTTGCCGAACAGCTGTTCGAGGTACGACAACGAAATCTGCTGCCGCTGGCTGATCGCAGCCAGCGTGACCGGACCGGTGTTCTGGCGCAGCGCCAGGTCGATCATTGCTGTGACCGCAAAACGGCCTTTGGTAGTGAGACGCATCGCAAGCTCCTTCAAGTGCTTACCGTTGAAATGACACCTTGGCCTGGGGCTGTGGTGACTTCGTCTCCGCCCTGCCCGACCCCTGACGCTGGTGAACCAGCCGGTGGGATCGGTCCTTCATCGCGAAGTTCTTTTTTGTTGTTGAGTATTTCGGTCAAGTATAGCAGAAGGCCCTGGAGTTTGCTCGGGTAAACCCCAGCGCAAACCGCTTGAAGAAACCGGAACCCCGTCTCAGGACGGCAGAACGGCGATGTTGTCTCCGCCGGAGGCGCCAAAAGCCTGTTCCCGCAGCAGCGCCAATTGGTCGCGCACCCGCGCCGCCTTCTCGAATTCGAGGTTGCGGGCGTGCTCGAGCATGAGCTTCTCCAGGCGCTTGATCTCCCGGGCGATGTCTTTCTCGCTCATGTCCTCGACCTTGGCGCGCTCCAGGTCGAGCTTGGCCATTTCCTTGCCCGTCTTTTCGCTGTAGACGCCGTCGATCAGGTCGCGCACCTGCTTGACGATGCTGCGCGGCGTGATGCCGTTGGCCTCGTTATGGGCAATTTGCCGCGTGCGGCGGCGCTCGGTTTCGCCGATGGCCTTTTTCATCGACTCGGTCATCCGATCGGCATAGAGGATGGCCTTGCCGTTCAGGTTGCGGGCCGCCCGGCCGATGGTCTGGATCAGCGAGCGCTCGGCGCGCAGGAAGCCCTCCTTGTCGGCATCCAGGATGGCGACCAGCGAAACCTCCGGAATATCCAGGCCTTCGCGCAGCAGGTTGATGCCCACCAGCACGTCGAAAGTGCCCAGGCGCAGGTCGCGCAGGATTTCCACCCGCTCCACCGTGTCGACGTCGCTGTGCAGGTAGCGCACCTTCACTCCGTTGTCGCCCAGGTAGTCGGTCAGCTGCTCGGCCATGCGCTTGGTCAGCGTGGTGATCAGCACGCGTTCGTTCTTCTCGACGCGGATGCGGATTTCGCCTAGCACGTCGTCGACCTGGTGCGTTGCGGGGCGCACCTCGACCTCGGGGTCGATCAGGCCGGTCGGCCGGACCAGTTGCTCGACCACGTTGCCGGCATGGTCCTTCTCGTACTGGGCGGGCGTGGCCGAAACGAAGATGCACTGGCGCATGCGGGTCTCAAACTCCTCCAGCTTGAGCGGCCGGTTGTCCAGCGCGCTCGGCAGCCGGAAGCCGTATTCGACCAGCGTGGTCTTGCGTGCCCGGTCGCCGTTGTACATGGCGCTGAGTTGGCCGACCATCTGATGGCTCTCGTCGAGGAACATCAGCGCGTCCTTCGGCAGGTAGTCGGTCAGCGTGGCGGGCGGCTGGCCCGGCGCGGCGCCCGAGAGGTGGCGCGTGTAGTTCTCGATGCCCTTGCAGTGGCCGATTTCGGCCAGCATTTCCAGGTCGAAACGGGTGCGCTGCTCCAGCCGCTGCGCCTCGACGAGCTTGCCCTGGCTGACGAATTCCTTGAGCCGCTCGGCCAGCTCGATCTTGATGGTTTCCACCGCGCCCAGCACCTTGTCGCGCGGCGTCACATAGTGGCTCGACGGGTACACGGTGAAGCGCGGAATCTTCTGGCGAATGCGGCCCGTGAGCGGGTCGAACAGCTGCAGCGTCTCGATTTCGTCGTCGAACAGCTCGATGCGGATCGCCAGTTCGCTGTGCTCGGCCGGAAACACGTCGATGGTGTCGCCGCGCACGCGGAAAGTGCCGCGCGAAAAATCCTGCTCGTTGCGGGTGTACTGCATGCGAATCAGCCGCCCGATCACGTCGCGCTGGCCGATCTTGTCGCCCACCCGCATGATGAAACGCATCTGCGTGTAGTCCTCGGGCGTGCCGATGCCGTAAATGGCGCTTACCGTGGCCACGATGACCGTGTCGCGCCGCTCCAGCACGCTCTTGGTGGCCGATAGCCGCATCTGCTCGATGTGCTCGTTGATCGACGAGTCCTTCTCGATGAACAGGTCGCGCTGGGGCACATAGGCCTCCGGCTGGTAATAGTCGTAATAGCTTACGAAATATTCGACCGCGTTCTTCGGGAAGAACTCGCGAAATTCGCTGTAGAGCTGCGCCGCCAGCGTCTTGTTGGGGGCAAACACGATGGCCGGGCGGCCGAGCCGCGCAATCACGTTGGCCATGGTGAAGGTCTTGCCCGAGCCGGTCACGCCCAGCAGCGTCTGGAACACCTCGCCGTCGAGAACGCCGTCCACCAGCCCGTCGATGGCCTTCGGCTGGTCGCCGGCCGGCGGGTAAGGCTGGAAGAGCTCAAAAGGCGAATCGGGATATTTGATGAATTCGCCCTGCTTCGCGGGACCGATCGGGTCCAGTTTCTTCAGGTCTGCTATGGCTTCGTTGTTCTCTGGCATGGCTGTTCCCGACAGGTGGCGATGGCGCCGGTAAAATTCAAGGCAACCGGAAAGCGTAGCGCAAGTCCGGTTGCCAGCGAAGCTTTCATCCCAAAGGACCTTTCCATGTCTATGTTCACCGCGGTCGAGATGGCACCGCGCGACCCGATCCTCGGCCTCAACGAGCAATTTGCCGCCGACACCAACCCCAACAAGGTCAACCTCGGCGTCGGCGTCTATTACGACGACAACGGCAAGCTGCCCCTGCTCCAGTGCGTGCAGGCCGCCGAACAGAACATGATGAAAGCGCCCACCGCCCGCGGCTACCTGCCGATCGACGGCATCGTGGCGTACGACAACGCGGTCAAGGGCCTGGTCTTCGGCGCGGACAGCGAGCCCGTGCAGTCGGGCCGCGTGGCCACGGTGCAGGGCATCGGCGGCACCGGCGGCCTCAAGGTCGGGGCCGACTTCCTGAAGAAGCTCAACCCCAACGCCAAGGTGCTCATCAGCGACCCGAGCTGGGAAAACCACCGCGCGCTGTTCACCAACGCGGGCTTCGAGGTCGAAAGCTATCCCTACTACGACGCGGCCAAGCGCGGCGTCAATTTCGACGGCATGCTGGCCGCCCTGAACGCGGCGCCCGCCGGCACCATCGTGGTGCTGCACGCCTGCTGCCACAACCCGACCGGCTACGACATCACCCCGGCGCAGTGGGACCAGGTGGTGGCTGCGGTCAAGGCCCGGAACCTCGTGCCCTTCCTCGACATGGCCTACCAGGGCTTCGGCTACGGCCTGAAGGAAGACGGCGCCGCCGTTGCCAAGTTCGTCGATGCCGGCCTGACCTTCTTCGTCTCGACCTCTTTCTCCAAGAGCTTCAGCCTGTACGGCGAACGCGTGGGCGCCCTTTCAGTGCTGTGCGAGAACAAGGAAGAAGCCGGGCGCGTGCTGTCGCAGCTCAAGATCGCCATCCGCACCAACTACAGCAATCCGCCGATCCACGGCGGCGCCGTAGTGGCCGCGGTGCTCGGCAACCCCGAGCTGCGCGCCCTGTGGGAAAAGGAACTCGGCGAAATGCGCGTGCGCATCAAGGCCATGCGCCAGACGCTGGTCGACGGCCTCAAGGCCGCCGGCGTGAAGCAGGACATGAGCTTCATCACCACGCAGATCGGCATGTTCAGCTACTCGGGCCTCAGCAAGGACCAGATGGTGCGCCTGCGCAACGAATTCGGCGTGTACGGCACCGACACCGGCCGCATGTGCGTGGCCGCGCTCAACAGCAAGAACATCGACTACGTTTGCGCGTCGATCGCCAAAGTCATCTAGGTGACAGCAGAGCGTGAGGGAATCCGTTTTGCGACGATTCCTTCACGCTCCTTGACGGGAAGACCCTCACGGCGCGGCCGATCTAGGGTTTGGCCCCCTGCATCGCCGCAAATGCGCTGATATATTGCACTGCAACATTTCACTCCAACACCAGCGATGCTTTATCAACTCTACGAAGCCCAGCGTTCCTTGATGGAACCGTTTTCGGATTTCGCCCAAGCGGCTTCCAAGCTCTACGGCCAAGGCGCGGTGTGGGGCCAGTTGCCCATGGCGCAGCGCATGGCGGCCGGCTACGACCTGCTCTATCGGTTGGGCAAGGACTACGAGAAGCCGGAGTTCAACATCAAGTCGGTGAAGGTCGACGGCAACGACGTGGTGATCCAGGAAGTCGTCGAGCTCGACAAGCCCTTCTGCGAGTTGCGCCGCTTCAAGCGCTTCACCGACGAGCCGCACACCCTCAAGACGCTCAAGAGCCAGCCCGTGGTGCTGATCGTGGCGCCGCTCTCGGGCCACTACGCCACACTGCTGCGCGACACCGTGCGCACCATGCTGCAGGACCACAAGGTCTACATCACCGATTGGAAAAACGCACGCCTCGTGCCCCTGTCGGAAGGCGAGTTCCACCTCGACGACTACGTCAACTACGTGCAGGAGTTCATCCGCCGGCTGCAGGCCGAGTACGGCAACTGCCACGTGGTGAGCGTGTGCCAGCCCACGGTGCCGGTGCTGGCCGCCGTGTCGCTCATGGCAAGCCGCGGCGAGCCGCTGCCACTCACCATGACGATGATGGGCGGCCCCATCGACGCGCGCAAGTCGCCCACCGCGGTGAACAACCTGGCGATGAACAAGAGCTACGAGTGGTTCGAGAACAACGTCATCTACCGCGTGCCGCAGGGCTTTGCCGGAGAAGGCCGCCGCGTGTACCCGGGCTTCCTGCAGCACACCGGCTTCGTGGCAATGAACCCCGACCGCCATGCCAGCAGCCACTACGACTATTTCAAGGACCTGATCAAGGGCGACGACGCGAGCGCCGAAGCCCACCGCAAGTTCTACGACGAGTACAACGCCGTGCTCGACATGGACGCCGACTATTACCTGGACACCATTCGCACGGTGTTCCAGCAGTTCGAACTCGTGAACGGCACCTGGGACGTGAAGAACCCCAAGGGCCAGATCGAACGCGTGCGCCCGCAGGACATTCACTCCACGGCCCTGCTCACCGTCGAAGGCGAGCTCGACGACATCTCGGGCTCGGGCCAGACCGAGGCCGCGCACAGCCTGTGCACCGGCATCGACGACGCGCAGCGCGAGCATTACGAAGTCAAGGGTGCGGGCCACTATGGCATCTTCAGCGGCCGCCGCTGGCGCGAACTGGTCTATCCCAAAATGCTGAAGTTCATCGCGGCGCACGACAAGCCCCAGAGGCGCGCCGGGGCACGCGAGGCCCTGCCGGCCGAAGACCGCATCAAGCCCGGGCGGAAAATGGCTGCCGTTGCAGCCACCAAGAATGTCGCAGCCAGGAAAGCGGTGGCGGTTGCCCCCGTGAAGAAGCCCGCGGCACGCAGGAAGTGAACGGGCTGGCCGCACGCATTCACGATGCACTGCCGCAAACGCAGTGCACGCGTTGCGGCTACCCCGATTGCGCGGGCTATGCGCAAGCCGTGGCCGACGGCGAAGCGGGCATCAACCAGTGCCCGCCGGGCGGCACAGAAGGCATTGCCAGGCTGGCACAGCTCACGGGTCGCGAACCGCTGCCGCTCGATCCCAAGTTCGGCACCGAAGGCCCGCGCGCCATGGCAGTCATCGACGAAGCCTGGTGCATCGGTTGCACGCTTTGTCTCGATGCCTGTCCCACCGATGCCATCCTGGGCATCAACAAGCGCATGCACACGGTGATCGACGCGCACTGCACCGGCTGCGAACTCTGCATTCCGGTCTGCCCGGTCGATTGCATTTCTCTCGAAGTCGAAACGCCCGGCCGCACCGGTTGGCACGCGTGGTCGCAGGCGCAGGCAGAAGCCGCCCTGCAACGCTACAAGCTCCACGGCGAGCACCGCCGCACCGACAAGCGCCAGGGCGAAGAAGCGCCCTCGGCCGCCGAGCCGCACGCGGCCGATACGCGCAAGCGGTCCATCGTCGAAGCCGCACTGGCGCGTGCCCGCGCCGCATCGCAGCAACGTCCACCCGCCGCCAAACCATGACACTCGACACCTTGCTCATCTACGCGTTCGCCTCGCTCGCGTTGGCCGTCATTCCCGGCCCCACGATGCTGCTGGCGCTGTCCAACGGCATCGAGGGCGGCATGCGCCGCGCGAGCTGGGGCATTGCCGGCGCGTCGCTCGGCAGCGTGACGTTGATCGCGGTGGTCGCGCTCGGGCTCGGCTCGCTGCTCGCGGCGTCGGAGTTGCTCTTCAACGCGATCCGCGTGGCCGGTGTCGCCTACCTCGTCTGGCTCGGTGTCAAGCTCTGGCGCAGCGAAGCCTCCGACCTCGGCGCCGCTCTGGCCAAGTCGGCCATCGAGGTTCGGCCGCATGGCCGGGTCGCGCTCATGCGCAGCCTGCTCGTGGCGCTGTCGAACCCCAAGACCGTGCTGTTCTTCGCGGCCTTTCTGCCGCAATTCATCGATATCGCCAAGCCGCAAGGCGCGCAGTACCTTCTGCTGGGTTCGATCTTCGTGGCACTCGACACCTGCGTGATGCTGGCCTATGCGGCCGCTGGAACGCAGGCCGTGCGCTGGCTTTCGCGGCGCGGTCTCAAGGTGCTGAACCGCAGCTGCGCGGCCGGCATGTGGCTGCTTGCCGCCACCCTCGCGTTTTGGCGCCGTCCCGGAACCTGAGCGGCAGGCACGCGGCTGCGCTCTCTCAATTCGTCTTCGCGCGCTTGAAGAGCAGCAACAGCACCCCCGCCAGCACGACCGCTACCGCGTACCACTCGAAGCGCGTCACGGTCTCGTTGGCGATCCACACGCCCAGCAGCATCGCGATCACCGGGTTCACGAAGGTGTAGCTTGCGGCCAGCGCGGCCGGCGCCTTCGCGAGCAGCACCATGTAGGCGTTGAACGCGATCAGCGAACCGAACACCACGAGGTAGAGCCATGCCCACACGGCCTCGGGTTCCGGCGGCCATGCCAGGCTCTCGCGCGAGACCGCGGCGAGCACCAGCAAGACCGCCCCGCCGCAAATCATCTCGCTCGCGAAACCCATCGCACCGGGCGCGAGCGGCAGGCTGCGCTGGCTCAGCACGCTGCCCATGGACCAGCAGATGCAGGCAATCGAAATTGCCGCCAGGCCCGCAGGGGACGACTGGAATCCGCTGCCCTGCGTCAGCATCAGCACGCCGATGAGCCCGAGCGCAATGCCGGCCGCCTCCATGCGCGTCGGCTTGATGCCCCAGATCAGGTTCAGCAAGGCGATCAAGAGCGGCACCACCGCGATGAAGGCCACCACGAGGCCCGAGCCGATGGTCACCTCGGCATGCGCCGTGCCGCCCATGCCGCCGCCCAGCATCAACGCGCCCACGACGAGCGCGTTGCGCCACTGCAGCCGCGAAGGCCATGCAGCGCCGCGCCAACGCATCCATGCCGCCAGCAGCAGCCCTGCAAACAGAAAGCGCGATCCCATCTGCAGGAACGGCGGGAAGCTGATCAGCGCGTACTTGATCGCAAGGTAGGTCGAACCCCAGACCACCCAGGTGGCGGCGAGGCAAAGCCACAGCAAAGGCGGCAGCGCGCCGCGGGCGGCACACGGCGCGGCCTGGGCGGGAGAAGAAGCAAGAGTCGGCATATCGAGAAGCCTCTGTTTTGTTGGTACTGAAGTGCCGCCCATGGTATGAAAGCCATCTCACAAGAACCATGGACATTTCACGGTTCTGCCGATTCCCTACCGTTGAATTGAAGGAGTTCCATGGACTTCACCTTGAACCCCGCGCTGGATGCCCACGACACCCGCATCCTGGCCGAACTGCAGAGTGACGCGCGGCTCACGATGGCCGAACTCGGCCGCCGCGTACACCTGAGCCAGCCGGCCGTGACCGAGCGGGTCAAAAAGCTGGAGTCCGCGGGCGTGATCAGCGGCTACCGCGCCACCGTCAACCTGGGCAAACTGGGCTACGGCATCCGCGCGATCATCCGGGTGGGCCGGGCCGACTACGCGCGCGTGGTGGAACTGGTGCAGCAGACGCCAGAGTGCGTCAATGCCTACAACGTGACCGGCGACGACAGCTGGATTCTGGAGATTGCGGTCATCGACGTGAGCCACCTCGACGCGGTGGTCACCAAGTTCTGCATCCTCACCGAGACGGCGACCTCGATCATCCTGAACCCGGCGCGCGAGCACCAGCCGATGCTGCCGCCGCACCGCTCGGATGTGCGGCCGCCGATCAAGAAGGTGCTCAACGCGTAGTTGAAACAGCGAGCGCGCTGAAGGCTGCCACCACCTCGGGCGGCGCCTGGACCATCTCGATCAGCACGCCCTCCCCGGCGATCGGGAATTCGTCGCTCGCCTTCGGATGCAGAAAGCAGATGTCGAAACCCGCCGCGCCCTTGCGGATGCCGCCGGGCGCAAAGCGCACGCCTTGCGCGGTGAGCCATTCGACGGCCTTGGGCAGGTCGTCGATCCACAGCCCTACGTGATTGAGCGGCGTTGCGTGCACCGCAGGTTTCTTTTCCGGGTCCAGCGGCTGCATCAGGTCGACCTCGACCTTGAACGGCCCGCTGCCCATCGAGCAGATGTCCTCGTCGACGTTTTCGCGTTCGCTCTTGAACGTGCCCGTGACTTCGAGTCCCAGCATGTCGACCCAGAGCTTCTGCAGCCGCTGCTTGTCAGGCCCGCCGATGGCGATCTGCTGAATGCCCAGCACCTTGAAGGGACGCGGCGCGGCCGTCATGCGCAGGCCCCGGCTTCTTCGGTGGCGGTGGTGCGGCGCGCCTGTAGCCCCAGCTTGCGCAGCAGCTCCACGTCGGCCTCCACATCGGGGTTGCCGGTCACCAGCAGCTTGTCGCCGTAGAAGATCGAGTTCGCGCCGGCCATGAAGCACAGTGCCTGCACCGCATCGCCCATCTGCTGGCGCCCGGCCGAGAGCCGCACGCGCGCGGTGGGCATCGTGATGCGAGCGACCGCGATCATGCGCACGAAGTCGAAGGGATCGACCGGCTCCGAATCGGCCAGAGGCGTGCCGGGCACGCGCACCAGGCTGTTGATCGGCACCGACTCGGGGTACGGATTCAGGTTGGCCAATTGCGCGATCAGCCCCGCGCGGTGCACCGGCTGCTCGCCCATGCCAACGATGCCGCCGCAGCACACGCTGATGCCGGCGCTGCGCACATGGGCCAGCGTGTCGAGCCGGTCCTGGTAGGTGCGCGTGTCGACGATGTCGGTGTAGTAATCGGGAGCGGTGTCGAGATTGTGGTTGTAGTAGTCGAGGCCGGCGGCCTTGAGCTGGTGCGCATGGTGCGGCTCCAGCATGCCGAGCGTGGCGCAGGTCTGCAGGCCGAGCCCCTTCACTGCTTCGACCAGCACGGCCACCTTCTCCACGTCGCGGTCCTTCGGCGCGCGCCATGCGGCCCCCATGCAGAAGCGCGTGGCGCCGGCGTCCTTGGCGGCTTGCGCGGCGCGCAGCACCTCGTCGACCTCCATGAGCTTCTGCGCCTTCACGCCGGTATCGAACTCGGCCGACTGCGGGCAATAGCCGCAGTTCTCGGGGCAGCCACCGGTCTTGACCGAGAGCAGCGTCGCCAGTTCGATGTCGCCTTCGGGGAAATGCCGGCGGTGCACGGTCTGCGCTTCGAACAACAGGTCCATCAGCGGCTTGTCGAACAGCGCCTGGATCGCCTCGACCGACCATGGGCCTTGCGGCGTCACCGGCTTTGCGGGCCGGCGCAGCGTGACAGGCGCCGAGATGGGCGTTTCAAAAAAAAGATCGGGGGTCGTCATATCAATGAAAGTCTTTCATAACTGCGCGAGGCGTTGCCTGTTCGGGAAACACCGCGGAACCGGCTTCGCCGGGCCGCAGGTGTTGCCCCCGGAAGGGGGTTGGAGAAGCGACACGGAGTGCGCGAAGCCTGGGGGTGAGCTTTATTCAAACTCCAGAATGATTTGATCGACGGCGAGCGACTCGCCCTTGCCCGCCGACACCTTGCCCACCACGCCGTCTTGCGTGGCGAACAGTACGTTTTCCATTTTCATGGCTTCGATGACGGCGAGCTTCTCGCCGGCACGCACCTGCTGGCCCGGCTGCACCGACACCTCGACCAGTAACCCCGGCATCGGCGACATCAGATACTTGCTGAGGTCCGGCGGCGCCTTGTAGGGCATCAGTTCGAGCAGCCGCGCACCCAACGGCGACAGCACCATGGCCTCGATCTGCGTGCCGTCGTGCGACACGCGCAGCGCCAGCGGATTCTTGCCCGCACCGCGCTCGACCTGCGCGGTGAAGGGCTTGTCGTTGAACATGCCCTGCACGCGAATCGCACCGAGCGCGAAGCTGCTGTCGATCTTGTAGTTCCTGTCGCCCACCGCCACGGCGCTCGCGCCGGTCTTGCCGTGGAAGTCCGTGACCGAAACGGGGTGGTGTACATGCTTGCCTTCCGGCCCCAGTTCCACCACCACGAATTGCTCGCCCACCTTCACGCCATGCCCTTCGAGCTGTCCGCTGATGCCCGAGGCACGCGCGCGATAGCGGCGGTGCACATAGGCCGCGAGTGCAACGAGGAATGAAGGATCGGCATGCGGCACATCTTCGGCGTGGAAGCCCTTGCCGTAGTTCTCGGCAATGAAGCCGGTGTTGAAATCGCCGGCCACGAATTTCGGATGCGCGAGCAGCGCGGCCTGGAACGGGATGTTGCTGCTGATGCCGCGAATCACGAAGCCGTTGAGCGCCTCGCGCATGCGGGCGATCGCATGTTGGCGGTCCTTGCCGTGCACGATCAGCTTGGCAATCATCGAGTCGTAGTACATCGGGATCTCGCCGCCGTCGTACACGCCGGTGTCCACGCGCACGCCGTTCAGGTGCTCGATGTCACTCGCGAACATGGTCTCGGCCGGCGGCTGGAACTTCACGAGACGGCCGGTCGAAGGCAGGAAGTTGCGGAACGGATCTTCGGCATTGATGCGGCACTCGATGGCCCACCCGTTCCGTTTCACTTCGGCCTGCGTGAGCGGCAGCTTCTCGCCGGCCGCGACACGGATCATCAGCTCGACCAGATCGAGCCCCGTGATGCATTCGGTGACCGGATGCTCCACCTGCAGCCGCGTGTTCATCTCGAGAAAGTAGAAGCTCTGGTCCTTGCCGACCACGAACTCCACCGTGCCCGCGCTCTGGTAGTTCACGGCCTTGGCCAGTTGCACCGCCTGCTCGCCCATCGCCTTGCGCGTCTCGTCGCTGATGAAGGGAGAAGGAGCCTCTTCAATCACCTTCTGGTGCCGGCGCTGGATCGAGCATTCACGCTCGTTCAGGTAAATGACATTGCCGTGCGAATCGCCGAGCACCTGGATCTCGATGTGGCGCGGCTCCTCGACGAACTTCTCGATGAACACGCGGTCGTCGCCGAAGCTGCCCAGCGCCTCGTTGCGGCACGAGGTGAAGCCCTCGAAGGCCTCCTTGTCGTTGTAGGCCACGCGCAGGCCCTTGCCGCCGCCGCCCGCCGAGGCCTTGATCATCACCGGGTAGCCGATGTCCTTGGCGATTTCGACGGCGCGCTCGGCCGTCTCGATGGCGTCGTTCCAGCCCGGAATGGTGTTGACCTTGGCTTCGTTCGCGAGCTTCTTCGAGGCGATCTTGTCGCCCATGGCCGCGATGGAATAGTGCTTCGGCCCGATGAAGGCAATGCCCTCTTCCTCGACCTTGCGCGCGAAGGCTTCGTTCTCCGACAGGAAGCCGTAGCCCGGGTGCACGGCTTCGGCACCGGTCTGCTTGCAGGCCGCGATGATGCGGTCGGCCTGAAGATAGCTCTCGCGGCTCGGCGCGGCGCCGATGTGCACGGCCTCGTCGGCCAGTTCGACGTGGCGGGCTTCCTTGTCGGCGTCGGAATAGACGGCGACCGTGAGGATGCCCATCTTCTTGGCGGTCTGGATGACGCGGCAGGCAATCTCGCCGCGATTGGCGATCAGGATTTTCTTGAACATACTGAATCCGTTTTTTTACTGACCGCCTCAGCGGTTGATGAACATCGAATAGACCGGCTGCGCTTGCGAGCGATCGACGAACACATAAGCCGTGCCATCGGAGCAGAAATTTGCGACCTCGGCGATGTCGCCACCCGCCAGATCGACCCAGTTGTCGATCTGCAGGAACAGGCGCCCCGCGGGCACCTGCTGCGCACCGTTGGCCGTCCAGTACGGCACGCCGCCGCTCTTCGTGCGCCAGGCGCTTGCCCAGTCGTGGGGATAAGCGACTTCTTCGGGGAGCTCGGAGTGGCTCTGGTAGTCGTAGAAGGCCTTCTCCAGTTCCGGCGGCGCGCCATCGTCGTCGGCGCGCCAGCCTGTGATCGCAATCTCGCGCAGCAATACAGGCATTCCATCGACGGCATCCGAGGGCGGCGCGGTCGGTGCGTCGGCTAATTCGCCGCGTTGCACGACGAATGCAGCATTGGCACCCGCGTCGTGTTCCCAGAAGCTGCAGATGCTGTCCCACTCGCACTTGAACAGGAACAGCACCTCCCCGCTTGCAAGCGGCAGCGCGTCGCCATCCGCAGGCAGTTGCGCCAGATGGCTCATGGGCCGCTGGCATTCACGGCAAACGGGCCAAAGGCGCGGCGGCAAGCCCCAAGGCAGGCCGCCCAGCTTGGGAACCAGTCCAGGTTCCGCGCCGTCGCGAAACTGGGGGTAATGGCTGCGCATGCGAATCAGAGGGGAATGTTCCCGTGCTTGCGCCACGGGTTCTCGAGCTTCTTGTCGCGCAGCATCACCAGCGAGCGGCAGATGCGCTTGCGCGTCTCGTGCGGCAGGATCACGTCGTCGATGTAGCCGCGGGCACTCGCCACATAAGGGTTTGCGAAGCGCGCCTTGTATTCGGCTTCGCGCGCAGCCAGCTTCTCGGGGTCGTTCTTGTCTTCGCGGAAGATGATTTCCACCGCGCCCTTGGCGCCCATCACCGCGATCTCGGCGCGCGGCCAGGCCAGGTTGACGTCGCCGCGCAAATGCTTGGAAGCCATCACGTCGTAGGCACCGCCATAAGCCTTGCGCGTGATGACGGTGATCTTGGGCACGGTGCATTCGGCGTATGCATAGAGCAGCTTGGCGCCGTGCTTGATGATGCCGCCGTACTCCTGGCCCGTGCCGGGCATGAAGCCGGGCACATCGACGAAGGTGATGACGGGGATGTTGAACGCATCGCAGAAGCGCACGAAGCGCGCCGCCTTGATGCTGCTCTTGATGTCCAGGCAACCCGCGAGCACCAGCGGCTGGTTGGCCACGATGCCGACCGTCTGGCCTTCCATGCGCGCAAAGCCGATCACGATGTTCTTCGCATAGTCGGGCTGCAGCTCGAAGAAGTCGCCGTCGTCCACCACCTTGAGGATCAGCTCCTTGATGTCGTAGGGCTTGTTCGGGTTGTCGGGCACCAGCGTGTCGAGCGAGTAGTCGGGCCGGTCGGCCGGGTCGCCCTGGCCGTTGTTGCCCAGGCGCACCGGTGGCTTCTCGCGGTTGTTGAGCGGCAGGTAGTTGTACAGGCGGCGCAGCATCATGAGCGCCTCGACATCGTTCTCGAACGCCATGTCGGCCACGCCGCTGCGCGTGGTGTGGGTGACTGCGCCGCCGAGCTCCTCGGCCGTGACGGTCTCGTGCGTCACGGTCTTCACGACATCGGGACCGGTGACGAACATGTAGCTCGAATCCTTCACCATGAAGATGAAGTCGGTCATGGCGGGCGAATACACCGCGCCACCCGCGCAGGGGCCCATGATCATGCTGATCTGCGGCACCACACCCGAGGCCATCACATTGCGCTGGAACACGTCGGCGTAGCCACCGAGCGAAGCGACGCCTTCCTGGATGCGCGCACCGCCCGAATCGTTGAGGCCGATGACGGGTGCACCGACCTTCATGGCCTGGTCCATCACCTTGCAGATTTTCTCGGCATGCGCTTCGCTGAGCGCGCCGCCGAAGACGGTGAAGTCCTGGCTGTACACGAAGACCAGGCGGCCGTTGATCATTCCGTAGCCGGTGACCACGCCGTCGCCCGGAATCTTCTGCTCGGCCATGCCGAAATCGACCGAGCGGTGCTCGACGAACATGTCCCACTCTTCAAAGGTGTTGTCGTCCAGCAGCAGCTCTATGCGCTCGCGCGCCGTGAGCTTGCCCTTGGCGTGCTGCGCGTCGATGCGCTTCTGTCCGCCGCCGAGGCGCGCCTGAGCGCGGCGCTTTTCGAGTTGTTCGATCAGTTCTTGCATGGTGTGCTTCCGAAGCTGTGGTCCTGAATTTCGTGTGTTGTCATGGCTTGGCGGGGATGGCGGCCGCCGCGAGCAACTGGCGTGCCGCCGTCGATGCGGGGAGTGAACCCTCTGCGACCTGCTGAGTGAGTTGCGGCAGCAGCCCGCGCACTTGCGGGTGGTGCCTGAAGGCCTGCTTGAGGCCGGCGTCGATGCGCTCCCACATCCACGCGGTCGCCTGTTTTTCGCGCCGCTTCGCGAGCTTGCCGTTGGCGGCCTGCAGCGTCTTGAACTGCGTGACGGCGTCCCAGAAAGCATCGACACCGGTGCCCGCCAGCGCGCTGAGCTGCAGCACCTTGGGCAGCCAGAAGCGGACCTCCGCGCCGCTGTGCGCGTCATGCACCGCGTGCGCGTGATCCGGATTGCCCTGGTGCCCGAAAAGGCGCAGGGCAGAGGTGATCTGCGCCTGGGCGCGCGTGGCGGCGTCCTTGTCGAGGTCGGCCTTGTTGATGACGACGAGGTCGGCCAGCTCCATCACGCCCTTCTTGATGGCCTGCAGGTCGTCGCCCGCGTTGGGCAACTGCATCAGCACGAACATGTCGGTCATGCCGGCCACGGCGGTTTCGCTCTGGCCCACGCCCACGGTCTCGACAATGACGATGTCGTAGCCCGCGGCCTCGCACACCAGCATGGCCTCGCGCGTCTTCTCGGCCACGCCGCCGAGCGTGCCGCTCGACGGGCTGGGCCGGATGTACGCGCGCTCATGCACCGAGAGCTGCTCCATGCGCGTCTTGTCGCCGAGGATGGAGCCGCCGGAAACGGTGGACGACGGATCGATGGTGAGCACCGCCACGCGGTGGCCCTTGCCGATCAGCAGCAGGCCCAGCGTTTCGATGAAGGTCGATTTGCCGACACCGGGAACGCCCGAGATGCCGAGGCGGAATGACTGACCGGTGCGCGGCAGCAGCGCCGTGAGCAATTCGTCGGCCTGCGCGCGGTGATCGTCACGGGTCGATTCGAGCAGCGTGATCGCCTTGGCAATGGCGCGGCGCTGCTTCATGCCGTCCGGCTCGGCAATGGCGCGTTCAAGGGCCTCCGCCGACTTCAGCACGCATCCTCCGAGGCTACGCGCCAGCGGTAGTGCAGATCGACGCCCTCTTCGCCTTCGAGCACGAAGCCGTGCCGCAAATAGAAGCGGTTGGCATCGCTCTGCACGAGCGCGGTGAGCTTGATGTCCAGCCGCTGTACACGCGCCTGCGACTTGGCCCATTGCAGCACCCATTCGCCGATGCCCAGGCCCTGGAATCCGGTGCGCAGGTACAGATGGTCGAGCCGCAGCGCATCCGGGTCTTCGGGCTTGAGCGTGACGAAGCCGATGCGCAGGTCGCCATCGAGCACGATATGGTGCATGTAGGGCACGACGAAACCGGCAGTCAGCCGTTCGCGTGAACGCGCGGGGTCGAAGCGCCCGACGCGCTCCAGGCTGGGGCGCATCGCATCGATGCGCAAGGCCAGCATGGCTTCGAAATCGCTGGAATCCACAGGCTGCAGCGACAGCCGCGACAGGAGATCGCCCACGTTGCTGCTCAGGACGAAACCGCCGCGCGGATTTGTTCCAGCACGTCCTTCGCGCTGGCGGGAATCGGCGTGCCGGGGCCATAGATGCCCTTGACACCGGCCTCGTAGAGAAAGTCGTAGTCCTGCCGCGGAATCACCCCGCCGACGAACACGATGATGTCGTCCGCGCCTTGCTTCTTCAGCTCGTTGATGATGGCGGGCACCAGCGTCTTGTGGCCCGCGGCGAGTGTGCTCACGCCCACGGCGTGCACGTCGTTCTCGATCGCCTGCCGCGCGCATTCCTCGGGTGTCTGGAACAGCGGGCCCATGTCCACGTCGAAGCCCAGGTCGGCGAATGCGGTGGCCACCACCTTGGCGCCGCGGTCATGCCCGTCCTGCCCGAGCTTGGAGATCATCACGCGCGGACGGCGCCCCTGCGCTTCGGCGAAAGCGTTGATTTCGGTCTTGAGGGCTTCCCAGCCCTCGGCGGAGTCATAGGCAGCAGCGTACACACCGGTCACCTTTTGCGTGTCGGCCCGATGGCGGCCGAATGATTTTTCGAGCGCGTCGGAAATCTCGCCGACCGTGGCGCGCAGGCGCACCGCGTCGATGCTCAGCGCGAGCAGGTTGCCGGTGCCGTTCTCGGCCGCTTCGGTCAGCGCGTCGAGCGCGGCCTGTACCTTGGCCGTGTCGCGCGAGGCGCGGATCTTCTGCAGGCGCGCCACCTGCTGGTCGCGCACCATCACGTTGTCGATGGAAAGGCTGTCGATCGCGTCTTCGTTCTTCAGCTTGTACTTGTTGACCCCGACGATCACGTCCTTGCCCGAGTCGATGCGCGCCTGCTTCTCGGCGGCGGCCGCCTCGATCTTGAGCTTGGCCCAGCCGCTGTCGACCGCCTTGGTCATGCCGCCCATGGCCTCGACCTCCTCGATGATGGCCCAGGCCGCATCGGCCATGTCCTGCGTGAGCTTCTCCATCATGTAGCTGCCGGCCCAGGGGTCGACCACATTGGTGATGTGCGTCTCTTCCTGGATGATGAGCTGCGTGTTGCGCGCAATGCGCGAGCTGAACTCGGTGGGCAGTGCAATGGCTTCGTCGAGCGCGTTGGTGTGCAGGCTCTGCGTGCCGCCGAACACCGCGGCCATGGCCTCGATGGTGGTGCGCACGATGTTGTTGTATGGGTCCTGCTCGGTGAGCGACCAGCCCGAAGTCTGGCAGTGCGTGCGCAGCATCAGGCTCTTGGGGTTCTTGGGCTCGAACTCTTTCATGATGCGGCACCACAAGAGGCGCGCCGCGCGCATCTTGGCCACTTCGAGATAGAAGTTCATGCCGATGGCCCAGAAGAAGCTCAGGCGTCCGGCAAAGCCGTCGACATCGAGCCCCTTGGCCAGCGCGGTCTTCACGTATTCCTTGCCGTCGGCCAGCGTGAACGCGAGTTCCAGCGCCTGGTTGGCGCCGGCTTCCTGCATGTGATAGCCGCTGATCGAGATCGAGTTGAACTTGGGCATGTGCTGTGCCGTGTACTCGATGATGTCGCCGATGATCCGCATGCTCGGCGCTGGCGGAAAGATGTAGGTGTTGCGGACCATGAACTCCTTGAGGATGTCGTTCTGGATGGTTCCGCTCAGCTGATCCTGCGCCACGCCCTGCTCTTCGGCCGCGACCACGTAGCCCGCCAGCACCGGCAGCACGGCGCCGTTCATCGTCATGGACACACTCACCTTGTCCAGCGGGATCTGGTCGAACAGGATCTTCATGTCCTCGACCGAATCGATGGCCACGCCGGCCTTGCCGACGTCGCCGGTCACGCGCGGGTGGTCGCTGTCGTAGCCGCGATGGGTGGCCAGGTCGAAGGCCACGCTCACGCCCTGCCCGCCGGCCGCCAATGCCTTGCGGTAGAAGGCGTTCGACTCTTCGGCCGTCGAGAAACCCGCGTACTGGCGAATGGTCCACGGACGTACCGCGTACATGGTGGCTTGCGGGCCGCGCAGGTAGGGTTCGAAACCGGGCAGCGTGTCGGTGTACTTCAGGCCCTGCAGGTCGGCCGCGGTGTAGAGCGGCTTGACGGTGATGCCGTCGGGCGTGATCCAGTTCAGCGCATTCAGGTCGCCGCCTGGCGCGGACTTGGCAGCGGACTTGGCCCAGGCGTCGAGGTCGGCGGGCTTGAAGGTAGGTTCGGGTGTGCTGCTCATGGAAGGCGCCGTTTTGCAGTTGTCTTGCAGGGTAATCGCAAATTCGCCCGCAAGGAGTTCGCAGGCCGCCGGGAGTCTAACCGATCCATAATTATTAATTCAAACCCATTTTTGCGGTACAGTCCACCCCATGTCCGCCGTCACCCTTACCCCGCGCGCCCTCTATGAAGAGGTGGCCGAGCTGCTGCGCCAGCGGATTTTCCGCCGCGAGCTCGAGCCGGGCAGCTGGATCGACGAGCTCAAGCTGGCCGAGGAATACGGCATCAGCCGCACGCCGCTGCGCGAAGCCCTGAAGGTGCTGGCAGCCGAGGGCCTCGTGACGATGAAGGTGCGTCGCGGCGCTTATGTCACCGAAGTCTCGGAACAGGATTTGGCGGACGTCTATCACCTGCTCTCGCTGCTCGAGAGCGATGCGGCCGGCGTGGTGGCCGAGCGTGCGACCGATGCCGAGCGCGCAGAACTGAAGGCGCTTCACTCCGAACTGGAGGCCGCCGGCGCACCGGGCAAGGAGAACCGGGAGCACTTCTTTGCGTTGAACGAGCGCTTCCATATGCGCCTCTTGGCCATCGCCAACAACAAGTGGCGCGACCAGATGGTGGCCGACCTGCGCAAGGTGATGAAGCTCAACCGCCACAACTCGCTGCTCAAGGAGGGGCGCATTGCTGAATCGCTGGCGGAGCACCGCTCGATGATGGCGGCCATCGAGGCGCGCGATGCCACGGCAGCCATGGCGCGCATGCGGGAGCATTTCAAGAACGGCCTGGAAGCCGCGGTCTAGGCTCGCCCCAGGCTGCGCGCTTTCGCGTTGCTCAATCCGGGTGGATGGTTCCGGTTTCGGCCGAGATGCGCTGGGCCACTTCGAGCAGGCGGGGGGCGACGCGCGAAAGCATCATTTCCTTCGGCAGCAGGTAGGCCGGGCCGCCGCAGCTCACGCCGTAGCGCTGCCCATGGGGGCCTCGCAGCGCAAAGCCGAGAGCGTGGATGTGCGGATGCCATTCGCCGAACGAACTGCAATAGCCCAGGCGAGCATATTCGTCGAGTCCGGCCATCAGGCGGGGCTCGATGGAGGCCCAGGCCTCGCCGCTTTCCTGCCGGATCTGCTCCAGCACCACCGCCCGCTCGTCGGCGGGCAACGCCGCGAGGGAAGCACGGCCCGCGGCCGAAGTGACGACGCTCATGCGCGTGCCGACGTCGAGGCGCGAGCTGATCAGCGCCGAACGCGGGCGCAGCGAATCGATGACGAGCATGTCGAGCTCGTCGCGCACCGCTACGTGAACGCTGGCGCCCGCGAATTCGGACAGCTCCGCCAGATAAGGCCGGGCGACGGTGCGCAGGTCGAAGTGGCGAAGGTAGCGGCTGCTCATGTCGAGCAGCGCCGGGCCAAGGCTGAAGCGCTCGCTGTCCTGCGACTGCCGCAGATACCCCGCGCTCACCAGCGTCGCGGTGAGGCGCGATACCGTGGCCTTGGGCAGGCCCGTGGTGTCCGCCAGCTCGCGATTGCTCATCGGGGCCGCCGCCATCCCGATGACCTTGAGCAAGGCCAGCCCCCGGCCCAGCGCGCTGACTTCTTCTTTGCTCCCCGCCGCATCGTTCATGAACCCGAACCCTTATTTATTAGCGTTTCTTGATTCTTCAGCAGAAAAGTTGAAAAGTTGCAGACCCCGGTCAATCATTGTCATTTTGAAACACTCGACGTTGCTGAGCGGCGAAACCCCGCCAGGCGCCGCTCCGAACCGAGATGGTCAAGACAGATGACCTTGGAATGCCGGGATGTCGTGCGAGGCGCAGCCGCGCACGGCGTTCATGCGCCAACGGCCAGGAGACGGCTCGTCCGGCCGAAAGCCGTCCCCGCCTACGCAGGAACGGGCTCATCGCAAGTTGGTGCCCGAGGCCGGAATCGAACCGGCATGACCGTGAGGTCGAGGGATTTTCTTACCACTTCGGCTTTCGCCGCCGGCATGCTTGCCGTTCGTGGTCTGGAGCACGCCTTCACCATAGCCTTGCAGCCGTAGGTGCCCGCCGTCTGCTCTCTACACCTTCCCACGAACCTTTCGATTCAGGGCTTGGCTCGGCGTTGGCTCGGGCGCTTGCGCGCTCAGGGCGTTCACCGAATTTGACGGGCTTCACCTTCGAAGTTTCCTTCGAAGGGCTCAAATTGCTTCAAGTCCCTTGTGTCTACCAGTTTCACCACTCGGGCTGGCATGACTCGTTACCGAGTCCATTTCGCCCGGCTGCTTCCGGGCTTGCTTTCACTCTCGCTTGGCTACGTGCCTACCAATTTCGCCATCCGGACACTCGAATTGAACGTCGACGATAACCCAAACAAGACGAGCCCCGGCAACGTAGATCGACGGGGCTGTTTTTTTTGATGGAGGGTGGATCGAACTGATCAGAGAGGGGTGGAGGCGCGACCCGGAGTCGAACCGGGCTAGACGGATTTGCAATCCGTTGCATAACCGCTTTGCTATCGCGCCACGCTGCTGAAATCGAACTCGCGAAAAAAAGGGAAGCATTGCTTCCCTTTTTCAAAAACTGGAGCGGGAAAAGAGTCTCGAACTCTCGACCTCAACCTTGGCAAGGTTGCGCTCTACCAACTGAGCTATTCCCGCGTTTCGAGCCTCGAATTATAGAACACTTTTTCGGGGCCCGGCAAGTTTTGCCGATCAATGTTTGACAGAGCCCTCGGAGGGCCGTGCTTCGCGCTGCTTGGCGAGCTCGGCCACGGCCGCGGCAGAAGCCGCGACCTCTTCGTCGGACAGCGGTTCCGGCATCTTCTCGAGCGCGATTTCCAGCACCTTGTCGATCCACTTCACCGGCACGATCTCGAGGCCGTTCTTCACGTTCTCGGGAATGTCCTGCAGGTCTTTCGCGTTCTCTTCGGGAATCAGCACGGTCTTGATACCGCCGCGCAAAGCGGCCAGCAACTTTTCCTTCAGTCCGCCGATGGCCGTGACCTCGCCGCGCAGCGTGATCTCGCCGGTCATCGCGACGTCTGCGCGCACCGGAATGCCGGTGAGCGCCGACACGAAGGCCGTCGTCATCGCGGCACCCGCACTCGGGCCGTCCTTGGGCGTTGCGCCGTCGGGCACGTGGATGTGGATGTCCCGCTTCTCGAAGATCTCGTCCTTGATGCCCAGGCGACGCGAGCGGCTGCGCACCACCGTGCGTGCGGCCTCGACCGATTCCTTCATCACGTCGCCCAGCGACCCCGTGCGGCTGATCACACCCTTGCCGGGCATGGTGACCGCCTCGATGGTGAGCAGGTCGCCGCCGACTTCGGTCCACGCCAAGCCGACCACCTGGCCGACCTGGTTCTGCTTCTCGGCCAAGCCGAAGCTGTACTTGCGCACCCCGAGGAAGTCGTTGAGATTGCTGCCGTCGACCGTGACCTTCGGCGTCATTTTCTTGAGCAGCAGGCCCTTCACCACCTTGCGGCAGATCTTGGAGAGTTCGCGCTCCAGCGAACGCACGCCGGCTTCACGCGTGTAGTAGCGCACGATGTCGCGCACAGCCTCTTCGGTGACGAGGAGTTCTTCTTCCTTGACGCCGTTGTTCTTCAGCTGCTTCGGCAGCAGGTACTTGAGCGCGATGTGCGTCTTTTCGTCCTCGGTGTAGCCCGAGAGGCGAATGACTTCCATCCGGTCGAGCAGCGCCGGCGGAATGTTCATCGAGTTCGAGGTGGCGACGAACATCACGTCGGAGAGGTCGAAGTCGACCTCGACGTAGTGGTCGCCGAAGGTGTGGTTCTGCTCCGGATCGAGCACTTCGAGCAGCGCGCTCGAGGGATCGCCGCGGAAGTCGGTGCCCAGCTTGTCGATTTCGTCGAGCAGGAACAGCGGATTGCGCGTGCCGATCTTGTTCAGACCTTGCAGCACCTTGCCCGGCAGCGCGCCGATGTAGGTGCGGCGATGGCCGCGGATCTCGGCTTCGTCGCGCATGCCGCCGAGCGCCATGCGGGTGTACTTGCGGCCGGTCGCCTTGGCGATCGACTGCCCGAGCGAGGTCTTGCCCACGCCCGGCGGGCCCACGAGGCACAGGATGGGTGCCTTGACCTTGTCGACGCGTTGCTGCACCGCGAGATACTCGAGGATGCGGTCCTTGACCTTCTCGAGGCCGTAATGGTCGGCATTGAGCACCGCCTCGGCGTTGGCCAGGTCGTGCTTGATCTTGGTCTTCTTGCTCCAGGGCAGGCCCACCAGCACGTCGATGTAGTTGCGCACCACGGTGGCTTCGGCCGACATCGGCGACATGAGCTTGAGCTTCTTGAGCTCGCCCTCGGCCTTCTTCAGCGCGTCCTTGGGCATCTTGGCGAGCTTGATCTTTTTCTCGATCTCCTCGATGTCCGCGCCCTCTTCGCCCTCGCCAAGCTCCTTCTGGATCGCCTTGACCTGCTCGTTGAGGTAGAAGTCGCGCTGGTTCTTTTCCATCTGGCGCTTCACGCGCCCGCGGATCTTCTTGTCGACGTTGAGGATGTCGACCTCGCGTTCGAGCTGCCCGAACAGGTTCTCGAGCCGCGCCTTGACGTCGTCCAGGTCGAGCACGGCCTGCTTGTTGTCGAGCTTGAGCGGCAGGTGCGCGGCAATGGTGTCTGCCAGACGGCCCGGATCGTCGATGCTCGAGATCGAGGTGAGGATCTCGGGCGGGATCTTCTTGTTCAGTTTGACGTACTGATCGAACTGCTGCATCACGGCACGGCGCAGCGCCTCGACCTCGGTGCCCTTCTCGCCGCCTTCGGGCGCCTCGACGGGCGTTACGTTGGCCGAGAAGTGGGTTTCACCGTCGTCGATGCGGTTCACGCGCGCGCGCTGCTGGCCCTCGACCAGCACCTTCACGGTGCCGTCGGGCAGCTTGAGCATCTGCAGGATGGTGGAGACGCAGCCGACCTCGAACATGTCCTCGACCGAGGGCTCGTCCTTGGCGGCGGCTTTCTGTGCCACCAGCATGATGCGGCGCTCGGCCTCCATGGCCAGCTCGAGCGCCTTGATGCTCTTGGGGCGTCCCACGAACAGCGGGATCACCATGTGAGGGAACACGACGACGTCGCGCAGCGGCAGCAGCGGCAGGTCGATCGCGTCGGCAGGCAGGGGGGTATGACCGGACATGAATATCCTTTGATTGATCAGGCAAAGATGGATGGGTGTTGGGGCATTTCAAGCCCGCGCACCCGGTCTTTGTCGAAGGCGCCGGAAGCTTCGGTGAAAAGAGCCGGCGCCGCGTTCATTCAAGCCTCGCTCAAGCCTTCTTGGCCGCTTCTCGGTACACGAGCAGCGGCGGCTTGTTTTCATCGATTGTGGATTCTTCGACCACAACCTTGTCGACGTTGGTGGCATTCGGGAGCTCGAACATGGTGTCGATGAGCGACTGTTCGAGGATCGAACGCAAGCCCCGTGCCCCGGTCTTGCGGGCCAGCGCCTTGCGGGCAATGGCCTTGAGCGCCGCGGGGCGGATTTCGAGGTCGACGCCTTCCATTTGCAGCAGCTTGGTGAACTGCTTGACCACCGCGTTCTTGGGCTCGGTCAGGATCTGCACCAGCGCGTCTTCGCTGAGCTCGGCCAGCGACGCCACCACGGGCATGCGGCCCACGAGCTCGGGAATCAGGCCGAACTTGATCAGGTCTTCGGGCTCGACTTCGCGGAACACCTCGGTGATGCTGCGCTGCGCCTTGCTCTTGACCGAAGCCCCGAAGCCGATGCCCGAAGCCTCGGTGCGGTTTTCGATGACCTTCTCGAGGCCGGCAAACGCGCCGCCGCAAATGAACAGGATGTTGGTCGTGTCGATCTGCAGGAAGTCCTGGTTCGGGTGCTTGCGCCCGCCCTGCGGCGGCACGCTGGCCATGGTGCCTTCGATGAGCTTCAGCAGCGCCTGCTGCACGCCCTCGCCCGACACGTCGCGCGTGATGGAAGGGTTGTCCGACTTGCGCGAGATCTTGTCGATTTCGTCGATGTAGACGATGCCGCGCTGGGCCCGCTCGACTTCGTAGTTGCAGCTCTGCAGCAGCTTCTGGATGATGTTCTCGACGTCTTCGCCCACGTAGCCGGCTTCGGTCAGCGTGGTGGCGTCGGCCATCACGAACGGCACGTCGAGCATGCGCGCCAGGGTTTGCGCCAGCAGCGTCTTGCCCGAGCCCGTGGGGCCGATCAGCAGGATGTTGCTCTTGCTGAGCTCGACGTCGTCGCCCTTGGCCTTTTCCTTGTGGCGCAGGCGCTTGTAGTGGTTGTAGACCGCCACCGACAGCATGCGTTTGGCCGGCTCCTGGCCGATCACGTAGTTGTCGAGGTTGGTCTTGATTTCCAGCGGCGTGGGCAGGTCGCTGCGCGCCTCGCGCGCCTCTTCACCGGCCGGGAGCTCGTCGCGGATGATTTCGTTGCAAAGGTCGATGCACTCGTCGCAAATGAAGACCGAAGGGCCCGCGATCAGCTTCTTGACCTCATGCTGGCTCTTGCCGCAGAACGAGCAATAAAGCGTTTTTTCGCTGGAAGAGCCTTTTTTTTCGGCCATGGACAGGTGCCTCGTTACGGGGTAGGACAATGATAACTAAACAAAAACGGCGTTTCCCCTATGGAAAACGCCGCTTTTTTGCCTTTTGGCGACGCCGGCGCCGCGGCGAAGGCTTAACTGCGTTTTGCAATGACCTGGTCGACCAGGCCGTAGTCCTTGGCTTCGTCGGCGGTCAGGAAATAGTCCCGTTCGGTGTCCGACTTGACCTTTTCGAGGGGCTGGCCCGTGCGCTCGGCCAGGATGCGGTTCATCTGGTCTTTGGTGCGCAGGATGTCGCGGGCGTGGATTTCGATGTCCGTGGCCTGGCCGCGGGCGCCGCCGAGCACCTGGTGAATCATGATCTTCGAATTGGGCAGCGAAAAGCGCTTGCCCTTTTCGCCGGCCGCCAGCAGGAAGGCACCCATGCTGGCCGCGAAGCCGATGCACATCGTCGAAACGTCGGGCTTGATGAACTGCATGGTGTCGTAGATGGCCATGCCGGCGCTCACGCTGCCGCCCGGGGAGTTGATGTAGAACGAGATGTCCTTGTCCGGGTTTTCGCTTTCGAGGAACAGCAACTGCGCCACCACGAGGTTGGCGGTCTGGTCGTTCACCTCGCCCACCAGGAAAATGATGCGTTCCTTGAGGAGACGCGAATAGATGTCGTAGGACCGCTCGCCGCGGCCCGACTGCTCGATGACCATCGGGATCATGCCGAGGCCTTGAATATCCTGTGCGCTCATTGATTTGCTCTCCGGAAAAGGGTTCGTTCGCTGTTCGTATTTAACTGTACGCCTGAGTGAAATGGGGCTCGTGCCGCAAAGCACAAGCCCCATTGGCGTTGCGGGCGGCGGTGCAGCCCGGCGCTCAGCCTTGCTGCTGAGCCATCAGTTCGTCGAACGACACCGACTTTTCGTTGACCTTGGCCTTGCCGAGCACGAATTCGGTCACGTTGTTCTCGATGACGACCGCCTCGACCTCGGCCAGGCGGTTGTTGTCGCTGAAATACCAGCGCACCACGTCGGCCGGCTTTTCGTAGCTGGCGGCCAGCTCATCGATGTGGGCCTTGAGCTGCTCGGGCTTGGCTTGCAGGTTGTTGGCGCGCACCAGTTCGGCCACCACCAGGCCCAGGCGCACGCGGCGCTCGGCTTGCGGGCGGAACACTTCTTCGGGAATCGGCGCCTTGTCGGCGTCCTTGATGCCGCGCTGCTTGAGCTCGGCGCGGGCGCCTTCGATCATGCGGTTCACTTCGGATTGCACGCTGGCGTTCGGCAGGTCGAGCTCGGCGTTCGCCACGAGGGCGTCCATCACGGCGTTCTTGTTGCGGGCCAGCAGGCGGAACTTCACTTCGCGCTCGAGGTTCTTCTTGATGTCGGCGCGCAGGCCTTCGACCGTGGCTTCGGCGATGCCGAGCGACTTGGCGAGCTGTTCGTTGACTTCCGGCAGGTGCGAAGCTTCGATCTTCTTCACCGTGACCATGAAGTCGGCCTGCTTGCCGGCCACGTCTTTGCCGTGGTAATCGGCCGGGAACGACAGCGGGAACGTGCGGCTGTCGCCGGCCTTCATGCCGCGCACGGCGTCTTCGAATTCCTTCAGCATCTGGCCTTCGCCCACGATGAACTGGAAGTCCTCGGCCTTGCCGCCCTGGAAGGTCTCGCCCTCGATCTTGCCCTCGAAGTCGACCGTGACGCGGTCGTTGTCCTGCGCGACGGCGTCTTGCGCGCGCTGTGCGAAGGTCCGGCGCTGCTTGCGCAGGATGTCGAGCGTCTTGTCGATGGCGTCGTCGCCCACTTCAGCCGAGAGCTTCTCGACTTCGGCGCCGGACAGGTCGTTGATCTTGACTTCGGGGAACACCTCGAACACCGCGTCGAAGGCCAGTTCGCCTTCGGGCGACTCTTCCTTCTCGGTGATGCGGGGCTGGCCGGCCACGCGCAGCTTGGCTTCGTTGGCGGCTTGCGAGAAGGCTTCGCCGACCTTGTCGTTCATGACTTCATAGTGCACCGAGTAGCCGTAGCGCTGGGCCACGACGTTCATCGGCACCTTGCCTGGACGGAAGCCGTCCATCTTGACGGTGCGCGCGAGCTTCTTGAGGCGCGAATCGACTTCTGACTGGATGGTGCCGACCGGCAGGGTCAGCGTGATCTTGCGTTCGAGCTTCTCGAGAGTTTCAACGGTCACGGTCATGGTGTCTTCCTTGTGAGGGGTGTGGCTGGTGCGCGGGGCCGGACTCGAACCGGCACGTTCTTGCGAACGTCAGGACCTAAACCTGGTGCGTCTACCAATTTCGCCACCCGCGCTTGCCAAATTTTTCAGGTGAATGCAAAGGCGGACGGCCCTGGTGCCGCGGGTTCGCCGCTGCCCAAAGACCGTCCGCCTGAAATCGGTCAACCGCGTATTTTAAACGCTAATCAGACCCTCTTTCGGCTCCCGCTTGACGCGGAATGCGGCGGCGTACATCGCCGGCAGCGCCAGCAGGGTCAATACGGTGGCCACGATCAGCCCGCCCATGATGGCCACGGCCATCGGCCCCCAGAACACGCTGCGGGAGAGCGGAATCATCGCCAGCACCGCCGCCGCGGCGGTCAGCACGATGGGCCGCAGGCGCCGCACGGCCGATTCGACGATGGCGTCCCAGGCCGGCACGCCCGCCGCGCGGTCGCTCTCGATCTGGTCGATCAGGATCACCGCGTTGCGCTGGATCATGCCCATCAGCGCGATCACGCCCAGCAGCGCGACGAAGCCGAAGGGCCGGTTCAGCAGCAGCAGCGCCCCGGCGACGCCGGCAATGCCCATGGGGCCGGTAATGAACACCAGCAGCGAGCGGCTGAAGCTGTGCAGCTGGAGCATCAGCAGCGTGAACACCAGGAACAGCATGATCGGTACGCCCGCGACGATGGAGGCCGAGCCCTTGCTGCTTTCCTCGACCGCGCCCGCCACCTCGATGCGGTAGCCGCCCTCGCCGGCCGCATGCCAGCCCGCTTCGAGCTGGCGCAGCTTCGGCAGCAACTCCGCGGTCACGGTGGCGCCTTGCAGGCCTTCGACCACGTCGCCCTGCACCGTGATGGCGTAGTCGCGGTTCTCGCGCCACATCACGCCCGGTTCCCAGGTGAATACCGGCCGGGCGATCTGGGTCAGCGGAATGGAACGTCCCGAGGCGGTGGGCAGATAGGCATTGCCGATGTCCGAAATGGCCTCGCGCTCGTCGGCGGACTGGCGCAGCACGATGTCGATCAGCAGATCGTTTTCGCGGTACTGGCCCACCGTGGTGCCGGAGAACATCGTCTTGGAGGCCTGGGCGATCGCCTGGCTGGTCACGCCGAGTGCGCGGGCCTTGGCCTGGTCGACCTCGAGCCGGATCACCTTGACCGATTCGTTCCAGTTGTCGTTCACGCCGCGCATGTTGGCGTTCTCGCGCAGCACGGCCTTGACTTCGTCGGCGTGGCCGCGCAACTGCGCCGGGTCGGTGCCGATCACGCGGAACTGCACCGGGTACGGCACCGGCGGTCCGTTGGGCAGCAGTTTCACGCGTCCGCGCACCTCCGGAAACTCCTGCGCCAGCAGCGCGGGCAGCTTGATGCGCAGGCGTTCCCGCACTTTCAGGTCCTTGGCCAGCACGATGAGCTGCGACACGTTGGTCTGCGGAAACACCTGGTCCAGTGGCAGGTAGAAGCGCGGCACGCCGGAACCGATCCAGGTGCTGACCGTCTTCACGCCCTCTTCTTTCATGATGCGCTGCTCGACGCGCCTGGCGACCTCTTCGTTCGCCGGGAACGAGGTGCCCTCCGGGAACCAGATGTCCACCATGATTTCGGGGCGGCTCGAATCAGGGAAGAACTGCTGCTGCACCTTGCCCATGCCGAAGATGCCGAGCGCGAAAATCAGCACCGTGGCACCGATGGTCAGCCAGCGATGCTCCACGCACCAGTTCACCGAACGGCGGAAGGCGTTGTAGAACTTCGTGTCGAACAGCTCGTGCGGCGGCGCGTCGGGATCGTGCGGCTTGACCTTGAGCAGCAGCGTGCCGAGGTAAGGCACGAAGTACACCGACACGATCCACGACAACACCAGCGCAATCACCGTCACCGCAAAAATCGCGAAGGTGTACTCGCCCGTGACCGACTTCGCGATGCCGATGGGCAGGAAACCCGCCGCGGTGATGAGCGTGCCGGTCAGCATCGGCTTGGCCGTGACGTCGTAGGCGAAGGTGGCGGCGCGCACCTTGTCGTAGCCTTCTTCCATCTTCCTCACCATCATCTCGACCGCGATGATCGCGTCGTCGACCAGGAGGCCGAGCGCGATGATCAGCGAGCCCAGCGATATCTTGTGCAGCCCGATGCCGAAGTAGTTCATGGCAAGGAAGGTCACGGCCAGCACCAGCGGAATGGTGATGGCCACCACCAGCCCGGGACGCATGTCGATGTACCAGCCGAAGCGCCCGCCCTTGTGCAGGCCCAGCGCAATGATGCTCACGGCCAGCACGATGGCCACGGCCTCGATCAGCACGCCGACGAATTCATTGACCGAACTGGCCACCGACACCGGCTGGTCTTGTACCTGCGCCAGCTTCACGCCGGCCGGCAGGCGCTGGTCGATCGTCGCCGTGGTAGCGCGCAGCGCCTTGCCCAGCGCGATGATGTCGCCGCCCTTGGTCATCGAGACCCCGAGCGCAATGACCTCCTTGCCCTGGTGGTGCACCTTCACGGCCGGCGGGTCGACGTAGCCGCGGCGAATCTCGGCAATGTCGCCAAGCTTCAGCTGGTTGCCCGAGCTCCCGCGGATCGGCATTTCGCGCAGCTGCTCGACGTTGGTGAACTGCCCGGCCACGCGCACCTGCACCACGTCGAGCGGCGACTGGATCGTGCCCGCGCTTTCCACCGCGTTCTGCGAACCCAGCTGCGCGAGCACGGCGTTGAAGTCGAGCCCCAGCTGCGCCACGCGCTTCTGCGAAATCTCGATATAGACCTTCTGGTCTTGCACGCCGAACTGGTCGACCTTGGCCACATCCTTCACGCGCAGCAGTTGCTGGCGCACGTCGTCGGCCAGCGTCTTGAGCTCGGCCTGGCTGAAGCCTTCGCTCTCCAGCGCGTAGATCACGCCATAGACATCGCCGAAATCGTCATTGAAGAACGGGCCCTGCACGCCCGGCGGCAGCGTGTTGCGCATGTCGCCGATCTTTTTGCGCACCGTGTACCAGACGTTGGCGACGTCGCCGGCCTTGGACGAATCCTTGATCTGGAAAATGATCTGCGACTCGCCCGGCTTCGAATAGCTGCGGATCTTGTCGGCGTACGGCGCCTCCTGCAGCGTGCGCTCGAGCTTGTCGGTAACCTGCTCTGCCACCTGCTGCGCAGTGGCGCCGGGCCAGTAGGTGCGAACCACCATGGCGCGGAAAGTGAACGGCGGATCTTCGTCCTGGCCGAGCTGGAAGTAGGCAAAGGCTCCCAGCACCATCAGCACCACCATGAGGTAGCGCGTGAGCGGCGCGTGGTCCAGCGCCCATTTGGAGAGATTGAAGCCTGCGGGCTTGTCGGTCGTCGCAGCGCCCTGCGTCATTTGGCCGCACCCGTTGCAATCTCCTTCTTGGTGGCAGCAACGGCTTCCACAGGCTGCGGCGATTCCTTCGCACTGGCGGCTGCCGCGGCAGCCTCCTTCGACTGGTAGATGGTGACCTTCTGCCCCGGCGAGAGCACATGCACGCCCGCGGCGACGACCATCATGCCGGGCGTGAGCCCGGCACCGATCACGGCCTCGTTGCCGTCCGCCGTGGCCACCTGCACCGGCTGCGAACGCACCGTCATGGTCGATTTGTCGAGCACCCAGACCGAGGTGCCCTTGCCTTCCTGGCGCAATGCGCTGGTCGGCAGCTTCATGACCGCGCCGCCGGCGCGCGCCAATGCCTGCGGACGCGCGTAAACGGTGGCGCCGAGCGCCGGCGAGGTGGCTGCGTCGATCGCCACCTTGACCGAATAGGTGCGCGTGACCGCGTCGGCGCTGGCCGCCACTTCGCGCACCTGGCCTTGCAGTTCAGTACCACCCGACCAGCCGCGGACCGTGACAGGCGAACCGGGCTTGATCAGCGCGGCCCGGTCTTCAGGCACGGCAAACACCACGTCGCGCGCGCCGTCCTGCGCAATGCGCACGACGGGCGTGCCCGCCTGCACCACCTGGCCCGGCTCGGCCTCGATGGCGGTGATGACGCCAGCCACATCGGCGACCAGCGTGGTGTAGCTGGCCTGGTTGCCTTGCGACGAAAGCTGGGCCTGCGCCTGTTCGAGCTGCGCCTGCGCCGCCTTCCACGTGGATTGGCGGCGCTCGAGTTCGGCGCCACTGATGAAATTCTGCTCGCGCAGTTCGCTATAGCGCTTGAGATCGGCCGCCGCGAGATCGCGGTTGGTCTGCGCCGCAGCCAGCTGGGCGCGGGCCGCTTCGGCTGCCAAACGGTAGTCCTGCGGATCGAGCTGGGCCAGCACCTGGCCGGCCTGAACGTGCTGGCCGAGCTCGGCCTGACGTTTGGTGATTTTGCCCGCCACGCGGAATCCCAGCCGCGATTCGACACGTGCCCGGACCTCGGCCGAGAACTCGGGCTGGGCGTCGAAATCGCTCGTGCCCACAGTCACGAGCTTGACTGCGCGCACAGGTTCCTCGGCTGGCTTCGACTGCGAACAGCCGGCCAGGAACAAGGCGGGAAGCAGTAGCCAGGCGGCACCGCGGGCAAGAGGAGAGAAGCCGGAGGAGGCGGTCATGAGACACCCTAGAAAGGTCGAACCGGGCCAATTACTGACCCACCGGTTAGTAATCTAGGGTAAACCTCAAGCACTGTCAATCGCGGCGTGACGGTCGGGCGGCTTGCGCCCTAGGTTCGCTGCCCCATTTCCACCAGCCGGTTGCCCGGAATCTCGAAATAGTCCGACGCACGGCCCGCGTTGCGCTGCAGCCAGCCGAAGAGCGCACGCCGCACCGGGTTCAAACCCGGGAGGTTCTCTTCGCCGACCGAGGCGCGCGAGACGAAATAAGAGGTCTTCATGGAATCGACGGCCAGGGCCTTCTGGTAGGCCAGGATCCGGATGAACTCAGGCACGTCGGGCCGCTCCATGAAGCCGTGGCGCGCCGTGACCATCCAGATGCCGTCCATCAGGTGCTCGGCTTCGATGCGCATGCGGGCGTCGACGCGCGGCGTGTCACAGGCCAGCACGCGCAGCACGATGACCTGCTCGTGCAGCACCTGGTTGTGCTTGAGGTTGTGAAGCAAGGCGTGCGGCACCGAGCTTGCATCGGCGTTCAGGAACACCGCGGTGCCGCTCACGCGGTGCGGCATGTGGAGCGCCAGCGATTCGAAAAAGGGCTTGAGCGGCAGGCTTTCGACCGCCGCGGCCTCCAGCCCCAGCCGGCGCCCCTTCGCCCAGGTCGTGAATAGCACCATCACCCCGGCCGCGACGGCCAGCGTGAGCCAGCCGCCTTCGGCGACCTTGAGGCTGTTGGCCACCACGAAGGTCAGGTCGACGACCGCGAAAGCCACCACCCCGAGCGCCACCGCCACCCGGTTCCAGCGCCAGAGGCCCCACGCCACGACGCCCGCCAGCAGGGTGGTGGTCACCATCGTGATCGACACCGCAATGCCGTAGGCCGCCGACAGCGCCCCCGAACTGCGAAAGCCCAGCACCAGCAAGAGCACCCCCACCATCAGCAGCCAGTTGACCGTAGGCACATAGATCTGACCGATGGCCGAGCCCGAGGTCTGCACCACGCGCATGCGCGGCAGGTAGCCCATGCGCATGGCGTGGGCCGTGAGGGAAAACGCGCCGGAAATCACGGCCTGGGAGGCAATCACGGTGGCCATGGCGGCAAGCACCACCATCGGCACCACGCCCCAGGAAGGAAAGAGCCGGAAGAACGGGTTGTCGATGGCCGCCGGGTTTGCCAGCACCAGCGCGCCCTGCCCGAAATAGTTCAACACCAAGCCAGGCAGCGCAATGAAGAGCCAGGCCTGCCGGATCGGCCGGGCCCCGAAATGCCCCATGTCGGCATACAGTGCCTCGCCGCCCGTGAAGGCCAGGAACACCGCGCCCAGCACCGCCAGCGACTGCGCCCGATGCTCGACCAAGAAGCCCACGGCCCGGCGCGGATCGAGCGCCGCCAGCACCTGCGGCTGGTGCAGCACCTGCCAGGCCCCCGCGAGGGCCAGCACCAGGAACCACAGCAGCATGACCGGGCCGAACACCTTGCCGACCACGCCGGTTCCCTTGCGCTGCACCGCGAAAAGCCCGAGCAGGATGAGCATGGTGATCGGAATCACCACCTTCTGCAGCACGGGCGCCTGCACCTCGAGACCTTCGACCGCCGACAGCACCGAGATCGCCGGCGTGATCAGGCTGTCGCCATAGAACATGGCCGCGCCCACCAGGCCGAGCACCCCGATCGCGTTCCACACCCACGGCCGGGGCCGAGGCCCCGAGGCCGCGTTGCGCGCGAGCGCCTGCAAAGCGAGGATGCCGCCTTCGCCGTCGTGATCGGCGCGTAGCACGAACACCACGTATTTGAGCGTCACCACGAACATCAGGCCCCAGAAGATGAGCGAGAGCAGGCCCAGCACCGTGTCGGGCGTGAACGGCACGCCGTGCTCGGGGTTCAGCGTTTCCTTGAAGGCATAGAGCGGCGACGTGCCGATGTCGCCGAACACGACGCCCAGCGCCGCGATCATCAGGCCCGGCCCTGCCGGATGAGGCGCCTCGCCGGGCGCGGGTGTCGGGGCAGAGGAAACCGGTGCCGATGGATTCATGAAAGCAGGAACTTGGTAGTGGCGACACCGCGAGCATAGTCCGCGGCATCGGTCGTCGCGGACAATCGCCGCGTGTCCGCACCATCCCACATTGCCGCCCCGCCGGCGCACTACGAAAACTTTCCCGTGGCCTCCTGGCTGTGCCCGCCGCACCTGCGTGCGCCGATTGCCGCCATTTACCATTTCGCCCGGACCGCGGACGACATCGCCGACGAAGGCGACGCCCCGCCTGACGAGCGGCTGGCCGACCTGCGCGCCTACCGCGAAGAGCTCGGCGCCGCCGCGCGCGGCACCGTGCCGCCCTCCTCGCGCTGGCCCGAGGTGTTCAGCCCTCTCGCCCACAGCATCGCGCAATTCGCGCTGCCCGAAGCGCTGCTGGCCGACCTGCTGAGCGCCTTCGTGCAAGACATCGAGAAGACCCGCGACGGCGGAACCTACGCCGACCGGGTCGAACTGCTCGACTATTGCCGCCGCTCCGCCAACCCGGTCGGCCGATTGCTGCTGCATCTCTATGGGGTGAACGATGCACAGGCGCTGGCGCAGAGCGACGCCATCTGCAGCGCACTGCAACTCATCAATTTCTGGCAGGACCCGAGCGTGGACCTGCCGCGCGGGCGCTTCTATCCGCCGCTTTCCGATTGCGCCCGGCGCGGCCTCACGCGCGAGAGCTTCAAGGTCTTCGCCCCCCTGGCCGACGCGCCGCCTCCGCAGGAAGCCATCAACCTCGTCGCCGTCGAATGCGCATGGGCGCGCGAACTGATGACCCAAGGCGCTCCGCTGGTCCACCGGCTGCCGGGCCGCGCCGGCTGGGAGCTGCGCTTCGTCGTGCAGGGCGGCCTGCGCATTCTCGACAAGATCGAAGACCTGGGTTTCGACACCTTTTCGCAGCGCCCCAAGATCGGCAAGACGGATGCCCCGCTGCTGGTCTGGCGGGCCCTGCGGATGCGGAGACAATGGCCGCCCATGAAAGCGCCCCTCCGATGACTCCCGAGCAATACGTACAAGACAAGGCCGCCGCCTCGGGCAGCAGTTTCTATTACGCGTTTCTGTTCCTGCCCAAGCCGCGCCGCGCGGCCATCACGGCGTTCTACGCCTTCTGCCGCGAAATCGACGACGTGGTCGACGAGGTCAGCGACCCGGGCGTGGCCGCCACCAAACTCGCCTGGTGGCGCACCGAGGTGGCCCAGTCTTTCGCGGGCCCGCCCCGCCATCCCGTGATGCAAGCGCTGCTGCCGCATGCCGCCGCCTACGGCATCGAGCCCAGGCTGCTCAACGAGGTGATCGACGGCTGCCAGATGGACCTTGACCAGACCCGGTATCTCGACTTTCCGGGCCTTGCGCGCTACTGCCATCTGGTGGCCGGCGTGGTCGGCGAAGTCGCGGCCCGCATCTTCGGACAGACCGATCCGCAGACCACCGCCTATGCCCACAAGCTCGGCCTGGCGCTGCAGCTCACCAACATCATTCGCGACGTGGGCGAAGACGCGCTGCGCGGCCGCATCTACCTGCCCGTGAACGAGCTGCAGAAGTTCGACGTGAAGGCGCACGAGATTCTGAACCGCGTGCATTCGGAGCGCTTTGTCGCGCTCATGAAGTTCCAGGCCGAGCGCGCCCATGCGGCCTACGACGAAGCCTTGGCGCTCCTGCCCGCCGCGGACCGCCGCGCCCAGAAGCCCGGCCTCATGATGGCCAGCATCTACCGCACGCTGCTGCGCGAGATCGAGCGCGACGGCTTCCAGGTGCTGAACCAGCGCGTGAGCCTGACGCCGGTGCGCAAGTTCTGGCTGGCGTGGAAAGTCCAAGCGTTGGGACGCATTTGAGAACAGCCGTCATCGGTGCCGGCTGGGCCGGACTCGCCTGCGCGGTCGAAGCCACGCGGCTCGGCCATGCCGTCACGCTCTACGAGGCCGCGCACATGGCGGGCGGCCGCGCGCGGCGGGTCGACCACATGCACGGGATGGCGCTCGACAACGGGCAGCACATCCTCATCGGCGCCTACACCGCCACCTTGAAGCTGATGCGCGATGTCGGCGTCGACGTCGACAGCGCGCTGCTGCGCATGCCGCTTTCGCTGCGCTTCGCCGACGGCGGCGGCTTGAAGCTGCCGCGGCTGCCGGCGCCGCTCGATCTGCTGGCCGGCATCTTCACCGCGCGCGGCTGGACATGGCGGGACAAATCCACCTTACTACGCACCGCCGTGCAGTGGCGCCTCGCCGGATTCCGCTGCGCCGCCGGCACCACCGTCGCCGCGCTCTGCACCGGCCTCACGCCGCGCGTGATGCAGGAGCTGATCGAGCCGCTGTGCGTTTCAGCGCTCAACACGCCGGTCGATCAATCGAGCGGCGAAGTGTTCCTGCGCGTGCTGCGCGACGCGCTTTTCAGCGGCAGCGGCGGCGCCGACCTGCTGATTCCGCGCGTCGATCTGGGCGCGCTTTTTCCCGACGCGGCCTTGGCATGGCTCACGCAGCACGGCGCAACGCTGCACATCGGCACGCGCGTGCGCGCCATCTCTGCCGAAGGCGGGCAGTGGCGCGTCGACGGCGAGTGCTTCGACCGGGTCGTGCTCGCCTGCGCGCCATGGGACGCGGCCCGGCTCGTGCGCGCATCCGGCCTGGCGGAGCGCTGGTGCGAGAGCACTGAAGCCCTGCGCTTCGAAGCCATTGCCACCGTCTATCTGCGCGGCGCCACACGCCTTGCCGAACCCATGCTCGCGCTGCGCAGCCACCCCGCCACCGCACCGGCGCAGTTCGTGTTCGATCGCAGCCAACTGGGCGGGCCGGAAGGCGTGCTTGCCATGGTCGTGAGCGCGAACGAAACTCCGCGCGACGCGCTGGAGCATCAGGTGATGGCACAGGCGGCCGCGCAGTTGGGACAGACGTCGCTGCAACTCGTGCAGACCGTGGTCGAGAAACGCGCCACCTTTGCATGCACGCCGGCGCTCGTGCGGCCGCCTGCGAAAATCGCCCACGGCCTGCTGGCCTGCGGCGACTACACCGAAGGGCCCTACCCCGCCACGCTCGAAGGCGCGGTACTCAGCGGGCTCGCGGCCGGCAACGCTCTGAAGACACCATGACCCCCCTGCGTTATCTTGATTTCGACTACAGCGAAGACACCGAAGGCCACGGCACTTTCGATGCGATGGCCACGACCGCGCCCGGCAAAACGCACGAGGTGCTTGCCGAGGTTGCGCAGGTGCTCGCTTGGGCCAACGCTGCCTTTCCGAATGCGCAAGGCGCTCTGGAAGACGGCGCCGCCTGGGATTTCGACCTGCAGCAGACCCGCGAAGCGCCGGAGCTCGACACCGTGACCTTCTCGCTCAGCGGCACGGCCGATTTCTGCGCGGCGCTGCGCGAGCAGTTCACGCTGGACTGAAAACCCGATCTCCGATTGCCGATTCGCCACTCGTTCACGGAAAGAACCATGGTCACCTGCTATCTCCGCTACATCGTCGACCCCTACAAGCTCAAGGAATTCGAGCACTACGGCAAGCTGTGGATCCCGCTGGTCGCGAAGTTCGGCGGGCAGCACCACGGCTACTTCCTGCCGTCCGAAGGCACGAACAACGTGGCGTTGGCGATGTTCAGCTTTCCAAGCCTGGCGGCCTACGAGCAGTACCGCGCCGATTCGATGCAGGACGCCGAATGCCAGGCCGCGTTCAAGTACGCCGAAGACACCCGGTGCATCGTGAGCTACGAGCGCAGCTTCTTCCGGCCCTTGTTCTCGTAAAGCCGGAGTTCAGGCGCCGAGCGCCACGCAGAGCGCGTGCAGGTTCGGCACGATCAGCTGCGGCCGCGCGCCGTGCACCCAGGGGCGCTCGTCGCGCACCAACCAGGCCGCCTGCATGCCGGCGTTGAGCGCGCCGACCACGTCCAGTTCGGCGTCGTCGCCCACATGCAGCACGTCCTTCGGAAGCAGGCCGACCGAAGCGGCCGCGGCGCGGAAGATGGGCGCATGCGGCTTGCCGCTGCCGAAGGCGCGCGCGTTGAACGCGGTACGGAACCATCGGCCGACGCCTGTCAGATGGATATCCGCATTGCCATTCGACACCGCCACCAGCGGATAGCGTTCGCTGAGCCACCTGAGCGCGGGCAGCGCATCGTCGTACAGCGTCACGCGCTGGCGTTCGGCAAAGAAGGCATCGAAGGCCGGATCGGCCAGCGCCGGGTCTTCGCCCGAACGCTTCAGCGCCGTGCGAATCGATTCGCGGCGCAGCGCGCTCAGGTCGTGCGCAAGGTCGGACCGCTCCTTGGCGGTGGCTTCGCGCAGCTCGCGCAGGATGCCCGGCGTCAGCAGCAGCGATGCGGTCTTGGGTGCTTCGCGCAGCAGCCATTCCTGCAGCACCGTCTCGGCGCGTTCGATGGTCGGCCAGATCGGCCACAGGGTGTCGTCCAGGTCGAGCGAGATCGCCGAGATGCGCTGGATGTCGAGTGGCGCGGCGCCCGCCAGCGCCGTGGAAGCGGAAGTCATGCCCGAGAATATCGCATGCCCCAAGACAACAACACGAACGACAGTTCCATCGCCGGGCGCACCGCCGTGCTCTGGTGCAACCTGGGCTCCCCCGACGCGCCCACCGCAGCCGCCGTTCGGCCCTACCTTGCGGAGTTTCTCGGCGACCCGCGCGTGGTCGAGATTCCGAAGCTGCTCTGGGCCTTGATCCTGCACGGCATCATCCTGCGCGTGCGGCCGACCAAGTCGGCGGCCAAGTACGCGAGCATCTGGATGCCCGAGGGCTCGCCGCTCAAGGTGTGGACGCAGAAGCAGGCCACGCTGCTGGCCGGCTGGCTCGGCGAACGCGGCCACCGCGTTGCGGTGCGCGATGCGATGCGCTATGCCAGCCCGTCGATTGCCTCGCGCCTCGATGCGCTGCAGGCCGAAGGCGCCACGCGTGTCTTGGTGCTTCAGGCCTACCCGCAATATTCGGCCACCACCACGGCCAGCGTGATCGATGCGGTGAACGACTGGAGCCGCCGCCAACGCCGCATTCCGGAGTTCCGCTTCGTCAACCAGTACCACGACGATCCCGGCTACATCGAGGCGCTTGCGCAGCGCATCGAGCGCCATTGGAAAACCGACGGCCGCGGCGAGGTGCTGCTGATGAGCTTTCACGGCATTCCGGCGCGCAACATCGCGCTCGGCGATCCGTACCAGGCGCAGTGCCTCGAAACCGCACGCCTGCTCGCGGCCCGGCTCGGCCTTTCGGCCGCGCAGCATCGCGTCACTTTCCAGTCGCGCTTCGGCCGCGCCAAATGGCTCGAGCCCTACACGGAACCGACCCTGCGCGAACTCGGCGCGAGCGGCGTGAAGCGGGTCGACGTGGTGTGCCCGGGCTTTCCGGCCGACTGCCTCGAAACACTGGAAGAAATTGCGATGGAGGGCCGCGAGGCCTTCATGCATGCCGGCGGCCAGGCCTTCAGCTACATCCCGTGCCTCAACGACAGCCCGGCATGGATCAGCGCGCTCGCGGGGATGGCCGAACGCAACCTCGCGGGCTGGTCGACCCAGCGGCCGGCCCGCGTTCAGAAGGTCGGCGCTTAGAACTTGCCCAGATAGTCCATCTTGCCGATCGGCATGCCCTTGTGCCGCAGCACGCCGTAGGCCGTGGTCACGTGGAAGAAGAAGTTGGGCAGCGCAAACTGCAGCAGGTAGCCCTGCGCCGTGAGGTGCGCCTCGCCTTCGCGCCCCTTGATGGTCACGGGGCGCTCTTCCTGCCCGTCGATCTGTGCGCGGTCCACGGTCGCAAGAAACTCCTGCGTCTTGGCGATGCGGGCCAGCAGCTCGTCATACGTCTTTTCCTCATCGGGAAAGCTCGGGGCCGTCATGCCGGCAATGCGGGCCACACCGAGCTTCGACGCATCGCTCGCGCGCTGGACCTGGCCGGCCAGCGTGAGCATGTCCGGCGCGAGCCTCGCATCCACCAGCGTCGCCGGATCGATGTCGTTGGCCTTGGCATGCGCCAGGCTCTTCTCGAGCAAGTGGGTCAGCTGTCCGAGTCCGCGGGAGAAGACCGGCACGGACAGGTCGTACATCGAAAGCGCCATGGCATAAATCCTTGTGGTTGGAATCGGCGGCGATTGTCTCGCCGACTCGCCACTAGCGACCGGCGGCGCGAATAAACCCTTCGATGAGCTCCAGTTGTTCGGGCACGTTGAGCGCGGGCGCGTGGCCGCACCCCTGGATTTCGACGACCTTCAGCTGCCCGGAGGCGCCCGGCCCTCTCAGCTGCATCTGCTGCGTGACCTCGGGCAGCACCAGGTCCGACTCGGCGCCGCGCAGGCACAGCACCGGCACCTCGATCGCGTCGTAGTGCGGCCAGATCAGGTAGTCGTTGTCGTGCGCGCTGAACTGCCGGACCATCGCCGGGTCGTAGTGCGGCGTCACGCGGCCGTCGGACAGGCGCCGCGTGGAGCTCTCGGTCAGCCGGCGCCACTGCGCATCGCTGAGCCAGCCGTAGGGCTTGTACACGGTGCGGAAGAAAAGCTCGAGCTCGGCCACCGTGTCGAATGCGGGCGGCTCGCCCGCATAGGCGCGGATGCGTTCGATGGCAGCCTGCGCGAGTTGCGGCGCGTTGTCGTTGAGCGTGAGGCTCGCGATGCGCGCCTTCATGCGCGGCTCGAACAGGCCCGAAGCGCAGACCGTTCCGATGGCGCCGCCCATCGAGGTGCCGACCCAATGCACGCGCCCCAGGCGCAGCTCATCGCACAGCGCGGCGGCAATGCGCGCGTAGAACGAGAGCTGGTATTCCTCGTCGGGCAGCGGGCTCCACTGGCTCAGGCCGCGGCCGATGGTGTCGGGGCAGATCACGCGGAAGCCGCGCGCGGCAAAGTGCTGCGCCAGCTCGTCCATGTCGCGGCAGGTGCGCGCGAGCCCGTGCCAGGCAATGACCACCGGTGCATCGGGCGCGCCCCAATCGAGCCAATGGATCTCACGGCCCGCGAGCTGCGCGTAGCGGGAGACAGGAACAGGAACCGGAACGGCAAGATCGTTGTTGCTCATCGCGCAGCCCTCGCCCGCAGCTTGCCGACGATGCCGGTCGGAAAGTAATACACCGAGACGACGAACAGCACCCCCAGCCACAGCAGCCAGCGGTCGGGCGACAGCAGTGCCGCAAGCCAAGGCAGCCCGCTCGCGGCCTCGCTGCCGACGCGCAGCAGGTCCTGCAGGTAGCTTTGCGCCAGCACGAACAGCACCGCGCCAATGGCCGCGCCGTACATGGTGCCCATGCCGCCGATCACCACGATCAGCAGCACGTCGATCATGATCTCGAAGCTCAAGGAGGTGTCGGGCCCGTTGTAGCGCAGCCAGATCGCGAGCATGGCGCCGGCCAGCGTGGCGAACAACGCCGACAGCACGGCCGCCGTCGTGCGGTACACCACCACGCGGTAGCCGATGGCCTCGGCGCGGAACTCGTTCTCGCGGATGGCCTGCAGCACGCGGCCGAACGGCGAATTCACGATGCGCAGCAATGCCAACAGCAGCACCACGGCGGCGGCGAACAGCATGTAGTAGCACAGCAGCCGGCCGTCGAGCGAGACGCCGAGGAAAGGCTCCTCGGCAAACTCGAAGCTCGGCGAGATCAGCTCGGGCAGCTTGAAGGTCAGGCCGTCTTCGCCGCCCGTGAAGTCCGACAGCTGCGAGGCCAGCGTCTGGAAGGCCGAAGCCACCGCCAGCGTGATCATCGCGAAGAAGATCGCGCGCACCCTGAGCGAGAAGAGGCCGATGGCGAACGAGAGCACCAGCGAGACCGCGAGCGACGCAACCAACCCGAGCAGCACCGCGCCCCAGCTGGGCCCGAGCCGCGACGCCGAGATGGCAATGCCGTAGGCACCGATGCCAAAGAACATGGTGTGCGCAAAGCTCACGATGCCCGTGTAGCCCAGCAGCAGGTCGAAGCTCGCGACCAGCACCACGAACACCAGGATCTTGGCCGCGACGCTGAGCGCCTTCACGCCTGGGAAGATGAAGGGTGCAAAGGCCAGCGCAATAAACAGCGCGAGCAGCAGCACCGCGAGCAGGCGGCTGCGCGGCATGTCGTTGGAGAGAAGTCGTTTCAGGAACATGGCGGCTTCTTTCTCAACGGTTCGCCACGGGGTACACGCCCTGCGGGCGCCACAGCAGCACGGCCACCATCAGCAAGATGCTCGCGAACTGCGTGAGCGTGGGCAGCAGGAAGCCGATGTAGTTGGTCATGAGCCCCACCAGCAGCGCGCCGATGAGCGCCCCGCCGGTCGAGCCCAGCCCGCCGATGATGATCACGATGAAGATCAGCACGTTGACCTGCGCGCCCATCTGCGGCACCAGGTTCTGCTGGAACAGGCCCCACATCACGCCGCCGAGGCCGGCCAGCGCGCTGCCCACCACGAACACGCCGACGAACAGCCGGCCGATGCGGTAGCCGAGCGACTCGACCATTTCGCGGTCTTGCACGCCGGCACGGATCAGAAGGCCGATCTTGGTGCGGCCGAGCGTCCAGGCGAGCAGGCCGAACACCACCACGCCCACCGCGACGGCGAGCAGGCGGTACTTGCTGATGGCCGCATCGCCGATCAGCAGCGAGCCGCGCAAGGCTTCGGGCAGCGGCAGCGGCACCTGCGCCGGGCCCCAGATCACCTTGATGAGCTCCTCGCCGATGATCATGCCGCCCATCGTGATAAGGATCTGCTTCAGGTGCTGGCCGTACACGGGCCGCACGATGAAGCGCTCAAAGGCCAGGCCCACCGCGCCGGCCACCGCCATCGCGACCAGCATGGCCGGGAACACGGCAACGAGGTTGCGCCACAGCTCGCCCGAGCCCGTCCAGTCGCCCATCAGGCCGAGCACGCTGCTGGCCACGAAGGCGCCGAGCGCGATGAACACGCCGTGGCCGAAGTTGAGCACGTCCATGAGGCCGAACACCAGCGTGAGGCCCGAAGCGATGATGAAGATGATCATGCCCATCGCGAGGCCTGCGACCGTAAGTGTGAGCCAGGTCGAGAACGAGCCCGTGAGCGGCAGCGCGACGAGTGCGAGGATGGGGGCGAGAAGCAGGGGCTTCCAGTCGAAGTCGAGCGCCTTCATGAGCGGGTCTCCTCTTGCTCTTGCTCCTTCCCCCCCTGGGGGAAGGTTGGGATGGGGGCTGACGGCACTCGCAAGGCCGTGCCGTATCGAAGGCCGCGGGCCCCCACCCCAGCCCTCCCCCAGAGGGGGAGGGAGAAATACGTCGAATACGTCATAGAGCCAGTCCCAGCAGCGATTGCTGCAATTGCGCATCCGCGGAGAACGCCGCCATGCTGCCGCTGTGCACCACGCGGCCGTTGTCCATCACCGCGACGTTGTCGCCCAGGCGTTGGGCGAAGTTGATGTTCTGCTCCACCAGGAGAATCGTCACGCCACTGCGCTTGAGCTCGGCGAAGGCGTCGATCATGTTGTTGATCATCACGGGCGCAAGGCCTTTGCTGGGCTCGTCGATCAGCAGCAGCTCGCGCGGCTCTACGATCGCGCGCGACACGGCCAGCATCTGCTTCTGCCCGCCCGAGAGTTTGCCGGCCGGGTGGTTCCAGAATTTCTCGACCGCGGGGAAGAGCTTGAAGATCCACTTGAGCCGCGTGTCGTCGATCTGCTCGGCGTTCTTCGCGCCGCGGGCGGCGAGCAGCATGTTCTCCTTCACCGTGAGGTCGGAGAAGATGCCCATGTTCTCGGGCACGTACGCAACGCCCAGGCCGGCGATCTGCGGCGTCTGCATCGCGGTGATGTCCTTGTCCGCAAAGCGCACCCTGCCCTCTGACGCATGCCACAGGCCCATGATGGTCCGCAGCGTGGTCGTCTTGCCCGCGCCGTTGCGGCCCAGCAGCATGGTGAGCTGGCCCTTGGGCACGTGCAGGTCGACGCCATGGAGGATGTGGTACGCCCCGATGTGCGTCTGCACGCCTTCGAGGGTCAAGAGGTTCGTAGCGGTCATCGGTCTTGCTCCTTCCCCTTCCGGGGGAAGGCTGGGATGGGGGCAAGCGGCGCTTGCAAGGTTGCTGCGACGTGAAGGCCGTCGGCCCCCACCCCTGCCCTCCCCCAGCGGGGGAGGGAGAGATTCATCGTCAGACGCGTCATGCAGCCGCCTCCTTCGCAATGCCCAGGTAGGCTTCTTGCACCACCGGCGAGGCAATCACCTCGGCCGGCTCCCCATCAGCCACCAGTGTGCCGTTGTGCAGCACGATGATCCGGTCCGCAAGCTCGCGCACCACGTCCATCTTGTGCTCGACCAGCAGGATGGTCTTGCTCTTGTCCTGCTTGAGCTTGCGGATCAAATCGAGAATGACCGGCGCCTCGGCCGCGTTCATGCCGGCCGTGGGTTCGTCGAACATGAAGACCTTGGGCTCCAGTGCCATCAAGAGCGCTACTTCGAGCTTGCGCTGATCGCCGTGCGGCAGGCTTGCCACGATTGCATGCTCGCGCGACTTGAGCGCCACGTCGGCGAGGATCTGATCGGCGCGCTCGGTCAGCGCCTTGTGGTCGCTCCAGATGCTCCACAGGTTGAGCCCGCGCCGATGCGCGCCCTCGCGCGTGGCCTGCACCGCAAGGCGCACGTTCTCCAGCACCGTGAGGTTCGGGAACAGGTTGGTGAGCTGGAAGGCCCGCCCCAGCCCCGCATGCGTGCGTGCGGAAGGCGACAGGCCCGAGAGCGATTGCCCATCGAGCGACACCGTGCCCGCGCTCGCCTTGAGCTGGCCCGAGATCAGGTTGAAGTACGTGGTCTTGCCCGCGCCGTTCGGGCCGACGATGGCCGTCAGTGTGCCCGGCGCGAAGGCGCAGCTCACGCTGTTGACGGCCACGTGCCCGCCGAAGCGGATGGTCAGATCTCGGGTCTCAAGCATCGTTGGTCATTGCAAAAAGAAAATAGCGTTTGCTGGGCCTCAGCAGGTGCCGATCACGTAGTAGTTGGGCCCGGTCTGCTTCAGCGTCGTGGTGACGTAGATGTTCCACAGCCCCATGGCCTGCGCCGAACCGTAGGCATAGGTCAGGCCATACAGCGCGTAGGCGCGCCCGGCCACGGTGTGCGCATAGTTGCTGGCGGTGTAGCAGGTGCCGCCGCCACCGCTGCCAGCCAGGGTGGTGCCCGTGGCCGCGGCCGACATCGTGCCCTGCGCGTTGCTCGCGTCCAGAGCCGCCACGGTCCAGCTGTAGGTGGTGGAGGCCGCCAGTCCGGTGTCGGTGTAGTTGGTGCCGGCCACGGGTGCAGCGTTGACCTTGCTGCCGCCGCGGTAGACGTTGTAGCCGCTCGCACCCGAGACGCCGGCCCAGCCGATCACCATGCTGCTGCCGGTCGCGCCCGAAGTGCCGACGCCGGTGGGCGCAGGCAGCGACGAGCCGCCGCCGGAGCCGGTCACGCGGTCGACCATGGCCTTGAGCGCCGCCATCTGCGGGCCCGACTTCTTTGCGTAGTTTGCGTTGTCGTAGCCCCACCAGTCCCAGCAGCTGTTGGTGGCTGCGGTGCTGGTCTGCGGGTAGATCAGCACGATGTTGTTGGTGTCGGCCCAACGGTTGTAGCCCGTCTTGCGCACGTACTGATCCGAGACGTCGGTGTAGTTCTGCTTGCAGCCATGCAGCACCATGTGTACGCGGCACGAGGCCGTGGTGCAGGCCTGCGGCACGTAGATCCAGCCGGTCGCAGCCACGCCGTGGCCGGTGACGAATTCCGACTGGTTGAACTCGGTGAAGGTGCCGCCCAGCGTGCCGTTGTTGCGCGGGTTCAGCGGGCCGTAGAGATGTGTCAGGATCTCGCCCGCAAGATCGAAGCCGCAATTGTTGATGTAGGGCGCGGCGGTGGTGCTGCAGGCACCGCCGTAGTCGTCGGTGACCATCGCATGGCCCGCTCCGATGTTGTTCTTGTAGACGGTGTTGGCCGCGGGCACGAAGCTCTGGTAGTAGGTCTTCAGGTCGTCCATCACTGCCTGCTTGACGGTGTTGTCCGAGGTGCCGGAGAACAGGTACACCTTGGAGCCCGTCATGTTCGACACCGGGTCGATCGCGCCGCTGGCGGCCCAGCTGTTGGTGGTACTCACTAGCGACGACACCGGAATGCTGCTGCCGTGCGCCATGCAGCGCCCGGTGGCGTTGAGCACCGAGCCTTCGGCGCAGTAGTACGGCCCGCCGGCGACCACGCCCGCGCCGCGCTTGAAGGTGGCCGAATAGGCCACGTGCAATTGCACGGCCATGAAGCCGCCGGCCGAGAGGCCGGACACGCTCACCTCCGCCGGGTTGGCGCCGAGAGACGGCAGCGGCACTGCCGCGGTTGCCGTGCAGGCATGCGCGCCAAACGCCATTGCCGCCGCCGCGGCCAATCCCTTCCAGTTCCATCGCATCGCTGCCATCGCTGTCTCCTTCTGTTGTAGGTGTGTCGAACGCTTGCTTGATTGCTGACGAATCGGCCGTTGCTTGCGCCGCGCCCGCGCCACGAAGGCGCAGGCTGGCGCTTCGCCCGGAGGCCATCCGGGGCGAAGAGAGTGCGGCCAAGGGCCGCGGGTACCAGGTGCCGGGCTACCGATCAGCGCTTGTTCTTGATCGGGACGTCCATCTCTTCAGGCTTGATCTCGCGCACCAGCTCGGGCACGCCCCACGCAAACGCCGGGTCGGCCTTGATCTTGAAGTGGTACATCGACTGCATCGCCTGATGGTCTTCCTTGCGGAAGGTCATCTTGCCCTTGGGCGTGTCGAAGCTCATGCCTTCCATGGCGCCGATGAGCTTGTTGGTGCCGGTGTCGCCGCCCGTCTTCTTGAGCGCCGTGACCACTGCCATGGCGGCCGAGAAACCGCCGGCCGTGAAGAAGTCCGGCGGCGTCTTGAACTCCTTGTAGTGCGCCGACACCAGCGCTTCGTTCACAGGATTCTTCGGAATGCCGAAGTAGTAGTACGCCGCGCCTTCCATGCCCGGCAGGTTCTTGTAGGCCGCCATCGCCGGCAGGATGTTGCCACCGGTGGCAATCTCGATGTTGTAGCGCTTGAGGTCGAGATCGACGATCTTGAACGGGTTGCCCGCACCGGCCCAGACGATCCAGATGATCTTGCGGCCCGGCTGGTCTTTCAGCTTGTCGATCAGGCGCTGCGCGCCGGCCGTGAAGTCGGTGGTGGCGGGCGGGAGATATTCCTCATGCACCAGCTTCGCCTTCTTGAGCGCCGCGCCGAAAGCCTTCACGCCGTCGCGGCCGAAGGCGTTGTCCTGTGCGAGCGTGGCCACGGTCACGCCGGCCTTGTCGATCGCCACCGCGTTGGAGATCGCGTCCTGGCTCGAATTGCGGCCGGTGCGGAAGATGTACTTGTTCCACTTGTCGCCGGTGATCGAATCGGCCACCGCGGGCTCCACGATCAGGATCTTCTTGTACTCCTCGGCCACCGGCAGCATGGCGAGCGCCACGCCCGAGGCCGTGGGGCCCACCGCGAGCGCGGCCTTGTCATCCGAGTAGGCGGCAGCCAGCAGCGACTTGCCGAGGTCGGGCTTGCCCTGGTCGTCCTTCTCGATGACCACCAGCTTCTTGCCATTGACCGTCATCGTGCCGCCGGTGGCGTAGTCCAGGCCCATGGTGAAGCCGGTCTGCGTCTGCTTGCCGTACGCCTCGAGCGGACCGGTCTTGCTGTAGATATGGGCGATGCGGATTTCGTTGGACTGGGCCCAGGCGGGTGCAGTGACGGCGCAGGCAGCGAGTGCGGCCAAAGCGACGAGGTGGCGACGGTTCATTCTTTGTCTCCTTTGATAGGTGACTGAATATTGCACAGTTCGTGCCACACACCAACTCGTTGATTACAAAGGTTTCTTCATTGGGAGATAGCCCGCACCGACTGAACTTAGAACACTTGATGTGCATTAATTTCAGGCAACTGTTTGAATTTCAGTCAGGGTTTCCGAGGGTGCGTGCGCCCTGTTCGGCCGCGCGGTTCAAAGTCCCTGGCTGGTCATCCGCTCATACAAGGTCGCGCGTGAAATGCCGAGCAGCCTCGAGGTCGCCAGCTTGTTGCCGCCCGTGGCGGCGAGCGCCGCCGCAATGGCCTTGCGCTCCAGTTCCGCGACCTGTTGCGCGAGCGGCCGCAGCAAGGCTGCCTCTTCATCGGCATCGTGGCCCGTGTGCGATGTGTCGGGCAAGGCAATCTGCTCCAGCCCCGCTTCGCGCAGGATGCTTTCGAGCTGCGCGGCGTCGATGCGCTGCGAATCGCTGCGCATCGTCACTTGCTCCAGCACGTTGCGCAGTTCGCGGATGTTGCCGCGCCAATGCTGGCCGGCGAGCAACGCCAGCGCATCGGGCGTGAGCTCGGGCGGGGCCTCGCCGCTGCGCAGCGCCATGTCTTCGCCGAGTGCTTCGACCAGCGCCGGGATGTCGCTACGCCGTTCGCGCAATGGCGGTACGCGCAGCGGCAGCACATTGAGGCGGTAGTACAGGTCTTCGCGGAACAGGCCGCGGCGCACCAACTCGGGCAGGTCGCGCGAGGTGGCCGCGATCACGCGCGCATCGAAGGGCACGAGCTTGTTGGAGCCGAGCGGCTCGATCTCGCCCTCCTGCAGCGCGCGCAGCAGCTTGGCCTGCAGGCCGAGCGGCATGTCGCCGATCTCGTCGAGGAACAGGCTGCCGCCGTCGGCGAGCTTGAACTTGCCTTCGCGCCCGCGTCGGTCGGCGCCGGTGAAGGCGCCGGGCGCAAAGCCGAAGAACTCGGCCTCCAGCAGCGTGTCGGGCACGGCCGCGATGTTGACGCTGACGAACTGCCCCTTGGATCGCGCCGATGCCGCATGAATCGCATGCGCCAATAGCTCCTTGCCGGTGCCGGTTTCGCCGAGCAGCAGCACCGGGCTCGTCGACTGCGCGGCGCGTCGCGCATGGCGCTTCACCTCCACCGCGGCCGGGCTGCTGCCGATAAAGCTCGCAAAGGTGTATTTCGAGCGGCGCTGGCCGTCGGCCGCATGCAGGTAGAGCGGGTTGTTGCGCTGGCTCGCCAGCTCGCGCCGTGCATCGTCGAGGTCGCGCTGCAGCAGCGCAAACTTGCTGATCAGCGGCTGCAGCGTGGTTTCGGGCTGGTCGAACAACACGATGCCGATCGCGCCGATGACCTCTCCCGCCCCGCCCTCGCGCCCGTCGTGCTCGGCGCGCAACGGGATGCGGCTGACAACGAAAGTACCCGCTTTGTTGGTGAGCAGGTCGACCAATATCGGCTCGCCGGTTTCGAGCACGCGCCGCATCTGCGTGTTGGGAATCACGTCCTCGACCATGTGGCCCATGAACTGGTCGATCGAGGAAAAACCCAGCGCCGGCAGGAAGCGCCGGTAGCCTTCGTTCACCCACACGATGCGCCCGCTGCGGTCGACCAGGAACATGCCCTGGCTGATGCTCGAAAACAGATGGAACATCGAGCGCGCGGCCAGCGCGAGGATGCCCTCGGCGTCGAGAGGCAATGCGGGCGGTACGGCAACAGGCGGAGCGGCGGACATGGGCGGATCGTAGCGCGCATCAATCGGCGCCGAATCGGGCATCAATGCGGCGGCGGAAATGTCCAGAATGCACATTTGCCCGGCCAGTGCGAAGAAAGCCCTCATGCAGCGATAAGTAAATCAATCGTTTGATTAGCTGCATGCTTTAATCGCGGGCATGAGCGCCACAGCCCTCCGAGCCCTTTCCGCCCGTGCCCCGCGCAGCGATGGCGTCGAAGCGCGCCAGCGTCTTCTCTACGCCGCGCTTGCCCTCTTTGCGGCCAACGGCTATGCCAAGACCTCGACGCGCGAGATTGCGCGCGCGGCCGATGTGAATATCTCTGCCATCAGCTACTACTTCGGCGACAAGGCCGGGTTGTACGCCGCCACTTTCGGCGAACCGATGGGCGGCAACGCGGGCGATTTCATCCCGCTCTACGCAGCGCCGGAGCTGGCGACGGAAGAAGCCCTGCACATCTTCTTCACGCACATGATCGAGCCCCTCAAGCAGGGGGAGATCGTGCGGCAATGCATCCAGCTGCACATGCGCGAGATGCTCGAGCCCACCAGCCAGTGGGCCGAGGAACTGGAGCGCGACATCAAGGGCCCTCACAATGCCATCGCGGGCGTGCTGTGCCGCCGCCTCGGCCTCGCACGGCCCGACGACGATGTGCATCGGCTGACCTTCGCCATCACCGGCCTGGCCATGCAGCTCTTCGTGAGCCAGGACCTCGTCGAAGCGATACGCCCCTCTTTGCTGAATACGGCGCGCGGCGTGGACACGTGGGCGCAACGCCTCACGGGCTATGCCATTGCGCTGGTCGAGGCCGAAGCCCTGCGCCGCAAGACGGCCGCCAGGCCCGCGCCCGCATCCGCCCGTTCCGGGAGAAAGAAGACATGAGACGACTCCGATCGATTGCAGCCCTCTGCCTGCCGCTGAGCCTCGGCCTTGCCGGCTGCGGCCTGACGCGTCCGCCGGCCACGGTGGAGGCGCCGTTCCCCGCGCAGTGGCATGCGCCTCTGCCCCACGGCGGCTCGCTCGCGTCGCTGGCCGACTGGTGGCGCCAGCTCGACGACCCGCTGCTGGTCGAACTCATTGCAGCGGCTGAGGCCGCAAGCCCCAATCTTGCAAGCGCCGCGGCGCGCGTGGCCGAGGCGCGTTCCACGCGCGTGCAGGCCGGCGCGGCGCTGCTGCCCAACCTCGACGGCACGCTCTCGGCGAGCCGCGGGGTCTCGGGCTCGTCCTTCGGCTCGGGCGCAACGAGTTCGTCTTCCAGCAGCAGCACCGCCATCGCGCCGGTGACCACGTTGCAGGCCGGCCTGCAGTCCAGGTGGGAGATCGACCTGTTCGGCCGCCTGCGCGCCGACCGCGATTCGGCCGAGCAGAAGCTCAACAGCGCCACCGCCAAATGGCACGACGCGCGCGTGGCCGTCGCGGCCGAAACCGCCAACGCCTATTTCGCCGAACGCGCCTGCCAGCAGCAACTGCGAGTGGCCGAGTCCGACGCCAAGTCGCGCGGCGAAACCGCGCGGCTTACCGATCTTTCGGCGCGCGCCGGCTTCACCGCGCCGGCCGATGCCGCGCTGGCACGCGCCAGCGCCTCCGACGCATCGGGCCGTCTGACGCAGCAACGCGCCCAATGCGCGGTGCAGCGCAAGGCGCTGGTGGCGCTCAGCGGCATCGACGAGTTCACGCTCGAACAGAAGCTCGCCGCCTCGCCCACGCAGCGTGCGCTGCCGGTGGTCGGCAGCATCGCCAGCGTGCCGGCAGAGGCCATCTCGCAGCGGCCCGATGTCTATGCGGCCGAACTCGGCGTGGCATCGGCCAGCGCCGACGTGGGTTCCGCCGAAGCCGAGCGCTACCCCAAGCTCAGCATCTCGGGCTCCATCGGCCGCATGCAGATCCGCACCAGCGGCTTCCGGGAATCGCTCGACACGTGGACGATCGGTCCGGTGTCGCTCACCGTGCCGCTGCTCGACGGCGGCGCCCGCGCGGCCAACAGCGATGCGGCCAAGGCGCGCTACACCGAAGCCGTGTCGCTCTACCGCGCGAACGTTCGGCAGGCGGTGCGCGAGGTGGAGGAAGCGCTGGTCAACCTCGACGCCACCGATGCACGCACCACCGATGCCGACGCCGCGGTGAAGAACTACCAGGCCTCCTTCGACGCCACGCAGGCCCGCTACAGCAGCGGCTTGGCCAGCCTGTTCGAACTCGAGGATTCGCGCCGCACGCTGTTCACGGCGCAAACCGCGCGCGTCTCGCTGCAGCGCGAGCGCACCGAAGCCTGGGTGGCGCTCTACCGCTCGATGGGCGGTGGCTGGGCCCGTCCCGAATCGCTCTCAATGACCTCCAACCCGGCCGCCAAGGCCGCGACGTCGCCATGAAAAGAATCAAACGCTCTACCCTCGTCATCGCGCTGCTGGCGCTCGTCGTCGTCATTGCCGCGGCGGTGTGGCTGACGCGCAAGCCCGCAAACGAACCCGGCACCCCGCCCGCGGCCGCCAAGAGCAAAGACGGCGCACCGCCCCCGCGGCCGACGTTGACGGTCACGGTCGCCAAGCCCGAGCTCACCGAGCTGACGCTCACGCTGGCAGCCAACGGCAACGTGGCCGCCTGGCAGGAGGCCAGCGTGGGCTCCGAATCCAGCGGCCTCAAGCTCGCCGAAGTACGTGTGAACGTGGGCGACGTGGTGAAGAAGGGCCAGCTGCTCGCCGTCTTCTCGCCCGAAACGGTGCAGGCCGACATCGCGCAGTCGCGCGCCTCGCTGGCGGAAGCCAGGGCCACCGCAGCCGATGCGGCCGGCAATGCGGCGCGCGCGCGCACGCTCCAGGCCACCGGCGCATTGAGCCAGCAGCAGATCAACCAGTACCAGACGACCGAGCAGACCGCCAAGGCCCGCGTGGAGGCCGCGGAGGCCGTGTTAAAGGCGCAGGAAGTGCGCGGGCGCAACACGCAGGTGCTGGCACCCGACGACGGCGTGATCTCGTCGCGCACCGCCACGGTCGGCAGCGTGGTGGCCGCCGGCACCGAATTGTTCCGGCTGATCCGCCAGGGCCGGCTCGAATGGCGCGCCGAGGTCACCTCGGCCGAGCTCAGCCGCATCGCGGTGGGCACCACGGCCTTCGTGGTGAGCGCAAGCGGTGCGCAGGTGCGCGGCAAGGTGCGCAGCATCGCGCCCACGGTCGATCCGCAAACGCGTGCGGCGCTGGTCTATGTCGACCTGCCGAACGTGCAGCAGAACACCGGCATCAAGGCCGGCATGTTCGCGCGCGGCGACTTCGAACTCGGACGCAGCTCTGCGCCGACCGTGCCGCAGGCCTCCATCGTTCCGCGCGACGGCTTCAACAACGTGTTCATGCTGCTGCCCGACAACCGCGTGGCGCAGCTCAAGGTGCAGACCGGCCGCCGCGTCGGCGAACGCGTCGAAATCACCAGCGCGCTGCCCGAGGGCGCGCAGATCGTGGTGCAAGGCGCCGGCTTCCTGAACGACGGCGACCTGGTGCGTGTCGTGGCCTCAACACCGGCAGCAGCGGGAGCCCAGCCTGCCGCTGCGCCTGCATCGTCCGCCGCGGGCAACGCGGGCACCAACGAAACGAAGGCACGCCCATGAATGTTTCCGCATGGTCCATCCGCAACCCGATTCCGGCGGTGATGCTGTTCGTGCTGCTCACCTTCGGCGGGCTGCTGTCGTTCAACGCCATGAAGGTGCAGAACTTTCCGGACATCGACCTGCCGACCGTCACGGTCTCGGCGTCGCTGCCCGGCGCCGCACCTTCGCAGCTGGAGACCGACGTTGCGCGCAAGCTCGAGAACTCCATTGCCACGGTGCAGGGCCTGAAGCACATCACCACCAAGGTGCAGGACGGCGCCGCCACGCTGATTGTCGAGTTCCGTCTCGAAAAGCCGGTGCAGGAAGCCGTGGACGACGTGCGCTCGGCGGTGCAGCGCGTGCGCTCCGACCTGCCGGCCGACGTGCGCGACCCGGTGGTCACCAAGCTCGACTTCGCGGCACAGCCGGTACTGGCCTTCACCATCGCCTCGTCGCGCATGGATGGCGAGGCGCTGAGCTGGTTCGTCGACAACGACGTGACCAAGAAGCTGCTCGCGCTGCCCGGCGTCGGCGCGGTGAACCGCGTGGGCGGCGTCACGCGCCAGGTGCACGTCGACCTCGACCCGGCCAAGCTGCAGGCGCTGGGCGCTTCGGCGGCCGACATCTCGCGCCAGCTGCGCCAAGTGCAGACCGAAAGCGCGGGCGGCCGCATCGACCTGGGCGGCAGCGAGCAGCCGGTGCGCACGCTGGCCACCGTGCAGTCGGCCGACCAGCTTGCCGACATGCAGATCGCCCTTTCGGACGGCCGCCGCATCCGGCTCGACCAGGTGGCGCGCATCAGCGACACCATCGCCGAGCCGCGCGCCGCGGCGCTGCTCAACGGCAAGCCGGTGGTCGGCTTCGAAGTGGCCCGCAGCCGCGGCGCCAGCGAGGTGGAGGTGGGCCGCGCCATCCAGAAGGCGCTGGGCGAGCTGCGCGCGCAGCGCCCCGACATCGAGCTGACGGAGGCCTTCAACTTCGTCGACCCGGTGGAAGAAGAGTACGACGGCTCGCTGCACCTGCTGTACGAGGGCGCGATTCTGGCGGTGATCGTGGTGTGGCTGTTCCTGCGCGACTGGCGCGCCACTTTCGTCTCGGCCGTGGCACTGCCCATGTCCGTGATTCCGGCCTTCATCGGCATGCACCTGCTGGGCTTTTCGGTCAACGTGATCTCACTGCTTGCGCTCTCGCTGGTGGTCGGGATCTTGGTGGACGATGCCATCGTGGAGGTGGAAAACATCGTGCGCCACCTGCGCATGGGCAAGTCGCCGTACGAGGCCGCAATGGAGGCGGCCGACGAAATCGGCCTGGCGGTGATCGCCACCACTTTCACGCTGATTGCGGTGTTCCTGCCCACGGCCTTCATGAGCGGCGTGGCCGGCAAGTTCTTCAAGCAGTTCGGCTGGACGGCATCGCTGGCGGTGTTCGCTTCGCTGGTGGTGGCGCGGGTGCTCACGCCCATGATGGCGGCCTACATCCTGAAGCCGGTCGTCGGCGCAGAAAAGGAACCGCGCTGGCTCACGGCCTACATGCGCGCGGTGGAATGGAGCACGCACAACCGCTTCAAGACGATGGTGCTGGCCACCCTCTTCTTCTTCGGCTCGCTGGCAATGATTCCGCTGCTGAAGACCGGCTTCATTCCGCCGGACGACAACTCGCAGACGCAGATCTATCTCTCGCTCGCGCCCGGCTCCACGCTCGCGCAGACCACCGCAGCCGCGGAAGAAACGCGAAACCGCGTGATGCAGATCAAGCATGTGAAGAGCGTCTACACCACGGTGGCGGGCGGCAGCGCGGGCGGCGATCCGTTCGCCAACTTCGGCACGCCCGAAACGCGCAAGGCCACGCTGACCATCAAGCTCGACGACCGCGGTGACCGGCCGCGCAAGCAGGTGATCGAGAACCAGATTCGCGCCGCGCTCGAAACGCTGCCCGGCGTGCGCAGCACCGTCGGCCTTGGCGGTTCGGGCGAGAAATACATTCTTGCGCTGACCGGTGAAGACCCTGCTGCCTTGGCCAGTGCAGCCAGCGCGGTCGAGAAAGACCTGCGCACCGTGCCCGGCCTCGGCAACATCACCTCCACCGCGAGCCTGATCCGCCCCGAGATTGCCGTGCGCCCCGACTTTGCGCGCGCCGCCGACCTGGGCGTGACAAGCTCCGCCATCGCCGAGACGCTGCGCGTCGCCACGCTCGGCGATTACGACCAGGCACTGGCCAAGCTCAACCTCGCGCAGCGGCAGGTGCCGATCGTGGTGAAGCTCGAGGATTCGGCGCGGAAGAATCTCGACCTGCTCGGCCGCCTCTCGGTGCCCGGCACGCGGGGCCCGGTCATGCTCAGCCAGGTGGCTTCACTGACGATGGAAGGCGGCCCCGCAGTCATCGACCGCTACGACCGCTCGCGCAACGTCAACTTCGAGATCGAGCTCTCGGGCGTGGGCCTCGGCGACGCCAAGGCCGCCGTCACCTCGCTGCCGTCGATCCAGAAGCTGCCGCCCGGCGTGCGCGTGACCGAGATCGGCGACGCGGAAGTGATGACCGAGCTGTTCGCGAGCTTCGGCCTTGCGATGCTCACGGGCGTGTTATGCATCTACATCGTGCTGGTGCTGCTGTTCAAGGACTTCCTGCACCCGGTGACGATTCTTTGCGCATTGCCCTTGGCACTCGGCGGAGCGTTCGTGGGCCTGCTGATCGGTCAGAAGGCTCTTTCGATGCCTTCGCTGATCGGGCTGATCATGCTGATGGGCGTCGCGACCAAGAACTCGATCCTGCTGGTGGAATACGCCATCGTGGCGCGCCGCGACCACGGCATGAGCCGCTGGGATGCCCTGCGCGACGCCTGCCACAAGCGCGCACGGCCCATCATCATGACCACGCTGGCGATGGGCGCGGGCATGTTGCCGATTGCGGTGGGCATCGGTACCGCCGACTCGAGCTTCCGCTCGCCGATGGCGATGGCGGTGATCGGCGGGCTGATTACTTCTACGGTGCTGAGCTTGCTGGTGGTGCCGGCTGTGTTCACTTATGTGGACGACATCGAGCACTGGATTCGGCGTACGGCGCGCAAGCTGCGGGGGCAGCCGGCGGATCCGCATATTGATGATGACTTGGTGGAGGGGCCGGCCAGTTAACTCGGGCTCTCTTTGACGCTGCGCGGCGTTTGCTTCCGGAGGCCGGGTCTCGCCCCGGCGGGCGACTCACTTTCTTTGCTTCGCCAAAGAAAATAAGCAAAGAAAGGCGACCCTACTGTCTGCGTCCCTCCGCTGCGCTACGGGCAACCTGCGGTGCTCGATTCCGGCGGGGGTCCGCAGAACTCGCTTCGCTTGTATGGTTGAGGCGCTGGGGTGGAGGGACTCGTTGCGCATTCGGCCGCGGCAGCGGACCGACGGTTTTGAGATTTCTCCCGCCCCACCTTCCAACGTCGATTAGGAACTGAGCGGAGCTCCGTTTTTGGACGGGGCGACCGCCGATCTAGACGCAAGCAAACGTCGTCGGTGGGCTGCACCCCAGCTTGGCAAATTGTCCAACCGGAGGTGTCGTCATGCAAGAGCCAACCCTGTTTATCGGCGTGGATGTTTCCAAGGCCGAATTGGTCATTTCTCTGGGGTCTGGGCACCGGCCTCGCAGCGTGGTCAACAATGCCGCGGGCATTGCCGATTGGCTGCGGGAAGTGCCGCCCCATGCCCTGGTCGCCATGGAATCCACCGGGCGGTACCACGGTCTGTTGGCGCACCTTGCAAGCCAGGCTGGCCTGAAGGTGTTCGTGCTCAATGCACGCGACGTGCACTTCTACGCTCAAGCCTTGGGAATGCGGGCCAAGACAGATGGCGTTGACGCCCAGCTCATCGCTCGCTATCTGGCGGAACACCACGGTCATCTGCATCCCTGGCAGCCGGCCAGCGCAGTGCAGCAACGACTGCAAGATCTGCTCACGCGCCGAGCGCAATTGGCGGCGCAGCGCTCGGCCTTCAAGCAGATCGTGACGGGTGTGGACGCCAGCGATATCGACACCGGCGAGTTGCAAAGGGCCTTCGATACCCTTCTGAAGGCAATGGATAGCAGGATGCAGGAGTTGGTTACCAGCGATCCGCGGCTGTCCGCTGGCTGCCAGAGATTGCTCACGATCACCGGTGTAGGACCGCAGACCTCGGTGTTGCTGGCGACGCTGTTCAGTCGCTTCAACTTCGGCAATACCGATGCCTTGGTGGCCTATTGCGGACTCGATCCAAGACCCAACGATTCGGGTGCCCGGCATGGGCGACGTCGCTTGAGCAAAAAGGGGCCGTCGCTGTTGCGCCGACAGATCTATCTGGTGGGCTTTGCTGCAAGTCGTAGCAAGGCGCTCAGGCCGTTGTATGAGGCCATTCGGGCCAAGGGCTTTGCAACCACTGCGGCCTTCATCATTCTCGGGCGCAAGCTGCTGCGCGTGGCGTTTGCTGTTTGGAAAGGTACGCAGTCGTTCGATCCGGCCCGGTTGATGCCGAAGAATGACTTGCAAAAAACATAGAACCTCAAACAGCTGCGGCCCTGATCCCGCCTCCATCTGCGCTCCTCGGCGCATACAGAAGGGGTGGGAGCGGGCGGCCTTCGCTTCGCTCGGCCCCAACAGCCAACAGCCAACAGCCCAACTCAATACCAACCACCGCGGCGCGCAGCGCCGCGGTGGCTTGGTGGCCGAGCGAAGCAAAGGCCCGTTCGGTTTCCAAGCCCCTCTGTATGCGCCGAGGAGCGCAGGGTTTCGCGGATCAGGGCTCGCAGCTGTTTGAGCGAAGCGAGTTCTGCGAGACCCCGCGAAACCCGAGCACCGCAGGTTGCCCCGTAGCGCAGCGCAGGGGTCGCAGACAGTGGGGTCGCCTTTTCTTTGCTTACTTTCTTTTGGCGAAGCAAAAGAAAGTGAGTCGCCCGCCGGGGCGAGACCCGGCCCCGAAAAACAAACCAGTCAAAGAGTCAGGCCGCTAGCCGAGCCAACTTCCGATCACTCATCCGCTTCGCAACCCGCGGCAACACCAGCACAGCCACGATGATGACCACCAGCGTGATCGACATCGGCCGCTGGAAGAACACCGAAGCGCTCCCTTCGCCGATCGACATGGCATTGCGCAACTGCGCTTCCGCAAGCGGCCCAAGAATCATCCCCACCACCACAGGCGCGGTCGGAAAGTCGAAGCGCCGCATCACCACGCCGAGCAGGCCGATGCCATAGAGCAGGAACAGGTCGAACGCGCTTTGGCGCATGCCGTAGGCACCCACCGTCGCGAAGATCAAGATGCCCGCATAGAGCTGCGGCTTCGGAATCTTCAGCAGCTTGACCCACAGGCCCACCATCGGCAGGTTCAGCACCAGCAGCATCACGTTGCCGATGTAGAGCGAGGCGATCAGTGCCCACACCAGCGCGGCCGATGTGGTGAAGAGTTGCGGGCCCGGCTGAATGCCGTAGTTCTGGAACGCACCCAGCAAAATGGCCGTGGTGTTCGACGTGGGAATGCCCAGCGTCAACAGCGGAATCAGCGCCGCGGTCACGGTCGCGTTGTTGGCGGCTTCCGGACCGGCCACCCCTTCGATGGCGCCCTTGGTGCCGAACTCGGCCTTGGCGTCCGCGTCCTTGGCCAGTTTCTTTTCCGTCGCATAGCTCAGGAAGGTCGGAATCTCGGTGCCGCCGGCCGGGATGCAGCCGAACGGCGTGCCAATGGCCGTGCCGCGCAGCCACGCCGGAATCGAGCGCTTCCAGTCGCGCGCCGTCATGTGCACGCGGGTCAGCGTGTTCTGTGCTTCGACCACTTTGCCTTCATAGAGCACGGCGTACAGCACTTCAGCCACCGCGAACAGGCCCACCGCCACCAGCACGATCTCGATGCCGTCGAGCAGCTCGGGAACGCCGCCGGTGTAGCGGCCCTGGCCCGAGATCTGGTCGAGCCCGACGCAGCCGGCCGCAAGGCCGATGAACAGCGCCGTCATGCCGCGCAGCGTGCTCTTGCCGAGCACCGCGCTCACGGTGGTGAACGCCAGCAGCATCAACAGGAAGTACTCGGGCGGCCCGAGCTTGACCGCGAACTCGGCCACGAAGGGCGCGAACAGCGTGACGATGACCGTGGCGATGGTGCCCGCCACGAAAGAGCCGATGGCGGCGGTGGCGAGCGCAGCGCCAGCCCTGCCGCTCTTGGCCATCTTGTTGCCTTCCATCGCCGTGACCATGCTCGCCGTTTCGCCCGGCGTGTTGAGCAGGATCGACGTGGTCGAGCCGCCGTACATGGCACCGTAGTAGATGCCCGAGAAGAAGATCATCGAGGCCGTGATATCGACCTTGCCGGTAATCGGCAGCAGCATGGCCACCGCCACGGCAGGGCCGATGCCGGGCAGCACGCCGACGGCCGTGCCCAATGCACAGCCCACCAGGCACCAGAGAAGATTGGCAGGGGTGATCGCCGCGGCGAAACCCGTCATGAGTGCGTTGAAGATTTCCATGTCAGAGCCACCCCGTGGTCGTGAGGCCCGGCAGGTTGATGGCCAGGAACTTGGTGAACATCCAGAACACGGGCGCGGAAATGAGCCCGCCCGTCAGCAGATCGATGGCCCAGGTGCGCGGCGAGTTGGCCGAAGGCTGGCCGCTTGCACGGCGCAGGCCCTGCACGGCGAGCACGTAGCACAGCGTGCAGCTCAGGATGAAGCCGAGTTGCGTGATGAGCGCCGCGTTGAGCAGCAGGCCGGCCGATACCCAGACGAAGCCGGGCCAGTACGCGTGCTCCGCGCCCGTCGGTGCATCAAGCTCGCGAAAGCCGCCCGTACGTGCTTCCCAGAGAATCCAGCCGCCGCACAAGGTGAGCACACCCGACACCAGCCAAGGCAGGAAGTTGGGGCCGACGCCGCCATAACCTGCTTCGGAAGAAATGCCGATGGCGCCGAAAGCCAGCGCCAGGCCGGTCAGCAGCACACCGGCGCCGACCAGGGTTTGCGGCCAGGTGGCCGCAGATTGCGGCGAGACCGAGGATTCTGGAGTTGTCATTTTTTGCTCCCGCAGTCAGGGAATGGAACGGGGCCCGTCAAAGGCCCCAATGGTTCGAAAGAGCCCCCGCCGCTTCCAGAAACACCGCGGCCCGGTGTTGCCGGGCCGCTGGGGGCGAGCCAAATTCAGATCATTCCGGACTTGGCCATGATGGCGCGCAGGCTCGCGAAGTCGTCGTCGACGAACTTGGCAAAGGCCTCGCCCGAAAGAACGGCCGGCGTCCAGTCGTTCTTCTTGAGCGACTCGGCCCACGACGGGCTCTTGAGCGCCGCCAGCACCATGTCGGTCAGCGCCTTGCGCTGTTCGGCGGTGATGCCGGGCGCGCCGTACACGCCGCGCCAGTTGCCGATTTCGACGTCGATGCCCTGCTCCTTGAGCGTGGGCACGTTGATGCCCGGCAGGCGCTGCGCGGACGTAACGGCGATGGCCCTCATCTTGCCGGCGGCGATGTATTCGGCAAATTCGCTGTAGCCGCTGCCGCCGACGGTGACGTTGCCGCCCAGCACGGCGGCAGTGGCTTCGCCGCCTCCCCGGAAGGCCACGTAGTTGATCTTCGATGGATCGGCGCCGACCTTCTGCGCGATCATGGCCGCGGCGATGTGCTCGGTGGAGCCGCGCGAACCGCCGCCCCACTTGACACTGCCCGGGTCTTTCTTGAGCTGGTCGACCACATCCTTCATGGTCTTGAGCGGCGAGTTGGCCGGCAGCACGAACACGTTGTATTCGGTCGTCGTGCGGACCAGCGGCGTGGCTTGCGACAGATTGACCGGCGGCTTGCCGGTGATGATGCCGCCGAGCATGACGGAGCCCATCACCATGAGCGCGTTCGGATCGCCCTTGGAGCCGTTCACGAACTGGGCCAGGCCCAATGCGCCCGCGGCGCCGCCCTTGTTGTCATAGGTGACCGTGTCGGCCAGCTTGGCTTCGGTCAGTGCCTTGCCCAGCGCGCGGCCCGTGGTGTCCCAGCCACCGCCCGGGTTGGCTGGAATCATCATCTTGACGTTGGCTGCGGCGCGCGCCGACAACGGCAGGGCTCCGGCGGCGGCCAGCGCGGCCAATGACTTCAAAAAGGTGTCGCGACGCATCGTTGTCTCCTGAGAACTAAAGAAAACCTGACTTGGACCTGAGCCGCTATCATGCGCCGCCCCGCTGTCAGTTGGCTGTCCACCGGACTGGGGAAAACACCGAAGTACCATTCCCCACCTCACCCCATGAAGCTGCTGCTGGTCGAAGACGATCCCTCGATGCAGGTCACCCTGCAGCGCGCCCTCGCCCGCAACAAGATCGACGTGCGCATCTGCGGCGACGGCGCCCTGGCCGTCGAGCAGTGGCGCCAGCTGGAGCCCGACGTGGTGGCGCTCGACCTGAGCCTGCCGAACCTCGACGGCCTGCAGGTGCTGGCCCAGGCGCGGGCCGCCGGGCTGCGCACGCCCGTGCTGCTGCTCACCGCCCGCGGCACGGTGGGCGACCGCATCATGGGCCTGAATGCCGGGGCCGACGACTACCTGCCCAAGCCCTTCGACCTCGACGAACTCGAGGCACGCATCCGGGCGTTGCGCCGGCGCCACCAGAACGCCGGCCCCGATGTGGGCCTGAACCCCCAGGAGGTGGGCGGACTGCGCTTCGAACCGGAAAGCGGCGCGGTCTACCACCGCGGCGGCATCCTAGAACTCACGCCGCGCGAGCTGGCGCTGCTCAAGGCGCTGATGATGAAGCCGGGCCACGCGGTGAGCAAGGAACGGCTCTTCGAACTGGTGTTTCCGGGCGAAACCGATGTTCAGTACGAAGCCGTGGAAGTGGTCGTGTATCGCCTTCGCAAGAAGCTGGCGGGCACCGGCGCCGCGCTGATGACGCTGCGGGGCCTGGGCTATCTTTTGCGCGCGGAGCCATGAAGAAGGCCCTGTCGCTGCGCGCGAGGCTGCTGTTCGGCATTCTCGCGCCGGTGGCGCTGTTCATCGTGATCAACAGCGTGAGCCTGTACCGGCAGAGCCTGGCCGCGGCCACCACGGCCTACGACCGCACCCTGCTCGCGTCGGCCAAGACCATCGGCGAGCAGCTCGACGTGGAAGGCTATGACGAAGGAGCGCGGTTGCGTGCCATCGTGCCCTATTCCGCGCTCGAGGCCTTCGAGGCCGACAACCGCAGCCGGCTTTTCTACCGCGTCTCCGCGCTCGACGGTGAAATGGTCTCGGGCTTTGCCGAACTGCCGTTCTGGCGCGGCCGCATTCCCGACCGGGGCGCATATTCGGCGCTGGTCGATTTCTACGATGCGCGCTTTCGCGACCAGCCGGTGCGCGTGGCGGTCTTGCTGCAGCCCGTCGCCAGTGCCAAGGGCCGCGGCATGGCCGTGGTGCAGGTGGCTGAAACCCTCGAGCTGCGCGAAACGCTGGTGCGCAAGCTGCTCGTCGACATGCTGTGGCGCCAGCTGCTGCTGATGGGCGTCATCGCGCTGGTCACGGTGTTCGTGGTGCAGCGCGCCACGCGGCCGGTACGCGAGCTCGGCGAGGCCATCGAGAAGCGCGCGGCCGACGATCTTTCTCCCATCGATGCGCCCGATGCGCCGCGCGAACTGCGGCCGTTGGTCGACGCCACCACCGAGGTCATGGGCCGGCTGCAGCGCCTGCTCGACCACCAGAAGCGCTTCGTGCGCGACAGTGCGCACCAGTTGCGCACGCCGCTCGCGGTGCTGAAGGCCCAGGTGCAATCGGCGAGGCGTGGCGACGTAGCGCCCGATCAGGCGCTGAGCGAGATCAGCCAGACCGTGGAACGCGCCACGACGCTTGCCAACCAGATGCTGTCGCTCGCCAAGGTCGAGCAATTGCGCCAGCAGCCGGAATCAGTGCCGCTCGAGCTCGGCGAAGTGGTGCGGCAGATTGCACTGGACCTGTCTCCGCTGATCGCCGACAAGGCGCTCGACTTCGAACTGGCGATGGACCAGCCCGTGACGGTGCGTGCGCACCAATGGATGCTGCAGGAGCTCACGCGCAACCTGCTGCACAACGCCATCAAGCACAGCCCGCACGGCGGCGCCCTGTCGGTGATGGTCCAGCGCACGGCCGAAGAGGCGGTCTTGACGGTGCGCGACGAGGGGCCCGGCATTTCGGCTGAATTGCGCCAGCGCCTGTTCGCGCCCTTCTCTGCCGGCGACACGGGCAGCGGCTCCGGGCTGGGCCTCGCGATCTGCCGCGAGATCGTGCTGGCGCTCGGCGGACGCATCGATCTCGACAATCGCGGCGTGCGGGAAAATTCCGCACAGGGGGTCGGGCTCGACGCTGTCGTGCGGCTCCCCGTCTACCACCACAATTCCTGAACTATGGATCGCCTGCGCATCGACAAATGGCTTTGGGCCGCCCGCTTCTTCAAGACGCGATCCCTGGCTGCGGACGAAATCGGCAAGAACCGGGTGCAGGTGAACGGCGATGTCGCCAAGGCCTCCCGCGAGGTCAAGGCGGGCGATACCGTCGCCATCCGCCTCGGTGCGTTGACACGGACAGTCACGGTGCGCGGCCTGAGCGGCCAGCGCGGTCCCGCTCCCATCGCACAGCAGCTCTACGAAGAAACGCCAGAGAGCATCGCCGCGCAGGCCGCCGCGCGCGAACAGCGCCGCATGGGCAGCGAGCCGGCACTGGCCATCGAGCAAGGTCGGCCGACCAAGCGCGACCGCCGCGAACTCGACGGCGCGGCGCGCCATGCCGACTGGGACAACCGCTGGAGCGCTTCCATCGACCCGGACGACACCGACCGCTGATTGCCGATCATTGACGCCCCTGATCGCGTACGCTGCGTGTCTTTTGCACGGAGTCCCGGGTCATGGCCAGCCTCAAGAAATACCGCGTCGACAGCAAGTTCAAACTCGCGCAGGTGAGCCCCGGCGACACGCCCTTCCTGGAGGGCAACGAAGCCGCGCAAGTCGCCGAGATCGACGCCCTGGCGGCCGAACTCGACGAAATGCAGGACCTGCTGCATGCCGAAGGCCGCCGCAAGCTCCTGCTGGTGCTGCAAGGCATGGACACCAGCGGCAAGGACGGGACCGTGCGCTGGGTTTTTTCGCGCACCTCGCCGCTCGGCGTTCGTGTCACCGCCTTCAAGGCGCCCAGCGACGACGAACGCGCGCACGACTACCTCTGGCGCTGCCACGCAGTAGTGCCGCGCACGGGCGAAATCGCGGTGTGGAACCGCAGCCACTACGAAGACGTGCTGGTGCCCGTAGTCGAAGGCTGGATCGACAAGGCCGAGGCCAAGCGCCGTTATGCGCAGATCAACGATTTCGAGCGCCTGCTGGTCGAGACCGGCACGGTCGTCGTCAAATGCATGCTGCACATCGACAAGGACGAGCAGCGCGAACGCCTGCAGGCGCGCATCGACACGCCCGGCAAGCAATGGAAGTTCAGCATGGGCGACCTCGAGGTGCGCACCAAGTGGAACGCGTACCAAGAGGCCTATGACAAGGCGCTGCGCGCCACCTCCACCGATCACGCACCCTGGTACGCGATACCTGCCAACCACAAGCGGCACCGCAACCTGATGATTGCGCAGTTGCTGATGAAGACCCTGCGGCAGATGAAGCTCAAGGCGCCGCCCGCCGACCCGGCGCTCAAAGGCATGATCATCAAGTGAGCGTTGCCCATGCGTGCCCAGGCAGGCCGGCACGCTCGGGCGTTGGTCAGGAGCGGCGAATGACCGGCTGGCCCAGCACCCGGCACTTGCCGAATTCGCAGCGCACGGCCCAGGTCGCCCCGTTCGAGCAGGGCACGCTGTAAGACTCGTAGCCGGGGCCCTTGGCCGTCAGTTCCGCCCGCGGCTGGATGCTGCAGCGACCGGCCTTGGCGAGCACTTCGGCGTTGTAGGTGTCCACGCCCGTGCGGCGCGGCGCCAGCACCACTTCGGGATTGAAGGAGTGGCCGTAGAAAGTGTCGCGCACGTTCGGGTCCAGATTGCGGTAGCCGCGCTTGGCCATGCAATGCACCAGCGCGATCTGCTGGTGTTCGGCAATCAGCTCGGCATCGGGCCGGTAGGACATGTCGATCACGGCTGCCGCAATCCCCCCCTGCGCGGCCGCGGCCACAATGCCCTGGCCGTGCACGGTGATCAGGCCGAGGCCCAGCGCCAGCCACATGGCGTCGCCCGTTTCGCTGCGCGCGGTGATGCGCGTCGCCGCGATGCGGCAATCGGCCACGTCGCTGTCGTAGCGGGCCTTGTCCACGCCTTCCATGGCCACCATGGGCACATAGGAAAGCCCCGACCCCGTTCCAGGTTCCGTCGGTGTCGGCGGCGTGCTGACGCACCCGGCCAATGCAACAACGGCGCACACGACGCTCAGCAGCAGCTTCATGGAGATCCCTCGTCCTCTTCGCGATAATTCGGGCGATTTAACCATACAGATGGTTACTTTTGTCCCTGTTTTGTCGCAAAGCTGCGACGTCGCGAGCCATTGGGTGAGATTTATTTGTTCTCGTTCAGAACGAACAGAAAGATGCGCGCCTGCTCGCAATTCGCCTTCGGAAAATTTGAATACTTTGGCAAACCTTTTCACTTCAGGCGCGCTCGTGGCCTGGCTTCGGTCAGAAAAACGTATGGGCCGGAATCGGGCAACTGACCGGGCATGACACGGCCCGAGCATCCTCGAAGGCCTCGCGGCCAAACTCGACCGAACCGCAAAGATGAGAAGCAGGCGCTGCTACAACTGAGCGCGCTGATCAACGCCTTGCCGGAGGAAGGCGAGCAAGAAAAAAGCCCTGTCAATCCGAAGATCAACAGGGCTTCACTAGCTTGGCGGAACCGGAGGGATTCGAACCCTCGATGAGGCTCTACACCCCATACTCCCTTAGCAGGGGAGCACCTTCGGCCACTCGGTCACAGTTCCTGAAAGAAGCCGAGATTATGCCACTGTCAGGCGGCCGGTTGGTCCAGATCGAAGGCTTTGTGCAACGCGCGCACGGCCAATTCCATATATTTTTCGTCGATGACGACCGACGTCTTGATCTCGCTGGTCGAAATCATCTGGATGTTGATGCCCTCTTCGCTCAGCACGCGGAACATCTTGCTCGCCACGCCGACGTGGCTGCGCATGCCGATGCCGACGATGCTGACCTTGCAGATCTTGGTGTCGCCCACGATCTCGGTCGCGCCCAGCGAGGGCATGACCTTCGACTGCAGCAGGTCGACGGTCTTCGCGTACTCGTTGCGGTGCACGGTAAAGCTGAAGTCGGTGCGGCCGTCCTTGCTGAGGTTCTGGATGATCACGTCGACCTCGATGTTGGCGTCCGCCACGGCACCGAGGATGTGATACGCGATGCCCGGCTTGTCGGGCACGCCGAGCACCGAGATCTTGGCTTCGTCGCGGTTGAAAGCGATGCCGGATACGACGGCTTGTTCCATGTTTTCGTCTTCCTCGAAAGTGATCAGCGTGCCGGACTTGGCCTCTTCATTGATGTCGATGTCCCAGGGCGTGAAGCTCGAAAGCACACGCAGAGGAACCTTGTATTTGCCGGCGAATTCCACCGAGCGGATTTGCAGCACCTTGGAGCCTAGGCTCGCCATTTCGAGCATCTCTTCGAAGCTCACGGTCGAGAGGCGCCGCGCATCGGGCTCCACGCGCGGGTCGGTGGTGTAGACGCCGTCCACGTCGGTATAGATCAGGCACTCGTGCGCCTTCATGGCGGCGGCAATAGCCACCGCCGAGGTGTCGCTGCCGCCGCGGCCCAGCGTGGTGATGTTGCCGGCGTCGTCCACGCCCTGAAAGCCGGTGATGACCACCACCTTGCCGGCGTCCAGGTCGGCGCGCACGCGTTCGTCGTCGATGCTCTCGATGCGTGCCTTGGTGTACGAGTTGTCGGTGCGCACCGACACCTGCCAGCCCGCGTAGCTCACGGCTTCCATGCCTTCGGCTTGCAGCGCAATGGCCAGCAGCGCGGACGACGCCTGTTCGCCGGTCGAGGCGAGCATGTCGAGCTCGCGCCCGTGGGCGTCGCTCGGTTTGCTGGGCGCCAGTTCCTTGGCCAGGCCGAGCAGGCGATTGGTTTCGCCGCTCATGGCACTCGGGACCACGATCATCTGGTGGCCGGCGCGTGCCCACTTGGCAACGCGCTTGGCGACATTCTTGATGCGCTCGGTCGAGCCCATCGACGTACCGCCGTATTTGTGAACGATCAATGCCATGGGTGAATTCAGAGAAAGAGAAAGGGCCGCTTCACTCCCGAGTGCCAGCGCGGCGCCCTGCAAGCCGTCAGCGCGAAGCCTTGGACGAGGGCGGGGCATTGTACCAATGCAGCAAATCACCCCTTCGTTCGATGAAGCCGTTGGCCACCTTGAGGTGGATCCGATGGCCGCGCGTGGTGCAGGCACGCACCTGGCCGAGCAGCTGGTCGAGCTGCGCCGCGCTGGGCGCGCAGCCGTGCGCCTGCATCAGCCAGTGCCGCAGCACATTGGCCTGCCGCGCACGCGAAAGCCCCTGCAGACTGGCGATGCGGGGCGGATGGCCCACCACGGCAAGGTCTTGCGCCGCGAGTTCGCCCAGCAGTTCCTGCGCCTGCGCGGCATGGCCGATGCTGCGGGCAAAGGTGGTGCGGAATTGGGGGAATGTGCGCTCCAGCGCGGGCAGCAGTACCGCACGGATCCGGTTGCGGGTGTAGCGCTCGTCTTCGTTGGTCGGGTCTTCGATCCAGGGCAAATCGAGACCTTCCAGCCAGGCGTGGATATCGGCGCCGGGCACTGACAGCAGCGGCCGGTAGATGTCGAGTCCAGCGCGCTGCGCATGGGCCGGCATGGCAGCCAGACCCGGCAACCCCGCGCCCCTGGACAGGGCGAGCAGCAGTGTCTCGACTTGGTCGTCGGCATGGTGCCCGAGAACTATTGATTTGACAGCGCCAGCCGGCAGGCCCGCACCGGCCATCGCTGCAAAAGCGTCATAACGGGCACGCCGCGCCGCATCCTCGGGACTGTCGCCCTGCGCGTGCCGAGCGTCGACGCGGTGCACCATCAATGGAACACCCAGGCGCTCGCACACGGCGACGCAATGCTGCTCGAAATCGTCGGCGGCAGCCTGCAGGCCATGGTGCACATGAAACGCGACCACCTGCCCCGGCCACGCCGAGGCGCAAGCGGCCAGCAAGGCCGTGGAATCCGCACCGCCGCTGAAGCCCACTGCCAGCGGCAGATGCGCCGGCTCGAACGCGGCCATTGCGCGTTCGAAGGCTTCGTTCATGGAGCGCGCTTGCTTATCTGCCGGTATCGGCCTTGGTGTCGTTGAAGCGCCCGTAGCTTTGCAGGCGTTCGTAGCGGCGGTCGAGCAGCTCCTTCGGCTTCAGGTCGCTGACCTGGCGGAAGGCGTCGTTGAGCGCGCGCTTGAGAAATGCGGCCATCTGGCGATGGTCGCGGTGCGCACCGCCGACCGGCTCGTTCACGATCTTGTCGACCAGGCCCAGGGCCTTCAAGCGATGCGCGGTGATGCCGAGAGCGTCGGCCGCTTCCTGTGCCTTGTCGCTGGTCTTCCAGAGAATGGAGGCACAGCCTTCGGGGCTGATCACCGAATAGATCGAGTACTGCAGCATCACAAGCTGGTCGCCCACCGAAATGGCGAGCGCGCCGCCGGAGCCGCCCTCGCCGATGATGGTCACGATGATCGGCACTTCGAGTTGCGCCATTTCGTAGATGTTGCGGCCGATGGCCTCGGACTGGCCGCGCTCCTCGGCATCGATGCCGGGATAGGCGCCCGGGGTATCGACGAAGGTGAAGACCGGCAGCTTGAACTTCTCGGCGGTCTTCATGAGGCGCAAGGCCTTGCGGTAGCCCTCGGGCTTGCTCATGCCGAAGTTGCGCGCGGTGCGCTCCTTGGTGTCGCGCCCCTTCTGGTGGCCGAGCACCATGCATGGCGTGCCGTTGAAGCGCGCGAGGCCGCCCACGATCGACAGGTCGTCCGAAAAATGCCGGTCGCCGTGCAGCTCGACGAAATCGGTGAAGATTTCGTTCACGTAGTCGAGCGTGTAGGGGCGTTCCGGATGCCGCGCGATCTTGGTGATCTGCCAGGGGCTCAGGTCGCTGTAGATATCCTTGGTGAGCTGCTGGCTTTTCTTGCCGAGCTGGTCGATTTCCTCCGAGATGTCGACCGCCGATTCGGTCTGTACATAGCGCAGTTCTTCGATCTTGGATTCGAGTTCAGCAATGGGCTGCTCGAAGTCGAGGAAGGTTCGTTTCGCCAACGTCTTCTCCTGTTGTTCAGTATGCGACCGGTACCGGGTCGAGCGAGCGCCAAATATACCAAGTTGCCACGCTGCAAAAAGGCGCCCAGGCCACGGCGACGTCGCGGGCATCGCTGCGGCTCACCGGATCGCCCGAAAAATAATTCACGCTGATGCCGTTGAGCAGCCCCAGGTCATCGACCGGCAGCACATTGGGGCGCATCAGGTGAAAGATGAGGAACATTTCGGCCGTCCAGCGGCCGATGCCGCGAATGGCTACGAGCTCTTCGATGATGAGCTCATCCGACATGTCCTTCCAGGCGTCGACGTGCACCGCGCCCGAATCGAAGTGGATGGCCAGGTCGACCAGGTACTCGACCTTGCGCGCCGACAGCCCCGCCCCGCGCATGTCGTCGACCTTGAGCTTGAGCACGTTGGCCGGCGTAAGCTTTCGCGGCAGCAGCGCGAACTTGTCCCAGACGGTTTGCGCGGCTTTCACCGAAATCTGCTGGCCCACGATGCTTCGCGCGAGCGTGGTGAACGCATCGCCGCGCGACTCGAGGCAGGCATCGCCGAACTTCGGGATCAACCGCTTCATCACGCGGTCTTTCTTCGCCAGGTGCTTGCAGGCCTCTTCCCAGTAGTCCGGCGTGTAGATCTGGACCGTCGGATTCTTCGATGAAGCAGGCATGGGGTTGGTGGTTCCGTTCACTGCGCTGCGGCCCAGGTCGTGCCCGTGGGCGAATCCTTGAGCACGATGCCCTGCGCCAGAAGGTCGCTGCGAATGCGGTCCGCCTCGGCGAAGTTCTTCGCAGCCTTGGCGGCCGCGCGGGCGTCGATCTGCGCCTGGATGGTTGCTTCGTCCAGCGTGGCGCCGGCACGCAGGAAGCCGGTCGGATCGCTCTGCAGAATGTTCAGGCATCCGCCCAGCGCCTTCAGCAGCCCGGCTTGCGCGGGCGAGCGCGTGCGGTTCACTTCGCCCGCCAGATCGAACAGCACGGCAACAGCTTCGGGCGTTGCAAAGTCCTCGTCCATGGCGGACTTGAAGCGTGCCGCATAGGGGTCGTTCCAGTCGATGGCCACGGTCTGCGGCGCCACCAGATCGAGCGCCGTATAAAGCCGCTTGAGCGAATTGCGGGCGTCGTCGAGATGCACGTCGCTGTAGTTGAGCGGCCGGCGATAGTGCGCGCGCACCACGAAGAAGCGGATGGTTTCGGCGTCGTACTTCTTGAGCACGTCACGGATCAGGAAGAAGTTGCCCAGGCTCTTGGACATCTTCTCGTTGTCAGTCACGATGAAGCCGTTGTGCATCCAGTAGTTGGCCAGCGGCTTGCCGGTTGCGCCTTCGCTCTGCGCAATTTCGTTCTCGTGATGGGGAAACTGCAGGTCTTCGCCGCCGCCGTGAATGTCGAGCGTTTCGCCGAGCAGTTCGCAGGCCATGGCCGAGCATTCGATGTGCCAGCCGGGACGGCCCGGGCCGAACTCGCTGGCCCATTTCACCTCTTCGGGTTCAGTCGCCTTGGCACTCTTCCAGAGCACGGGGTCGAGCGGGTCGTCCTTGCCGTCCAGCACGGCCACGCGCTCGCCGGCGTGCAGCTCGTCGATGGACTTGCCGCTGAGCTTGCCGTAGCCCGGGAACCTGCGAATCGCGTAGTTCACATCGCCGTTGTCGGCACGATAGGCCAGCCCCTTCTTCTCGAGCGTGCCGATCATCGACAGCATCTGCGGGATGTAGTCGGTGGCGCGGGGTTCGTGCGCTGGCCGCTCGATGCCGAGCGCGTCGGCGTCTTCGTGCAGCGCGTCGATCATGCGATCGGTGAGCGAGCGGATCGTCTCGCCGTTCTCGACGGCGCGGCGGATGATCTTGTCGTCGATGTCCGTGATGTTGCGCACGTAGGTCACGCCATAGCCGCTGGCCTTGAGCCAGCGCTGCACGACGTCGAACGCGATCATCGAGCGGGCATGGCCCAGATGGCAGAGGTCGTAGACCGTCATGCCGCACACGTACATGCGCACCTTGCCAGGTTGCAATGGGGAGAATTCCTCCAATTCACGCGAGAGCGTGTTGTAGATGCGCAGACTCATGAGGCTCGGAAAACGTCGCTTCGCGCTCGTGCGGTACGGGCGAACGACGTTGAATTTCAGGGGTGACGGGACAGTGGCCACGAGGGGTTGGACATGGCCCCTCGGCTACAATGCACCGCAGTATAAACGGCTGCTGCCGTGTACATTCCGGGTGTTTTCGAGGCCCGCATTCCCCAATCTTGCCGAGGCTTCATGAAGCACGTCGCGTTCTCCAAACTCTCCATCGCCTTCGCATTGCTCTTCAGCCTGTGGGGTTCCGCCGCGTACGCCAACGACTACGACGACGTGAATACGCTGCTGCGCCAAGGCAAGTCGAACGAAGCGCTCGCCAAGGCCGATGCCTATATTGCGGGCAAGCCGCGCGATCCGCAGATGCGCTTTCTGCGGGGCGTGATCCTCACCGAACAAAAGAAACAGAACGAGGCGATCGCCGCGTTCACGCAGCTGACGCAAGACTTTCCGGAACTGTCCGAGCCGTACAACAACCTGGCCGCGCTCTACGCATCGCAGAGCAAGTTCGATCAGGCACGCGCCGCGCTGGAGCAGGCGCTCAGACTCAACCCCAATTACGCCACCGCGCATGAAAATCTCGGCGACGTCTATGCGCGCCTGGCAGCCCAGGAGTATGTGCGGGCGCAGCAATTCGCCAGCACCAACGCCAGCGTTGCGCCCAAGCTCTCGCTGATCCGCCAGATCTTCAACCCGAAGACCGAGGCGCAAGCCGCCACCCTGCCGGCCGCTCCGCCGGAAGTCCGCAAGCCGGTCGGCCGCCCCAGCAAGTAACTGGCCGCCAGTGCATTGGCCACGGCAACTTGCGTTGCCGGGCTTGCACCCCACATCATTCGCACACGGAGCTTTCCTTGACGACCCAAGCCTTCTTCACTTCCCCGTCCACCCGATTCAGCCGCCGCGGCGCGCTCGCGTTGGTGGCCTCGCTGGCCCTGGCCGGTGCCGTGCATGCGCAGCAGGCCGGGCCGCGCGTGAAGCTCGCCACCTCGGCCGGCGACATCCTGGTCGAACTCGACCAGGCCAAGGCGCCCAAGACGGTCGAAAACTTTCTGCAATACGTCAACGACAAGCACTACGACGGCACCGTGTTCCACCGCGTGATCGACGGCTTCATGATCCAGGGCGGCGGCTTCACGGCCGACATGCAGCAAAAGCCCACGCGCGCGCCCATCGCGCTGGAAGCGAGCAACGGCCTGAAGAACGACAGGTACACCATCGCCATGGCGCGCACCGGCAACCCGAACTCGGCCACCTCGCAGTTCTTCATCAACGTGAAGAACAACGACTCGCTCAACGCGCCCAACCCCGACGGCTACGGCTACACGGTGTTCGGCCGGGTCGTGTCGGGCACCGACGTGGTCGACAAGATCCGCGCCGTGCAAACCGGTAACAAGGGCGGCATGCAGAACGTGCCGCTCGAGCCCATCATCATCAAGTCCGCCACGCTGGCGAAGTAATTTCCGAACATCCGAAAGAAGGACTCCTCATGAGCAACCCCAAAGTCGAACTGCACATCAAGAACTACGGCGTGATCACGCTCGAACTCGACAGCGCCAAGGCGCCCAAATCGGCCGAAAACTTCGTCAGCTATGTGAAGAACGGTCACTACGACAACACCGTGTTCCATCGCGTGATTCCGGGCTTCATGGTGCAAGGCGGCGGCTTCGAGCCCGGCATGAAGCAAAAGCCCACCGGCGCTGAAATCGAGAATGAGGCCAACAACGGTCTCAAGAACGACAACTACACCGTGGCCATGGCCCGCACGAGCGCACCGCACTCGGCCACCGCGCAGTTCTTCATCAACGTGTCCGACAACGGCTTTCTGAACCACACCGCTCCTTCGGCCCAAGGCTGGGGCTACGCGGTGTTCGGCAAGGTCACCGGCGGCACCGACGTGGTGGACAAGATCAAGGCCGTGAAGACCGGCCGCAAGGGCTTCCACGACGACGTGCCGCTCGAAGACGTGGTGATCGAAAAGGCTGTCGTCGTCTCCGAGTAACGACCGCGCACGAGATCAGGCGCAGCATCGGCATGGCGGCACATCCGGCTTTCAGGGAACTGCTCGCCCCACCCACGTGGCGCACCGTCGACCTGATTTCCGACCTGCATCTGCAGGCCGATGAGCCCGCCACCTTCGAGGCTTGGCAGGGCTATCTGCAGACCACACCGGCCGATGCGCTGATCATCCTCGGCGACCTGTTCGAAGTCTGGGTGGGCGACGACGCGGCCGCCCTGCCCGGCTTCGAAGCCCGCTGCGCCGAACTGCTGCGCCGCACCGCCGAACGGCTGCCGGTGTACTTCATGCATGGCAACCGGGACTTCCTCGTCGGCCCGGCGCTCGCCGCCCAGTGCGGCTTCACGCTGCTCGACGACCCCACGGTGCTGGTGCTGCACGGTGAACGCTGGCTGCTGAGCCATGGCGACATTCTTTGCCTGGACGACACCGACTACCTCAAGTTCCGCGCCCAGGTGCGCACGCCCGAATGGCAGGCCGCTTTTCTGGCTCGGCCCCTGGCCGAGCGCCGGGCGCTCGCGCGGTCCATGCGCGCGCAAAGCGAAGACCGCAAGCGCGATCCGGCAGCGCGCTGGGCCGACGTGGATGGCGGTGCCGCGCGCCAGTGGCTTCAGCAGGCGCGCGCAGGCACGCTGGTGCACGGCCATACGCACCGGCCCGCTGACCACGATCTCGGAGACAGTCTCAAGCGCATCGTGCTGAGCGATTGGGACGCCGCGGCCCATCCGCCGCGCGCGCAGCTGCTCTGCCTTTCCCCCGCTGGCGCACAGCGCGTCGACCTGCGCTAGCTGCCGCAATGTTCAAGTGGCTGCGCCGTTTGCGCGCCCTGCCCCCGATTCCCGAGGCTGCCTGGCAGTCCACGCTCGAGCGCTACGCGTTCCTTGGCGAACTGCCCTATGCCGCGCAACAACGGCTGCGTATCCTCGCGGCCGAATTTCTGCGCGACAAGGAATTCCATGGCACCCAGGGCTTCGTCATCACCGATGAGGTCGCGCTGGCCATCGCCGCACAAGCGGTGCTGCCGGTACTGAACCTGAAGGCCGGGCTGGACTGGTACGACGATTTCGTCGGCATCGTGGTGCACCCGTCCGAGGTCGTTGCCCGCCGAAAGATCGTCGACGAAGCGCAGGTGGTGCACGAGTACGACGAAGTGGTGGCCGGCGAAGCCATGGACCGCGGGCCGGTGATGCTGAGCTGGCAGGATGTGCTCGCGAGCAGCATCACAAGCGACGGCGGCTACAACGTCGTGATCCATGAATTCGCCCACAAGATCGACATGCGCGGAGGCGACGCCGATGGCTGTCCGCCGCTACCGCCCGGTTTTGCCGGCAAGAGCAATGCGCGGGAAGCCCGCGCCGCCTGGCTTGCGGTGCTGCAGCCCGCTTATGAAGATTTTCGCGAAAAGACGATCCTCGCCGATCGCTTCGGCGCCGAGCCGCCATGGCTCGACGACTACGGCGCGGTCTCGATCAGCGAATTCTTCGCGGTGGCCTGCGAAGCCTATTTCGTGAATCGCGCGGCGTTCGGGCGCGACTTCCCCGAAGTGCTCGCGCTCTTTGATGAATTCTTTCTTCCTAAACAGGCGTAAAGCTACGCCCAGCTTAAGTAGTTCGCTACTCGATCGATAGCAATTCACCCCTTACCATTCACGAGTTATCAACTCGGAAAAAAGGTAAACAACATGAGGGATTGGTTCTATCAACTCACCGGCAAGGCATGGATCGCGCTGCTGTTTGGCGTTGGCATCCTGGGGTGGGCGGCGTACGCGCAAATCAAGGCCGGCGCCGACACGCATGGCACGGCGGTGGAAGATCTGGTTGCCAAGCGCGGGACTGTCGTCAGCGGCAGTGAGATCACCGAAACCGCCAAGCGCCGCCGCGGCGGCAGCACCACCCGCCATTATTTCGTGCTCGACGCCAAACTGGCCGACGGCAGCACCGAGAAATGGCGCGTGGACTATGCGGTGGGCCGCAAGAAGCTCGAACCCTTGATCGACGAAGCCATCGAGGTTCGCATCGATCCCTCGGACAACAACCTGGTCTACGAGGTCAAGCTCAAGGGCCAGCCGGTGGTCACGCTGGCCGACGTGCAGAAGATCATGGAAACCAAGGACAAGGCCGCGGCGTCGAGCGCCACGGACAAGGGCACACTGATCGTCGGTGCCCTCGCGCTGCTGCTGGGCATTGGCGGGTTGCTCATCCGGCGCAAGATAGCCAGCGGCTACGCGGCAGCGCAAGCGGCGATGGTGCAGATGCCCACGATCGGCGAGAAGGTCTAACCGCCTGCAACGGCCGGAGCGCCTCAAAAAAAACGGCGCCCCGCGGGGCGCCGTTTTTCATGGCCGGGCGTCGGCGCCTTACTTGCGCAGCAGCGCCTTCAGCGCGTTCTGCAGGCGGCGTGCGCTGGCAGCGTCGTGCGCTGCAGCCAGCACCTTGCCAGCATCCTGGCCCCAGGTCTGGGCTGGAACCGGGTCGCCCCGCTTCGTCAGCAGCTTGAGCTGCAACGCGCGGCGCGCATCGAGCTGCTCGGCAGGCGTCGGCACTTCGGCGGCCATTTCGAGGCGCAACAGTGCCTCGGCGGCTTCATCGGGAGCGGCCTTGGGGGCCGAGCCGATGGCTTGAGACCAGCCGCTGCGCACCGCGGGCGTTACCGCGCGCCCCAGTTCCTGAACGCTGGGCAGCTTCGAGGCATCGCGCTGCTCCCAGGCGCCGAGCACTTGCGTGAGCGCTTCGCCGTGGGCCTGGGCCGCCAACTTGCGCAGCGCCATGTCCGCACGCTCGAGCGCTTCGCGCTGCGCCCGGAAGGCCGCGTCGCCGAGCCGCGGACCGCGGTCTTCGAAACGCGGCGGCCGGTCGCCGAAACGTCCGGCCGGTGCACCGCGGTCACCGCGGTCACCCCGGCCGTCGGGACGGGGCGCGCCGCGGTCGCCGGGGCGACCCGGGCCGCCCGGTCCGGAACGGGCACCAGCGCCATCGCGCCGGTCGCCGAACCGGCCACCGGCACGGCCTGCGGGAGCGGCTTCGGCCTTCTTGTTGCCGGGACGGTCGTCGCCGCGAACGGCAACCACGGGCTTGGGGGCCGGCTTCGGCGGCGCAGGGGGTGCCTTGGCTTCTTCGGCCGAAGCGGCTTCGTCGCCTTCATGCGCCGCGCCGTCGGCACGCGCCGAAGAGTCGGCGCCGTCGTCCGGCGCCACGAGGTCGGGGGCGGCAGCCGGGGCCGACTCGGTGCGCGTGCCGGGCAAGGCTTCCGCATCGCTCGAGCCCGGCGCCTGTTCGGCGCTTTCGCCGAATTCGGCTGCGGCCTGTCCGGGTGCAACCACGTCGGTGGCACCGACCGGGGGGCCGTCGCTGGATGCGGCGGTTGCCGGCTCCGCCTTCGTGGCGAGAGCCGGCGGGGGCGCCTCGCCGCGCAGCGCGGCTTCGAGCCGGGCGATGGCGGCGCGGATCTTCTGCACGTCGCCGCCGGCGTTGGCAGCGTCGAGCGCCTTGGAGGCCTCGAGCACATGGCGGTCATGTTCGCTCATCGCGGTCGCGGACTTCTCGCGCTCCGCCGTTTTGCGATTGAAGGCTTCGTCGATGGGTGCGCGAAATGCGTCCCACAGCTTCTGTTCGTGGCGGCGGTCGAGCGGCACGCTCTGGGCCTCGGCCTGCCAGCGCTGCTGCAAGGCCTTGACGGCATCGATGCGCAGCATCGGCTGAGCGCCGAGTTCGGCGGCCTCGGCGATCATGGCCTGGCGCCGTTCGATGCTGGCTTTTTGGGCCGCCTCGAAAGGAGCGCGCGCGGCACCGAATGCCTCGTTCCATAGCGGTTGCAGCTCGGCGAAGACCTTCTCGCCCACGTGACCGCCATCGCGCCAGCGGTCGGCGAACTGGTGCAGTGCACGGTTGTGCGCCTTCAGATCGGTGGCGTCGGCATGCTCGGCCGCCCAGGCCTTGACTTCTTCGATCAGGGCGACGCGATGGGCGCGGTGCTCGGCCGCATCGGCGCGAACCTTTTCGAGCCAAGCCTCCACCACCTTGTGGGCTTCGTTGCAGGCCTCGTCGAAGCGCTTCCAGAGCGCATGGTTGGGCACGCCGCCCTGGTCGGCCTGCTTCCACTGGTCGCGCAGCGAACGCAGCGTTTCCTGCATCTTGCGGCCGCCGAGCGCCTGGCCTTCGGGGCGCTTGAGCAGGCCTTCGGCCTTGGCGACGAGGTCTTCGCGCACCTTGTCGGCGCTCCAGCGCTGCCAGCCTTCGAGTTCGCCCGCTGCCACCAGCGCCGCATGCACACGGGCTTCGAGCGGCGCATCGACCAGCTTGCCGTGCTCCTTGAGCACCGCGCGCAATGCGGCGGCCGCACCGGCGCTGGCTTTGCCGTGGCCCTCGGCGGTTTCCTGTTCGAGCTTGGCAAGGGCCGCCTGCACGGCTTCTTGCGCCGCTGCGCGCACGGACGGATCGACCTTGGGCGCCGCGGGTTTGGCGGGCGCCGCCTTGGGCGCGACCACTTCGCCGCGCGCGGTGCGGAGTTCGTCGGCCCACACCGGCACCGGCGGCAACGGTGCCGCAGCATCGGCAGCCGCGGCCTGCGCCTGCGCCAGCGCGGCATGGAACGCGTCGGACACGACCAGCAATTGCGCCTTCGACGACTCGAGCTGCGGGGCAAAGCGGGCGTCGAGGCTGTTCCAGTTGGCATCGGCCGTGATGTCGGCCGCCTGCTGCTGCCAATGGCTCACGTCGGCGCGCAGCGATTCCTCGGCGGCCTGCGCGTCCTGCCAGCCCTTGGTCGAAAGCACTTCGAAGCGCTGCGCGAGCAGCACCGCGGCCTCGCGGTGCACCTGCGCGCGATGCTGCAGGTCTTCGATGCCCTTCACACGCTCGGCGAGCTGCACCTTGAAACCCGCGAGCGGCTCGCGCGAAAGCGGCGCACCGGCCTTGGCGGCGTCACGCTGCCAGGCGAGCGCATCGGCGATGTTGAGCTTGGACTGGGCCAGCAGCGCCTCTGCCTTTTGGGCCCATTCGGCGGCGATGGCCTCCTGGCCCTTGGCGCGCTTGAGCTCGTCGAGTTTTTCGCGCAAGAGGCGCGCCGCGCCCTTGTCGCGGCCGCTCAGCTCCTTGAAGACCTCCTGCATCTGCTCGGGCGCGGGGTTGCCCGCGAGCCAGTCGCGGATGCGCGCGGCGCGCTCGCCCGAGGTTGGCGCGGTGAAGGCGCCGCCGGTGAGCGTGTCGAGGGCCTGGAGGTCGTGTGGCTTGGAAGAAGTAGAGGTCACTTGCGCGAGATCGTTGTCTGAAGAGAGAAAGCGAAGGCGCCGGCAAAGGCCGGCGCACATCGACATTTTCACCCAGTTGTGGCGGGCGGTTGAATTCCCTGCCGGGACAGCAGCCAAATGACTGCCGGAAGGCTGGGCGGGCTGCCTACATATATAGCAAGCGCGCGAAAAAAACCAAGTGTCTCTTCTTCTTCACCGCATGGCCAGGTCGAGTTCGGCGCCGGGCTTCCAGTCGGCCCCGCTCGCCTTGGTTTTCACGGCGCCGAGGAACAGGCGTTCGCTCGGAAGCTTCTGCGCCAGGAGGTAGTCGCGCACCACGGCACCGCGCTCGACGGCCAGCTGCCGCATCGACTCCTCGTCGACCGGAATGCTCGTGAGCAGCAGGGTTTCCATTTCCTTGACCGGCAAGTCCTTGGCCAAGCCGACCATGTTGCGCGGCTTGGTGATGTCGGAGCGCTTGTACACGGCGGTCAGCAACTCGGGGTATTCGGCATCGGTAACCGGCGGCACGTCGGTGCCCGCCTGGCCGCCGCGTACCGCCGCGCGCCGCTTCTCGGCCTGGGTCAGCTGGCGCAGGCGCTGGCGCTGGTAGGCCTCGCGCTCCCGCTCGAGGCTGGAAGTGCCGACCACGGTCATCTGCAGGTTCGGCCGCTCCACCAAGGCCTTCACGACTTTGTCCAGGCCTTCTTTCGCGCTGGTGCCGAGCACCGAACTGCCGGGTTCGAACGTGATGGTGCTCGATTCACCGCTGCCGCCGCCGAGCCCCCCGGTCAGCAGGCTGAACGGCGATGTCGCGGCCTTGACCACGAGGTTGACGATCGCCTTGAAGATCAGCGGGCCGATGCTGAACTGCGGATCGTTGAGCGAACCGCTGAGCGGCAGGTCGACGTCGATCACGCCGTTGCGGTCGGCCAGCAACGCCACCGCGAGCCGCACCGGCAGGCTGTTGGGGGCGCCCTGCACTTCATCGCCGAACTGCAACTGGTTGAGCACCAGCTTGTTGGTGGCCGTGAGCTGGCCGTCGGCCGCGATCTTGTAGTTGACGTCCATGCTCATCTTGCCGCGCTCGATGCCGTGGCCCGAATAGCGCACCGAGTACGGCGACAGCGGGGCCAGGTCGAGATCGCGCATCTTGGCGGTGACGTCGAGCTCGAGCGGCTTGGCCAGCGGATTGAGCTTGCCGGTAATTTCCAGCGCGGCCGTCTGCTGCGCCTTGCCGCGCAGTTCCAGGTCGGCCAGCGCGGGGCGTCCGCTCTCGCCCTTGGGCGGGTTCGACGAAAAGGAGCTGAGCTTGCCGGTCAGTTCGCTCAGGTCGGCCGAGTAGTTGGGCTTGACGAACAGGTCGGTGAAGTCGATTCGGCCGTTGACCATGCTCATCGGGCCGAAGTTGATGACCGGCTTGGGCCCGCTATCGGTTTCGGCCTGCGCGGTGGCAACAGGCGCCGAAGCCGGCCTGGCCGGCTCGGGGCTGCCGCCGACCATGGCCTCGGCCGACGCCGGGGCGCCGCCCGACTGCGGCGGAGTACGGGTGGTGGTGCTTGTTCCGCCCAGGCTCCTGCGGGTCTTCGCCTCGGCGCTGGTCGCGGCGGCCGCATTGGCTTCCGCTTCGCCCTTCTTCGTCAGGTTCAGCAGGTTCAGCCGCCCGGTGGGGTCGACGATCACCCGGGCGAAGAAGTCGGTCAGGGTGGTTTCGCGCACGTCGACCGCCGGTGCCGCATTGGGCGCCATGCTCACCTGCAGGCCGCGCAGGCTCAGGGTCTTCCAGCTCAGCAGCTGGTTGGTGTTGCGGTCGAAACCGGGCGACTGGGTGAGCGAGACGCTGTTGGCGCGGAAGTCGTCGAGCGCGGTGTCGCCGGCCAGCTTCAAGGTCATGCCGGCCGGTGCGCTTGCATAGCGCACGGTGCCGCGGTAGCTCGCGAAGGCGCGGCGAATGTCGACATTGAGTGCATCGGCGTAGTAGGCCTTGAAGGCATGGGCGGGAAACGACGCCACGTCGAGGCGGCCTTCGGCCGAGAGCGGTTTCAGCACCACATGGCCCTTGTAATCGAAGCGGCCCGGCTCGCCGCGCCGCGAGCCGATACGGCCTGAAATCTCCAAGGGCGATACCGTGCTGGTGTCAGGTGCGACTTTTTGTGCCTTCAGATCAAGGGCCGTGACCTCGACCGCGACCGGCGTGGCGCTGGCCTTGTCCGCATACGAAAGATCGCCATTGGCCACCGCCAACGTGCCGATGGTCAACGCCCAGGGCTTGGTGTTTGCATTGGCATTGGCATTGGCATTGGCATTGGCATTGGTGCCGGGCGCTGGCCCGGTGCCCGCGGGCTTGGACGCGGCCGCCTTAGCCTCCGCGGCTCCGCCGGCCGGCGTCTTGAGCCAGCGCTCGAACATCCAGCGCTTTTCGCTATCGCGCTCTATATGCACCTTCGGGTTGGTGGCGGTGAACGAGGCCACGTTCAGCGTGTGCTTCGTCATGTCGACTTCGGCGTCGACCAGTTCGAATCGGCCGACGCTCGCCAGCGCGGTCTTCGCCTGGGTGAGCGCCAAGCCATCCACGGCCAGTCGCCGCGCCTTGAACCTGAGATCGGGCTGGGCCCAGGCGATGTCGACCTGCCCGCTGAGCTTGCCGTCGAGCGTGGGCTCCAGGCTGTGCGCCAGATAAGGCGCCGCCAGCGACAACGGCAGCGCATCGACTTCGGTCTGCACATCGGCCACCTTGTCGGTGGCACTGCCCTGGAACTTGAGCGTTGCGCCGCCGATGGCGGTGCTGCCGTTGAACTGCGCCGGCTTCTGCATGGGCCAGGTGACGCCGGTCACTTCGAGGCCGAGCGCGCTCGCCTCGACGGCGGCGGCCGGCTGAACGGTTTCGTCGCGCCATCCGATGCGCCCGCTGCTGAGAGCCACTTTGTCGACCTGAACCTTCAGCGTCGGCTTTGCGGCGGCCTTGCCGTCCGGGGCGCTTGCCGCCGCGGCGGGCGCCGGGGCCGCCACCTTTTCCGCAGCCCCGGTGGCCGGATCGGTGGCGAGCAGGTTGAGCTGGCCTTTCGCATCGCGCGCGACCGCGAGTTTCGGATTGGTCAGTGCAACTTCGCTCAGATGAAACACCGATTCCAGCGGGCGCACGTCCGCCAGTGCCAGCTTGAGCCCATCGAAGCCCAGCAGGTCCCGTCCCCGCGCGTCGCCGAGCTTGGCGCCATGGGCCTCGACGGTGCCGGTGATCTTCAGGCCGGCCGTGGCCGCCTGCGCAAAGTCGATCTTCAAGTCGGCATCCAGGCTGCCCGCCTGCAGCTTCACCGGCAGACCACCCGGGAGGTAACCCAGGTAGGGCACCAGGTCCAGGCCCTTGAACTGCACATGAGCGTCGGTCTTGCGGCTTTCGGCGAAGGGCGTTGTGAGCGCAGCCGAATCGAACTTGCTGCCGTTGAGCGTGAAGGCGAGTTTGGGCTCGGTATTGACGTCGCGCTTGGAGGCCAGATTGCTCAGGAACGGCACGTTGAGCACGAAATCGCGCAGCTCGTGCTTGCGTTTGACGGTCTGGTCGTCGAAGTCGACCGCGCCGTTCTTGATCGAGATGTTGTAGATCGCGAAGCGCGCCGGCTCGGCCTTGGGGTCTGGCGGCGGGCCGGCCGCGAGCTTGGCCACGATGTCGTCGATGTCGTACTTGCCGTCGGCAAGGTGCGTGAGCAGGACGGCCGGCGACTCGACGGTGACCGCGTCGATCACCGGCGCCAGGCGCACGAGCGACTGCAGTTCGGCGTCGGCGTAGATGCGCTTGACCGCCACCTGGGGCCGGCTGCCGTCCGCTGTGGCAATACGGAGATCGTTCAGCGCGAGTTCGAGGGTCCAGGGCTTGAAGTCGATCTTGCCGACGGTGACCTGCCGGCCGAGTTTCTCGCTTGCGATCTTCTGGATCTGGCTTTTGGCGATGGGCGGTACCGCCAGCCAGGCAATGACCCACAGAGCCAGAAGAACGAGCAAGGCGACGATCCCACGTCGCATCCATTTGTTTTGTTTGAGCGAAGCTACATCCATCGCGGAAGTGTGCCGCAAAGAGGGACGAAGCCAGAAACAAGAAAGCCCGGCAATTCGACGAATGTCTCATTACCGGGCTTGATGGCGGGCATAAGACCCATGCCATCGTTTCGCGCGACCGGAAGTCAATGGTTCCTGCCGTGCTGGCAGCAAGAGATTGCCACCATGGATCCTCCATCGTTCCAGCCCTTGACTTGCACCTCGGGCTGCCGGATTTCGGAAAACCGCCTGAGAACTCAGGCCTGTTTAGATTAGGCGTCGGACGCTTGCATTGCAATCCCCGCCTCCAAGGGATTTCCCTGGTGCATGAATCAAAAGGTTGGTTTTGTTTAAATATGTAATCACATAAGAAAATAGATCCTTATGCTTGACCGAGTATTTAGCCACGCTAGAATCCGCCTGCCCCTGGCCTGCCCCAGACCCAGCAGGGGCCCCTGAACCCGCTGCCGAACTCCCCCGGCTTGATCAGGTCGCCGCGCCCTCACCCCTACACCTCCACGCGCGGAGCCTGATTCGTACCAATCCAAGCGCCGCTGCCTTCATCCATCGCCCTCCGGGCGCTGCGATCAGGTGCCGCATAGAAAGGAAGAGCGATGAACAAGGCGTTTGATGCCACGGCCCGCGGGCTAAGGACCTTTGCGTCCGATGTGGCAGACGGCTTTTTTGAGATCACCCACAACGGGTTTGCACTGGTCGGCCTGGCCATCGTGTTCGCGGCGCTCGCCCTCGTGGCACGGCCCGACCTGCGCCAGACCGGCGAAGAGCAGCTCATGGGCTGGCTCCAGTCGCGCAAGCCCGCGCCCGAAGCCACCGACCTGGAGCCGACCGCCATCGTGCGCACCACGGCCGCAAGCCCCGGCGACCTGCCCAAGCAGCAGGCCGCCGTGGCTTATTGGCTCAGCAAGAAGTACCGCGTGGCGGCCGAACCGCTGAGCGTGCTGGTCGCAGAGGCGTACCACCTGGGCAAGCGCACCAAGCTCGACCCGACACTGATCCTCGCCATCGTGGCCGTCGAATCGAGCTTCAATCCGTTCGCCCAGAGCCATGTGGGTGCCCAGGGCCTGATGCAGGTCATGACCCGCGTGCACGGCGACAAGTACGAGAGCGCGGGCGGCACGCTCACTGCCTTCGACCCGGTGACCAACATGCGCGTCGGCGTGAAGGTGCTGCAGGAATGCATCGCCCGCGCCGGCTCGCTCGAAGGCGGCCTGCGCTACTACGTGGGTGCCGCCAACCTCGACGACGACGGGGGCTACGCAAACAAGGTTCTCGCCGAGCACGAACGCCTGCTCCAGGTGGCCAACGGCCGCAATCCCCCCACGGTGGCGACACCCTCGGCGCCTGTCTTGCGTGCGCAGCCGATTCCCATCGCGATTCCGCCCAAGCGGGAACAAGCCGCCGAGCCGGCGGCCGACCCGCAAAAAGTCGCACTGCTTTCGGAAGTTTCCTGAGCCCCTGCCCCATGGGCAAATCCATGGCGTGAGCTACACTCCATCCCGTACGCGACTGGCGATAGGCGCAGCACCTCCAAAGGTGCCACGCGCTGACGTGGAATACCACTGGGAAGCGTGCCGCCTGGCATCCATACAGGCGTTCAGCCGTTCGCCTGGGCAGCCCTTGTTTGGTTGAAGAACAAGGACCTCGTCTTCAAAGGACTGCCATGTACCACCGCAATATCCTGGTCGAACAGACCGATCCCGAAATCTGGGCTGCCATCCAGGCCGAAAACGCGCGCCAGGAACACCACATCGAGCTGATCGCGAGCGAAAACTACGCTTCGCCGGCCGTCATGGCCGCCCAGGGCTCGCAGCTCACCAACAAATACGCCGAAGGCTACCCGGGCAAGCGCTACTACGGCGGCTGCGAGCACGTCGACGTGGCCGAGCAGTTGGCCATCGACCGCGTGAAGCAGATCTTCGGCGCCGACGCCGCCAACGTGCAGCCGCATTGCGGCGCCTCGGCCAACGAAGCCGTGATGCTGGCTTTCTTGAAGCCCGGCGACACCATCATGGGCATGAGCCTGGCCGAAGGCGGCCACCTCACCCACGGCATGCCCCTCAACATGAGCGGCAAGTGGTTCAACGTGGTGAGCTACGGCCTGGACGCCAACGAAGCCATCGACTACGACGCGATGGAACGCAAGGCGCACGAGCACATGCCCAAGCTCATCATCGCCGGCGCCTCGGCTTATTCGCTGCGCATCGACTTCGAACGCTTCGCCAAGGTGGCCAAGGACGTGGGCGCGATCTTCATGGTCGACATCGCCCACTATGCCGGCCTGGTGGCCGCGGGCGTGTACCCCAACCCGGTGCCGCATGCCGACATCGTGACCTCCACCACCCACAAGAGCCTGCGCGGCCCGCGCGGCGGCATCATTTTGATGAAGTCGCAGCACGAAAAAGCCATCAACAGCGCGATCTTCCCGGGCCTGCAAGGCGGCCCGCTGATGCACGTGATCGCCGCCAAGGCCGTCGCTTTCAAGGAAGCCATGACGCCCGAGTTCAAGGCCTACCAGCAGCAAGTGGTCAAGAACGCCCAGATCGTGGCCGACACCCTCACCGAGCGCGGCCTGCGCATCGTGAGCGGGCGCACCGAAAGCCACGTCATGCTGGTCGACCTGCGCGCCAAGGGCATCACCGGCAAGGAAGCCGAAGCCGTGCTGGGCGCCGCCCACATGACGATCAACAAGAACGCGATTCCCAACGACCCCGAAAAGCCGATGGTGACCAGCGGCGTGCGCATTGGCACCCCGGCCATGACCACCCGAGGCTTCAAGGACGAAGAAGCCCGCATCACAGCGAACCTGGTGGCCGACGTGCTCGAGAACCCGCGCGACGCCGCCAACATCGACGCGGTGCGCGCCAAGGTGCACGCGCTCACGAGCCGTTTCCCTGTCTACCGCTGATCGTCCGCAAGACCTGGCCGCATGAAATGCCCTTTTTGCGGTCATCTTGAAACGCAGGTCGTGGAGACCCGTGTTTCGGAAGACGCCGACTTCGTGCGCAGGCGCCGCCAATGCAGCGCCTGCGACAAGCGCTTCACCACCTATGAGCGGCCGGACGTCAACTTTCCGGTGGTCGTCAAGAAGGACGGCAGCCGCGCCGACTTCGACTCGACCAAGGTGCGCGCCTCGATGATGCTGGCGCTGCGCAAGCGGCCGGTGAGCATCGAGCAGATCGACAACGCCCTGTTGCGCATCGAGCAGAAGCTGCTCGCCAGCGGCCTGCGTGAAATCGACTCGACCAAGGTCGGCGAACTCGTGATGCGCGAACTCAAGAAGCTCGACAAGGTGGCTTACGTCCGCTTTGCCTCCGTGTACCGCAGCTTCGAGGACGTGGACGAGTTCAGGCAGCTGTTGCGGGACATCTGAGCAAGAGGCGTCGGGGCAAGCCCCGGCGCCTGTTCATTTGCCGCCATTGCCGCAAGCGCCGCTTCCGCAATCGCCTCGCACATCGGGGTTGCAGACCCTGGCGCGGCCCGATGCCGACACCACGACGGACGCCCGGCGTCCCGACTCCGCTTTCAGCGTCAGGCACCCGGCGCCGAAGCCCGATCCACCCGCCCGGCGCGAGAAGCCGTTGCTGTCGTAGTCCAGCCCGTGGACGAACCCGTCTCCGAGCGTGGCATCGATGCTCACGCCGCTCGGGAGCCTTTCGAATTTGCGCAGCGTTTGCAGTGCGTTGTCGGGCCCGATCCGCACCGCCCACCCGGTCGACCAGTCGCGTCCCTCGAGCGCCACCACGTGGACCTTCTGCGAACGCTGGATGGCTTCGCTGCGGGCCAGATTCAGGGCGGCCACGAAGCCGCCGGACGCAGCGGCAAGGCGCTGGTTGAGCAGCAGGTCGCGAAAGGCCGGAACACCGAGTGAACCCAGAATCGCCATGATGGCGAGAACCGCCATCAACTCGACCAGCGTGAAGCCCGACTCGCAGATTTTCTGCCAACGTCCGCCGCGCCTCACTGCCAACACCTGGCCCCCGCCGTACCGTTGCAGCCCTTGTCGCCCATGCTGTCGACCCAGAGCGCGCCGAGCTCTGGATCGGAGAAGCCCGCCTTCGGGGTGGCCGTCAGCCGAATACAGCGGTCGATGCTGCCTTGCCCCTCGCAGTTGCCGCTCTCGACGACGTACTTGCCCCCCGCGCCGCCATCACCCGACTCGCCTTGGTAGCGCGTGTACTGTCCGGTCACGGTGTAATTGCGCTCCTGCTGCTGCATCTGCTGCATCAGGGCCGATCGTGCTTCGGTGCGCCAACCCTTGCGCACGAAGCCCAGGTACGACGGATAGGAGATGGCCGCCAGAATAGCGACGATTGCAATCACGATCATCACTTCGACCAGGGTGAAACCGCGGCTTCGTTGGGCCGCACGTTGCACGGCCTTCATGGCTTCGCCTCCTGGAAATCGACGACCTGGCGCCAGTTCAAGCGCCCCGCCATCTGCGAAACCCGGCCACCCTCCACCGGCTGCACGGTCGAAATACCAGCCCTGCCCGATCCGCCGCGGGAGCCGACGTTGACGACCGAAAGTTTCTTCGTTTCCGACCGGCGTCCAAAGGCATCGGTTGCGCTGTAGGCACCCTCGCCCAGTTCGACCAGCAACGGCGATGACAAGGGCCCGACGCTCGAAGGCACGCAGGTTCCGCCTTGCGAGAGCCCCGTCCATGCATTGACCGCGCAACTGCGGCCGCCTCCATTTGCACCGCACGCCTTGCCGTTCGGTATCAGCGTGTTGAAGAACAGATAGCCATCGCTCAGCGCCAAGCGCGAAACCTGCCGCTCGCCCGACTCCTCCGAGCCGGGAAGATCGAAATACCAGCCGCGGCGGCTCGCATTGCTTCGGGTCCCGGTGCCATAGACGAAAGGCTCGCCCACGATGGCCGGCAACGCCTGGCCCGAGGTGGCGACGGCCGTGCGCGCCTGAAGCTGCGTGCGCGCCTCGCGAGCCGGAATGGCCGTGCCGGCGTCGTACACGCCGTAGAGCGTCTGCACACTCTGGCTTAAGTGCCCGATATCTTCGGCGGTCACGAATTTGCCGGTGCCGAACAGCACGATGGCGCCGCCGTTCGGCCCCGCCCCCACTTCCGGCACGACGGTGATGGGCTGGCGCTTCGCGTTCGCGCCGCCCGACGTGGCGACCATCAGCGGAAGCCCTTTCAAGCCGAGCGCGTTGTCCTCGCTCCACGGCGCATTGCCGGTGAAGTCGAACTTCCAGAGATTGCCCTGCGTGTCGCCGGCGTACAGCCAACGGGCCCAGCCTTCCGCCGCAGCGAAGTCGCCGGGCACGCCGAGGGCGTTCACGAGCGCACGGTCTGCCGGGGCCGGCAGCACGATCTTGTGATAGTTGATGCTCCGCTTCCATGCCGCGCCAGCGGGCTTGTCGAGCGAGAGCAAGAACAGCGCCGCGCGTTGGTCCGGATTGGCGTGGTTGAAACCCGATGGAACGACGGCGAACCAGCCATAGGCCGCAGCCCCGGTACGGGTGGGCGCAGCCGTGCGGAACTTCATGATGCGTGGCGCCTGGAACACGTGGCCCATGTCGCTGTCGTCGAGACCGGTGAACTCCCACAGCACCTTGTCCGCCGAAAAGGCGGCGGGGTCGGAGACATCGAGCGCGAAGACGCCGGTCGCTCCCGCGCCAGTGCCGGAGACCAGCACGGTCTTCCATGTGCCATCGGCCATCCTCGCTTCCGCGGCGGCAGGCGACCCGTCGACATAGGACTGATGCACATAGTCGGGCGAGGTGTAGTCCGAGAGCTTCGGGAACACCGCGCGCGGTACGTACGCAAAGAGTTCGCTCCCGGTCGCGGCCGAGAACGCATGCAGCATGCCGTCGTTGGCGCCGACGTACACCGTCTGCGACCGCGCCTTGTGCGCTTCGAGAAACTGCCCGTAGCCGGGGCCCTGCACGCGCGAGCTTGGCGGGCCTGCGAACAGCGGATTCGAATTCGCGACATCGCCCATGACCGAGTCGCGCACGCGGAAGATGCCGCCCGGCGCCGACAGTTCCCTGCGCCGGTCGCCGCGCAAGTAAGCCACACGATCGGACCCCGGCAGGTCGGACGCCATGGGCACCGCATAGGACGTGGCATTCAGCTGGCCCCGCTGCACGTTATCGAGCGCCTCCCAACGAAAAGGCGTCCCGAGGCCCGCCGACGAGAGGGTGAAGATGCTCCTGTCCGATGGTTCGCGCGCAGCCATCGCCGGCTGGGCCGTTGCATTGCCGGTCAACAGAGCTCCCGCGTCCCAGGCCGGGTCGTCAGCCTGGCGAACAGCGCCCGAGGCTTCGTCGTAAGCCAGCGAATACGACAACAGCGTGCCCGACCAGCGGCGCCCGGCGAATCGGGACACATAGAGGCTGCTGCCGGCTGCTCCGATCCGGTCCGATGAAATCGCCGCATCCGCCGTGCTTCCGCCCGATGGCGCGGCCGCCGATTCGAAGATCCGGTGGATCGCGCCGAGCAGTTGCCGTGGCTCGCCGGCCAGGAAGTAGTTGGACGGCTTCGGTTGGCCATCGCCGTCGATGCCTTCGGCCCATTCGGCATTGCCCGCCGCGTCGGGCCTTCCGATGCCGCCCGACGCACGGAACGGATTGCCGTCCGCATTGCCGTCGTCGAAGCCCCCGTACTTCGACGCGAGATAAAGGGCGCTGCCTCGCTGCCCCTGCCGGATCACGCCCTGCCCGCCTGCGTCGAGATCGATGCCGAAGGTCTGCACCCGCACATCGGGAAAGTCGGCGCGAATCTTCTGCGTGTTGGCCCAGTAGGCCAACCCCGCGATGCCGAACGAGCCCTTGTCGCCCCCCGTTTCAGCGCCCGCAATGGTGCCCGCCGTCAGTTGCGCGCCGCCTTTGTAGTTGAACGCCGGCAAGCCGTGGTTGCCGGTGGTGGCAAGACCGTCCTTGCCCGAGGGATGTGTATAGGCAAGCGACTCGCGGTTCTCGAACGCGCCGACCAGACGGGTCCAGTAGGAAGTGTCGGGCTCGAACGACGCGTTGCTGAAGCTGCGGCCGCCGCCCGGCAGCCCGGGCAAGGAGCGGTCGCCGTGCGTTTCGAGATCGCCGATCGCGAGGATGTAGTTCTTGCGGCAGCCGGCACCCACGGGGTCCCAGCTCTTGTGCCCGTCGGTGCGCCATTGCGCGGTGTCGTTGTAGACCGGCAGCCCGTCCTTTCGCGGGTCGTCGACGGCGCCTATGCCCGCCATTGCGTCGCGCGTGGGCACCTTGCCTTGCAGGTAGCGCAGCGATTCGTAGTAGAGCTCGCCCGCGGGATCGAACTTCTTGTACGCACCGGCACGTCCGAACCGGTTCAGGGAGTTGATGACGCCGCTGAATCGGGTGCCCTGCACAGTCGGAACCGGATCGTCGAGGAAGACGCCTGTACTGGCGTTCCACTCGGTTTGAAGGTTGTCCACTCGGTCGAGGTTCGCTTCCAGCTTTTTCGGCCCGGCGTACTTCATCGGAGCACGCAGCACGCCACCATAGCGGTCCGGATCGTTGTCGAGCAGATAGCCGAACACGGCGAAGCGCAGCCGGTCCGCATGGCGCTGGATCTCGCCCACAGGCTTGAAATGACCGCTCGGGTACTTGAAGCAAAGATCGCCACGCGTCGCGGCTTCGGCCGCGGTACAGACCTCGACCCGTGCGAAGTAAGGCGCACTCGCGGCCCCAGGACCGTACTGCTGGTCGGTGCCGGGGTTGGCACAACTGCCACTTGCGCTCGGCCCGATGAAGATGCGGTCGAGGCAGCTGCTGAAGTGAAGCGTGCCCGCCGCGCGCACGCCAGTGCCGTTGCCCGTCACCAGCGGCGTGAGCTTGTCCAGGTTGCCCGTGATGGTCTTGTCTGGAAAGTGGCTGGCGCGGTAGAAATCTTGCTGCAGCACCGCGCGCTGCAGCACGGTTCGATCAGTTTCGTCCGCCACGCGGTCGCCGCCCGTCAGCGCGAGCCGCAGCCCGTCAAGGGCGGAAGTTGCCGCCCAGTTCAGCAGATTGCCGCTCCATTGATTGGGGCATGCAATCGCGCCACCGGCGAGCCTCGTTGCCGGAGCCAGCCGCTTGAAGTAGCCGTCGGCCGCGGCATAGCCGTAGCAGGCCATCGGGTCCCAGTAGCCGTGGTAGACCTTCTTCCAGTCGAAGCTGCCGCGGTAGGCGGCGCCGGTGTTCGAGAACTCCAGCGCAAGATCGAGCACCATGTTCGGATCAACGCGCGATGCGATGGAAGACAGCGGCTCGCTCGGCAGCTCGACAACCGGTGCGGTGAGTGCTTCCGCTGCGGATGCGCAGGAGCCGATGCAGTGCCCCAACGCAATAACCGCCGCCGCCTGGACGCCACGACTTTCAAGAAGAGAACGCATTCGGAACTCCGTTTCGGCAAGAAAGAAGGAACGTCATGGAGGGCAGCCCGGGCTGGCCGCCGGTTTGTACAAATTGGTCTGCAGCACCACCCGCGTCTCTTCCCGCATGCCATAGCCGACGGCCGTGACGCGAAAGAGATGCGAGGCGTTGCGCACGCTCGCGCTGCGCAATTGGCCGGCCTGCCACCCGCCGAGATTGCGAACCGCTTCCACGATGTAGCGCGGCGCACGCGCGGGCAATGCGCCCGCACGTGTGCCTGTCGCTGCATTGCCCGCGGCGTAGGTTTGTCCGGTGAAGGCGCCGTAGGCGACCGAGGTTGCGCTTTCGGCCGCAAAGTCGGCGCTCATCCACACCGGCTTGGCGCCGGCCTCGCCCTGCGCGCACAGCCCTTGGCGCACGCCCGCGCCGCCGCACCCGGGAACGAAGGCCGAGGCATCCTTGCCGTTGAAAAGACAAAGGCGCTGCGCCGCACTGTCGTTGGGGCCGAGCACATCGCGCTCGGCGTCGGCGAGCGCGGCCTCGGCGGCCTGAAACGCGATCTCGGTGTCGCGGTCGTTGCGCGCGCTTCGCTCGCCGACCAGCGAAACCTGCGCCGCGCCGATGCCCAGCACCATCGCGATGGCCAGCATCAGCAGCACCACGATGAGCGCAAAGCCTCGTGGCACCGAGCGCCGGGCCCGGCTCATGGCCCCGGCTCCTTCATGGCGTTGCGCAGCATCACCGTGAAGGTGGAAGTGCGCCGCAATCGGCCATCGGCCGGCGGCTTGAAGCTCGCGCCCGGAAATTCTGCGCCGAGCGGGTAGAGAAGTTCGCCTTGACTTGGAGACCCGCTGTTGTCGCGGCCGCCGCGCGCAACCATGCCGACGCGAAGACCAACGACCTTGCGCCATTCACCGTTGATGGCGGCAGCCGAGCCCGCCCGCGCCTCCAGCTGCGCGGCATCGATCCAGCGATCGGGCACGCCATCGCCATTGCCGTCGTAGGCATAGACGACCTTGAACACCTCGATGCCGCGCGCGAGCGGTTCGGACCTGAACGCGCCGTGCCTGTCGCTGCGGTACTTGCAATACAGCTCGGGCTCCCTGTCGGCCGCTTCCGCCACATGGAAGAAGCTCCATGCGCGATCGGCGAGCGAGGGTTGACCGTCCGAAGGACCGGCCTGAGCGAAGCCCATGCAATCGACCATGGTGCCGTCGGGTTCGCTGTCGTCGCCTCCCACACGGCTGCGCCCGAAGAACCGCACGCGCAGCGAGTCGCTCCCGTTCACGCCCCGGCTGTTGTGTGTGCCGTGGCTTTCGCCCGAGAAACCGACCCGGGCATTGCTGGCGCCGACGATGTCCAGGTCGGAAGGATCGTCCGACGAGCCCAGCAGATTGGCGCTGCTGCCGATGACCACGGTGCCGTCGAAACCCGCATGGTCGGGCGCATAGTCGGAATAGCCGGCCTGCCGCACGATGCTCCTGACGACGAAGCCCGCGAACCTCAGCGAATCTTCCACCGCCTGGGCTTCCGCATTGGCGGTAAAGAGTTGCCTGCTGCCGATGAACGTGGCCGTGGCGGCGAGCACGACCATCAGCCCGATGGCGGCGGCGACCATCAGCTCGACCAGGGTCATGCCGCGTTGGCGGTCATGCGCTGGGTGATCGGGAGTTCGCACGGCCATGCGTATGCCTACCCAGAAACCAGCTGCATCACGAGACGAGGCGGTAGCTCCCGCTGCGGCTTGGCCTCCTGCTTCGCGGCAGCGGTATCGGCATGCGGCACCCAGCCGAGCTTCACGACCATATGGCGGCCGGACTGGCTGCATGCCCAGTCGTATTCACCGGCCGCCGCATTCCAGGGCTTTTCGTCGAAACACACGCGGAGGCGGACGCCGGGCAACGCCTTGGCCACGCGGCGCTTCCACTCGCCCATGTCCCAGGTGGCCAAGCCTTCCGCATTGCAGGCAGTACCCGCCGCCGCGCATCCGCTGTGGACCGCGCCGGTGCCGGAATCCTCAGTCCAGTCGGCGACGAGGTACGTGTTGCCCGCATCGTGGCGTACCGCAACGCCCGGGTTCATGCGAACCTTTTCGGACAGGTCGCGAACGAGGTTGACTGCCGCGGCGAAGGTGGCGGCTTCCTTGCCCGTACGCACCGCGGCAAGCAGCATGCCGATGGAACCGAGCAGGCCGATGCTCAGCACCACGATGGAAACCAGCACCTCCACGAGCGAGAAGCCCGCGGCGGCCTGCCTGGATGTCGCCATTTCGATGTCCTCCTCCATCCTGCAACTTGGGTTGCTTCTATGTTCCCGCCATCGAAACCGCAGCGTAGGCTCGGCCCTCGCGAGCGGGTTTGCCGTTCATCCGCTTTTGACTGCCGCTCGTATGATCCGGCGGCTCCGGTGTTAAATAATTCTTCTCGCAGCCCATGCCCTCCCCTGAACAAGATGCACAAGACGCGCAGCACATCGCCACCGCATTGCGGCTGGCTTCCGCCGCGCTGTGGCTGACCGATCCCAACCCGCGCGTCGGCTGCGTCCTGAGCGATGCGGTGGGCCGCGTGCTGGGCCAGGGGTACACGCAGCAGGCCGGCGGACCGCATGCCGAAGTGATGGCGCTGCGCGACGCAGCGGCCAAGGGCCATTCGGTGGCGGGCGCCACCGCCTACGTCACGCTCGAGCCCTGTTCGCACCACGGGCGCACTGGCCCCTGTTGCGACGCGCTGATCGCGGCGGGCGTCGGCAGGGTCGTCGCATCGCTCGCCGATCCGAACCCGCTGGTGGCAGGGCAAGGCTTCGCGCGCCTGCGCGCAGCGGGTGTCGAGGTGCAGACCGGCCCGGGCGCGGCCGAGTCGCGCGAACTCAATATCGGTTTCTTCAGCCGCATGGTCCGCAAGCTGCCCTGGGTGCGCCTGAAGGTAGCGGCCTCGCTCGACGGCAAGACCGGCCTTGCCAACGGCGTGAGCCAATGGATCACCTCCGAGGCCGCGCGCGCCGACGGCCACGCGTGGCGGGCCCGGGCCAGTGCGGTGCTGACGGGCGTCGGCACCGTGCTCGAGGACAACCCCCGGCTCGACGTGCGGCTGGTCGAGACGCCGCGCCAGCCGCATCTGGTGATCGTCGACAGTCACCTGCAGACGCCGCCCGATGCTCATGTTTTCATAGCAGGCCGTCCGGTATGGATCTACGCCGCCTCGCGCGACGCGGCCAGGGCCGCCGCGCTGGAAGCCAGCGGCGCCACGGTCACCTGCCTGCCTAATGCAAGCGGCAAGGTCGACCTGGCGGCGATGCTGCAAGACCTGGCGGCGCGCGGCGTCAACGAACTCCACGTCGAAGCCGGCCACAAGCTCAACGGCTCGCTGATCCGCGAAGGCTGCGTCGACGAGCTGCTGGTGTATCTGGCGCCCAAGCTGATCGGCAGCGGCCTCGACATGGCGAGCCACCTGCATGCCGGCGGGCCGCTCACCTCGCTGGCGGGGGCGCTGGCGCTCGAATTCAAGTCCGTGCAGATGCTCGGACCGGATCTGCGGATCGTGTCTCGGGTGCGCGGCCGCGACAGCTTTTAGCGGCCCGTCTCAGGCAAGCGGAGGCGGATTGCACGGCCAAAGCGCCGCGGAAAGGCCGAGGCCCCCCGCATCTGCGAAAATGTACGAATGTTCACCGGAATCATTACCGGCGTGGGGCGCATCGCCGCCATCCACGACCTCGGCCCCTCCTCCTCCTCCTACGGCAAAAGACTCGGCATTTCGGTGCCCGACGGGTATCTCGACGATGTAGGCCTCGGCGACAGCATTGCGCTCAACGGCGCCTGCATGACCGTGACCACGCTCGATCCGGCACAGCAACTGTTCACCATCGACATTTCGGCCGAATCGCTCGACAAGACCGCGGGCCTCATCGAAGAAGGTGCCCGCATCAACCTCGAGAAGGCACTGCGCGCCAGCGACCGGCTCGGCGGCCATATCGTTTCGGGCCATGTGGACGGCATCGGCACCGTGAGCCATTTCGCGCCCGTGGGCGAAAGCTGGGAACTGCGCGTGGTGGCGCCGCCTGCGTTGGCGCGCTTCCTGGCCTACAAGGGCTCCATCACGGTCAACGGGGTCAGCCTCACGGTCAACACCGTGGCCGACAATGCCGACGGCAGCGAGATCAGCATCAACCTGATTCCGCACACCGTCGACAACACCTCCCTGGGCGGCCTGACGGCAGGCTCCAAGGTCAATCTCGAAATAGATACCGTGGCGCGCTACGTGGAGCGCATGCTTCAGGCCGGCGTTCTTGCGCCCTCGGCCGTCGGCTCCACGCAATCAACGTATTCCAAGGACACTGCCGAATGAACGCTTCCGTCACGCCCATCGGCGCTTCCCGCGGCACGCGGGCACCCGCGCCGATTTCCCCGGTCGAGGAGATCGTGGCCGAGCTCGCCGCCGGCCGCATGGTGATCCTGGTCGACGAGGAAGACCGCGAGAACGAAGGCGACATCGTCATTGCAGCCGACCACATCACGCCCGAGGCCATCAACTTCATGGCGCGCCACGCACGCGGGCTGATCTGCCTCACGCTCTCGCGCGAAATGTGCGAGCGGCTGCAGCTGCCGCCCATGGTTTCGCGCAACGGCGCCAAGCATTCGACGGCCTTCACCGTGTCGATCGAGGCGGCCGAAGGCGTGACCACCGGCATCTCGGCCGCCGACCGCGCGCGCACGGTGCAGGCGGCGGTGGCGCGCAACGCCGTCGCGAGCGACCTCGTGCAGCCCGGCCACATCTTTCCGTTGCAGGCGGTGGACGGCGGCGTGCTGATGCGCGCGGGCCATACCGAAGCCGGTTGCGATCTCGCCGCGATGGCCGGCTGCTCGCCCGCCTCGGTGATCTGCGAAGTGATGAACGAAGACGGCACCATGGCGCGCCTGCCCGACCTGCAGATCTTCGCGGCCGAGCATGGGCTCAAGATCGGCACCATCGCCGCGCTCATCGAGCACCGCAGCCGCGTCGAATCGCTGGTCGAGAAAGTCGGCTGCCGCGAAATCCAGACCGCCTGGGGCACGTTCACCGCCCATGCCTTCACCGACAAGCCCAGCCGCGGCGTGCACCTTGCGCTGGTGCGCGGCAAGTGGGCGCCCGAAGACACGGTGTCCGTGCGCGTGCACGAGCCACTTTCAGTGCTCGATGCGCTCGAAATCAACCGCTCGCTGCACTCGTGGAGCCTTGACGCCAGCCTCTCGCACATCGCGACCGAAGGCAAGGGCGTGGCTGTGCTGCTGAACTGCGGCGAAACGGCCGGTGAACTGCTCGCCCAATTCGACGGCACCGCGCGCCCCGCGCAAGCCCCCGAGCGCGGCCGCATGGACCTGCGCAGCTATGGCATCGGCGCGCAAATTTTGCGCGAATGCGGCGTGCACAAGATGAACCTGCTCGGCACGCCCCGCCGCATGCCGAGCATGGCCGCGGGCTACGGCCTCGAAATTGCCGGCTACCTCACGAAAGACTGACACGACATGCAAGGTTCAAACAAGGGCGAGAGAACGCTCAACGGCAAGGGCCTCCGCATCGGCATCGTGCAGGCGCGCTTCAACGCCGACGTCACCGATGCGCTCGCCGCTGCCTGCCTCGCGGAGCTCGAGACGCTGGGCGTGGCCGCGGAGGACATTCACCATGTAGAGGTTCCCGGCGCGCTCGAAGTGCCCGTAGCCTTGCAGGCGATGGCCGTGCGCGGCGGCTACCACGCACTCGTGGCGCTGGGCTGCATCATCCGCGGCGAGACCTACCATTTCGAACTGGTGGCCAACGAATCCGGTGCAAGCGTGAGCCGCATTGCGCTCGACCATCGCCTTCCCATCGCCAACGCGATTCTCACGACCGAAAACCTCGAGCAAGCTGTTGCCCGGCAGACCGACAAGGGCCGCGATGCAGCCCAGGTGGCTGTCGAAATGGCGCAATTGCTGGCCTCCCTGAAATGACCGAAGACAACAACAACAAAGCAGCCGGTGCCAAGCCGCGCCCGGAGCGCCAGGTGCGCACCGGCCTCACCAGCACCGGTGCACGCAAGGCTTCGGCCAAGTCGAACCGCAGCCGCGCGCGCGAGTTCGCGCTGCAGGCGCTCTACCAGCACCTGGTGGGCCGCAACGACCCGACCGACATCGATCACTTCACGCGCGACCTCGCGGGCTTTCACAAAGCCGACGCCGCGCACTACGACGCGCTGCTGCACGGCGCCATCGAAGGCGCCGAGCAGCTCGACGCACTGATCCGGCCGCTGCTGGACCGCAAGTTCGAGGAGATATCGCCCATCGAACACGCCGTGATGTGGATCGGCGTGTACGAGTTCCAGCATTGCCTCGACGTGCCGTGGCGCGTGGTGCTCAACGAATGCATCGAGCTTGCCAAGGAATTCGGCGGCACCGACGGCCACAAGTACGTGAACGCCGTGCTCAACGGCCTGGCGCCGCAATTGCGCGCCGCCGAAGTGGAGGCCGACCGCAGTTCCGGCAAGGCCAGACCGTGAGGAGCGCCGCCCGGCCGCCCGAAAGCGCGCAGCGCCGTAGCTTGGGGGTGCAATGAGAATTTCGGCGCGCGCGCAGCGCATCGAACCGTTCTATGTGATGGAGGTTGCCAAGGCCGCCGGCGTGTTGGCGCGCGAGGTGGCGCATACCGACCGGCCGATGATCTTCCTGAACATCGGCGAGCCCGATTTCACCGCACCGCCGCTGGTGCAGGAAGCTGCGGCCCGCGCGGTGCGCGCCGGTGCCACGCAGTACACCCAGGCCACCGGGCTCGACCATTTGCGTGAGCGCATCAGCGGCTGGTACAAGAGCCGCTTCAATGTCGGCGTGCCGGCCCGCCGCATCGTGGTGACGGCCGGTGCCTCGGCCGCGCTGCAGCTGGCGTGCCTGGCGTTGATCGAGTCCGGCGACGAGATCCTGCTGCCCGACCCGAGCTATCCCTGCAACCGCCATTTCGTGAGCGCAGCGGACGGCACGGCCGTGCTGATTCCCACCACGGCCGAAGAGCGTTTCCAGCTCACCGCCGCCAAGGTGGAAGCCGCGTGGACCGACAAGACGCGCGGCGTGCTGCTCGCCTCGCCTTCCAACCCCACGGGCACCTCGATTGCGCCCGACGAGCTGCGACGCATCCACAACGTGGTGTCGCAGCGCGGCGGCATCACGCTGATCGACGAGATCTATCTCGGACTTTCCCACGACGACGCTTTCGGGCAAACGGCGCTTGCCATCGACGACAACGTCATCAGCATCAACAGCTTCAGCAAGTACTTCAACATGACCGGCTGGCGGCTCGGCTGGCTGGTGGTGCCCGAAGCGCTGGTGCCTGTGGTCGAGCGGCTCGCGCAGAACCTTTTCATCTGCCCGAGCACCGTGTCGCAGTACGCGGCACTGGCCTGCTTCGAAGACCCGAGCATTGCTGAATACGAGCGCCGCCGCGCCGAGTTCAAGGCGCGCCGCGACTGGTTCATTCCGCAGCTCAACGCACTCGGCCTCAACGTGCCCGTGGTGCCCGACGGCGCCTTCTACGCCTGGGCCGACTGCACCGGCGTGGCGGAGAAACTCGGCATCTCCGGCAGTTGGGATTTCGCCTTCGAAACCATGAAGCGCGCCCATGTCGCCGTCACGCCCGGCCGCGACTTCGGCACCGCCGAAACCGGCAAGTTCGTGCGCTTTTCCACCGCCAGTTCGATGGCGCATCTCGAGGAATCCATCGAACGCCTGCGGGCCATGATCGCGAACCCGGCCCGATGAGCTACGCGTTTCCGATCCGCGTGTATTGGGAAGACACCGACGCCGGCGGCATCGTGTTCTACGCCAACTACCTCAAGTTCATGGAACGCGGCCGCACCGAATGGCTGCGCTCGCTGGGCGTGGAGCAGCGAAAGCTGCGCGAGGAAACCGGCGGCCAGTTCGTGGTGAGCGAAACGCAGCTCAAATACCATCGCCCCTCCCGCCTCGACGACGAACTGCTGGTTACAGCCGACCTCCGGCAACTGGGCACGGCGTCGTTGATAATCGGACAGCGGGTGCTATCAAAAACAGAGCAAGAGCGAGCGGGCGCCGCGGCACCCGTCCTTCTGTGCGAAGGCACCATCCGCATCGGCTGGGTGGATGCCACCACATTGCGCCCCGCGCGCATTCCGACCCAAGTTTCGGGAACCCTCGAGCGCTCCGGCGGCTCCATGACTCAACCTTTCAAGCCATGAACCAAGACCTCTCGATCATCAATCTCCTCCTCCACGCGAGTTTCGTGGTTCAACTGGTCGTGCTGCTGCTCGTGATCGTTTCGATTGCCAGTTGGGCCGCGATCATCCGCAAGTACTTTGCACTGCGCCGCATGCGCGCCTTGAACGACGACTTCGAGCGCGAGTTCTGGTCGGGCACCAGCCTCAACGAGCTGTTTGCCTCGGCCGCGCAGAACGCCAAGTTCGCGGGCCCGATGGAGCGCATCTTCGCTTCCGGCATGCGCGAGTACCAGAAGCTGCGCGAGCGCCACGTGAGCGACGCCAGCACGCTGCTCGACGGCGCCCGCCGCGCCATGCGCGCGAGCTTCCAGCGCGAACTCGATGCGGCCGAACAGAACCTGTCGTTCCTTGCCACCGTCGGTTCGGTGTCGCCGTACGTCGGCCTCTTCGGCACGGTCTGGGGGATCATGCATGCCTTCACCGGCCTGGCCGCGCTCGCGCAAGTGACGCTGGCCACCGTGGCGCCCGGCATTGCCGAAGCACTGGTGGCCACGGCCATCGGCCTGTTCGCCGCCATTCCGGCGGTGGTGGGCTACAACCGCTTCGCGCGCGAGATCGACAAGATCGCCATCGCCCTCGAAACCTACATCGAGGAGTTCTCCAACATCCTGCAGCGCAACCTTTCGGCCAACCCGGCCGCGGTGGCATCGGCAGTTTCGGCGGCTCCGGCCAACCGCTGATCGGAGTCCCAGCGCATGCCCGCCGTTTCATCCCGGGGCCGAGGCCGCCGCACGATCAACGAGATCAACATGGTCCCGTTCATCGACGTGATGCTGGTGCTGCTGATCATCTTCATGGTCACCGCGCCGCTGATCACGCCGAGCGTGATCAACCTGCCTACGGTCGACCGTGCCAACAAGCAGCCCGACAAGCCCATCGAGATCGTCATCAAGAGCGAAGACGAAGTGCAGATCAAGAAGGACCCGACCACCGGCAGCGGCGGCGTGTCGATCCCCATGACCCAGATCGGCTCCGCGGCCAAGACCGCCCAGGGCGGCGACGACCAGCGCCCCGTGGTCATCAGCGCCGACAAATCCGTCAAGTACGAAACCGTGGTGAAGGCGATGAACCAGCTCAAGCGCAGCGGCATCGAGCGCGTGGGCTTGTCCGTCACCACCACGGGCGGCAAATAAGGCATGTCGCTCGCCCTGGATCGCCCCGAGTTCGCACCACCGCCGCAGCGCGGCACGCCGCGCGCGGTGCTGCTCGCACTCGTTGCGCACGCGCTGCTGATCGCGGCGCTGACGTGGGGAGTGCGCTGGCGCAGCGACGCCGACGAAGGCGCCGTCGATGCGGAGCTGTGGTCTTCCACGGTGCAGCAGGCCGCGCCGCGCCTCTCCGCACCGCAGGCCCCGGCGCCCGCTCCCGCACCTCCGCCGCCGGCTCCCCCGCCGCCACCGCCGCCGCCGCAGGCGAGAGCCCCCGAGCCGGCACCGCCGCCGCGCGCACCGGACATCGCGCTCGAGCGCGAGAAAAAACTCAAGGAAGAAAAAGAGCAGAAAGAGCGCGAGCTCGAGCGCCAGCAACAGCAGCGCAAGAAAGAACTCGAAGCCAAGCAGCGCGCCGAAGACGAAGCCGAGCGCAAGAAGGCCCAGCAGCAAAAGCTCGCCGAAACGAAGAAGCAGCAGGAAGCCGAGGCCAAGCAGGCAGAGGCGAAAAAGGCCGAAGCGGCCGCCAAGCAGGCCGCCGCCGACCGCGCCGCAACGCTCAAGCGCATGCAGGGCCTGGCGGGCGCGAGCGGCAGCGACGATTCCAAGGGCACGGCCCTGCGTTCGTCAGGCCCGTCGAGCGGCTATGCGGGACGTATCGCCGCGGCAGTGCGGCCGAACATCACCTTCCCCGATGCCGAGACGGTCAACGGCAATCCGGCGGCCGAGTTCGAAGTGAGCCTGGCGCCGGACGGCACTATCGTCGGCGTCAAGCTGAGCAAATCGAGCGGGCTGCCAAGCTGGGACGAAGCCGCCGAACGCGGCCTGCGCAAGACAGACAAGCTGCCGCGCGACACCGACGGGCGCATCTTCCCGTCGCTGATCGTGTCGCTGCGGCCCAAGCGCTAGGAACGCCGCCGTCTTCGGGCCGTGTCCCGAAGACGAGGCGCACGGGATGCGTGAGATGCCTCACTCACTCATTCACCCCCTCATTCGTAGACGACCGAAGCTTTGCCTGCTTCGGCCTGCGCCGTCCAGCTCGCGAGCGCGGCATCGGTCGGGAAGAACTTGGCGCGCTCGCCCAGTTGCAGTTCGACCTGCGCACCGCCACGCGCCATCGAGAGCCGCACCGGCAGGCCCTGCACCAGGTCGCCGACTTCGGTCTGCTCGGTGCGCGGCGGGAAGTCTTTCACCAACCGCGCAATGTCCGGCGCCTTGCCGTTCACGGCCACGCGCAGGAACTTGCCGAAGCGGCAGCGCGCCGTGGCCAGGTCCCACACCTGCTGCACCTGGAAACGCGCCTCGAAGCCGCCGCGCGCGGGTTGCAGCCGGCCGCTCACGATCACGAGCTCGTCGTCCTTCAGCGTGTTGCGGTTGGCGTTGATCAAGGCCTCGTCGGCCGTGGCGTCGATGGCCTCGGACTTGTCGTCGAGCTTGAAGATCGCGAGCCGCCCGCGCTGGCCGTTGATCACGCGGAAATCGCTCACGATGCCCGCAATCACCTGCTGGTCGCGCGTGTCCATCAAATCGCCGATCTCGCGCTTGCAGAAGCGCCGCACCTCGTGCGAGACCTCGTCGAACAGATGGCCTGAAAGGTAGAAGCCGACGGCCGTCTTTTCGAGCGTCAGGCGCTCCTTCACGCCCCACGGCGTGGCATCGACCAGTTCGGGTTCCTGCGTGGCCGAGCCGTGCTCGCAGTCGCCGAAGATGTCGACCTGCGAGGCATTGGCCGCCGTGGCGTTCGCGAAGTCGAAGGCCCGGTCCACCGACGCGAGCAGCGCGGCGCGGTTCTGCTGGATCGCGTCGAACGCGCCCGCCTTGATAAGCGCTTCGACCGTGCGCTTGTTGATGCGCTGGCGGTCGATGCGCACGCAGAAATCGAACAGGCTCTTGAACGGCCCGCCCTCTTCCCGCGCCCGCACCACGGCCTCGACCGCGAGCTGGCCCGTGCCCTTGACGGCGCCCAGGCCGTAGCGGATCACCCGGTCGGTGACCGGCTCGAAGCGGTAGTTGCCGCGGTTCACGTCCGGCGGCTCGAAGGTGATGCCGAAATTCTTCTGGGCGTCTTCGAACAGCAGCTTGAGCTTGTCCGTGTCGTCCATTTCCACGGTCATGTTGGCGCAGAAGAACTCGGCCGTGTAATGAACCTTGAGCCAGCCCGTGTGGTACGCCAGCAGCGAGTAGGCGGCGGCGTGCGACTTGTTGAAGCCGTAGCCCGCAAACTTCTCCATCAAGTCGAAGATTTCGTCGGCCTTGTCCTGCTCGATGCCGTTCTTGGCCGCGCCCTTGCGGAAGATCTCGCGGTGCTCGGCCATTTCCTCGAGCTTTTTCTTGCCCATGGCGCGGCGCAGCAAGTCGGCGCCGCCGAGCGAGTAGCCGCCCAGGATCTGCGCGGTCTGCATCACCTGCTCCTGGTAGACCATGATCCCGTAGGTTTCCGAGAGCATTTCTTCCACCAGCGGATGCGGGTACTCCACCGGTTCGCGGCCGTGCTTGCGCGCCACGAAGCTCGGAATCAGGTCCATCGGGCCCGGACGGTACAGCGCGTTGAGCGCAATCAGGTCTTCGAGCCGCGTGGGCCGCGCGTCCTTCAGCATGCCCTGCATGCCGCGGCTTTCAAACTGGAACACCGCTTCCGTCTTGCCTTCGGAGAACAGCTTGTAGGTCTCTCGGTCGTCGAGCTTGATGTTCTCGAACGCGAAGTTCTCCTGCCCCTTGTGGCGCTTGACGATGAACTCTTTGGCAATCTCGAGGATGGTGAGCGTGGCCAGGCCCAAGAAGTCGAACTTCACGAGGCCGATGGCTTCGACGTCGTCCTTGTCGTACTGGCTCACGGCCGAGTCGCTGCCGGGCTGCTGATACAGCGGGCAGAAGTCGGTGAGCTTGCCGGGCGCGATGAGCACGCCGCCGGCGTGCATGCCGATGTTCCGCGTCATGCCTTCGAGCTTCTGCGCGAGCTCGACCAGCATGCGCACTTCTTCTTCCTTCTCGATGCGCTGCGCGAGCTGCGGCTCCATCTCGATGGCGTAGTTGTTCTTGTCGCCCTCGATCTTTTTCTCGGGCGGATACTGCAGCGTGACCGACATCCCCGGCTTGTTCGGAATCAGCTTGCTGATGCCGTCGCAGAACATGTAGCTCATGTCCAGCACCCGGCCCACGTCGCGGATGGCGGCGCGCGCGGCCATGGTGCCGAAGGTGGCGATCTGGCTCACGGCGTTGCGGCCGTACTTGTCCTTCACGTAATCGATCACGCGGTCCCGGTTGCCCTGGCAGAAGTCGATGTCGAAGTCGGGCATCGAGACGCGTTCGGGGTTCAGGAAACGTTCAAACAGCAGCTTGTATTCGAGCGGGTCGAGGTCGGTGATCTTCAGCGCGTAGGCCACCAGCGAGCCCGCACCCGAGCCCCGGCCCGGGCCCACCGGGCAGCCGTTTTCCTTGGCCCACTTGATGAAGTCGCCGACGATCAGGAAGTAGCCCGGGAACCCCATCTTCAGGATGGTGTTGATCTCGAATTCCAGCCGTTCGACATAGCGTGGCCGCTCGGCATCGCGCCTGGCCACGTCGGGGTAGAGGTGCGCAAGCCGCGCCTCCAGGCCTTCGAACGATTCCTGCCGGAAGAAGTCGTCGATCGGCATGCGAACGCCTTCGCTGATGAAGGGCGTCGGAAAGTCGGGCAGCTGCGGCTTGCCGAGCACCAGCGTCAGGTTGCAGCGCTTGGCAATCTCGACCGTGTTGGCCAGTGCGCTCGGCACGTCGGCGAACAGCGCCTGCATTTCGGCGCTCGACTTGAAATACTGCTCCTCGGTGAACTTGCGCACGCGGCGCGGGTTGCCCAGGATTTCACCCTCGGAGATGCAGACGCGCGCCTCGTGCGCCTCGTAGTCCTGGCGCTCGGCGAACTGCACCGGGTGCGTGGCCACCACCGGCAAGCGCAGCCGCGCCGCGAGCTTCACGGCGGCGATCACATGCGGCTCGTCTTCCGGGCGGCCGGCGCGCTGCAGTTCGATGTAGAAGCGGTGCGGGAACATGCCCGCGAGTTGCAGCGCCAGCTCGGCGGCGCGTTCTTCCTGCCCCTGCAGCAGCGGCGCGCCCAGCGGCCCCGCCTGCGCGCCCGACAGGGCAATCAGCCCGCCCTGCAGTTCCTCGAGCCATTCGAGCTTGCAGGCCGCTTGCGACTGGCCCCGGCCCACGTTCTGCGTCCAGGCCCGCGCCAGCAGCTCGGACAGGTGCAGATAGCCTTCCGTGTTCTGCACCAGCAGCACGATGCGGGTGAGCACGCCGGGCTCCTTGCCCAGCCCCTCGATGAAGATTTCGGCGCCGATGATGGGCTTGACGCCCTTGCTTCGCCCCTGCTTGTAGAACTTGACGGCCCCGAACAGGTTGTTCAGGTCGGTGATGGCCAGCGCGGGCTGCTGGTCGGCAGCGGCGGCCTTGACGACTTCGTCGATTCGGTTGGTACCGTCGACGACGGAAAACTCGGTGTGCAGGCGCAGGTGAACAAACATCCGCCCATTGTAGAAACCGGCACTCCACGATGTGGGTTGGCAATCCCTAAATTGAGCCCCCCGGCTTGCCACTTCGTGTGCTTCGCCACCCCCCGAGGGGGAGGCTCGGTGCCTTGGGGCGGCCCGGCGGCACCTACAATTCCGCCCCGTGCAAGAGATTTTGAATATTGCGGCCTACAAGTTCGTGGCCATCGACGACGCGCCCATGCTGCGGGAAGACCTGCGCGCCCGCGCCCAAGCCCTGGGCCTCATGGGCACCATCCTGCTGGCGCCCGAAGGCATCAACCTGTTCCTCGCGGGCGCGGCCGACGCCATCCACAGCTTCCTGACGAGCCTGCGCGCCGATGCACGCTTCGCCGACCTCGAAACCAAGGAAAGCTGGTCCGCCGCGCAACCGTTCCGCCGCATGCTGGTCAAGCTCAAGCGCGAGATCATCCGCATGGACCACCCCGCGATCCAGCCGTCGGCGGGCCGGGCTCCCGGCGTGGACGCGCCGACGCTCAAGCGCTGGCTCGACCAGGGCCACGACGACGAAGGCCGCGAGATCGCGCTGCTCGACACGCGCAACGACTTCGAGGTCGACGAAGGCACCTTCGACGGCGCAATCGACTGGCGCATCACGAAGTTCACCGAGTTCCCGCCCGCACTGAAAGCGCACCGCGCCGATTTCGCGGGCAAGACGGTAGTGAGCTTCTGCACCGGCGGTATCCGCTGCGAAAAAGCCGCCATCCTGATGCGCGAGGAAGGCATCGAGCACGTGCTGCAGCTCGAAGGCGGCATCCTGAAATATTTCGAAGAAGTCGGCGGTGCGCACTACCACGGCGACTGTTTCGTGTTCGACGGCCGGCGCGCGCTGGCGCCCGACCTGAGCGCACGCGCGGCCGATGCCAGCGCACGCGCTTCCGAAGATCCGGATCTGGAACGAAAGAACTGAAGGCCGCAACGGGGCCTTCTTCGCTGCGGGCTCGTCAGATGGGCGTGCTGCCGACGTCGGGCTCGCGCACGCCGAAGGGCTTGCCCGGCAGCGGAATGAACTCCGTCTCGCCCGGCACATGGCCCATGCGCTGTGCGGCCCAGTCGGAGCCGGCTTCGAGAATGCGCTCGCGCCGGCTCGAAACAAAATTCCAGGTGATGTAGCGCGGCCCGTCGAGCGGCTCGCCGCCGATCACCATCAGGCGCACCGCGGTGGCTGAACTCAGCACCGCGCCTTGGCCGTCCGGCAGAACAACCATGGTGTGCAGTGGAATGGTTTCGCCGTTGATGACGGCATCGGCATCGACGGCATAGACAGCCAGTTCGGGCGCCAGCGCGGGCAGTTCGAAGCGGCCGCCCGCGGGCAGCGCGATGTCCAGGTAGAGCGTCTGCGACAGCGTCTTCACCGGCGAGCGTCGACCGAACGCCTCGCCCACCAGCACACGCACCGCGGCACCCTGCTCCACCAGCTCGGGAATGGCACTCGCCGGCGTGTGCTCGAAACTCGGCTCGGCCTCTTCATGCGCCTGCGGCAATGCGGCCCAGAGCTGCAGGCCGTGGTTCACGTAGGTGTCGGCCTTGAGCCGCTCGGGCTTGCGCTCGGAGTGCACGATGCCACGGCCCGCCGTCATCCAGTTGATGGCGCCGGGCAAGATTTCCTGCACGCTGCCGAGGCTGTCGCGATGCATCATCGCGCCGTCGAAAAGATAGGTGACCGTGGAAAGACCGATGTGCGGATGCGGCCGCACGTCGTGCTCGGCGCCGGGCTGCTCGGTGGCCGGGCCAAAGTGGTCGAAAAAGACAAAAGGCCCGACCGAGCGGCGCTTCGCGGCCGGCAGCAGGCGCCGTACCTTGAAGCCGCCGCCGAGGTCCTTGTCGGCGGGGTGCAGCGATAGAAGGGAGTCCATGCGCCGCATCATGCCTCAGGCCTTGCCGGTCACCCAGCGAGCCGCGGCCTTGGCCACGCGCTCGCCGAAGAGGCGCGCGGTGTCCAGGTCGCCCTGCGGCATTTCCGCCGGCGACGAGTCCGAGGGCGACTGCGCCATGGCGCCGCTGAACGAAGCCACGTAGTTGATGTCGTTGCGCTGCGCGGCCTTGGTGTTGCTCGGCATGATCGCGGTACCGACCCAGACGCCGCCCTGCTGCATTGCCAGCGTGAACAGGTAGTGCAGCGTCGACAGCTTGTCGCCGTTCATCGATGCGCTGTTGGTGAAGCCCGCGAACATCTTGTCCTTCCAGGCCTGCGTGAACCAGGGCTTGGACGACGCGTCCGCGAACTTCTTGAACTGCCAGCTCACGCTGCCCATGTAGGTCGGCGAACCCATGATGATGGCGTCGGCCGCGTTCAACGTCTCCCAGCCTCCGGCCGGAAGGTTGCCGTCCGCGTCGATCTGGACCAGCTCGGCGTTGGCGCCTTCCGCCACGGCCTGGGCCATGCGTTGCGTGTGGCCGTAGCCCGAATGAAAAACGACTGCGATCTTGGACATGAAGTTACTTTGTGTTGGAGTTGAAAAAATCAGGGGAGCAGGCGCAACCGATCAGCGCTTGTCGATGCTGAAGCGGCCGGCGCCGAAGGCCACGAAGGCGAGCAGGCCACCCGAGATGGCGATGTTCTTGAAGAACATCAGCTGGTTCACGAAGGCCTTGTCGGCGGGCATGCTCCAGTAATTGTGGAACAGCACCGAAGCCGCCACGGTGAACACCGCCAGCACGATGGCCGCCAGGCGCGTCTTGAAGCCGACGAGCAGCATCAGGCCCAGGCCCAGCTCCACGATGATCGCGATGACTGCCGCAACCTGCGGCAGCGGCGCGCCGACCGACGAGATGTACCCCACCGTGCCGGCAAAGCCCATGAGCTTGCTGAAGCCCGCGGGCACGAAAAGCAGTGCCAGCAAGATGCGGCCGACGAGGGCCAGCGTGTCCTGCGCGGCGGTGGGGTTGGACGTGGCGCTTGCGTTGATTGCGGTGGTTGTCATGATGAAACTCCTCGGTTGTTGAAAGTTGAAATTCGAGAGAAAAGAAACAGGAGCAAAGAGCGCGCCTGCTCAGGCGGCCAGGTCGAACACCAGCACTTCGGCGTCCTTGCCGGCGCCGAGCGTGAGCTGCGATTCGCCCTGGAGCATCGCGGCGTCGCCGCCCGAGAGCTTCTGGCCGTTGACCTCGAGCTCGCCGCGCACCAAGTGCACATAGCTCTTGCGCTGGGGGTCGAGCGCCAGGCTGGCCTTCTCGTCGCCGTCGAGCAGGCCTGCGAACAGGCGCGCATCGGCATGCACAGTCACCGAGCCGTCGGCGCCGTCGGGCGAGGCCACGAGGCGCAGCTTGCCGCGCTTCTCAGCGTCGCTGAACTTCTTCTGCTCGTAGCCGGGCGCAATGCCGCGCACGTTCGGCTCGATCCAGATCTGCAGAAAATGCGTGGTCTCGTCGGCCTTGTGGTTGAACTCGCTGTGCATCACGCCGCGGCCCGCGCTCATGCGCTGCACGTCGCCCGGCGGAATGGACTCCACGTTGCCCATGCTGTCCTTGTGCGCCAGTTCGCCCGAAAGCACGTAGCTGATGATTTCCATGTCCTTGTGGCCATGGGTACCGAAGCCGGCGCCCGCGGCCACCCGGTCTTCGTTGATCACCCGCAGGTTGCCGAAACCCATGTGGGCCGGGTCGTAGTAGCCGGCAAAAGAAAAGCTGTGAAACGAGCGCAGCCAGCCATGGTCGGCATAGCCGCGTTCCTGAGATTTACGGACTTGCAACATCGTCGAACTCCTTCGGCCCTTTCCCCGATGGGATGCTCGGGCCTTCTTCGTATGCCGCGCCGGATGCGCAGCGGATGTGAAGAACTTTAGGCCCGCACCCCACGGGTAAAAGCGCCCGGTTTTGATGGCATCATTCAAATTTTTTGATCAATCGATCGATGAATTGAGCCGAGATGCCCAGCGCCAGAGACGTACTGACCCCCGATGCGCTCGCCATGCTGCAAACCGTGGCGAGCACCGGCAGCTTTGCCGGCGCGGCCCGCGAGCTCAACCTGGTGCCCAGCGCGCTCAGCTACCGCGTGCGCCAGATCGAAGATGCGCTCGACGTGCTGCTGTTCGACCGCAGCGCCCGCCAAGCCCGCATCACCGAAGCCGGCGCCGAGTTGCTGCGCGAGTCGGCGCGGCTCCTGGGCGAAATCGACGCGGTTGCCAACCGCGTGAAACGCGTGGCCACCGGCTGGGAGCCGATGCTCACCATTGCGGTCGACAGCGTGATCGCGCGCGACCCGCTGCTCGACCTGGCCACCGCCTTCTTCGCGCTCGACCCGCCCACGCGGCTCAAGCTGCGCGATGAAACCCTGCTCGGCACCATCGAGGCGCTGACCAGCGGCGAGGCCGACCTGGCCATCGGCGCCGTGCTCGACGCCGCGAGCCTGGCCTTCACCGCCACCGGCATCCGCAGCCGGCCCATCGGCGAACTGTGCTTCGTTTATGCGGTGGCGCCGCACCATCCGCTGGCGCGCTTGCCGGAACCATTGACCGATGCGGTGCTGCGCCAGCACCGCGCGGTCGCGGCCGCCGACTCGGTGCGAAGCGGGCCGAGCATGACGGTCAACCTGGTCGGCGGGCAGGACGTGCTCACGGTGCCGAGCATGCACGCCAAGCTGAACGCGCAGCTGCACGGCCTCGGCGGCGGATTTCTGCCTGAGCCGATGGCTCGCCCGTACATCGAGGCGGGCCACTTGGTCGAACGCAAGACCGAACGCCAGCCGCCGCTCGCGACCATGCACTGCGCCTGGCGCGTGCGCAGCGCCGGCGGGCCGGGCCGCGCGCTCGAATGGTGGCTCGCACAGTTCGACCATGAAGCCACGCGGCGGGCGCTGCTGGAGCGGCATCGGGGGCGTTGAGGCGGCATTACCGGGTTGCTATTCGGACTGAATTCAGTCCAAAATCAGTCCACTCCGATCCGTTCAACAAACAACTCAGGAAGCAGCCCATGAAGTTCTCCACCCAGGTCAAACCCATCAGCTACCTCAAGAGCCACGCCGCCGACATCGTCAAGACCATTTCCGAAAACCGTGAGCCGATGGTGATCACGCAGAACGGGGAAGCCAAGCTCGTGGTCATGGATGTCCGCTCCTACGAAGAGCAGGAGGAGACATTGGCCCTGCTGAAGATTCTTGCCCTCGGCCATCGCGAAATCGAGCAAGGCCAGTTCCGCTCCGCGACAGAAGTCCTTGCCACGCTGGACGGCGAAGACGCCCAGTGAAAGTCGTGTTCCTGCGGTCCGCCGAGGCCGATCTGATGGACTTGCGGCGCTACATCGTGAAGAACTTCGGCGCCGGCACATGGGCGACCAGCTACGGAAAAATCAAGGACGCGATCGCGGTCATTGCGACCCACCCGCATGCAGGCAGGATTCCGGGCGAGCTCGAAAGCCTTGACATCGGCCAATACCGGCAGGTCATCTCGGGCTTGAACCGCATCATCTACGAGGTGCGCGAGGACACGGTCTACATCCACGTGGTCTGCGACACGCGGCGGGATCTGAAGAACCTGCTCATGCGGCGCATGACCGGCTTTCGGTGACAGGCACGACAAGCTTCCGGCTCGGAATCCATTCGCAGCAGGGCGCGCGGGGGACGGGCCGGCGGACCGATGTAGAGTCCGAACACATCCATCCGTCTCCCTACACAAGAAAAGAGTCCCGCATGACCACTCGCGCAACTGCCAAGACGGCAAAGGCCACCGACCGCCACCGAACTCCCGCCGCTCCACGCCACTACGCCGTCGTCGGCGCCGGCATTGCCGGCGTGGCCTGCGCCCGAACGCTGATGCAGGCCGGCCACAAGGTCACGGTGTTCGAACGCGAAGCCGCGCCCGGCGGGCGCATGGCGAGCATCGACACCGCCTTCGGCCGCTTCGACAGCGGCGCACAGTACTTCACCGTGCGCGATGCCCGCTTTGCGCTGGCACTCGAAGCCACGCCCAACCTCTGCCGTCCCTGGAGCGCCAACCTCGTGCGGGTGCTCGATGCACACGGCCGCGTGGCCGAAGCGGCACTGCCCGGGCGCGAGTCGCACTGGGTGGCGCAGCCCGGCATGGATGCGCTCGTGGCCCACTGGGCCGCGCCGCTGGGCAGCAACATCGTGGCGGGCACGCAAGTCACGCAGATCGAGCCCGACGCGCTCGACCCCAAGCGCTGGCAGCTGCGCACCGCGGGCGCGGACGATTCGCAGCACGTGTACTCGGGCTTCGACGCCGTGCTGCTCGCTGTGCCGCCTTCGCGCACGCGTGCGCTGCTGGGCGACGGCAAGCTCTCGGCCACCATCAGCCAGAAGATCGAGCCGGTGCGCATCGCCCCCTGCTGGACGCTGATGATCGCCTTCCCCCAGGCCAACCAGGCCAACATGTCGCACCTCGGCCCGCAATGGAATGCGGCGCGCAGCACCCACCACCGCGTGGCATGGCTGGCACGCGAGTCGTCCAAGCCCGGCCGCGAGCGCGTCGAGCGCTGGACGCTGCAGGCCAGCGCTGCGTGGTCGCAGGAGCACCTGCGCGACGACGCGGCGCGCGTCGAAGCCAAGCTGCTGCGCGCTTTTTCCGAAATCACCGGCATCCATGCCGCGCCCACGCACGCCCAGGCGCGCTGCTGGACCGAAGCCCAGACGCAGGTTCCGCTCGGCAAGAGCCACCTGTGGGACGCCAAGGCACGCATCGGCGTGGCCGGCGACTGGTGCACCGGGCACCGGGTCGAAGACGCGTTCCTGTCGGGCCTCTCCTTGGCGCTTGCAGTGATCTGATCCGCGGATGCGTGAGACCGGCCGTTTCGCGCCCTCGCCCACCGGCCCGCTGCATGCCGGTTCGCTGGTCGCCGCGCTGGCGAGCTGGCTCGACGTGCGCGCCCGTGGCCCCGGGGCGCGCTGGCTGATTCGCATCGAAGACGCCGACACCGAGCGCTGCCTGCCCGGCATGGGCGAGCACATCCTCCGGCAACTGACGGACTGCGGCCTGCTGCCCGACGAAGCGCCGGTTTGGCAGACGCAGCGCACCGCGCGCTATGAAGCCGCGCTTGCAAGGCTGCAGGCCGTCGGTTTCGCCTACCCCTGCGGATGTTCGCGCAAGGACATCGATGAGGCGCTGGCCCGGCTCGGCCGGCCGCACGCGCGCCATGGAGAGCGCGTCTACCCGGGTACCTGCCGCAACGGACTGCATGGCCAACCTGCGCGAGCGTGGCGCTTTGCCACCGAAAAATTCGAATCCGCCCAACCGGCGCTTCCATCGGGCGAGCTCTGCTGGACCGACCGCCGCCTCGGCCGCCAATGCCAGCACGTCGGCCGCGAGGTCGGCGACTTCGTGTTGCGCCGCGCCGACGGCCCCTGGGCCTACCAGCTCGCGGTGGTGGTCGACGACGCCGAGCAAGGCGTGACCGACGTGGTTCGGGGCGAAGACCTTGCCGACAACACCGCGCGCCAGATCCTGCTTCAGCGCGCGCTCGGCCTGCCAACGCCCAGCTACCTGCACACGCCGCTGGTGCGCGGGGCCGACGGCGACAAGCTCTCCAAGCAGAACGGCGCCACGCCCGTCGCCACCGAAACGCCGGAGGCCGCGTTGGCGTCGCTCGACGCGGCCGCGCGCGTGCTCGGCCTCGGCGCGGCGCGGGGCGGTTCATGCGCCGCGGCGCTGGCCGGCTGGGTGCCCGAATGGCGCGATCTCTACAATTCGCGGCTGCAATGACCTTTCCCGACACAGTGCCCCACGACCTTCCGCCCGGCGGCGACGACCACGCGGCCGACGACACACCGCATCCGCTGCACCGCCGCCTCAAGAGCTTCGTGAAGCGCGCCGGCCGCACCACAGACGGCCAGGCACGCGCCTTTGCCGAACTGGGCCCGCTGTTCCTCATCCCCTACAAGCCCGAGCCGCTCGACCTGACGGCAGCCTTCGGCGGCCGCGCCGCGCCGACCGTGCTCGAAATCGGCTTCGGCATGGGCGAGGCCACCGCGCACATCGCCACGGTGCGGCCCGAGACCAACTTTCTTTGCTGCGAGGTGCACGAGCCGGGTGTGGGCGCGCTGCTCAAGCGCATCGGCGAGCAGTCGATCACCAACATCCGCATCTGCGCGCACGATGCCGTCGACGTGCTCGACCACATGCTGCTGCCCGACACGCTGGCCGGCGTGCATGTGTTCTTTCCCGACCCGTGGCACAAGAAGCGCCACAACAAGCGCCGGCTGATCCAGCCCGAGTTCGTGAAAAAACTCGCCGCGCACCTGCGCCCGGGCGGCTACATCCATTGCGCCACCGACTGGCAGCCTTACGCCGAGCAGATGCTCAAGGTGCTGGCCGCGGAACCGCTGCTGCGCAACACGGCCGAAGGCTACGCGCCCAAGCCCGAGTACCGGCCGCTGACCAAGTTCGAGAACCGCGGCATCAAGCTCGGCCACGGGGTCTGGGACCTGGTGTTCCAGCGCGCCTGAGCCGCACTGGGCTTTCAGGCCCGGGCTTCAGAGCCTGCGGTCCAAGGCGGCCTTCAGCGTCGTCGCAAGCTGCTGCGCCTGCACGGCGGAGCCGATGTTGGTAAAGCCCATCAGCAGCCCCTGGTCACGGAAATTCGCCGTGCCTCTCACCGACAGCGGCTGGCAGTTCAAGCCGGCGAGCTGCGCGCGGCGGGCCAATTCCTCGTCGCACTCCTGCCACCGATCGAAGCGCGCGATCAGGTGCATGCCGCCGCTTTGCAGGTCGATGCGCACTTCGTCGCCGAGTGCCTTCAGCAGTGCCTCCGCGAGCATGTTGCGGCGGCGGGCATAGAGCAGCCGCATCTTCTTCAGGTGGCGCGAGAAGTGGCCTTCGCGCATGAAATCGGCCACCACGGCCTGCGTGATCTGCGGCGATCCGTTGGACCACGTCTGCGCGGCCTGAGCGAAGACATCGCGCAGCGAGTCGGGCGCCACCACGTAGCCCAGCGCCAGGCCGGGGTACAGCACCTTCGAGAAGCTGCCGGCATACAGCACACGATCGTGGCCGTCCAGGCTCTTGAGCGCGGGCAGCGGCGGACCGGCGTAGCGGTACTCGCCGTCGTAGTCGTCCTCGACGATCCAGGCCTTTGCCTGCGAGGCCCAATCGAGCAGCTGCAGCCGGCGCGCCAGTGACATCGAAACACCGAGGGGTGCCTGGTGCGAAGGCGTGACGACAGCCATCTTCGCCTTCGCTGCCTTGCGCATGCCCTGCGCGACGACCATGCCTTCTTCGTCCACCGGCACGGGCACCACGCGCTGGCCGGCGCTGCGCAGCACCTGCCGTGTCGGCGGGTAGCCCGGGTCTTCGATCCACACGCGGTCGTCCTTGCCGAGCAGCGTGTGCGAACTGAGCGCGAGCGACGCGCGATATCCGCCGGTCACGAACACCTGCGACGGATGGCAGAGAACGCCGCGCGACACCCGCAGGTAGGCCGCAATGGCCGCGCGCAGCGCCGGGTGGCCCGAGGGATCGCCATAGAACATGTCGGCGGTGGTCGTCGCCCGCGCCCGGCGCGACACCAGTCGCGCCCAGAGCTTGCGTGGAAACGCATCGAGCGCCGGAATGCCCAGCTGCAGGGGCAGCGGCGGTGCGATTTCGGCAAGCGTCTGCTCAAAGGCCGGCACCTCTGCCTGCCGGGGCCCACGGCGGGCCGACAGACGCGACGGCAGCGACGGGGACACCACCGTGCCCGCCTGCCCCTGCGCTGAAAAATAGCCTTCACCCGCAAGCTGGTTGTAGGCCGTTTCCACGGTGCCCCGGGCCACGCCCAACTCGCTGGCCAGGCTGCGTGCCGACGCCACCCGATCGCCCGCGCGCAGCACGCCCTGCTCGATGGCCGCCCTGAAGCGCTCGTAGATCTGCCGGTGCAGCGGCGTCAGCGTTGCGCGATCGATCTTCAGGAGGGTTGCGGGAGATTTCTTCTCTTGGATCATGGCCTGGTCATTTTGACGAATCTTGGCTCTTTGGAATGGGGCATCGAAAACCTAAGCTCGGAAACGTCGAACGGCCAGAACAAGGACATGCCATGAGCGAGAAGATATTCCTGGCGGGTGCGGCGGGTGCCATCGGCACCGCGCTCGTCCCGCTGTTGATCGATGCGGGCTACACCGTGTACGGCAGCACCCGGCGCGCCGAGCGAGCGCGGGGGTTGGAGGCGCGCGGCGTGGTCCCGGTCGTGGTCGATGTGTTCGACGCTCAGGCGCTGCGCGCGGCGCTGATGCGCATCGCGCCGACGACCGTGATCCACCAGCTCACCGACCTGCCGCCGGACCTGGACCCGAAGCTGATGGCCGATGCCGTCCATCGCAACGCCCGAGTCCGCACCGAAGGCACGCGCAACCTCGTGGCCGCGGCGCTGGCCGCCGGCAGCCGCCGATTGCTGGCGCAAAGCATCGCCTGGGCCTATGCGCCGGGGCCCCTGCCCCACCTCGAAGAACATCCGCTCGACCTCGAAGCCGAAAGCACCCGGCGCGTCAGCGTGGACGGCGTGGCGGCGCTGGAGCGCAGCGTGCTGGGCGCCAAGGGCATCGAGGGAACGGTGCTGCGCTATGGGCAGTTCTACGGCCCGGGCACGTCGACAGCCGGGCCCAAGGGTCCGTGCCCGGTCCATGTGGAAGCCGCGGCCTGGGCGGCGGTGCTTGCGCTGCGGCATGCGCGCGGCGGCATCTTCAACATCGCCGAGGACAACCCCGAAGTCAGCAGCGAGAAGGCGAAACGCGAGCTGGGCTGGCATGCATCGATGCGGCTGCACCAGCGGCTGGGAGCCGCGTCGTGAAGGCGCCCCGGTTTCATCGCGACCAGTGGGGAGCCGGCGTTGCGGCGCTCTCCGTGGTGCTGGCCGCCGGCTGGGCACTCGTGCCGCACGGCAACCGCCAGGCCGCAGTGCAATGGTTCGCGGATGTGTGCAGCACCGCGGCACGGCCGATGTTCTCGTCCGCTCCGGCGCCCGCAGGCTCGGGTGCCGATGCAAGGCCCGCCACCTCGGTCAAGGTGCTCTCGTGCGAAGCGCTGCCGAATGTGCCGGGCAAGTCGGTGACCACGGTGCTCGTCGACTTTCCGCCGCTCGCCTATTCGCCGGCGCACCGGCATCCGGGCTCGGTGACTGCGATCATTCTCGAAGGCACGATCCGCTCGCAGCTCGGCGGCGGGCCCGTGGGAACCTACAAGAGCGGCGAAACCTTCTTCGAGCCGCCGCGCACGCTGCATCTTTTTGCGGAGAACCCGGACCCGGTGCGCCACGCGAAACTGGTCGCGGTGTTCGTTGCCGACGAGAACTGCGGACCGCTGGTGCTGCCACCCTGACGCCGGTTGATCGCGCACCGGCAAGCTCGACGGCAGTCGGTATCAGGCAGCATTTTCTCCGCTTGCACGCGATCGAACGCGTCTGTGCGTTCGCATTGCTGATGATGTGGAGGAAGTGTCTCTGCGGCTGAAGGACGGCCAAGCTATGACCTTGGAGAAGTCGGCGAATCGGGGCCTTCGCTGTACGGTTCGTGAATCGGAGCCGACCCGTCGTTGCTCGCGGCCCAGCGCACGATCGCCTCGAATTCAGGGGATTCACTGAGCTTTCCGCCCAGCTTCCCTGGCAGCACGATCGATCACGTCGGCGACTTTCTTCGGTTGGGTCATGAAGACCGCATGGCTTGCCTTTACCTCTTCCACCGTGGCACCAATGCGCTTGGCCATCTTGTGCAGCATACGGACGTCGAAGGCCTTGTCCTCGGTCGCAATCACAGCCCAGCTTGGCTTGGTTCGCCATGCGGCGTGATCGAGCCTGGTCGCAAACACCGACATGTTGATCGGCACCTGCGAGTCACGCAAGAAAGCCGCGTCCGCATCGCTGGCATCACTCGCGAAGCCGATCTTGAATTTCTCCAGATTGATGAATCCGAATCCGTCGGCTTGCGTGTCGATCACGAAGTCGGGGGCTGTAAATCCAGCGTACTGCTCGCTCGTGGTTTCGCCAGCGTCGGGCGAGAGAGCGGAGACATAGACAAGACCAACCACCTTCGGATCGATGCCCGCCTCAGTGATTACCGTGCCACCCCAGGAGTGACCGACCAGGACGGTGGGGCCGTCTAGTCGGGCGAGCGCCCGCCGCGTCGCCGCCACATCATCGGCCAAGGACGTCAGTGGATTCTGAACAATGGTGACTCGGTAGCCTCGGCTGATCAGCTGGTCGTAGACGCCGCGCCACCCGGAACCATCGGCAAAGGCGCCATGCACCAGCACGACGTTCTTTGCGTGCACCTGTTGAGCATGGGCGCCACCGCCGGGACCCACGATGCTGGCGGTCGCCGCAGCGGCGACAAGAAGCTTGCGAATGAGTGAGTTCATTGGGTTACTGCGGTGGGATTGATGGAAAGAACCGGAATCGAAATGGTAGAAAAAAACGTGCTTTACAGGGTTGCGAAGTTGGTCTCGCTATTGACGCTTTGAGCGCGCAAATCGCTCGAGCGAGAAATTTAGATTCGAGTTTCTAGACAACCGCGCAACAAAATGGAAGATCGCCTTGGGGCTGACTGGCGTGTAGTCCCGAGGCTCTTGCGGCCCTCGAGGCTTGCCTGCTTTGTCTTGAAGACGCATGCATGCTGTGAGGCACGTGGCTCGCCTAGACCGTAGGGACGGTCCCTCCATCGATCAGGTGCTCGGAGCCAGAAATCGAGCCTGCCCGTGGCGATGCCAGGAAGATGATGAGATCGGCGACTTCCTGAGGCCTGGCCGGCCGGCCGAGCGGAATGCCGCCAAGCGATTGCATGATGATCCGCTTGCCACCCTCGTAGTCCGTGCCGGCTTGGTCGGCCAGGCGCTCGGCCAGCGCAACCGACGCTTCGGTCTCGACCCATCCCGGCGACACGCGCAGCACGCGCACGCCCTTCGGCGTCACCTCTTTCGACAGCGCCTTGCTGTAGGTAGACAAGGCCGCCTTTGCCGCCGCATAGGCGGTCGTCGATTCCGGCAAAGGCAACATGCGCTGGATCGAGCCGACGTGGATGATGACGCCTGAGCCCTGCGCGAGCATGGCGGGCAGCAGCGCTCGATCGAGCCGGACGGCCGGCATGAGGTTTTGATTCAATTCAGCGAACCACCGTGCATCGTCAAGGGCGGCAAAGCCGCCGCCCGGTGCGCTGGAGCCGCCGAGTACGTTGACCAGGATGTCTACGCCGCCCCAATGCTCGAGCACCGATTGCGCTACCTTGCCGGCGCCCTCGGCCGTCGAAAGATCGGCGGCAACATGAATCACGTCCCCGGTCGAGCGCGTGGGCGCCGAGCGTGCCGTGGCCATCACCTGCACACCGGCGTCGTGCAGACCTTGGACGACAGCGGCGCCAATACCCTTGGTACCGCCCGTGACCAGCGCGCGCCGACCCGCGAGTTGGAGGTCGAAGCTCATGCCGTGATCTCCCACGCCTTGATCGTTTCGGGGCCGGTGTAGGTGCGGCCTTCGTCTTTCACGACGGCTTGTGCAGTGAAGCAGCGGGCAAGCGCCTCCGGGTTCTGTTGATCAGCCGCGTAATAAGCGGTGATCGGCTCTGGAATGTTCAGGGGGCTCATGAAGATGACTTCTTGGTGGTGAAGCCGTCAGGATGCCCCTCCGATAGAAATTAGGGAATCATCTAGAATTTTCATGGGCTATGAAGAAGGCAATACATAATGCGCGGCTCCGATTTTGCCGAGTTGAAGGCTTTTGCAGCAGTGGTCGAGCGGGCAAGCTTCGCGCGTGCCGCGGAGCACCTCGGGCTCTCCCCTTCAGCGCTGAGCCAGACCATCCGCCAACTCGAGGCGCGACTGAATACACGGCTGCTGAACCGCACCACGCGCAGCGTGGCTCCCACCGTCACGGGAACTCAGTTGTACGGACGCATCGCTCCGCTGTTCCGGGAAATGGCCGATGCTGTCGACGAGGCGAGTGCGGCGGGCGGACAGACGCGCGGCGCCTTGCGCATCAACACGTTGGGAATGGCGGCCCGGCAGGTCATCGCTCCAAGACTGGGGCGGTTTCATCGCATGCACCCCGACGTGGCACTGGACATCGTCGTAGACGATGCATTGAGCGACATCGTCGCCGGTCGCTTCGATGCCGGCATCCGCGTTGGAGGACGGCTGGAGAAAGACATGATCGCCGTGCGTCTGACGCCGGATGTGAAGATGATCGCTGTCGCGTCGCAAGACTATCTGGCGCGTCGCGGCACGCCGCGCACGCCAGCTGACCTGCACGGCCACACCTGCATCAACTGGCGACTCCAAGTCGATGGACGCGCCTACCGCTGGGAGTTCGAAAAGAAGGGAAAGCGGATTGAAGTTTCAGTCGAAGGACCGTTGGTCACCAATGATTCTGAAATCGGAGTGGCCGCGGCCCTGCAGGGACTGGGCATTGCCTATGCGTTCGAGCGTACGACCGTGGATGAGCACCTTCATCGAGGGCAGCTGGTGCAGGTGCTCGGCGATTGGTCGATCACACGGCCGGGGTTATTTCTGTACCACCCCAGCCGCCGCCATGTACCGCCCGCACTGCGCGCATTCATCGACTGCATGCTGGACAAGCGTGAATCGGAGGCGTACCAAGATGCTGTCGCCATATGACGGCGGCACCAGCGGATCGCTACCCGGCGCGGCATGGCAGGAGGGATTCAATTGATGATCTCTCCCATGCCTGTGCGTATGCGCTCCCTCAACTGCTGGATGTACGCCGCATCGAACGGTTCCCATGTCTCCAGTTCACCGACGATCCGAAGCGGCTCGCGGCTGCGGTACGAGCGTGTGGGGTTGCCCGGAAACTTCTTGTCGGTGACGTTGGGGTCGTCCTCGAAGGCGCCCGTGGGTTCGACGATGTAGACGCGGGCACGGCCGTCGCCCTTCGCTATTTCGGCCGCCAGCCCGGCGCCCTTGGCCCACGCGGTGAAGTAGATGTGGTTCATGACGACGCGGCCGTCGTAGTTTGAGCGGAAGCCTGCGGTGAGCAGGTCGCCCACGTGAAGGTCCGCCCGCGTTCCGTGGAAGTAAGGACCGGTGTCCAGCACAGCCATCGCGAGTCGCTCCTCTGCGAAAAGGAAAAGCCGCGGAGTTTAGCCAGCGAACGGGGCTCCAGGCCGCCGCGCTCTACCGCAATTTCGCCGCGTCGAAGATTCGTCGCTTGGCGTTGAGGATATGGAGCCGTGTGGCCTCGGCGGCGTCGGCCGGGGATCGCTTCTCGATGGCGTCGAGGATCTGCTCATGCTCCCTCTGGACCAGCCGGGCACGCTCGACGGTCATCTTCGATCGCACGCTGCGCGCCAGCTCCATGAATTGCCTGATGGGCGCGACACTCGTTTCGACGGCGGCCACGAAGAACTGGTTGTGCGAGGCCTTCGCGATCGCCATGTGGAAGCGGACGTCGTCTTCGATGCCCTTGTTTCCACCCTCCATGGCCAGGGTCTGCGCTTCCAGGCAGGCTCTGATCGTCGCCAGGTCGTCGGCAGTGCGGAACTCCGCAGCAGCGGCCGCCGCCCCCGATTCAACCACCGTGCGGTAGGCGTAATACCGCTCGATGTCCGAATAATTCCTGATGGGGGGCATGCTCGATGCCGGCGTGCCGGGGGCGCGCACGACGTGGCTGCCCGAGCCGCGGCGGGACTCGATGATTCCATCCGATCGCAGCCTCGACAGTGCCTCCCGGACGGTCGGCCGCGAGACCCCGAATCGAGAGGCCAGTTCGCTTTCCGTCGGCAGCTTTTTCGAGTCGATGTAGTCCCCGCGCAGGATGGCTTCGACCATCCGGGCGTAGATCTGGTCGGGCAGCGTGCCGCCATGGACGTCTAGCAAGTGTTCCGCCATCGAACCGATACCCCTTAGTCTTTGTCAGACAACTATAGCGGATCTTCGCGATTTGACGGGAGCAACGAGGCCCCTTCCCCCAACCATCTTTGCTTCTCCAGAGTTGGGCGAGTATCCGCGGGCTCAGCAAAAACCCGGGTGACAACTCAGAAGTTGTCTTACAAAATCCCGCCTGCCAAGCCCACCACCAGGAGATTCCGAATGCGCCAAGTTTCTTTCTCGCGGCATCGCCACGCCCTCCTCGCGGCCGTTCTCGGGGCGGCGAGCTGTGCCGGCATCGGCTTGGTCCAGGCGCAGGAACTGCCGAAGTCGCCGGTGGTGATCAACGTGATCGACGCCGCCGGCAACCTGGCGCTGACGCAGGGGGCGTTCGAGGCCTACCAGGCGCAGAACCCCAAGTTGGTCTCCAAGTTCACCTTCACCAAGGCGCCCGCGCCGGAGATCCCGGCCAAGATCAAGGCGATGCAGAACGCGGGCCGCAGCGACATCGACATGATCATTGTCGGCACCGACGCGCTCGCCGCCGGCCTCGAGATGAACCTGTGGGTCAAGTTGTTCCCCGACTACGCGGCCAAGTTCCCCAAGCTGCAGGAGAACTACCTTCCCAACGCCTACAAGATGCACGCGCTCGCGAAGGACCATGGCCTGGCCATCGTCTTCATGCCTGCCGGCCCGCTGGTCGAGTTCAATCCCGACAAGGTCAAGACGCCGCCGACGACGCCCCAGGAGCTGCTGGCCTGGTGCAAGGCCAATCCCAACAAGCTGATCTATGCACGGCCCGCCAACTCCGGTCCGGGACGCACCTTCATGATGGGGCTGCCCTATCTTCTGGGTGACAAGAATCCTGCCGATCCGGTCAACGGTTGGGACAAGACATGGGCATTCCTGAAGGAGCTCGACACCTGCATCGAGTACTACCCGACGGGAACCGCGGCCGTGATGAAGGAGCTGGGCGAAGGCTCGCGCGACATGACGCTGACGGTGACGGGTTGGGACATCAACCCCAGGGCGCTGGGCATCGTGCCGAAGAACTTTCGGGTGCTGCCCTTCAAGGGCATGACGTGGGTCAACGACGCGCACTACATCGTGATTCCCAAGGGTGTCCCGCCGGAGAAGCAAGCGGTGGTTCTCGACCTCATGGCATTCCTGCTCAAGCCGCAGCAGCAGGCGATGACCTATGACAAGGGCTATTTCTATCCCGGCCCGGCAATCAAGGACGTGCCGCTGTCGCTGGCGCCCAAGGAGAGCCAGGACGTGATCAAGGAGTTCGGACGGCCTGAGTACGACCAGTGGCTGGCCCAGTTCCCCCATGCCGTGCCGCTCGAGACCAAGGCCATGGTCGATGCATTCCGCCGCTGGGACCAGGACATCGGCACCCGCAAGACCAAGTGATTCGCGGCCCGCACTGCGCCGCGCCCGACCGATGCTGCATGCGCCCATGCGGGCGCTTGCGGGCTGCTTCTTTTCCTAGGATTGCGTCTCCATGACTTCAGACTTTTCCGAGCTGCGCCTCGATGGCGTCACGCGCCGCTTTGCCGCGGGCAAGGGCGTGCAGAGCTTCACCGCGCTCAATGCCTTGACCATGACGGTCAAGCGCGGCGAGTTCATCGCGCTGCTTGGACCTTCGGGCTGCGGCAAGTCGACGGCCCTCAATTGCCTGGCCGGGCTGCTGCCCTTGACGGATGGAAGCATCTGGCTCGACGACACGCGCATCGATGTGCTGCCGCCTGAAAAGCGGGGCTTTGGCATGGTCTTTCAGAACTACGCACTCTTTCCGCACATGAGCGTGGCGCGCAATGTCGCGTTCGGGCTCGCGATGCGCGGCGTGCCGGCCGCCGAGTCGGCGCAGCGCGTGAAGCGGGCGCTGGACCTGGTGCAGCTGAACTCGCAGGCGCACAAGCTGCCCGGCCAGTTGTCCGGCGGACAGCAGCAGCGGGTCGCGATCGCCCGGGCGATCGTCATCGAGCCGCCCCTGGTGTTGATGGACGAGCCCTTGTCGAATCTCGACGCCAAGTTGCGGCTGGAGATGCGCGCCGAAATCCGCCGCATTCACCGCGAACTGGGACGATCGACGATCTACGTCACCCACGACCAGGATGAGGCGCTGTCGCTGGCCGATCGCGTGGTCGTCATGAAGGACGGCGTGTCACAGCAGATTGCCGAACCACAGCGCATCTACGCGGAGCCGGCCAACCTGGACGTGGCCCGCTTCATGGGCTATCGCAACCTGGTGGAGCTGAACGTGCGCTCGGAGGGCGGCGCGTCGGTGCAACTCGCCGGCAGCGGCCTGGCGCTCACCGCGCGCGCGATGCAGCCACTCGCGGGCGGCAAGGCGATGCTCGCTATCCGGCCCGAGGAAATCGACGTCGTCTCTTCACCGGTGGACAACAGCTTCGCCGCCCGGGTGCTCAATGTCGAATACTGCGGCCACGACAACATCGTCGACGTCGAGGTGGCCGGCGGGCTCAAGCTGATCGTGCGCACGACGGCGCGCCTGCGAGTCGGCGATCCGGTCACGCTGGCCATTGCGCCGGACAAGGCGCTGGCCTATCCCGTCGATGCAGCCACGGGCACGGTGCCATGAGCCGCACGGCCGTTCCGAAGGCGAATAGCACCGCAGCCGAAGGCGAAGGTACTCCAGTGACCAGCGCCAGCCCGTCTTCGTTCGACCGGTCCCTGCTGCTGCTGGTGCCGGCGACGCTGTTCATGGTGGTGCTGTTCGTCTATCCGTTTCTCTACGGCTTGCAGCTGTCGTTCCGTCCGATGGAAGGCAACTGGCTGGCGAACTACACGCAGTTCTTCACCACCGACAACCTGCGCGACACGGTGTGGACCACGCTCAAGCTGGCCATTCCCGCCACCGTGATCAACGTCGGCGTGGCGCTGCCGATCGCCTATCAGATGCGCCGCAGCAGCCGCTTCCAGAAATTGATCACCACCTTGCTGGTCATTCCGTTGACGCTGGGCACCGTCCTGATCGCCGAGGGCATGCTCGGCTACTTCGGCCCGAAGGGCTGGCTGTCGCAGTCGCTCCAATGGCTGCACGTCTACGAAGGCCCGATCCGGCTGACGCACAACTACTGGGGCGTGCTGATTTCGCTGATCATTTCGGGCTTCCCGTTCGCGTTCCTGCTCACGCTGTCGTACATCACCGGCATCGACCCCAACCTGCCACGCGCCGCCTCGACCCTGGGCGCAACGCCGTGGAACCAGTTCCGGCATATCTATCTGCCGCTGCTGGTCCCGGGGCTGGCGATGGCCTTCGCGCTGTCGTTCGTGCAGGCCTTCTCGGTGTTTCCGTCAGCGGTCCTGCTCGGATCGCCGGCCGGTGCCACCCGAGTGATCTCGATCGCGGCGTATGAGGCCGCCTTCGAGCGCTACGACTATTCGATGGCTTCGGCCGTCGCGATGCTGATGGGCGTGGTGCAGCTGATCGTCGTTGCCGCGGTCCTGGGCGCGCGCGGAATGTTCTATCGGGGCCCCGTCTCCGGCGGCAAAGGTTGACCATGGATACGCACCGCCTGCTGATGAAACTCTGGAAGTCGCTGGTTGCACTGGTGATGGGCTTCTTCATCGTCAATGTCGCACTCATGGTGGCCGCGGTCGGCACCAGCTCGGTGGCCCGCCGCTGGCTCGGCACCTGGCTGCCCGATGGCTACACGTTCAACTGGTACCAGACCGCCTGGAAGGAGTTCCAGCTCGACAGCGTGCTGTGGGTCACGATCGAGGTGGTCGCCGCCGTCGTGTTCCTGTCGATCCTGATCGGCGTGCCGGCGGCCTACGCGCTGGCGCGGCGCGACTTCCGCGGCAAGAACCTGCTGATGGGGCTGTTCCTGCTGCCGCTGATGATCCCGCCGATCACCTACGGCATTCCGCTGGCGACCGTGATGTACCAGGCGCACATCGCGGGCACCATCTTCGGCGTGATCCTGGCGAACATGATTCCGGCCGTGCCGTTCATGATCCTGGTGATGACACCGTTCATCGAACAGATCGATGTCAACCTCGAATCCGCCGCGCGCGTGTTCGGTGCCAACACCTTCAAGCTGTTCTGGCACGTGCTGTTGCCGCTGCTGGCGCCGGGCATTCTGGCGGCCTCCCTGCTGGTGCTGGTGCGCACCATCGGCATGTTCGAGCTGACCTTCCTGACGGCCGGCCCGGATTCGCAGACGCTGGTGGTGGCCCTGTACTACGCAGTGTTTGCGGCGGGCGTTCGTGCGCCGCAGTCGGTCGATGCCATGGCAATGGTCTACATGGCGGTCACGCTGGCCTGGCTGCTGATCGCGCTGCAATTCGTCAACCCGACGCAGCTGGTCAGCCGCGTCAAGGAACATCCAAAGACGGCCTGAGGCCGAGCCCCATGAAGATCACGCAAGTCGATACGGTCCACGCGGCGGCCTATCCGAACATCCTGTGGGTGCAGATCCATACCGACACCGGCCTGGTGGGCCTGGGGGAAACCTTTCGTGGCGCGCAGGCCGTGCAGGCGCAGATCCACGAGCTGGTCGCACCCTACCTGCTGGGAAAGGATCCGCTCGCCATCGAAGCCCACAGCCAGCACCTGCTGTACGGCTATGTCGGCTTTGCCAGCAGCGGCGCCGAAACGCGCGCCGCTTCGGCGGTCGACATCGCGCTGTGGGATCTGTTCGGCCAGGTCACGCAACAGCCGCTCTACCAGTTGCTCGGCGGCGCCGTGCGCGAACGCGTTCCGGTCTACAACACCTGCGCGGGCTACACCTACAACAAGGCCCCGCAGCGTCGCTCGGTGACGCAGGCCAGCGCCGACGTCGCGCCCGAAGGGCCTTACGAGGACCAGGTTGCATTCGTCAAGCGCCCCGCGGCGTTGGCCGAAAGCCTGCTGTCCGAGGGCTACAAGGCGATGAAGATCTGGCCCTTCGATCCCTTCGCCCAGGCCAGCGGCGGGCAGTCGATTTCGGCCCGCGACCTGGACACCGCGCTCGCGCCATTCCGGGAAATCCGGCGCGCTGTCGGCGACGAGATGGACATCATGGTGGAGCTCCATTCGATGTGGAACCTGCCGATGGCCGTGCGGATCGCGCAGGCGCTCGAGGAGTTCAAGCCTTACTGGATCGAGGACCCGGTCCAGATGTCCAACCTGGACACAATCGCCGAATTCCGTTCGCGCACGCGCATTCCGGTCTGCGGCAGCGAGACGCTGGCCACCGTCCAGCCATTCATCCAGCTGCTCAAGAACAATGCGGTGGACTATGTGATGCTGGACCTGGGCTGGGTCGGGGGTCTTTCCGAAGCCAGAAAGATCGCGGCCCTCGCGAAGGCCTTTCACAAACCGGTCGCGCCGCATGACTGCACCGGCCCGGTCGTGCTCGCGGCGTCGCTCCACCTGGCGATGAGCACGACCAACGTGGTGCTGCAGGAAGTGGTGCGCGCCTACCTGGGAGGCTGGTATCGCGAGCTCGTGACGCAGCTGCCCGATGTCCGCGCCGGCCATGCGACGGTTCCGCCCGGCGCGGGCCTGGGCCTGGCGCTGTCGCCGGCGCTGCTGCAGCGGTCTGACGTCACCATCCGCAGTTCGAAGTCGTGAGCGGATGGCGATGCATCTGAACGTGACGCCCGAAACCACGCTGCGCAGCGCAGCGCTGACGGCAACGCTGGCACCGGCTGCCGGCGGACGCGTCACCGGCCTCAGCTCCCGCGCCACCGCGGGCGAACGAATCGACTGGCTGGTGCCGCTCGGCGACGCCGTCCGCGCCGGCGGCTTCGAATCCACCCAGTGGCCCAAGGCCGGCTGCTATCCCCTGGTTCCGTTCTCGAACCGCATCCGCGATGGGCGCATCGCGGGCACGCAGGGCAAGGTGCAGTTGCCGCTTCATCCGGGGGAACGGCACGCGCTGCACGGCGTCAGCCAGCAGCGTCCATGGCGCCTGGAGCAACACGCAGCTGATCGCGCCACCATGACCTATGTGCATGGGCCGGGGGATCACGGCTGGCCATGGGCCTTTCGGGCCAAGCAGGCGGTGGCGCTCGACGCCGCAGGCATCACGCTGAGCCTGCGGGTCATCAACGACGACCGAGAGCCGATGCCGGGCGGCTGCGGCTTTCATCCCTACTTCCCGGCCCGCTTCGCGCACAGCCTGCAGTTCGATGCGCGAACCGTCTGGCCGGCGGACGCCGAATTCCTCGCGAGCACGCCGGTGCCGATCGGTCCGGCGGACGACTACGCGTCGGCGAACGCCTTGCCCGATGTCGAATGCACCCGCTACTACGGCGGGTGGAACGGACAAGCGCGGATGGCGGCGGCCGATGGCCCCGCCATCGAACTGCTGGCCAGCGCCGCGCTGCAGCACCTGGTATTGCATCGGCCAGGTCCGGGCGCGTACTTCTGCGTGGAACCGGTCTCGCATGTCGCGGACGCCGCCAACCTGACTGCGGCGCGCGCCGACACCGGCTGGCGCGTGCTCGCGCCCGGCGAGGCGATGGCATGCAGCCTGCGCCTGTCCGTCTCTTCTCTGCCCAGGCAGGCCAACGACAACACCCGCGCAACCACACGAGACCGACCACATGACTGAACCGAAAACTCCCCTCAGGACCGCCCTGGACGGCATCTCGGGCATCCTGGTGACGCCCTTCGACGATGCGGACCGCATCGCGCCCGACCGCCTGGGGCCCGTCGTCGACCGCGCCATCGAGGCCGGCGTCCATGTGCTGGTGGCCAACGGCAACACCAGCGAGTTCTTCGGCCTGACCATGGCGGAGGCCGAGCGCATGGTGCATGCGGCGGCGGAACATGTCCGTGGCCGCGTGCCCTTGCTGGGTGGCGTGGGGCGCAGCGTCCACGACGCCTGCGCCCTGGCGCGCGCCTCGCGCAAGGCAGGTGCCGCCGCCCTGATGGTGCATCAGCTGACCGACCCCTTCGTCGCGCCCAGCGGCGTGGTCACGTATGTGCGCCGGGTTGCCGACGCGGCGGACGGCCTGCCCGTCGTGCTCTATCTGCGCGACGACGCGATCGGCCTGCCGGTGATCGAAGCCCTGTGCCGAATTCCGCAGGTCATCGGCGTGAAATGGGCGTCGCCCACGCCCTTGCGCCTGGTGCAGGCCATGGCGCAGGTCGCCGATCGCGGCCTGGCCTGGGTGTGCGGACTGGCCGAGCCCTGGGCCCCGCCGATGTATGCGGTGGGCGCCCGCGGCTTCACCTCGGGGCTGATCAACGTGCGGCCCGACCTGTCCGTGCGCATCCACGCCGCGCTGGCGAAGGGGGACCACCAGCTGGCGATGGAATTGATCGGCGGCATCGCGGCCTTCGAGGAATTGCGCACGCATGAGCGCAACGGCTCGAACGTGAGCGTGGTGAAAGCGGCGCTGCAATACGCCGGGCGAGACTGCGGCGCGGCCCGGCCGCCCAGCACCTGGCCGCTGCCGGAAGCGGACCTGGCGCAACTCAAGCGGCTGGTCGACGGCTGGAAATAGCATGGAACGCCGCTTCTTCGCCGCCCTTCTGTTCGGCCTCGCCGCTGCTGCGGGCTGGCCTGTTGCCGCACAGACTTATCCAGCCCACCCGGTGAAGCTGGTCATCCCGGTTCCACCCGGTGGCAGCGCCGACGTGGTCGGGCGCCTGCTTGCCAATGCGGTCTCAGCGGAGCTGGGGCAGCCCGTCATCGTCGATAACCGTGCCGGAGCCGCCGGCAGCGTGGGAACGGCGTCGGCGCTGAAGGCGCGGGCCGACGGCTACACGCTGGTCCAGTGCAGCATCGGCAGCTGCGCCATCAATTCGAGCCTGTACAAGAACGTCGGCTACGACCTGTTCAAGGACATGGCGCCGGTGATCCTGCTGGGCGCATCGATCAATGTGCTCGCCGTCAACAACGAAGCGGGCATCCGCAGCGTGAAGGACCTGGTAGACCGGGCCAGGCGCCAGCCCCTGGCCTACGCGTCTTCGGGCGTGGGCGCGTCCAACCACCTCGCCGCCGAGCTGCTCAAGAAGATGGCGGGCATCGAGATGACCCATGTGCCCTACAAGGGATCGGGGCCTGCCATCACCGACCTCATCGGCGGCCAGGTCCCGGTGTTCTTCGACAACGAGCCTTCCATCCTGCCCTTCATCAAGCAGGGCAAGGTGCGTGCGCTGGCGGTGACGGGCAAGACGCGCTCGGTCAACCTGCCGGACGTTCCGACGATGGAAGAACTGGGTTTTGCCGGCTTCGTCATCGAGCCGTGGTACGCCTTCGCGGCCCCGGCGGGCACGCCTGAGCCGGCGATCCGGCGACTCAACACCGCATTCAACAGCGCGCTGAATCAACCGGCGGTGCGCGACAGGATGGTCGCCATGGGCATCACCCCGGCGGGCGGCGCGCCCGACGTGCTCGGCCGCCTGATTCGCAGCGAATACACACGCTGGGCGGAGTTGATCCGCGTGCAAGGTATCAAGGGAGACTGAGGGCCAGCGGCCGCAATGCGGTTCGGATGCGCCCGTCCCATCAGCGAACCGCGAAGGCAAGCGTCAGCGATTCGCTGGAGCTTCGTTCCGGTTGCGTTCCGCACCTGGCTTCCAGGCGTTCGGGTTTCTCTTCCCTGCGGGCACCGAAATTGCTACACTTTTTTACTAATGTGAACAAAGGGGTGGCATATGAACAGCTCTCGAAGAACCCTACTGGGCAAGGCGTGCGGCGCACTGCTGCTGGGCAGCGGCGTTTCTCTTCCGGCTCTCTCGCAATCCACCAAGGCGGCCGCGGGCGCCCGGGTCGTGCTGCTGGGCCAGTCGGTCCCACTGACCGGCGCGGCCGGCGAAATCGGCCTGGCCTTCGCGGCCGGGAGCCGGCTGGCCGTGAGCGACTTCAACGAGCGCAATGCGGCCAGCGGCCTCCAGCTCAAGCTGCTGCAGCTCGACGACGGCTACGACGCCGCCCGTGCCACCGCCAATGCCCGCACCCTGCTCGGCGCCGACAAGGCCGACATGCTGTTCGGCTTCGTGGGCACCGCGAGCAGCGATGCCGGAGCGGCCGTGGCCGCGCAGCAGGGCAACCTGCTGTTCGCGCCTTTCGCCGCTTCCGACTCGCTGCGCGAGGCGGCCCACCCGAACGTGTTTCACGTGCGCCCCGGCATGATCGACGAGGCCCTGAAGATCGTGCGCCAGTGCGCGACCGTGGGGCAGACGCGCATCGCGCTGGTAGGTGACGACGACGCCATGGGGCGCGCCGGCCTGGCCGCCGTGCAGCAGGCCATCGCCGAACTCAAGGTCCCCGCGCTGGTGGCCACCGCCCTGGTTCCCGCCGGTGGCGACAAGCTCGACGCGGCGCTGAAGACGGTGCAGCAGCAAACGCCGCAGGCCATCGTGCTGGTGTCGCTCTCGGGCACCACGGCCAACGCGATCCGCAAGCTGCGCAAGAGTGGCTACACCGGCAGCTTCATGGCCTTCTCGATCGTGGGCATCGACCCGCTCTATGCCGAGCTCGGCAAGGACATCGGCGGCATCGTGATCTCGCAGGTGGTGCCGTCGCCCCGGCCCTCGGCCATTCCCATCGTCAAGGAATACCGCGCCGCCGTCGACAACTCCGACCAGACGCCGTCGTACGAAGGCCTCGAAGGTTTCATCGCGGCCAAGGTCGTGGGCGAAGCGGTGCGCCGCGCGGGCCGCGGCTTCACCACCGCGAGCCTGCAGCGCGTGATGACCGCGATGACCGACTACGACGTGGGCGGCTTCCGCGTCAACCTGCGCCCCGGTTTGCGCGACCCGTCGAGAAACATCGACCTGATCAGCATCTCGGCCGACGGGCGGGTGTTGCGCTGAATGCGCTGAACTATCCGCTGCTGACCAGCGCCTGCAGCGCATCGAGCGACAGCAGCTCGATGCGCCCGTAGCCCAGCCCAATCACGCCCTCGCCCGCCAGCGCATTGAGCTCTTTCGAGAGCGTCTGGCGCGTCACGCCGAGCATCATGGCCAGCGCTTCCTGCGGCAGCATCAGCGTGCGGCGCAAGTGCACCGACTGGGTGGCATCGCCGCGCGCCAGCACCAGCAGGCGGTGCGCCACGCGTGCGCGCAGGCTGCGCAGCGTGGCATCTTCGGTCAGGCCGTAGAGCATGCGCACCCGCGCGGCCAACATGGCGGCAATGGCGTTGGCAAAGACCACGTCGCGCATCTGCTGGGCAAACGCCTCGGGCGGCACCACGAGCACGTCCAGGGCCTCGAGCGCGGTGGCGTCGTGCGTGCGCGGCGAGCCGTCGATCAGCGTGATCTCGCCGAACCAGTTGCCGGGTTCGAGCACCGCGAGGATGGCCTCGCGCCCGTCTTGCCGCAGCGACGAGATCTTGATCGTGCCGGCCAGCAGGCCGTAGAAGCCGCCGCCCGCGGCATGGATCGGGTCGCCCTGGCGAAACATCATCGCGCCGCGCCGGACATGGATGAGTTCGCCCGCCCCCAGCAGTGCTTCGCGCTGTGCCCGCGGCATGCTCATGAACCATGGGTTGCGCTCCATCGCAGCGCGATGGGAGGCGGAAAGACGCGGTTTGGGCAGCGGCATCGGGGGTTTACCAGAGCCCTGCATTGTCAAATTCTTGACAGTTGAACGTCAAGCCCGGGTCTACAGTGGCCGCCATCCCCCAGGAACACGGAGACAAATACGATGAGCGAACGGGCAAGTTTCAAGAGCATGCAGGAGAGCACGCGCGAAGACTGGCAACTGATCGGCGGCGAGTTCATGCAGTTCACGGGCGGCCTGCCCGCGCGCGTGGTCAGGCACCTGCAGATTCTCGAAGGCGACTACGGCGGCTTTCCGGTCGACCGCTACACCCACTCGCTGCAGACCGCCACCCGGGCCCTGCGCGACGGCCGCGACGAGGAATACGTGGTGTGCGCGCTCTTGCACGACATCGGCGACACGCTCGGCAGCTTCAACCATCCCGACATCGCGGCCGCCATCCTCAAGCCCTTCGTGAGCGAGGCCAACCACTGGATGGTGCAGCACCATGGCATCTTCCAGGGCCACTACTTCTTTCACCACATCGGGCTGGACCGCGACATGCGCGACAACTTCAAGGACCACCCGCACTACGAGCGCACGGCCGAGTTCTGCGCGCTCTACGACAACCCCGCCTTCGACCCGAAAGCCGAGACCTTGCCGATCAGCGAATTCGAGCCCATGCTGCGTCGTCTGATGGCGCAACCCAAGCACAGCATCTACAAGACGGTGCTGAAAGAACCGGCCACCGCCTGACCCCAGACAAAGGAAACACCACCATGAACGCCAACTCCCAATCCGAAATTCAGAAACTCGTCTCCGCCGAAGAGTGGCAACTGCGCATCGACCTCGCAGCCTGCTATCGCCTCGTAGCGCTCTACGGATGGAGCGACCTGGTGTTCACGCACATCAGCGCGCGCATTCCCGGCCCCGAGCACCACTTCCTGATCAACCCCTACGGCCTGATGTTCGACGAGATCACCGCGTCGAGCCTGGTCAAGGTCGACCAGCAGTGCAACAAGATGATCGACTCGCCCTACCCCGTGAACCCGGCCGGCTTCGTGATCCACAGCGCCGTGCATGCCGCGCGCGAAGACATCCAGTGCGTGCTGCACACCCATACCAGGGCCGGCATCGCCGTGAGCGCGCAGAAAAATGGCGTGCTGCCCATCAGCCAGCAATCGACCTTCGTGCTGGCCTCGCTGGCTTACCACGACTACGAAGGCGTGGCCTTCCGCGACGACGAAAAGCCGCGCCTGCAGGCCGACATGGGCCACGCCAACTTCCTGATGCTGCGCAACCACGGCCTCTTGACCTGCGGCAAGACCATTGCAGACGCCTTCCTTTCGATGTACACCTTCGAGAACACCTGCCAGATCCAGATTGCGGCGCAGTCGGGCGGCAGCGAACTCACGCAGGTGAACCCGAAAATCGTCGAAGGCGTGGGCCAGGCGATGAAGGTCCAGACAGGCGGCCTGGGCGGGCAGTTCGTCTGGCCGTCGCTGATCCGCAAGCTCGACCGCATCGACGACAGCTACAAGCAATAAGAACACGCGCCGATTCCGGTTTGCACGGCTGCCGGTGCCTGCGCGACAGGTGCCGGCAGCCATTTTTTTAGAAGAAGCACAAAGAGGAGACAACAAGGCATGGACGCTACGCTCATCGTGACCCGCTTTCTGTTCGGCGCACTGGCGCTGGTGATGTTCGGGCTCGGGCTTTCGCTCTCGCTGGACGACTTCCGGCGGCTTTTCAAGCACCCCAAGGCGGTGACCATTGCGCTCACGCTGCAGGTCGTCGGCCTTCCGCTGGCCTGCTACGCCATCATCGTGGGCTTCGGGCTGTCGCCGGTGTTCGCCATCGGGCTCATGCTGCTCGCGGCTTCGCCGGGCGGCATTTCGGCGAACCTGTTCTCGCACCTGTTCGGCGGCAACGTGGCCATGAACATCTCGCTCACGGCCGTGAACACGCTGCTGTCGATCGTCACGTTGCCGCTCATCGCCAATTGGGCCATCGGGCATTTTGCGCAAGGCGGCCAGGTGGTGCCGCTGCAGACGCGCAAGCTGGTGGAGGTGATTGCCATCGTGCTGGTGCCGGTGGTCATCGGCATGTTCGTGGCCTCGCGCAAGCCCGGCTTCGCGGCGCGCATGGAAAAGCCGACCAAGATCTTCAGCGCCGTGGTGCTTGCGGTGGTCATCGTGCTCGCCATTGCGAACGAATGGAAGACCATCACAGCGACCTTCGCCGAAATCGGACTGCCGGTACTGCTGTTCAACCTCTTGAGCCTGCTCGCGGGCTACTACCTGAGCAGAGCCGCGGGCCTGGACAAGCCGCTGGCCACGGCTATCAGTTACGAGATCGGCATCCACAACTCCACGCTGGCCATCTTCATCGCGGTGAGCGTGCTGGGCAGCTTTCAGCTCGCGCTGCCGGCCGCGATCTATTCGGTGGTGATGTACATCACGGCCCCGCTGTTCGGCTGGTTGCTGCTGCGCAAGCGGCAACCGGCGGCCATGCCTGCGCGATGATGCGGGCATGGAACTGAGGCAACTGCGCTACTTCGTCAAGGTCTGCGAACTCCGCAGCATGGGCCGCGCGGCCGTCGAGTTGGGCGTGGTCACGTCGGCGCTGAGCCAGCAGATCAGCCGGCTCGAAGGCGAGCTTTCGACGCGGCTCTTGCAGCGTAGCTCGACCGGCGTGACGCCGACCGATGCCGGCTTGGCCTTTCTGCACCAGGCGCAACTCACGCTGCGGCATGCCGACGACGCCGTGCGCGCGGCGCAGCAGGCGCGCCTCTCGGGCCATGTGAGCGTGGGCCTCGCGCCCACCACCGCCACGGTGCTCGGCGTGCCGCTGATGCGCGCCATGCAGGAGCGCTACCCCGAGGTGCGGCTGCACATGGTCGAGGCGCTCTCGGGGCACCTCACGACCATGCTGCACGCGCGCCAGCTCGATCTGGCGGTGCTGTTCCAGACCGACACGCCACGCCGCTGGAGCGTGCTGCCGCTGCTCGCGGAAAAGCTCTTCGTGATCGCGTCGCCGGATCTCGCGCAACGTCCCACCGGCACCAAGGTGCGCTTGTCGCAGCTGGCCGAGGTACCGCTCATCCTTCCCAGCGGCAGCCACGGACTGCGCGCCACACTCACGGCGGCTTTCGCGCGGGCGCGCATTGCGCCGCGCATCGTTGCCGAAGTGGACGGCCTGGCGCTGTTGATGGACGCGGTGCGCGCCGGCCATGGCGCCACCATCCAGCCCGGCGCCGCCACGGCCCGGCACGACCGCGACGACCTGCAGCTCACGCAGATCAGCGATGCGCATGTAGGCCGCCGCAACCTGCTCGTCAGCCTCTCCGACGACGAGCTTTCGCCCGCCGCGCTGGCGGCGCGCGTGGTGCTTGCCGACACCGCCCGCGCCCTGGTGCGCGAAGGCCGCTGGACCGGCGCCAGTCTTCTCGAAAACTGAACACCCGTTGCCTCTTTCGGCCTTTCGCGTGAAGGCCCCGCTGCCTAAAGTCTCCTGCATTCCAAGGAGGCCCACGAGTGATAGACGTACTGGTTGTCGGCGGCGGCAATGCCGCGCTGTGCGCCGCGCTGATGGCGCGCGAGGCCGGCGCCTCCGTGCTGCTACTCGAGGCCTCGCCCAAGGAATGGCGCGGCGGCAATTCGCAGCACACCCGCAACCTGCGCTGCATGCACGACGCGCCGCAGGACGTGCTGATCGACGCCTACCCTGAAGAGGAGTACTGGCAAGACCTGCTCAAGGTGACCGGCGGGCTCACCGACGAGCGCTTGGCGCGCCTGGTGATCCGCGCCTCTTCCAGCTGCCGCGACTGGATGCGCAGCCACGGCGTGCACTTTCAGCCGCCGCTCTCGGGCGCGTTGCACGTGGCGCGCACCAACGCCTTCTTCATGGGTGGAGGCAAGGCGCTGGTCAACGCCTACTACCGCAGCGCCGAACGGCTCGGCGTGCAGATCCGCTGCGACACGCCCGTGGCCTCGGTCGAACTCGATGGCGAACGCTTCGTGGCGGTGCGCACCGAAGCCGGCGAACGCATCGAAGCAAAGAGCTGCGTGCTGGCCGCGGGCGGTTTCGAATCGAACCGCGAATGGCTGCGCGAGGCCTGGGGCCAGAACGAGCGCGGCGAATGGCCGGCCGACAACTTCCTGATCCGCGGCACGCGCTTCAACCAGGGCGTGCTGCTCAAGTACATGATCGAAGCCGGTGCCGACAGCATCGGCGATCCGTCGCAGGGCCACATGGTGGCCATCGACGCGCGCGCGCCGCTCTACGACGGCGGCATCTGCACGCGCATCGATTGCGTCTCGCTCGGCGTGGTGGTCAACCGCGACGCGCAACGCTTCTACGACGAAGGCGAAGACTTCTGGCCCAAGCGCTATGCGATCTGGGGTCGGCTCGTGGCGCAGCAGCCGGGGCAGATCGCCTGGTCGATCATCGACCAGAAGGCGGTCGGCCGCTTCATGCCGCCCGTGTTCACCGGCACGCAGGCGGCCACGCTCGGCGAACTGGCACAGAAGATCGGCCTCGACGAAACCACCTTCGTGCGCACCGTGCAGGACTACAACGCCGCCTGCCGCGTCGGCCGCTTCGACCACACCGCGCTCGACGACTGCCACACCGAAGGCATCGCGCCCGCCAAGACGCACTGGGCGCGCCCGCTGGACACCGCGCCCTTCTACGCCTACCCGGTGCGCCCCGGCATCACCTTCACCTACCTGGGCCTGAAAGTGGACCAGACCGCGGCCGTGCGCTTCGGTGGCCGGCCGAGCCCCAACCTCTTCGTGGCCGGCGAAATGATGGCCGGCAACGTGCTGGGCAAGGGCTATACGGCCGGCGTGGGCATGAGCATCGGCACCGCCTTCGGCCGCATCGCCGGCGCGCAGGCTGCAAAAGCCGCCAAGAACCTTTCGAAGAATTCCCCGGAGACCGCCCTTGCAGCAGCTCACTGACCTCGTCGCGCGCGCCCGTGCGGACGCCGACGGCATCGGCAGCGCCTCGGCCCGCGTGATCCCCATTCGCCCCGCCCTGCCCCTCACAGCGAGCGAAGGAGAGGTCGCGCGCATCCTGCAGATCTGCAACGCCTGCCGTTATTGCGAAGGTTTCTGTGCGGTGTTCCCCGCAATGACGCGGCGGCTCGAGTTCGGCAAGGCCGATACGCACTACCTGGCCAACCTGTGCCACAACTGCGGCTCCTGCCTGCATGCGTGCCAGTACGCGCCGCCGCACGAGTTCGCGGTGAACGTGCCGCAGGCCATGGCGCAGGTGCGCATGCAGACTTACCACGACTACGCCTGGCCATCTGCAATGGGTGCGCTGTACAAGAAGGCCGGCCTCACCGTCGCGCTTGCACTCGCCGCCGGCCTCGCGCTGTTCCTGGTGCTGGCCGTGGCCATGACGGGCGCGCTGCTGCACGAGCCGCTCGCAGGCAATTTCTACGCGATCTTTCCGCACAACTTTCTTGCGCTGGTGTTCGGCGCGGTGTTCGGCTTCGTGGTGTTCGCACTGGGCATGGGCACGCGCCGGTTCTGGCGCGAGGTGTCGCCGGCGCAGGAAAGCGCGCCCGCCGAAGTGGCCGGCGTGCGCGCCGCAGCCAGCGCCGAGGCCGCGCACGACGTGCTGCGACTCACCTACCTGGACGGCGGCCACGGCGAAGGCTGCAACAACGCCGACGACCGCTTCACGCTCTGGCGCAGGCGCTTTCACCACTTCGCCTTCTACGGCTTCATGCTGTGCTTTGCCTCCACGTGCGTGGCAACGCTCTACCACTACCTGTTCGGCCTGCAAGCGCCCTACGCGCTCACGAGCCTGCCGGTGCTGCTGGGCACTGCCGGTGGTATCGGATTGGTGATCGGCCCCGTCGGATTGCTGTGGATGAACCTGCGGCGCAATGCGGCACACGGCGACATTGCGCAGCGGCCGATGGACCGCGGCTTCATCGCGCTGCTGCTGCTCACGAGCCTGACCGGCCTTGCGCTGCTCGCCTGGCGCGACACCGCCTTCATGGCGCTGCTGCTCGCGGTGCATCTGGGCGTGGTGATGGCGCTCTTCCTGACCCTGCCCTACGGCAAGTTCGCGCACGGCATCTTCCGCTCGGCGGCATTGCTCAAGTTCGCGATCGAGAAACGCCTGCCCAGCCGCTTGCAGCTGGGCACCGACTGAACGACCTGAATCCTGCAATCGAAAGGAACCCCGCGATGACAACCCCTGGCGTGCTCCAGATCCCTTCCATGAAAGACCGCTGCTCCGACGCCGAATGGCAGGCCCGCGTCGACCTTGCGGCCTGCTACCGGCTCGTCGATCTGTACGGCATGTCGGACATGATGGCCAACCACATCTCCTCGCACGTGCCGGGCGAGCATGGCGCGTTCCTCATCAACCCCTACGGGATGATGTACGAGGAGATCACCGCGTCGAGCCTCATCAAGGTCGACCAGGACGGGAATATCCTCTCCAAGCCCGACTTCGGCGACCTGAACTACGGCATCAACAAGGCCGGCTACGTGATCCACAGTGCCGTGCACGCCGCGCGGCCCGACGTGGCCTGCGTGATCCATACGCACAGCTGGGCCTCGATGGCGGTGTCCTCGCTCGAATGCGGCCTGCTGCCGCTCACGCAAACCGCGATGCGATTCCTGAAGATCGGCTACCACGACTACGAGGGCGTGGTGCTCAACACCGAGGAGCAGGCCTCGCTGCTGGCCGACTTGGGCCAGGGCGAAGCGGTGATCTTCCGCAACCACGGTGCACTGGTGGTGGGCCGCAGCGTGGGCGAGGCCTTCAACTGGATGCATCGGCTCGAGCTGGCCTGCCGCGCGCAGATCGGCGCCATGTCGTGCAACACGCCTTTGGTGGAGGTGCCGCAGCACATCCTGGAAGAAACCTGGAACAACTACCAGCCCGGCACTCGCCGCCCTTACGGACTCATGGAATGGCCCGCGCTGCTACGGAAGCTCGACCGCATGGACCCGGGCTTTCGCGACTGACAGTCCATTGCAACTGAACCATCCCATCAGAGGAAAAGAAAATGAGACGAGACAAGCTTTCACCATCCATCGATTCACTTGCCATGCGGCGCCGCGGCTTCGCGGGTGTCGCGGCACTGGTCCTGCTCACCGGCGGCCTGGCCGCGGCTCAACGTGCCGACGCGCAAGCGGCCTACCCCTCGAAGCCGGTGCGCGTGGTGGTGGCCTTCACGGCCGGCGGCACCACCGACATCCTGGCGCGCGCGGTCACGCAGCAGATGTCCGAGAAGCTCGGGCAGCCCTTCGTCATCGACAACAAGCCCGGCGGCGGCGGCAACATCGGCACCGAGTTCGTGGTGCGTGCACCGGCCGACGGCTACACGCTCATCGTCAATTCAGTCGGCCCCATGGCCGTGAACCAGACGCTCTACAAGAACCTGCCGTATGACCCGCTCACCGACCTCGTGCCCGTGGTGCAGATTGCCGACGTGCCCAACGTGCTGGTCGTGAACCCCGAGGTGCCCGCCAAGACGATGGAAGAGTTCATTGCCTACGCCAAGGCCAACCCCAACAAGCTGAACTACGGTTCCACCGGCGTCGGCACTTCGTCGCATCTTTCGAGCTTCATGCTCAGCAAGCGCATCGGCGCCGAAACGCTGCACATTCCCTACAAGGGCGCCAACGCGTTGAACGACCTGCTCGCGGGCCGGGTGCAATTCATGTTCGCGACCATCCCTTCGGTCATCTCGCACATCAAGGCGGGCAAGCTGCGCGCCGTTGCGGTCAGCAGCCTGCAGCGCTCGCGCTCGCTGCCCGATGTGCCCACGGTGGCCGAAAAAGGCTTTCCGGATTTTTCGGCAGGTTCGTGGTTCGGCTTCTTCGCGCCCAAGGGCACGCCGGAGCCGGTGATGGCACTGCTCAACAAGGCGGTCAACGAGGCCCTTCCGGGACTGAGCGCACAGATGGTGCGCGAAGGTGCCGACCCGGTCGGCGGCACGCCCGCGCAGTTCGGGCAATTCACGCGCCGCGAGTATGAGAAGTGGAAGCTGATCGTGCGCGAATCGGGCGCCACCGCCGAGTAACGTGACACCGCACCGGAAGACGCCGATGCAGCCGCTGCGCATCCTCATGTCTGCCGAGGCCGCGCGCCAGACCGCGGGCGGCCTCGCGGCGGCACTGGGCCACAGGCCGTATGTGCTCGCGGCCGTTGGCGACGATGCCGACGTGGCCTTCGTCTCGCGCGACATTACCGGGCTCTCCACCAAGCACGCGGTGCTGCCCGCAACGCAGCGCTTTCACGATGCGATGCGCGGCGCACCGTCGCTGCGCTGGGTGCATGCCCACTCGTCGGGTGCGGACAGGCCGGTGTATGGCGAACTGCGCGCACGCGGGGTGGCGGTAACGACCTCTTCGGGCGCCAATGCAGGTGTCGTGGTGCAGACCGCACTCGCCGGCGTGCTGATGCTGGCGCGCTGCTTTCCGCAGCTGCTGGCGGCACAGCGCAACCGAAACTGGGCACCGCTCGTGGGCAGCGGGCTGCCACGCGACCTTGCGGGACAGACCGCGGTCATCGTCGGCTGGGGGCCGATCGGCCAGGGCTTGGCCTCGCTGCTTTCCGTGCTGGGCCTGCGCGTTGTCGCCGTTCGCAACAGCAGCGCCACGGCCGCGCCGCCCGCGGCGGAAACAGTGAGCTACGAGCGCATCGGCGAGGTGCTGCCGCAGGCCGACTGGCTCGCACTGTGCTGCCCGTTGACCGAGCGCACGCGCGGCCTCATCGATGCAGTTGCGCTCGCGCGCTTGCCGGTGGGCGCGCGCCTGGTGAACGTGGCGCGCGGAGAGGTGGTCCACGAGGCCGCGCTCATCGATGCACTGCAAGCTGGCGCACTGGCCGGTGCCTACCTCGACGTGTTCGCGCACGAGCCGCTGCCGGCCGAATCGCCGCTGTGGGAGATGCCCAACGTCATCGTCACGCCGCACACCGCGGGCCACTCCGACGGCAACGAGGCGCGGGTGGCCGCCATCTTCCTGGACAACCTGCGCCGCTGGGCCGAGGGGCAGCCGCTGTTGAACCAGGTGTAACAGCGCCAAAGACCGACCGCGCCATGCGGTCAGGCTTTGGCGTGAGAATGGCGGGCCATGCACGTTCGAATCCCCGCCATGGCGGCCCTGCTGGGCCTGGCCTGTTTTCTCTCCTCCCCCGCCTCCCATGCTGCCCCGGCCTCCGCCGAGAGCCCCCAGGGGGGCGCGGACGCTCGTATCGATTCGCTCGTCGCCCGCATGACGGTCGAGGAAAAAGTCGGCCAGCTCAGCCTCTACGGCCCCGCCGACACGAACATCCCGGGCAATCCCCAGGCCGCCCAGCGCAATGGGCAACAAGAGATCGACGACGTGCGCGCCGGCCGGCTCACGGGCCTGTTCAACAACCAGGGCCTGGAGCGCAAGCGCGTGCTGCAAGAGGTGGCGGTGCGCGAATCACGACTGGGCATTCCGCTGCTCTACGGCGCCGACGTGATCCACGGCTTTCGCACCATCTTCCCCATGCCCCTGGCCGAGGCCGCCAGCTGGGAGCCCGAACTGGCCGAGCGCACCGCGCGCGCGGCGGCGGTGGAAGCCAGCGCCGACGGATTTAGATGGACCTTTGCGCCCATGGTGGACATTGCCCGGGATGCGCGCTGGGGCCGCGGCATCGAGGGCGCGGGCGAAGACGTGTACCTGGCCAACCTGTTCGCGGCGGCGCGCGTACGCGGCTTCCAGGGCAGCGATCTCTCGCGCGGCGATGCATTGCTGGCCACGCCCAAGCACTTCGCGGCCTATGGTGCGGCCGAGGGCGGGCTCGACTACGCCGCGACCGACATCTCCGAGCGCACGCTGCGCCAGGTGTACCTGCCGCCGTTCCGCGCGGCGGTGGACGCGGGCGCGCTCTCGATGATGAGTGCCTTCAACGAGATCTCAGGCATCCCCTCGATCGCCAACCCGGCGCTGCTCACGGGCGTGCTGCGCGACGAGTGGAAGTTCAAGGGCTTCGTGGTGTCCGACTACACCGCCGACGAGGAACTGATTGCGCACGGCTACGCCGCCAACGGCCGGGAAGCCGCCAAGCAGTCATTCCTGGCCGGCACCGATGTCAGCATGCAGAGTGGCCTGTACATGCGCTACCTGCCCGAGCTCGTGGCCTCGGGCGAAGTGCCGATGGCCCGCCTGGACGATGCGGTGCGCCGCGTGCTGTGGGTCAAGCAGAAGCTCGGCCTGTTCGACCAGCCGCTTCGCGGACTCGACGGTCCACCGGCGCAGGCCCGCGCCGAAAACCCCGCGCACATTGCGCTGGCGCGCGAGGACGCACGCCGCTCCATCGTGATGCTGAAGAACGAACGCGCGGTGCTGCCCCTGCCCAGGTCCGGCAAGAAGATCGCGCTGATCGGGCCTTTCGCCTCGGGCACGCAGGACCTGCTCGGCGCCTGGAGCCTGTTCCCGGGCCAGTCGGCCCCCGTCGGCATCGAAGACGGCCTGCGCGCCGGGCTGCGTGACCCTTCGGCGTTGACCGTGGTGCGCGGCTCTGGCATCGAGTCGCCGCTCGCGGGCGGCATCGAGGCCGCGGTGTCCGCCGCGCGCGACGCCGACGTGGTGGTGCTCGCCATCGGCGAAGGCCAGCTCATGTCGGGCGAGGCCCGCTCGCGCACAGACATCGGCCTTCCCCAGGCGCAGCAAGATTTGGCCGAGGCGGTGGCCGCGACCGGCAAGCCCGTGGTCGTGCTGCTGAGCAACGGCCGCGCCATGGCGCTGCGGGGCGCGGTGCGCAACGCCGACGCGATTCTTGTCACCTGGTTTCTCGGCGTGCAGACGGGCTCCGCCATTGCGGACGTGGTGTTCGGCGACTTCAATCCCTCGGGCCGGCTGCCGGTGAGCTTTCCGCAAACATCGGGGCAGGTGCCCTTCTACTATGGGCAGAAGCGCACCGGCCGCCCGTTGCCCGACAACGACCAGGCCATGGCGTTCAAGACCCGCTACGTGGACACCACGAACCAGGCGCTCTATCCCTTCGGATACGGCATCGGCTATGCACCGGTGCGCTACGACGGCGTCGAACTCAGCCGCGACAGGGTGCCGCTCGGCAGCACCCTGCGAGTGCGCGCCACCGTCACCAACACCGGCCAGCGCGAAGCCGAGGAAGTGGTGCAACTCTATGCCGCCGAACGCGCCGCGAGCGTGACGCGGCCGGTTCGCGAGCTCAAGAGCTTTCGCAAGGTGCGCATCGAGCCTGGCACGTCGAAGGTGGTCGAGTTCACGCTCGGTGCGGAAGACCTGCAGTTCATCGGCCGCGACATGAAGCCGACCGTCGAACCCGGCGAGTTCGATTTGTGGGTGGCGCCTTCGGCTACCGGTGGCATACGAAAGAGCTTTGCGTTGACGCGCGAGTGATGCGCAACGCGCAGTGCCTCCGCCCTCCGGGGCTTTCTGCAGCAACGGAAAACGGGCCCAACGAGGGCCCATTCTTCATTGCGCTGATTCGCGAGAGATCGGCTTACAGGCCAGCTTGGCGCGTGAACGACACGCTGGGCTTCTTGTAGGCTTGCGGCACTTCGTCGCGGTAGAACGCGCGGCGGTCGAGGCTCGCGAGCGGGTCATGCGCCTTGGCGACGGCTTCGGCCTGGATCACCGAGCGGTCGGCGGTCGAGTTGAAGGCTTGTGCGCCGGCGCTGGCGCCTTCGCCGTATTCGTTGCCGGCGCGAGCGGCGGCAGCGGCTTGCGGTGCGACTTCGGAACGCGAAACGCCGGAGTTCACGGTCAGCACGCCTTCATAGGTTTCTGCGTGCGCACCGGCAGCAGCCAGGAGCGAGAGAGCAGCGGCAGCGAGGATCTTCGAGGCATTCATTTCAATCTCCTAATGGGTTGGTTGGTGAGATGAAGTTTGATCCCGAACACCCATTGAAAAACGCCGCAAAACGAATCACGGCGTTCACGAGATTGAAACAATCCGGCAGATGCCAAGGCGCCACCCGCCTCGCAGTCTTGGCGCAGGATTAGTGCGAAATCATCCAGGGCCGCTTCGACGGCGCCGACTTCGCACCGTTGGGCGCAGTCACTGTCGCGCTGCTGCGCCGCGACGATCCCGAGCAGCAGCCGCAGCCCGCCGGATGCTTGAAGCGCGCGTAGTCGCGTGAGCTGCCCGGCTCATGCCTCGCGCGCTCGTTGGTCTCCATTGCGCGGCGCGTGCCCGATGCCATCAGCGCGAGCCGCGGTGCGGCCGAAAGCACGCGTGGCGATGCGCATCCGCAGTCGGGGCAAGCGGCCGGCTCATCGCGCTGGCCCGAAGGCCGCAGCGCTTCGAAGCCGCCGCATTGCCCGCAGGCATAGTCGTAGGTGGGCATGGGCGCGTCAGGCCAGGTCGTGCGAGAGCGGCATGTCGATGCTGCCGTCGATCATCTTCACCGGCCCCGCCGCATTCGGGTTGATGTCGAAGTCGAAGATCTGCGTGGGCAGCCACAGCGTGGCGCAAGAATTGGGCACGTCGACCACGCCGCTGATGTGGCCCTGCACAGGTGCCGTGCCCAGGATCGAATAGGCCTGTGCGCCCGAGTAGCCGAACTTCTTCAGGTACTCGATGGCGTTGAGGCACGCTTGCCGATAGGCCACGTTCACGTCGAGGTAGTACTGCTTGCCGGCCTCGTCGACCGAGATGCCTTCGAAGATCAGGTAGTCGTTGTATTGCGGGGTGATCACGCTCGGCTTGAAGATCGGGTTCTTGATGCCATACTTGGCCATGCCGCCCTTGATGAGCGTGACCTTCATGTGCACCCAGCCGGCCATTTCGATGGCACCGCAGAAGGTGATCTCGCCGTCGCCCTGGCTGAAGTGCAGGTCGCCCACGCTGAGGCCCGCGCCATCGACATACACAGGGAAGAACACCTTGGAGCCCCGCGACAGGTCTTTGATGTCGCAGTTGCCGCCGTGCTCTCGCGGCGGCACGGTGCGCGCGCCTTCGGCGGCAGCCTTGATGCGCGCTTCGCCGGTCATCTTGCCCATGTGGGCGGTGCCTGCGAACGGCGGGTTGGCAAGGCCGGGAACGCGGTCGGGATCGGTGGCAATGAGCTTGCCTTCGCGCTCGTTCCACATGTCGAGCATGGGCTTGTCGGGCAGGCAGCCGATCAGGCCGGGATGGATGAGGCCCGCAAAGTTGACGCCCGGCACATGGCGCGAGCTGGTGAACATGCCCTTGAAGTCCCAGATGGATTTCTGCGCTTCGGGAAAATGGTCGGTCAGGAAGCCGCCGCCGTTCTTCTTCGAGAAGAATCCGTTGAAGCCCCAAAGGCTGTCCTGCTTGGCACCGATGTCGAGCAGGTCGACCACCAACAGGTCGCCTGGCTCGGCGCCTTTCACGCCCACGGGGCCCGAGAGGTAGTGCACGGTACTCAGGTCGATGTCGCGCACGTCGTCAGCGCTGTCGTTGTTCTTGATGAAGCCGCCGGTCCAGTCGAAGGTCTCGAGAATGAAGTCGTCGCCCGGGTTGACCCAGCAGGCCATCGGAATGTCCGGATGCCAGCGGTTGTGGATGTTCTCGTTCTCGGTAGGCGACTTGGTCAGGTCGACCTTGATCAGCGTGTCCGTCATTTGCAGTGGCTCCTGGTTGGGTTGTGGTTAAACGGAGAGATAGGCTTTGATGTGGTCCACATCGGTCTTGTCGCGCGCGGTCTCATGCACGAGCCGGCCGCCTTCGATCACGAAGAGCCGATCGGCCACGTCCATCGCAAAGCTCAGCACCTGTTCCGACACGACGATGGTGATGCCGCGAAGCTTGCGAATCTCGTTGAGGGCCTTGGCGATGTCCTTGATGATCGAAGGCTGGATACCTTCGGTAGGCTCATCGAGCAGCAGCACCTTGGGGTCGGTAACGAGGGCACGCGCAATGGCAAGCTGCTGTTGCTGGCCGCCGGAGAGGTTGCCGCCCTTGCGGCGCTTCATGTCCCAGAGCACAGGGAACAAGGCGTAGATTTCTTCCGGAATGCGGCGGGTCTTGGAGTTCTCGAGGCCGGTCTGGATGTTCTCTTCCACCGTGAGCGTCGGAAAAATCATCCGGCCCTGCGGAACGTAGGCAATGCCCTTGGCCACGCGCTTGAAGCTCTCGTCGCGCGACACGTCCTGCCCCGCCACTTCGATGCGCCCGCTCTTGATCGGCAGCACGCCCATGAGGCTCTTGAACAGCGTGGTCTTTCCCATGCCGTTGCGGCCCATGATGGCGATGGTTTCGTTGGCATGGCCGTCAAACGAGATGCCGTGCAGAGCCTCGCTCTGACCGTACGCGGTATGCAGGTCATCGACCTTCAGCATGATGTTGCTCATTCAGTGGCTCCTTGAGTGCTTCTGTTCAGGGCGCGTGCACAGGCCACCGGGTACTCCCCTCCACGAATGTCCCCCGGCTTCGCCTCCTCCTTGATTTCGCTGCGGGGAGCACCCGATGCCCTGTGCACTGGGACACGCTCGTGGTGTACGGCCGATCAACGACCGGCGTGCATAACGCTCACGTCGATGGGGTGCCTTGCGCAGCGAAATCAAGGGGGAGGCCGCAGGCCGGAGGACATTCGCGGAGCAAGGTACCCCGTCGGCGGGAGCGCGCCCCGAATGACCCACACAGCGACGAATGAAACGACAGGTCATCTAGTGCCCCAGATAAACGTCGATGACCTTCGGGTCCGCCTGCACCTTTTCCATCGGCCCTTCGGCGAGGATCTTTCCCTGGTGCATCACGGTCACCTTGTGCGCGATCTGCTTCACGAAGGCCATGTCGTGTTCGATGACGATCACCGCGCGGTTCTTGCAGATGCGCTTGAGCAGGTCGGCCGTGAGTTCGCGTTCGCGGGCGCTCATGCCCGCAATGGGCTCGTCGAGCATCAGCAACTCAGGCTCCTGCATCAGCAGCATGCCGATCTCCAGCCACTGCTTCTGGCCGTGGCTCAGCAGGCCGGCTTCGGTGCGAAGCCTGTCGGCAAGGCCGATATCCTCGGCCACCGCCTGTACCTTGGCCTTGACCTCGTCGTCGCATTTGAACGCCAGCGCGCCGAGCACCGACCGGCCCTTCGGGAACGACACCTCGAGGTTCTGGAACACGCTGAGGTTCTCGTAGATCGACGGCGTCTGGAACTTGCGGCCGATGCCCAGCCGCACACGCTTGTGCTCGGCCATCTTCGTGAGCTCGGTGTTCTTGAACTTGATGCTGCCGCCGCTCGCACGCGTCTTGCCGCAGATCAGGTCGAGCAGCGTGGTCTTGCCGGCGCCGTTGGGGCCGATGATCACGCGCAACTCGTTCTTGTCGATGTAGAGCGTGAGGTCGTCGATGGCCTTGAAGCCGTCGAAGGAGACGGTGAGGTCTTCCACCGCGAGCGCGAAGTCGGTATTGCTCATGAAGTGTTCCGTTCGGTTCTCAGGCGCGCTGGCTGCCGACACCATCGGGCAGTTGGGGCTCGGGCGACGGCGATGGAGAAAGAGAAGCCGGTGCGGGTGCTGTCGCGGTGGACGTCGGCGGCTTCACCGCGGCTTCGCGCAAGGCCTGGCGGCGGCCCTTCCACCAAGGCCTGATCTTTTCGTCCCACAGGCCCGCGAGCCCCATCGGAAAGGCCATGGTCACGCCGATGAAGAGACCTGCCATCAGGAACAGCCACAGGTCCGGAAAGCTCTCGGAGAACAGCGTCTTGCCCGCATTCACCAGCAACGCGCCGTACACCGCGCCCACGAGGCTCATGCGGCCGCCCACGGCGCAGAAGATCACCATCTCGATGGACGGCACGATGCCCACGAAGCTCGGCGACATGAAGCCCACCTGCAGCGCGAACATTGCGCCGCCGATGCCCGAGAGCCCGGCCGCCAGGCAGAAGGTGAAGACCTTGAAGTTCGACACGTCGTAGCCCGAGAAGCGCACGCGGTCTTCCTTGTCGCGCATGGCCAGCAGCAGCGTCCCGAGCTTGCTGGTCTGCACCCATCGGCACAAGAGGATGCTCAGCACCAGCAGGCCCACGCAGACGTAGTACAGGATGTACTTGGCGCTGTCGGTGCGCGTGTCCCAGCCCAGCATGGTCTTCAGGTCGGTCATGCCGTTGACGCCGCCGGTGTAGCCTTGCTGGCCGATGATGAGCACGGTGCAGATCAGGGCCACCGCCTGCGTGATGATCGCAAAGTACACGCCGCCCACGCGGCGCTTGAACATCGCAAAGCTCACGAGCCAGGCCAGCGCCATCGGCGCCAGCACCACCAGCGCCAGGCTCAGTGGCAGGCTCTTGAACGGCTGCCACAGGGCTGGCAGTTCGGTGATCTGGTTCCAGTCCATGAAGTCCGGAATGCCGGGCGTCGACTGGATCTTGGTGGTGATCGGGTCGGAGGCCTCGAGCTTGAGAAACATCGCCATCGCATAGCCGCCGATGCCGAAGAACACGCCCTGCCCCAGGCTCAGCACGCCGCCGTAGCCCCACACCATGACGAGCCCGACGGCGACGAACGCATACGTAAGGTACTTGCCCACGAGATTCAGGCGAAAGATGTCGAGCGACAGCGGCAGCACCACCGCGAGCAGCAGCACCAGCAGCAAGAGGCTGCCGAGCTGGTAGCGCAGGATCGAGGCCTTGATGAAATTCATCATCGGAACGTTCTCCAGGAAGAAAGCGGGTTCATCAGCGGCGGACTTTCACGGCGAACAGCCCTTGCGGACGAATCATCAGAATCAGCACGATCAGCGAGAGCGTCAGCACCTTGGCCATCGAGCCGGTCATGAAGAACTCCGAGATCGACTGCGTCTGCGCAATGCCGAAGGCCGAGACCACGGTTCCGAGCAGGCTGGCCGCGCCGCCGAAGGTGACGACCAGGAACGCATCGACGATGTAGAGCGAGCCCGAGGTCGGCCCGGTCGAGCCGATGGTGGTGAAGGCCGCGCCGGCCATGCCCGCAATGCCGCAGCCGATGGCGAAGGTGAGGCGGTCGGTCTTCATGGTGTCGATGCCGGTCGCGTTGGCCATCGTGCGGTTGGCCACGGTGGCGCGCACACGCAGGCCCCAGCGGCTCTTGTGCAGCGCGACCAGCACGCCGCCCGTGACCAGCGCAGTGAGCATCAGCACGAACAGGCCGTTGATCGGAATGTCCAGGCCCTCATGCGGCGTCCACGAGCCCATGAGCCACTCGGGCAGCGTCGGGCTCACTTCCTTCGGGCCGATGAAGGTGCGGAAGATCTGCTGCAAGCCCAGGCTCACGCCCCAGGTCGCGAGCAGCGTGTCGAGTGGCCGCTTGTAGAGATGCCGTATGAGCACCCACTCCACGATCCAGCCGACGATAAACGCGAACACGAAAGCGAGGCCGATCGCGATCGGAAAGTAATACGGCATGAACGCGGGCGTCAGGCTTTCGGTGACGCGCGCGGCCAGGTAGATCGAGTAGGCGCCGATGGTCATGAACTCGCCATGTGCCATATTGATGACGCCCATCTGGCCGAAGATGATCGCGAGCCCGAGGCCCATCAGCAGCAGCACCGCGAAGAGGCTCAGCCCCGCGAAGCCCTGCATCAGGCCGATATTCATCATGTCCGACAGGTTCATGGCAGCGAATTCCGATGTTGGGTATTAGCTCCTTCCCCTCCGGGGGAAGGTTGGGATGGGGGCAGGCAGGGCGCGCCCGGCAGTGACGCCGCATGCCCCCACCCCGGCCCTCCCCCGGGAGGGGAGGGAGCAAGACAGGGTTACTGATAGCCCTTCGGAAACGGATCCGGCTTGATCAGCTCGCTCGATTCCGCCACCACCTTGAACGTCCCATCCAGCTGCCCCTGCCCGATGCGCGCCTTGCTCCACAGGTGATGGTTCGCGTCCAGCTTCACGTAGCCTTCGGGCGCGGTCTTCAGCTCGATGCCCGGCGAGCCGGCCACGACCTTGTCCACGTCGAAGCTGCCGGCTTTCTCGACAGCAGCCTTCCAGAGCCACGGCCCCAGATAGCCCGCCTGCGTCACATCGCCAATCACCGCGTCCTTGCCGTACTTCCCCTTGAAGGCTTCGACGAACTTCTTGTTGTTCGCGTTGTCGAGCGACTGGAAGTACTTCATCGACGAGTAGAAGCCCGCGAAGTTCTCGCCGCCCACGCCGGTCATCTCGTCTTCGGTCACGGCCAGCGTCAGCAGGAACTGCTTGTCGCCCGTGATGCCCGCGGCCTTGAGCTGCTTGTAGAAGGCCACGTTCGAGCCGCCCACCACGGCCGCGAAAATGCAGTCGGGCTTTGCCACCTTGATCTTGTTGATCAGCGAGTTGAAGTTGGTGTGGCCCAGCGGGTAGTACTCCTCGCCCTTGACCGAACCCTTCTGGAAGTTCTCGATGTGCTTGCGCGCGATCTTCATCGAGGTGCGCGGCCAGATGTAGTCGGAGCCGACCAGGAAGAAGGTCTTGGCCTTCTTCTCCTTTGCGCCCCAGTCCAGGCCCCAGATGATCTGCTGCGTGGCTTCCTGGCCCGTGTAGATCACGTTCTTGCTCTGCTCCAGGCCCTCGTAGAAGGTCGGGTAGTACAGGAGACCATTCTCCTTCTCGAACACCGGCAGCACGGCCTTGCGCGAAGCGCTGGTCCAGCAGCCGAACACCGCGGCGCAGTGATCGTTGACCAGCAGCTTCTTCGACTTCTCGGCAAAGGTCGGCCAGTCGGAGGCGCCGTCTTCCTTGATCACCTTGATCTTGCGTCCGAGGATGCCGCCCATGGCGTTGATCTGGTCGATGGCGAGCTGCTCGGCCTGGATCGAGCCGGTTTCCGAAATGGCCATGGTGCCCGAGGACGAGTGCAGCTGGCCCACCGTCACCTCGGTGTCGGTCACCGCGAGCTTGGTGGTGTTGACCTTGGCCGTGGGGAACTGCGACTGGCCGAAGCTCAGGCCGGAGAGGCCCATCACGGGCAGCGCGGCGGCGCCCTGCAGCAGTCGGCGGCGGCGCAATGCCAGGGCATCGAGGGAAGTATCGGAATCACGCGACATCAGGAACTCCAGGCAGGTTGAGGAAAAAATCAAGGGTGGGCCGGCGCACCATCAGAGTGCATCGGACGGTGCCCCGAGCACCACGGCTGGTACTTTAGAAATCACTTGTGCTGCCGCGAATACGTCATTCAACGTAGCGGCGAGAAACGCTCCGGCACGCAGACTCGCAGGCCGTGCACTGGGCAGAAAGCACGCACGGAGCGCTTCTTGCTCTGCTGCCTTCCATGCCGCCGCCCTCGCCCTTGCCGCAAGACCCCACCATGCAACCCGTCACCGGCCAGAAGATCTTCCGCATCCGCCGCGACTACAACGCGTGGGTCGCGAACGAAACGCTGGAGGACTACGCGCTGCGCTACACGCCGCGCAGCTTTCGCAAGTGGTCGGAGTTCCGCGTCGCCAACGCGGCCTTCGGCGCCACCTCGTTCCTGGCGCTGGAGGCCATCGGCGGCGCCATCGCGCTGAGCTACGGCTTCTCGAATGCCCTGTGGGCCATCCTGGTGGTGGGGCTCATCACCTTTCTCACCGGCCTGCCGATTTCCTACTACGCGGCAAAGCACGGCATGGACATGGACCTGCTCACGCGCGGCGCGGGCTTCGGCTACCTGGGCTCCACGCTCACCTCGCTGATCTATGCGAGCTTCACCTTCATCTTCTTCGCGCTCGAGGCCGCCATCCTCGCGCTGGCGCTGCAGATGTACCTGGACTGGCCGCTGTGGCTGCTGTACCTGGTGTCCTCGATCGTCATCATTCCGCTGGTGGCGCGCGGCATCACGCTCATCTCGGGCCTGCAGTTGTGGACGCAGCCGATCTGGATCGTGCTGTTCGTCTGCCCCTTCATCGCGGTGATGGTGAAGAAGCCCGAGCTGTATGCCGACTTCACCGGCCTGGTGGGCCGCACCTCCGGCAGCAGCGGCTTCGACCCGTTGATGTTCGGCGCGGCCGCCACGGTGGCCTTCTCGCTCGTGGTGCAGATCGGCGAGCAGGTCGACTACCTGCGCTTCCTGCCCGAGAAAACCACCACCAACCGGGGCCGCTGGTGGGCCGCCGTGCTGATCGCCGGGCCGGGCTGGATCGTTCCCGGCATGCTGAAGATGATGGGCGGCGCGTTTCTGGCGTTCCTCGCGCTGCAACACGAGATACCGGCCGTGCACGCGATCGAGCCGACACAGATGTACCTCACGGGCTTCGCGTACGTGCTGCGCGACCCGGCGTGGGTCCTCGGCGCCACGGCGCTGTTCGTGGTGGTGTCGCAGATGAAGATCAACCTCACCAACGCCTATGCGGGCTCGCTGGCATGGTCGAACTTCTTCGCCCGCCTCACGCACAGCCATCCGGGCCGGGTGGTGTGGCTGGTGTTCAACGTGGTCATCGCGATCCTGCTGATGGCGCTGGGCGTGTTCGCGGCGCTGGAGCACGTGCTGGGCTTCTACAGCAACATCGCCATCGCCTGGGTCGGCGCGCTGGTGGCCGACCTGGTCATCAACAAGCCGCTGGGCTGGAGTCCGCGCACCATCGAGTTCAAGCGCGCGCACCTGTACGACATCAACCCGGTCGGCCTGGGCGCGATGCTGGTGGCGGCCGGGCTTGCCATGCTGGCCTATTCGGGCCTGCTGGGCCAATGGGCCCGCGCGTTCTCGCCCTTCATCGCGCTCACGACGGCGCTGGTCGTTTCGCCGCTTCTCGCCTGGCGCACGCGCGGGCGCTACTACCTCGCGCGCACCGACATCCGGCGCTGGGCGCCCGGGCAGATGGTCAAGTGCTCGGTGTGCGACAACCATTTCGAGTCGGAAGACATGGCGCACTGCCCGGCCTACAGCGCACCGATCTGCTCGCTGTGCTGCACGCTCGAATCGCGCTGCCACGACCGCTGCAAGACCGACTCGCGCGCGGCCGAGCAGATGAGCGGCTGGCTGCAGGCGCTGCTGCCGCCCGCGCTGTCGGGCCGGCTCAACTTTCGCGTGGCGCACTACCTGATGGTGGCCACCTCGCTCGTTGCGTTGCTGGCCACGGTGATGGGCGTGGTGTATGCGCAAGAGACCATCGTGGGCTCGGATCTCGTGGACCCGGCCCTTCAGAGCGCCTTTCTCAAGGTGTTTGCGCTGCTCTCCCTGGTCGCGGCGGTGGCCGCATGGTGGATCGTGCTGGGCAGCGAGAGCCGGCAGATGGCGCAGGAGGAATCGAACCGCCACAACCACCTGCTCACGATCGAGATCGAGGCGCACCAGCGCACCGACGCCGCGCTGCAGACCGCGAAGGAAGCCGCCGAAGCCGCCAACCAGGCCAAGACCCGCTACGTGGCCGGCATGACGCACGAGTTGCGCACGCCGCTCAACAGCATCCTGGGCTATTCGCAGATATTGCTCAAGGGCGAGGCCGTGGCGCCGCCGCGCGAAGCCGTGCAGACCATCCAGCGCAGCGGCGAACACATGCTCGGGCTGATCGATGGGTTGCTCGACCTGGCGCGCATCGAAGCGGGCCGACTGCAACTGGAGCCCGCGCCGCTCGCGCTGCCCGCCTTTCTCGACGAGCTCGTGCACATGGTGCGGCCGCAGGCGGAAAGCAAGGGCCTTGCCTTCATCTACACGCACAGCGGGCGGCTGCCGCCCTGGGTGCATGCCGACGCCAAGCGGCTGCGCCAGATTCTCATCAACCTGCTGGCCAACGCGGTGCGCTTCACCGACAGCGGCACCGTCACGCTGCATGTGGATGCGCGGCGCGAGGTGCTGCGCTTCGACGTGGTCGACACCGGCATCGGCGTGGCGCCACAAGACCATCAGCGCATTTTTCTTCCGTTCGAGCGCGGGGCCGCCGGTCGGCGGCGCGGCGAGCCTGGAACCGGCCTCGGCCTCACCATCACGGGCCTCCTCACATCGCTGATGGGCGGCGAACTGGCGCTGGCCGCCACCTCGCCCGCGGGCAGCACCTTCGGTGTGCGGGTTTATTTGCGCGAAGTGGCGGACCCCGGCCCGCAGGCGCAGGCCGGTGCATTGCGGCGGCAAGTGTCGGGCTACATCGGCGCGCGCCGCACGCTGCTGGTGGTCGACGACCAGCCGGTGCAGCGCCAGATGCTGGCCGGCATGCTCGCGCCGCTGGGCTTCGAAGTGCGCGAGGCCGCGAGCGGCACCGAGTGCCTCGACAGCCTGCGCGAGAACCTGCCCGGCGCGATTCTTCTGGACCTCACCATGGACGACATGGACGGCTGGCAAACCGCGGCGCTGGTACGCGCCTCGGGCTTCGACCGCATCCCGATCATCATCGTCTCGGCCAACATGTTCGAGAACCGGGCCGAGCTGCTGCGCGCCGCGGACTGCCAAGCCTTCGTGGGCAAGCCTGTCATCGAGTCGGAACTGATTGCGGCGCTGGAACGGCACCTCGGCCTCGAGTGGCTGGCGCCGAGCGATCCCATGCCGCCCACCGTCGACATCGCGCCGCGGCCGGAGCAGCTCGCGCTGTCCGAAGACGACCGCGCCGAGCTGATGCGGCTGGTGCAGATGGGCCACGTGCGCGGCCTGCACCAGGTGCTCGACCGGCTCGCCGCCGCGTCTCCACCGGCCGCCGTCACGTGCACCTGGCTGCGCGGCATGGTCAACCGCTTCGAACTCGACAACTTACGCAAGGCGCTCGCAGAAGAAGATGCAGACACTCTCGCCCCCTGAAACCGAACGCCCCGTGGTGCTGGTGGTGGACGACGCCCCCAGCAGCCTGGGCATGCTGTGCGACACGCTCGAATCGAGCGGCTACACGGTGCTGGTCGCGGCCGACGGCGAGGCCGCGCTGCAGCGCCTGGAGCTGGTGGTGCCCGACGCGATCCTGCTCGACGGCCTGATGCCCGGCCTTTCGGGTTTCGAGACCTGCAGGCGCATCAAGGCCAACGCGGCGCTTGCGCACATTCCGGTGCTGTTCATGACCGGCCTTTCGGAAACCGCGCATGTGGTCGAGGGCTTCGAATGCGGCGGCGTCGACTACGTGGTGAAGCCGATTCGCGCGCAGGAGGTGCTCGCGCGCCTGCATACGCACACGCGCAATGCCCGCATCACGCGCATGGCGCGCGACGCCGTCGATGTGGCGGGCATGGGCGTGGTGTTTGTCGATGCGCGCGGGCGCGTTGCATGGCGCTCGCCGCAGGCCGCGCTGTGGCTGCATGCGATGGATGCGCCGCCGGCACCGGGCCTGCTGCCCGCTTCGCTGGAGCCCGTGCTCGTGCCCGGCGCCGCAATCGCCGCCATGACCACGGCCGGCGCGCGGCTCTCGGTGCGCAACCTGGGCGCCGCCGCGCTCGGCGAGACCATGCTTCTTTTCGCCGTGCAGCGCGAAGGGGCCGTCGGAGCGCCCTCGGCGCGGCTCGCTGAAGCCGCCCTGACGCCGCGAGAGACCGAGGTGCTGTCATGGCTTGCCAAGGGCAAGACCAACCGCGACATCGGCGAAATCCTGGGCACCAGCCCGCGCACGGTCAACAAGCACCTCGAGCACATCTTCGAGAAGCTCGGCGTCGAGACACGCGCCGCCGCTGCGGCATTGGCGAGCGGACAGCTCGCCTGAAAAAACGGGCCGGCAGCGCCATCGCTGTGCCGGCCCTCGTTTGCCTTGTTTGCCGCCGGCTACCTCTTGGGCGCGGGCGTTGCAGGCACCGCAGGCGGGGTCGTGCTGTTGTCCGACCTGGATGCAGGCACGGCGGGTGTTGCAGGCGTTGCGGACATCGTCGATGACGTCGACGAAGAAGACTGCGGCGACGGCGTGGCCGGGGTCGCGGGCGTGGCCGGCGTCGTGGCCGTGGTGCCCGTGCCAGGCGTCGCCGGGGTCGCGGGTGTCGCGGGCGTTGCGGCATTGGCCGACGCGTTGGAACCGCTGGTCGCACCCGCGCCGTTGCCGTTCGCACCAGCGGCTGCGCCTACGCCGGCACTGCCGCTTCCTCCGCCGCTACCGCCAGAACCCGCACCGCCTCCGCCACCTCCCCCGCCGCCGCCCGCTGCAAGGGCAAGCGGTGCAACGCAGGCGCCCATGACGATGGCCAGCAAAGCCGGTGTAATACGTTGTTTCAGCTTCATCGAACTCTCCTTGTTGGTGTTTCGAGAAAGCCAAGCTAGACGAGGCCGGAAACCCGGCTTGTAGTCCAAAGTCTTCATGACGGGCCGGTCCAGTCGTCAGTGCCATGCAATGCACTGGCTGAGCGGCGCCTCTCCGGCTCAGGTGACGGGCTGGGTGGCCTGACTGCCGCTGCGGGGCAGATGAACGGTGAATGCCGTGCCTTCCGCCTCCGACGAGGTCACGGTGATGGTGCCGCCGTGTCCCGTGACGATCTCGCGGGCAATGTAGAGGCCGAGACCCAGGCTCGTGGCGGGCCGCTCGTGCGGCGCCGACTCTCTGGTCGGCACCTGCACCAGCGGATTGAAGATGACCTGCATCGCGTCGGGAGGAATCGGCCGCCCCTGGTTCTTGACGATCAGGGTTGCGTGCGCGTCTTCGTTCCTCACCACCAGCGTGACGGGATGGGCGGGATCTCCGTGCTGCACGGCATTGCTCAGCAGGTTGGTGAGAACCTGGCGCATTCTTGGCGCGTCGAACATCAGGACCACGTCGGCCGGAAGCTCGGCAACGAGTGCCCGCTTGGGATAGGCCGCGCAGACCTCGTCGAAGGCCTCCTGGCACAGGGCGCTCAGGCTGCCCCGTTGCGGAACCACCTCGATGCCGCGGCCGAGCCGGGTGCGGGTGTACTCGAGCAGGTCGGTGACCATGTCGTTGATCGAGGCGATGCTGCGCCTGGCGATCTGGAGGGTGCGCTCCTTGGGCTTGGTATCGCCGGCCAGCTCCAGAAGGTGAATGCAGGAGCTGAGCGCGCTCAACGGGTTTCGCAGGTCGTGCCCCAGAACCGCCAGGAAGGTGTCCCTCGAATTGGCGACGTGCTCGGAATAGGTGGCCATGGCCTCGGCAAGGCCCTGGTCGATGCCTTCGTTGAAGCGCCCCACTTCCTCGAGCACCGCGGCATCGACCACAACGACGTTCCGCATCCACAGGCGAAGGACCGTGGCGCGCAGGGCGCGATACTCCGCGCCCAGCTGGGAAAGATCGAAACCCACCCGCTGCCGCAAGCCACCATGCTCGGCGGCGAACGTCTCTTTCAAGAACGGCAGCGCGAGTCCCTTGGACTTCGCCTCGCGCTCCTTTTCGGACTGGACGGACTCCATTTCGCCGGCGATGGCCAGCAGGATTTCATGCGCATGGTCCCGCAGTTCGACGACGGACATTGTTTCAGCCGGTGGAATCATCGTGCGTGCGAAGGATTCCCACTCGATGAGGATCGGCTCGACGTTGTTTTTGATGAATTGGCTCAGGCGCATGCAGGCGGAGTATGGCACCTTGCAGGACGACAGGAGGCACGCTGCGCGAGTTCAATCTACCCCGCAGTTGAATCGACGCGCGCGCCTCGCCCGCAGACACCGCTGGCATCAGCGCCCGCCACAGCAGCCACGGCATGAGCAGGATCGCCGACCATGCACTGACAATGGCCACGCCCTGCCATGCGCCAAGTCCCGCGCGCCTGAACGACAGCGTGAAGCCGGCCCATAGCGCGGCCGCGAGAAGCGAAGCGCTGGGTGCGAAGGTAGGTCATTGGTTCGAAAAACAGCAGGGCCGCTTCTCCCGGATTCTGCCAGCCGGGCCACGGCCCTGGTGTTTACCCCGAAGACGCTGAAGGCCGATTGACAGCCTCGCTAACTAGGATGAGGTGATTCATCAGGAGACACCATGAAGACCCAGACCTTCTCGCTCGACCGCCTGACCCGCCGCGCCAGCCTGCTGGTAGCGGCTTCCGTTCTTGCGGCGTGCGGCAGCTTCAGCAAGGCGCCGCCCGCCGGCGGCGACATTCACGTGATGACCTCGGGCGGCTTCACGGCCGCATACAACGACCTGCGCCCGGACTTCGAGCGCAGCAGCGGCCGCACGGTCAAGACGGCGTACGGCGCTTCCATGGGCAATGCCGAGGATTCCATTCCGAGCCGGCTCTCGCGCAACGAGCCGGCCGACGTGGTGATCCTCGCGCGGCCGGCGCTCGACGCACTGGTGGCGCAAGGCAAGGTGGTGCCGGGAAGCCAGGTCGACCTGGTGAAATCGTCCATCGGGTTTGCCGTGCGCAAGGGCGCGCCCAAGCCCGACATCTCGACCGTGGACGCACTCAAGCGCACGCTGCTGGCGGCGCCTTCCATCGCCTACTCGGCCAGCGCGAGCGGCACCTACTACGAGACCGAGCTGCTGAAGAAGCTCGGCATCGAAGATCAGGTCAAGCCCAAGAGCAAGCGCATCCTGAGCGAGCGCGTGGGCACCGTCGTGGCGCGCGGCGACGCGGCACTGGGGCTGCAGCAAGTGAGCGAACTGCTGCCGATCGACGGGATCGATTACATCGGCCCGCTGCCGGCCGAGGTGCAGCGCGTGACGGTGTTCTCGGCCGGGGTGGCCACGGCCTCGAAGCAGCCCGACGCCGCGCGCCAGCTGATCCGCTACCTCAACTCGCCGGCCGCCGCGCCCACCATTGCGAAGACCGGCCTGGAGCCGCTGGCGGCGCGTTGAACCCGCGCTCGTAAACTGGCGTTCATCCCTTTCCTCCTTTACCGACGAATGGACGCCATGACACAGCCGACCCCCTCGCCCGCCCTCGTCTCCGCCTTCGCGCCCACCGGCACGCTGCGCGCATCGATCAACCTCGGCAATCCGATCCTCGCGAACAAGGATGTGGCCACTGGCGAGCCGCAGGGCGTGTCGATCGACCTCGCGCGCGAGTTCGGGCGGCGGCTCGGCGTAAGCGTCGAGCTCGTGGTGTTCGAAAAAGCGGCGGCGTCGGTCGATGCGGTGAAAAACGAAAAGGCCGACATCGGCTTCTTCGCCATCGACCCGGCGCGCAGCGAAGGACTGCGCTTCACCGCGCCCTATGTGCTGATCGAGGGCAGCTACCTCGTGCGCGACGCATCGGAGCTCACCGACAACGCGCAGATCGATCGTGAGGGCCATCGCATTTCGGTGGGTGCGGGCAGCGCCTACGACCTGTTCCTCACGCGCGAAATCGGCCAGGCCGAGATCGTGCGGCTTCAGGGCGCAGCCCCGGCACTGGCCGCGCTGCGTTCCGGACAGGTCGAGGTGGCCGCCGGCATTCGCCAGCTGCTCGAAGCCGAGGCGCTGCGCGAACCGGGCGTGCGCGTGCTGCCTGGCCGCTTCATGGTAATTCAGCAGGCCATGGGCACGCCGGCCAGCCGTGGCGCAGAAGCACAGGCGCTGCTGGCGGCCTTCGTCGAGGAGATGAAGGCCACCGGCTTCGTGGCCGATGCGCTCAGGCGCCACCGCATCGAAGGCGCGGTCGTCGCGCCAACGGCCTAGCCAGCAGGCTTCATCGCGCGCAGCTCACAGCTTGTGGGCCTCGACAGGTCCTCGCGAATAGAACAGGAAGTACCCGGTGCCGGTGCTGAAGTCGTTCTTCTTCCAGCCCGGCGGCACCTTGAACACGCCGAGCTGCTCGCTCGCGACGCCGACGAACTCGGTGTTCTCGGTGTCGGTGGTGATCCTGCGCCAGGCCTCGCGCGTGACGGGCTCCATCTGCATCTTGGGCTCGCTCCACTCGGGCGTGCGAACCTTGTCGCGCATGATGTAGCGACCGCCCTGGCGCTCGATCTTCACGAGCTCTTTCAGGACGCCGTTCTTCTTCACGGCATAGACGCCGACCAGCTCCGCCTCGGGCCCGCCGCCCGGGCCGCAGCCAGCCAGCAACAGCAGCGCAGATGTGCCGATCGCCAGGTAATTGAGTGCCTTTGTCATGACGGTGCTCCTCCTCCTCAGCGCTTCTCGTTGTCGCGCAGCTTCAGGCTGCCCTGGTAGCGCAGCGCGTGGGGGTAGTCTTCCTTGCCACCGGCGTCTTGCGCCAGCATCTTCTGCTGGCTCGCCTCGGTCTTGGCCAGGAGCGTCGACGGCAGGTTGACGATGCCCTTGATCTGGTCGTATTGCCCCTGGGTGATGCGGCCGATCGACAGCAGCCGGAAGGCGTCTCTCTCGATGTTGAGCAGCAGCGGCTTGTTGTCGGCAAAGTTCTGCGCCTTGGCCAGCAGGTCGCTCCACGACTGCGTGCTGTAGTTGCTCACGTAGTAGTCCTGCCCGGTCGGCCCGGCCAGCACCGCGGTGCAGCCCGGAAGCTCCAGCTGCGTGGTGCTGGTGGCCATCACGAAGGTCTTGCGCTGATCCATCGCGTCGCCGTAGGCCAGCGTCACGGGAATGGTCCAGGCCGATGCCGGGTAGGCGTTCTGGTTCGGAAACGGTTCCTGGCTGATCGACACGAAGGTGCGGTCGCCCGCGCATTGCGCATCCACGGTGAGCAGCGGCACCCCGGTCTGCCGGATGAAGCTGTCGCCGATGTCCGCCACTTTCTTTCCACCGCTCGCCTTCTCGATGGAGTTCCACAGCCGCGACGGCGTGGCGTTGCCGAACGCGTAGTCCTTCAGGTAGATCTGCAGGCCCTTCTGCATCGCTTCTTCGCCGACGTAGTTCTGCACCATCTCCAGCACGTGGCTGCCCTTGTTGTAGACGAAGATCGAAGGGCTGATGAAGCCGAACGAGCCCGCATCGTTGAGGTTGCGCTGCACGGGCACCGCGGTGTTCTTCAGGTCGGCCACGATCACGGTGTGCTTGTCGAGCACGTAGTCCGAAAAGCTGTAGTAGTTCGGATGAAACTTGATCGTGGTGCGGCGGTCGAACCAGCGCGCGAACGATTCGTTGAGCCACACGTTGTCCCACCAGTCGAGCGTGACCAGGTCGCCGAACCACTGGTGCGCAATTTCGTGCGTGACCACCGTCACCGAATACAGCGTGGGCGTGTCGCCCGGCTTGGTCAGCACGCGGTCGGCAAACTCGAAGATCGAGCCCCAGTTCTCCATGCCGCCGAAGCCGGTGTTCGGCTTGTTGTCGTAGCTGTCGTTGGCCGCCACGGTGTCGAACTTCTTGAACGGCAGCGGAATGCCGGTGTAGTTGTAATAGTAGTCCATGGCGACCTTGGTCCACTCCATCGCGAAGGTGGCCCAGGTGGAGCGGCCCGGCGGCGTGAACCAGCGCAACGGCATCTCGCTGCCGTCGAGCGGGTTCTTGAAGGTGTCCGAAAGAACGTCGAACTTGCCGCCGCCGAAGAAGGTGAGGTACATCGGCATCGAAGGCGTCTTCTCGAACGACACCTGCTGGTAGCCGTCGGGCAGCTTGACGGCGGACTTCTGCGCGGCGTTCGACACGGTCTGCCAGTCGCCCGGCACCTCGGCGGAAATCTCGAAGCTGTGGCGGAACGCCGGTTCGTCCCAGCCCGGGAACCATTGCCGCGCATAGTTGGTTTCGCCCTGCGTCACGATGGCATCGCTGCTCACGCCCTCTGGGGTGGAAAGGCCCACCTTGAAGACGCCGGTCGCGGCCGAACAGAACGGATTGCGCGCCATCTCGTCGGGCGGACAGTACTCCGCATCCGAGAACTGGATCTTGCCGTCCCATTCCATGTGCAGCAGGTACTTGCCCTTGGCAATCTGGCCGTCGTTGCGCCGCAGCTGGACGAAGTCGCCCAATGTTTGCGGCGTGGGAATCAGCGGAATGGCCTCGGAGGGGTTCGACAACTTGCGCAAGGTGGTGCGGCCGTTCGCAAACTTGAGGTTGTGCGCGGCAACGACGATGGCGTCCACCGGCTTGAGCACTTCGATCTCCACATCGCCGCGTCCCACGAATGTCTTCAATGCCGCATCGGGCCGGAACCACAGCTTGTAGTTGATGGGCCAGACGGTATCGGGCAGCTCCATCGGCTTCACGGAGCGGTCGACCTGGGCCACGGCGGCCGAGTCGGGTGCAAGCGCCAGTCCGTCATCGGGCGCCTTGGGCGACGCCGCGCTGTCCGCCGACGCACCGGAGGCATTCAGCGCCGTGCCCCCGAACGACGATTCGCCGCCACCTCCGCCACCACCGCAAGCCACGAGGGTGGCAAGGGTCACGGCGGTAATGGCCAGGTTGTTGACGACTGGCTTGACAAGTTTCTTCATGATGATCGCCTCTTGGTAAGGACAAGCGCCGCTTCGCATGTGCCGGCGGATAGCCGGCCCTGCGCAAGCACGCGCGGGAATGGAATGAACAACACATCGAACGAACAAACGAACAGGCAGCACCGCACCCTCCTAGCGAACGAAGCGTTCGCAGGAAAGTGCAGAGAACGTGTCTTGTTTTTTTTCAGCCGGCGTGGCACGGACGTGCCACGCCGAACCCCACCGCGGGCGAGGCGGGTGGTCCCAGGATGCGGGGAGCGAGGGGTTCCATTCCCGTCGAACGCGAGGGCTATGGAATGGCGGTGCCGGACGGAGCCTGAATGCCTGAAGCGGCGGCTCAGCGCATGCGCTTCAACGCTGCGTATGGATGTGTCAGGCGGGCGTGGAATGGGGGCCGCGACGACAAGTTCTGGTGGGCTGTTGTGGATAGCTTCACGTGCGCTCTCCCTCCTTGGAAGTGCGAACATTTTTAGCTGATCGGCTATGACAGCGTCAACGAAGCGCGGAACTTTTCCCTCTCAAAATGTTCGCGCGCCTTACGACAAAGGAAGTCATTGAACGCAGGCGCGCAAAGCACTACGAAGATGGTTCTTTGTTCTTGCAGCGCACGGACTGTCGGACGGAAAAAACGGACGCATGCAACGTGACCACGCAGCCACACTGCATGCATTCAACACGACGCTAAAGCCCGAGCGCGTCCTGCAATTGCCGCGCGGTCCAGCGCCTGGGCTGCCGCGGCCAGTCTTCGAGCAAGGTGAACATCCTCGCGTTGCGCGGCGCGTCCACGTCGTGGTCTTGCGCAAGCCGCACGATCTCGCCGCTGAGCGCGTCGATCTCGGTGCGGCGCCCGAGCGCGAGGTCGTCGGCCATGCTGGAGCGCGCCTTGGCATCGATGCGCAGCATGCGCGCAGCGACGATGCGAAACAGCCAGTCGGGCAGCCGCAACACCGTCGGCAGCCGCTGTGTCGGCACGGCGGCCACCTGCGCCGGTGCGATGCCGGCGCTGCCGAGCACACTCAGCGCCTCATCGATCAGCGCGGCAAAGCAGCGCCGGTAGCCACGCTGCATCAACTGGTCGCGCAGCGGCAGGCCCGAGAGCGCATTGACGGGGTTGTTGAGGTTGAGCAGCAGCTTGCCCCATTGCACGGGCAGCAAGTCGGTGTGCAGGTCGATGGGGATGCCCGCGCGCTCGAACACCGGCAGCCAGGGCCGCAGCGATGGGTCGTCCTTTGCGGCCAGCCGTCCGGCCGTGCCCCGGTGGAAAGCACCTGGCCCTACCTCCGCCACGTTGTACGGCACCATGCCGGGCAGCACGTCGAGCGTGGGGCCGGCCTTCGAAGCCGCGGCGCAGTTGGAAACACCGTTCTGCAGCGAGACGACCAGCGTGCCCGCGGGCAACGCGAAGGCAAGCTCGGCGGCCGCCTCGGCCGTGGCACCGCTCTTCACGCACAGCAGCACCAGCGCAGGCGTGGCACCCACGGGAATCTGTTCGCTCAAGCGCAGGCTGGCGGCAGGCAAGCGGTGCGCGCCGCCTTCGAGATCGGTGAGCGTCAGGCCGTGTGCTTCAAGACTCTGCAGCACGCGCGGTCGCCCGACAAAGGTGACCGGGACGCCCGCGGCGGCAAGGCTGCCGCCGACAAAGCAACCGATGGTGCCCGCCCCCATCACCAGCACTTCGCCGGGAGGGAGGCCGAGCACCTCGGTCGCGGCCATCAGGTGCGTTCCGCCACCCAGGCTTGCACCGACTGGAGCGCGGCGGGCAGGCCCGCGGCATCGGTGCCGCCGGCCATGGCCATGTCGGCCTTGCCGCCGCCCTTGCCGCCCACCTGCTGCGCCACGAAGTTGACCAGCTCGCCGGCCTTGACCTTGCCGACCGTGTCGCTCGTGACACCCGCGGCCACCTGCACCTTGGCGCCGTCGACCGCGGCCAGCACGATCACGGCCGTCTTGAGCTTGTCCTTGAGCTTGTCCATGGTGTCGCGCAGCGTCTTGGCGTCGGCGCCGTCGAGCTTGGCGGCCAGCACCTTGATGCCCTTGACGTCGACCGCCTGCGCCAGCAGCTCGTCGCCCTTGGACGACGCGAGCTTGCCCTTGAGCGAGCCCACTTCGCGCTCCAGTGCCCGCACCTGCTCGAGCACCTGCGTGAGGCGGCCTTGCAATTCGGCCGCCGGCGACTTGAGCGTGGCGGCCACGCTCTGCACCGTGGCTTCGAGGTCTTGCAGGTAGCCGAGCGCATTGGCACCGGTGACGGCTTCGATGCGCCGCACGCCGGCGGCCACGCCGCCTTCGCTCACGATCTTGAACAGGCCGATGTCGCCCGTGCGGCCCACGTGCGTGCCGCCGCAGAGTTCGCGGCTGCTGCCGATGTCGAGCACGCGCACGCTCTCGCCGTACTTCTCGCCGAACAGCATCATGGCGCCGGTCTTCTGGGCCGACTCCATGTCCATCACGCGCGCATGCGTCTCGGTGTTGGCCAGGATTTCGGCATTCACGCGCTTTTCGATCTCGAGGATCTGGTCGTGCGTGACAGCCGCGTTGTGCGCGAAGTCGAAGCGCGTCTTGTCGGCATCGACCAGCGAGCCCTTCTGCTGCACATGCGTGCCCAGCACTTCGCGCAGGGCCTTGTGCATCAGGTGCGTGACCGAGTGGTTGCGCATGGTGGAAGCGCGGCGCGCGGTGTCGACCGCGGCCCTGACCTTGTCGCCCACCTTCAGCGTGCCTTGGGTCTGCGTGCCGTGGTGGCCGAACACGTCGGCCTTGATCTTCTGCGTGTCTTCGACGCCGAACTGCACGCCTTCGGCCACGAGCACGCCTTGGTCGCCGACCTGGCCGCCGCTCTCCGAATAGAACGGCGTGGTGTCGAGCACCACAATGCCGGGCTGGCCCTCCTTCAGTTCTTGCACGGGGGCGCCTTCGACGTACAGCGCGACGACCTTCGCGCTTTCTTCGAGGTGTTCGTAGCCGGTGAAGACATTGCCCGCGCCGCCGTACTCGACGTTGCGGTCCATCTTGAACTTGCCCGCGGCGCGCCCCGCCGCCTTCTGCTTTTCCATGGCGGCGTTGAAGCCGGCTTCGTCGACGCTCACGCCGCGCTCGCGGCACACGTCGGCCGACAGGTCGAGCGGAAAGCCGTAGGTGTCGTGCAGCTTGAAGGCCACGTCGCCCGGCAGCGTCTTGGCATCGCCGGCCAGCGCCGCGTCGAGAATTTCCATGCCGTTGGCCAGCGTTTCGAAGAAGCGCTCTTCCTCGGCCTTCAGCGTTTCGGTGATGCGCTTCTCATCGGCCACCAGCTTGGGGTACGCGTCGCCCATGAGCTTGACCAGGTCGGGCACCAGCTTATGGAAGAAGGGCTTCTTCTGGCCCAGCTTGTAGCCGTGGCGAATCGCGCGGCGAACGATGCGGCGCTGCACGTAGCCGCGGCCTTCGTTCGACGGAATGACGCCGTCGGCCACCAGGAACGAGGTGGCGCGGATGTGGTCGGCAATCACGCGCAGCGAGTTGTTGCCCAGGTCTTTCTCGCCGGTTTCGCGCGCGGCAGCCTTGATGAGCGCATCGAAGATGTCGATTTCGTAGTTGCTGTGCACGTGCTGCAGGATCGCGGCCAGCCGCTCCAGGCCCATGCCGGTGTCCACGCAGGGTGCGGGCAGCTTCTTCACGCTGCCATCGGGCTGCATGTCGAACTGCATGAACACGTTGTTCCAGATCTCGATGTAGCGGTCGCCGTCTTCGTCAGGTGAACCGGGCGGGCCGCCGGGAATCTCGGGGCCGTGGTCGAAGAAGATCTCGGAGCACGGGCCGCAGGGGCCCGTGTCGGCCATCATCCAGAAGTTGTCGGACATGTAGCGGCCGCCCTTGTTGTCGCCGATGCGCACCACGCGCTCGGGCGGCAGGCCGATTTCTTTCGTCCAGATGTCGTAGGCCTCGTCGTCCTCGATGTAGACCGTGGCCCAGAGCTTTTCGGCCGGCAGCTTGTAGACCTCGGTCAGCAGTTCGAAGGCCCACTTGAGCGACTCGCGCTTGAAGTAGTCGCCGAAGCTCCAGTTGCCCAGCATCTCGAAAAAGGTGTGGTGGCGCGCGGTGTAGCCCACGTTCTCCAGGTCGTTGTGCTTGCCGCCGGCGCGCAGGCAGGCCTGTACCGAGGCGGCGCGCACGTAGGGGCGCTTGTCTTCGCCGAGGAACACGTCCTTGAACTGGACCATGCCCGAGTTCGTGAACATCAGCGTCGGGTCGTTGCCCGGCACCAGCGAGCTCGAGGCCACCACGGTGTGGCCCTTGGAGGCGAAGAAATCGAGAAAGGTCTTGCGGATGTCCGCGACCGTGAATGTGAGCTGGCTCATCTTTGGGTTTCGTCTTCTGTCGAGGGCGGCCTGGCGATGGCGACCCTCTCGTCGAACCCACTGCGTTGAACCGACCTAACTGCTTGATTTGCTTGAACAAACGATTATAGGTTTGGCCACCGGCCCGCGCGCTGCCCCAGAGCGGCCGTCAGCTCCCCGTGGGTGTCGCCGCTAAGATGGCTGGTACCGGGAGAACCAAACGCGTTCGGCTTCGTCCTATTCATTTCGACGTGAATCAAGGAGCATGCATGGCAGGTCAGGAGTCGCCACACTGGAGGATCGAGGATCTGGACTTTTCGCGCATTGCGCGCGATGAGGTCCGCCAGGACGAGAATCTCTTCTACCTCGTTGCTTCCGCCTCGTTCATCGAAAGCGGCTCGGACCTGTACACCCAGAACCTGGTCGACTTCTTTCGCGGCGACGACGAAGTGACCGAGTGGCTCACCCACCACTGGGAGGCCGAGGAGCTGCAGCACGGCAAGGCCCTGCGCGCCTACGTGGCGCATGTGTGGCCCGAATTCGACTGGGAGACCGCCTACCGCGGCTTTCTCGGGGAATACGCCACCTACTGCAAGGTCGAACTGCTGGCCCCCACGCGCGGCCTCGAACTGGCGGCTCGCTGCGTGGTCGAAACCGGCACCGCCACCTATTACCGGGCCATGGCGCGCGGCGCGGCCGAACCGGTGCTGCGGGACCTCATGGGCCGCATCGCGGCCGACGAGGTCAGCCACTACAAGCACTTTTATCGCTTTTTCCGCCGCTACCGCGACGCGGAAAAGCTGAGCCGCTTTCGGGTGCTGGGCACCATCGGCCGCCGCACGCTGGAACTCAAGAGCGAGGATGCCGATTGCGCCATCCGCCATGTGGTGCGCTTCCGGGCGCCCGCGCGCGCCGGCGACACGGCGTTTGTCCAGCAACTGAGCGCCCGCATGAACAGCACCGTGCGCACCAATCTGAGCGCGGGCGCCACCCTCAAGATGCTGATGCGTCCGCTGGAACTGCCGTCCGGGGTGCAAACCGTGATCCAGTTTCCGATCAGGCAGTTCATGGAACATGTTTTCCTGCGCTGACGTTTTCTGGCTGACGCCAGGCGGTGGCGCTGCCGGGCAGATCGAAATCTTCATTCGAATCGGATTGACATGCACCAAAGTCGAACAGGCAGATGTATACTTTAGAGGTACTTTCTGGGTTGAGCGAAATGCCTGAATTTGTCCCGAGGAATGCCCGCCTGGAGTGGGCGTCGTTGTTCGCTGCCGAGTGGACCCGCTTGGCCGGCGGGCGTGCCGATCATGAATTCCTGATCGACCAGGGCCTGACGCTCGTCCGCGTGGTCGGCGACAGGCCGCCCGCGGATGTGGCGCGCCAGCATTTCGAAAACACCCCCGAACCCGAGCAGCTGGTGCGCGACTCCGAGTCGAACTTCACGGCGCTGGCGGCTGAACTCGGCCTCATCAAGCCAGGCGACCGGCTCGACCAGATGCATATCGATTTCGCCTACGGCATCGCGGAACTGTGCGCGGCGGTCGGCGACAACTATGGCGACTCGTCCTCCGCCAGTGCAGGCCAGCACATCAGGGCGCTCTACGGCCCGCTTTGAAGCCGGCATAGCGGCCTTCGCCGATCAATCGATCTTCGGCAGCCCAAAGCCGAACCCGAAGACCGAACCGCCCTTCCTTGCGGCCCTGGCCGGCTCGGGCTCTTCTTCTTTCTCTCGCGGCCCGATGTCGATGTCTTCGACCATCTTTTGCAGCTCGAGCAGGCCGGCGGCCATGGCGGCCTTGTAGGTCTTCACGGCCCTCGGCTGCTGGCGCAGGACGCTCCAGCCCTCCCCGTTGCCCTCGAGTTCGACCAGGCGCCAGCGGTAGGCGGCGCCCTCTTCCGCTTCAAAGACGGTGACCGCGATGGTTCGGAGTTTCGACATCGCCCGGATGGTCGGCCATCGGCGGCCGGCGGCGTGTCGGACGAACGCGATTTGTCTGCGCGGCATTCGATGGCGGACCGACGCCCTGCCTTCCGCCTCAAGCCGCGGGCGCCATGCAGTAGCTGCACACCGGAACGTTCGGCTGATGAGGCGCGCCGCATCGGGTGCAATGCTTTCTGTGCACGTCATTCGCGGCAGCGCGTTCACCGCGGTGATGCCTCCAAGCCGCCCGCCGCGCCGCAGCGGGTCGCATCCGTTCGGTGCGCAACTTCGTGATCTCGGCGAAACCATCGTCGGTGATCGCGGTCACGATGGCGGTTCGGGCCACGTTGAACTTGCCCGACATGTCTATGGCCGGCGCTATCTCCGCCTCGATCAGGCCGGTGGCCTTCAGAACCGAAACATGCTTGATTTCCTCGGGCCTCACTATCTCCGTGGGTAACTCGACGTGCTGAAGCCGCAGCAAGAAGAGCAGATGCATTTCTTGATCCCCTCAACGAATGCTTTTTGTTGGCGCCGAGGGTGCCGGATTCTTTTTGCGCGATGTGGCGCCGGCCAGATTAATCGGGCAAAAAAGTCGGATTTGGGGGCTTACTTGGCGCGCAGGTCGAGATCTCCGATGCCGCACGCGGTATGGTGGTCAATGCCGACGGTACCGAGCTCTCGCTCACTTGTCTCTCTCTCGAAGACTTGCCCTTCGGATTTCTTACCGTTTGCCGCATGGCACGTCAGGGTCAACCAGCAATGGCGCCTGACGTTCAAGCGGGGCGAGTCAGGGCCGTACGAGGTCTTGATAGAAGATCCTCACTGAGCTTACGCTGCGCCGGGTGGCGTGTTTCTCTCCCGGCAGATTGGCTTGCTGATAAGCGAGCAGTAAGGAACAAGATGTTCAAGAATGGGATGCGTCCGGTCCATCCGGGCGAGGTCCTCCGTGAGGACTATTTGAAGCCGCTCGGAATGACGGCGAACGCGCTGGCCAAGGCGCTGCATGTGCCCGCTTCGCGCATCAATGACATCGTTCTCGAGCGCCGCGGTATCACGCCCGATACCGCGCTGCGCCTGACCCGCTATTTCGGCGGCGAAGAGGCTGACGCACAAGGCTGGATCAACATGCAGGCGACTTACGATTTCAAGATCGCGCAAAAGGCCGTTGCCAAAGTCATCGCCAAGGAGGTAACGCCGCGCGACCCCGCGAAAGTTTCCGCACCCAACGACGAACGGTTTGCGCTGGGCGCTTGATCGGTTCGCAAACTCATCCAAGAGCTGGCGTGAGTGGATGTCGCCATTGCCGAAAGTCGTCATGGAAGAGTCGTCCCATGCGGGATGAACATCTCGAAGTACCCTCGGGAGACACGGTAGAATTCGCGCCTGCTGCGGGTGTAGTTCAATGGCAGAACGGCAGCTTCCCAAGCTTCATACGAGGGTTCGATTCCCTTCACCCGCTCCAAACCAGCCAAGCACTCGCAGCGCTTATCCGGCCAGATCGAAACAACACCCCGCGTAATAAGGCTTGTCCCCGCCTTCGACGAACGGCACTTCGATCAGCTTGCCTTCGTTGCGCCACGCATCGCGCCGCTTGTAGCCGCACTTTCTCAGCTCGGCCCACAGTTCCTCGTCGTGCTGAATGCGGTAAGGGCACACGGCAAATCCGATGCTGTTGAGCGTATAGATCGTTCGTTCAGGGTGAACCGCCGTCGTGTTCAGCACGATGCGTTTCGGTTTCACGGCGAGTGAACCGATGATTTCCGAAATCCGGACCGGCAGGTACTGCAGGCTGCCCGAGGCATAGAGCACGTCGCAGCCGCTGGCCTCGGTGTAGTCGGTGGTGAAGTTCAACTGCGCGGTCGCCTCGCGCTGCACGGCCAGCTCCCGCCCGGTTTGCACCACGCCCGGCACGTCGCAGACCGTCCAGCGCAGACTTTCGGGATAGCTCATCACGCGGCGGAACGCGTAGTACTTGATGCCCACATGCCCACCCAGATCGAACACGCGCGACATGCCCGCATCAATGGATCTCGAGAGCCAGAAAAGGCCCGGGTAATCGTAGAAATAAATCTGGTGGCTGTAGATTTCCCAAGCCGCTTCGGCGTTGTCGTAGCCGACCGCCTTCGAGGCGGGTGCGCCGGCCTCGGCGGCGGCAAAATTCTCGAAGGACCCCATGAAAAGATTCTCGTCCTGGTTGTCCAGGAACTTGCGCTCGTAGGCGCCGGGACTCAAGGACTGCGGACTCGAAAGCATGGGTTGGTCTCCTCTGTGTTGTGGGGCAGGCTCACTCCGCCGCTGCCGCTGTGGATGCGTCGCCGCGACGCTTGGCCACGCACATCAATGACAACGCGCTGGTCGGTGCGGACGGCCGGCGGCCAGAGAGCACGTTGCCCAGGCGGTATTTCCATTGCGCCGGCCCCACGATACCGCGCAGCGCTTCGGCGCCTATCTGGTGGTTGTGCGGATAAATGCTGACGTCGAAACCCAGCGGCTCCAAGGTCGACCGGAAGAACTCTTTCGTGACCCCGTCGCCCGGGCGGTGATGGATCTCGGTTTTCAAGCCCCACGACTGCTGGCTGCCGGTCTTGTGAAAGCCATGCCCGATCGCGCGATAGACCCACAGCCGTGCATCCCACATCAGCTTGGCGAGCCCCTTGTAGTCCCATGCGGTGAGTTGCGGATCGTGATCGGTTACCAAAAGGCCATGCGGCTTCACGAGCCGGGCGCCTTCGCGCAATACAGCGGCCATATCGTCGCAATGATGCAGCGACGCATTGATGGCGACGATGTCCGCCACGTGCGAGCGAAAAGGCGTATAGGCCGCATCGGCCAATACCGGCGTATAGCCCAGCTTTGCCGCCAGTTCCAGCGAACCGGGCGCGACATCGACGCCGACCAGCAGCCGCGGCTTTCCACCCAGCGTTGCGAAGATGTTGCCCGGCCCGCAGCCGAGGTCGATGACGACCTTGCCCGTCCAGTCGCCGGCAGCGGCCAGCCACCGGCTTCTGAAATGCGGGTCGCGATGGCAAAAATCCAGGTATTCCTGGGCCCACTGTGCATTTCCAAAGTAGGTGGCGTTGGCGGTAATGGCATCGGTTTTTCGCTGAATCCCCGATTCGAAGTAGGCCCCCGCATGCGTCAAAGTCACATCTGGCAATAAGATATCCCGAAGCATTTGGCATCCTTTGAAGTTGCGATGACGTTGAGACAAGTTATTGCGGGAGAATTACACGGCTTTCGATTTCGCGCGGAATATTTTTAACTTGGTTACAAGCCCGGCTAATTAATAACACGGTGCTTTTACCCACATCACCCTTACATCCATAGTTCTCGGTCTGAGGGCGTCGTGTTCCCGCCACTTCGGTGCGGCTTCCGCGCATTGCCGGGGCGCCGAAAACCGCCCCGGTGAAAACCCGGCTCCGGCGCAATGCCGGGGCTTCCACGCCCCTCAGCGGCGGACGGCTCGCCCGGCGGGCAGGCGCTTTGTCATGGTTGCACTTGGGACGAGCGGGGCGATTGTCTCCCCTCAGAGGGGGCACACCGCTCATGCGCCAATGCGGCGAAATTTTTAAATTGGTTCTCCCGTGAACACGCCACGACACGCTGCTTTCGCGCAGGCCGGGGAACTCGGTGCGCCTTCAAGGCTGAGTTACCTACCTGAATTCGGCGATTGGCTACCCCGTTTGGGCGATACCTGGTAGTACGTTTATGTAACATTCGATTCAAGACTGTAACTTGGAGAACATTTGCCCCCACCGTCTTCGCCAAAGCCCCTAGGATTGCCACCGAAATATGACCAAACGTACTACCTCTTTTTTTAATTACTTAATGGTTTTTTTCCGTATTCAATTTACTGCCGAGCATTACTCATTCGAGCTTCTTCATGAAATTTCAGCCTGTCCTTCCGGTGCAATTCGAAGCCCCCCCGCTCTCGTTGGGCGACCTGTTCGTTTCGCCGGTCAATCCGAAGAATTCGGAACGAATTGGCGGTTCGATGCCACTCGAACTGGAAAATACTCGGCGCTGGAGGCAATGGACCGGAGCCACGCCGCAATTGCCGGACACTCCTTTTGCTGCAGCCTGGTTGCTGTTGCAGGCAAGCTGGCTCGGCGTGCAAGAACCTGTGTTGCACGAAGCGCTCTTGAACGGGCCGGAAGCGAAGCAAACCACGCTCGCCGCGGCGTTCGACACCGAGCAGCCGGCCAGCGCCTGGCTGGCCGCACTCGACCAGAAGCGGCGCGAGCCGATCACAGCCCGCGCGGCTGAGCCGTCGCCAGATGTCCTCTGGCTGCGCAGCGCCGCCAGCCCCCTCGAAATCCAGGCTCCGCTTCATCTCTGGCTGAGCACCGAATCGGGATCGCCGTGCCTGCACGCCGACGCCGCAGCAAGCCTCCTGGACGCCGCATCGATCGAGCAACTGCTCTCGGCACTGGCCGACACCGCCGCTGATCTGCTCGGCCGCGCCGACGCTCCGCTCGGCGACATCCGTACCCTGCTCCCCACCGACCGCGAGCACCAGCTCGCCACCTGGAACACGGCGCTCGCTCCGCTGGACCGCAGCCTCACCGTGACAGGACTGTTCAGCCGCCAAGCCGCCGCCACTCCCGATGCCATGGCCCTCGCCGAGGGCGACGCCCGGATGAGCTACGGCGAACTCGAGCACCGGTCCGGCCAACTCGCCCGCCGTCTCCAGCACCTGGGCGTGCAGGCAGGCGACAGTGTCGGGCTGCTGCTCGACCGGTCGATGGCAGCCGTCGTGGCGCAGCTCGGCATCCTCAAGGCGGGTGCGGCCTATGTGCCGGTTCCACCTGACTTTCCGGCCGAGCGCATGGCCTGCATGCTCGACGAGGCGAACGCCCGGCTGGTGATCACCATGCCAGCGCACCGCAGCCTGCTGCCCGCGTCCAGGGCCGTGCTGCTGCTGCTGCTGCTCGACGAGTCTGGAACATGCGAGCCATCCGCGGGCTCCGACGACATCGATTCCGCTTCGCCGACCACCCCCGCGATCGACGGCGACTCGGTCGCGTACGTGATGTACACCTCGGGCTCGACGGGCGTTCCGAAGGGCATCGAGATCTGCCACCGCGCGATCCTGCGCCTCGTCGTCGATGCCGCCTATGTCGACCTGGTCCCCGGGCGCGCCATGCTGCACGCCGCGCCGCTCGCCTTCGATGCCGCCACGCTCGAGATCTGGGGGCCGCTGCTCAATGGCGGCTGCTGCGTCGTTCACGACGAGCGCGTGCCGACGGGCGCCGGCCTGGCCCGCACCATCGCGCGCCACGATGTGCACACCGGCTGGCTCACGGCCGCGCTGTTCAACGCGCTGATCGACGACGACCCGGCGCATCTGTCGGGCCTTCGGCATCTGCTGACCGGCGGCGAAGCCCTGTCGGTACCGCATGTGCGGCGCGCGCTGGCCGCGCTTCCGCAACTGACGCTGAGCAACGGCTACGGACCCACCGAATGCACGACCTTCGCGGCCACCTACCGCATTCCCGCAGCCTTGCCCGCCGACCTGCGTTCGGTGCCGCTCGGCCGCCCGATCAAGGACACGGTGCTGCGCGTGCTGAGCCCCGCGATGGCCTTGCTGCCGAGCGGCCTCGTGGGCGAACTCTGCGTCGGCGGACACGGACTGGCACGCGGCTACCTGGGGCAACCCGCGTTGACGCAAGAACGCTTCGTGCCCGATCCGTTCGGTGCACCGGGCGAGCGCCTGTACCGCACCGGCGATCTCGCGCGCTGGCTGCCCGACGGCACCCTCGAGTTCATCGGCCGCCGCGACGGACAGGTGAAGATCCACGGCCACCGCATCGAAACCGGCGAGGTCGAGGCGGCCATCCTGGCCCACCCGGCCATCAAGAGCTGCGCCGTCGTCGCGCGGCCCGATGCCGATGGGCAACTGAGCCTCGTCGCCTACCTGGTTGCGCGTTCGCAAGAAAAGCTGTCGTGGGAAGCGCTTCGCGCGCACCTTGCGGCACGCCTGCCTGCTGCGCTGCTGCCCTCTGCGCAAGTCTGGCTCGCGCAATTGCCGGTCACGGCCAACGGCAAGCTCGACCGTAAGGCGCTCCCCGAACCGGCCGGCGAGCGCCCCGACCTCGCGCAGCCGTTCGAAGAAGCGCGCAACGCCGCCGAGCAGCGCGTGTGCGAAGCCTTCGCTCGCGCGCTGCGCATCGAAAAGGTCGGCCGCAACGACAACTTCTTCGACCTCGGCGGCGATTCGATGCGGGTGCTGCAGGTGCTGGCGGAATTGCAACGCGGCAGCGCAGCGCCGCTTTCGACCAACCTCTTCTTCCGGCATCCGACACCGAGCGCCATGGCGGCCCACCTGGAACCGGCCGGTGATGCAACACCTGCAGTCGCCGTCCGGCCGCGCGCGGCACAGGCACCGGCCGACACAGCCGACATGTCGGATGCCGTCGCGCTGGTCGCCACCGCGGGCCGCTTTCCAGGCGCGGCGGATGTCGAGCAGTTCTGGGACAACCTCGTCGCCGGCCGCGACACCATCAGCTTCTTCGACGACGAAACGCTCGACGCAGGCGTCACCGAAGCCTTGCGCACCGACCCGGCCTACGTGCGGGCCCGCGGCGTCATCGAAGGCATCGAGAATTTCGACGCCGCCTTCTTCGGCATCGGCCCGAAGGAAGCCGCATTGATGGACCCGCAACAGCGCGTATTCCTCGAGATCTGCTGGGAATGCCTCGAGCGCGCCGGCTATGTGCCCGACGCCGCACCGGGCCCCGTGGGCGTGTATGCCGGCATGTACAACGCCAGCTACTTCCAGCGCCACGTGAGCACGCGGCCCGACCTCATCGAAGCGGTGGGCGAATTCCAGGTGATGCTGGCCAACGAGAAGGACTACATCACCACGCGCGTCGCCAACCGGCTCAACCTCACGGGCCCCGCGGTGAGCGTGCACACCGCCTGCTCGACCTCGCTGGTGGCGGTGGCCCATGCCTTTCATGCGCTGCGCACCGGCCAGTGCTACATGGCACTCGCGGGCGGCGCGTCCGTCACCTGCCCCACGCGCAGCGGCTACCTGTACCAGGAGGGCTCCATGCTCTCGCCCGACGGCCGCACGCGCAGCTTCGATGCGCAGGCCCAGGGCACCGTGTTCAGCGACGGCGCCGCGGTGGTGCTGCTGAAGCGCCTGGCCGACGCGCAGGCCGACGGCGACACCATCTACGCGGTGCTGCGCAGCGCCTGCGTGAACAACGACGGCGGCGCCAAGGCCAGCTTCACCGCGCCCAGCGTGGACGGGCAAGCCGCTGTGATCCGCGCCGCGCTGGCGGCAGCCAACGTCGACGCGCGCAGCATCTCGTATGTCGAGGCGCACGGCACGGCCACGCCGATGGGCGACCCGATCGAAGTCGAAGCGCTGGCCTGCGCCTACGGCGAACACACCGATGCACTGGGCTACTGCACGCTCGGCTCGCTCAAGAGCAACGTGGGCCACATGGTGACGGCCGCCGGCGCCGCCGGGCTCATCAAGGCGGCGCTCTCGCTGCACCACGAAGTGATTCCTCCCACGGCGCACTTCACCGCGCCGAACCCGTCGATCGACTTTGCACGCACGCCCTTCTACGTCACGCAGAGCCTGCAGCCGTGGCCGCGCGCCGGCGAGCCGCGCCGTGCCGGCGTCAGTTCTTTCGGCGTCGGCGGGACCAACGCGCACGTCATCGTCGAAGAGGCGCCGCCGCGGCCCGCCTCGACGGGCGCGGCGGGCCTGCAGGTGCTGCCGCTGTCGGCCCGCTCCGAGGCCGCGCTCGCCGTGGCCACGGAACAGCTCGCGGCGCATCTCGAGGCAACGCCCGGGCTGCCGCTGGCCGATGTCGCCTACACGCTGGCCGTCGGCCGCAAGGCACACGCGTTCCGCCGGGCCGTGGTGGCCAGCGATGCGGCCGAAGCCATCGCCGCGCTCCGCGGCAGCGACAGCGCGTGGCGCGTCAGCGGCCACGTCGATTCGCGCGCGCCGCAGCTGGTGCTGATGTTCCCCGGCCAGGGCGCGCAGTACGCCGGCATGGGCAAGAACCTGCATGCGAACGATCCCGTCTTCGCGGCCGCGTTCGACGCCTGCCTGAAGGCCTTCGGCGACGCGCTGGATTTCGACCTGCGCGAGCGGATGTTCGGAGACGACGCCCAAGCGCTCGCGCCCACCGCCGTCACGCAGCCCGCCATCTTTGCGCTGGAATACGCGCTGGCACGCCGGCTTCTCTCGCTGGGCGCGCGGCCGCATGCGCTGATCGGGCACAGCGTCGGCGAGTTCGTCGCCGCGGTGCTGGCGGGCGTGATGCGCCTCGAAGACGCCGCCCGGCTCGTCGCCCGCCGCGGCGCGCTCATGCAGGCCCAGCCCGCGGGCGCGATGCTGTCGGTGCGCCTTGGCGCGGCCGAACTCACGGCCAGGCTCGGCCCCGCGCTCTCGCTCGCCGCGGACAACGGTCCCACGGCTTGCGTGGCCGCCGGCCCCTTCGATGCCATCGCGGCCCTGCAGGCTTCGCTGCAGGAAGAAGACATCCCGAGCCGGCCGCTGCAGACCTCGCACGCGTTCCACTCCGCCATGATGGACGGCGCCGTCGCGCCTTTCGAAGCGCTGGTCGGCGAGGTCACGCTGAGCCGGCCGGCGATTCCGATCTTTTCGACGCTCACCGGCCGCCTGCTCGAAGACACCGAAGCCACCAGCGCGGCCTACTGGGCCCGGCACCTGCGCGGCACCGTGCAGTTCTCGTCGGCCGTGCGCAATGCCGTGGCGCAGACAGCGCGTCCGCTGTTCGTCGAAGCCGGCCCTCGCAACATGCTCTCGACGCTGGTGCGCCAGCACAGCGCCGGCGAAGTGATGCCTCTGCTGCACGGCGAGCCGGCCGACGAGGCCCGCACCCTGCGGCTGGCGCTGGCCCGCCTCTGGACATGCGGCGCCGATGTCGAGTTGTCGCGGCTCGCTGTGCGCACCGGCGCACAGCGGGTTCGCCTGCCCACCTATCCGTTCGAGCGCAAGCGTTTCTGGGTCGACATCGCGGCCCCTGCTGCGAAGCCGGCCGTTTCGCCAATGGCCACACCGCCCGCGCCCGCTCTTTTCATTTCACCCCCCGTTTTGGAGACGACCGTGACAGTTGCTGCAGCGCCCCCGCCACTTGCTTCTTCCGCACTGGCTTCTTCCGCCCCGTCGCTGGACGCGCGGTTGCGGTCCTTGTTCGAAGACATCTCCGGCATCGACATGGCCCAGGCGGACGGGCACGCCGCCTTCGGCGAGCTCGGCCTGGACTCGCTCACGCTGACCCAGGTGGCCACGCAGATCAAGAAACGCTTCAAGGTCAACCTGAGCTTTCGCCAGCTCATGGAGAACTACCGCAGCTTCGATGCGCTCTGCGCGTTCCTGCGGGAGAGCCTGCCTCCTGAATCCGAGCCCGCGCCCGGACTGGTGGCGTCCGCGCCGGCTCCTGTTGCTGTTGGCGTTTCCGCGCCTGCGCAAGCGGTCAGCGTCATGCCGGCGGCGGCACCCTTTGCACCGCTGTACACGCCGTTTCGAGGCGGCGGCATGGGCGCCACCCCGCTTGTACAACTCGTTACGCAGCAAATGGAATTGATGCGCCATCAACTCGCGCTGCTGTCGGGCACGGGGACGGACGCGCTCTCCTCCGAGGCCGGGGCACAAGCAATGCAACCGTCGATGCAGGCCACGCCGGTGCAGGCGATGCCGACCCCGGCTCCGGCCCCTGCCGCGCCGCCCGCCGCCGACGAACCCGTCGCCGCCAAGGAGCCGCAGCGCTACGACGTTGCGAAGGCGTTCGGTGCCATCGCCCGGATTCACACCCAGCGCACCGCCGAGCCGAGCGGCCGGCAGAAGGCCCGCCTCGCCACCTTCATGCGGCGCTACGTGGAGCGCACGCAAAAGAGCAAGCAGTTCACCGAAGCCAACCGACCCCACATGGCCGATCCGCGCGTGGTCAACGGCTTTCGCCCGCTGACCAAGGAGATCACCTACCAGATCGTCATCGAGCGTTCGAAGGGTTCGAGGCTCTGGGACCTCGACGGCAACGAATACGTCGACGCGCTCAACGGCTTCGGCATGAACATGTTCGGCTGGCAGCCGGACTTCGTGCAGGAAGCGGTGCGCCGGCAGCTCGACGACGGCTATGAGATCGGGCCGCAGCATCCGCTCGCGGCCGACGTCACCGCGCTCATCTGCGAACTCACGGGCTGCGACCGCGCGGCCTTGTGCAACACCGGTTCCGAGGCCGTGATGGCCGCGCTGCGCATCGCGCGCACGGTCACGGGGCGCAGCACCGTGGTGGTATTCACCGGCTCCTACCACGGCACCTTCGACGAAGTGCTGGTCCGCGCCGGCAAGGGCGGCAAGGGTCTCTCGGCCGCACCGGGCGTGATGAGCGGCATGTTCGGCGACATCCGCGTGCTGGACTACGGCACGCCCGAGGCGCTGGCCTTCATCCGCGAGAACGCCGACGACCTCGCGGCCGTGCTGGCCGAACCGGTGCAGAGCCGCCGGCCCGATTTCCAGCCGCGCGAGTTCCTGCAAGAGGTGCGCGCCATCACCGAAAAGAGCGGCACCTGCTTCATCTTCGACGAGGTCATCACCGGCTTTCGCGTCGGGCTGGGCGGTGCGCAGGAACTGTTCGGCGTGCGTGCCGACCTCGCCACCTACGGCAAGGTCATCGGCGGCGGCTTTCCGGTCGGCGTGATTGCGGGCAAGCGCGAATTCATGGACGCCCTCGACGGCGGCGCCTGGCAGTACGGCGACGACTCGATCCCCGGCGTCGGGGTGACGTACTTCGCCGGCACCTTCGTGCGCCATCCGCTCGCGCTGGCCGCGGCGAAGGCCTCGCTCACGCACCTGAAGGAAGCCGGGCCTTCGCTGCAGACCGAACTCAGCGCCAGCACCGGCGCCATGGCCGAAGAGCTCACGGCCTGGTGCGCCGGGGTGGGCGCGCCCATCGCGATCCGGCACTTCGCTTCGCTCTGGCGCGTGAGCTGGCTCGAAGACCATCCGCTGCAAGACCTGCTGTTCGCCATGATGCGCAGCCGCGGCGTGCACATCCTCGACAACTTCCCGTGCTTCCTGACCAGCGCGCACAGCGCCGAAGACATCGCGACCATCCAGCGCGCATTCAAGGAGTCGGTGGCCGAGATGCAGGAATCCGGATTCCTGCCGCGCCGCGCGACGGTCGTCACCGGCTTCGACTACCGCAAGTCCCAGGAAGAAGACGGCTCGGTCCTCGCCCGCGACGTCGACGGCCAGCCCTTCTGGTACGTGCCGGACACCTCGCCCTCCAGCAGCCTCATCAATGGAAAGGCCACAGCATGAACGCCGTTCTTCGCCCCCCCGCCGCCGGCGGCCTCATCGAATGCGTCATCCCGACGACGGAATCGCAGCGCGAGGTCTGGCTCGGCGCGACGATGAGCACCGAGGCCTCGCTGGCCTACAACGAATCGGTGCTGCTGCGCCTGCGCGGCGCGCTCGACCGGGACGCCATGGCACGTGCCGTGGCCCGGCTGGTCGAGCGCCACCAGTCGCTGCGTTCCACCGTTTCGCCGGACGGCACCTGCATGCTGGTCGGCCAGCCCCCCGAAGACCCGATGGCGCAGAAAGACCTGGGCGGCCTTTCGCCGGAAGCACAGGCAGAGGCGCTGAAGGCGGCCCACGACGCCGCCGTGTGCACGCCTTTCTCTCTGGAGCAAGGCCCGCTGTTCCGTGCCGTGCTGTACCGGCTCGGCGACGCCGAGCATGAACTCGTCATGTCGGCGCACCACGTGGTGTGCGACGGCTGGTCCTGGGTGGTCATCACCGAGCAGCTCGGCCATCTCTATGCCGAGCAAACAGGCAACGGCCTGCGGCTCAAGCCGGCGCCGACCTATGCGAGCTTTGCCGCCGAAGAAGCGGCCGAAGCCGCGCACCCCGATATGCAGGTGCATGTCGACTATTGGCTCGAGCGCTTCCCCGGCGGAACGCCGCCCGTGCTCGAGCTCCCGGTCGACCACCTGCGCCCCGCCACACGCACCTTCAGCTCGCGGCGCGCCGAACGGCTGCTCGACCGCCGGCTCGTGACCACGCTGCGCTCGATGAGCGCGAAGACGGGCGCCAGCCTGTTCGCGGGCCTGCTCAGCGGCCTAGTCGCAACACTGCACCGCCTCACGGGCCAGGACGACATCGTGGTCGGCATTCCGGCGTCGGGGCAGATGGCGCGCGACATGCCCGACCTGGTGGGCCATTGCGTCAACCTGCTGCCGCTGCGTCTTTCCGCGCACAGCCAATTGCGCTTCGACGCGCTGCTGGGCGAGTGCAGCACCGCCGTGCTCGATGCCTTCGACCACCAGGCACTGACCTACGGCGCGCTGCTGGGCAAGCTGGCGCTGCAGCGCGACCCGAGCCGCCTGCCGCTGGTGAGCGTGGTGTTCAACGTCGACCCCGACGTCGCCAGCAGCACGCAGGCTTTCACGGGCCTGGACGTCACGCAGGACACCATTGCGCGCCAGTACGAGAATTTCGAGCTCTTCCTGAACCTGCGCCCCCTCGACGGCGGACTGCAGATCGAGGCGCAATACAACACCGACCTGTTCGACGAAGCCAGCGTGCAGCGCTGGCTGGACATGTACGAGTGCGTGCTTCGCTCGGCCGCGCGCAACCCGAGCGAGGCTGTCGGCCGGCTCGAGGTGCTGTCCCCCGAGGGCACGCAGGCGCTCATCGCGCTTCAGCCGCCGCCCACCGAGCTGGAAGGCGCACCGCATGCGCTCGCCCGCTTCCTGGCGCGCGTGCCGCTGCAGCCCGACCGGCCGGCGGTGCGCGACGGCGCGCGAATCTGCACCTATGCCGAGCTCGATGCGCAGTCCAACCGGCTAGCCCGCGCGCTGCGCGAGCGCGGCGTTTGCCGTGAACATCGCGTGGGGCTGTGCCTGGAGCGCAGCCTCGAGATGGTCGTCTCGATGGTGGCCGTGCTGAAGGCGGGCGCTGCCTATGTGCCGCTCGACCCGTCTTTCCCGCAGGCGCGGCTCGACCACTACGCCAAGGATGCCGGGCTCAGCCTGCTGCTGACCTCGTCGGACATCGCGGCGGCGCCGCGCAGCTGGCGCGCCGATCCGGGCGAACGCGTGTTCGAGATCGATCGCGACACCGCCTGGCAACAGGCCTCCGGCGAGCCCCTGCCGGCCAGCGACCAGGACGCCGGCCCCGACGATGCGGCCTATGTGATCTACACCTCGGGCTCGACCGGCCTGCCCAAGGGCGTGTCCGCGCGGCATGTGTCCGTGGCCAACCTGCTGCAGTGGATGCAGAGGAAATCCGGCATGAATGCGAGCGACCGGATTGCCGCGGTCACGACCCTGTCGTTCGACATGGCGGTGCCGGACCTGCTGCTGCCGCTCGCCGTGGGCGCCGAGATCGTGATGGTGCAGCGCGACCTCGCCATGGACGGCGTGCGCCTGAGCAAGCTGCTCGAGGAAGAGCAGATCAATTTCCTGCAGGCCACGCCCGGCATGTGGCAGCTGCTGCTCGACGCCCAATGGCCGGGCGCGCCCGGCTTCCGCGGCTGGATCGGCGGCGAGCCGCTGCGGCCCAGCTTCGCGCTCGCCTTGTGCGAGCGGCTCTCGGAACTCTGGAACGGCTACGGTCCGACCGAAACCACGGTGTACTCCACGGCCTGGCTCGTCGATCCCGCCACTGTTGCATCGCGCGGCGTGTCGATCGGCCACCCTGTCGACAACACCGAGATCTGGATTCTCGACGCCGACCTGCAACCCTGCCCGATCGGCGTACCGGGCGAGATCTGCATCGCGGGCACCGGCCTTGCGCAGGGCTACATCGACCGTCCCGAACTCACCGCCGAGCGCTTCGTCACCGCCCGCATCTTCGGCGCCGCGAAGCGGCTCTACCGCACCGGCGACCGCGGCCGCTGGGGCAACGACGGGCTCATTCACCATCTCGGCCGGCTCGACTTCCAGCTCAAGGTGCGGGGCTACCGCATCGAGCCGGGAGAGATCGAGGCGCGCTGCTGCGAGGTGGCCGGTGTCTCGCGCTGCGTGGTGGTGGCGCGCGAAGACAGCCCCGGCGACGTGCGCCTGGTGGCCTACCTGGCGCTGACGCCCGGGGTCGCGTTCGACCAGGACGCGCTGATGGCGCACCTGCGCGAGCACCTGCCGGCCTTCATGCTGCCGCAGCACGTGGTCGCGCTGAAGGCACTGCCGACGTTGCCGAACGGCAAGGTCGACCGCGTCTCGCTGCCGCCGCCGCAAGCGGTCTCGCGCGACGAGGCACGGCGCGGCGCCGCGCCGCGCACCGAATGCGAACGCAAGGTGCTCGCCACCATGGAGAAGGTGCTGAGCCTGCCGGGCCTCGACATGCGCGACGACTTCTTCACGATGGGCGGCCATTCGCTCCTGGCCTCGCGCCTCACCACGCTGCTGAGCCGCGAGTTCAACATCACGCTGCCGCTGCGCTCGCTGTTCGAGGCGCCCACGGCCGAACGGCTGGCCGCCGTCGTCGATGGCCTGCAGCGCGCGGGCGCCGGCGTGCAGGCGCCGCTGCCCTGCCGCCTCCATCGCAAGACGGCCCCGCTGACGCCGTCGCAGGAACGCATCCGCTTCATGGAGGACCTGCACCCGGGCCGCTCGGTCTACAACGCGCCGGCCGCCCAGCGGCTCACCGGCAATTTCGATGCGGCCCGCTTCGAGGCCGCGTTCAGGGAAATCATCCGCCGCCAGCCCGCGCTGCGCACCCGCATGGCGACGGACCCGCACACGGGGCAGCCGGTGCAGGCGATGTCGGAGGCGGTGGACTTCGAACTGCCTTTCATCGACCTGCGCAACCTGCCGGCCGACCAGCGCGAAGCCGAGCTGGCCGACCGCATGCAGGAGCTTGCCGACCGGCCAATCGACATCCACCGCGCGCCGATGATGCATGCGGCGGTGTTCCAGCTCGATGCGCACGAGCATGTCTTCGTGTTCGTGCCGCACCACCTGATCTGGGACGGCTGGTCTTTCGACCTGCTCCAGCGCGAACTCTCCGCCATCTACGACGCGGCCGAGCGCGGCCGCCCGCATGACCTGCCGCCGCTCACGACCACCCACGGCGACTATGCCGAATGGCAGGCGACCTGGATGACGGAGCCGGGCTTCCAGGAGCAGCTCGACTTCTGGCTCAAGCGCTTCGCCGACGCGCCGATGCCCAAGCTGCCCAACACCGACATGCCGCGGCGCGCGGGCAAGAGCGGCCAGGGCGGCGCGCAGTGGCTGCGCGTCGATCTCTCGACCACGCAGCAGCTGCGCAAGGTCGCCCGCGACATGGACGTGACGCTCAGCATGCTGACCTTCGGCATCTATGCGCTCACCATGAGCCGCGTCATCGGCTCGGAGGCCATCGTCATCGCGAACCCGGTGCGCGGCCGGCAACAGCCCGAGACCGAAGACGTGATGGGCTTCTTCAACAACGTGCTGCCGGTCTCGCTGCAGGTGGGCCTGCAGCAGCCCCTGGCGGAGTTCATGCGCTACGTGAAGCGCGAGCTGCTGTCGCTCATGAACTACCAGCAGGTGCCGTTCGAGCGCCTGATGGCGGAGCCCGCGGTCGCCGCCCGGATCCGCGCGGTCGGCCCGTACCAGTCGATGTTCTCGTTCCAGGACGCACGCGACCGCGCACGCCGTCTCGGCAGCCTGCAGACCCGGCAGCTGCACCTGATGCAGCACGGCGCCACCGACGACATCGGCGTCTGGCTGATGGACAAGCCGCACGGGCTGGAGGGCGCGCTGATCTACAACGCCGACATCTATCTGCGCGAAACCGGAGCGCATCTGCGCGACCGCTATCTCGAATTGCTGCAGCGGGCGGCCGACCGTCCCGAAGCGACGCTGGCCGATCTTTCCTCGGACGAAGGCTCCCCCAGCGCCCTCTACCTGCGCAAGCTCGCGGTGGCCGATCCGATCAAGGTTCCGGCACCGGCGAATGGAACGGCCGCGACGCCAAAGGCGGAAGACACCCTCCTGAACCCGGAGCACGCGCGGCTCGCGCAGATCTGGGCCTCGGTGATCGGGATCGACGTCAACGACATCCGCTCGACCGACAACTTCTTCGACCTGGGCGGAGATTCGCTGCTGGTGCTGCGGGCGCTCCAGCAGACCGAGCAGACGCTGGGTTACCGCGTGCATTCGCGCCGCTACCTGTTCGAAAACCTCGGCCAGATCGCGTCGTCCGCCCTCGAGGCGCACGACAGCACCGAGCTGTCCGATCTTGCAGCGCTGCCGCTGGGCCACCTCAAGGGCGCGCCGCGCGGCGAGGGCCTGCTGAGCCGCACCTTCGGCGGCTGGCTGCGCAAGGAGTGACCGATCATGGGACACGCGGCTTTCGCCCTTTCTTCCGTCGAGGCACCGGTCTGCCGGTACCTCGAGCTGGATGACTGCGCCGGTCCCGGCGCCGCGCTGATCCTCTCCAAGGAGGAGCGTGCGCGCGCCGGACAGTTCCGGTTCCCTGCCGACCGGCAACGCTTCGTGGCGGCGCACGCCGCGCTGCGATACGCACTGGCCGAGCAGACCGGCGAGCGCGCCGACGCGCTGCGCTTTACCCACAGCGCGTTCGGCAAGCCTTCGCTGTCCCGCTGGCCGCGCGTTCATTTTTCGCTGAGCCACTGCCAGGGGCTTGGCCTGATCGCCATCGGCGGGCGCGGCCCGCTCGGCGTGGACGTCGAACAGCTGCGCCCGGTGCCGGATGCGATGGCGCTCGCCGCAACGCATTTCACGCGGCTCGAGAACGAAGCGCTCGCCGCCCTTCCCGCCGACGAGCGCGAGCGTGCCTTCATGACCTGCTGGACCCGCAAGGAAGCCTGCCTCAAGGCCATCGGCCTCGGGCTGATCGTGCCTACCGAGCGATTCGAGGTGGGCCTGGCGGCGGACTGCCGCAGCGTCGAGGTGCCTGTGGCGGGCCGCATCCTGTGGCTGGTACTGCAGCCCGCGCCCTCTCGCATGGACAGCGTGGGTTCGGTCGCGGAATGGCGGCAGACCCACACCCGCGCGAGCGTGCCGCGCGGCGCAATGGAGACTTTTGCATGACCGCCGCGCCGGGCCGCCCCAAGCAAGGTCGCCCCCGCTTGGCGGGGAGGCGCGCAGCGCCAGGAGTGCACCAATGACCGCCTTTCCGTTCCTGTTCGGCCCCGCGTCGCGGCAGATCTTCGGCCTGTTCCATGCCGCCGAGGAAGCGAAGCCCGGAAACACCGCGGTGCTCATCTGCCCGCCTTTCGGGCAGGAAGGCATGCGCACCCACCGCTTCTTCAAGGTGCTCGCCGAGCGCCTGGCGCGCGCGGGCATCGCGACCCTGCGTTTCGACTTCTACGGCACGGGCGACTCGCCGGGCGACGAGGACGACGGCGAGCTCGACGGCTGGCGGCGCGACCTCTGCTCGGCGCATGAAGAACTGCGCCGGCGCGCGCCGGCCAGCCGCATCGTCTGGGTCGGTGCGCGGCTCGGCGCCACCCTGGCCGTGCTGGCGGCGCGCAACGGGCGCTGCGATCCGGCGCGGCTGGTGCTGTGGGAGCCGGTCATCGATGGCCGGCGCTACGCACGCGAGTTGCGCGAGCAGCATGTCGCCGCCATCGACACGACCTTCTGCATACCCGACCTGGCCTGGCGCCGCGGCCTCTCGCGCGAGCCCGACGCCATGCCCGAAGAGGCCCTTGGCACGTCGCTCTCGTCCGAGTTGCGCATGCAGCTCGCCGCGCTCATCCCCGAATCGCTCCCGCTCACGGCCTTGCACGACACCCTGGTGCTGACAGCGCCCGACGACGAGCAGACCGCGCAATGGGCGGCCGAGCAGCAGTCGCGCTACATGCCTGTGCGGCTTGCCTATTTTCAGCACCGGCTCGACTGGACGTCCGACCCCTATCCCAACAGCGCCATGGTTCCGGCCGATGCGCTCAACCGCTTGCAGGGTGCCCTCCATGAATGACATGACACAACGCCCGGTCCGGTTCGGCACCAGAGACTCGCTGGTCGGCATGGTCACCCGCCCCGCGCACCAGGTGCCGGCCACCGTCGCCTGCCTGATGTTCAACATGGGCGCCAACCATCGGATCGGGCCGCGGCGCATCAACGTCAAGCTCGCGCACGTGCTGGCCGGGCGCGGCGTGAGCAGTTTGCGCTTCGATCTGGGCGGTGTCGGAGACAGCGAAACGTCCGACTTCGCGCACGACCTGCAGACCCGCGCGGTGCATGACCTGCAGGCCGGCATGGACCTGCTCGAAAGCACGCTGGGCATCCGGCAGTTCGTGATCGTGGCCATGTGCTCGGGCGTGGAGCACGCCATGTCGGTGGCCGAGGCAGACACGCGCGTAGTGGCGCTTTCGCTGTTCGACGGCTTCGCGTTTCCGGAACGGCGCTCGCGCTGGGAGCGGACGGTGCGGCGTGCCATTGCGGCGCCCGCGCACCCCGCCTTCGCGGGCAAGGCCAAGCGCTGGCTTCAGCGGCATTTGCTGCAAAGCCATTCGACGAAACCGCTGCCCGGCTTCTTCACGGAAAGAAAGCCGCCCGAGGTCAACGCCGTGTGGTTCGCCGCCACCATGAAGCGCCTGGTCGAGCGGAAAGTGGCGGTGCAGCTGCTGTATTCGGGTTCGCTGCATGTCTCGGACCGCGGCCACGACCAGCTCGGCGCCTTCCGGCGCGAACCGTTCGCGCAAGCCCTGCAATACGAGTTCATGCGCGAGCTCGACCACACGTTCTGCACGGTCAAGGGGCAGCAGCTGTTTCTGCAATCGGTCGGCGATTGGGTGGCCGCATGCGCCTGGGGCGCCGGCATGGAGCGCCGCAGCAGCGTCAGCCCTGCGGCCACCGTCGCCGAGCGCCCCCTTCGCGGCAGCTACGTCCCGCAGTGAACCATTTCCAGAAATCCAAGGATCCCCCAGGAGCAAAGGACACACCATGGCACACCTCGACTCAGCCAGTTCCTCGCGCGGCGCACCCGTTGCACCCGCTCCCACCCAAGCCTCGGCCCGAGCCCGCATCCGATGCCGGATCGGATCGGTGGCCGTGCTTCTGCTGCCGCTGTGCCTGGGCGGCTGCGGGATTCCCGGCTTCTCGACGCCGGACACCCGGAGCTGGAGCAACTCCCACGCGGAAGGCGAACCGAAGATCGTCGCCATCACGCCCGAGCTGATCCGCACGCGCGCCGCGCAGGAGCCGCAGGGCGTGCCCGCCGATGTGCGGCAGCTTTTCGGCAAGGCACCGGCCTACACGATCGCTCCGGGCGACGTGATCGGCATCGTGGTGTACCGGCATCCGGAGCTGTTGCCCAACGCAGGCGCCGTGATCTCGCAGCAGTCGGATCCGACGGGCGTGAGCGTGGCGCCCGGCTTCATCGTCGATGGAGAGGGCGAGATCAGCTTTCCCTACATCGGCCGCACGAAGATCGACGGCCTGACGGAAAGCGCCGCCTCCGAGCTGATCACGCGGCGGATTTCGCCCTTCGTCAAGGATCCGCTGGTGAGCGTGAGGATCCAGTCGTTCCGCAGCCGCCGCGTGTACGTGGAGGGCGAGGTCCGCACGCCGGGCCTGCAGATCTTCACCGACGTGCCGATGACGCTCGCCGAGGCGCTCAACCGCGCCGGCAGCATCAACCCCGGAGGCGACCGCTCGCGCGTGAGCCTGACGCGCGGCGAGCGCACGATGGTGATCGACCTGCCGCTGCTTCAGCGCTTCGGCCAGGATGCGAGCCGCATCCCGCTGCAGAACGGCGACATCGTGAACGTGGGCACCCGCGAAGACAGCCGCGTCTACGTGATGGGTGAGATCCGCAACCCGTCGGCCCTGCTGATGCGCAATGGCCGGCTGAGCCTCAACGAGGCGCTGGGCGATGCGGGCGGGCCCGATCTGCTGACCTCTTCGCCGGGCCAGATCTACGTGGTGCGCAACTCCCAGGGCAGCGTGCCCGAGGTGTTCCATCTGGACGCGAAGAACCCGGTGGCGCTGGCCCTGGCCGACCGCTTCCCGCTGCAGCCGCGCGACGTCGTCTACATCGACCCGGTGCCGCTGGTGCGATGGAACCGCGTCATCAGCCTGATCCTCCCCGCCGCGCAGGTCGTGAACCTCGGCGGCACCGCCAGCCGGCGCTGAGCGCGGCCCCTTCATTCGCCATTCCCCGTCCAGGCAACACAAAAGGTGATCTCATGAATGCGCACTGGCAACCTCTGATTCCCGCCCCTTCGGATGCGGCACCGGCTTCCGACCAGCCTCCTTCGAGACTCCGGGAGCATATCGACCTGCTGCTCGACAGCCGATGGAAGATTGCGAAATTCACCGCCGTGGCACTGCTGATCGGCGCAGCGTATGCCATGTTCGGCCCGCGCGTGTACGAGGCCAACGTGCTGATCCAGGTCGAAGACCCCGAGCGCTCGGGCGGCACGCTGGTCGGCGACTCTGCGAGCAGCGCATTGAACGCCAAGACGCCGACGGCGGGCGAGGCCGAGATTCTGAAATCGCGCCTCGTGCTCGGGCAGGCCATCGAAGACACCAAGCTCTACATCGAGGCCGAGCCGCTCTATGTGCCGATCGTCGGCCCCTGGCTGGCGCGCCGCGCAAAGACGCTCTCCGAGCCCGGCTTTGCGGGCCTTTCGGGTTACGTGAGCGGCAACGAGCGGATCGTGGTCGCGCAAATGGACGTGCCGGCGGACCTGGAAGGCACGCGCTTCCTGCTGACCGCGGGCGAGAACGGCGCCTACACGCTGACCCATCCCAAGCTGGATGCGCCGATCGAAGGCAGGATCGGTACGCCGCTCGACGCCGAAACTCCGATCGGGCCGATCCACCTGCTGGTGAGCTCCGTCTCGGGGCTGCCGGGCGCTGCGTTCTCGCTGGTGCGCCAGTCGAAGCAGCTCACCCTGCTCGAGCTCCAGAAGGACTTGCGCGTGATCGAAAAGGGCAAGCAGTCCTCGGTCATGGACGTGAGCTGGCAGACCGGCAACCGCACGCAGCTGGCAAACCTGCTCAATGAAGTCGCGCGGCTGTATGTCCGCGTGAACATCGACCAGAAGACGGCACAGGCGCAGCGCGCGCTCAACTTCCTGGGGAGCGAACTGCCCAAGTTCAAGCAGCAGCTGGAAGACTCCGAAGAGGTCTACAACCAGTACCGCAACCGCAACGGAACGATCAGCCTCGACGACGAAGCACGCAACGCGCTGTCGCAGAACATCGAGCTGCAGACGAAGCTCTTCGACGCGACCCAGAAGCGGCTCGAGCTCACCGAGCGCTTCACGGCCCGCGATCCGAGCGTCATGACCATCGACGCGCAGATTGCTTCGCTGAAGAAGGCCCTCGGCGGCGTGGAACAGCGCATCCGCCGCATGCCGATGATGCAGCAGGACTCGCTGCGCATGCAGCGGGACATCAAGGTCAACACCGACCTCTACGTGTCGCTGCTCAACAGCTCGCTGCAGATGCGGCTCGCGAAGGAGGGGCGCATCGGCAACGTGCGCGTGCTCGACCAGGCGCTGACGCCCGAAAAGCAGATCCGGCCCAAGGCCTCGATCACCATGGCGCTCGCGCTGCTGGCAGGCCTCTTCGCCGGCGCGGCCTCGACCTTCCTGCGCAGGTCGTGGCGCAACACCATTGCCAGCCCGGCCGAGATCGAAGCCCACACCGGCCTGGACGTGTACAGCACGGTCACGCTGAGCGAGCAGCAGCGCCATCTCGACCGCGCCGTGCTGCACGGGAAGCCGGGCGTGCACGTGCTGGCGGCGGTTCATCCGGACGACCCATCCCTTGAGGGACTGCGGCGGCTGCGCACCGCGCTGAAGTTCGCGATGCCGCGCGCGCTGAACAACCGCATCATGATTTCCAGCGCCACGCCCGGCGCCGGCAAGACCTTCGTGTCGGCCAACCTCGCGGCGGTGCTCGCCTCGAGCGGCCGGTGCGTGCTGCTGATCGATGCCGACCTGCGGCGCAGCAGCGTGGCGCCCCGCTTCGGACTGAGGCGCAATGGCGGGCTCTCGGAGCTGATCCAGGGCAACATCGAACTCGACGGTGCCATTCACAAGGGCGTGCTTCCGTATCTCGACGTGATGACGACCGGCGCCTTGCCGGCGGACCCGACGGGCCTTCTCACGAGCGACGCCTTCGCCCGCGTGCTCGAAAAGGTCTCGGCGCGCTACGACGCGGTGATCGTCGACACGCCGCCCACGCTGCTCGCCTCCGAGACGGCCGAGATGGCGACCTGCATGGGCACCCTGCTGATGGTTGCGCGCGCCGGCGACAACGAGGTGGGCGACCTGACCGAAAGCATGAAGCAGCTGCGCCACGCGGGTGCGCGCTTCCAGGGCGTGGTGCTCAACGCGCTGGACACGCGCCAGCGCTACTACGGCAGCCTTGCCTACCGCTATGGCGCCTACAAGCTGCGGGCGCACGACTATCCGACCGCTCCGCCCGAACTGCCCCGCCCCGCAACGCCGGTCGCAGCCTCGGCCGCGACGGAGGGAGCGACAGCGTGAACACCCTCCCATCGAATGCGCCCGTCGAGTGGGCGGGCAACTCGCGGTTGCTGATGGCCACCAAACGGGGCGCGGACATCGCGATGGCGAGCTGCTTCTTCCTCTTCCTGGGGTGGGCCTACGCGCTGGTGTGGCTCGGCGTGCTGCTGACCTCCGGCAGCCCGGCGATCTACAAGCAGCCGCGCTACGGCCGCGACGGGCGTGTCTTCAGCTTCTACAAGTTCCGCTCGATGGTGCCCGACTCCGATGCGGTGCTGGCACGCCACCTGCGCGAGAACGAAGAGGCGCGGCGGCAGTGGGCCATGTACCAGAAGCTCGATCATGACCCGCGCATCACGCCCTTCGGCGCGTTCCTGCGCAAGTACAGCCTCGACGAGCTGCCGCAGTTCTGGAACGTGCTCAAGGGAGACATGAGCATGGTCGGCCCGCGCCCTTGCATGTTCTCGCAGAAGGACCTGTACGGCCCGTACTGGAACCACTACTGCGCCGTGCGGCCGGGCATCACCGGCCTGTGGCAGGTGAGCGGCCGCAGCGAGGTCAGCTACCGGCGGCGGGCGGCCATGGATGCCGACTACGTCGCCACGCTGTCGCTGCGCCAGGACATCGCCATCTTGCTGAAGACCTTCCTGGTGGTCGCGGGCGCCAAGGGTTCCGGCTAGGCGCCGAAGCCCGCGCACTCCCTGTTCCGACATCTCGATCCTCAACCTTCAACCGAAAGAACATATGCGTATATACGTTGCTGGTCATCGCGGCATGGTGGGTCAGTCGCTCATGAAGCGGCTGCGGGGCCTCGGGCACGAGGTCGTCACGCGCGGCCGCGAGGAGCTCGACCTTCTCGACCAGGAGGCGGTCCGCCGATTTTTCGCCTCGGAGCCCATCGACCAGGTGTATCTCGCGGCGGCCAGGGTCGGCGGCATCCACGCCAACATGACTTACCCGGCGGAGTTCATCTACCAGAACCTCCTGATCGCCGCCAATGTCACGCACCAGGCGTTCCTTGCGAACGTCAGGCGTCTCCTGTTCCTCGGCTCGAGCTGCATCTACCCGCGGCTTGCCGAGCAGCCCATCCACGAAGATGCGCTGCTCAGCGGCAAGCTCGAGCCGACGAACGAACCCTATGCCATCGCGAAGATCGCGGGCATCAAGCTGTGCGAGAGCTACAACCGGCAGTACGGCGCCTCGCACGGCATCGACTACCGCAGCGTCATGCCGACCAACCTGTACGGGCCGGGCGACAACTACCACGCGCAGAACAGCCACGTGGTGCCGGCCCTCATCAGGCGCTTTCACCTGGCCAAGACGGAAGACGCGCCCGAGGTGGTGATCTGGGGCACCGGCTGCGCGCGGCGCGAGTTCCTCTATGTCGACGACATGGCCGACGGCTGCATCGCGGTGATGGACATGACGCGCGACAGCTACGAGCAGCACACCACCCCCATGTGCGCGCACATCAACCTGGGTACGGGTGAAGACCTGTCGATCGGCGAACTCGCGGCGTTGATCGGCGACGTCGTCGGCTACCGCGGCCGCATCCGCTTCGACACCTCGCAACCGGACGGCGCGCCCAGAAAGCTGCTCGACGTGTCGTGCGCCGCCGCCATCGGGTGGCACGCCACGGTGCCGCTCGAAGAAGGCCTGCACCGCACCTATGCGGCCTACCAGGAGGCGATCCGTCCGGTGCAAGAGATCGTCCACGCCTGAGCCGAACGCCCACACCTTGACCCACGAGGCCCTCTCATGAGAACACTCTGCTTCTGGTTCGGCATTGCGGCTGCGTTCGCATGCGCCCAGGTGGACCCGGTCTGGGGCTACGCGGCGGTGTGCGTGCTCTCGCTGGTACAGCTTGCCATGCTCGGCACCCCGGGAACGAGCATGTTCCTGCTGATTCACTACGCCGCGGTCCTCACCTACTTCTCCGTGGCGCCGGCCATGCAGATCGCGGCCGACGTTTCGTTCTGGGACACGGGCGTGATCGGCGCCGAGGCGCACACGCACGCCATCACGCTGCTGCTGCTGTACATGGCGGGCGTGGAAGCCGCCCGGTTCGGCATGCATGAGGCGGCGGCCCCGGCCTCCGCGCGCGGGGGCGGGGTGCGCGAGACGCAGATCGCCGGCGTTGCGCACCCCGTGCTGCTGCTGCTGAGCGGCACGGTCGCTGCGTTCGCATCGCTGTTCATCCGCCCCGAGCTGAACTTCATCGCGCGCGGCCTGCCCGACGAGGGCCAGAACTTTCCGGTCGATTTCATCATCTTTTCGACGCTGCCGAAGCTCATCGTGCTGATGTGCTTCGTGGCGCTCGCCATCCACGCCTACCGCCGCCGGACCGTCTGGTCATGGTGTGCCGCCGGCTTTGCGCTGGTGCTGGCCGGCATCGCGGCCTATCCGGTCAACACGCCGCGGCAGATCCTGCTGATCGGCCTCCTTCCGCTTTTCATCTACGTGCTCGGCGCGAAACGCCGCTGGCTGCTGGCCATGCTGATCTTCGGCGCCATCGCCGGCCTTGGCCCGGTGCTGAACCTGATTTCGCGCGGGAGCTTCTGGGGCGAGACGCTCACCACGTTTCCTTACAGCCAGGACTTCGACGCGATGTACATCGTGGCCGGGCTGCTGGAGCGCGCCCCCGAACCCGAGCTCGGCCTTGGCCGCTATCTGTTGTCGGCCTTCTCCTTCATGCTGCCGCGCGACCTGAAGATGTATCCGGACTTCGATCCCCTCGGATGGCCGGCCGTCCTCGGCAACTTCTCGCAGAGCAACCTCTCTCTGCCGCCCTTTGCCACGGCGTTCTTCGACTTCGGCCTGGCAGGGCCGGTGATGCTCGGCCTGGCGGTCTCGGCGCTGTTCCGCATGCTCGACAGGGTGGCCCAGCCGCATGCCGCGCTGTCGGCCACCTACCTCTGCGCGCTGGTGCTGCTGGCGGCCTACGTGCCCTTCATGCGGGGGCCGATTCTCGGTTGGGGTCCGTTCGCGGCCTCGGGGCTGATTGCCGCGGTTTTTGCCGGGCTGCTGAGTTCACGGTTCCGCCAACCGCGCCGCGATGCAGCGACGTACGCGCACGGTACGACCTGAGGTTTCACCATGTACAAATACCTGTTCTACGACTCGATCAGCCTCAACAGGGGCGCGGGCGGCGTGCTGAACGTCTCCGATCTTCTGCTGCGCCGGATGCGCATGTGCAAGGGCGACCATATCCAGCCGATCAGCGAACGGAACCCGCGCATCTACGCCGCCGCGCAGCGCCTGAAATTCAGCCGGTTCCTGCTGGAAATCATGCTCTACAACTATCACAGGCTGCGGGCGCTGGTGTCCGGCGAGACGGTGTTCTCGCTGTTCCCCAACTACTTCCTGCCGTTCACGCTTTTCGGCCGCCATCGCGATTCGATCGTGGTCGTCCACGACCTGCAGTACAAGGCCTACCCCCAGTATTTCAGCCGCACCAAGCGCCTGTGGCTCGACTGGTGCCTGCGGCGCGTGGCGCGCAGCGCGGCCGACGTGGTGTTCATCAGCAGAAGCAGCCAGCAAGATTTCGAACGGTACTTCGGGCGCTGCGAACACCCCACCGTCATCTTCAATCCGGTGGATGCAACGCGCTCGCCCGGCCCGCCAGGCCCGATCAAGCCGGCGCGCGCGGCGACCATCGGCGAGCGCTATCTGATCGCCTCGTACCACTACTATCCGCACAAGAACTTCGACGGCACGCTGAAGCTGTTCGAGCGCATGAAGCGGGAGGGCCTGGTCGACTGGCTGGACGTCACGGGCAACGGTGCGGCGGAAGTGAAGAGAATGGCCGCCCGCATGGGCCCCGCCATCAGCGGCTGCGTGCGCCACAGGGGAATGGTGTCGCGCAAGGAGCTGACGCAGCTGTACTGCGGCGCGGCCGCCTTCATTTCGCTGTCGGCGTTCGAGGGCTTCAACCTCTCCGCCGCCGAGGCGGCCACGCTGGGCGTGCCGCTCCTGCTGTCGGACATTCCGGTGCACAGGGAGCTGTTCGGCGACTACGCCTTCTTGATCGGCGACGGCTCCTGCGACCTCGGCGGGCTGTCACGCTACCTGGCCGAGCACCGGTCCAAGCAGCCGGCCTGGCCGCTTGCCGAAGCCTGCGCGCCGGGGACGGTGGCGAGGCGCTACCTCACGCTCAAGCATGACGCCGTTTCGCTCGCGGGGGCCATGCAATGACCCCGTTTGCAGGCGCTCTTCGGCGGCTTCTCCCGGTGTGGCTGCTGTGCGCGGCCTGCGCGGCATCGGCCGCACCGCCGGCGATGGGTTTCGGCGTGATGGTGCACTACCTGCCCGACAAGCAATCCATCGCCGATGTGGCGCGCTTCGACGCCGAGGCGCTTGCGGCATCGCTCGCGCGCATGCGGGCCTCCTACCTCATCCTGACGCTCGGCCAGAACAACGGCCAGTTCGTCGCGCCCAATGCCGCGCTGGAGTTGTTGTGCCCCGGCAGCATCGAGAACCGCTCGCCGCGCGATCTGCCGATGGAGATCGGCCGCGCCCTGCAGCGCCGCGGCATCGCGCTGGTGCTGTACCTGCCCTTCCGCGCGCCGCAGGGCGACGCCTACCTGATGGATTGCCTGGGCGATGTTTCGGAGCAGAAGCCACCGCCCGCGCGCTTCATCGCCGGTTGGACCGCGGTGATCCGCGAATGGTCGGAGCACTACGGCGCGCTCGCCAAGGGCTGGTGGTTCGACGGCGTCTACAACACCCAGGGCATGTCGGCCGAAGACTGGAACGGGCTCTGCGCCGCCGCGCGCACCGGTGCGCCGAAGCGGTGGCTCGCCTTCAACGCCGGCGAGGGGCCGCAGCGCTTCAACGCCAGGGCCGCGCCGTGCCAGAACCTCATGGCGGGGGAGCTCCTGCAGCCTCCAGCGCCTTCGGTACCTTCCGCCGACTCGGCATCGGGCCTGGCGTTCCATGTGCTCACGCCGCTCGGCGCGTCGTGGGGCCAGACCACTGCACCGCGCTTCACGGCCACCCAGGTGCGCGATTGGATTGCCGGCGCGAAAGCGCGCGGCGGGCTGTTCACGCTCGACCTGCCGCTGGACTCGGACTTCCGCTTTCTGCCCGCGCACGTCGCGCTGGTGCGCAGCGCCACCGCGCCGCGCCCCTGAGCGCCAGTTACTCCCGATTGCCTTCGGACTCACCACCAACGCCATTCGTCCACAACCCATGACCAACGCTCTCGCATTCATCGTGGTGGAAGACCGCCAGAACAAGACCCTGCTGCTGTGCCGCGAGTCCGCGGCCCTGGCGCAGGAACACCTCGTCGTGCTGGCGGGCACCAACGCCGGCCCCGACTACGAACGCCTGTGCAATCACTATGTGCACCTATCGAGCAATTCGCCGGAGTTCGAGAAGATCTGCTTCCGGCGCTATTTCCTGCTGGCCGAGTACCTCAAGGCGCATCCGGAGTGCCGCGAGTTCGTGCTGATCGACAGCGACGTGCTGCTGTTTCGCGGCGTCGGCGCGCACATCCGGCGCGTGGCCGGCAAGGCGGATTTCTCCGGCTCGTACGTGCGCCCCCGCGACGGCTGGGACCCGTGCCAGATATCGCCGCACGTGAGCTACTGGACCGCGATGGGCCTGCAGCGCTTCATCGCGTTTGTGCTCAACACCTACGCCGCGCCCGCCGGCCGCAGAAAGCTGCGCGCCATCGCGGCGCGGTTCGCAGCCCGCGGCGTGCGCGGCGGCGTGTCCGACATGACCCTGCTCCACCTCTGGGCCCAGGCGAGCGGCAATGCAGACCCGATCAACCGCGTCTTCGGCGGACGGATGATCGACCACAACATCAACGGCGGCCACAACCTGCTGCTGAACGAATTCCAGGCGCGGGGCGGCGCCAAGCGCATCGTGTACGTCGACGGCCAGCCCAGCGTGGTGACGCCGTCCGGCGAACTGGTGGGCGTGATGGCTCTGCACTTCCAGGGCAGCGCGAAGATGGCCATGTCGCACGTGCTGCATGGCCGCGTGCACACGGCGGCCGCGCTGACGTACGCGCTGCGGGCGGCGCGCCGCGCCAAGAACTGGGCCTTCGGCCGCGGCCTGCTCGCACAGCGTGCCGCCGGCGTGGGGCCATTCGCGCGCGCCTCGGCGCCGAAATGACGCGCCCGGCACGCAGCAGGCGCACGCCATGAACCTCCTCGACCGCTCCATCACCCTGCCCGGCTTTCGTGCCGTGCAGCTGCGCGGCCTGGGTGCGCTGGCCTCGCGGCTCTATGCCTACCTGTCGGGCTTCCTGGCCGTCTTTCTGATGGCGGCGTATGTCTCGCCCGCCGAGTTCGGCGAGTACTCGATCTACCAGTCGGTGCTGGAGGCGGCGCTGGTGGTGGGAACGCTGGGCAGTCCGCTGTTGTTCTCGCGCGAAGCCGCCAGCGTGCCGCCGGGCGTGCGCCGGGGCGATGTGCTGCGCACGCTGGCCATCGGCATTCCGCTGGCCACCCTGCTGGTCGCATTGATCCTCAAGGTTCAGCACCTGCAGGTGGAGGGCCTGCCTTTTGCGCTGATCGTGTGCACGCTGGCGGTCTTCTCGTTCATCAGCCTGCGCCTTTCCTACAGCCGGGGACTGGGCTACGCGGGGCTGCTCAACCTGGAGACGGGCATCCGCTCGAGCATTCTGGTGCTGGGCATCGCGGCGCTCATCGTGCTCGGGTTCGAGCTGGGGGCTTGGCAGCTGCTGCTCATCAACCTCGTGGCCTTCCTGCTTGTGGGCGCGGCGAGCCTGCGCACCGGCTGGGCCGCCGGTCCGCCGCGCGGCCCGCCCGCGCTGCGTCTCCAGTCGCAGGGCGGCGCTACGGTCTATTCGCTGCTGATGTTCCTGCTTCGCAAGTCCGACCTGCTGGTGGTTGCCTTCTTCATGCCGCTCGGATACGTGGGCGCTTTCAAGGTCGCGTTTCTGCTGGCGGAAGCACCATCGCAGTTCGTGCAGGCGTTTCTCTATACGAAGACGCGCGCCATGCTGGACGCCGAGGCCGGCAAGCTCGATGCGTCGACGCTGCAGCTGGCGAAGCAATCGTTTCTGCTGGGCTGCGTGCTCTTTGCCGCGCTGGCCGCGCTGATCACGGTGGCCGCGCCGCTGCTGAAGGTCGGGCGCGAAGCGCTCGAGATCTTCATCTGCATTGCGCCCTACTTTCTGCTGCGCACCTACACGATCCACCACGAGATGCTGCTGGCGCTCAAGAGCCCCATGGGCACGCTCGGCGGCTGGGCGCTGCTCGAAGTGGTGTTGCGGCTCCTGTCCTACGGCGTGGTCGTGTCGTTGTTTCCCGGCAAGCCGCACTACGTGTTCTTCGTTGCCTTCGTCTCCGATTTTCTTCTCTACGAGGTGCGGATGCGCGCGCTGTTCGGCTTCTATCCGATCGCGCGGCTGGTTCGCGGTTCTTTTGAAAGGTCGTCGTGAAAATCCTGCTCTATTCGATGAACTTCACGCCCGAGCTCGTCGGCATCGGCAAGTACTCGGGCGAGATGGCGCAGTGGCTGCACGCCAAGGGACACGACGTGCGCGTGATTGCGTCGCCGCCCTTCTTTCCGCACTGGGCGCTGTTCGACGGCCATTCGGCCTGGGCCTACCGCAAGACGGACTGGAACGGCGTCACGGTCTGGCGCGCACCGACCTGGGTGCCCGCGCGGCCGCGGGCGCTGGCCCGCATCGCGCACCTCTTCTCGTTCATGGTGTCGAGCATGCCGCTGCTCTTTGCGCAGATCCGCTGGAAGCCGGACCTGGTCTTCGTCGTCGAGCCGCCTCTTTTCTGCGCGCCGGCCGTGCTCTTCTTCTCCCGCATGCTCGGCATCAAGTCGTGGCTGCACATCCAGGACTACGAGGTGGACGCCGCCTTCGGCATGGGGCTGGTGCGCGGCGCCCGGGTGCGGCGCTTCGCACTCTCGATGGAGCGCTGGCTCCTCGGCCGGTTCAACCGGGTCTCGACCATTTCGGCCACCATGCTCGACAAGGCAAGGGACAAGGGCATCGACGGGACCCGGCTGGTGCTGCTGCCCAACTGGGTGGACGTGCGTTCGATCTTCCCGCAACCGGCCACCGCATCGGCCGAGGGCGAAGCCACCAGCGGCTATCGCGCCGAGCTCGGCATTCCGGCGGACGCCGTGGTGGTGCTCTATGCGGGGAGCCTGGGTACAAAGCAGGGCATCGAGCTGCTGGCCGACGCGGCGCACCGCCTGGTCGCCGCGGCGCACATCCATTTCGTCTTGTGCGGCAACGGCCCGAGCCGCGAGCCGCTGAAGACCGCCTGCGCCGACCTGGCCCGGGTTCACTTTCTCGACCTGCAGCCCGCCGAGCGGCTCAACGAACTGCTCGGAATGGCGGACATCCACGTGCTGCCGCAGCGCGCCGACGCTGCGGACCTGGTGATGCCGTCGAAGCTGGCCGGCATGCTCGCGAGCGGCAAGGCCGTGATCGTGACGGCCCATGCGGGCACCGAACTGAGCAACGTGGTGTCCGGCCGCGGCATGGTGGTTGCGCCCGGCGATGCCGCTGCGTTGGCCGACGCCATCGCGCAGCTCGCGCTGTCGCGCCCGCAGCGCGAAGCGATGGGTGCGGCCGCACGCTCGTTTGCCGAAAGCGAACTGGATCGGAACGCCATCCTGCTGCGCCTCGAACGGGAGTTGCTGCGCTGCGTGGCCGACTGACGCCGCCCACCGCCCCGCCTCCTCCGACCTTATCAACCAACTGACCAGGGAATCGTCATGCCAGATAACGTGCCTCACTCTTCCGACCCCCCGGATTCCGCTCGGGCGTCCGAGCGCCGCATGGGTTATCCCGGCGTCTGTCCTCCGGCCGAACCGCTGTGGCCGCATTTCCTGACCGGGCAGGAAGATGCGCCGGTTCGCGTGCTGCTCGTGGACGACGACGAATTCATGCGCCGGGTGATCGCCCAGGAGCTGCTGTCGGACATGCGTATTCAGCTCGAGGCGCAGGCCGGCAGCGTCCGCGACGGCCGCCGCCTGCTGACGACCCACGAGTTCGATGTGCTGATGGTCGACCTGCGGCTCGGCGACGGATCGGGGTTCGAACTCATTCGCGAAGCCCGCAAGCTGCACCGCTACTGCGAGATCATCGTGATCTCCGCGATAGAAGACGACGCCCACGTGATGCACGCCTTCGAGCTCGGCGCCACGGGCTACCTGCTCAAGCACGCCTGGCTCCAGAGCTTCGCCCAAGCCGTGCTGCAGGTGGTCAACGGCGGTGCGGCCATCACGCCCAAGCTGGCGCGCCGGCTGCTGACGCGAATGAACCTGCAACCGGGCGGCGAGCCGCCTCCGGTAGAAACGCCGCAGCGTGAAGTGACGCTGACGACACGCGAGCGGGAAGTTCTTCGCTGCGTGGCACGCGGCTGCGTGTCAAAGGAGATTAGCATGAGGCTCGGGATCTCGGGACAGACGGTCAATGCCCACATCAAGAACATCTACAAGAAGCTTCAGGTGCATTCGCGCGCACAGGCGGTGAGCTTCGCCACCAACACCGGCCAGCTCTGACCGGGCAGTCATCCCTTTCACAAGGACGTTTGCCATGAACACTCCCGCCATCCATCCCGTCGTGCTCTGCGGAGGCAGCGGCACGCGCCTGTGGCCGCTCTCGCGCAAGACGCTGCCCAAGCAGTTCGCGCCGCTGATCGGCGACAAGAGCCTGCTGCAAATGACGCTGGAGCGCCTGTGCAGCCTGAACAGCAACATCACCTGCATTGCATCCGAAGACCACCGCTTCCTGGTGCGGGAGACGGTCGAGAAGGCCGGCGCGACCGGGCGGCAGATTCTCGAGCCCGTGGCGCGCAACACCGCGGCGGCCATGGCGGCCGCGGCGCTGCTGGCCGACAGGAACGACCTGCTGCTGTTCGCGCCGGCCGACCACCACATTCCCGACACGCCTCTTTTCGCCGAGACGGTGCGCCGCGGCGTCGACGCCGCACTGGCCGGGCACATCGTGACCTTCGGCGTGGCGCCCTCCTTCCCCAGCACTGCCTACGGCTACATCGAGGCTGGCGCGGTATCGGCCGACGGCTGCAGCCGGGCCGTCGTGCGCTTCGTGGAAAAGCCGACGGCGGACGTGGCCGAGTCGCTGATCCTGCACGGCGGCTACAGCTGGAACGCGGGCATCTTTCTCCTGCAGGCCGGCACGCTGATCTCGGCGTTGCAGGCCCATGCGCCCGACATCCTGCTGGCGTGCCAGCGCGCGACCACCGCCGTCTCCCGCGACGGCAGCTTCGACCGTCTGGAACGCGAAGCCTTCCAGGCCTGCCGCAGCGACAGCATCGATTACGCGGTGCTCGAAAAGCAGCAGGACATCGCCGTCGTGAAGTTCGACGGCGCCTGGAGCGATGTCGGGAGCTGGAACGCGGTGGGCAAGCTGCATCCGGAGGACGCAACCGGCAACCGCCTGAGCGGCAAGGCCAGCGCGCTGCGTTCGCGCAATACCTTCATCCATGCGCCGTACCGGCCGGTCGTGGCGCTGGGCACCGACGACCTGATCATCGTGGACACGCCCGACGCCGTGCTGGTGGCAAAAGCGGACTGCGCGGAGCAGGTCGGAGAGGTGGTGCGCATGCTCGCGCTTGCGGGCCACGCCGAAGCGACGGAGCATCGGCGCGTGGTCCGGCCCTGGGGGGCCTACGACAAACTCGACTTCGGCGAACGTTTTCAGGTGAAGCGCCTCACCGTCATTCCGGGGGGCAAGCTGTCGCTGCAGATGCACCACCATCGCGCCGAGCACTGGATCGTGGTACGCGGCACGGCCAAGGCCACCTGCGACGGGCAGGTCACCCTGGTGCGGGAGAACGAATCCATCTATCTTCCGTCGGGCGCCATTCACCGGCTGGAAAACCCCGGCAAGACGGTGCTGGAAGTGATCGAGGTGCAAACCGGCAGCTATCTGGGCGAGGACGATATCGTGCGCTTCGATGACACCTACGGCCGCTGCGCGCCCATCAAGACACTGCCTGAAGCAGCGGTTGCGTTGCCCCTCGATGGCGGCGGCAATGGCGGTCTTGCCGGTGAGACCCTGCAGGCGGCGACACGCATCACGTAGCATCCGCCCATGAGCTACACAGTGAACCTGATCGACTTCCCCGATGCACCGGCCGAAGTCATTTCCGCGGCAGAGTCGCGCTTCCGGCGCGAACTCGACAAGTTGCTGGGCGACGGCGTGAAGCCAGCGCTGAAGGCCTTCGAAAACGCCAGCGAGTCGAGCGCGAACGAACTCACCAAGGACGAGATTGCGCTGGCCGCGAGTTGGGCCAAGGCCTACGAAGCCGCCAAGACGGCCGGCTTCCGCGCACTGGGCGAAGCCGACGAAGCGTATTTCGAAGTCCGGCTGGACTGACGGCCGAGGCACGTCACCTGTCGAGGCAGACCTCCATGACGAAGCTCTGGTCTGCCCTGTTGACGGCTGCCGCCCTGCTCTCGGGGTGCGCCGCGCCGCCTGCGGCACCTCCCGCCACCTCGGCTCCGGCCGTCGGTGCGGTGCAATGGCATTACGTGCGTTCGACCTCGTACGAGGCACGCCAGCCGGGCTTGGGCATCAGCCACCGCCATGAAAGCAAGGTGGGCTGGGTCGATGTCTACGTGTACGGCATGAAGCGAAGCAATTGGGCCGCAGGCATCGGCGATCCGGAGTTCGACGAACATTTCAGGGCCGCCGTGGACGAGGTCCGGCTTGCAGGCGCAAGGGGCGTCTATGCCAACGTGGAAGTCGGTCCGGTCAGCGACGAATTGATCGAAGGCCAGGCCTTTCGCCGCGTGAGCTTTCGCGTGCTGCACGCCGCGAGCCAAAAGACCTACGACTCGTTCACTTACCTCACGGGGCGCAATGGCCGGTTGCTGAAATACCGCATGTCGTTCGCCGCCCCTGCCCCGGCCAACCTGGACGCCATCGCCCGCGAGTTCATCGAGCGCAACCTGCGCAGCGGCCCCGACACGCCGAGGGCCGCTCACCCCCTTCTCAGCATTTGAGGCGACGCAAATAGGCTGTACGTTCATACAGTGTTTCCTCTAGAATGACTCGTCTCCCAGAGCAACATTCGAGGCGACACCATGACCACCGCCAGCCCGCCAGCGCCCTCTGCGCGGATTCTGTTTTTTTCGCCGCTGCGGCGCCCGCTACCCCGATCGCATGCAGGCCGAATTTCGACCTGGCCTTTTCGCGTGCGCTCCGACAGGGACCGCGACGACGGCAGCGCGCCTCACGACGGCAACGACATCCGCATGCAGGCGGCGCGCATCATCCGCACGACGGCAGAACAGTGGTGGCCGCCCGCGGAGTGAGAAGGCAGTGGACGAGCGAACACAGGCGTTGGCAGCACGGGCGCTCGTTATCGGGCTGTTCCCCGACGCAGCAGTGCAAGCCGCCATCAAGGCGCATTGCGCCGAATGGTGGTGGCCCAGGGGCCACTACTTTCCGCCCGGACATCGCCTGCATCTCACGTTGCATCGCGTGGAAGATCGCGGCCATGCCATCGAAGAGCTGTTGCGCCATGCACTCGCCGAAGTGCCGATGCGGCCGCTGGAACTCACACTCGACAGCTCATGCACCTGGCGCAACGACATTTCGGTGGTGCAACCGGCCGAGCATGAGGGTCTGCGCGCGCTTCATGACGACATCGTGCGAGCGGTGCGCAACACCGGCCTCGCCAGACCCGCGGCATCCACCGCCGGATGGACGCCGCATATCACCATCGCCAGGCAAACCGAGCGCGCCGCACGGCCCCCGTGCCTGCCGCCGATCCGCTGGAGGGTGCGGGAGTTCAGGCTGATCCGCTCGCACCGCGGCAACTTTTTTTACCACGAGCTGCTGGCGCGCTATCCCATGCAGCGCTAAGCCGCGTCCTCGGCGAGCTCGCCGAGCATGTCCTGCGCATCGTCGTCGAAGCCCGCAATGGGCTGGGCCTTTGCGAGCGCCAGCCACACCCCGAACGGAATGCGGTCGAAGGCGCGATGCACGGCGGCGCGCGCCACCACGAGCCGTTCGCCTTCGAGCACGAGCACGCCGCATTCGGGCGGAATTTCGTCGGGTGACGCAATCGAGCGGCCACGCGCGTCGTTGCCCAGCACGTACCAGCACTCGCCGCCCAGGTCGAGGTAGGCCGCGCGCTTGTCGGGCTTGCGCAGGTCGCCCAGCAGATCGGCGCGGCTCACCTTCACCTCGTGCACGATGGGATGCGCATAGGCCTCGACGCTGGTATTGCGAATCGAGAACACATCGGGTTTCGCGATGCACCAGCGCGGCTTGCCGCCCTCTTCGAGCGGCGGCAGGCGCGCGCGCAAGCCGAGGCCGCGCCAGGCGATGCGGCCGCCGCGCGTCATCTCGCGCGCCACGCGCTCGACCAGTGCCTCGTGCGGTGAGAGCGCCGCGCGGTTGAGGGTGAGCGTGGTGGCAATGCGCGCAATGCCGGCGTCGGTCACGCGCAGGGTCTCGTGGCCCTGCGAAGTGCGCACGCGTTCGAGGAAGCCGCCCGCAAGCAGCTCGACCTCGATGGCATCGCAGCAGGGCCAGCCCGCCGAGCGGTAGATTTCGCGCAGCCGCCGCGCGTGCAGTTTTCCGAAAGGCACTTCACCGGCTTTCTGCAAGGGCGGCGGAGGATCCACCACGGGCGGCGGGAAACCGGGATCGGTGAACGGCGGCTCGACAGGCGGCGGATCGCCTTCGGGCGGCAATCCGGGCGGCGGTGGCGGCGGCATGGGTATCGGCACATCGGGCGCGGGCGGCGGCGGACCGATCGGCGCGGCAACGGCAGGGTCAAGGGCGAGTGCGGGCATGGGAGAAACAGGTTAGCGAAAAGTCGTGGGGCGCGCGAGACATGGAACGATCGGTTGCATTCGATGCCGTCAATGGAAATCGCGGCTGGTGTTGCTCAGCGCCAGACGCCCCATGAGCGGCGTCAGGTCCTTGAAGCCGGTGGCGATCAGGTGCTGCACCTTGCCGCCGGTGTCGTCGTCGCGCTGCCAGGTGCCCTGCACCGCGAGCAGGTGCGACTTGAGAAGCGGCTCGCGCCAAGCCTCGATGACGTGGCTCCAGACGATGACGTTGACGTTGCCGGTCTCGTCCTCGAGCGTGACGAAGATGGTGCCGTTGGCGGTGCCCGGACGCTGCCGCCCCTTGACGATGCCGCAGGCGCGCGCGGTCTGCCCGCTGGGCAGCGAACGCAGCTCTTCGGCGCTCATGAGCTTCATGCGCGCGAGGCGCGGGCGCAGCAGCGCGAGCGGATGGCGCCGCAGCGTGAGGCCGAGCGCGGCGTAGTCGCCCACGATTTCCTCGCCCTCGGGCGCCGCGGGCAGTTGCAGGACCTGCTCATTGATCGGCACGCCCTTGAGCAAGGCCGGCGAGCGCCGCTGCGCCGTGGCGTCCCACACCTGCTGGCGGCGGTGGCCCGAGAGCGACATCAGCGCATCGGCGGCGGCCAGCGCGGCCATGTCCTTGCCGTCGAGTTCGGCGCGCAGCGCGAGGTCTTCGGTGCTGGTGAAAGGCGCTTGCGCACGCGCGTCGAGCAGGCGTTCGGCACCCTCCTTGCTGAGGCTTGAAACACGGTTCAGCCCGAGCCGCACGGCGGGCTGGTTCTCGTTGCCCAGGCGCTCGGCGTAGCGCGCGTCGGTGCCGCTCGGCATGCGCGGCGCATCGGGGCCGCGGGCCTCGAGCGTGGTGTCCATGTCGCTGCACGTGACATCGACCGGCCGCACCTCGACGCCGTGGCGGCGCGCGTCCTGCACCAGCTGCGAAGGGCTGTAGAAGCCCATCGGCTGCGAATCGAGCAGCGCCGCAAGAAAGCAGGCGGGCTCGTAGTTCTTGAGCCAGCTGCTCACGGTGACCAGCAGCGCGAAGCTTGCGGCATGGCTTTCGGGAAAGCCGTAGTCGCCGAACCCGAGGATCTGCTTGAAGATGGCTTCGGCGAACTCGGCTTTGTAGCCGTTGTCGACCATGCCCTGAACGAGCTTGTCGTGGAACTTGTCGAGGCCGCCCTTTCGCTTCCACGCCGCCATCGCGCGCCTCAACTGATCGGCTTCATCGGCGGTGAACTTGGCCGCGATCATCGCGATCTGCATCACCTGCTCCTGGAAGATCGGTATTCCCAGCGTGCGTTCCAGCGCCGGCCGCAGTTCTTCCTTCTCGTAGTGAATCGCCAGGCCCTTGGCCACCCGTTCGCGCTGCTTCAGATACGGATGCACCATGCCGCCCTGAATCGGCCCCGGCCGCACGATCGCGACTTCGATCACCAGGTCTTCGTAGCAGCGCGGTTTCAGCCGCGGCAGCATCGACATCTGCGCCCGGCTCTCGATCTGGAACACGCCGATGGTGTCGGCGTCGCAGATCATGTCGAACACCTTTTCATCGTTGTTCGGAATGTGATGCATCTCCACCACCGATCCGCGCCAGCGGTTCATGTGGTCGAGCCCGCGTCTTATCGCGCTGAGCATGCCGAGCGCGAGCACGTCGACCTTGAGCATGCCCATGGCCTCGAGGTCGTCCTTTTCCCACTGGATGACGGAGCGGTCTTTCATCGACGCCTTTTCGACCGGCACCAGCCGCGTGAGCCTGGTGTGCGTGAGCACGAAGCCGCCGACGTGCTGGCTCAGGTGGCGCGGAAAGCCCTTGAGCCGCTGCGTCATCTCGATCCATTGCACCAGCTTGAGTTCGTCTTCCTGCACGCCGACGCGCGCCGCGGCCTGCCGCAGTTGCTCCCCCAGCACGGTGTCGTCGAACCAGTAGTGGTCCTTGGCGAATTCGTCGATCAGCCGCTCGTCGATGCCCATGGCCTTGCCCACGTCGCGCAAGGCGCTGCGGGAGCGATAGCAGATGACGACGGCCGCAATGGCGGCGCGTTCCCGGCCGTATTTCTCGTAGATGTACTGGATGACTTCTTCGCGCCGCTGGTGCTCGAAGTCGACGTCGATGTCGGGCGGTTCGTTGCGATGCCGGCTCAGGAAGCGCTCGAACAGCAGGTGGCTTTTTTCGGGATTGACCGCGGTAATGCCGAGGCAGTAGCAGACGACCGAATTGGCCGAGGAGCCGCGCCCCTGGCAAAGGATGTGCTGCGAGCGCGCAAACCGCACGATGTCTTCCACCGTGAGGAAGAACATCTCGTACTTCATCTCGACGATCAGCGCGAGCTCCTTCTCGACCTGCTCGCGCACTTTGTTCGGAATACCCTCGGGAAAGCGCACCGCCGCGCCCTCCCAGGTCTTGCGCATCAGCGTCTGCACGGGCGTCTCATGGGTTCCCACGGTTTCGAGTGGATATTTGTAGGTTTCCCGGATCACCTCCGGATCGAACCGGCATCGCCCGGCCACCACCAGCGTGTTCGACAGCATCTCGGACAGATAGAGCTCGGCCAGCCGCACCCGCTGCCGCAGATGCCGCTCGGCATTCGGCTGCAGCGCAAAGCCGCACTCGGCCACGGTCTTGCCTTCGCGCACGGCCGTGAGCACGTCGTGCAGCGGCTTGGCCGAGCGCGCATGCATGTGCACGTCGCCGGCCGCCACGAGCGGCACGCCCGTCTGCTCGCCCGCCTGCATCAGCGTGACGAACCACAGGTCGTCGTCGAGCTCGTTGAGCATCTCGACTGCCAGCCACAGGTTCTCTCTGTAGAGCGCCTTGGCGGCCAGCAGGTCTTCGTGCAGCGTGGCGATGTCCATGGCACCACCCGGTGCGCGATGCGGCACGAAAAGGACCTGGCAGTGCTGCAGCGAAGCCACGTCGCTCTCGTCCCAGCTCACGCGGTATTCGCCCTTGGGCAGCTCGGTGTTGCGCGCGGCGGTGATGAACTCGCAGAGGTTGCCCCAGCCCTCGGTGTCGTTGGCAATCACCACGAGCCTGAAGCGCTCGAAACGGAACTCGCTGCCGAACAGCAGCCGGAAACCGGGGTTGCGCGGAATCGGCGGCTCGTCGGGATGATCGCGCTTGTATTCCTCCAATTTGGCCGGCAGCTCGCGCAGGCAGACATGCGCGCGCACGATGCCGGCCACCGAGCATTCGTCGGTGATGGCCAGCGCCGCGTAGCCAAGCTGGTAGGCGCGCTCGACCATTTGCTCGGGCGTCGAGGCGCCGCGCTGGAAGCTGAAGTTGGTGAGGCAGTGCAGCTCGGCATAGTCGGGCAGCGCAGGGACCGGCTTCCTGCGCAAAGGCAAGGGCAGCGCATGCACCTTGGCCGAATTGCGGCCGCGCAGCTGTTTTTCGCTCAGGTCAGGCATAGAACCCCTGCAGGTACCAGCGCACTTCGCCCGGAGAAAACCGCGCCGAGGGCCGCTCGCGAAAGATCCACACCAGCCCGGCTTCGGGGCTTTCTGCCACGTAGTAGTCGCGCATGGCGGGTTGGCCGCCATCTTCTTCACCGCCCCACCAGCCGGCCTCGACGCGCTGCGGCCCGATCAGCTTGCTGAGCGGGCCGCGGTAGCACGGGCGCTCGCCGTCCATCTCGAGCCGCAGGGGTTCGGGCAGCAACCACGGCGGGTAGATGGCATCGGGCTGCGAGGCCGCGGCCTTCGCTTCCTTGCGGGTCTTGGTGTCCGGCAGCGCCTTGTCTTTCTGCAGCGCGGGTTGCCAGGCTTGCTTGCGCTCGGGGCGGTGATCGGCCTGCGCGGCCGGCACGACCACCTGCTGCGGTCCGAGCCGCACGCTGAGCCGCTCCACCATTTCATGCAGCTTGTCGCCCTTGCGGTTGTCTTCGGGCAGGAAGCTGGTGCTGGCGCCGGCCCACGGATCGGTTTCGAGCGTGCGCAGCCGGAGCCAGCTCGCGGGCGCCGCAAGCGTGGTGAGTGCCAGTTTCTCGGACAGCAGGCGGCGCAGGTGCGCCATGTCCTGCGTGGGTTCGGCCGTGCGCACGGTGACCTGCTGGTGCGGCGGCAGGTTCACGCCGTTGAAGCGCTTGAGGTCGAGCGTCCATTGCAGCTCGAGCGCACGCGCGCCGCGCTGGCGGGCACGCAGCCAGAACTGCAGCGCCGTGAGCAGCCGGTTGGCCGACCACATCAGCTCGGGCGCGGTCTCGGCCAGGGCGGGCAGCTCCAGCTTCTGCTCGAACACGTCGGGCAGCGTAAGCCAGCTGTGGCTTTCGGGCCGCAGGCCCCAGGCGGCGTCGAGCGCTTCGCGCAACGCCGCGCCGAATCGCCGCGTGAGGCCACCGCGCGGCAGGGCCGCCACCTCGCCCCAGGTGCGGCAGCCGAGCCGCGCAAGCAGGTCGAGGTGCTCGCGCGCGGCGCTCAGCGTATCCAGCGGCAGGCCGGCGGGAATGTCCTTGGGCCGACCTTCGTTGCGCTCGAACAGGCGCAGCCGGGCCAGCGCGATCAGGCTCGTGGCGCCCTGCGCGCCGCGCATCACGGCGCCGGGCGCGGGGTTTTCGTGGGCCAGCTGCCGCATCAGCGACGAGCGCCCGCCCCACAGGCGCTCGCAGGCCGAGACCTCGAGCATCAGCGCCTCGTCCTGCCAGGCAACGTGCGGCGTGTATTGCAGCGCCCACCAGCCCAGCGCTTCGGTCGTGGGCAAGGTTTGCGTTTCAGGCGCGTCGGCTTCAAGCGACCACCGCAATGCGATCCAGTGCATTGGGGCCTCCTTTCCATGCGTCGATGCGCACCACCGTGGCCGACGTTGCCGCTTCGCCGGCCGGCGCCGTGCCTTGCTGCTGCAAACGCAGTTTGCGGCGCAGCCGGGCAGCCGCCAACAATGCGGCCATGCGCTCGTTGCGCGCCGGCAGCATCACCGGCGCGGCCAGCGGCGGGCCGCGGCGCTTGAGGATGCGCAGTTCGATCTGCGAGCTGTCGGTCTCGCAACTTTCCACCTGGAGCCGAAGCCGCGCCGGCGATGCACCGTGCGCGGCCGACTCGGGCCGGCACACGAAGAGCAGCACGTCGTGCTGGGCGGCCGCCAACTGCAGCCGCCGCAGTTCACCGACCCGGGCCTGGGGCAGCCAGGCGAGCACCGCAGACACGTCGGCGCAGCGCAGCGCCTGCTCGCAGGCCCACAGCCGCGCGGCCGATGCTTCGCTTCGGACCCACATCAGCGCCTCCACCGGCAGGCCCTGCGCCGCGAGCGACGGCCCGCAGGGTTCGTAAGGCGCGCCGATCAACACCACCGGCCCCCCGCGCGTCTGGACTGCTTGCGCCAAGGCAGGCAGCAGCAGCCGCCAGACGTGGGCTTCTGGCGCGGTTTGCAGCAACTCCGTCATGGCGCCCACAGGCCAGCCGCCGCCCGGCAATTCGGCGTCGAGCGCGGCGTGGCCGGTGGCGACGACCTGTGCATCGGCCAGGCCGAGCTCATCGGCGTGCCAGACGCCACGGCCTGCGGCAGCGGAAAAGGAGTCAAGGAAAGGGAGGCCCATGATGCAATCGTTAACTGTATTTTTATACAGTATTTCATGAGCCGCAACTCAAATAGCGATTTACCCGAAGAGGGGGGCGGCGCCTTGGCGTCTAAGATCAATCATTAACAATTTGTGACCATGAAATACACAAAGATTCACTTGCTGGCTTCGGCCTTGGCTGCTTTCGTCCTGGGACTTTCGCCGGCCGCACAGGCGCAAACCAAGCCCATCCTGATCGGCCAGACCTACGTGCAGACCGGGCCGCTCGCCTCTCTCTCGCCCGAGCCGCTGATCGGCATTCGTGCCTTCTTCACCACACTGAATGCCGGCGGTGGCGTCAACGGTCGGCCGGTCGAACTGCGCCAGCTCGACGACGCTTTCGACCCCGCCAAAGGCGCCGAGAACGTCAAGACCTTCGTGAAAGAGGGGGCCGTCGGCATCCTGATGCCCATCGGCACGTCGTCGTCGGTCGGCGCGCTGAAGGCCGCCAACGAGCTCAAGATTCCCGTCGTCGGCCCCTACACGGGCGCGGCCCCGGTGGTGAAGGCCTCCGAGTACGGCTTTCCGGTGCGCATCAGCTACGACGAGGAATACAACCGCATCGTGAACCACCTGTTCACCATCGGCCTGTCCCGCATCGGCTTTGCGCACAACGACAACCCCGGCGCACGCTCGGCGCTGGAAAGCACGCAGAAGTTCATTGCCGAGCGCGGCGAAAAAATGGTGGGCAGCGTGGCGATCAAGAACGACGGCTCCGACGCCGCCGAACGCGCCGTGGAGTTGGCCAAGCTCAAGCCCAAGGCGGTGGTGTTGTCGGCCACCAACGAGGTAGCGGCAAAGTTCATCTCGGCCTACCGCGCGGCTGGCGGCGAGACGGCGTTCTATTCGTTCTCGCTGCTGAACGGTCAAAAGCTGTTCCAGGACATCAAGAAGGACGCGGCCGGCGTGGTCATCTCGCAGGTCGTGCCCTATCCATGGAACAGCGCGATGCCGGTGATTGCCGAGTACCAGGCGGCCATGAAGAAAATCGGCGCGACCGAATTCAGCTACGCAAGCCTCGAGGGCTATGTGGCGGCCAAGATCATGATCGAAGGGCTGAAGCGTGCGGGCGCGAACCCGACGGCCGATTCGCTGCACAAGGGCCTCGAGTCGTTCAAGACGCTGGACATCGGCGGCATCGCGGTGTCTTACCGGCCGGGCGAGCACCGCGGGCTGACCTTCTCCGAACTGTCGATGCTGAAGGCTGACGGGCGCTATCTGCGCTGAGGGTTGTCTATACGTGGTAAGGGGGAATTCATTCAGCGTGCGTGCAAAGGCCACGGGGTACTCCCCTCCGCGAATGTCCCCCGTCGGCGAGAGCGCGCCACGAATCAAGCCCAGAACGATGCACGTGACCCACGTGGATCGTGGACAAGCCCAAGGCCTTTCGTTCTAAGCCCTCCTTGGCGCAGAATTTCGCTGGTGACGACTCCACCCACGAACGCACCACAGCGCCCCGCCCTCACCCGCGCCCAGCTGCTCAGGCTCGGCGCTGCTCTCTGCGCCGGTGCCGCGCTCCCCTCCTTCGCACAGCAACAAGGCAGGCCTGCGATGACCATGAACACCCGCCCCATTCCTTCCACCCAAGAGGCCTTGCCGGTTGTCGGCTGCGGCACCTGGATCGGGTTCGACCAGCGCCCCGGCACGGACGAATACAAGCGCTTGCCCGGCGTGCTCGAAGCTCTTTTTGCCGCCGGCGGTACGGTGATCGACAGTTCGCCGATGTACGGCCGCTCCGAGGAAACCACCGGCGAACTGCTGGCCGCTGCATCGAAGCGGCGCGAGAACAAGGCCTTTCTCGCGACCAAGGTCTGGACCTCGGGCCGCGAGGCCGGCATTGCACAGATGGAACAGTCGTTCGCGCGGCTTCGCACCCAGCGCATGGACCTGATGCAGGTGCACAACCTGGCCGACTGGAAAACGCATCTCGCCACGCTGCGCGGCTGGAAAGAGCAAGGCCGCGTGCGCTACATCGGCATCACGCACTACACCGCCTCGGCCTACGACGAGGTCGAGGCCGTGCTGCGCGCCGAGAAGCTCGACTTCCTGCAGATCAACTACTCGATCGACGCGCGCGACGCCGAGCAGCGCCTGCTGCCGCTCGCAGCCGAACGCGGCGTGGCGGTGATCGTCAACATGCCCTTCGGCGGCGGCGGCCTGCTGCGCCGACTGCGCGACAGGCCGCTGCCCGCGTGGGCGTCCGAGATCGGCTGCACGAGCTGGGCGCAGGTACTGCTGAAGTTCGTTCTGAGCCACCCCGCCGTGACCTGCACCATTCCCGGCACCAGCCGCGCCGAGCACATGGCCGACAACGCCGCGGCCGGCGCGGGTACGGTTCCGGATGCGGCGTTCTGGCGCGGCAAAGCGGACTCGATCGGGCGCTGAACGCACCTCCTCCGGCTACTCGAACTTCACGTTGTGCTGCCGCACCGTGGCACCGAAGGCGTCGTACTGCGCACGGAAGAATTCAGCGAACTTGGCCGGGCTCATGCCATAGCCCTCGAAGCCCTGCTGCACCAGCTGCGCATGCACTTCCGGTCGCTTCAGCGTGTTCTGCAGTTCCTGCGACAGCTTCTCCGATATCTCCTTCGGCAACCCCGGCGGCCCGAAGAAGCCGGCCCACGGCGTGATGGTCAACTTGCCCAACCCCAGCTCGCCGCCTGTCGGCACGTCGGGGAGCAAGGCGCTGCGCTGCGGCAGCAGCGTAACCAGCGCGCGAATGCGACCTTCCTTCACGAAGCTCGGCGCCAGCGTGCCGGTGGTGAACATCATGTGGATCTGGCCGCCCAGCAGGTCGGTCATGGCTTGCATGTCGCCCTTGTAGCGCGCGTTGACCACCTTGCGCTCGCCCAGCAGCTGCAGCATCGCGAGCTCCGACGCGCTGTTGCTCGACGCCGAGTTGTAGGCGCCGGGCTTGGCCGCCACCATCGCCAGCAGTTCGTTAACGTTCTTCACCGGCAAGCTCGAAGGCACCACGAGGAACATCGAGAACTGCCCCGCCGAACTGATCGGCGCGAAGGCCTTGAACGGGTCGTAGGGCGAGGTCGGCCGCAGCGTGGGCGCGGCCACCATCGCGGTGTTGGTGCCCATCAGCAGCGTGTAGCCATCGGGCTTGGCAGACGACGTGGCCTGCGCCGCCAGCACGCCGTCGGCGCCGGGGCGGTTCTCCACGATCACCTGCTGGCCGAGCTGCTTCGAGAGCCCCTCGGCAATGATGCGCGTGAGCGCATCGGCGCCGCCGCCAGGCGCAAAGCCGACGATCAGGCGCAGCGGCTTGTCCGGATAGCGCTCGGCGCTCCAGGCCGCCGCGCCAGGCAGCATAGCGAGCGTGCCGCCGGCCGCGAGGGCCGCCAGGGTGAGGTTTCTGCGTCGCATTTTTTGCTCCTTGTTCAGAAGAGATGCCGCACGCCGAGCTCCCAGCCCGACGAGCGGCGGCCGCCGGCCGGTGCCACGCCGCCGCTCACGACATAGCGCGCCTGGCCGCTGTTCATGAGCCGCGCGTAGGTGCCGTAGAGCGCGGTGCGCTTCGAGAGGTTGTGCACATAGCCGACACCGAACTGCCTCGCATCGTCGCGGTTGCGCGGCATGCCGTTGGCATTGCGCAGGCTCTCGTCGCTGCGGTCGTCGAGGTAGGCGTAGCTCACGCGGATGCGGCCCACCTCGAAGGCCGGAATGTGCGCGCCGATCTCGGCGGTGTTCTTGCGCACCGTGCCGGCCGCGAGCTTCACGGTCACCTTGTTGTAGAGCGCGAAGAACTTCGCAAAGCCCGCGTCCCAGGTGCCGCCGATGTTGGCGTGCGTGTAGTTGCCGATGGTGGCGGTGGCGTCGTAGTGAGTGCGCGTCACGGCCGCGGCGATGTCGAACGCGCCCGAGGCAAAGCCGAAGCGCGCGCCGGCGAAGTTGCCGTCGTCGCGGTTGGGCGCGGTGGAATCGTTCTCGCCCGTGCCGATCATCGCCATGCCGTAGAAGCCGCCGAGCGTGGGCGGCAGCCAGTAGCTCACCGTGTTGCTGCCCGTGATGCCGGTGGGCAGCGGCCCGGTGCCCGCGCCCGCGAACGTGAGGTTGCCCGCGCGCGCCACGCCATTGGCGTTGAAGGGATCGAAGTAGATGCTGTTGTAGTGCGTGGGAATGAAGTCGCGGCCCAGGCGCAGTTCGCCGACCTTGTCGTGCGACAGGCTCACGAAAGACATGCGGTCGAAGGTGATCGGCCCCGCGGTGCCCGCGCCGCTCGTCTGGTTGTTGCTGTTGCTCGCGCGGCCGGTGCCGGTGTCGGGGTTCAGGCTGCCTTCGAGCCAGAAGCCCGCGCGCAGGCCGCCGCCCAGGTCTTCGGTGCCGCGGAATCCGAGCCGGCTGGTCGAGAGGCCGCCATTCGACAGCGCCTTGACCGAGCCGCCGCCTTCGCCTTTGGTGTACTGGACCCCGAGGTCCATCACGCCGAACACGGTGACGGTGGATTGCGCGTGCGCCGCGCCGCTGCTTGCCCATCCCAGTGACGCCAGCGCCGACCACATCAAGATCTTCTTCATGGTTTCGTTGTCTCCTGCTTCTTCTCTTGGTTTGAAAAAAACTCGCGCAGGGCTGCGCCACCGGGCGCGCACAGGGGTGCGCACCGGTCGGCGAAGGCCGGATGAAAAGGTCTTAGCCCGAGGGCTCGGGGCGTTCGGTGCGCACGAGCACGGCGCCCTTCGACAGCGGGCTCACGTTGCGCCGGTACTGCTGCAGCCAGCCGGTGTCGAAGGCCGGCGGCGGTGCCTGCCAGTCGGCGCGGCGTGCCTGGAGTTCGGCGTCGGTCAGTGCAATGTCGAGCCGGCGCGCGTCGAGGTCGATGGTGATCACGTCGCCATCGCGCACCAGCCCGAGCGGCCCGCCGAGCGCGGCTTCGGGCGACACTTCGGCCACCACGAGCCCCTTGCAGACCAGGCCCGAAAGATGCCCGTCGGTCAGGATGGCGACCTGGTCGCCCAGGCCCGCGCCGTCGACGGCGAACACCACGCGCGAGGCGCCGCCGCCCATTGCCGGGCCGCCGTAGGCACCGGCGCCGCGCATCACGACCACCTGGCCGGGGACGATCTCTCCATTCTTCAGCGCCGCAATGGCTGCGTCCGACGTCCAGAAGCACACGGCCGGACCAGTGAAGCTGCGCACCTTGCGTGGCGCGATCCCGGTCTTGATGAGGCCCGACTCGGGCGCCAGGTTGCCGCGCAAGAGCACGATGGCCGGCAGCGGCGCGACCGGGCGAGCGATGGGTCGGATCACCTCGGCGTCGCTCACTTCAGCGTTGCGCAAGTTGTCGGCGACCGTGTCGCCGGTCACCGTCAGCGCGCCCGTGTCGAGCAAGGGCGCGAGCTGCTTCATCAGCGCGCGGCAGCCGCCTGCCGCCTCGAAGGCTTCGATGCTGTGCTCGCCGATCGGCCGCACGCCGGCCAGCACCGGCGTCGTGGGGCCAAGGCTTTCGAACAGGCCGTACACGTCCACGCCGCACTCGCCTTCGGTCGATATCGCCTGCAGATGCTTGGCCGTGTTGAGCGAGCCGCCGACGGACAGCACCGCGCGCACCGCGTTGGAAAAGGCGCCGGCCGAGAGGATGTCGCGCGGCTTCAGGTCATCCAGCACCATCTGCACGATGCGCGTTCCGGCCGCGCGCACGTCGTCCATCATCTTCGCGCTCAGCGCGGCGACTGGCGCGCTGCCGGGCAAGGCCATGCCGAGTGCTTCGCAGACGATGTGCATCGAGTTGGCCGTGCCCAGGCCCGAGCACACGCCCGGCCCGCGGATCGCCTCGCGGCTCATGCCCACGAGTTCTTCGACCGGCAGCTTGCCGGTGACCGCGTGCATCGCGCCGATGAACACTTCCTCGATGTCCATGTGCTTGCCGCGGTACTCGCCGCTGGGCTGGTAACCGCACGGCACCAGCAGCGTCGGAATGTTGAGCCGCGCGGCCGCCATGAGTTGGCCCGGCACGGTCTTGTCGCACGAGGTGAGGCACACCATGCCGTCGAGCTGTGCGCCTTCGACGGCCACCTCGATGTCGTTGGTGACCAGGTCGCGCGCACCGAGCATGTAGGCGCCGCGCGCGCCCGCTCCGGTGATGAAGTCGCTGGGCGCTGCGGTGCGGATCTCGAACGGCACGCCGCCCGCCGCGCGGATGGCGGTCTTGATCTCTGCCGCCACCTTGTCGAGATGGCTGAAGCATGCGGCGAGCTCGGACGAGCTGTTGACGATGGCGATCTTCGGCTTCTCGCAATCCTCTTCCGGAATGCCGAGCGCGCGCCAGTGCGCATTGCGCACCGACCAGAGATACGAGCCGCGTGGAAAGTTGCTGCGCAGGGGGCGGGTCATGGGCGGTCTCCGGACTTGTTGTTCTTCTTGGTGATTTCGATCACGCCGCGGTCGGCGTCCACGCGCACCCAGTCGCCGGTCTCGATGCACTCGAGCGGATCGCACTCGAAGTCGGTCATCGAGGGTGCGTGCGTGACCACCGCGCCGAGCGCCATCTTGGTCGTCATCTCGTTGAACAGGAACGCCGCGGGCGCGGAGTTCATGAGCCGCGTCATGTGGAACATGGCCGACCATCCCGACGAGCCCTTGGCCCCGGGGAACACCAGCACCTTGCCCGCGAAGCTCTGGCCACGCAACTCGTGCCGCGTTTCGATGACGGTGCCGGTGCGCGGATCGATGCCGCCCCAGCCCGAAATGCGGTCGCGCGTGACGAGCGCCTCGCCTTCAGCGATGCCGCCTACGACCTTGCGGCCATGGATGACCAAGGTGGATGTGTTGTCGCGTGCATTCATGGTTTTGCTCCTTCCCCTGCTGGGGCTGAGGGCTGCGGCTCCAGTTCCGCCTGCGCGGAACTGGACAGCCCGAAGAGCGGCAGCCTCTGGCTGCCTGCACCGAGGTGGGGATGGGGGCATCCAGAGCGCTCGATGGGTGCGCCGCTGGCCCCCACCCCTGCCCTCCCCCAGAGGGGGAGGGAGAAAATCCGGAGCCTCATTGCATGCCTCCATTCCACCGGCCGGTGCATGCTGCATCTACACATTCAGCCGTGCTGCCGAACCACGCCTGCACGCCGAGAATCGCGGGCAGGTAGTGCGCCTGCTTGGCCGAGTCGAGCGCCACCGTCTTCGTGCCCTTGGGCACGGCGCGGCTCATGGCGGAGCAGCTGTCGGTCATGAGAATGCCGCCCGCGGCCTCGATGATCCTGGTATAGCCGTTGCGGTCGGCCAGCGACTTGATGGCGCGCGGCGTGAAGATCCACAGCTCGCAATCCGGGTGCACCTTGCGCCCTTCGATGAGCTGCGCGGCCTCCCAGATCTGTTCGATGGTGTAGTGCGGGCAACCGAGCATCACGTACTGCACCTCGGCGTCCTTGCCGGTCGCGTTGATCTTCTCGTAGGTGGCGCGGCGCTCGGCCTCGCCGTAGCGCAGCACCTCCACCGGCGCACGGCCGCCGAGTGCCTGTTCGAGCGTCAAGGCCTCGGGCGTGATACCTGCAATGTGGTACATCTCGACGCCGCCCGACGACGAGGCCGCCGCGCCGAAGTGCTTGAGCCGCGGCAGGTTCGGCACGCGGCTGATGCCGCGCCGGCTGTGCACCACCGGCACGCGCTCCTGCACGTGCTCGCCGATGTAGTAGCCGAGCAGGCCCCAGTCCTGCACCGATTCGACCTCGACGTCGAGCTCGACCACATGCGTGGCGCGGCGGTTCTCGTCGAGGTGATAGCCCCAGTATGGAATGCGACCGGTGAGCATGGCCGCGCCGGTGCTCTCTCGGCCTTCGGTGTTGGTTCGCGCGCCGAGCACCGAATTGCAATACACCACCGCCGACGATTCCATCCACGCGCAGTGCTCGCCGCGCGTCGGGATGTTGCCGACCTGGTAGGGCGTGCAGGTGTTCATGATCTGCGCGCCAAGGCCCGCCGCATGGCGCTCGCTCTTGTTGTAGAACTGCACGATCTCTTCGCTCACGCCCATGCGCTCGGGCTGGCCGGGGTCGAAGCCCAGCTGCAGGTGGCTCGTGAAAACCTTGAACTTCGGAATCTCGACAGTCTCCTGGCTGTCGAGGCTGAATTCGGAGAACACCGCATCCATGCCGCCGCCCTTGGCCAGCGCGAAGTCGCGCTGGAACGGCGTGGTCGAGGTGATGGTGGCGCAGACGTTACGCGTCTCGACCAGCCGCTCGGCGCCCAGCGCTTCGCCGTAGCGCATCAGGAGGTCCATCGCCTTCTGCACGGCCGGTCCATCGCGCCCGTCCATCATGGCTTTTTCTTCATCGCTCAGGTGCATGGCCTGTGTCTCCGTTCTTGTGCTGTCGTGGGGTCGGCCGGGCTAGCCCGGCAAGGGCGTGGGCACATGGCCGCCTATGTCGCGTGCAATGGTCAGCGCGATGTCGTGCAGGCGCGGTGCGAGTTCGTTGCGCAGGCGCTCCTCGCTGAACACGAAGGCCGCGCCGCCGCCGTTGAGCGCCATCACTTCGCCGTCGGGGCCGATGAGTGGCACCGACACCGAGTTGATCTCGCGGTGGAATTCACCGAGCGAAAGGCAGTAGCCGAGCCGCCGGGCTTCGCCGATCGCGCGCGTCATGCCGGGTGCGATGCTGTCCCACTCGGGGCCGCGCAAGAGGCGCATCGAATCGACCAGCTGGCTGCGCTGCGTCTCGGGCAATGCCGAAAGGTAGGCGCGGCCCAGCGCCGAGTTGGCCAGCGGCGCGCGCGAACCCACGTCGAGCCGCGCCGAGAGCATCGACGAACGCGGCCGGCAGGCTTCGATCAGCACCATCTCCATGCCGTCGCGTATGGCCAGGTAGACCGAGGCGCCCACCTCTTCGGCCATCGCCTGCATGCTGGGGCGCGCCGCGGCGCGCACGTCGAGACTGCCGAGGAACACGCGCGACAGCGACACCACGCCCGGCCCGAGCATGAAGCGGTCGGCCACCTGTGCGGCCTTCAGCATGCCCATGGAGAGCAGCGTGGCGACGAGCCGGTTGACGGTCGGCCGCGGGATGCCGGTCATGCGTGCGATATCGGCATGACCCAGCACGGGGCGCGCCTCGCTGAAGCAGCGCAGCACCGAGATGCCGCGCTCCAGCGCGCTCACGGTATCGGAGCGGTCGCCGCGCGCATCGGTGGATTCGGAGGCGGAAAGAGAGCTGTCGTTTTTGTCGTTGGACATGGGGAGACCCTTTGAACGCTTTGCAAGACTCTGCAATGTAGAGGCTGGCGAAAGGAGGTCGACAGGGTTCATGGTGGAACGTTCAGACACCGGCTTCGGCCGTGGCCAGCACCTGCGCGCCCTGCCCCGCACCGGCACGCAGGTACACGCCCTGGCCGAGGAGCGCGGACTGCAGCGCGCCCACATCGACGAAGCGCGGTTCGATGCCGCCCTGCGAGGCCAGCGCCGCCGCCACGCCGGCGGCCTGCCCCGTGATCCAGCATTGCGGAATCTCGCGCATGAAGCCATGCGAGTTGCGGTCGCACGAGATGTGGCGGCCGCACGCCAGCAGCCCGTCGAGCTGCTGCGGCACCAGCGCGCCGTAGGGAATGGAGATGTTCGGAAACTTGGGCGACACGGCGGGCGTCACGCCCACTTCGTCGGCCAGCGCCACGCCGTCGGGCCACTGGCTGCGCAGCACCGCGCCCACACCGGAGAGGCGCCGCGCATGGCGCACGCCGATCTGCGGCGCGCTCAGCATCAGGTAGGCGTCCTCGAAGCCCGGCGCATGCGCCTTGAAGTAGTCCAGGTGCGCGGCCATCGCGCGGTGCGAGCGCACCTCCACAGCCGTGAGGTCGTCCACGTCGAGCGCCGAGTAGCCCGACTGGCGCGGCCCCATGAACAGCGCGACGTCGTTGCGCCACGAGACGAAGGGCCGCTCGAACAGGCCGCACACTTCGCGCCCGCGCGCCATGAAGGCAGTGAACGCCTCGGGCTGGCCGGCCTTGAACTCGATCCAGCGGTTCATGTCCACGCCGCCGAAAAGCCAGGAGGTGTTCATGCAGTGGTGCACGTCGGCCTCCTCGATATCGTTCACGAAAGCCGCGCCGGCGCGCGCGAACAGGTCGCCGTCGCCGGTGGCGTCGACCACCACGTCGGCCATGATCGCCATGCGGCCTTCCTTGCTCTCGAACACCACGCCTTTCACCGCGCCGCCCTGCACGATGGGAATGGCCGCCCACGAGTGGTAGATGAGCTTGACCTTGCGCTCCAGCACGATCTCCTGCGACAGCAGCTTGAGCCGCTCGGGGTCGATGGTGGGCGACCATGTGACCACGCCGTGGTAGGCCGCCGTGCGCTGCGACCAGTGCGCGGCCTTGGCCGCATCCTGCGAGCCCCAGTCTTCACGCGCCGGGCCGGCGATGGCGTCGGCCGGCAGGCGGTCGAACAGCTCTTCGGCAAAGCCGCGGATCACGAGCTTGCCTTCCCAGTCGGTCATGCGGTCGATCCAGATCACGAGGCCGCCGGTGGAAAGCCCGCCCAGGTGGTTGTAGCGCTCGAGCAGCGCCACGTCGGCCCCGGCGCGGGCTGCAGCCGCGGCGGCCGCGGTGCCCGAAGGCCCGCCGCCCACCACCAGCACGCCGCAGCGGTGATAGACCGGAATGTCCTTGCCGGGCTCGGCCCAGCTGCCGTGGTCAGGGCGCTTGACGCGGCTGTCGCGGTCGAAGATGTCGGAGGACAGGATGCGCTCGTCGGTGCGGACGACAGTTTTCATGGAAGAGTGTCTTGAATGGGCTGTTTCGCTGTATTTTGATTTCAATGTTCATTTTGTCAAACACAAAAGTACATAAACGCCCGTTTTTCGGGGTATTCCCTAGATGATCTGGATTTTTATGATTTTCTAAATCAATATGAGAAGAACATTCCAACGGAGACATCGATGAAGAAACCCTGCGGCACCCGCCGCGCATTCGGCGCGGCGCTCGGCGCGGCCGCCTTTCTGGGCTTGGCGCCCCTGGCCGTGGCGCAAGACTTTCCCGTGCGCGGCGGCAAGCCGATCCGCATCGTGGTGGGCTTCACGGCCGGCGGCGGCACCGATGCGCAGGCGCGCATCGTGGCGCAGAAGCTCGGCGAGGTGCTGGGCACCGGCGTGATCGTCGACAACAAGCCCGGTGCCAGCACCATGCTGGCCGCGAGCGAGGTGGCGCGCGCGCTGCCCGATGGCTACACGCTGCTCTACGCGCCCTCGTCGACCATGGCGCAGAACCCGCACACCTTCTCGCAGGTGCCCTACGACCCGTTCAAGGACTTCACCGCCATCTCGATGGGCGGCCGAGGCCCGCTCGTGCTGTCGATCAGCACCACCGTGCCGGCCAGCAACGTGAAGGAACTCATCGCCTACGTGAAGGCGAACCCCGGCAAGGTGAGCTACGCCTCCTTCGGCGCGGGCACCTCGTCGCACATCTACGGCGAGGCCTTCGTGAAGAAGGCCGGCATCGACGCGGTGCACATTCCCTACAAGGGCGGCTCGGATGCGGCGAAGGACCTGATCGGCGGCCGCGTGCAGTACATGTTCGACTCGGCCTCTTCGGCCCTCATCACCTCGGGCACCGGCAAGGTGAAGATCCTGGCGATTGCCGCGAATGCGCGCATCGCTGCATTGCCGGACGTTCCCACTTTCGCGGAGCAAGGCGTGACGGGGCTCGACCTGCCGAGCTGGCTCGGCTTCTACGGCCCCGCGCACATGCCCGCCCCGGTGGTCGCCAGGCTCAATGCCGCGCTCACGCAGGTGCTGGCAATGCCGCAGGTGCGCGAGTTCTACCGTTCGGGCGGCTACGAAGCCGGCGCGTCCACGCCGGAGGAGTTCGCCGGCATCACGCGCTCGAGCTATGAGCGCTGGGGCGCGATGGTGCAGCAGGTCGGGTTGGCGAAGCAATGAACCGATTGCCTTGCGCCATCAGCCGCCGCCGCGTTGCCGCCTGGCTCGGGCTGGCACTTGGCGCAACCGCATTGCCGCCGAGCGTGCTCGCGGCCGAGCCCGTGCCCTTCCCCGAGAAGGGCCGCAGCATCCGCATCGTGCTCGGCCTGGCCGCAGGCGGCGCCTCCGACGCGCAGGCGCGCTTCGTCGCCAACAAGCTCGGCGAGGTGCTGCAGACGCCGGTCATCGTCGAGAACCGGCCGGGCGCGAGCTTCATCCTCGCGACCGAAGAAGTGATTCGCGCGGCGCCCGATGGCTACACGATGATGTACGCGCCCTCTTCCGTGGTGGCGCAAAACCCGCAGACCCTGGCGCAGGTGCGCTACGACCCGTTCAAGGACCTGACGCCCATCTCGCTCGGCGCACGCGGGCCGCTGGTGCTGACCGTGCATGCGAGCGTGCCCGCGCGCAACGTGCAGGAACTCGTGGCCTACATCAAGGCCAATCCGGGCAAGATGAGCTACGCCTCCTTCGGCACCGGCACCTCGTCGCACATCTACGGCGAGGCCTTCGCGCAGCAGGCGGGGCTGGACGTGGTGCACGTGCCTTACAAGGGCGGCGCCGATGCCGCGAAGGATTTTCTCGCGGGCCGCGTGCAGTACTACTTCGACGCGGCTCCCAACGCCATCCAGAACACCGCCACGGGCAAGGTGCGCATGCTCGCGGTGGCGGCGCCCAGGCGCAGCCCGATGCTGCCCGACGTGCCGACGATGACCGAACAAGGCGTCGCCGGCGTCGACATGGCGAGCTGGCTCGGTTTCTATGGCCCGGCGCGCATGCCGACGCCGGTGGTCGCGAGACTCAACGCCGCGCTCGCGCAAGTGCTGGCGATGCCCGCCACGCGCGACTTCTTTCGCCAGGGTGCTTATGAGGCCGAGTCGTCGACACCGCAGCAACTGGCCGACCTGACACGCACCACCTATGACCAGTGGGCCGAGACCATCCGAAAGCTTGGGCTCACGAAGCAGTAGCCAGTCACGGTCGCTGAAGGTTCAGCCGAAGAACTTCAGCAGCCGCGCGTTGATCTCGTCGGCGCGCTCGTACTGCACCCAGTGCCCGGCGCCGTCGACGACCACGCCTTCGCGGTTCGGCCCCTCGCTCGCGAGCTGCGCCACCAGCGGACGCGGATCGGCCGTGACGTCGTATTCACCCCAGAGCAGCAGCGTCGGAACGGCCAGCGCGTCGATCGCCTTCTGGAGACCGCCCGCCTGCGACACCTCCTTGCTGCGAAAGCGCGTGCCGTGGCAGGAGATGTCGTGGATCTCGAAGGCCAGCGCGTCGATGGCCGAGGTGTCGTGCAGCATCAGCGCGCCCAGGTTGTGCCGCAGTGCGGCGCGCTCGGCCTCGCGGTCGGGTGCGGCGCGCCAGTTGATCATCTGGGCCGTCATGCGGCGCAGCGTGCCGTGGCCGCCGCTGCCCAGAAGCGCGAGCTTGCGCACCGCGCCGCGTTGCACCGCAAACCGCGCGGCAGTGAGGCCGCCGAACGAGAAACCGCCGAGATCGACGGGGACGCCCGCGCCGACGATCGCGTCGAGCGTGCCGCCGAGCGCCTGCAGCAACGGGAGGAGCGAATCTTCACCGGGCGCGACGCGGGGCAGCGCATCGGAATCGTGAAAGCCCGGCATGTCGGACAGCAGCAGCGTGCGTTCGGCCGACAGCGCCTCGGCGTTGCGCAGCCAGTGCATCCAGCTGCCGTGGCCGCCGTGGAGCAGCACGATGGGCGGCTTCGTCGTGTCGGTGCCGAAGCGGCGCCAGCGCACGCGCACGCCGTCGTGCACCGGGTCGTAATGGGTGGAGAGCGCGTCGATGCGCGCGATTTCGCGGCGCGCCGCAGAGGCGCCGAGACTGTCGAGGGTCGGTGGCATCACCCGATTTTGCCGCGCGGCCTCGCGCCCTGCACCGCGAGGGTCAGACGCCGCCGAAGCGGTAGCTCGACACCACGAGCCCGCCCATGAAGGCGTCCTCGTGGTACACGCGCTCGCCGGGCTCCTGCTCGGCCGCGCCGGCCGCGACCAGCAGCGGAATCAGGTGCTCCTCGCGCGGATGCGCCATGCGCGCGGCCGGTGCTGCTTCCCAGTTCTGCAACTGCGCGGCGCGTTCGGCGGGTGCGCCTTTCACCACCGCCGCGTCGAGCCAATCGTCGAAGGCCTTCGATACGCCATGCGCCTGCGGACCGAAGTTGCGCAGGTTGTGATAGCTCAGGCCGCTGCCGACGATCAGCACGTCCTCGTCGCGCAGCGGTGCGAGCGCACGGCCCAGCGCCAGGTGTTCGGCCGGATCGAGCCCGCGCCGCAGCGACAGTTGAACCACCGGCACGTCGGCCTTCGGGTACATCGCGGCCATCGGCGCGAACATGCCGTGGTCGTAGCCGCGCTCGGGGTCGATCTGCACCGGCAGGCCGGCCGCCGCGATGAGCGACTGCACGCGCTGCGCGAGTTCGGGCGAGCCCGGCGAGTCGTAGTGCACCTCGTAGGTATGGGGCGGGAAGCCGCCGTAGTCGTAGATCATGGGCGGCGTCGGATGGCCCTGCACCGTGAAAGCCGGAGCCTCCCAATGCGCCGACACCATGAGGATGGCCTTGGGCGTGCGGCCGATTTGCCGTGGCATGTCGGCAAGCGAGGCGGCCAGCTGGTCGTAGATGGGGCCCATCTCCTTCTTCATCCAGGGCCAGGGGCCGCCGCCATGCGAGATGAAATACGTGGGCAGGCGCGAAGAGGTGTTGTCTTGGGTCAAATCGATGCTCCTTAAAGCGTTGCATTGACTGTAGACATTTCCCGAAAGGAAATCGACAGGCTACGATGCATTGATTCATTTCTCCACAGGAAACTATCGATGGACCGCCTGACCAGCCTGCGCGTATTTCGAGAGGTTGTCGAATCGGGCAGCTTCGTGGCTGCGGCCGAGCGGCTGTCGATGTCGCCGCCTATGGCCAGCAAGCATGTGGCGCAGCTCGAAAAGTCGCTCGGCGCGCGGCTTCTGCACCGCTCGAGCCGTCACCTCAGCCTGACCGAGGCCGGCACCGCCTGGTACGAACAGAGCCGGCGCGCGCTCGACCTGCTCGACGCCGCCGAGGCCGCCATCGGCCAGAAGAGCGAGGCGCCGCGAGGCCAGCTCAAGGTGAGCGCGCCGGTGTGGTGTGCCACGCCGCGCTTCGCGCGCGTGCTGGCCGACTACCGCGAGCGCTTTCCGGAAGTGCTGGTCGACATTCACCTGGAGAACCGCAAGGTCGATCTCGCGGCCGACGGCTACGACCTGGCGCTGCGCGCCACCCAGGAGCCTTCCCCGGCGCTGATTGCGCGGCCGCTGTGCCGCGTGCCCTTTCATCTGGCCGGTACGCCCGCCTACCTGCGCCGCATGGGCTACCCAGCGGTGCCGGCCGACCTGGGCCGGCTCGGCGCCATCGTGCCGAGCTACGTGAACCTCGACAACCTCTCGCTCAAGGGGCCGGGCGGGCGGATGTTCCCGCTGCGTCTCACGCCGGCCCTGCGGTCGGACGACACCACGCTCACGCTCCATGCGGTGCATGCGGACATGGGCATTGCCTTCCTGCCCGAATGGCTGGTCGGCGACGACCTGGCCGCGGGCCGGCTGGTGCGGCTGCTGCCGGACCACGCCCCGCATCCGGTCACGCTGTTTGCCGTGTACACCAGCCGCCAGTACATGGCACCCAAGCTGCGCAGCTTCATCGACTTTCTCGGCGAGCGGCTGGGCGGCCAGGCCTCCGCGGCACCGGAACGCACCCTTTCGGGGCAAGGACATGCCACCCCGGGCTAAAGTCGCGGCTTGCCCTGGAGACTGCCCGCCTTGTTCCGCTTCTTCGAAAAACTCCTCCCCCCGTATCCCTCGGCCGAACCGGCACTTCCTCCGGCGGGCTTCTTCGCCTTCTTGTGGGCCTGCACGCAGGGCCTGCGCCTCAAGATGGCGGTCATGGCGGCGCTCACCGCAGCGATCTCGGGATTCGAGGCGCTGCTGTTCGCCGTACTCGGGCGCGTGGTCGACTGGCTCGGCGGGCAGGTTCCTTCGCGGCTTTGGGCGGATCGCGGCAACACGCTGATGTGGCTGGCCGCGCTGCTGGTCATCAGCATTGGCGTGGTCGCGCTGCAGACCATCGTCAAGCACCAGACGCTGGCGGTGAACCTGCCGATGCGCCTGCGCTGGAACTTTCACCGGCTGATGCTGGGCCAGAGCATGGCCTTCTATCAGGACGAGTTCGCGGGCCGCATCACGGCCAAGGTCATGCAGACCGCGCTGGCGGTGCGCGACACCCTGTTCGTGCTGGCCGACGTGGTGGTGGCCATGGGCGTGTACGTGGTGACCATCCTCGTGCTGGTGAGCGTGCTCGACGTGCAGCTGGTGGTGCCGTTCATCGTCTGGCTCGCTCTGTATGCGGTTTCGCTGATGTACTTCGTGCCGCGGCTGGGCAAGGTGGGCAAGGCGCAGGCCGACGCGCGTGCGCTGATGACCGGGCGCGTGACCGACGCCTACACCAACATCGCCACCGTGAAGCTGTTCTCGCACACGCAGCGCGAGGCCGGCTTCGCGCGGGACGCGATGCGCGAGTTCATGTACACGGGCTACGGGCAGATGCGGCTGGTGAGCGCATTCGAAATTGTCAACCATGCGCTCAGCATGGGCCTGACCGCAGGCATGGCCGGCACCGCGCTGTGGCTCTGGTCGAACGGCACGGTGGGCGTGGGCGCGGTGGCGGCGGCCACCGCGATGGCGCTGCGCCTGCAGGGCATGTCGCACTGGATCATGTGGGAGATGACCAGCCTGTTCGAGAACATCGGCACCGTGCAGGACGGCATGAAGACGCTGTCGCGCCCGCGCACGGTGCTCGACGCGCCCGATGCCGGCGTGCTCGAGGTGCCGCACGGCGAGGTGCGCTTCGAGCACGCGAGCTTCCGCTACGCGGATGCGGGCCGCCGCGTCATCGACGACCTGAACCTGGTCGTGAAACCGGGCGAAAAAATCGGCCTGGTCGGCCGTTCGGGCGCCGGCAAGTCGACGCTGGTCAACCTGCTGCTGCGCTTTCATGACCTGGAGAGCGGCCGCATCCTGATCGACGGGCAGGACATTGCCCATGTGACGCAGGATTCGCTGCGCAGCCACATCGGCATGGTGACGCAAGACACCTCGCTGATGCACCGCTCGGTGGCCGACAACATCGCCTACGGGCGGCCCGACGCCGCGCCGGCCCAGATCGAGGCCGCCGCCAAGCGCGCCGAAGCGCACGACTTCATCCAGACGCTGGGCGACGCCACTGGCCGGCGCGGCTACGAAGCGCACGTGGGCGAGCGGGGCGTCAAGCTCTCGGGCGGCCAGCGCCAGCGCGTGGCGATTGCGCGCGTGATGCTCAAGGACGCGCCGATCCTGCTGCTCGACGAGGCCACCAGCGCGCTCGACTCCGAGGTGGAAACCGCCATCCAGCAGAGCCTCTACCGGCTGATGGAAGGCAAGACCGTGATTGCCATTGCGCACCGCCTGTCGACCATTGCGGCAATGGACCGGCTCATCGTGCTCGACGAAGGCCGCGTGGTGGAAGAAGGCGACCACCGCTCGCTCCTGGCGCAAGGCGGGCTTTATGCGAGGCTCTGGGCTCATCAGAGCGGCGGCTTCCTGGGCGACTCGCTCGAAGAAGACGACGAAGCGCTGCGGGCCTGAGCAGGGCCTCAGGTCGGTAGTGCGCCGGCTTCGTACTGCGCAGCGAACTCGGCGCTCGGTGGAATCGGCTTGACGATGTCGATCAGCACGCCGTTTGGGTCGCTGGTGATGAAGTGGCGCTGGCCGAAATCCTCGTTGCTCAACGCCAGGAGAATCGGCAGGCCGGCCGCCGCGAGCCGGTCGTGAACCGCGTCGGGGTCGTCCACCTCGAAGTTGAGCAGCAGGCCACCTGCCACCTGGCCGCGCGCGGTGGCGGGGATCGTCTCGTGGCGGCCATCGAGCACGGCCAGGTTCACCGAGGGCTGCTCCGCCAGTTGGAGATGCACATACCAATCGCTCGTGAACAGCGGCAAGAAGCCGAAGTGCGCCTGGTAGAAGCTGGCTGTCCCAGCGACGTCGTGGGTCATGATCACCGGGTAGTAGCTCGTCACTTTCATGACGTCGGTCCTTTCAATTAACATACAGACTGCATGTATATTGCAATATAATATACAAACAGCCTGTATGTAAATGCCAAAATCAGTCGCCACGTCTCCGTTCAGAACCAACCGCGAGCGCACGGAAACCACCCGCCTTGCGCTGATCGATGCGGCGCGCGCCCTGTTCATCAGCAAAGGCTATGGCGAAACCTCGACGCCGGGGATTGCTGTTGCCGCCGGTATCACCCGTGGCGCCCTGTATCACCACTTCGTGGACAAGCGCGACCTGTTCAGGCAGGTGCTGGTGCGTGAAGCCGAAGCCGTGGCAGCCGACATCGAAGCGGCCACGCCAGGGCAGCTGACGCCGCGCGAAGCACTGCTGGAGGGCAGCAAGGCCTACCTGAATGCGATGAGCACGCCCGGCCGCACGCGGCTGCTGCTCATCGAAGGCCCCGCCGTGCTGGGCCTCGAAGAAATCATGGCCATCGACGAAGCGACCTCCGCCGGCTCGCTGCGCCAGGGGCTGAAAAAAGCCGGGCTGGGCAAGGGAGAAGTTTCGCTGGACGCTCTTTCCCGGCTGCTCTCGGCGGCCTTCGACCGGGCGGCACTGGAGATCGATGCCGGCGCCGACGCGAAAGAAATCCATTCGGCAATGCGCTGGCTGCTCGAGCAGGCGCTGGGCCCCGAGCCGCGCCGCAGGCCCTCCCCGTGAAGCGCGCGGGCACGGCGCATGCGCTCGCCCGGGTCTTCGCGAGTCCTACAGCACGGGCCGCCCCTCGCCGACAGCCCCGGCCCGACCGGAGCGCGATGCTGAAGCTGTCGTCAACAACGAGGAGTCCTCGCGTGAATTCCATCATCTATATCGTCGGTCTGGTCGTGGTTGTCGTGGCCGTGCTTTCGTTCTTCGGCCTTCGCTAAAGATGGGCCCTCCCCCAGGCTGCGCGCACTTCGTGTCGCTTCTCCTCCCCCCTCGCCGGGGGCAACACCTGCGGCCCGGCAGAGCCGGTTCCGCGGTGTTCCACGAAAGGGACCGCTTGAGGTCCCTTTTCCAGTCGTTCGCATAGAGTCCTTCGCAGCGCGCCGGGCATAATTCGCGCGCCCCGGCCATCGCCGGTGCCACTTGCGAAGGGACCCTGTTGACCAACACCGCGTTGCGCGAACCTGCCTTTCCGGACGCGGTCATCACCGAGGCGATCCGATGGACTGAAGACAAAGGTCCGCTCGACGATGCGCAAGCCATGCGCACTGCCGCCTCGCGGTCAGCTGACGCGCACGCACGCATCACGGCCCGCGCGCTTCAGCTTGGCGAGCGCATCGGCCTTCAACCCGAACTGGCACGCGCGCGGCAATGGGGCCCGTGGGTGCTGCTTGGCCTGGTAGCGCTGGTCGTCGTCGCCGGCTTGACTCTGGCGGGGAACGTGGTTGGGGGCGGCGACCGGCACATCAACGTGATCGTCGCGCTCGTGAGCCTGCTCGGCGTTCACCTGCTCACGCTGCTGCTGTGGCTGGCCGGCCTGTGGCTCCCCCTTGGCTCGTTCAACACAAGCTCGCTCGGATGGATATGGCTCTCGCTCACGGCGCGCGTGGCCGGCGGCAAGCGGGGCCAAGCCCCCCTGCTGGTACGCGCAGCCACCGGGCTGTTGACCCGCGCCAGACTGCTGCCGTGGGCTTTCGGGCTCGTGAGCCACGGCATCTGGGCGCTCTCGTTCGCGGTGGTGCTGGCCGCACTGCTGTTCGCGCTGGCATTCCGCAGCTACACGCTGAGCTGGGAAACGACGATTCTCGAACCGGCTTTCTTCGTGCGTGCGGTCCACGCGCTGGGCTGGGCGCCGGCACAACTCGGCTTTGCGGTGCCCGATGCGGCAACCGTGCTCTCGGCCACTCCCGCCGCCGCAGGCCAGCGTGCATGGGCGCTGTGGCTCACGGGCTGCATCGTCGTCTACGGACTGCTGCCGCGCCTTGCCCTCGTACTGCTGAGCACGGTGGTGTGGCACCGGCGCCGACGGGCGCTGCACCCCGATTGGAGCGAGCCCTACTATCGCAAGCTGATGGCCCGCTTCGCCGCGCTAGCGCCACCCACCATCGTCGATGCCGACCCCGGTCGTCCACAGGGCGCCCCACCTGCCGGCCTGGCGCCTTCGGAATTGCGGGACGCGCTCTTCGTCGTCGGCTTCGAACTGCCTTCGGATACGGCATGGCCGCCCGAAGGATTGCCCCTCGCAGAGGTGCAGCGCATCGACGGCAGCGCCCCCGCGCGCCGCGCTTTGCTTGATCAGTTGGCCCAGGTCCGTCCGCGCGCCGTGCTGCTGGTGTGCCATGCCGCATCGAGCCCCGACCGCGGCACCGAGCGCTTCCTGCGCGAAGTGCTGGCCCATTGCGGTGAATGCCGGCTGTGGCTGACCCAGGCCGCAAAAGATGCGACCGCCCCCGACATGATTCAACGCTGGATCGACTGGCTGCAGGGCACCGGCCTGCAACGTGTCGCGGCCACGCACGGGCTCGAAGACGCCTTGCAGCAACTCGGCACGACACCATGACGCCATGACGCAGCAGCAAGCCATCCGCATCGCCGTCGTCGGCCACACCAACGCAGGCAAGACTTCGCTGCTGCGCACGTTGACGCGGCGCGCCAACTTCGGCGAGGTGTCGCAGCGCCCGGGCACCACGCGCCACGTGGAATCGGCCGACCTCGAAGTGAACGGCCGGGCCGCCGTGCGCTTCTTCGACACGCCGGGGCTCGAAGATGCGGTGGCCCTGCGCGAGCACCTGGCCGGGCTCGACCCAGAGGCCACGCCGCCCGAGCGCATCCGGAACTTTCTCCAGGGCCCTGAGGCCCACGGCGTGTTCGAGCAAGAGGCCAAGGTGCTGCGCACCATGCTCGATATCGATGCGGCCTTTCTCGTCATCGACGTGCGCGAGCCGGTGCTGCCGAAGTTCCGCGACGAGATCGAGCTGCTCAATTCCTGCGCGAGGCCCGTGCTGCCGGTGCTGAACTTCGTACGCGACGCGGCAAGCCGCGAGCCCGCGTGGAAAGAACTGCTCTCGGCCTATGGCCTTCACGTGCAGGTGCGCTTCGACGCCGCCGCGCCCTTCGTCGGTGCCGAGCGTGAGCTCTACAACGATCTGTCGACGCTGCTGCGCGACCGGCGCGAACTGCTGCACAACGTGGTGGATTCGCTGGCCGCCGAAGCCGTCGAGCGGCGCCGCGCGGCCTGCGCGCGCATCGCGGAAATGCTGGTCGACGCCGCCGCGCTGCGCCGGACTGTAGCGGCCGAAGAGTTCGCGGACACCCCGCGCCGAAAGACACTCGTGGCTGCGCTGCAGAAAGACGTGTTCGACAAGGCACAACGCTGCACCGACGACCTGCTCGCGCTCTACGGCTTCCGCCAGGACGATGCCGGCGAAGCGCCGCTGCCGCTCGTCGAAGGCCGCTGGACGCTGGACTTCTTCAGCCCCGAAGCCATGAAGGAGGCGGGCCTGCGGCTCGGCAAGGGTGCGGTCGTCGGCGCGGCGATCGGCGTGGTGGCGGACCTGGCCGTGGCCGGCATTTCGCTGGGCGCGGGTGCCGCCGTGGGCGGCGCCATCGGCGGCGCCGTGTCGCAAGGCTGGGGTCCGTTCGGGCGCAAGCTGGTGAACAAGTTGCGCGACGTGCATGAGCTCACGGTCGAAGACGGCGTGCTGTTTGCGTTGACGGCATGGCCGCTGAAGCTCACGCGGGCATTGGAGCAGCGCGGCCACGCGGCCACCGGGCGCATTGCGGCCGAAACGAGCGCGACGCAGGATGCACCGACACGCGCCACGGCGGCGGCCGTTCGCGCGGCGCGACCGGCGCGCAGCCATCCGGAGTGGGAATCGGCCGGCGTGGCCACGCGCAGCTTCTGGCGCCCCGCGCCGCAGCGCGAGGCACTCGTGGCCGAGTTGGCGCGCACGCTTCAGGGTGCCTTCGAAAGCTGAGCGCCCAGCCTTCGCTTGCAGGCGGAGGCGACGGATTCCTACGCACCGGCGCCGGTGCGGGTTCCAGTCTTTTCCGTGACATCGACGGCCCACAGGGTGCCGTTTGTTTTGTCGTCATCGGAAACAAGGAGCACCCATGTCCGTCGAATGCAAACTGCTCGCCACCCCTCTGATCGGACGCGTGTGGCAAGGCCGCACGCCCATTGCGCGGGCCGACGAATACCTGCGCTACAGCTTCGAGCACGGCATTCAGGAAATCGCGAAGAAACCCGAATGCCTGGGCGTGCAGTACTTTCGCAAGTTGAATGGAGACACTGCCGAGTTCAGGACGGTGTCGTATTGGCAATCGATCGAGCACATGCACGCCATGCACGCGCAGCGCGGAGACCCGCTGCGCGTGGCGCCGCTGGCCAGAGATCCCGAGTTCCTGCTCGAATTGCCGGAGTTCGTGGACATCGTCGAGGTGCATGTGAACTCGTTCGGCAAGGAAAGATAGGCCTGGGGCCGCAGCGGTCACCGTGCCGTCACGAGGCCGGCCTAGCATCCACGGGCCCTTGCCTCTCCCCAGACACGACCGCACCTGACCCGATGTACCCCGGCGAACGGCTCAATGGATACAGCCATCTGCTGGGCCTGCTGCTTGCATTGCCGGCCGCTGGTCTGCTGCTTGCCAAGACCGTGCCTACGGGCGATGCCGTTCGGATTGCCGGCGCACTGGTGTTCTCGCTTTCGACCGTGGCGCTGTACGCCGCGTCCACCCTGTTCCACAGCACGCGCGGAAGCCTGAAGCGCTTCTGGGAGCGCGCCGATCACTGCGCCATCTACCTGCTGATTGCAGGCACCTACACGCCATTCGCACTCGTCACGCTGCATGGCCTATGGGGATGGCTGCTGCTCGTTGTGGTGTGGAGCGCCGCGTTCTTCGGCATCGGGCGCGAACTGCTGCAGGCGGACGGCGCAGCATCGAAACCACCGCTGGCGCTGTACATCGGCATGGGCTGGCTCGGCGTGCTGGCCGCCGTGCCGTTGGCCGCGCGGCTCGATAGCGGCGGCCTCGCCTGGCTGCTGGCGGGCGGCGTGCTCTATACAGTCGGCACGGTGTTCTACCGGAACCCCCGGGGCTTCCGGCATGCGCATGGCACCTGGCACCTGTTCGTGCTCGCGGGCACGGCGAGCCACTACGTATCGGTGGGCTGGTTCGTGCTTTGACCACGGCTTGGCAGCTGCCCCGTCCGACCTTAAATAAGCACTTTTTTATTACTTGTCGGTTCGGCTTCGCGCAAGATGTGCAAAATGCGCTCCATGCCAAATATCGCCTCCATCCTCAAAGCCGAGATTTCCCGCGTCGCCCGCAAGGAAGTGCGCACCGAGATCGAAACGCTCAAAAAAGCGTCCACGCACCACCGCGCCTCGATCGCCGCCTTGCGCCGGCAGGTCGAGAAACTGGAGAAAGAACTGCGGCGCGCCACCAAGGTTTCGGCGCGTGTCTCTCCGGCGGACGATGCCGGCGAGGCTGCGGAATCGGGGCCGTCGCGCCGGTTCAGCGCCACCCGTTTGGCGACGCACCGTGAAAAGCTCGGCCTTTCGGCGGCGGCTTACGGAAAGCTGGTGGGCGTGACCGGCCAGACCATCTACAAATGGGAACAAGGCAAGGCGCGGCCGCGCAAGGCACAGCTGGAGGGCCTGGCATCGGTGCGGGGCCTGGGCCGGCGCGAAGTGACGGAACAGCTGAACGCGGAATAGTTCACTACCGCGCTCCGCGCTTCGGGGCGCCTGGCGGGTACAGTTCCGGCACTCATTCTCCGGTTCGTTCCCGCCCCGTTTCCGCCCCCCTATTCCCATGTCCAATCTCATCGTGCACGGCGGTACGCCGCTCCGTGGCCGCATCACGCCCTCCGCCAACAAGAACGCCGTGCTGCCGGTGCTGTGCGCCACGCTGCTCACGCGCGAGCCGCTGCGGCTGCACGGCGTGCCCGACATCACCGACGTGCGCAAGATCCTCGACATCTTCCGCAGTCTGGGCAGCGAAGCGCACATGGACCACGCCACCGGCACGCTGGCGCTGCACCACCGCGAAACGGTGTTCGACGCCGCACGCGACCGGCTGCCCGAAGAGATGCGCTCGTCGATCATGCTGGTGCCTCCGCTGCTCGCGCGCTTCGGCATTGCCCGGCTGGAAGACAACGTCAAGGGCTGCACGCTCGGCGTGCGCGAGATCGATCCGCACGTCGACGTGTTCCGCCGCTTCGGCGGCAAGGTAGAGCGCGCCAGCGGTTCGCTGCTCGTGCGCTGCGACGGGCCGCTCACGCCCACCGAACACTGGCTCGACTACGCCTCCGTCACGACCACCGAAAACTTCGTGCTGTGCGCGGCGGCGGCCAACGGCACCTCGACGCTCACCAATGCGGCTTCGGAGCCGCACGTGCAGGAGTTCTGCCGCTTCATGACGATGCTGGGCGTGCGCATCGAGGGCATCGGCACCTCGCGGCTCACGGTGCATGGCGGCAACACGTTGGGCGGCGGAGAGTTCCGGTTCGACGAAGACTTTCACGAGATCACCACCTTCCTGGCGCTGGGTGCCATCACGGGCGGCGACGTGGTCGTGCGCAACAGCGCGCCCGAAAATTTTCCGCTGATCGACCGCACCTTCGCGAAGTTCGGCGTCACGGTCACGCACGAAGACGGCTGGTCGCGCGCCAGCTGCGCCGGTCCGCTGAAGGTGCAAACGCCGTTCACGAGCAACGTGCTCACCAAGGTGGAGGCGGCGCCGTGGCCCTACTTTCCGGTCGACCTGCTGCCCATCTTCATTGCGCTGGGCGTGCGCGCCCAGGGCAACGCGATGTTCTGGAACAAGGTGTACGACGGCGCCCTGGGCTGGACCAGCGAACTGTCGAAGTTCGGCGCCCATGTGTTCTCGTCGGATCCGCACCGGCTCATCAGCTTCGGCGGCAGTCCGCTGACGCCGGCCGTGGTCGAGAGCCCCTACATCATCCGCGTGGCCATTGCGCTCTTCATGGTGGCGGCCAGCATCGAAGGGCGCTCCGAAATCCGCAACGCCGCGCCGATCCGCCGCGCCCATCCCCGCTTCGCCGAGAACCTGCGCAGCCTGGGCGTGCAGGTCGAGTGGACGAGCGAGGAATAAGCGCGGGGCTCAGCCCCTCAGCGCGTTCACCACGATGCGCGCCGCCGAGGCGATGACATCGTTGCGGGCCGGTGCATCCTGCTTCGGAAAGGTCAGGTAGACCGCCAGCACCAGCGGAGCACCCGCTTGGGGCCACAGCACGCCGGTGTCGTTGTTGGTGCCGTAAGAGCCCAGCCCGGTCTTGTCCCCCACCTTCCAGTCGGCCGGCACGCCGGCGCGAATGCGTGTGGCACCGGTGGTGTTGCCCAGCAGCCAGGTTTCGAGCTGGCTGCGTTGCGCCGCGCCGAGCGCGTCGCCGAGCACCAGCCGCTGAAGGCTCGAGGCCATGGCCTCGGGCGAGGTCGTGTCGCGCGGATCGCCCGGAATCGCGCTGTTGAGTTCGGTCTCCCAGCGGTCCAGCCTGAAGGTCTGGTCGCCGATGGAACGCGCGAAGGCGGTTACGGCGGCGGGGCCGCCGAGAATCTTCATCAGCAGGTTGGCGGCGGCGTTGTCGCTGTACTGGATGGTGGCGGCGCACATGGCGGAAACCGTCATGCCCTGCCCGAGGTGTTTCTCGGTGATGGGTGAATTGGTCAGGAGGTCGCTCTTGCCGTAGCTCACGCGGCGCTCGAGCAGGCTGCTGTCGCGCTCGCTGCGCGCGAGGATGGCCGCGGCGAGCATCGTCTTGAAAGTGCTGCACAGCGGAAAGCGTTCGGTCGCCCGGTGCAGCACGCGCGCGCCGCTGCCGGTGTCGAACGCGGCCACGCCGAGCCGGCCGCCCACGGCGCTTTCGAGCGCCGCAAGTTGCGCCTCTGCGGATGCGGTCTGATGCGTTTTCGCCGACCAGGCGGTGCAGGCGCTGGCCAGCGGCAGTGCGGAAGTGGCAAGCAGAAAGGTGCGGCGGTTGGCAAAAGATTTCATTGGTTTGTCAGCGAGTGGATGGAACGAACGGAATCGTAGGAGCACCATTGCGCGGGCTCCAGCGCCAGGCGGCGCGACCGCGTCTCTTCTGTATCGCGTGTAACGCAGGCTCGACCGCGGGCCCAGCTTACGGAGTCGGATGCCGACTACAGGCAAGCGGCCCCGCTTGCGTTAAGGTGCGGTGCATTCGCCGACTCTGAAGCACCCCATGACCACCCCCTCCCCCGCACCGGCCCGCAAGCATTTTTCGATGATCCGCGGCTTTCACCTGGCCGATGCATTCACGCTCGGCAACGCCGCATGCGGCGTGGGCGCGGTGTTCCTTGCCATGGCCTTCATGGCGAGCCAGTCGCTCGCGCAATTCCTCTGGGCCGCCGCGCTCGCGCCCGCGGCCTTCGTGTTCGACGTGTTCGACGGCCGCATCGCGCGCTGGCGGCAGACGCATTCCGCCCTGGGGCGTGAGCTCGACTCGCTGGCCGACGTGATCTCCTTCGGCGTGGCACCCGCCGCGCTCGCTTTCGCCGCGGGCCTGGACGGCGGCTGGGACTGCGTGCTGCTGATCTATTTCGTCGGCTGCGGCGTGAGCCGGCTCGCGCGCTACAACGTCACGGCCGAGGCGCTTTCGGCGGGCGCGGACAAGGTCAAGTACTTCGAAGGCACGCCCATCCCCACCAGCGTGGTGCTGGTCGGCGTGCTGGCCTGGGCGGCCTGGCAAGGCCGCATCGGAGACGCAGTGTGGGGCGGCGCATGGGCGCTCGGCCCCTGGCAGCTGCATCCGCTCACGCTGCTGTTCGCGCTCTCGGGCACGCTGATGATCAGCAAGACGCTGCGCATTCCCAAGTTCTGACCGGCCGCCGCGCCGATACCAAGGAGACTTTCCTCATGACGCTGAAGCTGTATTTCGATCCGCACAGCCGCTCGCAGGTTGCGAAATGGATGCTCGACGAAGCCGGCGTGGACTACGAGATCGTCCCGACGCTCATCCGCGAAAAGGCGCACAAGAAGCCCGACTACCTGAAGATCAATCCCGCGGGCAAGCTGCCGGCGCTGGTGGACGGCCGCACCCGCGTGTTCGAGAACGCGGCCATCTGCATGTACGTGGCCGAGAAATTTCCGCAAGCGCGGCTGGCGCCGCCCGTGGGTTCGCCCGACCGAGGCCGCTACCTGTCGCTCATGGTCTATTCAACCGCGCAGCTGGAGCCCTCGATGGGCGACAGCCTGCTCGGGGTGCGCAGCAACAACAGCGCGCGGGGCTGGACCAACTTCGAGCAGGCCAAGGATGCCGTGGAGCGCGAGCTGGGCGAAGGCCCCTATCTCTTCGGCGCGCGGTTCACCGCGGCCGACGTGATGATCGGCTCGATGTTCATCTGGCACCGTGCGTTCGGCGGGCGCTCCAATCGGCCCAAGATCGATGCCTACATCAATCGGCTCCAGGCCCGGCCCAAGGGCATGAAGTTCGGTTGAACCACGGCCATGTCACAGGCCCCCTTCCCCCATGGCGCGACCGCCGGCCTCGACCAGCTGGTGCGCATTGCCGCCGCGCAGCCGCTGGCGCCGGCCTGCGACCACTTCTACTTCCTGCGCCACGGCCAGACCGGCCGCAATGCGCAGCGCATCTTCCAGGCCGTGGACGAGCCGCTGAGCGAGCTCGGGCTCCAGCAGGCAGCCCGCGCCGCCCAACTGCTCGCGGGCGAGCCGATCCGCACCATCGTCTGCAGCGACGCACGGCGCGCCCACGACACGGCGCATACCGTGGCGGCGGTGCTCCGCCTCGAGCCCACGCCGCAGGCGGCGCTGCGCGAGCGCAACTTCGGGGCGCTCATCGGCACCTCTTCCGCAGAGATCGACTGGGCCTGTGAACCCGACGGCGGCGAAACCCTCGAACAGTTCGTGGCGCGCAAAAGGCAGGCGCTCGACGCCGCGCTGGCCCAGCCGGCGCCCGTGCTGGTGGTGGCGCACGGCGGCACGCTCTACGCGCTGGCCGCGCTGATCGGCGTGCCCATCGACCTGGGCCTGCTCGGCAATGCCCAGCCATTGCGTTTTTCGCGCAGCGGCCCTACATGGGCTGTAACGCCGCTGCTGCGGCATGCCGACGGCGACTCGGCCCTGGCCTGACCGGCCGGGGAACGCACCGCTCGGCGTTCATTCAAACCGACAGCCATGGAATTCAAGGACTACTACAGCGCCCTTGGTATCGAACGCACGGCGTCCGAGGACGAGGTGCGCAAGGCCTACCGCAAACTTGCGCGCAAGTACCACCCCGACGTCAGCAAGGAAGCCGACGCCGAGAAGCGCATGCGCGACATCAACGAAGCCTACGACGTGCTGCGCGACAAGGAAAAGCGCACCGCCTACGACGCGCTGGCCGACCGCGTGGCGCGCGGCGGGCATCCCGAAGGCGACTTTCAGCCGCCGCCGGGTTGGGACACCGGCTTCGAATTTCACCGCGGCCCGCGCCAGGGTCCGGCTGACCACGCGGACTTCAGCGACTTCTTCTCGTCGCTCTTCGGCGAGGCCGAGCGGCGCGGAGAAGCCAAGCGCAACTACCGCGCGCGCGGCGAAGACCATCACGCGGCCATCGAGATCTCTCTGGAAGACGCGCTCAACGGTGCCGAGCGCGAGATCACGCTGCGCGCGCAGGAACTCGACGCGCAAGGCCGTCCCAGCTTCAAGACGCGCACGCTCAGCGTCAAGATTCCGCCGGGCATGCATCCGGGGCAGTTCATCCGGCTCGCCGGCCATGGCATGCCCGGCCATGGCGGCGAACCCGCGGGCGATCTGTACCTGGAAGTGCGCATCGCGCCGCACAAGCTCTATCGCGTCGACGAGCGCGACCTCTACATGACGCTGCCCGTCACCCCGAGCGAGGCTGCGCTCGGCGCGCAGGTGAAGGTGCCCGTGCCCACCGGTGGTGCCGTCGAGGTGACCGTGCCGCCCAACGCGCGCAGCGGCCTCAAGCTCAGGCTCAAGGGCCGCGGGCTTGGCGGCAAGCCGCCCGGCGACCTGTACCTGCTGCTCGAGATCGCCCTGCCCCCGGCCGCCACGGATGCCGTGCGCAAGGCCTATGAGCAGCTGGCGCAGGCGTCGGCTTCGTTCAACCCACGCCAGCATCTGGGAGTGTGAGCATGGCGACCGTTTCCGTCACGACAGCCGTCAGCGCATCGCAGCCGCTCGCCGCGAGCGAACTGGCGCATGCCTGCGGTGCCGATACCGAATGGGTGGTGCAACTCGTCGAAGTGGGCATCGTGCAGATTTCCGCGGCCGAGGCGCCGCCCGAGCGCTGGCGGTTCTCGAGCGCCGACCTGCAATGCGCGCTCGAGGCGCGCAGGCTGGAGCGCGACTTCGGCGTCGGCCTCGATGCCGCTGCGCTGATTCTCGACCTGCAGCACGAGGTGCGGAGGCTCAAGGCCGTGATCCGGGCGCACGGGTTGCGTTAGCCGGCAAGCCTGCTACGATCCGCTTTCCCGGGAAAACAGCCTCCCGGTCTGCAAAGTCAGACGGTGTCCCGTCCAAGCGCTGGTGACTCACAACGGAGCACTCCGTGGACACCGCCTTGCCTGACTCACCTGCAGCCTCTCCAGCACCGCCCGCGCTTTCTGCGCCCCTCCTCCAGCCTGTCTCCTTCATCGAAGCCCTGCGCTTCTGGCTCAAGCTCGGCTTCATCAGCTTTGGCGGGCCCGCCGGCCAGATCGCGATCATGCATGCCGAGCTGGTCGAGCGAAGGCGCTGGATCAGCGAAAAACGCTTCCTGCATGCGCTGAACTTCTGCATGCTGCTGCCCGGACCCGAGGCCCAGCAACTGGCCACCTACATCGGATGGCTCATGCACCGCACGCGCGGCGGCATCGTGGCCGGTGCGCTGTTCGTGCTGCCCTCGCTGTTCATCCTGATTGCGCTGTCGTGGATTTACCTGCGCTACGGCAATGTGCCGGCGGTAGCCGGCATCTTCCATGGCATCAAGCCGGCGGTTACCGCACTGGTGCTGCATGCGGCGCACCGCATCGGCAGCCGCGCGTTGAAGAACCGGTGGATGTGGGGCATTGCCGCGGCCGCCTTCGCGGCCATCTTCGCGTTCGATACGCCGTTCCCCGCGATCGTGCTGGCGGCCGGCCTGATCGGCCACTTCGGGGCGCGATGGGCGCCCGAGGTGTTCGCCCTTGGTGGCAGCCACGCAAGCGCCAGCCGGCGCTACGGCCCGGCGCTGATCGACGACGACACACCCACCCCGCCGCATGCGCGCTTCTCGCGCTCGCACCTGATCCGGATTCTGGCCATCGGACTGGGCCTCTGGCTGCTCGCGATGGGCGTTCTCATCGCCTCGCAAGGGCTGCATGGCACGCTCACGCAGATGGGTTGGTTCTTCACCAAGGCGTCGCTGCTGACCTTTGGCGGCGCCTACGCGGTGCTGCCTTACGTGTACCAAGGAGCGGTCGAGCAATACCACTGGCTCTCCGGCGCACAGATGATCGACGGGCTGGCGCTGGGCGAGACCACGCCGGGACCGCTGATCATGGTGGTGGCCTTCGTCGGCTTCGTCGGCGGATGGCTGAACCAGGTGCTGGGGCCCGAGTCGCTGTTCCTCGCGGGTGCGTTGGCTGCGACGGTCGTCACCTTCTTCACCTTCCTGCCGTCGTTCATCTTCATCCTGGCCGGCGGGCCCGTCATCGAGGCCACGCACGGCAAGCTGGGCTTCACGGCGCCGCTGTCGGCCATTACCGCGGCGGTGGTGGGCGTGATCCTGAACCTGGCGCTCTTCTTCGCGTACCACGTGCTGTGGCCGCAAGGCTTCGGCGGCCGCTTCGATGCGGTCTCGGCGGCCGTCGCCGCGACGGCAGCCATTGCCCTGTTCCGCTTCAAGGTCGGTGTGATACCGCTGCTCGGTGCCTGCGCGGCCATCGGGTTGGCGGCGACCTTGTTGCTTCCCCCACTGCGCTGAAGGAAACACCATGGACGCCCGGATTCAACCTCTGCCCTTCGACGCCGCCACGCTGCGCGGCCTGTCGGAAAAACTGCTGGCCAGCCATCACCAGAACAACTACGGCGGCGCGGTGAAGCGCCTCAACGCCATTCGAGCCCAGCTCGCCGCAACGCCTTACGCATCCACGCCGGGATTTCAGCTCAACAGTCTCAAGCGGGAAGAGCTGATCGCGACCAACTCGATGCTGTTGCACGAGCTCTACTTTTCAACGCTCGGTGGCAACGGCCAGCCGATGGAGCCGGCCATGGCCCTCGCGCTGGCCGCCAACTTCGGCAGCGTCGAACGGTGGCGCGAAGAGTTCGCGGCCATGGGCAAGGCACTGCGGGGCGGCTCGGGCTGGGTGCTGCTGACCTTCCAGCCGCGCGAGGGCACGCTGGTCAACCAATGGGGCGCCGACCACACCCATGCGCTGGCGGGCGGCACTCCCATCCTGGCGCTCGACATGTACGAGCATGCCTACCACCTCGACCATGGCGCTGCGGCGGGCGCCTATGTCGACGCCTTCATGGACAACATCCACTGGGCCCGCGTGTACGAACGCTACCAGCAGGCCGTGCACGCCACCAGCGAACCCTTCGGCGCAACGCAGGATGAAGCCGCCGGATCGATGCTGCTCGACGTGCGCCGTGCCGGCGTGTTCGAGCAGGCCACCACGATAATCCCGGGCGCCACATGGCTCGACCCGTCGGGCGTGGAACGCTGGGCCTCCGAACTTCCGGCCGGCCGCGACGTGGTGGTCTATTGCGTCTATGGTCACGAGGTCGGTCGCAGCACCGCGATGCGGCTGCGCGCCGCCGGCCTCAACGCGCGCTATCTGCGCGGCGGCTTCGATGGTTGGCAGGCCGCGGGCCGGCCGCTCGCGGCCAAACCCGCCGTGCAAGGAGCAGCGTCATGAAATGGATCACCCGCGAACGCCCGAAGATCGACCGCATTGCATGCCCCTGGCTGATCCTGCGGTTCATCGATCGCGAAGCCGAGTTCCTGTACGTTCCGGCGGGCGAGGTGCTTGGCCAGGCCGACGAGACCGGGGCCACGCCGTACGACATTCCAGGCGTCGAAATGAGCCACGTCGGCGAGCGCTGCAGCTTCGATGCCTTCGTCGCCAAGTACCGCCTCTCCGACCCGGCGTTGCACCAGATGGCGGACATCGTGCGTGGCGCCGACACCTCGCGGCTCGATCTCACGCCGCAATCGGCGGGTCTCTATGCGATCTCGCTGGGCCTGTCGCGTGTCTTCGCGGACGATCACGCCATGCTGAAGCACGGCCTCGTGATGTACGACGCGCTGTATGCCTGGTGCGGCGAGGGCCGCGAAGAGACGCACAGCTGGCCACCCGTGATGCCAGGCTGAAAACCCGGCCGCTCGTCGGCACCCGCCGACGCATCGACATCAACCGGATCTGCCGCGCGCCGCCTTCTTCGGATTCTCGGCGCGCGGCGCATTCGCAGCCGACGAGGCGCTGCCGGCGTTCGCCTGATCGACCCACAACAGGGTGTCGACATAGGTCATGAAGCGGTTGAGGTACTCCGGCGACAGCTCGCGCATCAGCAGGAGCGATCGATGCACCAGGTGATGCGAGTTGAGCGGACCGGCGTTCTCCGGCACCTTGGCGAGCGATTGCGTCAGCCGCCGATCGGCGCTGAGCCGTGACCAGGTGCTCTTGAAGTAGCTGAGCGTCTTCAGTTCGGGAGCCGGTGCGAGGCCAGGCACGACGCCATTTGCCGCAGCGCCGTCGCCAGGCGCCGGTGCATGCCGGGCGATATGGTCGACGAGTTCCGCGAGCGGACCGCGAGCAGACGAGGCTTGCTGCTTTGCACCGGTGCCGCCCGCTGCCGCGGGGTTGCCCATGCGCTGCGCCTCTTCAAGACGGTCGCCATACGCCGCAAGCAACGGCGCCAGCTTGGCGTCGAGAATGCGCCGCGCTTCGCCATGGTGCGGGGCCGCGCGCCGCGCCAGCGCTTCCATGAAACGAAAGCGCACGGGGTCCACGCGATCTTCGCCGCGCGTGCGCCATGCCGCGAGCATGGCAACCGGGTCGAGGTGCTCGGACACCCGCTCGGCGGCGCCACTTCTGCGTGCCTGGCTGCTGCTGCTGTTCACGGGCGCTTCGCGCTGGCGTTGGACTGTCTCGGCGTGGGCGCCATTTCCACGCGACGGTTCTTCGACCGGCCTTCGGCATCGGCGTTGGAGGCCACGGCCTGCTCGGACCCGAACGCCGCGGCAAACACCGAGGACGAGGGCACACCCTCTTCGATCAACGCCCGCGTCACCGTCAACGCGCGCTGGGCCGACAGCTCCCAGTTGTCGGCGAACGGGCGGTTGCCTTCCTTCGACTGCCGCATCTGCCGGTCGTCGGTGAAGCCGCTGACCATCAGCACCTCGTCGCGCGCACGCAAGTAGGCCGCTACCGGCGCGGCCAGGCTCTTCAGCAGCTGGCGGCCTTCGGGCTGCAGGTCGGCGGAGTTGAAGGTAAACAGCACGCTGCCGCTGATGCCGATGCGGCCGTTGTTCAGCGTGACGCGCCCGGCCGCCAGCGGCCCCGCCAACGCCTGTTCGAGCGCTTCGCGGCGTTGTGTTTCAGCCTGCCGCTGCTGCACTTCGGCCTCGAGCTTGGCCGCCAGGTCCAGCTGCATGCCGAGCGCACCGACCAGAATGAGCACAAAGGCCCCGACCAACCCCGCCATGAGGTCGCCGAACACCGCCCATACCGGAACGGTCGGCTCCAGGCCGCCGTCGGCTTCTTCACTCATCATGCTTCGCTGCCCACAGCAGCGGCTTGCCGGTTGGCAATCTGCTGCAGGTCTTCGACGATCTGCTTCTGCGACATGATGCTCAGGTCGATGACCTCCCGCGCCTGCGCAACGTAGTACGCCAGCTGCTCGTCGCTGCGCGCAATGGACTTGCCGAGCGCGCCCTCGACGCGCTGCAGATGCGCCACGAGCTTGTCGTTCGATTCGCTGAACAGCTGCACCGCGAAACCGAAGGCCTCGCCGAGGCTCGCCACCTCGACGGCGCTGCCGGTGATCTGCGCGGCGACGCTCTCCAGCTTTCCGGTTTCGGCCTCGACCTTTTCGGTGAAGCGGCTGCCCACGCGTTCGAGCACATCGGCCGACGCGCCGACCAGTGCATCGACCGCCGAGCGCTGCTCGGTGGAGGCATGGTTCACCGCGTCGAGCAAGGTGCCGAGCGTTTCCATGATGCGGCTGCGTTCCTCCAGCAGCGCGTTGTCGCGCGCCATGCTGTCCGAGAGCTTCTGCCGCAGTTCGGCCACCACTTCGGCAGCAACGCGCGGTGCGTCCGAAGCAGCTTGCAAGAGCTGGGCGATCTCCGCGACGGTGCTCTTCGCATGCACTTCTGCCTGCGCCGACATCTCGCGCGCGGTTTGCGCCAGCATTTCGAAGAGCTGCTGCTGCTGGCTGGCCGTGTTCGCGCCGGCCTGCTGCCATTCTTGCTGCAGCGATGCCGCCATGGACGACAGCGCCCCGGTCCAGGCCGACAGCCGCTGCGCGTCGCGCGACGCCATATCGGTTTGCAGGCTGGCATGCGCCTGGTCCACCGTGCGCAGCAGCGATGCCGAGTGCTGCTCGAAGGTGGCCGCGGCCGCCGCGAGGGACTGTTGCGTGTCGCCCGACAGCTTCTCGCTGGCGCGCTGGTGTTCTGCGAGCGCACGGACCCATGTGTCCGATACGCTGCCCACGGTGCTCTCGAGCCGCGCGGACACGGTCTCCACCAGCGAGGCCGAACGCTGCTCGAAGGTTTCGGCAAAGCGGTCTTGCGAAACGCGCAAGTCCCCGGCCAGCGCCTCGTTGCTGCGCTGGTGTTCGGCCAGCGCGGCCTTCCACGTATCGGCCACGGTGGCCGTGGTGGCCTCGAAGCGGCTCGAAAGCCCTTCGAGCTGCTGCTGCACGGTGTTCGCGACCGTGCCGTGCAAGGAGGCCGTCTCGCGCGCGATGCCGGCCATGGTGGCTTCAACCACCGGCTGGATCGTCGCGCCGGCAATGCGGGCACTTTCGGTCAGGCTTTGCTTCAGCGACTGGTCGACCGACGAGGCCAGGCCGGCGTACACCGCCTCGGCCTTGCTGTGGAACTGCGCCTGGCTGGTGATCAGGCGCTCGTTCAAGGCCTGGCTTTGCCGCTCCATTGCGGCCAGCATGGCTTGCAGCTGGTCGACCAGCACAGGCATGGCCTGGGCCTGCTGCTCGAGCAGCTGGAACGATGCCTCGCGCTGGTGGGCCAGGGAGTACACGCGCAAGCTGGTCGCAATCTTCGTGTCGAGCATCTGCCCGGCCTGCATCCGCTCGCGCCGGCACAGCGCGGAGGCCAGGCCCAGCATCGCGGATGCGGCCACGCCGGCCACCGAGGTGCCGAACGCCAGCCCCAGACCCTTCACCGGCGCGGAGAGCGAGGCGCGGATGGCCTGCAGATCGGTTGCGCTTTCCAGCGCCATTCCGGTGCCGTTCAGCGTCACCACCATGCCGAGAAAAGTGCCCAGCATGCCCAGCAGCACGAGCAGTCCGGCCAAGTACGGCGTGAGCGACGGGCCGGGCAAGCCGACGCGTTCGCCCTCGATGCGAAGGCGCACCGCATTGCGCAGCGAAGGATGCAACTGCTCCAGCCACGAACCCAGGTGGGCCGGGGCTTCGGTCAACCGCGCCGCGGCACTGGCCAAGGTGGACGTGGCCTGCCTGAAGCGATGCAGCTCCACCACCCCCATCAGGTAGAACGTACCCACCAGCACCGTGATCGAGAGCGCCAGCGGATGGTTCGAGCCGACGTAGCCCGCGCCAACCCAGCACACGGCGGCCAGGCCGGCGGCAAAAACAGCGTATTGAAGAAATCTAGTCATGGCACTCTGGTTGCCTCGCGAAAGGCTTCAAGGAGCCCTTCGACGGGTTGAAATCGGAAGTCCAGTTCGGCGAGCAGCACGTTCTTCATGTCCTTGCGGAACACGTGCAGCCACTCGCCGGCCTGGGCCTCGCTGGCGGGTTCGGCCGCCGTCGGCAGGCCGTCCTCGCTCAAGCGGGTGAAATGTTTTTCGAGCAGCGCGGGCACGCCGGCCAGGAGGCTGTGCTCGCGCGCAGCCAGCACCTGCTCCATGACCACGTCCACGGCGGCCAGCCGGGCCATGGCCGGCGACTTGGCGGCCAGGGCGGCCCGAAGGCGCCCGCGCAAGGGGCCGATGCCCGCTTCCATGGCTTGCTGCAGCGCGAGGTAGCGGCGGCGAAACGGCGCGAAGTCAGTCGCTGCCGCGGCCGTGCCGTCTTCCGCGATGGCGTTGGCAAGCGCGGTCCGCGCACGGGCGCACTCCCGCTCCTCGGCGTTGGCAGCGGGCCGCAGTCGGGACGAAGAAGTTGCCGCCGCCGGAACGCCGTCCAGCGCCGCGGACAGCGAAATGGCATCGGTCCAGCCGAACCATTGGCTCAATCGATCCGCGGTCGCTTGTCGAGGTTCGCGGACGTCCGTTTCGGCCAGTCGGGAAAGCAAACGAACGAGCGCCGAGCCATTGAAAACTGTGCGCTGTGAAACGTGCGCCATACCCCAGAACGAAAAACCTGGCAGTCTACACCGGCCACCCCTTCGGAAGCCCTGGTTGGCGCCCCTCGCTCCAGTGAAACTTCCGGTAACGCAGCGGGCGGTAACCGGGCGTTCTTTGCACCAGGCTGTTATCGGGCCGGCCAGCCCGCGCGCGCGGCCTGTTGGAGTGCCGAACGCACCACCAGCCGATGAAACGGCGCAATCAAGCGGATGTAATTGCGGCCGAACAGGTTGTGGCAGTGCACCACCGTCACCGCCGTGAGCGAATCTCCCGCCGGTGAGCGCATGACCGAGACGCGGAAATCGAGGTGCCGGTCGTCCTCGCCCAGCACGACCTCGTCCGCATGCGTTTCGTAGATGCGGAAGAAGCCGATACGCGGCCCGCCACCCGCGGTGCCGGCGCGCAAGTCGCTGGCCTTCTTGAGGCCGAAGCCACCGACCAGCCGGTCGCGCAACGCCATCAGCCTTTCAACCCACGGCGCGGGGCGTTCAAACGCGAAGCGCGCCAGCACCATGATGTCGGGGGTGGCGCCCTTCGGCAGGCCGATGGCGTAGGCGTCGGCCAGAAATGCACCGCGATAAAGGCCCGCCACACGCGCGCCGGAGGGCAGCTCCTCCCTGCGTGCGTAGCTCGGCGAAATGGATTCTCGATCTGGTGCCATGCGGCCTCGCGGTGTTGAGTGATGGGGCTCATCATCGCCTCAAAGGACACGCGGAGCTCAAGGTGCGCTTGACGTGGCGTGGCGTAAGTCCCAAGTCCTACAGGCGCTCGCCGCGCGCAGACTCCCCCATTCCGGCCCATGGCCGGAAAAAGCACAAGGAGCGGCATGGCCACGCTGGATCGGATTGCTTGTCACCGCTGTGGGCGGGTTTGCCTGCACGCCGACGTGCCGTGTCCGGCCTGCGGTGCGGCGCCGGCGGCGAGCCCCGCGGTAGCGGGCGCGACCGAGCCCTTCGTGGGGCGCCGTGGTGAGCTGCAGCTGGTGCACGATGCGCTCGGCGGCGCTCTTGCCGGGCGCGGGCGCGTGGTCATGCTCAGCGGCGAGGCCGGCATCGGCAAGACCCGGCTGGCGCAGGAGGCGGCAATGCTGGCCGTGCGGCGAGGCATGCTGACCTTGTGGGGCCGCTGCCTCGAGGAACCCGGCGCACCGCCCTTCCTGCCCTGGACGCGCGCCATGCAGGCCTGCCTTCGGGCCTGCCGCGACGAGCGCCTCCCGGCACTGCTCGGCCGGGATGCCGCCGCCGCGGCCGAAATTGCGCCCGAACTCGCCGAACGGCTGCCCCCCGGCACCGCTGTTCCGACCATCGGCGAAGGCGACCAGGCGCGCTTTCGCCTGTTTGCCGCGGTCGCGCATTTCTGGCGCCAGGTGGCCACCGTGCGCCCACTGCTGCTGATTCTCGACAACCTGCACTGGGCCGATGCGTCATCGCTGCGGCTCCTGGGCTTCATCGGGCAGGAACTCGCCGACAGCCGCATCGTGCTGCTCGGCTCCTGCCGCGAAGTGGATCTGTCGCGCCAACACCCCTTGGCCGCAACGCTGGCTGAACTGCTGAACACCCGGCAGTTCAGCCGCCTGCCGCTGCAGGGCCTCAGCCTGGAGGAAACCGAGCGCATGGTCGCCGCGGCAAGCGCCGTGACGCCGCCGCCCGCGGTCATTGCGACCATGCACCGCCGCACCGAGGGCAACCCGCTGTACCTGGTGGAGACGCTGCGCTTCTTGCAGGGGCCCTGCGGAACCGACCCGCATGCCGCTGCGGCGCTGGTCGACACCGTGCCGGGCGGCATTCGCGCGGTGATTGGCCGGCGGCTCAACCAACTCTCGGCGCCCTGCTGTGAATTGCTCGCGATTGCGGCCTGCATAGGCCGCGATTTCGATCTGCCGCTTTTGGCGGAACTTGCCGATGCCCAGGACGAGACCGAGCTGCTGGGCAGGCTCGACGACGCGCTGACGCACCGCATCATCGAGATATTGCCGCCTGGTGCGCAGTACCAGTTCAGCCATGTGCTGATCCGCGAGGTGCTCTACGACGAACTGCCCGCGGCGCGCCGCGTTGCGTTGCATGGGCGCATTGCCGAATTGCTCGAGGCGCGCCACGCCGGCAATTCCGAGCCGGTGCTGGCACAACTGGCCTACCACGCAGCCGCGGCACTGCCCGTGGGCAGCCCGGCGCGCGCGCTCGATATTGCGCAACGCGCCGCGGCGCAGGCCGTTGCGGTGATGGCGTATGAAGAGGCGTTGCGCTGCTACCGGCTCGCGCTGCAGTTGCAGGAGCGCTGGCTGCCGGCCGAGCGCGCGCGGCACGCTGCGCTGCTGCTGGCGCTTGGCGCGGTGCAGATGCACGCCGGCGAGAACGACGCCGGCGCCGCCACTTTCCTGGAGGCCGCTACGCTGGCGCGCGCGCTCGGCGACGCGGAGCTGTTCGCGCGGGCGGCGCTCGGCTTCGAGAACAACGGCTGGCGCATCAGCCGCCCTGGGGAAGAGGCTGCCGCCCTGCTCGAAGAAGCGCTCGCGGCGGCCGATGGCTTCGATGCCGCGCTGCGGGTCGACCTGCTTGCCGCGCTGTGCCGCGCCTGCATCTTCTGCGGCCGCCAGCAGCAGGCCAATGCGGCGCAGCGCAGCGCCGTGGCACTGGCGCGCGAACTGGCCATGCCGCAGCCGCTGTTCAAGGCGCTGGCCGCGATCCTGCCGGCGCGCGGCTACCCCGAGCAGCTCGAAGAGCGCCTGCACTGCGCATGCGAGGCCCTCGACGTGGCCGAACGCGCGGGCCATGTCGAATGGGTGGACGCGCTCACCGGCTGGTATTTCGGCGATCTGGTCGAGAAGGGATCACTCGGCGCGGCGCGCTCGCTGGCGCAGGTGCACGCGCGGGTGGCCGACGCGATCCGCCAGCCCTTCATGCAGGCCATGGGCCTGGCCAGCCTCACCCTGCTTGCCGCATACGAAGGCCGGTTCGCGGATTCCGAGCGGCTGGCGGGCGAGACCTTCACGCTCGGGCAGCGCTTTCTCGCGGGCAATGCGCAAGGTGCCTATAGCCTGCAGATCTTCGTGCTGCGGCGCCAGCAGGGGCGGCTCGGCGAGGTGCTGCCGGTGCTGCGCGGGCTGGTGGGCAGCGTGCCGCGCAACAGCCTGTGGCAGCCCGGCCTCGCATTGATCTGCGCCGAACTCGATCTCCACGAGCCCGCCCGCGAGGCTTACGAGACGCTTGCGGGCGACGGCTTCACCGGTATTGCGCGCGACGGCATGTGGCTCACCAACATCGTCTTTGCCGCCGAGGTCTGCGCGCGCCTGGCGGACGTGCCGCGCGCAGCAACGCTCTACCGGTTGCTCGCGCCCTACGCCGGGCGCAATGTGGTCACCGGTACCAACATTGCCTGCTTCGGCGCGGTGGACCGCTACCGCGGCATGCTGGCCGCATTGATGGGAGAAGACACAAGCGCCGCGGCCCATTTCGCCGCTGCGGCCGCGCTGGACGAGCAAGGCGGCAGCCGGCCCTGGCTGGCGCACAGTCGCTTCGAATGGGCGCGCTGGCTGGCCCTCCGCAGTGGCGACGGCGGCGGCAAGGATGCCGCAGCAGTGCAACTCGGCGCGGCGCTGGCAATAGCCCGCGAGTTCGGCATGGCCGGCCTCGCCCGGCGCTGCGAAGCGCTACAGCGGGAGCTCGAAGGCGGCACCTCTGCAGGGTCGCCGGCATCCGAAGGCCTGAGCCGGCGCGAGGTTGACGTGCTGCAGCTGCTCAGCGCCGGCCACAGCAACCAGGCGATCGCCGAGCGTCTGTTCATCAGCCCGCACACGGTGGCGCACCATGTGCGGCACATTCTTTCCAAGACCGACTGCCGCAGCCGCACCGAAGCCGCGGCCTGGGCACACCGCCATCGCGTCGCGTCCGCAGGTCCCGCGACACCTGCCGGCCAATAGCCGCGCGCCCCCCGAATGGTCAATCCGGGCGATGCGCGGGCGCACGGCCCGTCCTATGGTCTGTTCCAGGCCCGGCGCCGCCGGACCGGCCACCAGAAGGAGTGTTTCGTATGCCCGCAACCCTGTATGAACGGCTCGGCGGTGGGGAGCGCATTCAGCGGCTCGTTACCGACGTGGTCGAGAACCACTACAACAACGCGCTCATTCGCGCCCGCTTCGCCAACAGCAACCGACCCGAGGTCGAACGCCACGTGTTCGAGTTTCTCTGCGCCGGCAGCGGCGGTCCGGAGTGCTACACCGGCAAGGACCTGGTGACCGCGCACAAGGGCATGAACATCAACGAGCAGGAGCTGGTCGCCGCCATCGACGACATCGTCGAGGCGATGGCAAAGAACGGCTACGACCAGGCCGAAAAGAACGAAGTGGTTGCCATTCTTTATTCATTGAAGGGCGATGTGGTGCGGCTGTAGACACAGCCGCGCTCTCGCCAACGCCCCGGCGGCGTCTTCGCCGGTCACACGAGAAGGAAAAGACCATGACACGCCAACCATTTGCCGCCTGGGCCATCGGTGCCACGCTGCTCGCCGCCATTGCGACGAGCTGGGGCCAGACTGCGGACCACCGGATGATTTCGCCGGCCGACCTGAAATGGGCCGATGTTCCCTCGCTGCCCCCGGGCGCAAAACTCGCGGTGCTCGAGGGGCCGATGAGCGAAGCCGTGCCCTTCACGGTGCGTATCAAGGTGCCGGCCAACTACCGGATCCCGTCGCACTGGCATCCGGCCATCGAGCGGGTGACCGTGCTCTCGGGCACCTTCCACATGGGCCTGGGCGACAAGCTCGACATGCAGAAGTCGATGCCCGTGACCGCCGGCGGCATGATGATCCTGCAGGCCAAGACGCCCCACTTTGCGTGGACGCAGGAGGAAACCGTGGTGCAGCTTCACGGCACCGGGCCCTGGGGCGTCACTTACGTCAATCCGGCGGACGACCCGCGTTCGAAGTAGGCGGAAGGGAGCGAACGAGCGGCGCAACGCCGCTCGTCCTGCGTTTCAGGCCGCAACGGCTTCGCCCTGCACAGCCGGCGGGCGCAATTGGTCGACCTCGATCACCACGTCGGCCGGCAACCCGTTGCGCTGCGCCGCCTCGCGGATCATCTCGGCGCTGGGTGCCTCGTACAGGCAGTAGGTCTTCTTCTTGTCGGCGCTCAGGAACGAGTACAGCCAACGAACCCCGACATCGTCGTTGATGCGCATGATGCTGGCCGCGCCCTCGGGCGAGACCTCGAGTTGATCGGCAAAGGTGCGTTCGATCAGATAGAGAGGCATGGCAGCTCCTTCGTGGGGGATGGAACTGCCATCGTAGGCCGGGCAAGCGCCGGACTACGCATGTGTTTCTCCCCCCTGGCCGTTCGGACTACCCTGCGGCCTACCCATGCCTTGACGGCCAAAAAGCAAAAAGCCGGACGGCGCACACGGCGTCGTCCGGCTTTTTTCGAGAGCAAGCGGCCTGATGCCGCTGTTCCCATGCCTGCCGTGATTTACAGGCCGGCCTGGCGCGTGAAGCTGCGCGCTTGCGACGGAACCACGCTGCCTGCGAAGGCTTCGCGGCGCAGGTTCTGGCCCGGAGCGTGCGCTGCGGCGACGGCTTCGTTGCGCACCGCGGCGCGGTCGGTCGAAGCGGCCAGGGTCGGAGCCACGGCCGACGAAGCGGCATCGCTGTAGACGTTGCCTTCGCGGGCTGCGGCGGCAGCCTGGGGCGCGACGTCGGCGCGGCTGTAGCCGGCGGTCAGGGGCTGCACGCCTTCGTACGTTTCTGCCTGGGCGCCAGCGGCGGCGAGCAGGGAGAGGGCGGCGGCGGCGAGGATGTTCGAGGTCTTCATTTCAATTTCCTTCTTGATTGGGCTTTGGATGCCCTGAAGTTTGCACCACGATTACAAGGGAAAACCCTAGACAATCGAATCGCAGTGTTCATGAAACTGAAACAATGACGGGGAACTTTCAGAACGAGAGGGCAAAAGTGCACAGGTCGTTCAAGAAAGCCCGACAGGTACGCCGCCGCACGCACCGCCGTCAGGAACGCGGCCAGCCGCGCACCAGCGTCCGGATCGCCACGGCACCGCTCCCCTTGACCTCGGCGCGGTAGCTGCCCACCAGCGCTTCGCGCTCGGCCGCGGCCTGCGGCTCGTTGCGCCAGGCGAGCAAAGCGGCGACGTCCGCGTCGGGCAATGCCGCGAGCAGCGCCTGCGTGACCTGCTTTTCCAACTCGCGCGCCACGGTCAACAGGTTGCGCGGGCGCGGCGACGTGACGCCGCGCGACCACAGCGTGTCGATGGCCATGTCGAGCGTGCGGTCCGGCAACGACGTGAACTGGCCGGCGTTGCCTCGGGCCAATTGCTTGACGACGGAGCTCAGCAGCAGTTGGCTCGAGAAGTCGACTTCGCGCAGGTCGGCCACTGCCATGCGCTCGAGCAATTCCGTGCGCACGGAGTCGGCCGGCTTCGCGCGCTCGCGGTTGAAGAACTCGAACTTGCCCGCCTGGTCCTTTGCGGCGTAGTCCGCACGCAGTTGCGCGAAGCGCGTCACTGCAGCGAGCACCTGCGGGCTCGGCGCCGCACCGCCCTTGCCGGCAGCCGCCACCTCCTGCCGGATGGCGGCGACGGACGCGGCCACGTCGAAAGACCGCGTGGCCGCTGCGTCGAGCGCCTTGAGCGCGCTGTCGGCAAGGGCCTGGTCGGCAGGCTCCAGCAGCTGCCTTGCATCGCGCGACACGGCGCCTGGGGCATAGGCCGCCTGGTAACGCTCGTGCACGCCTTCGAACTGCAAGAGCGTCTGGGCTCGGTCCTGTGCCCAGCCCATGGCCGGTGTGAGCCCCAGCGACAGCAGGAGAAGAAAAAAAGATGCGAGGGAGAAACGTTTGGCAACGAGGGGGGAAGCGGTCATGGCGCCATTATTGGCGCTCGCGATTGCACCATCTCCCCCTCGCCGCGGCCACTCGGGTTCAGGCGGCCGCCAGTTCCTTGCGCAGCAGCTTCGCGGCGGTCACCATGTTCGACAGCGCGGCCTCGGTCTCCGGCCAGCCGCGGGTCTTCAGGCCGCAGTCGGGGTTGATCCAGAGGTTTTCGTGCGGCACCACATCCGCCGCCTTGCGCATCAGGCGCACGATCTCGTCGACCGACGGCACGCGCGGCGAATGGATGTCGTACACGCCCGGGCCGATCTCGTTCGGATAGCGGAAGCCGCCCGCGTCGCCGGCACTGTCGTTGCCGCCGAAACCGCGCAGCAATTCCATGTCGGAGCGGCTGGTCTCGATGGTGATCACGTCGGCATCCATGGCCGCAATCTCGGAGAGGATGTCGTTGAACTCCGAATAGCACATGTGGGTGTGAATCTGCGTCTCGTCCCGCACGCCCGAGGCGCTGATGCGGAAGGCGCGCGTGGCCGACTTCAGATAGGCCGGCCAGCCGGCGCGGCGCAGCGGTAGGCCTTCCCGGATGGCGGGCTCGTCGATCTGGATGATGCCGATGCCGGCACCTTCGAGGTCCACCACCTCGTCGCGGATCGCCCAGGCGATCTGCTCGCAAGTGATGGCACGCGGCTGGTCGTCGCGCACGAAGGACCATTGCAGGATGGTGACGGGGCCCGTCAGCATGCCCTTCATCGGCAGCTTGGTGAGGCTTTGCGCATAGGCGGTCCATTCGACCGTCATCGGCGCGGGGCGCGCCACGTCGCCGAAGATCACCGGCGGCTTCACGCAGCGCGAGCCGTACGACTGCACCCAACCGTTGGCGGTAAAGGCAAAGCCGTCGAGCCGTTCGCCGAAGTACTCGACCATGTCGTTGCGCTCGGCCTCGCCATGCACCAGCACGTCGATGCCCAGCGACTCCTGCTTGCGCACCGCGAGCGCGATTTCGGAGCGCATCTTCTCGCGGTAGCCGGCCGCGTCGAGCTCGCCGCGCTTGAAGGCGGCGCGGGCGGCGCGGATCTCCGCGGTCTGCGGGAACGAACCGATGGTGGTGGTCGGCAGCGCGGGCAAGGCGAAGCGCGCGCGCTGCACCGACTGGCGCTGCGAAAAGACCGAGGTGCGAGCGTCGTCACCGGCCACGCTGCGTGCAAGCCGCAGTGCGACATCTGCGCGGTGCACGCGTGGGCTGCTGCGCCGTGCGGCCACTGCGGTACGAGCGGCCGTGAGTTCTTCGGCGACCGAGCCTTCCCGGCCGTCGAGCACGGCACGCAGCACGCGCAATTCGTCGAGCTTTTCGACCGCAAAGGCGAGCCAGGACTTGAGCTCCACGTCGAGCTTGTCTTCCGCAGCCAGGCTGAACGGCACATGCAGCAGCGAGCACGACGGCGCAATCCACAACTCGCCGCGGTTCTTGTCGACCACCGGGCGCAGCGCGGCAAGCGCGGCGTCGGGGTCGGTGCGCCAGATGTTGCGGCCGTCGACGATGCCGACCGACAGCACCTTGTGCGCCGAGAGCCAATCGGCCACGCCGGTCAGCTCCTGCGGCGAGCGCACGGCGTCCACGTGCAGACCTGCCACCGGCAGCTGGCACGCCAGGCGAAGGTTGTCGGCGAGCGGCGAAAAATACGTGGCCAGCAACAACTTGGGCGCGCTGCGGGCCAGCTGCCAATAGGCACGCTCGAACGCATTGCGCCAGGCATCGGGCAGGTCCAGGCCGAGGATCGGTTCGTCGATCTGCACCCATTCCACACCTTGTTGCTTCAGGCGATTGAGCACCTGCTCGTAGACAGGCAGCAGTGCATCGAGCAGCGAGAAGCGGTCGAAGCCCGGCTCCTTCTCCTTGCCGAGATACAGGAAGCTCAGAGGCCCGAGCAGCACGGCCTTCACCGCATGCCCGGCCTGCTGCGCCTGGGCCACTTCATCGAACAGCCGCGTCGATGCCAGCTTGAACTGCGTGGCCGCATTGAACTCGGGCACGAGGTAGTGGTAGTTGGTATCGAACCACTTGGTCATCTCGAGCGCGAAGGTGCCTTCAGCGCCATGGTTGCAATTGGCGTCGTGCACGTGGCCGGCTTCGTCTTCCACGCCGCGCGCCATCTTGAAGTAGCGCGAAAGCTCGGGCTCATCGCCCTTGAAGTCGAAGCGCGCCGGCTCGCAGCCGAGCAGCTGGATGTGGTTGGCGACGTGGTCGTAGTAGGCGAAGTCGCCCACGGCCACGTAGTCGAGCCCCGCGTCCCGCTGGCCCTGCCAATGGCGTGCGCGCAGCTGTTCGCCGACGGCTTCGAGCGCCGCGCGGTCGATGTCGCCGCGCCAGTGCTTTTCGAGTGCGAACTTCAGTTCCCGGTTGGCGCCCATGCGCGGAAAGCCGAGGGTGTGGGTACGGGTGGTCATTGCAGATGTTCCGGTCGCTAGATCTTGAGAATCCGCAATGGTCGGGCTTTGGGGCATATGATTCAAACGAAACCTTTTGCCCTTTCACTTGAAATGCATTCATGTTGCAATCGATCCTGGAAATACGCCACCTGCGCACGCTCGTTGCGCTGCGCGACACCGGCAGCCTGGTGCGCGCGGCGCAATTGCTCAACCTCACGCAGTCGGCGCTGTCGCACCAGATCAAGCTGCTCGAAGACCGCTACGGCGCGCAGCTCTTCGAGCGCAAGTCGGTTCCGCCTCAGTTCAGCACCACGGGGCTGCGGCTTCTGCAGCTGGCCGATACGGCACTGCCGCTGATCGAGGAGGCCGAGCGCGACGTGGCGCGGCTCGCGCTGGGCCGCAGCGGGCAACTGCGCATCGTGGTCGAGTGCCACACCTGCTTCGACTGGCTGATGCCCGCGATGGATGCCTTCCGGCAGCGCTGGCCCGAGATCGAGCTCGACATCGTCTCGGGCTTTCACCCCGACCCGATCGCGCTGGTCATGCAGAACCGCGCCGAGGTGGCGATCGTCTCCGAGCAGGACCCCGATGAAACGGTGGACTACCACGCGCTGTTCCGCTTCGAGATCGTGGCGCTCCTTGCCAACGACCATGCACTGACGGCAAAGCCGCATCTCACCGCGCGGCACTTCGCCGACCAGACGCTCATCACCTACCCCGTGCCCGACGAAATGCTCGACATCGTGCGGCAGGTGCTGGCACCGGCCGGCGTGGAGCCCGCGCACCGGCGCACGACCGAACTCACCGTGGCGATGCTGCAGCTGGTGGCGAGCGGCCGCGGCGTGGCGACCCTGCCGCTGTGGGCGGTGCAGAACTACCTCGACCGCGGCTATGTCACGGCGCGCCGCGTGAGCGCCAAAGGCCTGACGGGGCGGCTCTACATGGCTTGCACGCAGAACACCTCGGGCCAACCGTGGCTTGCCGATTTCGTGCGCATCACGCGAGAGAGCTGCTTCAAGAGCCTGCCCGGGATCGAGCTGCTTTGACAGGCGTTTTCCTGCGAGGCCTGGCGGATTTTCTGCCGGCCTCGGCGGCAATCCATTCGCGGAAGGCCGCGACCTTCGGCCGGTCGCGGCTGTTCTCGGGGCAGACGAGGTAGTAGGCGAAGTCTTCGAGCCAGCTCACGTCCGAGAGCTGGACCAGCCGTCCTTCTGCCAGGTCATCGGCCACCACCGCGCAAGGCAGCAGGGCCGCGCCCTGCCCCGTGAGTACCGCTTTCAATAGCAGGCCTGAATCATCGAAGGACGGGCCGCGGGCCGGTCCCGTGTCGTCGATGCCCTGCACCTGGAACCACAGTTGCCAGGCTTTGCGCTCGGCATCGTTCACGCGCGGCCAACGCGTGAGTTCGGCGGGGGCCGTCGGCATGCCGAGACGCTTGACCAGCGCCGGCGCAGCGACGGGAACGATTTCCACCGTCAGCACGCGCTGGCTGCTCAGGCCTGCGTAGCGGCCCAGGCCGTGGCGAATGGCAACGTCCACGCCATCGCGCGAGAAGTCGGCCAGCGCAGTGCTGCTCACCACTTGCAGATCGATGTCGGGATGCGCAACCTGAAAACCCTTGAGGCGCGGCACCAGCCATGCGGAGGCGAAGAATGGCGTGGTGCTGACCGTGAGGATGCCGGTCTCCGCGGGCACGGCGACACGGCGCGTGGCGTCGCTGATCTGCCGAAAGGCATTGCGCACCGGCGGCAGATAGCCCTGGCCCGCATCGGTCAGAAAGATGCCGCGGTTCGCGCGCCGGAAGAGCGGCACGCCGAGGTGCAGCTCCAGCGACTTGATCAACTGGCTCACGGCGCCGGCGGTCACGCACAGCTCGTCGGCCGCATTTTTCACCGACAGGTGGCGGGCGGTCGCCTCGAAGGCGCGCAGTGCGTTGAGCGGCGGAAGCTGGTGTTCCATGGTTTAGTTAATCTGATCTGAATTCTTCAGAAAATCGGGTTTGCGGAGCAGCGCTCGAGGGATGAATATTGACACGTCATAAGCCAAAGAGAAACCATCTTGCATCACCTCCGCGATTTTCCTGAACATAGATATTCTGAGCCTTCGAGCGCTCTCGGAGATGCCGGTCTTCATTACCTCGAACTCACCGAACTCGCGGAACGCATCCGCACGCGCCGGATCTCGCCCGTTGCCGTGACGCGCGCACAACTCGATCGCATCGCCGCGCTGGACGGCACGCTCCGCAGCTACGCGCTGGTGATGGCCGATGCCGCAATGGCACAGGCCGAGGCGGCGGAAGCGGAGATCGCGGCGCGCCGGTATCGCGGCCCGCTGCACGGCATACCCATTGCCGTGAAAGACCTGTGCGACACCGCAGGCTTCCGCACGGCGGCCGGCATGGCAGTGCACCGGCATCGCATCCCGAACGGGGACGCGACCGTGGTGCGCCGCCTGAAGGAAGGCGGCGCAGTGCTGCTCGGCAAGCTGCAGCTCACAGAAGGCGCTTACTCCGACCACCACCCTTCCATCGAGCCGCCGCGCAACCCATGGCATGCGGACCACTGGCCGGGCATGTCCTCCAGCGGCTCGGGCGTGGCGACGGCAGCCGGCCTTTGCTACGGCTCGCTGGGCTCGGACACCGGCGGGTCAATCCGCTTTCCGTGCGCTGCCAACGGCCTGACGGGGCTGAAGCCCAGCTGGGGCCGCGTGAGCCGCCATGGCGTTTTCGAGCTCGCCGCATCGCTGGACCATGTGGGGCCGATGGCCCGCAGCGCGGCGGATGCCGGCGTGCTGCTCAGCGTGATTGCTGGGAGCGATGCAAAAGACCCGACCGCCGCGCTCGATCCGGTGCCTGACTATCTCGCGGCTGCGGGCCAAGGCGCGCGCGGCCTGCGCATCGGCGTCGATGCCGCGTGGAACAGCGACGGTGTGGAGCCCGCGACGCAGGCCATGCTGGCGGATGCCGTCGACACCTTCCGCGTGCTCGGCGCTCGCATCGTCGACGTGCGTGTTCCCGATGTGGAGCACGCCGTGGCGGACTGGTTTCCGCTGTGCGCGGTGGAGGCGGCGGTCGCCCATGCGGCCACCTACCCGCTTCGCAAGAATGACTACGGCCCGGTGCTCGCCTCGGTCATCGAGGTCGGCCTTTCGGTCGGCGGCACCGGGCTTCAGCAAATTCTCCTGCGCCGCATGGCCCTGCGCGGCCGCGTCGCCGCGCTGCTCGGCGATCTCGATGTGCTGCTGGTCCCCGTGCACCCCTTCGGCTCTCCCACGGTCGCGGCGATGCAGGCGCTGGGCGAAACGCCATCGCTGGTGTCCGCGTTGCTGCACTACACCGCCCCGTTCAACATGACCGGCCATCCGACGATCACGCTGCCCGGCGGGTTCACCGGAGCGGGAATGCCGCTTGCGTTTCAGCTTGTCGCGGCGAACATGGGCGAAGCCACGCTGGTCCGCGCGGGCGCCGCGTTCCAGAGCGCCACCCACTGGCATCGGCATCATCCGCTGGATTGAGACCATGAAGACCCACCCTTTGAACCCATCGTCCACACCGCCACGCGCACGCCTCTTCTACGGCTGGTTCGTGGTTGCCGGCGCTTTCGCCGTGACCCTCGTGGGCTTCGGCAGCGCCTACACCTTCAGTGCCTTCCTCGATTCGCTGCAACGCGATTTCGGCGCCTCGCGCGGATCGGTGTCGCTGGTGTTCTCGCTCGCGGGCTTTCTCTATTTCGGGCTCGGCGTGGTCAGCGGCCCGCTCGCGGACCGTTGGGGTTCGCGGCGGCTCGCGGTCGCGGGCATGGTGCTGGTCGGCCTGGGCCTCGCGGCCGCAGGGCAGGCCCGCAGCCTGAACCAGGTCTACATTGCCTATGGGCTCGGCGTGGGTCTCGGCGTCGGCGCATCCTATGTGCCGGTGCTGGGCGCAGTGCAGCGCTGGTTCGTCAAGCACCGCGGATTCGCTTCGGGGCTGGCCGTGAGCGGAATCGGCGTGGGCACGCTGGTGATGCCGCCGCTGGCGTCGCTCCTCATCGAGAGCATCGGATGGCGCAACGCCTACCTGGCGCTCGGCGTGCTCGCCGCGGTGGCAGGCACGGGCATGGCGCTGCTGATCGAGAACGATCCGCGCGACCGCGGGCTCGAGCCCGACGGCAATCCGCCGCAGCCGCAAACCCCATCGGCGACGCCGGCAGGCGCCACGGTGCGTGAGGCGGTGACTTCGCGGCGCTTCGCCGGGCTCTACGCAGCATGCCTGATCAGTTCGTTCGGGCTGTTCGTGCCCTTCGTCCACCTCGTGCCCTATGCACTCGACCATGGCGTGGCATCGACCTCCGCGGTGCTGCTGCTGGGCGCCATCGGCGTCGGCAGCACGGCGGGGCGCTTCTTTCTCGGCGGGCTGGCCGACCGCATCGGCCGCCAGCTCGCACTGCCGCTGATGTCGGTGGGCATGGCGCTCTCGCTGGTCGTGTGGGCGGTGTCCGGAGGGTTCTGGGGCTTGGCCGTGTTCGCATTCGCCTACGGCGTGTTCTACGGCGGCTTCGTTGCGCTGCTGCCGGCGCTGGTGATGGACTGCTTCGGCGGCCGCAACATCAGCGCGATCATCGGCGTGCTCTACACCAGCGTGGCGGTCGGCACCCTGGTCGGGCCGAGTGCGGCGGGTTTTGCGTTCGACATCAGCCGCAGCTACCTGCTGCCGATCGTGGCCAGCATCGGCGCGAATCTCGTCGCGGCCGCCCTCCTGCTGGCCATGGCACGGCGCAAGACGCTCGGCAGACGCCTTGCGTCCTGAGCGCCGAGCGAATCACGAAGCCTTCTGAACCAGCTTCAACACGCTTGAAAAATCCAGCGCCCCGTGGCCCGCGAGGCTGTGCGCCGCATACAGGCTGCGCGCCAGCCCGCCCAGCGGCGTGGCGGCACGCACGGCGGTGGCGTTTTCCTGCGCCAGGCCCAGGTCCTTGAGCATCAGGTCCGTACCGAAGCCGCCCGCGTAGTTCTTCGATGCGGGTGCCGTTTCCATCACGCCCGGCATGGGGTTGTACTTCTCGAGCGCCCAGTTGCCGCCCGAACTGCGGCGCATGATTTCGGACAGCACCTTGGGATCGAGCCCGTTGGCCACGCCGAGTGCCAGCGCTTCGGAAGTGCCGATCATCAGGATGCCGAGCAGCATGTTGTTGCAGATCTTCGCGGTCTGGCCCGCGCCCGCGGCACCCGCATGGAAGATGTTGGCACCCATTTTTTCGAGCACCGGGCGCGCGCGCTCCAGATCCTTCGCGTCTCCGCCGACCATGAAGGTCAGCGTGCCTGCAATGGCGCCGCCGGTGCCGCCGGACACCGGTGCATCGATCATCGCGATGCCCTTGGCGGCGGCCGCCTCGGCCACCTTGCGCGACGTGGCCGCGGCGATGGTGCTGCTGTCGATCACGAGCGTGCCCGCCGCGATGCTGTCGAGCAGGCCCGGCCTGCCGGCACCGCCGAGAAAGAGGCCTTCGACATGCGCGCTGGCCGGCAGCATGCTGATCACCACCTCCGCACCGGCCACCGAATCGGCGGCTGAGGCGGAAATCCGGAGGCCTTCGGCTGCGTATTTCTTGCAGGCCTCGCCCGAGAGGTCGAAGGCCTCGACCGCATGGCCCGCCTTCTGCAGGTTCATGGCCATCGGGCCGCCCATGTTGCCGAGGCCGATGAATGCGATTTTCATTTTTGTCTCCGTTGTATTTGCTGAAGAGGGTCAGGCCAGCGCGGCCAGCTCCGCGGGCATTTCGCCGCGCGGGCGCAGATGGTCTTCGATGAACGCAGGCGTGATCTCTTCCATGGTGGAGGGGTTCCAGCGCGGATTGCGGTCCTTGTCGATCAGCACCGCGCGGATGCCCTCGGCAAAGTCCTTGTGCGCGCAGAAGCCCAGCGAAGCCCAGTATTCGAGCCTGAACACCTCGGCCAGCGACATGCGGTGCACGCGCTGCCAGAGTTCGAAGCTCAGGGCAGCCGAACTCGGCGCGCCCTTCACGAAGGTCTTGGATGCGGACTGCAGCCAAGGGTCGTCGCTTTGCAGGTTGCGCAGGCGCTTCGCGATGTCGAGCAGGTCGTCGCCCGCCATCAGCGCGTTGATGGTGTCGTAGTGTTCGCGCACCTTCGACGGCGGCATCTCTGCGCCTTCTCCGGCGTGGGCAAGAATTCGCGACAGCTCGGCGCGGTCGGCCTTCTGCTCGCCGTGCCACTGCGTCGTAGCGATGGCCTCGAGCACCTGGCCCTTGCGCTCGTGCGGCACCAGCACATCGGCCAGTCCGCAGAAGATGGCATCGGCCGCATTGAGATTGGCGGCCGTGAGCGCCAAGAACAGGCCCGTGCGCCCGGGCGTGCGGCGCAGGAACCAGCTGCCGCCCACGTCGGGGTACAGGCCGATGCTGATCTCGGGCATGGCGATGCGGCTTTGCGCCGTGACCACGCGGTGCGAGCAGCCCGACATCAGCCCCACGCCGCCGCCCATCACGATGCCGTGGCCCCAGCACAGAAAGGGTTTGGGAAAGGTGTGGATCAGGTAGTCGAGCTCGTACTCCTCGCGGAAGAAGTCTTCGGCGTAGGTGTTGCGCGCGGGACCGCATTCGAGCAGTGTTTGATACAGCTGGCGCAGGTCGCCGCCGGCGCAGAAGGCCTTTTCGCCGGCCGCCTGCATCAGCACGCCGACGATGCCTTCGTCCTTCGCCCATTCGCGCAGCTTGGGCGTGAGCAGGCGCACCATGTCGACGGACAGCGCGTTGAGCGAAGCGGGTGCGTTGAGCGTGGCGGTGGCAAAGCGCTGGCCGCCGGCGGTCTTGATTTCGTCGAAGAGAACTACGGAGTCGGTCATTGTCTTGAGAGGTTCTGGGTGCGGAGCGTCAGCGGATATCGCTGTCTCCTTCCAGCAATTTTCGCGCAACGATCACACGCATGATCTCGTTGGTGCCTTCGAGAATCTGGTGCACGCGGGTATCGCGCACCAGCCGCTCGAGCGGAAACTCGCTCAGGTAGCCGTAGCCGCCGTGCAGCTGCAGTGCGTCGTTGCAGATGTTGAAGCCCGCATCGGTCGCGAAGCGCTTGGCCATGGCGCAATAGGTGCTGGCGTCGGCGTGGCCTGCATCGAGCTTGCTCGCGGCCAGGCGCACCATCTGCCGCGCCGCCACCAGTTCGGTCGCCATGTCGGCCAGCTTGAACTGCAGCGCCTGGAAGCTCGCGATCGGCTTGCCGAACTGCTGGCGCTCATGCAGGTAGCGGCGCGCCGCGTCGAGCGCGCCCTGCGCCGCGCCCACCGAGCAGGTCGCGATGTTGATGCGCCCGCCGTCCAGCCCCTTCATCGCGATGCGAAAGCCCTCGCCTTCCTTGCCCAGCAGGTTCTCGGCCGGCACGCGCACGTTGTCGAAGTTGATGGCGCGCGTGGGCTGGCTGTTCCAGCCCATCTTGTGCTCTTTCTTGCCATAGCTCACGCCGGGTGCATCGGCCGGCACCGCGAAGGCCGAGATGCCGCCCGCGCCGCCGCCGCCCGTGCGCGCCATCAGCACCAGCACGTCGGTCGCGCCCGCGCCCGAGATGAAGGCCTTGCCGCCGTTGATGACGTACTCGGTGCCTTGCAGCTCGGCGCGTGTCTTGAGCGAACCGGCATCCGAGCCTGCGCCCGGCTCGGTGAGGCAATAGGAAGCGAGCTTGCGCCCGGCCGTCAGGTCTTCACCCCATTGCGCGGCCACGGCATCGGTCGCCCAGGTGCCGAGCATCCAGGTCGCCATGTTGTGGATCGTGATGAAGGCGGTGGTCGAGGGGTCGACGGCCGCCATCTCCTCGAACACCAGCGCCGCATCGAGCCGCGGCAGCCCGAGGCCGCCGACGCGCTCGGGCGCATAGAGTCCGCAGAAGCCCAGCTCGCCGGCCTTGGCGATGGCCTCCTTCGGAAAGATGGCCTCGGCGTCCCACTGCGCCGCATGGGGCGCGAACTCGGCCTGTGCAAAGTCGCGCGCGGTCTGCGCAAAGGCGTTCTGCTCTTCGGACAGTTCGAAGTTCATTGTTGTTCGCGCCCCTTCCAGCGGTCCAGTTCAGCGGTCCGTTTCCGGGTCGATTTCTCCAGGCATGCGCTGAACACGAGCGGCCAGATGGAGCCACCCTCGTTCGCTTTCGAGGCCCGCTTGCAAGCGGGGTCGCGGCCCTTGAGCCAGGCGCGCTGCTCGTTGCGCAGCGCGACGCGCATCTGCGGAGAGAGCGTCTTCATCACTTCGCCATACCGGATGTTGAGCACCGCATCGGCCGCGCGAAAGTCGCGCGCCGCGCAGTCGTTCATCTGCTGCTGGTTGCCATTGGGATCGCAGCCGGCCGCGCCGGCATCGGCGGCCGCCTGCGCCCTGCCGGCGGCGAGCAATGCGACCGCCGCCACCGCGCCCCAGGCCACGACACGAAGCCCGTGCCTCATTTGAGGCTGATCGTGGTGTTGACGCCGTGCGAGACGGTGCTGTCGTCGAACCAGCGTGCCGTCACGGTCTTGGTCTGCGTGTAGAACATGATGACCTGCTTGCCGTACGGGCCCAGGTCGCCGAGCTTCGAGGCACGCGAACCGGTGAAAGAGAACATCGGCACCGGCACCGGAATCGGCACGTTGATGCCGACCTGGCCCACGTCGATGTCTTCCTGGAAGCGGCGAGCGGCGGCGCCGGACTGCGTGAAGATGGCAGTGCCGTTGCCGTTCGGGTTGCTGTTGATCAGCTCGATGGCCTCGTCGATGGTCTCCGCATCGGCCACGCACAGCACCGGTCCGAACACTTCCTGGTCATAGATCGTCATGCCGGGTTTCACGCCCGAGAAGATCGTCGGTCCGACGAAGTTGCCCTTCTCGTAGCCGGGCACGGTGGGCTTGCGGCCGTCGAGCTCGAGCTTGGCGCCGTCGGCCACGCCGCGTTCGATGAGGCCGTTGACGCGCTCGTAGGCGGCGCAAGACACCAGCGGCCCCACGTCCACGCCCTTCTCGGTGCCGGCGCCGATCTTCAGCGTCTTGGCCTTGGCGATCAGCTCGGGCACCCAGTTGCGCGCCTCGCCCACCAGCACCGCCACCGACACCGCCATGCAGCGCTGCCCGGCCGCGCCGAAGCTCGCGCCCGCCAGTGCATTGAGCGTCTGCTCCTTGTTGGCGTCGGGCATGACGATGGCGTGGTTCTTCGCGCCCATCATGCATTGCACGCGCTTGCCGGCCAGCGTGGCGCGGTGGTAGACATGCGTGCCGACCTTGGTCGAGCCGACGAAGCTGATCGCCTTGATGTCCTTGTGGTCGCAGATGCCGTTGACGGTGGCTTCGCCGCCGTGCACCACATTGAGCACACCGGGCGGAATGCCGGCTTCCAGCGCCAGTTCGCACAGGCGCATGGTGACCATCGGGTCTTGCTCCGAAGGCTTCAGCACGAAGGTGTTGCCGGTGACGATGGCCATCGGGAACATCCACAGCGGGATCATCGCGGGGAAGTTGAAGGGCGTGATGCCGGCGCACACGCCCAGCGGCTGCAGCAGTGTGTAGGTGTCGACGCCGTTGGCCACGTTGTTGGCCAGTTCGCCGAGCTGCAGGTTGCCGATGTTCGATGCGTGCTCCACCACCTCGAGGCCGCGGAACACGTCGCCCTCGGCGTCGGGCAGGGTCTTGCCCTGTTCAGCGGTGAGGATGGCGGCCAGCTCGCCCATGTTCTCGCGAATGAGCTGCTGGTACTTCAGAAAGATGCGGGCGCGCGCGCCAAGGGGGGTCTTGCGCCAGGTCTTGAAGGCGTCCTTGGCGGAGGCCACGGCGGCATCGAGTTCAGCCTGCGTCGCAAACGGCACGCGGGCCAGCACTTCCTGCGTGGCCGGGTTGACGATGTCGCGCCATTCGGTGGTCTTCGACTCGACGAACTTGCCGCCGATCAAGAGCTTGACCGTGGCGACTTGGGTCTTGGGGGTGGTGGTGGCGTCCATGGGGTTTTGTCTCCTGTGAATAGGGGCCTGGGTGGCAGGTTCAAGCCGCATCCTAGCTTTGCAGATTTGCCATGACAATAGACAAATATGCGCTATCGCTTTGCAAAAATGCAGAGCGCAACCCGAGGCAACGCGAGCACATGGACTGGGACAACCTTCGCTACTTTCTGGAACTGGCCCGCTCGGGCACGCTGATGAGCGCGGCACGCCGCCTCGAGGTGGACCACACCACGGTGGCGCGACGCATCCAGGCACTCGAAAAGGAAGTGGGCGCGCCGCTTTTCTCGCGGGAAGCCGGTGGGCACCGGCTCACCGAGGCGGGCCGCAAGCTGCAGCCGCAGGTCGAGGCCATGGAGAGCGCATTCCAGGCGGTGGAGAGCACCGCACCGGCTTCGCAGGAAGGTCTGTCGGGGCTGATCCGCATCGGCGCCACCGAGGGCTTCGGCACCGTGGTGCTGGCGCCGCAGCTCGCGCTCTTCGCGCAGCAGCATCCCAAGCTCACCATCGATCTGCTGGCCATGCCGCGGCTGGTGCACCTGTCGCGGCGCGAGGCCGACATCGTGATCTCGCTCGAACGCCCGGCGCGCGGGCCGGTAGTGGTGACCAAGCTCACCGACTACACCTTGCGGCTCTACGCGTCGAAGGCGTACCTGGCCGCGCACAAACCGATCAAGACGCGCGAAGACCTGCGCGGCCACACCTTCATCAGCTACGTGGACGACCTGCTCTTCAGCAAGGAGCTGCAGTACCTCGACGAACTGCACCGCCCCGAAACTTTCGCGTTGCGAAGCACCAGCGTGCTCGCGCAGCATCAAGCCGTCGCAGCGGGAGCGGGCATTGCGGTACTGCCGGCCTTCGTCGCCGACCGGGACAAGGCGCTGCGCCCGGTGCTGCCGGGGCAGGCGAGCTTCACGCGCACGTTCTGGATGTCGATGCCGGTGGAGACCAAGCATCTGGCTCGCATGCAGGCCGTGTGGGAATTCCTGCGCGAAACTGCCACGGCGCAACGAGGGCTTCTCTTGCCTGGCAGCACCGTGGATGCAGCGCCCTGAAAAGCAGCCATAGACACACGAACTGCGTGGTCCCCGCGAGCGGGCTCTCAGGCATACGCGTGTTCCCCAACGAGCCGCTCGAGCGGCTGCGCAGCCTCGCCGACAAGTGCGCGTTGCGCTCGACGCCTAGAACCCCGGCCAGGCCGGCACATGGCTGCCCGGCGGCATCGACGGGCGCGGCCATGCCGCCGGTGTGCGCGACAACTGCGCGCCGTGGCGCAGCGCGGTCAGTTCGCCGAAGCCGGAGGCCGAAGTCTCGAGATAGGGCTTGAGATCGGGCCGGGCGATCGACAGCCCGCCAGACACGCGCCCGAGCCCGCGCAGCCAGTGCCCCGTCTGCGCCAGCGACACCTGCACATGCCAGCTGCCGCCCTCCTGCTGCTGCCGCCAGAGCGCCGCGGCGGCCCCGCAGGCGATCAGGTAGCCCGTGCCCTCGTCGAGGATCTGCATCGGCAGCGGCTTCGGCTGGCCGTCGCCGGCCGCTTCGCCTTCGGCATGGTTGAAGCCCATGGCGGTCTGCACCAGCGAATCGAAGCCGCGGCGATGCGCCCAGGGCCCCTGCGTGCCATAGGCCGTGAGCGACACGCAGACGATGCCGGGCGAGAGCCGCGCGAGTTCCGCCGGTCCGAAACCGAGCGCCGCAATGCCGCCGGGACGATAGCCCTGCACGAAGACGTGCGCCTGCGCGGCGAGTTGCCGCAGCGCGGCGTGGCCCGATTCGGTACGCAGGTCCACATGCGCCGACAGCTTGCCGCGGCTGGTTTCGGCGATGGACTCGATGTTCGGCAGGTGCGGCGAATTGACGAGCATCACGTCGGCGCCATACGCCGCCAGCGCACGGCCACCCACGGGGCCCGCGAGAATGCGCGTCAGGTCGAGTGCGCGCACGCCTTCGAGCGGCCGCTGGTCTTCGCGCAGCGGCGCGAGCGCGAGCGGCGGCGCGTCGCCGATGCGCTCGATCGTGAAGAGCGGTTGTGCCGCAATGGCCTGGCCTTGCGGCGAGGCGTCCCATTGGTCGAAACGGCGCAGCGCGCTCGCCACCAGGCCCTGCGCGGCGGCTGCGTCTTCGAAGTCGAGCGCGCGCCAGGCCGCCATGACCGCCTCGGCATCGGCACGCTTGGCGGTGGCGGGATCGAGCTTCATCAGCCGCAGCGCCTCGTCGCGGTGGTGCGCGAAGTTCGCGTGAATGCGCACCCAGCCGTCGGCGCAACGGTACGGCCCGGAAAAGGTGTCCCACAGGTCGGGCACGCGGCCGTCGAGGCTGAACCATCCGGTGCAGTCGAGCGCCGCGTGCCGCATGTCGACGGCGACCTGCTGGCGCCCGGCGCCGCGCAGATGCCCCAGTTCACACGCCGCGAGCGCAGCCGCCGCCATGGTGCTCTGCGCGGCCGCGCCCACCGCGAAAGACGAGGGCAGCACCGGGTCTTCACCCGTGAGCCGCACCTGTTGCAGGGCCTCGACCGGCAGTCGCGCGTGCCGCCAGATGCTGTCCAGAGCTTCGCTCGCGTTCATTTCGTTTCTCCAGAATGTCCAAAGCAAAAAAGCAGGGCCCGCTCTCGCGGCCCTGCCCTTCGTCGTCGTTGCGTTGGCGCCCCTTACTGGATCAGCTTGGCGCCGGTCTTGGCCTGCAGCGTGTCGAAGCTCACGCCCGGCGCAAGCTCGACCACCTTGAGGCCTTCGGGCACCACGTCCATTACAGCCAGGTCGGTGATGATGCGGTCGACCACGCCCACGCCCGTCAGCGGCAGCGTGCATTGCTCGAGGATCTTGAAGTCTTCAGTGCCGTCTTTCTTCTTGGCGACGTGCTCCATGAGCACGATCACGCGCTTCACGCCGGCCACGAGATCCATGGCGCCGCCCATGCCCTTCACCATCTTGCCGGGGATCATCCAGTTGGCGAGGTCGCCCTTCACGCTGACCTGCATGGCGCCGAGAATCGAGAGATTGATCTTGCCGCCGCGGATCATCGCGAAGCTGTCATGGCTGCCGAAGATGGCCGAGCCCGGCAGCGTGGTGACGGTCTGCTTGCCGGCGTTGATCAGGTCGGCATCGACCTGGTCTTCGGTCGGGAACGGGCCGATGCCGAGCATGCCGTTCTCGCTTTGCAGCCACACTTCCTTGTCGCCGACGAAGTTGGCCACCAGCGTGGGAATGCCGATGCCCAGGTTCACGTAGAAGCCGTCTTCGAGTTCTTGCGCCGCACGCGCGGCCATTTGGTCTTGGGTCCAGGGCATCTCAGGCTCCTTTGTTGTTCTTGACGGGGGCGGGCACTTCGCTGCCGGCGGCGGCTTGCGCGATGGCGGCCTGCGCCTCGACCTTGGCGGCCGCGGCATCCACCGGCACTGCGGCACTCACCGTGCGCTTCTCGATCCGCTTTTCGGGCGTGGCGTTGAGCACGATGCGGTGCACGTAGATGCCGGGCAGGTGAATGTCGTCCGGCGCGAGTTCGCCCACTTCGACGATCTTCTCGACCTCGACGATGCAGATCTTGCCGGCCATGGCGGCGGCGGGGTTGAAGTTGCGCGCCGTGAGGCGGAAGCGCAGGTTGCCCGACTTGTCGGCCACGTCGGCCTTCACCAGCGCCACGTCGGGCACCAGCGAGCGCTCCATCACGTAGGTTTCGCCGTCGAACTCGCGCAGTTCCTTGCCCTCGGCCACTTGCGTGCCGACACCGGTCTTGGTGAAGAAGGCCGGAATGCCCGCGCCGCCCGCGCGCAGCTTCTCGGCCAGCGTGCCCTGGGGCGTGAATTCGAGGGCGAGTTCGCCCGCGAGGTACTGGCGCTCGAACTCCTTGTTCTCGCCCACGTACGACGCGATCATCTTCTTGATCTGGCGCGTCTCGAGCAGCTTGCCGAGGCCGAAGCCATCGACGCCCGCGTTGTTCGAGATGACGGTGAGGTTCTGCACGCCGGTGTCCTTGAGCGCATCGATCAGCGCCTCGGGAATGCCGCACAGGCCGAAGCCGCCGACCGCGAGCATCTGCCCGTCGGCCACGACCCCCTTGAGTGCCGCGTCTGCGGAGGGATAAATCTTGTTCACTCGGGCTCCTTGATGGATGGTGGAGAGTTGGCAAAAGCTTTGAAGAGCCTTGAACGATACTACGTACTCGCATACGTAGTATTTCGTAATGGTGACCCCCGATGCCCGAGATCGATTACCGGCTGGCCTTTGAGCATGCACCCGTCGGCATGGTGGTGTCGAGCAACCGCACCATCGTGGCCTGCAACGAGCGCGTGTGCGAGATCTTCGGCGCAACGCCCTCGGCACTGGTCGGGCATTCGTTCAGCATTCTGTATCCGAGCGTGGCCGAGTTCGAGCGCATCGGCAAGCGCATGGAGCCGTTCCTGAACGCCAGCGGCCGCTATGCCGACAACCGCATGATGAAGCGCCTCGGGGGCCTGCATGGCGCCATCGCGGGCGAGACCTTCTGGTGCCATGTCACGGGACACGCCATGAACCGGGCCGCGCCGCACGAAGCCGGCATCTGGACCTTCGAAGACCTCGGCTCGCGCCGCGCCGTGAAGGCCGAGCTCACGCCGCGCGAGCGCGAGGTGGCCGCGCAGGTGATGCGCGGGCTCACGTCCAAGGAGATCGGCAAGGCACTGGGCATCAGCCACCGCACGGTGGAACTGCACCGGGCGCGGCTGATGCGCAAGTACGCGGCGGCCACCACGGCGGAGCTGGTGCAGAAGCTCATTGCGGGCTAATTCTTCGGAGCTACCCTGAGCCGATCCCGCGCCGATCGTTGCAAAAACGGAAACGCGGTATCGCGCAAAGGCATGTGCCGGAGCGCCCTGCAATGCCTATCGTGGAGGCATGCGGGCAAGTTGCCCGCAGCCACTCAGGAGCCGATATGACCACACCTCTTCATTCCGACAAGAACCTTCTGCTCTCGCCCAAGCTGTCGCTTGCACGGGCGCATGCACTGGCCTCCCACCGGCTGCCGGTGACGCTGACCCTCGCGGCCATCATCCTGTCGGTGCTCGGCGTCAAGCCGTAGACCGGTCACCCGGGCTGAGACCGCTCAGCCCGAAGGCCGGAGCTTGTTCGCCTTACTTGCTCTCTACTTCTTCCTGGCCAGCGCGGGCTTGGCGGCCGGCAGCGGCGCTTCCGGTGCCTTGACCCATCCGCGCAGCAAAACGCCCAGGAAGAGACCGCCCGCGAAGATCGCCCAGTACATCCACACCGGCATGTTCTCCATGCCGCTGTGCAGGTTCATGCCGAAGGCGGCGCCGACGGCCATCAACGGAAAGGTCAGCGCCGCGATGGTGTTGAGCTTGTGCTGCGCGCGGCTGACTTCCCGGCTCGAGCGCGCCTGCGCCTCAGCCGCGTGCGCGAGCCGGTAGTCGAGCGACATGCGGGTATCGGCCAGCAGCAGTTCCATGCCGCGCGTGATCTCGACCGCGAGGTCTCGCAGATCGATCAGCATCAGGTCGTCCTTGACGGCCTCGCGCGCCGCCTGCAAGGTGGCCTGCAGGTTCATCGCGGCGCGGGTCAGCGGAATGAGCGGGCCGAGAACTTGGAACAGATCTTCCGAAGTTTCAGCGGCTGCGTGCCTGGCCTCAAAAGTTCCCAGCGCCGCGCGATAGCTTTCGAGCAGCTTGGCGAAGGCCCGTTCGCCGGGGTTGTTGCCCTTGTGGAACCAGGCCCCGTCCGGCTTGCGCAGGAACACCGCGGGCTTGCGCTCCGCACCCGGGCCGGCAGGCGGTTCGTGCAGGATCACCAGCAGATGGCCTTGCTCGTGAATGATGCGTTGCGCGCCGTAGCTGGCGCCTCCCAGCCGCTGCTGGATTTCGGCCGGCAGTTCCCAGTCGTAGTCGATTCTTCTTGGCATCAGGCGGCCTGCAGTTCTTTCCACAAGGTGTCGAATTCGTCCGCAAAGCGGCGCACGAGCGAGGGGTCGTTGCTCAGGACCACGTTTTCCTCGTTGTGCTCGCAGGCGCTGCGGGTCCAGTTGTAGCTGCCGTTCAGCAACCGTGCGCCATCAAAGATCGCGAACTTGTGGTGCATGTGGGCTTCGGTGCGGTCTACCGCGATCGGGATGCCGGCCGCGCGCAACTGGCCCACGTCGCTGCCGCGGTCGAACTCCTTGTCGTTGTCGGTAATGAAGCGCACCGCCACGCCGCGCCTGTACGCGGCCAGCACCTCAGCGGTGATGCGGTCGTCCGACAGCGTGAAGACGCACAGGTCGACCGAGCGCTTGGCGGTCTTCAATTGCTGGTTGATCGCCTGCAGGCAAGCGGTACCCGGACTGAAAAAGGCCTGCGAGTGCACCGCAACGGCATCGGGCGAGCGGCCGGTGTCGATTGCGCGGACCACGCCTTCTAGCCATTTGAGCAGGGACAACTGCTCCGGGTCGGCGGTGCGGGCGCGCACCAGGTCGAAGGCCCGGTTGCGCAACTGGCGCAAGCCGTCTTCGGGCGGCGAGGCTTCGCGCAACGTGTGCACCAGCACGCGGCGCTCGTCGTCGCTCAGGCGTGCGTCCGCCATGGTGGCGTCCAGCTGGGCCAGGAGTTCGGGAAGGGCCGACATGTCAGTGGTTCTCCGTTTTGCTGCGCCCGTCTTGGGGCTGTTGTTCAGGGTGCTGTTTTTGGGGGCGCTGCTGTTCAGGGCGCGTGCACAGGCCACCGGGTACTCCCCTCCGCGAATGTCCCCCGGCTTCGCCTCCTCCTTGATTTCGCTGCGAGGAGCACCCGATGCCCTGTGCACCTGGACGCTCTGCTGGTGCACCGCTGATCAACGACCGCTCTTTGCAACGCGCCCGCTGGCGGGGTGCCTTGCGCAGCGAAATCAAGGGGGAGGCCGCAGGCCGGAGGACATTCGCGGAGCAAGGTACCCCGTCGGCGGGAGCGCGCCCTGAACGCGGCATCAGACGTGCAACGACGCACAGAGAAAGGCAACGCTTCATTCCTAGCTCTCCGGGTCCGGCTTCGGTGCACGCCTGGTAGCGCCGCGCGCAGCCTGCGCTTCAGCCGCAAGCCGCTCCATGTCCTGCTTGATCGACCGGTCGAGTTCGAGCCGGCGTTCGGTGGCGGTCACCAGCGGCAGGATCAGCTCGCGGTAGGTCACGGCGATCTGCAGCATCGCGTCGGCCAGGCGCTGGCCTTCGTTCGGCCCTTCGGCCGCCGGCTTGGGCTTGAGTGCATCGACCGCGCGCGCCACGTCGAGCATGCTGCTCGCGATGCGCTGGCTGCCGTCGACGTCGTCGCCACCGAGCTTTTTCTTTCGCACGAACTCTTCGCAGATCGCCGTCCAGCGCGCGCTTTCCTCCGGCGTGGGACTGCCCAGCAGCTGTGCGAGGCGAAGCAGGTTTTCTTCCGCGCCGGTGGTCAGGGTCTGCGCCTCGCCGCGGTAGTGGTCGCGCAGCAAAGCATCGAGCTCGTCGTCGCGCATCAGCGCGGTGATCTTGCCCGCAAGCTTGGTCATGTTGCGGTAGCTGCCCTGCAGCTTGAACGGCGGCGCGGTGCGGTAGGCCTCCTGCTGCGCCGCCGATTCGATGTACGCGAGGTTGACCTTCAGCAGCAGGTCGCGCGCACGGAACAATCGCTGCAGCAGCGCCTTGATCTCTTCGAGCTCGACTGCGCTGTAGGCGTGCGACAGCGCGCTGCTCGGCACCTCGTGCCCCTGCGCCATTTTCACCAGCAGCTGCACGTCCTTGGGGTCGCGCGAGGCCAGCGGCATCAGCGTGAGGTTGGAGGTCAGGCTGTTCTCGATGTACGAAAGCGCAAAGGCCGCTTCGCGTCCCGAGAGCACATCGCCGAGGTTGTAGATGTCCGCCCGGTTGGCCAGCATGTCCGGAATCTTGAACACGTCGCCCGACTCGGTGTACGGGTTGCCGGCCATCACGATTGCGAAGCGCTTGCCGCGCATGTCGTAGCTGCGCGGCTCGCCATTCCACACGCCTTCGATACGGCGCGTGCCGTCGGCCAGCGCAATGAACTTCTGCAGAAACTCGGGGCTGGTGTGCTGGATGTCGTCCAGGTACAGCATCACGTTGCTGCCCATCGCGAGGCCGAGGTTGAGCTTTTCGAGCTCTTGCCGCGCCGCGCTGTTCGGCGCGTTGGCCGGGTCGATGGCGGTCACGCCGTGGCCCAGAGCCGGGCAGTTGATGCGCACGAAGATCAGGCCCAGCCGGTCCGCCACGTACTCCATCAGCGTGGTCTTGCCGTAGCCGGGCGGCGAAATCAGCAGCAGCAAGCCCATGCGATCGGTGCGGCTGCCTTCGCCCGCCGAGCCGATCTGCTTGGAGAGGTTGTCGCCGATGATGGGCAGGTAAAGCTCGTCGATCAACTGGTTGCGCACGAAGGTCGAGAGCGGCTTGGCCTGGAACTGGCCCAGCTTGAGGCGGGCCTTCTCGCGTTCGAGCAGCTCGTGCCGCAGGCTGTGCAGCGCTTCGTAGCCCGGCACCGCGTGGGTGGTGTGGAACAGGAAGCGGCGCCAGAAGTCGTTCAGGTTCAGCGTCGTGCGGCCGTCGGTCACGCGCGGATGCTCGCCGCGCAAACCCTCGACCGTGCGGTCGAGCGCCGCGTTGACGCGCGTGCGTTGCAGCGGCATGGCGAGCACGCTGGCCGCGTCGTCGGCCCAGTCGACCGACTGCGGCGCCTGGTGGGTGGCGTAGGCACGCACCCAGTCGCGCGCCAGGCGCCAGCGCTCCGCGGGCGGTGCGGCGTCGAGGTCGTGCTGCCAGGCCTCGCGGCGGCCACCGCGCTCGAGCTCGCGCAGCAGCGCGGCCGCCAGGTCTTCACCGGCGCCCGACACGGCCCAGGTTTCGCCGCCGTGCGCACCCGCAAGCTCGCGCACGAGGTAGGCCGCGGCCTGGTCGCACAGGGTCGCCACGCGGCCCTGGTGCGCGTGGCGCTCTTCGTCGTCGGCCGTCTCGGCAATCGGCAAGAGGTCGGGCAGCACGTCGCGCGCGAAATGGTTCAATGAACGCGCGGTGTCGGCTTCGAGTTGCTCCAGCGCATCGCGCCGGCCGAACAGGGTGTTCATCTGCATCGCGGCGCGTGCGCGCCGCAGCAGCGATTCGCGGTGCGCGATCAGGTGGCCGTGCTGCCAGTAGAGCAAGGCCAAGGCCCGCTCGGTCGGGCCCCAGGCGAGCAAGCCGGCCTGGTCCTGCATCGCGACGAGCGCACCCAGCAGGCGCAGCGCATCGTCATCGTGAATGCCCTTCTGATAGCCCTCCTGGTAGCGCGCGGCTGCGAAGCGGCGCACCATTTCGAGCAGCTGCGGATGCACAGGGTCTTCGGTGAGGAGCGTGACCACTTCGGCCCAGGTGCGTTCGGCCTTGCCGCCCTGCAACGACTCCAGCAGGCGCCCGGCCAGGTATTCGGCGCGCGACAGTTCGGGTGTTTCCGACACCAGCGCCTGGTTCCAGTAGCGCTGGAGCGGCAGCAACCGGGGTTCGTCCACCGGGCTCAGGTAATCGGTGCCGGTCACCTGGTAAGCCATTCCGCTGTCCCGGGCCACCAGCGTCAGGTCGACCGGCTGGCGGTGCACGGTGAAGGCATGGCGCCCCAGGCGCAGGGTGTCGCCGCCCTCGCTCACCAACTCGCGCTTGTCGCGAATGGAACGCAGGGCCTGGTCGCGCGCGGTCTTCAGGCGCGTATCGAGCTCGTCGGCCGGCACGGCGGCGCCCAGCGTGCGCAGGTCGGCGATCAGCGTGCGCAGCTTGCCGATCATCGGGTCGGCCGCGAAGTAGCTGTGAACCTGCGCGAGGTCGGCCAGCTGCGCGATACGGCGCGGAATGCCGTCGAGGATGCGGCCCGCCGCATCGACCACGCCCTGCGCGCGGCGCTGACGGGCTTCGACCAGGCTCTGGCGGCGCGCGGACAGCGCTTCGTAGACGGTTTCGCGCTTCTCGGCGATGTCGGCCAGAAAGTCTTCCTGCTCGGCGAAGCGGCCTTCGATTTCTTCGAGTTGCGCCAGGAGGCGCGTGAGCGCGTCGTCGCACTTCTCGGGCGTATCGGCGAACTCCAGCGCGTTCTCGACCGCCTGGTTGAAGAGCTTGAACTGCGCGCCGAACTCGGCGCGCGCCTCGGTCGCGCCCAGCGACTTGCGCCGCATCCGCGCATCGGCGCGCATGCGGTTGATGTCGGCGTAGATCAGCGAGATGCGGTCGAGAATCGACGTGCGGATGACCGCATCGCCGCCCGGCAGGCTGCCGAGCTGCTCGGTCAACAGGTCGAGGCCGGCCGCCTGTTCGTCGAGCGTCGCGAGCATTTGGCCGAGCGCGGGCGAGGTGGCCAGGTTGGGCAGGTCGAGCGCGAGCTTGTCGAGCGCCTGGCGCTGGCCGTTGAAGGCCGTGTCGGCGGCCAGGAACTGCATCGCGCGCTCGCCGATGCGCTGCTGCTCGGTCTCCAGCGCCGCGTCCATGGCGGCGATGCGCGGCAGGTCGGCATAGCGCAGCTCCTTGAGCATCTGCAGCGCGCCGCGCCTCTCGCGCAGGCGTCCCAAGGCCTTCACGAAATCGTCGGGGGCGCGCCAAAGCGTGCTGGCGATGTCCACCATCAGCGCGTGCTGCTCGTCTTCCGCGCGGGCCAGCGCACGCGCGGTCTCGCGGCGGATGGTGTCGACTTTCTCGAACTCGGCCAGCGTGCTGCGCGCCACGTCGGCAATGCTGCGCAGTTCGCCCATCAGGCCGGCCGCCTCGGCTGCGTCGAGCCAGAAGTAGGCGTCGCTCACGCGGGTGCACTGGCGGATCAGGTCTTCGTAGGCGGCGCGCGTGGGCGCCTGCTCGCGCACCGCACGGGCAATGCCCATCAGGTCGCTCACGCCCCGCACCAGTTCGGCATTGCCGATCTTGCCGAAGAAGCCGGTGGCGGGCGGCTGCGCGCTCACGTGCTCCTCGCTGGCAAACGGCGTTTGCCACAGCTGCATCGGATGCACGCGCGTCGGCTCGCCGTCCTCGCCGTTGAACACCAGGATGCGGCCGTCGGCAAAGCGCGCGTAGCCGTTGGCGATGATCGGCGTAGCGAGCTTCTTGTCGATCAGGTTGTAGTTGAAGAGCGCGTAGCGGCCCGGCTTCGGATCGTAGAAGACATAGGCTACGTCTTCCCCGTTGGGCGAGCGCAGCATGCGCTTGAAGCGCAGGCTTTCCACCACCTCGCCCGGCAGGTCGAAGCGCTTGTACTCGCCCGATTGCAGGTAGTAGCCGCCCGGAAAAATGATGCCGTGGTCTTCGGGCAACTGAACGCAGGAGCCGCCGATGGCATCGATGCGCTCGACCTGCTGCGTGCGGATGTTGAAGACCAGGTAGCGTGTGACCTGCTCGCGGTAGGGCTTGACGCGCAGCAGGATCAGCATGCCGAGCTTGGCCCACGAAATCTCGGCGTCGGTGAGCGACTGGCTCTTGTCTTCCACCGGCTCGCTGTAGATGCCGAGCCCGGTTTCGGTGTTGTTCTCGATCTTGACCGTGAGGTCGCCGCCCAGGGTTTCGACGAACACCGTGTCGAGCACGTTCACATGGGGGTGCTTTCCGCCCACGTGGTCTTCGCGCGTGGCAACGGTCCATTCGAAGTCGTGGCTCGCGGGCAGCGCGATGTCGCGCTCGCCGCGGTTGTCGATGTAGTGGATGCCGCCGTCGCGCTCGATGGCCCAGCGGAACACGCGTACGTCGGTCAGCTGCTGGCCGATGCGGAAGGACGCCAGCAGCTTGTCCTGCGTGACGCGCAGCTGCAGCATCGTGGCCTGCTTGTAGTAGGCGTAGAGCTCGCGAAAGTCGGAAACGAAGCGCGTGTCTTCGAGGAAGGTGCCGGCCAGGGGCACTGGCTGCAGCTCGTCGTTCTCGGTGGCCGCCTCTCCAGGCATAGCCAGGCGGTAAAGCCCGAACACGTCGCTCACGGCCGTTTCCTTGCGCAGGCCGATGAACACGTTGTAGCCGAACAGCAGCAGGTCGCCGATGCGCACGATGTCACGCGCCACGGCGTTGTTCTCGGTGCGCGCGCGGGTTCGCAGCACCAGCGTCTGTTCGGAGCGGCCGAACTCGGCCAGGCGCTGCTCGTTGAGCGCCCGCGTCTTCTTCAGCAGGCCCTCGCCCTGGGTTTCGAGCCGCTTCTTCAGCAGGTCGTAGCTACCGCTGCCGGACACCAGGGACTCGGTCTGGTCGGTTGCGGCCGCCTGAGCGCTTCCGGGCGCTCCCGTTTCGTCAGTGGGTTGCATGGATTGGCGCGGTCAGTCCACGCGCAGCAAAGCGAGCAGTTCGTCGCGGTGGGGCTGGGTGTCGAGCCAGGCGCGGATGCGGTCCAGCTCGTCGATGCAGTCATTGCCGTAGCGGCGGCGCAGTGCGGCAAGCCGCACCTCGCGCACTTCTTCGGTCTGCAGCCGGCGCTGCCAGCCGTCGGACAGCAGTTCGTCGAGCCGGCCGGCCAGGCCGCGGCTCACGAGCGCAGGCCATTCGCCCTGGTCGAACCAGAGGTTCTGGCAGGCAATGCAACGGTCGATGCGAAAGTCGGGCCCGGCGCTCACGCGCAGGCGCTGCATGAGCCGGTCGCATTCGGGGCAGTGCCGCACAGCGGCGGCATCGAACACTTCGATGACCTCGTCATCGATGGCATGGGGCTCCCGCGCAGGGTCGGCGGCCTTCCAGGCGCGCCAGTCGTCCATGGCCATGACCATGCCGCGGCAGTCGGTGCAATTCACCGCCAGCAGCGCTTCGGCCAACGCAACGGGTTGCATCGACCCGTGTGCGGAGCAACTGCATTTCAGGTTCGGATTCATCGCGCGCCCACTCAGTTGCGGAAGGTGGAGATCAGGTTGTTGAGCGCGGTTTTCTGGCTTTCGCTGCCGTCGCTGGTGATCCGGCTCATCAGTGCCGCAACGCTGATGTTCTGGATCTCGCCGGACGAATTGCCGAGCGCGCCGACCAGGTCGCGCAGGTCTTTCACCACGTCGCGATCGCCGGACAGCTGGTCCTTGAAGGCCACCTGCAGCGCATTGCTCTTGGAGATGACGCCGTCGATGCCCTTGCCCACGGAGAGCGAGCGCACAAAGCTGTCGAAGTAGTCGCCCTGCCCGCCCACGATGTCGATCTTGGCGTTGGCCAGCGCGGTGCCCAGCACTTCGGCCTGCTCCTTGGCGATGGCGGTCTGCGCGTCGATGCCCTTCATGGTTTCGATGTGCGACTTTTCGAGGCGCATGCGGAATTCCTCGTGGTCGCGGGTGTCTGGGCTCATCGCCTTCATGGCTTCGAACTTTTCAGCCAGGCCCTTGGCTTCGGCGCTGAAGCGGGCTTCGATCACCTGCGCGTCGGCTTGGCCAGATTTCAGGGTGGCTTCGGCATCGGCAGTGCGCACGTTCACTTCGGCGAGGCCGAGCTTTTCCTTGCCCGAGGCTTCGGCGTCGAACTTGGCGCGCATGCCCGCAGCTTCGGCCTGCGAGCGGGCCTCGATCACCTGCGCATCGGCTTGGCCGGCCTTGAGGATGGCATCGGCGTCGGCCTGGCGCACATGCACGTCGGCCAAGCCGAGCTTTTCCTTGCCCGAAGCCTCGGCCTCGAAGGTGGCGAGCTTGGCCTGGGCGGTGGCAATCTGCACCTTGGCAGCGGCGAGGCCCGGCGCGGCCGAAATGGCTTCCATGCCTTCGGCTTCACGCTTCTTCGACTCGGCGTCGCGCTCCGCGACCTTGAGCTTGGCATCGGCCAGCGTGAGTTCTTCGGCCGCCTTGTGGCGCGCGCGTTTTTCCTGCGTTTCGGCCGCCTTCACGTCGATCACCATCTTTTCGTCGGCCTGGCCCTCGGCCATGATCACGACGGACTTCTTGGTGCGCTCGGCTTCGGCGACCACGCGCAGTTCCTTGATGGCTTCTTCCTGCTCGGCCACGGTGCGCTCGACCACGATGCGCTCGCGAATCACGTCGGCAATGGCCTTCTTCTGCACTTCGACGGCCTTGTCCTTCTCGATGCGCTGCAGCGTCACTTCCTTTTCGCGGTCGACAATTTCGAGGTCGCGGGCGCGCGTGACCTTTTCTTCCTCGATGGCGACCGCGCGCTTGCGGTTGTTCTCGGCCACTTCCTTCTCGCGCTGCACGTTCTCCTGCTGCACCGAGATCGATTGCTCGGAGACCAGGCGCGCGGTTTCGGACTTGGTGCGCTCCTCGGCCTGGATCTTGGCGGTCTCGGCCTCTTCGCGGGCACGCACGCTGGCAATTTCACGCTGTTGGCGCGCGGTGGCGTCGGCCTGCTGGCGTTCGAGCTCGAGCAGCGCCTCCTGCGTTTCGACGTTCTTCTTCTTGATCTGCATTTCCTCGTTGCGGCGCAACTCGTTGGTGCGCACATGTTCGACCGCCGTCAGCTCGGTGATCTTCTTGATGCCCTGCGCATCGAGGATGTTGTTGGTGTCGAGCTCCGAGAGCGGCGTTTGCTCGAGGTAGTCGATGGCGGCGTCTTCGAGCACGTAGCCCGACAGGTCGTTGCCGATCTGGCTGATGATCTGGTCACGGAAGCCGTCGCGCGCCTGGTACAGGTCGACGAAATCCATCGACTTGCCGACGGTCTTGAGCGCTTCGGAGAACTTGGCCGAGAACAGCTCCTCGAGCGTTTCGTGGTTCGACGCCCGCGCGCAGCCGATGCCCTGCGCCACCTTGAGCACGTCGTCGGCGGTCTTGTTGACGCGCACGAAGAACTTCACCTTGATGTCGGCGCGAATGTTGTCGCGGCAGATCAGGCCTTCGTTGCCGGAGCGGTCGATCTCGATCGTCTTGACCGAGATGTCCATCAACTCGGCCTTGTGGATGATCGGGTAGACCATGCGCCCGGTGAAGGTCACCTCGGGCTCGGCGCGCAGCGTGTTCACGATGAGCGCGTGGCCCTGTTCGATCTTGCGATAGAACTTGGCGAACATCGCGAACAGGCCGAGGATGACCACGGCCAGTATGACCACGGCAAAGATGATGGGCTCCATTTTTTCTCCAGAGATGCTTTAAGAGCGAACGAACAGTAAGGGGGTGCGCGCGGTCAGACGATGTCGTCGTGCGCCGCGATGAGGTAGCGGCCGGCCACCTCGTCGTATTCGAGAATGAGCGCCTGCGATCCGCGCTTGAGCGTGTTGGGCGTGGGCGCCCACACGCGAATGTTCAGGCTGGCGCCGCGGCGCGCCACTTCGGCACGGCCGTCTTTCTCGTTCACCACGCCGGTGACGACGCGGCAGGCCTGTCCGACCAGCGCCGCATTGCTCACCGCCGTGTGGCTCACGAACAAGCCGCGCAGCGGGCGGATGGCCACGGCTGTCACGGGTATGGAGATGGCGGCGCTCGCCACCAGCAACACCGTGCCGGCCAAGATCTTGAGCGGCAGCGTGGGCACCAGCGGCAGCAGCCACTCCCCGCCAAGGCACGACAGCGTCCACGACACCAGCACCAGCAGGCTCACCGCCACCGAGAACGGCACGCCGTTGAGGCCAAACGCAACCACGTAGCTCGCGAGCTGCCCCACGTCGCTGGTGTCGCCGTCGGCATGGGTCTGCAGATCGACATCGATGCCGCTGTGCTCGATGTCGACCATGCCGGCCACCGCGAGCATCCAATAGATCACCACGACGCCCAGCAGCACCGTGTAGATCGCGGTGGGGTAGCCCACCACCGCATCCATGAAATTTCCCATTGACCCTCCCGCGTGCGGGTTGTGTTTTTATCTTCGGCCCGGCTTCGCTGCGCCAGTGCCCTTTTTCTTTCCACCACTTGCAAAAGCAATCAGATCCCGCGTGGCCCTCTCCTTGATGGCCAGCCGGTCGTCCGGGGCGAGCCCATATCTCGCCGCTAGAAACTCGTAGTCTGCCGCATTCAACGACACGGTCAGCCGCGGCCGCTTGGGTTTGGACGTTGTCGCGAGCCCCAGCACCTGCCGGATCTGGTCGGAGGTGGACACGTGCTGCTCGAAGGCCGCCGTGCGAACTGCCTCCAGCACGGCCTCTTCCACGTCGAACGCCACCTGAACGGCGCGTATCGCCTCGTCCGAGCCTTGCCAGCGAACCGGCTTGACCCGCACGGTCATTGCGAACCAGGCTCCGCCGGTTTGGCCTGGCGCGCGCGGATGCGCTCCATCACCTGGCCGGTGCGGTCGACGTCATTGCCGATGCCCGCGGCCGCGAGCTTTTTCTCGAGCGCGCTGTGGCCGAGTTCGTTTTCGAGCGTCTGGCTCGCGGCCATCCGGTCGGCCAGTTCCTCATGGCGCTGGCGGATACGCTCGAGCGACTCACGCGCATTGGACAGGCGCGAACCGCCCGCGCCGATGTTTTCGGAGATCGACTGCGTGGCGCGGTACACGCTCTCGGTGGTCTTGGCGATGCCGATCTCGCGCTCATGCTCGCGGATGCGCGCTTCGGCCGTCTTGATCAGGTCCTTGAGCTTGGACACCTGCAGCGCGTAGGAGGCGTGCGCCTTGGCCTGCTCTTCGAGTTCTTTTTCGAGCGTGCCGACCTTCGCCGCGACGTCGAGTGCCAGGCCTTCCTGCGTCTTGTTGAGCGCTTCGAGCGCGAGGCCTTCGTAGCGCGCGGCTTCGTTCTTCAGGCGTTCGATCTCGCGGGCCGATTGCATCTCCTTGGCCATGACGCCGGTGAGATCGCCCTTGGCCTTCTCGATGCTGTGCTTGGCATCGACGATTTCCTGCTCGTAGATGCGCGTGGCATTGCTGTCGACCACGCTCTCGCCGATTTCGCGGGCACTGCCGCGCAGCAAGGTGACCAGCTTCTTGATGACTGTCATGATGATCTCCGCTTCTTAGTTCAGGAATTCGGACAGGGCGTCCAGCGCATCGAGCGCGTTGTCGCTGAGCACCGCCACTTCGCGCGCAACGTCTTCCACGCCCGCATTGCGCCCGAGCGCACCGGTGAGCACGTAGCGGCCGTCGACGCGCCCGAAGGACGACAGCGGCACCGAAGGGTTGAGGTCGAGCAGCGATTCGAGCAGCTCGGTACGGCGTTCGGCCTTCACTTCTTCTTCGGTCCAGAGATAGCAGATGCAGATGATCTGCATGTCCGAGCTCGTGATGAAGATGGGCAGCTCGTCGCGCCCTTCGATGCTCACCTGGACCACGGGCGTCTGGCCCGGAATCGGCTGCAACTGCACGGTCAGGCCGCCCATCGCGGCACCGGCCAGGACATCGAGTCCCTTCAGTTGATCGAGCAGTGATTGCATACCTCTCCTTGGGGTTGGAAACCGACCGAAGCGAACGGTGCTTCGATGGGGTCACTATAGGTGCGGCGACATAACATGTCAAAGATTCTTTTGGCCTATGCCCACCCGCTTGGGCCGCGGCAGCTTGCCGGAACGTCACGCCTGCGGCAGCTGGAATCCGGCCTTGAGGGTGTCGCGCAGATGGCTCACGAACAGGTTCACCGCACGCGGTATGTGCAACGAATAGGGCCGAATGGCGTAGATATGGTCCGCAAACGCGCCCGTGGGCTGCCAGTCGGGCAGCACCTCGACGAGCTTGCCCGCCTGCAGGCCCGATTGCGCGCTGAAGTCCGGCAGGAGCGCAATACCGAGCCCCGCCTGCGCCGCATCGCGCAGTGCCTCGCTGTTGTTGGCGGCCAATGGTCCGGCGATCGGCACCGTCACGCGCTCAGCCTGTCGCGCGCGGCCGCCACGCCGCTCGAACGACCACACGTTGGTTTCCTGCCCGCGCGGATAGTGCAGGCAATCGTGCTCGGCCAGCATGGCCGGCGCCAGCGGCGTTCCTTTTCGGCGCAGATAGGCGCGGCTGGCCACCAGCACGGACCGGGTCTCGCACAGCCGCCAGGCCACATGCGTATCGGGCGGCGAAGCGGCATGCCGCACGGCCAGGTCGAAGCCTTCCGTCGCCAGCGAACTGAGCCGGTCCGAGAGTTCCATCTCGATGCGGATCGACGGATGCGCCAGAAGAAAGTCGGTGAGCCGCGGCAGCAGCTGCTGCCGGCCCAGCGCCACGGGCGCCGTGACACGCACCAGGCCGCGCGGTTCGCCCGAATGGTCCTGCGCCTTCAGAAAGCTGTGGGCGATCTGCTCGAAGGGCTCGCGGGTCTGGTCGACGAGCTGCTGGCCGGCCTCGGTGAGCCGCATGCTCCGCGTGGTGCGGCGCACCAACGGCACACCCGCGGCGCGTTCGAGTTCGGCGATGCGCTGACTCATGGCCGCCTTGCTCACACCCAGCCGCGCCGCGGCGGCGGTGTAACTGCCCTGCTGCCCGAGCACGATCAGCCAGTGCAAGTGGATCCAGAGCGATTCGGCTTTTTGCGTATCCATGGCTGCATTGTTCACCATGGCGAACAAACAGTTCAACTTTAGCGCCTAGGCAGAGGTGCCTCTCCTTCCTAGACTGGTGCAATCATTTGACCTCCGGGACTCTCCATGACCACACAGATCGCGCATTTCATTGCCGGCCAGCACACCGCCGGCGGTTCCACCCGCACGCAGGATGTCACCAATCCCGCTTCCGGCAAGGTCACGGCCAAGGTGGTGCTCGCGGCCCAGTCCGATGTCGACGCCGCCGTGGCCGCCGCGCAGGCCGCATTCCCCAAGTGGGCCGATACGCCGCCGATCCGCCGCGCCCGCGTGATGTTCAAGTTCCTGGAGCTGCTCAACCTGCACAAGGACGAGCTGGCGCACATGATCACCGCCGAGCACGGCAAGGTGTTCACCGACGCGCAGGGCGAAGTCTCGCGCGGCATCGACATCGTCGAGTTCGCCTGCGGCATTCCACAGCTGCTCAAGGGCGACTTCACCGACCAGGTTTCCACCGGCATCGACAACTGGACGCTGCGCCAACCGCTCGGCGTGGTGGCCGGCATCACGCCCTTCAACTTTCCGGTGATGGTGCCCATGTGGATGTTCCCGGTGGCCATTGCCGCGGGCAATACCTTCATTCTCAAGCCCAGCCCGACCGACCCCACGCCGTCGCTGCGCATGGCCGAACTGCTGAAGGAAGCCGGCCTGCCCGACGGCGTGTTCAACGTGGTGCAGGGCGACAAGGTCGCGGTCGATGCGCTGCTCGAGCACCCGGACGTCAAGGCCGTGAGCTTCGTCGGCTCCACGCCCATTGCCAACTACATCTACGAAACCGGCGCCCGCCACGGCAAGCGCGTGCAGGCGCTCGGCGGCGCGAAGAACCACATGGTGGTGATGCCCGACGCCGACATCGACCAGACGGTGGATGCACTGATCGGCGCGGGCTACGGCTCGGCCGGCGAGCGCTGCATGGCCATCAGCGTGGCGGTGCTGGTGGGCGACGTGGCGGACAAGATCATTCCCAAGCTCATCGAGCGCACGAAGACGCTCAAGGTGCTCGACGGCGAGAACCTCGCGGCCGAGATGGGGCCGATCGTCACGCGCGCGGCGCACGAGCGCATCACGGGCTACATCGCCCTGGGTGAGAAGGAAGGCGCGAAGCTGCTGGTCGACGGCCGCGGCTTCGAAGGTGCCACGGCCGGCCAGGGCTGCGGCGACGGTTTCTGGATGGGCGGCACGCTGTTCGACCATGTCACGCCCGAGATGCGCATCTACAAGGAAGAGATCTTCGGCCCCGTGCTCTCGTGCGTGCGCGTGGCCAACTTCAAGGACGCGGTCGATCTGGTCAACGACCACGAGTTCGGCAACGGCGTGAGCTGCTTCACGCGCGACGGCAACGTGGCGCGCGAGTTCAGCCGCCGCATCCAGGTCGGCATGGTCGGCATCAACGTGCCGATTCCGGTGCCGATGGCATGGCACGGTTTCGGCGGCTGGAAGCGCTCGCTGTTCGGCGACATGCATGCCTACGGCGAGGAAGGCGTGCGTTTCTACACCAAGCAGAAGTCGGTCATGCAGCGCTGGCCCGAGAGCATCGGCAAGGGCGCCGAGTTCGTGATGCCGACCGCGAAGTAACAGGCATCGGGGCACTGGCCAACAATGGCCAAGGCTAACCAAAGACTGACTTGCTCCCCTGTGCGAGAGCCGCCAGACTTTGCGCATGACCCTGGTTCCAGCGCCCACGACAACCACGACGGCAACAAGCACAGCCTCACGGAGCCTGTCGGCCGTGCCTTCCACGCTGCGTATTTCGCTCGCCGCGCGCGCCTCCGGCGATGCGATGTTTCCGCAACTTGCCGTGCGGGACGCCTACGCCGCCGCGGTGCTGGAGCAGATACGCGACGACGGGCACGCCCTGCCGGAAGACAGGGCGACCATCTACGGCATCCTGAACCGCACGCGCAGGTTTCGAAGCCTCGCGCAGGAATTCCTCAAGCAGCATCCGGGCGGCCGCGTGGTGAACATGGGCTGCGGCCTGAGCCACTACTTCCAATGGCTGGACGACGGAAAGTCCCGCTTGACCGACGCCGACCTGCCCGAGGTGCTCGAACTTCGCCGCGAACTGATTCCTGAAACCAGTCCGAGGCACGATGCGCGCGCGCTCGACCTCACCTCGCCCGATTGGTGGGAACAGTTGGGGCTGCCGCGCAAGCGCAACGGGCCACCGGTATTTCTCTTTACCGAAGGGGTGCTGATGTACCTCGAGCCGCAACAGGTGCAAGCCATGCTCGCGACCTTCGGCGAACGCGCGCCCGCCGGCTCGGTGCTGGCATTCGACGCCATGTGCTGGCTTGCGATCGGGCGGGCCGCGCAGCATCCTTCCGTGCGCGCCACCGGTGCCGAGTTTCGATGGGGGCTGCGCCGGATCGCCGAGCTGACACAGGCCCATCCGCGCTTGCGGCTCGATTCCACCTACCGCGTGCTGGAGGGCATGGGCCCGCTGTACACCTTGTTTGCGCCGCTGGTCCTCATGCTGCTCGGCGTGCCGCTCTACGCTGTTTACGCGCTGAGCGCGGTGGACCAAGCCGATACATAAACGCACAATTTTTCCAATCCCCGGCCTTGTCTGGCCTGGATTGCACGGGTTGGCTGACGCGGAAAGCACCTCGGTCAAGGCATGCTCGCCGCTCCTCCTGTCGCGGAAACGCCTGATGCGTTGCATTAGGATGGTTCTCCCGTACCTCCAAGACTCGCAACCCTCAAGAAACACATGCTTGATCGCCGATCCTTCCTTGCCGCAGGTGGTGCCGCCGCCGCACTCGCCGCCCTTGGACTGCCCGAAGAGGCGTTGGCCGCCAACGGCCTGCAACTGAGCCAGCCTTCGCCGTTCTCGTTCGATCGCCTTGTCGCGCAAGCCAAACGCCTGGCCGCGCAACCGTACGTCGCTGCCGCGCCGCTCGCACCCGACGTGCTCGAGAAGATCGACTACGACGCCCACGGCAAGATCAAGTTCGACCCCGCCAACGCCCTCTTCCGCGATGGCCCCGGCGCCTTTCCCGTCACCTTCTTTCACCTCGGCCGCTTCTTCCAGACCCCGGTGCGCATGCACGTGCTCGAGAACTCCGACGGTGATGCGTTCGCGCGCGAAGTGCTCTACAGCCCCACGTATTTTTCGATGCCCCCCGACAGCCCGGCACGCGCGCTGCCGCCCGGCGCGGGCTTTGCGGGCTTTCGCCTGCAGGAAAGCCGCCTGGGCGACCAGAGCAAGCTCGACTGGCAAAAGAACGACTGGGTCGCGTTCCTCGGCGCTTCGTACTTCCGCGCCATCGGCGAGCTGTACCAGTACGGCCTGTCGGCACGCGGCCTCGCGCTCGACGTGGCGGTGCCCGACAAGCCGGAAGAGTTTCCGACCTTCACGCGCTACTACTTCGAAACGCCGGCCGCCGGCAACACCACCTCGATGACGGTCTACGCGCTGCTCGAGGGGCCGAGCGTCACGGGCGTGTTCAAGTTCGTGATGCAGCGCGGCAAGGCCGTCATCATGGACATCGATTCGCGCCTCTTCCTGCGCCGCGACGTGTCGCGCCTCGGGCTGGTGCCGCTCACTTCGATGTACTGGTACTCGGAAACCATCAAGCCCACCGCCATCGACTGGCGGCCCGAGGTGCACGACTCCGATGGCCTTGCCATCTGGAACGGCGCGGGCGAGCGCATCTGGCGCCCGCTCAACAACCCGACGCAGACGCGTGCCTCGGCCTTCGCGGACACCAAGCCGCGCGGCTTCGGCTTGCTGCAACGCGACCGCGCCTTCGACAACTACCAGGACGGCGTCAACTACGAAAAGCGCCCGAGCCTCTGGATCGAGCCGCTGGGCGACTGGGGCGAAGGTTCGGTGCAGCTGATCGAAATCCCGACTGACGACGAGATCCACGACAACATCGTCGCCTTCTGGGTGCCCAAGGCCGATGCCAAGGCCGGCGCGAGCTACAGCCTGCAGTACCGCCTGCACTGGACCGACCAGGAGCCCTTTCCCTCGCCGCTTGCGCGCTGCGTGGCCACGCGCATCGGGCGCGGCGGGCAGCCCGGCCAGCCGCGCCCGCCGGGCGTGCGCAAGTTCATGGTCGAGTTCGTCGGCCAGCCGCTCACCACCGTGCCCTTCGGCGTGAAGCCCGAACTCATGCTGACCGCGCCGCGCGGCAAGTTCTCCTATGTCTTTGCCGAAGCCGTGCCCAACGGCGTGCCCGGCCATTGGCGCGCGCAATTCGACTTCACGCCCGAAGGCAACGAGCCCATCGACATGCGGCTCTACCTGAAGATCGGCGACAAGACACTGACGGAAACCTGGCTGTACCAGTACCAACCAGGTTGAGCTTCACGAAGAAGCCCGGCGCGATCAGCGCTTCTTGACCGACACCAGCTCGACTTCGAAGTTGAGCGTGGCGTTCGGCGGAATCACGCCGCCTGCGCCGCGCGAGCCATAGGCAATGGCCGGCGGGCAGGTCAGCTTGGCCTTGCCACCCGGCTTCATCTTCTGCACGCCCTCGGTCCAGCAAGGGATCACGCCGTTGAGCGGAAACTCGGTGGGCTCACCGCGGCTGTAGGAGCTGTCGAATTCCTTGCCGCTGTCGGGGAAGGTGCCGCGGTAGTGCACCTTGACCACGTCCGTCGCGGCGGGCGAGGCGCCGGTGCCTTCCTTCAGCGATTGATAGACCAGGCCGCTTGGCGTGGTCACGGGCGCGGTCTGCGCCCAGGCGGTGGACATGGCGCAGATGGAAACAAGAGCGGCGCCGAGCAGGGACAAGGAAGACTTCACTGAACACCTCGAGAGAATGGAAAGCCACGATTATGGCCAGCAGGCGGCGCGCTTCGCCCGGGAGCCTGTATCCGGTGGAACAACCCTTGCTTTGCTGCATGTGCACTGTCAACATCCGCAAAAAGAGGAAGCTCCATGCAGTCCATCGAAGCCACACCGGCCGCCATCGCTGTCCCGGCCGGCACCGGCCACCTGAAGAAGGTGCTCGGCCCCATCCAGCTCTGGGGCATTGCGGTAGGCCTCGTCATATCGGGTGAGTACTTTGGTTGGAGCTACGGCTGGAACACCGCCGGCACGCTCGGCTTCCTGGTGGCCACGCTGCTGGTGGCCACGATGTACACCACCTTCATCTTCAGCTTTACCGAACTCTCGACCGCCATTCCGCATGCGGGCGGCCCCTTCGCCTATGCACGGCGCGCCTTCGGGCCGACCGGCGGCTTCGTCGCGGGCTTTGCCACGCTGATCGAATTCGTCTTTGCGCCGCCGGCCATCGCGCTGGCCATCGGCGCCTATCTGAACGTGCAGTTCCCGGGCATCAATCCCAAATGGTTCGCGCTCGGCGCCTACGTGATCTTCATCGGGCTCAACTGGGTGGGCGTGGGCATCGCGGCGGCCTTCGAATTGTTCGTGACCATCCTGGCCATCGTCGAGCTGCTGGTGTTCATGGGCGTGGTCACGCCGGGCTGGACGATGGCCAACTTCGTCGCCAACGGGTGGGCCGGCGGCAGCGTGCTCAATGGCGCGGCCATCTCGGGCATCTTCGCTTCCATTCCGTTCGCGATCTGGTTCTTCCTGGCCATCGAGGGCGCGGCCATGGCGGCCGAAGAGGCGCGCGACCCGCACCGCACCATTCCCATCGCCTACACCACGGGCATCGTCACGCTGGTGGTGCTCGCCTTCGGCGTGATGATCTTCGCGGGCGGCGTGGGCGACTGGCGCAAGCTTGCCAACATCAACGACCCGCTGCCGCAGGCCATGAAGGCGGTGGTGGGCGACAACAGCGGCTGGCTGCACATGCTGGTGTGGATCGGGCTCTTCGGGCTGATCGCCTCGTTCCACGGCATCATCATGGGCTACTCGCGCCAGATCTTCGCGCTGGCGCGCGCCGGCTACCTGCCGCGCTATTTCGCGGGCCTGAGCCCGCGCTTCGACACGCCGCACCGCGCGCTGCTGGCCGGCGGCGTCATCGGCGTGGTCGCGATCTTCAGCGACGAGTGGGTGCAGTTCGGCGGCCAGACGCTCACCGCCAACATCGTGACCATGGCCGTGCTCGGCGCGATCGTGATGTACCTGATCTCGATGGCCGCGCTCTTCAAATTGCGCAAGAGCGAACCCGACCTGCTGCGCACCTACCGCGCTCCTTTCTACCCCGTGTTCCCGGCCATCGCGCTCGGACTCGGCGTGGTGTGCCTCGGCGCGATGGTGTGGTTCAACTTCATGCTGACGGTGCTGTTCCTGGTGCTGATGGCGGCGGCCTACGGCTACTTCCTGCTGACCTCGGCGCAACGCAAGGCGGCGGCACCCGACGAGATGCTTTCTTCCACCGCCGGCAACGCCTGAAAGGCGCTGCGAAAGACGATGCGATACAGCGCCACCATCGCCGGGCAGGTCTTCACCTTCGACGACCTGAAGCAGGTCATGGCCTTCGCCAGCCCCGCGCGCTCGGGCGACTACCTCGCGGGCGTGGGCGCCGCCACCGCGCAACAGCGCATGGCGGCGCGCCATGTGCTGGCCGAGACGCCGCTCAAGCAGTTCCTGTCCGAAGCGCTGATTCCCTACGAGAGCGACAACATCACGCGGCTCATCATCGACAGCCACGACGCGCAGGCCTTTGCGCCGGTGTCGCATCTCACGGTGGGCGATTTTCGCAACTGGCTGCTGTCGGAGCAGGCCACCACCGAGGCGCTCACGGCGCTGGCGCCGGGCCTCACGCCCGAGATGGTCGCGGCCGTGTCCAAGCTCATGCGCAACCAGGACCTGGTGTCGGTCGCGAAGAAGTGCAGCGTGGTCACGCGTTTTCGCAACACCATCGGCCTGCCCGGCCACCTCTCGGTGCGCCTGCAGCCCAACCACCCGACCGACGACCTGCGCGGCGTGGCGGCCTCCACGCTCGACGGCCTGCTCTATGGCGCGGGCGATGCGGTGATCGGCCTCAACCCGGCCTCCGACAGCATGCCCGTGCTGGGCCGCCTGCTGCACATGCTCGACGAGGTGATCCAGCGCTTCGAGATCCCCACCCAGAGTTGCGTGCTCACGCACGTGACCAACACGCTGAAGCTCGCGGAAGCCGGCGCGCCGGTGGACCTGGTGTTCCAGTCGATTGCGGGCACCGAGAAGGCGAACCTCTCCTTCGGCGTAACGCTCGAGCTGCTAGACGACGCCTACGCCGCGGCGCTGGCGCTGAAGCGCGGCACCGTCGGCGACAACGTCATGTACTTCGAGACCGGCCAAGGCAGCGCGCTCTCGGCCAACGCCAACTTCGGCGTCGACCAGCAGACCTGCGAGGTCCGCGCCTATGCGCTGGCGCGCCGCTACAAGCCGCTTCTGATCAATACGGTGGTCGGCTTCATCGGGCCCGAATACCTGTACGACGGCAAGCAGATCATCCGCGCCGGGCTCGAAGACCACTGCTGCGGCAAGCTGCTGGGCCTGCCCCTCGGCTGCGACATCTGCTACACCAACCATGCCGAGGCCGACCAGGACGACATGGACAACCTGCTCGTGCTGCTGGGCACCGCGGGCATCAACTTCATCATGGGCATTCCGGGCGCCGACGACGTGATGCTCAACTACCAGAGCACCTCGTTCCACGACGCGCTGTTCCTGCGCCAGACGCTGGGCCTGAAGCGCGCGCCGGAATTCCAGGCGTGGCTGCAGCGCATGCAGATCACCGACGCCGCGGGGCAGCTTGCGCCGCCTTCGGCCAACCGCCTGCTGGCGGACATGAGCGGGCTGACCGCGCTCGCGCCATGAGCGCAGCGCCAAGGGTGCGCCAATGAGCGACCCCGTCACCCCCAATCCCTGGTCGCAATGGCGCTCGGCCACGCCAGCACGCCTGGCGCTGGGCCGCGCCGGCGCCGGCATGCCCACCGACGAGACGCTGCGCTTCGGCTGGGCCCATGCGATGGCACGCGATGCCATTCACGCGGCGCTCGATGTCGATGCGCTCGAAGCCACGCTGAACGCACAACAATGGGGAACGATGCGGGCCCGCAGCCGCGCCGGAGACCGCACCACCTACCTGCGCCGGCCCGACCTCGGCCGGCAACTCGACCCGGACGACGCCGAGCGCATGCGCAACGGCGCGAAGGGCGGCTGCGAAGTCTGCCTGGTGATCGGCGATGGTCTTTCTTCGCTCGCCGTGGCGCGCCATGCCGCGCCGCTGCTGGCCGCGCTGCGATCGCAATTGCCGGCCGACACGCGCTTCTCCCCCGTGGTCATCGCCACCCAGGCCCGGGTGGCACTGGCCGACGAGGTCGGCGAACTGTTCGGCGCCGCGCTCTCGGTCATGCTGATCGGCGAGCGCCCGGGACTCAGCTCGCCCGATAGCCTCGGCATCTACCTGACCCACTCGCCGAAGCGCGGCCGGCACGACGCCGAGCGCAACTGCATTTCGAACGTGCGCCCCGAAGGCCTGCCCTGCGAGGCCGCTGCGTTCAAGCTGGCCTGGCTGATGCGAGAGGCGCAGCAACGGGGGCTGACCGGCGTCGGGCTCAAGGACGAGAGCGATCTCGCGGTGCTGGGGCAGAGCGACGCCGCGAGGCCCGGCGTGGCGCCATAGCGGGGCTTTTGCCAGATCATAAAATACGCAATAAAATGATTGTTAAGTCGGTTAATACTCATTTTATTGATGTCAAGAAGCAGTCTCAGCCTTTCCGCCCTGCCCTCGCAGACCGCCTTGCCTCTTGAAAGGCTGGGCCAGCGCCTTCGCGCCCACAGGGTGCATCGCGGGTGGACGATTGCCGAAATGGCCGAGCGGCTGCTGTGCTCGTCCAATACCCTGCGCGCCCTCGAATCCGGGAAGCCCGGCACCAGCATCGGCCTGCTGGCCCATGCGCTGTGGCTTCTTGGCGAGATCGATTCGCTGGACGGCGTCGCCCCGGCGCCCGCAGGACTGGCGGCCAGGCGCCGCGTGCGCAGGTCGGCCTCGCAGGGTGCTCCGGGCGAGATTGCAGAGGACGAACGTGATTTCTGACAACGACGACGTCGAGCGACGCATCTACGTCGGACTCGCGCAGCGCACGGGCGAGCGAGTGCAGCCGGCCGGCCTGATGAAAGTCGTTCGCCGTGGCGTCGTGGAGTCCGGCGAATTCGCCTACGGCCGGCGCTATCTCGAAGACCCGGCGGCCGCGCCGCTCAACCCCGAGCGCCTGCCGCTGCGCGATGCCGCATTCGTGCTCGCCGAGCGCCGCATCCGCGAGGGCGGCGCCATGCCGCTCACGCTGCGCGATGCGCTGCCCGACAGCTGGGGCCGCAAGGTGCTTGAAATACGCCAAGGCAGGCCCCTTTCCGACATCGACGCATTGCTGCTGACCAACGAGGACCGCATCGGTGCGATGGTGTTCGCCGAGTCGCTGCCCATCGAGAGCGAAGAACCGCCTTCGACGCTTCATTCGCTGGAGGAACTCGCCGAGGCCTCGCGCCGTGTCGAAGCCGGCATGGAGATCGGCCCCGACATGCACCGGCTCCTGCGCGGCGGCAGCCTGGGCGGCGCCCGCCCCAAGGCGGCCTTTGTGCACGAGGGCCGGCGCTGCATCGCCAAGTTCGCATCGCGCGGCGACGACCATGACATGGAAGTGATCGAGGCGGCCACGCTCTGGCTCGCCGATGCCTGCGGCATCGATGTTCCGCCGTTCCTGCTGCAGCCCCTCGCGTCGGGGCATGCCTTGCTGGTCGAACGCTTCGACCGGGCGGGCCCGGTGAGCGACGAGCAGCGTTTTCACTACCTCTCGGCCTCGGCATTGCTCGATGTGCCTTATGACTCCAGCGGGGGCAGCTACGTCGAGCTGGCGCAGCTGCTGCGGCGTATCTCCCGGCAGCCGCAGGAAGACCTGGCCGAACTGTTCCGCCGCCTGGTATTCAACCTGGCGGTGGGCAACAGCGACGATCACGTCAAGAACCACGGCGCGTTGCGGGGCGAAGACGGGCTGTGGCGCCTGTCCCCGGCCTTCGACCTCGTGATGCAACTGGGCGGCCACACGGGCTATCAGGAGCTCGCCATCTTTCCGGGCCAGCACGCATCGCGCCTCGAACTGGCCCACGCCGCATCTTCCCAATTCGGCCTGCCGGCATCGCACGCAGCCGCGACCATCCGCAGCATCCAGGAAACCGTCGCTGTGCAGGCCGCGGCGAGCGTCGAGGCGGCAGGGGGAAACCGCGCGCTCGTGCGCAGGGTGGCGGCGTTCATCGAACAGCAGCAGGCACGCATCGGCGCGTAGTTGGCATGGCTGATGCGTAGGTCGATGCGGAAGTGTCACGAGCGCTGCATACGCTCGGAGCTTTTCATCGACAACGCATAACGACAGGAAGCACATGCAACGCCGCCTCGCCCTTCTCACCCCACTTGCTGCCGCGCTCGTCGCTACCGGCTGCGCCAGCCTCTCGCCCGCCAAGGGCCTTTCGCCCGCCCACTGGGACGCTTTCAACCGCGCCCAGATCGAAGGCCTGATCTCCAGCCTCGGCAAGCAAAGCCCGGGCTACAACGCCGCCAAGCCGCCCTACGTGGTGTTCGACTGGGACAACACCAGCGTGTTCCTCGACATCGAGGAAGCCTCGCTGATCTACCAGCTCGAGAACCTGGTCTTCGGCGCCACGCCGGCGCAGCTCGAAGTGGCGCTGCGCAAGAACATCCCCAAGAAAGATTTTCTTCCCGCGTACAACAACGCGGCCGGCCAGCCGGTGAACATCGACCGGCTGGTGCCCGACATCGTGGCGAGCTACACCTGGCTTTACCAGAACTACAGCGGCCTCAAGGGCAGCCAGCCGCTGGCCGCGGTGAAGCTGAGCCCGCACTACATCGCATTCACCACCAAGGTGCGCTATCTCTACGAAGCCATCGGCGACACCTTCGACCACGACACGGCCTACCCGTGGGTGACCTACCTCTTCGTCGGCATGACCGAAGCGCAGGTGCGCAAGCTCACGGCGGAAACCGTGGCATGGCAATTGAAGGAACCCGTGGCCAAGGTGAAATGGACGTCGCCCGCCGCACTGCCCGGGCAGGCGGGCGTCGTCTCGGTCAGCTGGAAGAACGGCCTGCGGCTACAGCCAGAAATGCAGGAGCTGTACGCCGCGTTCCGGAACGCGGGTTTCGATGTGTGGGTGTGTTCCGCATCTTTCGTCGACGTGATCAAGGAAATCTCGTCGAACCCCGCCTTCGGCTACAACAACCCGGCCGACCGCGTGCTGGCGATGGAACTGGAGCGCGACGCCAATGGCGTGATCCAGCCCGAGTACCGGCGCGGCTACGACCAGACGCAAGGCCCGGGCAAGACCAAGAACATCCAGCGCTTCCTGGTGAGCAAATACGGCTACGGCCCGAGCTTCATCGCCGGCGACAGCGAGGGCGACCAGAACATGATGGCCGACTTTGCCGACACCAAGAAGGTGCTGATCGTCAACCGCCTGCGCGACCCGAAGACCGACATCGGCAAGTTCTCGGCCATGGCGGTGCAGAACTACGGCAAGCCCGACACGCGCTACCTGCTGCAGGGCCGCGACGACAACACGGGCCAGTGGGTGGCTTCGCAACTGCACACGCCGCTGGGGGCAACGCAAGGCAAGGCTCTGAAGTAGGCCTGCACGCTCGGCGGCGGTAGCTGCTCGTGGGGTAGTTGCCTATGATCCCGGCATTGCCACCAGGAGACACCACATGGCCGACCGCTACCCTCTCGCCGAGCTGAAAGACCTGCCGGAAGACATCCGCACCGCAATTCTGGCGGTGCAGGAGAAAGCCGGCTTCGTTCCCAACGTTTTCCTTGCGCTGGCGCGCCGCCCGGCCGAGTGGCGCGCCTTCTTCGCGTACCACGACGCGTTGATGCTGAAGGAAGAAGGCTCGCTCACCAAGGGCGACCGCGAGATGATCGTCACGACCACCAGCGCGGCCAACCAGTGCCTGTACTGCGTGGTCGCGCACGGCGCGCTGCTGCGCATCTACGAGAAGAAGCCTTTGGTGGCGGACCAGGTGGCGGTGAACTACCGCAAGGCCGACATCACGCCGCGGCAGCGCGCGATGCTCGACTTTGCAATGAAGGTCTGCGAACGCTCGCACGAAATCGACGATGCGGACTTCAGCGCATTGCATGTCCATGGATTCGACGACGAGGACATCTGGGACATCGCTTCCATCACCGCCTTCTTCGGCCTGAGCAACCGGCTTGCAAGCTTCAGCGGCATGCAGCCGAATCCGGAATTCTTCCTGATGGGGCGGTTGCCCCGCGAGAAGAAATAGCGATCCCTCAAGCCTTGTTTCGGCAGGACGCGAGCGCGTCCAGGGCGGGCTTGTAGGTGGAGTTGCTCACGTCCATCAGCCCCAGCACGGTGTGGTACAGGTTGTCGTGCGTCAGCGGCGCATCGAGCCCCGCTTCCATGCACGGGCGGGAGAGCTTCCGGCGCTCGCTCATGCCCTCGCCGAACCAGGTGACCATGGGCACGTGCTTCTGCGCCTCGGGTGCGAAGCTGTACGGCACACCGTGCAGGAACAGCCCGTACTCGCCGAGCGATTCGCCATGGTCGCTCACGTAGAGCAGCGCCGGGTCGTACTGCCCCGATTGCGCCTTCAGCCAGTCGATGGCCTGGCCCAGGAAGCGATCGGTCTGCGCAATCGAGTTGTCATACACGTTCTGCAGCTCCGCATGGCCGCACTCGGCCAGCGCGTTGGTCTTGCACTCGGGCAGGAAGCGCTTCACCTCCGGCGCCGAACGCTTGTAGTAAGCCGGGCCGTGGCTGCCCATCTGGTGCATGACCAGCACCACGCCCTTTGCACGGCGCTCGGCCGGCAGCGCGGCAATGCGCGCGTCGAGGCCCTTGAGCATGACGTCGTCCAGGCATTCCTCGCCGTCGCACAGCGCGCTCTTCTGCGCCGGCGAAAGGCTGTCGAAGGCGGAGGCATTCGGAATGCGCGTGCAGACATCCTTGCAGCCCGCCTGGTTGTCGAGCCACAGCACCGCGAGGCCGGCGGCCTGCAGCACGTCGACCAGGTTTTCGTAGTCGTCCTTGCGCGATTCGTAGCCCTGCTTGCCCAGGGGCGAAAACATGCACGGCACCGAGGCCAGGGTGTTGGTGCCGCACGAATGCACGTCGCGATAGCTCAGCACGCCGCGCGTCGCCAGTTCGGGCGTGGTGTTGCGCGCATAGCCGTTGAGGCCGAAGTGGTCGGCCCGCGCCGTCTCGCCCACCACCATCACGAACATCGGCGGGCGCGCCTGGTCCGCATAGCTTGCCCCCAAGGCCGTTCCGGCGGTGATGGGAATCAGCTTGCGGCTGCGCTTGAACATCGGCTTGATGAGCACCGAGCCGGCCGAATAGAGGCTCGCCACCGGATTCATCATGTAGCGCAGATGAATGTTGTTGCGCATCAGCGGCGCGAGCTGCCGGTTCATCGACACAGCCGCTACCAGCGCCACCGCCACGGCCAGCAGGAGCAGCGCCGCATTGCGCCAGAGCTTGGAGACGAAGCGCATCGGCACCAAGCGCGCGCGCCAGAGCGCCACGCCCGGCAACAGGACCACCAGCAGCACATGGAAGGCCATGCGCCAGCTCATCAGGTCGCGCGCCTCGTGCGGATCGGTCTGCAGCACGTTGGCGATCATGGTCGGGT